>NZ_SPJX01000332.1 GCF_004458765.1 Microvirga pakistanensis | reverse complement strand
GGTGCGTAACATCGCCGAGGTGACAACGGCTGTCGCCAACGGCGACCTGTCCAAGAAGATCACCGTCGAGGTGCGCGGCGAGATCCTCGAGCTGAAGAACACCATCAACACGATGGTGGACCAGCTCAACTCCTTCGCCTCGGAAGTGACCCGCGTGGCGCGTGAGGTGGGATCGGAAGGCAAGCTCGGCGGCCAGGCCAAGGTGAAGGGCGTTGCCGGCACCTGGAAGGACCTGACCGACAACGTCAACCTCATGGCCGCGAACCTGACCGGCCAGGTGCGTAACATCGCCGAGGTCACCACCGCCGTGGCGAACGGCGACCTGTCGAAGAAGATCACCGTCGAGGTGCGCGGCGAGATCCTCGAGCTGAAGAACACCATCAACACCATGGTGGACCAGCTCAACTCGTTCGCGGGCGAGGTGACCCGCGTGGCGCGCGAGGTGGGATCCGAGGGCAAGCTCGGCGGTCAAGCGCGCGTGGAAGGCGTTGCCGGCACGTGGAAGGACCTCACCGACAACGTCAATCTCATGGCGGCGAACCTCACCGGCCAGGTGCGCAACATCGCCGAGGTCACCACCGCCGTGGCTCGGGGTGACCTGTCCAAGAAGATCACTGTCGACGTGAAGGGCGAGATCCTGGCGCTGAAATCCACCATCAACACCATGGTGGACCAGCTCAACTCGTTTGCCTCCGAGGTGACCCGCGTGGCCAAGGAGGTGGGCTCCGAGGGTAAGCTCGGCGGCCAGGCCCAGGTGGAGGGCGTCGGCGGCGTCTGGCGCGATCTCACTGAGAACGTGAACATGATGGCGGCGAACCTGACCGGCCAGGTGCGTAACATCGCCGAGGTGACAACGGCTGTCGCCAACGGCGACCTGTCCAAGAAGATCACTGTGGCCGTTCAGGGCGAAATTCTCGAGCTGAAGAACACCATCAACACGATGGTGGACCAGCTCAACTCCTTCGCAGGCGAGGTGACCCGCGTGGCGCGCGAAGTGGGTACGGAAGGCAAGCTCGGCGGCCAGGCGCAGGTGCGGGGCGTTGCCGGCACCTGGAAGGACCTGACCGACAACGTCAACCTCATGGCCGCGAACCTGACCGGCCAGGTGCGTAACATCGCCGAGGTCACCACCGCCGTGGCGAACGGCGACCTGTCGAAGAAGATCACCGTCGAGGTGCGCGGCGAGATCCTCGAGCTGAAGAACACCATCAACACCATGGTGGACCAGCTCAACTCGTTCGCGGGCGAGGTGACCCGCGTGGCGCGCGAAGTCGGCATCGAGGGCAAGCTCGGCGGCCAGGCGCAGGTACGCGGCGTAGCCGGCACCTGGAAGGACCTCACCGACAACGTGAACATGATGGCGAACAACCTCACCGGTCAGGTGCGTGGCATCGCCAGTGTCGTGACCGCAGTTGCGGAGGGTGATCTCAAACGCAAGCTCACGGTGGATGCGAAAGGTGAAATCGCCGCCCTCGCGGATACGATCAACGAAATGATCGACACGCTTGCCACCTTCGCCGATCAGGTGACGAACGTGGCGCGCGAGGTGGGCGTCGAAGGAAAGCTCGGCGGTCAGGCCAGAGTGCCGGGCGCCGCCGGATTGTGGCGCGACCTCACGGACAACGTGAACCAGCTCGCTGCGAACCTCACCACCCAGGTGCGCGCTATCGCGGATGTGGCGACCGCCGTGACGAAGGGTGACCTGACCCGGTCGATCTCGGTCGAGGCTTCCGGCGAGCTCGCCTCGCTCAAGGACAACGTCAACGAGATGATCCGCAACTTGCGCGACACGACGCTCAAGAATGCGGAGCAGGATTGGCTGAAGACCAACCTAGCCAAGTTCACCCGTATGCTGCAGGGCGAACGCGACCTCACGACGGTCTCCAACATGATCCTGTCCGAGATCGCGCCGCTGGTGAATGCCCAGCACGGCGTGTTCTACATGGTCAACTCTGACAACAGCGAGCAGATCCTCGAACTCGTCGCATCCTACGCCTTCACGCAGCGCAAGCATCTCAACAACCGCTTCCGGTTGAAAGAGGGCCTCGTGGGCCAGGTGGCCTATGAGAAGAAACGCATTCTCATCTCCAACGCGCCGAGCGACTACATCACCATCGGCTCCGCGCTCGGTGAGGCGCCGCCGCTCAACATCATCGTTCTGCCGGTGCTGTTCGAGCAGGAGGTGAAGGCCGTCATCGAGCTTGCCTCTTTCAGCCGATTCTCGGAGACGCACCAGTCGTTCCTCGACCAGTTGACGGAGTCGATCGGTATCGTTCTCAACACCATTGCCGCCAACATGCGGACGGAAGGCCTGCTCAAGCAGTCCCAGCTCTTGACCATCGAGCTGCAAAGCCAGCAGGAAGAGTTGAAGAACACCAACGACCGCCTTGAGCAGCAGGCCGCCAGTCTCCGCCAGTCGGAAGAGCTCCTACGCCAGCAGCAGGAAGCGCTGCAGCAGTCGAACGAAGAGTTGGAGGACAAGGCGCGGCTGCTTGAGTTGCAGAAGCAGGAAGTCGAGGACAAGAACCGAGAGGTTTCCATGGCCAAAACGGCCCTGGAGGAAAAAGCCGAGCAATTGTCGCTGACCTCGCGCTACAAGTCGCAGTTCCTCGCCAATATGAGCCATGAGCTGCGTACGCCGCTCAACTCGCTTCTGATCCTGTCGAAGCTCCTCACCGAGAATCCGGAAGGCAATCTCAGCGACAAGCAGAAGGAGTTCGCCAAGACGATCCACGCGGCGGGGTCCGATCTGCTTGCGTTGATCAACGACATCCTCGATCTGTCCAAGATCGAGTCCGGAACCGTCAGTCTCGAAGTCACGAAAGTGGGGTTCAAGGATCTCGTCAATCACATGGAGCGAACCTTCCGCCAGGTCGCGGAGGAGAGAAAGCTCGACTTCCATATCGACGTTGACGAGAAGCTGCCTCCCACGATCCGTACGGACTCGAAACGTCTGCAGCAGGTTCTGCGGAACCTTCTTTCCAACGCGTTCAAGTTCACCGAGAAGGGCGGCGTGAGACTTCACATCGGATCGGCGGAAGGTTCGCCTCTGCGGGCCGGCAGCCAGTGGATCTCCATTTCCGTTGCCGATACCGGCATTGGCATTCCTGAGGACAAGCAGCGCATCATCTTCGAGGCGTTCCAGCAGGCGGACGGGACCACGAGCCGCAAATACGGTGGGACGGGCCTGGGCCTGTCGATCAGCCGCGAGATCGCCCGCCTGCTCGGCGGCGAGATCGTGGTGTCGAGCTCGCCGGGACAGGGTTCCACCTTCACCTTGTTCCTTCCGCTCGAGCCGCCGGCGAACCACGGGACGCAAGGTTCGGCCGCAGGCCAGCGTGCGAGCGGCAACGGGGCAACGGGAGGCACCTTCGAGGAAACTTCCACGATCCTGCGTCAGCCGTCAGCCCCGATGGCGCTGTCCGCTTCGCTCGACGACAGGCATGCCATCGTATCGGGAGACCGGGTGGTCTTGATCATCGAGGACGACGCGATGTTCGCATCCGTTCTGCTGGAGCTTGCCCGTGAGCAGGGCTTCAAGGGACTGATCGCCATGGATGGCGCTTCGGCTCTCGCGCTGGCCCACCGCTACAAGCCGCATGCGATCACGCTCGATATCGGTTTGCCCGACATGGATGGTTGGGCGCTGCTCGACCTGCTCAAGCATGACCCGAGAACACGCCATGTGCCGATCCACGTGATCTCGGTGGATGACCAGAAGAAGCGCGGCCTGAGGGCCGGTGCCTTCGGCTTCCTCGAAAAGCCGGTCGACCGGGAGTCCTTGATGACGGCCCTCAACCGCACGAAGGACTTCATCGACCGTCCGGTGAAGAAATTGATCCTCGTCGAGGATGACGAGAACCAGCGCATGAGCATTTCCGAGCTGATGAAGGGCGAGGAGGTCGATATTACGGCCGTCGCTACGGCGGAGGAAGCGCTCGAGACAATCCAAGCGCGTCGATTCGATTGCGCGGTGGTCGATCTTGGATTGCCGGATCTTCCAGGAGCGGAACTCATCGAGCGGATCCGGAAAACCAAGGGAGGCGAGGAGCTTCCCATCGTCATCTATACCGGACAAGACCTGAGCCGTGTCGAGGAACGCCGCCTTGAACAGATCGCCGCAACGGTGATCCTGAAGGGTGAGGGCTCCTCCGAGCGGCTGCTCAACGACACTGCCCTGTTCCTGCATCGTTCCATCAACGCGATTCCGGAAGAGAACCAGATCATCATCGAGCCGAAAGGCGAGGCGGCTCTCGAAGGCCGCAAGGTCTTGATCATCGATGACGACATGCGCAACATCTTCTCGCTGACGAGTGCACTTGAGCAGTACGGCCTTACGGTCATCTTTGCAGAGAACGGCCTCGAAGGCGTCGAGAAGTTGAAGACAACCCCCGACGTGGACATCGCCCTTGTCGACATCATGATGCCCGAAATGGACGGCTATGAGACGATGCGGGAAATCCGAAAGGATCCGCGTTATCGAAATATCCCGCTCATCGCCGTCACGGCAAAGGCCATGAAGGGCGACAGGGAGAAGTGCCTGGAAGCCGGTGCGACCGACTATGTCTCGAAACCTGTGGACATCGATCAACTTCTCGCCGTCTTGCGCGTTCAACTGAGTCGAAGCACCTATGTGCCTGAGGGGAGGACACACTCCAATGGTGCAGCAGAGACCGGTCTGGGGACATGATGGAACATAGCGGGCAGGGCGGGCTGGACGCTGACCTGAGACCTCAGGTGCCGGGGCACGCCCTGTCCAGTCCCGTACAGGCGAAGATTCTGGTGGTCGACGACGACCCCCGGAATCTGATCGCTGTCGAGGAAATACTCCGCGGTCCCGGGATCGAGATCATCAAGGCGGATTCCGGGGAGGCCGCGCTCCGGCAGGTTCTGCAACATGATTTCGCCGCTATCCTGCTGGATGTGCAAATGCCGCGTCTCGACGGTTACGAGGTCGCGGGACTCATCCGAAACCGGCCCCGCTCCTCGCGCGTGCCGATTTTGTTCCTCACTGCCTTCAACAAGGACGATATGCATGTCTTCCGCGGCTATTCGGCCGGCGCCGTTGATTATGTCTTCAAGCCCATCGAGCCGCTGATCCTGAAATCGAAAGTTGGCGTGTTCGTCGATCTCTACCGGAAAACCGAGGAGATCAGACGCCAGGGGGAAGAAGAGCGACGCCTCCTGATGGAAAACCTGCGCGTCCGGAGCGAAAAGCTGAAGACCGAGCAGGCTCTGCGGCGCCGTGAGGAGCACCAGTCCATCGTTCTGGAGTCGCTGCCGATCGCCCTCTACACCGCATCCGTCCAGGAGGACCATCGGCAACTGCATTTCACCAACGAGAGCATCGAGCGCATCACCGGCTTCCCGCCAAAGGCTTTTCTGGAATCGCCGGACTTCTGGTCGTCCCGCCTCCACCCGGACGACAGGGATCGGGTGCTGAACCAGCTCCAAGAGCTGACGGACCAAGGGACCGTCACCTTGGAATATCGCTGGACCTGTGCCGATGGGAGCGAGCGGTTCTTCCTTGACCAGACCATGCTCATGCATGATGACGACGGACGGCCCCGCGAATTCTTCGGCATGTGGTTCGACATCACAGAGCGCAAGCAGTTGGAGCAGAACCTGCTCCATGCCAGTAAGCTCGAAGCTGTGGGACGCCTGACCGGTGGCATCGCGCACGATTTCAACAATATGCTGAGCGTCGTGATCGGCAACCTCGACCTGTTGCAGAGAGCGATCAAAGGCAATGCGAAGGCTGAGCCGAGGGTCCGGATGGCCATGGAAGGCGCGCAACGCTGCGCTGATCTCACGCACAGGCTTCTTGCCTTCTCGCGCCGCCAGCCGTTGCAGGTTTCGACTATCGACGTCGGATCTCTCATGCCTGGGCTCCTGGAATTGATGCGCCGTACCCTGGGTGAACGCATCAATGTCAGTCTCGAGATTGAGGAGAACATTTATCTGATCGAAGTGGATCGTGCGCAGCTCGAGGCGGCATTGCTCAACCTTGCAGTCAATGCGCGTGATGCCATGCCCGAGGGCGGTGATCTGTCGATTTCCGTCGGCACTCAGGCGCTCGACGAAACCAAGGTCGCGCATCCGGGAGAGTTCGTGGTAATCTCCGTACGAGATACCGGCATTGGCATGCCTCCGGAGGTTCTCCAGCGTGTCTTCGAGCCGTTCTTCACCACGAAGGAGAGCGGCAAGGGAACGGGCCTCGGTCTCAGCATGGTCTATGGTTTCGTGCAGCAATCTCATGGGCATGTGGAGATCGACAGCGCGCCCAATGACGGCACCACCATCCGGATCTTCCTGCCGCGAGCCCATGGGGTCGCGGAAAGCCCGAACGAGAAACAGCGGAGTGACACAACTCCTTTCGGGGCTGGGCAGACTGTTCTCGTGGTCGAGGACAACCCCGCCGTCCGTCAGGTTGCTATCTCGACGCTGCACTCTCTCGGCTTCGACGTGATTGAAGCCGAGACCGGCGATGCCGCGGCAACTTTGCTGAAGGCCAACGACCGGGTTCGACTGGTGCTGTCCGATGTCCGCATGCCGGGTGGACTCAGCGGAATCGATCTTGCTCGATTCATCAGGAGCGAAAAGCCGGACGTGCAGGTTCTTCTGACGACTGGCTATGTCGACGGAGAGGAAACGATCGAAGATGTCGAACTCCTCTACAAACCCTACCGCGCCACGGACCTTGCGGAGAAAATCCAGGCTCTTCTGGATAAAACGCAGCCACCTGTGAAGAATGTTATCCCGATGCGGGCCGCAGTGCCTGCGTGAGACGGTCTTTGCCTCGGTTCAGCATGTGAGCAGGTCGTCACACCGTTGTTTCTCCTCACCCGAGAGGACACTCTCGTGAGAGGAGCGGTTGGAGACAGCATCGTATGAGCAAGCGGCCGGACATCGTCTTTCTGGATTTCGAGGCTTCGTCGCTGGGCAAGGAGAGCTATCCGATCGAGGTCGGCTGGATCTTCGCGTCCGGTGGGGAGGAGAGCCATCTCATCAGACCTGCGCCCTCATGGACGGACTGGTCGGCTGAATCCGAGGCGACCCACCGCCTCACGCGAGACCAGCTGCTCGCTGAAGGCACGCCCCATGACGAGGTCGCCCGGCGGATGCTGGATGTGCTCTCCGGTCACGTTCTCCATGCAACCGCGCCGTCGTGGGACGGGCAGTGGCTGAGCAAATTGCTCCGGAGCGCCGGTCTTCCGCGGCATGCCTTGCGGTTGCAGGATACGGATGTTGCCCATGAGGAGGCGATCATCCGGATTCTGCGGGACGCCGGACGACCCGAGAGCGAGTGGGCCGCTCATGCAAAGGAGATTATCGGTCAGGCCAGGCTCAAGGACGAGGCTGAGGGTGATCCCGATCACCGCGCGCTCGCTGACGCAAAGCGCGAGTTACGCGTATGGCATGATGTTCAAAAGCGTGCTCGCGACTATGTACGAAGCCTTTGAGCGCAAATATGAGGACAAGATGGATCAGGCTTCGAGGCGCTGGAGGGCGGTCTTGTCGCGCAGCACGATCCCGCGGTGATGGGCAGGCACTTCGATGACGCCCTGGCGCTCCAGCTGAGTGAGAGAGCGCGAAACGGTTTCGATCGTCAGACCCAGGTGATCGGCAGTATCGATGCGCGACATGGGCAGATCGGCCTGTCTGTCCTTCGTCAGGCGCTCGGAAAGAACCAGCAGGAAAGTGGCAATCTTTTCTAGGATATGCTTGCGCCAAAGCAGCAGCATGTGATCCTGGGCGCGTTCCAGCGAGCGCATCATGGAAGCAACGACTTGATTAGCGAAGGTTTGATCCCGCGATGCCAGGGTTTCCAGGCTGCAGCGGCGGTGTGCGACGATCGTGCCATCACCCAAGGCTTCGGCGCTGAAGCGGTGCTCATCGCCCGTTTCCATGCCGAAATTGTCACCGAGACGATGAAAGGCGTCGATCCGGCGGCGACCGTCGCTCAGGAGCTTGAAGGTGCGCACTGCACCCGAGACCACCTTGTAGAAATACGCGGCCCTGTCGCCTTCGGGAAAAATCTCTTCACCCTTGGTAACATTGGGATCGTCGGTGCTGGCCTAGATCCGCGCGTCGCTCTCCGCCTTCTTCAGCATCTCCTCGGCGTAAGGTACACCGAGCATCGCCTGGATCTTCATGCCCTCGTTAAAGGAGGACATGCCGGGTTCGTTCTTTTTCAGCCAAAGATAGCTCGGCATGATTGAGCCGGGCACGACCGCACGGAGATCCTTCAGGTGATCCCGGTGCCAATCGTCGAAATACCTTTTTCCAACTCGGGCGAGGTCCGGACCTATACGCTTCGCATCCATTGGAAGGCGCGGTCGTACATGCTCTCGGCAGCGAGGGAGTAGTGCCCGCAGCGCTCCACTTCGTCGCGGAGGGGGCGGGTCATCTGGCGGTGGCAGTTGTAGCAGCCTTCACGCACGTCGATGTTGCGTCCAATTAGTTCGAGGGAGTGTAAGGGGGCACCGCCTCGGCCTTCTCGATGGTGTACTTGAGGTAGAAGAGCGGCATGATTTCCACGGGGCCACCGATCGAGATGACGAACAGCACGCCGATGATGAGGATGATCGAGTTTGTTTTGAAGATCTTGTGACCAGACCGGAGTGACATGATCGTTTCCTTTACTCCGCAGACACGAGCACGGTCAGGCTCGAGTTTCAGAGCCTGACCGATGGTCCGCAGGACGCTTTCAGTCGTCTGATAAGGGAGGCCGTACATCAGGCCGAGATTAAGACCGGTCACCCCTGCACGCCGGAGCCACGCGGCAACCTTGGCTGTCTCCTCGAACGATTGAATTCGGTTGATGATGGTCTGGACTTCAGGATTCAAGTCCTGAAATCCCAGGCTCGCCCTGTTGAGACCTGAGGCGGCGAGCGCTTCCACATATTCACGAGTGATCGCGCGCGGATCGATCTCAACGGCGATCTCGGCCCCTGCTTCGCCCCCAAAGGAGTGTTCGAGCAGCTTCATGATGCCCTTGAGATCGTCTCCGAAGAGGATCGCCGGCGTGCCGCCGCCCCGATGAGTATGCGTGACGTCCATACGGCTCGGCAGGTGCTTCGCCACGAGTTCGGTCTCGCGCTCCAGAAGTTCCACATAGGATGCGACCGGGCTGTCGGTGCGAGCAGCCTTGGTGTGGCAGCCGCAATAGAAGCAAAGTTCCCGGGAGAAAGTAACGTGCAGGTACAGCGACAGCGCCGTTTGCTGCGGGGTCCCCGAAAGCCACTCGGCGAAAGTCGAGGAATTCACCTCGGGCTTGAAGTGGGGTGCAGCGGGATAACTCGTATAGCGCGGGACGCGCGGGTCGTAGTGGGCGATGAGTTCTGGCGTCATGCCAGTACTTTGCTTCGTTCCGCCGCGGGCGACCTTGACCTGGGTGAAGCCTCCGCTGGTTCCTCTTGGGACGATCAAACGGGCATGGCTTGAACGCGTGGCAGGATCCGCCATCTTGACTCTGTAGGGAGTCCTTCGTGATCCGGCGTGTTGAGATCTCGGGACGTGGGTTCAAGGAGTTTGCAATGCAGTCACCGGAGGAATGGCAGATCCCGCCGGAATTCCAGCCCGACCCGGATGCTCTCGCCTATGACCTGCGGGAAACCCTGAGTTCCATTGTATCGCTTCGAGCCCGCGTGTCTGAGGATGCCTTTACTGCCGAGACGCTTGGTGTCGACCGGGCCGGTCAGGGCGTGGTGATCCGGGCGGACGGCTTGGTCGTGACGATCGGATACTTAATCGCTGAGGCCGGGGAGGTCTGGCTCACCACGAACAAGGGCCGCACGGTCGCAGCCCATGTGATCGCCTATGACTACGATAGCGGCTTCGGTCTCGTTCAGGCGCTCGAGCCGCTCGGTGTGCCGGCTATGTCGCTGGGAGACTCCCGGCGCCTCTCGCCCGGGGACCATGTGGTTATGGGGGGCAGCGGCGGGCGCGTCCATTCCATGGCCGCCCAGGTGGTCGCCTGCCAGGAATTCGCCGGTTATTGGGAGTATCTCATCGACAATGCCATTTTCACCGTGCCTGCCCATCCCAATTGGGGCGGAACCGCGCTGATCGGCCCACGCGGAGACCTCGTGGGCATCGGATCTCTGCAACTCCAGCACCAGGCTCAGGGCGGTGCCATCGTTCCCCTCAACATGAGTGTGCCCGTTGATCTCTTGAAGCCCATTCTCGATGATCTTTTGACATTGGGCCGGGTCGGTAAGCCACCGAAGCCGTGGCTCGGCTTCTATGCCTCAGAGACGGAGGAGGATCAGGTCTCGATCATCGGCCTTGCCGGTGATGCTCCCGCTCAGCGGGCAGGGCTGAGGGCCGGGGACAATGTACAGGCCGTTGCCGGGCAGGCGATCTCGTCCCTGGCCGAGTTCTATCGGGCCATTTGGGCGTTGGGAGCCGCGGGAGTGGACGTGCCGCTGACGCTGGAACGCGAGGGCGATACCTTCGACGTAACGATCCGGTCCGCCGACCGAAACCGTTTCATGAAGCAACCTCGTCTGCAATAACCTTCATTCCCGAGACTCGCTCATTTATAAAGGACGGGCACGATGCCTGCCTGCTTTCGAAAGGTACGGTGATGAGCCGACACGTCGCGCTGCCTTCGGGCGAAATTGTCCCCGCGCTTGGTCAGGGCACCTGGCAGATGGCCGAGACGAGCAGCCGACGCGCTCAAGAAATCGAAGCGCTGCGGTTGGGAGTCGAACTGGGCATGACCCTGATCGACACTGCAGAGATGTACGGTGAGGGTGAAGCCGAGAAACTGATTGCCGAGGCCCTAGGTGCGTTTCGGGAGCGGCTGTTTCTCGTGAGCAAAGTCTATCCGCATAATGCCAGCCACAGGGGCGTCATCGGAGCATGCGAGCGCAGCCTGGCACGGCTCAGGACGGATCGCCTCGATCTTTATCTTCTCCATTGGCGTGGCAGTGTGCCTCTTCAGGAGACCGTAGCGGGATTTGAGGATCTGCGTCTTTCCGGCAAGATCCGTCACTGGGGCGTCAGCAATTTCGATACGGAGGACATGGAGGAATTGCTCGCTGTCGATGGCGGCCTCAATTGCGCAACCAACCAGGTTTTATATAACGTCACGCGACGCGGACCGGAGTACGATCTGATTCCCTGGATGGCAAAGCGCCGGATGCCCCTGATGGCCTACAGCCCCATCGAACAGGGACGTCTTCCGAAGCGAGGCATCCTGCAGGATATTGGACGCAGTCACGATGCAAGCCCCTATCAAGTCGCTTTGGCTTGGCTGCTTCAGAGGCCCGGCATCATCGCTATTCCCAAGGCATCCAGCGCGGCTCATGTGCATGATAACTATCGCGCTCTTGAGATCCGGCTGAGCCCCGACGAGCTAAGGGCGATCGACGTCGAGTTTCCGCCGCCGAAACGCAAGCGCTCGCTTGAGATGATTTGATGCTAGCTCTGAGAAATCACGATCAACCCGCCGCTTACAGGTGCGAAGCCCAATGACGTTTTCCAAAGCCGATGCCCTCACCCTTGCGCAGATCCTCAGGACCGTTGCGCAAGCCGAGATTCTTCCACGGTTCAAGAATCTTTCTGCCGGCGCCATCCGCACGAAAACATCGCAGCTCGATTTGGTGACGGATGCGGATGAAGCAGCTGAGCGCGCCATCGAGACCGAACTGCTGCGGATTTTTCCGGATGCCGTGGTGATTGGCGAGGAGGGCGTCAGCCGCGATCCGAAGCTTCTCGATAAGCTGGCGGGTGCGGATCTCGCCTTCATCCTCGACCCTATCGACGGCACCTTGAACTTCGCGTCCGGTCTACCTCTGTTCGGCGTCATGGCCTCGGCTGTCATGAGGGGGGAGGTGGTGTGCGGTGTCATTCTGGATCCCGTCTCGGACGATTGGGCTATCGCCGTGCGCGGTGAGGGAGCCTGGCTGCAGCGGCCGGACGGCGGCACGCGCGGCCTGAAGGTCGCCTCGGCCGTTCCACTCTCTGAGATGGCCGGCAACGTATCCTGGCGCTACCTGCCCGAGGCGCTTCGTCCCGTGGTGACCGGTCATCTGCCACGCGTCGCCATGGCGGCTGACTTGAGATGCGCCGCGCATACTTATCGTCAGATCGCCGGCGGTCACCTGCACTTCGCTTTCTCATCCAGCGTCATGCCCTGGGACCATGCGGCAGGCTGGCTTATCCACCGTGAGGCAGGCGGTTATACGGCGCACTTCGACGGCTCGCCCTACCGCCCGGTTGATCGCGGTGGCGGGTTGATCAGCGCACCCGACCGGGACAGCTGGCAGCGCCTGCGCGACGCACTCTTGCCCTCTCAAGCGTGAGGGCGCCGGGCCGAGACTGCGGCGAGCGTATCAATTTCGGCCATTCGCAAACTACGTTTCTTGCACTGCGAATCCAAATGCAAGGACCGGCCGATGCTCAGTGCGAGGACCGGAAGCGCCCAAAAAACGTCGATGGCGTTGAGTAGAACGAGAGCAAAGGCCGTGGTGGAAACGAACCATGTCTCGAGACGTCCGAATCCTTCGGTGAGCTCGTTCTTCAGGGCGAGCTGCTGACGTTCGAGGATGAGCTCGATAGGAGCGGGGCGGGAGTGCCCTCGCGTTGCGCCTCCCGCCTTGAGGCGAAGCTCTTCCAGGGACCGGTGCAGTAGATCCAGCCGCGATGCACGGACCTGTGAAATGCCGACCGGCGGCGTAAGCGAGAATGCTCTGAAAGGCTGGTTGTAAAGGACCAGCACCGCCAGAGGGGAATTATCCTGGTCGGAGCTTACGCTGACTGACTCAAGACGATCCGTGATGCAGTTACGGATCTGAGCTGCAGTGCTTGCATCCGTTCCAGGAGATTTCTTTTCCTTGAATGAGGTGGCAACATGCTCCGCGATCAGGCTCTCAACGGCTGTGAAGTTTGTCTCCACCAACATGAATGGCGTCCTTCTCCGAATGTGACGTCAACGGTCTCATCCCAAGCGCGCAGATCGATCCGCAGCTTCCTCGATCATGAGTTCTTAAGGTTAAGGGGTACTTAAGACCGGTTGACGCACCGAGGGAGCGTAAGGCTAGCTGCTGGAGCCGGATTCCGTAGATCCTGGAACCATCTTGGCAAGGTTTTGGAGGAACGTGACCGCTTCCTTGGGGCGTCCTTCCTGCTCGGCGATCGTGCTGATGTTCTGCAGAAGGGCGGCAATCTCGCCGGATTTCGCTACCCGGCCCACCGCCAGCACATGAAAGAAGGCCGAGAAAGCGACCATGATGGCTTGGTTATGCTCTTCGAGCCGCCTGCACTGTTCTTTCAGGGCTTTGATGTCCTTTTCCTGAGATGAAACGATGTCCACCAGAGTTAGCATCTGTTCAGCTAATGTCTCGACGGAAGCGCTCATGTCGGTTGGGTTATCTTGCTCTTTAGAAGGCTGAGGAAATGAGCGAACCGTGTCGTCTGAACGGCTGCGCTCTCTTGGGCTCGGGTGTGGCCGCGCGGCGCCGAGCGTCGCCTCAGTATCCTTCACAATCACGGCTGGAAGGCGCGCGGCATCTGCGATGCGCGATGCCGTCTGCTGCAGGAGGCTTCGGAGGCGTTCCTGAACGCGTGCGATCATCCTGTAATCCAAGCACGGTGGCGCGGTTTAGGAAAGTACCGATATTGGCATGAGTCCATTCCATCAACCGAGTGCGTAGAGCAGGCGTGCGCGGATCGTACCATCCAAGGCGCGGATCTCTTTCAGCGTATCGCGGCTTTGATCAGGCTGCCCCTCGACCTCGATGACCACGTAGCCGATCTCGCCGTCGGTTTGAAGATGTTGCGCTGTAATGTTAAGGCCGCGCCTGGAGAAGGCTTGGTTGAGGCGTCCAAGCATGCCGGGAACGTTGCGGTGCACATGGATGTAGCGTGTGCCCGTAGCGCGCGACGAAAGCTGCACTTGCGGGAAATTGACGGCGCCGATAGTCGAGCCGACATCGGAATAGTCGATGAGCTTCCTAGCCACCTCGGCTCCGATGCGCTCCTGGGCCTCCTCCGTAGACCCACCGATATGCGGAGTGAGGATAACGTTGTCGAGCCCCTGGAGCGGCGCCACGAAGCGCTCCTTATTGGAAGCTGGCTCGACAGGGAACACATCGACAGCGGCGCCACGCAGGTGACCGCTCTTCAGCGCTTCCGCAAGTGCATCGAGATCCACTACTGTGCCGCGACTGTTATTGATGAGATAGGCGCCCTTCTTCATTGCGGCGAGTTCAGTGGCGCCGATCATGCCGTGCGTGGCAGGAGTCTCTGGGACGTGCAGACTCACTACGTCGCTCTGACGCAGCAGATCCTGCAGGCTGTCAGCCGGCTCCGTGTTGCCGTGGCGCAGCTTGTCGGTCTGATCATAGAAGATGACACGCATGCCCATAGACTCGGCGAGATACGATAATTGCGAGCCGATATTACCGTAACCGACGATACCGAGCGTTTTGCCACGCACCTCATGGCTATCTACAGCTGACTTCTCCCAACCGCCCGCGTGAGCTGTCGCGGATTTCGGAAAAATGCGACGCAGCAGCATGACGATCTCGCCGATCACGAGTTCGGCGACGCTGCGAGTGTTCGAGAACGGAGCGTTGAAGACCGGGATACCGGCATGGCGGGCAGATTCCAGATCGACTTGGTTGGTCCCCACACTGAAACAACCGACAGCTATGAGACGGTTAGCAGCGGCGAACACGTCGCGTGTCAGCTGGGTGCGGGAGCGAATACCAAGAATATGCACCCCTTGGAGAGCCTCGATTAGATCCTGCTCGTCAAGAGCTGTTTTGAGGTGGGTTAGGTTCGTGTAACCAGCGGCTCTGATCAACTCCACGGCGCTGTCATTGACCCCCTCGAGCAGAAGGATCCGTATTTTGTCTTTCTGAAGTGAGTACTGATCCCTCATGTCGATTCCATCCACCTGTCTCGCCATCCCCATGGCCTGTACGGGCCGCCTAGCAAGTTCCCCATTCGGGCATCCGTTCGGGCAGGACCGTGTATGGCTACGGTCAGTGCCCAGCCTGAGGGCTCTTTGCAAGAGGGAACGCTGCTCGAATGAGTCATTTTCATACCCCCTATGCATTAAGGCTATCTGTTGAGATTAGGGGTATGTTCAACTCAACCGGTTGCTCGGGCGGCCGGTCAGAAAGACGGGAGCCGGTGCCGGATGGACGCACGGCTCCCGTTCTTTATTGAGCGCGTCACCCGTTGCGCCCTCCATACCATTCCAAATCCGGACGGGAAGGAGGCATGCTCTGAGAAACCCTTGCAGACGGGTTCTCAAGATGGCCTGCGGCGTCTCGTCACATCGTTGGCACTGGTGAAATAGGGCTCAGGGAAATTCTTGCTCAATCCGGTGTTAGTGCTGCTGAGGCTGCTGTTACGTAGCTCCTGTTGAAGAAGCCCAAATTCCCTGGAAGGAGGCGAGGTGCCGCGAATACTGACCTATAACGTGCGCCGCTGTCTCGGAACTGACGGGCGGCTCTCGCCGGGACGAATTGCCGATGTGATCGCAGCCTATGAGCCAGATGTGGTGGCCCTTCAGGAGCTCGATGTCAGGCGCGCACGGACCGGGGGTATCGATCAGGCGGATGCCATTGCGCAAGCACTTGGGATGCAGATGCACTTTCATGCCAGTCTCCGCGTGCTTGAGGAGGAATATGGCAACGCTATTCTGACCCACAGGCCCTCGGAACTGGTCAAGGCGGGACCTCTCCCGGGCGGAGCCGGTCACCTGAGCTTGGAACCCAGAGGGGCGCTCTGGGCCTCGGTCAACCTTGGCGGAACGGTCGTGCAGGTGATCACGACACATCTGGGCTTGCGTCGCCACGAGCGTTTGGCGCAGGTGGATTGCCTTCTCGGGCCGCACTGGCTGGGTCATAAGGCATGTCGCGAGCCGGTGATCCTGTTGGGTGATTTCAATGCATCGCCTCGATCCAGGGCCTATCAGCGTCTCGCATCACGGCTTCGCGACGCCCAGGTTGCCGTTTCCCACCGGCGCGCTATCGCGACCTTCCCGTCGCGCTTGCCGATGCTACGGATCGATCATGCTTTCGTCAGTCGCTCAATTCATGTGGCCCGCGTAGAGTCCATACGCTCGCCCATGGCAAGGATGGCTTCGGACCATCTGCCCCTGATGATCGAGTTTCAGGTTATGCCGGTCAGGGAGCAAAAAGCCGATGTCGCTCATATGCGCGAGTAGTAAAGGAACCGGAACGCATCAATATTTCTTGTCCTAGGTCTCCTATGGCGGGCAAGCACAGCAAGCCTCACCTTGAGCTCCTCGCACGACGGGATTATGGATGCGGAAGATCTGGAAGCCTCTGATTGCGGTCGTTGCCATCGGCCTTGCAGCCTTCCTGCTCTACCGCACGCTTAGCCGCTACAGCGTGGATCAGCTCATCGGGGCTGTTGCGGCGATTCCTGTGGGGCACCTGAGTGCGGCAGCTGGGTTTGCCGCAGCGAGCTACCTGTGCCTCAGCTGCTTCGATTATCTCGCTTTGCACTATGTTGGCCGGCCGCTACCCTATTATAAAGCGGCCTGGACCTCGTTCACCAGTCTTTCGCTTGGCCATAATATCGGTCTGGCGTTTCTGAGCAGTGGCGCCGTCCGCTATCGTTTCTACACACGCTGGGGCCTGAGCGCCGAACAAGTGGCAAAGGTCATCGCCTTCTGCGGTATCACGGTTGGGATCGGTCTTTTGGTTCTGGGAGGCGTGGCACTGTTGCTACGCTCCAGTCTTGCGGTCGAGATCACCGGCCTCTCCCAATCCATCGTTGTTTTTCTCGGCACGGCCTGCTTGGCATTGCCCGCGCTCTATCTTGTGCTCGCCGCCTTCGTCCGTCGGCCGCTCAGGATCTGGCGATGGTCGCTCGAGGTTCCGTCCTTGCGGCTTGCTGTTGGCCAGGCCGCGATCGGCTCCATCAACTTCGCCTGTGTGGCGGCCTGTCTTCACCAGGCTCTCGCGGCAGTCACCGATGTCGCTTACGTAGGTGTTGCATCCGTGTATGTGATCGCGAATACCACTGCGCTCATCAGCCATGTGCCGGGTGGCCTCGGTGTCATCGAGAGCGTCGTGATGTATCTTCTACCAGGCCAGGATTTGATCGGGCCATTGTTGGTGTTCCGGTTCGTGTATTTCCTGATCCCGCTCTGCCTCGGCATCCCGTTGTTCGTCATTACGGAGCTCGTTTATCGGCGCAAGAACCATGCTTCCTCTGACATGGCCAAGGGTGCCGTAAGGGCATAGCCCTTATCAGGTGCGCTTCAGGAACCAGAGCGGCTCGAACGGCTCGAGAGGATCGAGAAGACTGGTGCCGACGGCAGGCTCCGCAGGTCCCTCATCGAACATGGCGTCGAACAGATGCAAGCGCCGGTCGTTGACGTTCAGACGCTCGACGGCAGCGATCAGCGACCCACCCTCCTCGTCAATAGCCCTCGACAGTATGTCCGGGCTCACATTCAGATGCTCTCCCAAGAGGCGGTTGCGCAGATCGACGATGGTCCGGCGCATCGCATCGTTGTTGGCTTCGATGGCGAGATCGCATTCCGTGTCGAGGCCGATCGAGCGGTTGTTCAGGTTGGATGAACCGATACGCAGGAACACGTCATCCACTATGATCAGTTTCGAATGGATCAGCACTTGGCAGAAACTGTTCGCCGCCGGCACCACGGGGTAGTAGACGCGCAGTCGATCATACCTGTCGGCCTTGCGCAGGCGACGGATGAGGCGGTCCCGGTTCGTGCCCATGACCCTCTTTTCGGCCCAGCCGTGGGATTCGTGGGTCTGGATAACCACGATCTCCGGGCCGTCGGGTCTGGCAAGTTGGCGTTCCAAGACATCGCCGATGCACGGCGCCGTCATATACTGTGCCTCGATATAGATCGAGTGCCTTGCAGCGGACAGCGCATCGAGGTTAAGCGCGGCGGCTTCCTGTACGGCGGATTGCCGCCCCCAGGCAGGATAGGTGCGGGAGATCGCGACCGGAACATTGCTGAAGTGAGGGCAAAGATCTAGCGGCCATGGTTCCTGCTCGGGCTGTGAACGGAGCTGGATCTCCTCTCCGGTTGCGATCCTCCATCGGTCGCAGGCCAGTTCCGAGATGGAATGCGCGGCCGGGCCCGTGACGACTATCTGAACGTCGTGGACCGGATCGTAGATCGTGCCGTCCTCCCTGAGACGATAGGGATTGTCGCAGGAGTGATCCCTTGTATCCCAACGCCTGACGGTCAGGTCCATCCCGCCGACGAACGCGAGGCTGTCATCGATGCATACGATTTTCTGGTGGTGGGCGGCATAGAGCGGATGATGCTTGTCAAGGCGCAGCTGAAGCCGCGGGTGATTTTGCCATTCGGCCCCGAAAATCAACGGCCCGGGAGCGCCGGGGGCGTGGACCACAGCGACGCTCCAGACCAGAATGCGGATTTCAAGATCGGGCTTTTCCTCGACCAGGGAGCGCAGGAGAGAACCCAGAGGCGGCGAGGCCTCAGGGGCGATGTCCGGGCGCAGGCGAATGCTGCCGTCAAAATCCCAGCCGATGATCATGATCGAGCGCTTGGCTCTTCGCAGGGCGGCTTCCAGTTGCGTAAAATACTCTTCGCCGTCGATGAGAGCAGAGGCCTTGTCTGCAGGTACGAGTCTCCAGCAGTTTCTCCCCGGCTGCAGGATCGGTCTTGAAGGCACGAGCGTCATCGGGCAGACGGCGGCATGTTCCGTCCCCTCGCTCGGCTCATCGAAGAAATTTACAGTGCTCATCGTCATAGGAACTGCATCGGCAACTCCGTAGCCAAGCCAAGGTTCCGGGCATCGAAACATTGTATCTATGTCGGCCGCGGCTGGTTTGTAGGGTGCCTAAAATTAATCCTCCGATAAGGCTTAAAACCTCAAGCTCGAGCATTCTCGACTGTTGTCATTCGCCGAGTGCGCCTAATAACTTATGCAGCTTCGTGGGTGGCAGGCCGGCTCGCCGCCCACGAGGCACGTCAGGTGCGAGGACACAAAGGGTGGTCATGGATAAGCAGCTTGAACAGAGAATCCGGGAACGGGCATACGAATTGTGGATGCAGCACGGGGGGCTGCCGGACCGGGCTGATGAATACTGGTATCAAGCCGAGCAGGAGGTTCTCGGACGGCAGAGCGGTGAAACCAGTGATAACCGGCACCCTGCCGCTGGCCGCGAAGACGATGCTCCTGTCGAGACAAGCCCTGCGCCCCTCGGAATGACCAGTCAAACGCTTGACGAGGTTCTGAGCAGCCCGGCCGCTCCCAAGGTCCGCAAACGCAAGAGCGTGGCCAATCCTGCAGCTGAGACTGTCGCCGACGCAGAGGCTTCGGCGGGTGAGACCGTGGCCGCGCCGAAGCGGAGGCGGTCCAAGAAACCGACCGCATGATGTGAGACGCGTGGAGGTGTTGCCCAGATTTCGTGCAAGGGCCAAGAGGCACGCCCACGGCCCTGAACTCCGGAACCGGAAGGAAAAACCTCAGACCGGATCCGGCGTCTACAGAGGCGATAATCGCCCTTGATGTGAGGAGTTTGCCTTGCCCACCCCGAGTGTCACCTCTGCGCCTCTTGCCCGGCATGCGATGGCGTACGTCCTCGCGGGCGGGCGTGGCTCCCGGCTCATGGAGCTCACCGATATCCGCGCGAAGCCTGCCGTCTATTTTGGCGGTAATACGCGGATCATCGATTTTGCCCTTTCCAACGCGCTGAATTCCGGCATTCGCCGGATTGGTGTGGCAACGCAGTACAAGGCGCACAGCCTGATCCGGCATCTGCAGAGAGGTTGGACGTTCTTTCGCTCGGAACGAAACGAGAGCTTTGATATCCTTCCCGCGAGCCAGCGTGTTTCTGAGACTATGTGGTATGAGGGAACGGCTGATGCTGTGTTTCAGAACATCGACATCATCGCGAGCATCGATCCTGAATACATTATCATCCTTGCGGGCGATCACATCTACAAGATGGACTACGAGATCATGCTCCGCGAGCATGTGGACTCCGGAGCTGATGTGACCGTCGGCTGCCTCGAAGTGCCGCGCGTCGAGGCAACGGGTTTCGGCGTGATGGGGGTCGACGAGACGGATCGCATCGTATCGTTTCTAGAGAAACCTGCCGATCCGCCCGGTATTCCCAACAACCCCGATATGGCACTCGCCAGCATGGGGATTTATGTTTTCAATACACGCTTTCTCTTCGACTTGTTGCGGCACGATGCGGAGGCGCCCGGCTCAAGCCGCGACTTCGGGAAGGATATCATTCCTTATCTGGTGCAGCATGGAAAAGCGGTTGCGCACCGCTTCACACGTTCTTGCGTCCGTTCAGGGGCCGAGGCCGGCGGGAGGGATGCTCCCGCCTACTGGCGCGATGTCGGAACGGTCGACGCGTATTGGGAAGCCAACATCGACCTGACCGCCATCGTCCCGACTCTCGATCTTTATGATCGCGACTGGCCGATTTCGACCTTTTCCGAAACTTGGCCTCCTGCCAAGTTCGTCCATGACGAAGAGGGGCGGCGAGGTCATGCCATCAACTCCCTCGTCTCCGGTGGCTGCATCGTCTCCGGAGCGTCCCTACGTCAGTCGCTTGTCTTCACCGCAGCGCGTCTTCATTCCTATGCCGAGGTCGAGGGAGCGGTCATTCTGCCCTATGTGGATGTCGGCCGAAGAGCCCGGTTGAAAAACGTCGTCATCGACCGCGGGGTGCGCATTCCGGACGGTCTGGTGGTCGGCGAGGATCCCGAGGAGGATGCTCGGCGGTTCCGACGCACGGAGCGCGGGATCTGCCTTATCACGAAGCCGATGATCGACAGGCTCTCTGGATGAAACCCTTGAGGGTTCTGTCGGTCACTTCGGAGCTCTTTCCTGTCATCAAGACAGGCGGGCTGGCGGATGTTGCGGGAGCGCTCCCCTTTGCGCTGGCGCATGAGGGCGTGAGGGTCGTCTCGCTTCTCCCGGGCTATCCCCCCGTCATGAGGGCTCTGGAGCGCATTGAGGCCCTTCGTGAATATCCGGATCTCTTCGGAGGAGCGGCGCGGCTCGTCGCGGCGACCGCTCATCGACTGGAGCTCTTCGTCCTCGATGCCCCGCATCTCTTCGAACGCCCCGGCTCTCCCTATCTGACGCCCGACGGAAGGGATTGGCCCGATAATGCCCGGCGTTTTGCCGCGTTGGGCCGTGTCGCAGCTGACATCGGGCAGGCTGCGGTTCCCGGCTTCGTGCCTGATATCGTCCATGCTCATGACTGGCAGGCAGGCTTGGCGCCCGCCTATCTGCACTACGGCGACTTGCCACGTCCCGGAACCGTCATGACCATCCACAATATCGCCTTTCAAGGGGGCTTTCCGGCCGGTTTTCTTCACGAACTGGGACTCCCGCCCGAGTCCTTCACAGTGGAGGGAGTCGAGTATTACGGCCAGATCGGCTTTCTGAAAGCAGGACTGCGGCTTGCCGACCGGATTACGACCGTATCCCCCACCTATGCGAAAGAGATCCAGACGCCGGAAGGTGGAATGGGTCTTGATGGTCTCCTGAGATCCCGTTCAAAGGACGTGTTCGGGATTCTGAACGGGATTGATGAACATATCTGGGATCCGGCCTCCGACAAATCGCTGGCTGCGACCTTTGCCCCGGATACTCTGGAGCGACGCAGCTTGAACAAGAAGGCTCTCCAGGCACGGCTTGGACTCGATGCGAATCCCGACGCATTGGTCTTCGGGGTCGTGAGCCGGCTCTCTGAACAGAAGGGGCTGGACCTTGTGCTCGCGGTCTTACCATCGCTCCTGGCTGATGGAGCGCAGCTTGCCCTTCTCGGTGCTGGGGAACGGACCCTTGAGGACAGCTTTCGCGCTGCCTCAGTCGTATATCCGGGTCAGGTCGGCTGCTTATTCGGCTATGATGAAGAGCTTGCACATCTGATTCAAGGTGGAGCTGACGCGCTGCTTGTGCCCTCTCGCTTCGAGCCATGCGGTCTGACACAGCTATGCGCGATGCATTATGGCAGCGTGCCGATCGTCTCGCGTGTCGGCGGTCTTGCCGATACGGTGATCGACGCAAACGAAATGGCCGTTGCATCGGGAGCCGCGACTGGCTTTCAGTTCTCGCCCGTCAATCTCACAGGCCTCATTGATGCGATCGCCCGGGCCAAAGCGCTCTGGTCGGATAGGGCATCCTGGCGTCGGATTCAGCAGAATGGGATGGTGGCGGAGGTGGGATGGCGCAGACCCGCGAAACGCTATGCTCAGCTCTACCGCTCATGTTTGGAGGAGGTTTGACAGCCCCGATCAGGTTGTTCGCCTCTTCTCCTGTTTGGAATGTTCCTCCGGCTGAAGCTGGAACAGAAGCAGTGAGCGTCCTGTTACCGCAAAATCCTTGCCGAAGGAGAACGGGGCCGGGAACGTCAGCTCCGGCTTGTTCGTGTCCGCAAGACAGATCCAGGCACGGCCCCCTGTAACGGCGGGCAGCTTGCATTTCACGACGTCATGATGAGCATTCAGGATCAGCAGCAGGGTAACGTCTGTGCCTCGCCTGCGGATGCCGGTCGGCTGAGCGCGCCCGTCCAGAAGAATACTGATGCAGCGGGCATGAGGATCTTGCCAGTGCTCGGGAGTCATCTCGTCGCCAGCGGGCGTGAGCCAAGTCACGTCCTTGACATCGAGTTCCTCATTGTAGACGCCTGACAGAAAGCGTCCGCGCCGGAGGATCGGCAGGTTCTGCCGCAGCTGGATCAGCTTGCGGGTGAACTCGAAAAGCTCGGCTCCGTCCTCATCGACGCCCTCCCAGTCGATCCAGGAAATGTCGTTGTCCTGAGCATAGGCGTTGTTGTTGCCTTTTTGTGTCCGCCCGAACTCGTCTCCTGCCAGCAGCATCGGTGTTCCCTGGGAGAAGAGCAGCGTTGCGAGAATGTTGCGCATCTGGCGGTTGCGCAGGGCGCGGATCTCGGGATCCTGGGTCTCGCCTTCCACGCCGTGGTTCCAGGACAGATTGTGATCGTGACCGTCCTTGTTGCCTTCGCCGTTCGCCTCGTTGTGCTTGTCATTGTACGAAACGAGATCATGGAGCGTGAAGCCGTCATGGGCCGTGACGAAATTGACGGATGCCCAGGGCTTTCGTCCGCGCTTGTTGAAGAGATCCGCCGAGGCGGTGAGGCGCGAGGCAAGCTCGGGCAGCTTGCCGTTCTCGCCTTTCCAATACGCCCGCACGGTATCGCGATAGCGATCGTTCCATTCTGCCCAACCAGGCGAAAATCGCCCGACCTGATAGCCTCCTGGTCCGCAATCCCAAGGTTCCGCGATCAGTTTGACCCGACTGAGCACCGGATCCTGCCGCACCGCATCGAGGAAACGGCCATCTTCTTCGAAGCCATGCGGCTCGCGGGCGAGAATGGTCGCGAGATCGAAGCGAAACCCGTCGACCCGCACCTCTTGCGCCCAATAGCGGAGGCTGTCCGTCACCATCTGCAGGACGCGGGAATGGCTGAGATTGACGGTATTCCCGGTGCCGGTATCGTTGATGTAGTAACGATTTTCAGATGCGAGCCGGTAATAGGACGGGTTGTCGATGCCCCTGAAAGAGAGCGTCGGACCCAGCTCGTTGCCCTCGGCCGTGTGGTTGTAGACCACATCGAGGATCACCTCGATTCCGGCATCATGGAAATGGCTGACCATTTCCTTCACTTCGTTCACGAAAGGCGTTGCCAGATAGCGCGGCTGGGGGGCAAAGAATCCGATGGTGTTGTAGCCCCAGTAGTTTCGAAGGCCGTTCTCGACGAGATAGCTGTCATCCACGAAGGCGTGGATGGGCAGCAGCTCGATGGCGGTGACACCAAGGCTCTTGATGTAGTTGATGGCTTCATGATGCATCAGACCCGCGCACGTGCCACGCATATCTTTCGGGATCGCCGGATGCTTCATGGTGAAGCCGCGCAGGTGCGCCTCGTAGATGATGGTGCGTTCCCACGGGATCTGCGGCCTGCGTTCGTTGCCCCACGTAAACGCTGACTCGATCACGCGGCACTTTGGCATGTAAGGAGCGCTGTCGCGCTCGTCGAAGGAAAGATCGGCATCCGGCGAGCCGACCGTATACCCGAAGAGCGCGGGATCCCATTTCAAGTCGCCGATGATTTGCTTGGCATACGGATCGAGAAGCAGCTTATTGGGATTGAACCGGTGTCCCGCGTCGGGCTCGTAAGGACCATAGACACGATAGCCGTAAGTGGTGCCGGGCCGGGCGTCCGGCAGGTAGCCATGCCAGACTTCGTCCGTATATTCTGGAAGCTCGATCCTCTCCAGCTCCCGCTTGCCTTCAGAGTCGAAGAGGCACAGCTCAACCTTGATGGCATTGGCGGAGAAAAGTGCGAAATTGACGCCGAGACCGTCCCATGTCGCGCCCAGTGGGTAGGGTAACCCTTCTCGCAGCCGGGATGTGCGCCGAACGGTCGGCGTGACGATTTCGGCCGGGGTAGGTTCACGGATTGCAACTTTGTCGTTCATCACGGATCTCGGGAAGCGGAGCAGATCAGTTTACATCATCAACGCGCGAGGAAACAGGAAGTCCCGGTCACGCTCGGTGGCAGGTTTGCCGTTCAAACACGGTCCAGAACGAAAATCAGGGTGGCGAGGGGCGGAATCACGAGAGAGAGGGAGCAGGGGAAGCCATGGCTTGGCGCCTCCTCAGCGGTCACTCCTCCGAGATTGCCCATATTGGTGCCGCCATAGACGGAGGCGTCCGTATTCACCGCCTCGCGGTAGAAGCCCCGTACCGGCACGCCGATGCGATACCCCTCCCGTGGAACGGGCGTGAAGTTCGACACAACCACGGCAATCGCATCCTCCTTGTGGCCACGCCGTAGCCAGGCAACGACGCTGTTGTCTTCGTCATCGGAGACGATCCACTCGAAGCCTTTCTGCTCGCAATCCCGTTCATGCAGAGCCGGGATCGACCGATAGGCCTGATTAAGGTCGCGGATCAGTGCCTGGACTCCCTTGTGGTCCGGATCGTTCAGCAGGTGCCAGTCGAGGCTGCTGTCGTGGTTCCACTCCTGCTCCTGGGCGAACTCGCCGCCCATGAACAAAAGTTTCTTTCCGGGATGTCCCCACATGAAGCCGAAATAGGCTCGGAGATTGGCGAAACGTTGCCACCGATCGCCCGGCATCTTCCGGATGAGCGATCCCTTTCCATGGACAACCTCGTCATGGCTGAGAGGAAGGATGAAATTCTCAGAGAAGGCGTAAACCAGGCCGAAGGTGAGGTCGCGATGGTGATGACGGCGGAAAATCGGATCCCTGCTGATGTAGCGCAGGGTATCGTGCATCCAGCCCATGTTCCATTTGAACCCGAAACCCAAGCCGCCGGCATAGGTCGGCTGCGACACGCCCGGCCATGCGGTCGATTCTTCGGCGATCGTCATAGCGCCTGGTGCGGAGGCGTATGCCACCTCGTTCATCCGCCGCAGAAAATCGATGGCTCCCAGATTCTCGTTGCCGCCGTAGCGGTTCGGTATCCACTCGCCCGGTTTGCGGGAGTAGTCGAGATAGAGCATCGAGGCCACCGCATCGACCCGCAAACCGTCGAGATGATAGTGATCGAGCCAGAAGCGAGCATTGGCTACGAGAAAGGTGGCAACCTCCTGGCGCTCGAAATTGTAGATATAAGTGCCCCAGTCCTGATGAAAACCGAGGCGGGGATCTGCGTGTTCATAGAGATGCGTGCCGTCGAAATAACTCAAGCCGTGGGGGTCGTTCGGGAAATGCGCCGGCACCCAATCGAGGATGACGCCGATCCCTGCGGCATGAGCCGCCTCGATGAAGGCGGCGAAATCGTCCGGAGTTCCGAAACGGCTTGTTGGCGCGTAAAGGGAGATCGGTTGATAGCCCCATGATCCGTCGAAGGGGTATTCGGTGATCGGCAAGAGCTCGATATGGGTGAAGCCGAGATCCTTCACATAGGGAATGAGCCGGATGGCAAGCTCGCGGTAGGTGAGATAGCGGTTGCCTTCCTCCGGCACGCGCGCCCATGAGCCGAGATGGCATTCATAGATCGATATGGGAGCCTTGCGCTGATCTTGTCGAGCGCGGGACTTCATCCATTCCTCGTCCCTCCATTCGAAGGCCGGTTCTCCCTTGAGAATGGAGGCGGTAGCGGGAGGGTTCTCCGCCGCGAAGGCCATCGGATCGGCCTTCAACGCCAGCAGATTTCCGTGGAATCCGACAATCTCGAACTTGTAACGCTGGCCTGCCGAGGCATCCGGAATGAAGAGCTCCCAAACCCCTCCTTCGTGACGTCGCCTCATGGGATGGCAGCGGCCGTCCCAGTTGTTGAACTCACCAACGACGCTCACGCGGCGCGCATTCGGCGCCCAGACGGTGAAAAGGAAGCCTTGGATCCCGCCCAAATCCAAATGGTGGGCGCCGAGCTTCGTATAAACCGCATCGCTGCCGGAGGTGCGAAGCCGCATCAGATCGTCGTGGGACAGGAATGTTCCGAAGCTGTAGGGATCATGCCGGATCTCGGTATGTCCCTGCCTTTCGATCTGCAGGCGGTAGTCCGGTCTTTCGAAAGTGCTCAGAGTACCGACGAACAGGCCATCGGGATGTCGCTTCTCCATGGTCGTGAGAGCGGTCCGGCCATCACGGTCGAGCAGGGTTACGGCGTCGGCATCGGGAATGATGGCCCGGATCTCCCAGATTCCGGGTGCAATCTCGTGAGGGCCAAGCACCGAAAAAGGATCGCCTAAGGCAATGATATCGGAAACGGTTCGGGGTGCGAACGAACTCTCCGTTACGTTCTGCAATTCGCCCCTGCGCTGAGCCATCCTGGCCGTCTCCTTGTTATCCTTCGGCTGCCGATACATATCATCCGGCAGCGCTCAAGGTTCGTGAGAAGCCATTATGGGGCGGTCAAACTCTGCGACCAGACGGTGAGATGCAGGCGCGAGGAGATCCTCTCCGGCACCTTATTCTTCCGCCACGAGCCTGAGAACGGCGAGGGGGAAGGGAGACAGGAACTCGCCCAGATCCGACCCTTCAGCTCCTGTTTCCATGACATCGCCCGATATCACGTTTCTCCACCGGCCCCCGGGCAGCGTCATGCGCGTGTCCCGCCAGATCGCGTGATCGAATTGCAGACGCTCGATGGAGCCAAGCCCACCCCACAATCGAGGCACGATCACGACGAGGCGATCCTCCCCATGGCGTCTCTGAAAAGCGATGACATGAGAAGCCCGGCTGCCTTCAACCGGGAGGGAAGCGTAGTCGCCCACACCATAGAGTTCGGGAGCGTCTGCACGGTCCCGCAGGAGGCGCGTGATCAAATGTTGCTTGATGCGACCATCCTGCCATTGGGCCAGCAACGCCTCGGCCGATGTCTCTTCATCAAGAGCCTTCTCCCGCGCGGTGTAGTCGACAGGGCGCCGGTTGTCCGGGTCGACCAGAGAAAAGTCCCAGAATTCAGTTCCCTGATAAATGTCCGGCACACCCGGCAGGGTCAGCTTCAGAACGGTTCGGGATAACCCGTTGAGCATTCCCGGCATGGACAGGCGTTGCGCAAGGGGGCGCAGTCGCTTGAGGATGCCGTTCTTCGGGTCAAGCGCAGCCTGCACGAGTTTGAGCGCGGCTCCCTCATAGTCCTCGTCGGGATCGATCCAGCTCGTCTTCCTCTTGGCCTCGCGAAGAGCTTTCGTGACGTACCCGTTCAGGCGTTCGTGAAAGGAGCTGAGTTGCCCACTGTCCTCGGATTCGAGAAGCTCCAGTGGCCAGGCGCCGAGGAGTGACTGAAGCAGGATCACCTGATCGTTGGCATCCGGAGCAAGGGAGCCATTCACATCGGACAGGTAAGGAGCGATGATCTCACGCCAGAGCTTCAGGGAATCCTCCCATGTCTCAGGCATCTCGGAGAGCGCGATCAGACGGGCTCGGGCGTCCTCGCCACGTTTCGTATCATGAGTGGCCGTGGCGATCATGGCATGGGGCCAGTTGTCCGCTCTGTCGGCGTTGCACTCATGAAAGACTTGCAGTGGGAGACCGAAGTGAGCAGGGTCTCCGCCCACCTCGTTCAAAACGATGAGGCGGCCGTAGCGGTAGAACAGGGTGTCCTCCAGGCTCTTGGCCATAACGGGACCGGTGAGCTGTTGAAAGCGCCGGCGGAAGCGGCGGGTATCCTCGGGATCGGCCGTCCGTGCCTTCCCGAGAAGAGCGCTTGCGATGAAGTCGTGCACGCTCGTGTCGGGTAGGGTGCTGAATCGTTTGGCTCCATCGACCGTGCTCTCGATCAACTGAACATCTGCGGGTTCGGTCTCACTTTCGCCGAGGTAGCTGCGGTAGACGGGGAATACGGCGATGATCTCCACCAAGGCACGGCGCAGTGCATAGGCCGTATAGTCCCGTGTGTACCGGCTGGAAGCTGCGATCGTCTTGATATCCTTGACGAGAACCTCCAGCTCGCTGGCGAAGTTGACTTGGGTTATGTCCATCTTCGCCTGTTTCAGCAGATCCTCGTAATCATCGGAGACTCCCGAGGCTTCTCGGTAGATGCGTTCGAAAGTATCACCCGTCTCTTCATTGACCAGAACGCCGTCGATCAGGTTGAGCGCGTCGTACCCGGTCGTTCCGGCGACAGGCCACGCGCGGAGCTTTTCACCCGGCTCCAAAATCTTCTCGACCACAACGTAGAATCCGGGACCCACCTTGCGCTGCAGGGCCCGGGTATAGCCTTCCGGATCTGCAAGGCCGTCGATGTGATCGATCCGCAGGCCATGAACCCGGCCCTCGTTCACCAGCCGGATGATCAGATCATGTGTACGCTCGAAGATCTCAGGGATCTCCACGCGCAAGCCCGCAAGGTTGTTGATGTCGAAGAAACGGCGATAATTGATGTCGCTCGATGCGACCCTCCAATAGGCAGGGCGATATGCCTGCGCCTCGAGGAGACGGTGCAGAGCATTGAAGCTCTCAGGATAACCCTGCCGGCCGTTGACAATTGTCAGCGCGCGATCGATGGCTTTGCGGGCCGACGGGTGGGCGGCGACGGTTTCGGCCAGTCTCCGCTTCAGCTCCTCCCCCTTTTCCGGAAGGGTAGATTGAGGCTCCGACAATGCCTGCCTGCTCAGAGCCCGCAGATCTTCCGCGATTGCAAGCAACTCTCCTGATTTCGATCTGTCATCGATCGCCGCCAACGCCAAATCGAGCAGCAGGGGGTAGGTTGTCGGGCAGATCGGAAGCCGGTGTTCCCAATGCCAGACGCTGAAACTCCCATCCTCATCGAACTTAACCTGCAACTCGCCCTTCTCGAGTGTCTCGCCATAGAGGCTGCCGAGAACAGGAATGATGAGCTTGCCGTCGGCGCCGGGACGTTCCCAATCAATGTCGAAAGCGTTCGCGACAGGCGACAGCCGACCCCATTCGAGAACGGACAGCCACCATTCGTTCGTCCGGCCACCGATACCCATATGGTTGGGCACGATGTCGAGCAGGAGTTTCAGGCCATGGGCCGTCAAAGCATCCGACAGGCGGCGAAAGCCTTCTTCGCCTCCGAGTTCAGGATTGATGGCGGAATGGTCCGCGATGTCGTAACCATGAGTGGAGCCAGGGCTCGCCATTTGAATGGGGGACGAGTACACGTGGCTGATGCCGAGCCGCGCGAGATACGGCACGATCTTGACGGCATCGTCAAATGTGAAGTCCTTGTGAAATTGGAGCCGGTACGTGGCGCGAGGCGGAGGCGAGGCGAGACGACTGCCGCGACCGTGAGCGTTCCGGCCTTCTTCCGTCATGGCGACGGATAATTTGGCCATCGGGCTGCCGGGGGCTGCAATCGACTCGATCGTTCTCGACAGACGCCTGCGCCAGTTAGGATGGCCCGCGTCCATGCCGGGCATGTTGGGTTGGTTCAACTCGCCGGACAGATCCTCGACCTGCAGCGCCGTGAGGGCGCATGCGGTGCGAGCAAGATAGCGCACCGCTCCTTCCAGGGGCGGTTCGCTCGGGATATCGGCCGCAGAGAGCAGGCTCTCTCCGCGCAGGGCATCGGCAAAAGATCGCCTATCCACCTCTCGCGCCGCATGCTCCCTGGCTGCGGTCGCGGGATCGAAGATACCAAGCGTCTGCCGCAGATCGATATCGAGCCCCTGCCACCAGCCCCTGAACGTGGGAAGATCATGCGTCGTCAGAACGGCGAGCGCCGAGCGTGGGTAATCGTCTGGCCTTTTGAAGGATGATCCTTCTCTCTCGAAAGGAAGAACGCGATAGCTGAGCACGCCGGATGTCATAATGGCATCCGAGAATCCTTTCGGAGCCGTTCCGAGATCCTCGGCAATGACGAGGCAGCGCGCGCGATGGCTTTCCACGCGCAGGACTGCGAGCATGGCCTCGAATGGGTAATCGACATAAGCGCCCTGCGAAGCCGGCGCACCCGAGGGAATGAGGAAAAGACGCTGAAGCTGGAATGCGTGATCGATGCGGATCGCACCTGCATGCCGCATATTCGCGGCGACAAGGTCCCGGAAGGCCGCCAAGCCCTGTTCCTCCAGCGTGAGAGGATTGAAGGGCGGCAAGCCCCAGTTCTGTCCCTGCGGACCGAGAGGGTCAGGAGGCGCGCCAATGGCGAGGCCTGGAGCAAACCGCTCGGGTGTCGCCCAAATTTCCGAGCCGCCGCCGTCTGCGCCAACGGCGAGATCGCGGTAAAGGCCAATCGTCAGGCCGGCTGCCCGGGCGCGTTCATCAGCCCGTGCCAGCTGCCGATCGGCAAGCCATTGCAGCCACACATGAAAGGCGACACGCTCCTGGTGCTCGGAACGAAAGCGGCTGACTTCGATGGAGCGAATGTCCCGATAAGGCTCCGGCCAATCACCGACCCAGGCGCAGCCTTGTTCCCGAAAGTGCTCCGAGAGGGCCTCGAAGGTGGCATGCGCCTCGAGCGCCTGTCCGCCGTCGCGGCGGAACGTCTCGAAAGCCGCATGCTCGCCGGATGCCTGGAAGTGTCGCCACAGCGCCTCGAGGACAGAGAGCTTGATGGACCATGCTTCGGCGTAGTCGATGAGGTGAGCCTCTTGGAGCTGAGACAAACGCTTCTGGACGTCGGGCCTGCCCAAAATCCGGCTGGCGTCGCTCTCCGCGAACCCTTCCACGTCGGTCGGGTCGATGTAAAGCGGCTCCAGGAAGAGCCGTGACGAGGGCGAGTACGGTGAGATCTTCGTCCGATCGGCGGAGAAAAGGGCATGAACCGGGCTGAGGCCCAGAAAGGAGCCGCCCATGATGCCGGTTTTCTCCGCCAGGAGCGCCACATCCGAGTAGTCGCCGATGCCGAGATCGCGCTCCGAGCGAAGGGAGTAGATTTGGGTTGCCGCGCCCCACAGGCGGTTTTCCTGCCTCAGGGTTTCGGGAATCCAGCAGCTTTCGGGAGCTGCGATCAGCGTAGACTCGAATGCACCGAAGTGGAGACGATGATAGCCCATGGGCAGGGCAGGGAGCTTCAGCGTGCCTGCTCCCTCGGCCAGTTTCCCTTCGTGCCTTGCGCCGTTCTCCTCAATGATCGTCCAACCGAGTGGGCCTGTTTTCCCGCGCAGCCGGACGGTTGTGGGCTGCTCCGAGGATACCGGAAGAATGGCCGGGATGAGACCCGATTTCAGCTTTTCCAGGCGGGCAAGGCTGGCCTGAGCCTCAGCCTCAGAGTTTATGCTGAGGCCGAGAGCCGCCAGAACGGCGTTGCGGGTTTCGGGGCTGGTCTCAATGGTTCGTCCGAAGGCATCCGCATAGTCCGTGGACATGCCGACCAGGTCCGCCATGTGCTCCAAGAGAGCATCCAGCTTGCTCATGCCAATGCCTCTTTTACGATAATGCCGTTCCCTGGCCCGAGCCGAGCGTTTCCTTGGGTGGGCGTGGAATCTGCGTTCGACCAGAGCACACGCTCATTGCCGCCGATGTCGACCGATACCGGCTTGTCTCCGAAATTCGCGAGCATGCGGAGTGTTCCGCTTTCGAACATCCAACTCACATCAAGGGCGCTTTCCTGCAGGATGACATATCGAGAACCACGATATTCACTCCGGATGAGGGGCAATATCTCGTCTCGCCTCAGCATCAGCAGTTGTTTCGTTTCCAGAAGGGCCTCCCGGTGCGGCGAGCCGCCTGTCTCCATCCAGTCGATCTTGGAGCGCTCGAATGTTGTCCGGTCCGTCGGATCGGGAATACGTTGTGCCGTCGCAGGGTCGGCAAACGCCTTGAAATGTTTGAACTCGCCTCGTCGTCCGTCCCGGACGGCCTTGGCAAGATCGGGCTCCGTCTCGAAATCGACGAAGAACTGGAAGGGTGACGATGCCGACCACTCTTCTCCCATGAAGATCAGCGGAATCTGTGGTGAAAGGAGAAAGATGGCCTGAGCCAGTCCAAGGCGATCCGACGGGATGAGATGTGCGAGGCGCTCGCCGAAGGCGCGATTGCCGACTTGATCGTGGTTTTGGAGGAAGGACACGAAGGCTGTCGGCGGCAGATGAGCGGACGGCTCCCCGCGCGTGACGCCGGGTTTGTGGGTTGACGGGTCTCCTTGATATGCAAAGCCTTCCGCAAGCGCGCGGCCGAGACGTTCGAGCGGCCGGTCGGCATAATCCTCGTAGTAGCCCTCGTTCTCTCCGGTCAGCAGGGCATGCCAGGAGTTGTGGATGTCGTCCGCCCATTGTGCCGTGTGAAGGAGCGGGCGCCGGTCAGAGCTGCGTTCGAGCCAGCGCGCCTGATTGGCCTCGTTCTCGAGCACGAGATGGATCTGGCGCTCGGGAAAGGCTTGGCGGACGCGTGTGGCGAGCTCCTCGAGGAAATGGGGTTTGCTGTCGTCCACGATGGCATGCACGGCATCGAAGCGCAGACCGTCGAAGCGATATTCCTCCAACCAATAGAGCGCATTGTGGATGAAGAAGTCGCGCACGACGCGGCTTCCCTCGCCATCCACATTGATTCCTGCACCCCACGGAGTCGGGTGCCGATCCGTGAAGAATGCCTTGGCATAGGCATGAAGATAGTTGCCGGAAGGACCGAAATGGTTGTAGACGACGTCGAGGAACATCATCAGACCAAGTTCGTGAGCACGGTCGATCAGCCGCTTCAGGTCCTCGGGGCTGCCGTAGGCTGCGTCAGGTGCGTAGGGGAGAACCCCATCATAGCCCCAGTTCCGACGCCCTGGGAATTCCGCGATCGGCATCAGTTCAACCGCCGTCACGCCCGTATCGCGTAGAGCCTCGAGTTTGTTCATGAGGCCGGAAAATGTACCCTCCGGGGTCACCGTGCCCACATGCGCCTCATAGAGAACGGTCTCTTCCCACGGACGCCCGGTCCATGCTGCGTCGGACCATTCGTAGATACTCGGATCCACGACACGGCTCAATCCATGGACATCGTCAGGTTGGTGCCGAGAGGCAGGGTCCGGCACCACGAGATTGCCGTCGATCTTGTAGCCATAGCGGCTGCCCGCCCCAGCTCTCGCCGAGACGGTGCGATACCAGCCGTCATCCTGTCGATCCAATGGGTCTTCTGCCCCGTCGAGGACCAGCTTGACCTCGCGCGCGGTCGGAGCCCAGAGGGCGAAGCGAACGCCCTCATCTGAGATTTCTGCCCCAAAAGGCATTGGGTGTTTTCGCCGCATGAGATCTCCAAAAGTTCGGGGCACTTGCGAACGAGCTTCGCTTTCCAATGTTCCCGGGGTTCTTCAAAAATACAGTCAAGCTCTTCAGGGACTTTAAGGATGTGAGATGTCGAGACGCGAGATGTCAGGCCTTGGCGCTCTCCAGCTCGCCCATAAAGCTCTGCAAGCTCGGATTACCGAAAAATAATCTGACTTTGTTCGGAACTTTGCGGAGGGAAGGGCGTTATAAGGCCGACCTACTTTGGGCGCGAGGGGTCAATGGGGAGCGCGCCCTCGTGACAGCATGTTGGAAACATTTCACTCGGAAGCTGGTGCGGCTTTCGCGACAATGGCGCGCGCCGATCTGCACCAGGATCGTCAGCCTACCATCTCTATAACCCGCAGACAGTCCATCCTTTTTGTCACATCCGAGATCGCCGACTACGTCAAGGCGGGAGGTCTCGGGGAGGTGTCAGCGGCTCTGCCGCGCGCCTTGCGGCATCATTATGATGTCCGCATCCTCATCCCGGGCTATCGGCAGGTCCTTTCGCAGATTGGAGCGGTCGAGGAGATCGCACGCTTGCCGGCCTCGTACGGAATCCCTGCCTGCGGACTTGGCCGGGGCGTGACGAAGGATGGCTTGACCGTCTATATCCTCCTATGCCCGGAACTGTACGATCGGGACGGCTCGCCCTATGTCGATCCCTTCGGCATGGACTGGAGCGACAACGACGTCCGTTTCGCACGTCTCGGCTTGGCGGCCGCCGACATTGCGTGCGGCAACGGTGACCCGCTTTGGCAAGCCGACCTCCTCCACCTCAATGATTGGCCTTCGGGACTGGCTGCAGCCTATCTGACATGGCGCGGGCAGCATATCCCGACTATCCTGACCGTTCATAACCTTGCCTATCAGGGTATCTTCGAACGTGATCGCCTGCCGCGCCTCGGCATCCCCGATGCCGCTTTCGACATCAATGGTGTCGAGTTCCACGGCAAACTTTCTTTTCTCAAGGCAGGGATTTTTTATGCCTCTCACATCACGACCGTGAGCTCGACCTATGCCCAGGAAATCACGCGGCCGGAGTTCGGCTGCGGGCTCGACGGGCTCTTGAGGACAAGGGCTCATCAAGGCCGCCTCGATGGCATCATCAACGGCATTGATTCAAGTTGGGATCCAAGCAAGGATCCCTATCTGGTCAGCCGCTTCTCCGCAGAAAACTTCAGGGGAAAGCGCGCGAACGCCAACAATGTCCGTCAGAATTTCGGGCTCGCCCTCTCCAACGGTCCCTTGTTTGCGGTCGTGTCGCGTCTCGTCCATCAGAAGGGCGTCGACCTTGCCATTTCGGCCGCTGAAACAATCGTTTCGCAAGGCGGCCAGATCGCCGTCATCGGCCAAGGGGAGCCGCGGTTCGAAGCAGAGCTCAAGGTTCTGGCCGAGCGCCACCCGGGATCCGTGGGGGTGAAAATCGGTTATGACGAAGGAGCTGCGCGCCGCATGTATGCCGGCAGCGATTTCCTTCTGATGCCCTCCCGTTTCGAGCCTTGCGGATTGAGCCAGATGTATGCGCAGCGCTTCGGGTCGCTTCCCATTGCCCATAGAACGGGCGGTCTGGCCGATACGATCGAGGACGGCGTTAATGGTTTCCTCTTTGGGGAGCCGTGCCTTCATCGTTTCATGGATGCAATCAAGCGAGGCCTTGAGACGTTTCGCTCTCGGCCACGCCTCTCGGCCATGAGGAGGGCCGCAATGCAGCGGCCTCACGGATGGGATCGTTCGGCTTCCAAATACAGGGAAGTCTACGAGCGAGCATGCCAAACCGCAGCCTATATCTGATTTGTACCGCAGGCTGAAGGCTGGACATTGAGGCGAGGGAGCCAATCGGGTTCCCTCGCCTTTTTTAATCATGATATCTTGGAGCATTGCTGAATTCCTCTTGCGGCCAGTGCCCCTTTTTCAGTCAGCCTGCCCAATCCTTACCCCCGACCGTAACACTTCCGTAACGACAAAGCTCTGGTCTGCCGCTGAACGAATGTTGGCATGGTTGTTGCTTCTATCCCCCGTGTTGCACCTCAAAGCAGGGCAGGCAGGGGAGAGGACCATGTCGATGTTGAAGATGACTCGGAGAAGCCTGATCGCGTTGGCCTCGGCCGCGCTCATGTCGGGCACGATGACGCAGGTCGTACAGGCACAGGAAACGATCAAGGTTGGGATTCTTCATTCCTTGTCGGGCACCATGGCGATCAGCGAAACCACGCTGAAAGACGTCATGCTGATGCTCATCGAGGAGCAGAACAAGAAGGGAGGCCTTCTGGGCAAGAAGTTGGAAGCCGTGGTGGTGGATCCTGCTTCTGACTGGCCACTCTTTGCCGAGAAAGCCCGTCAATTGATCAGCCAGGACAAGGTCGCCGCCGTCTTCGGTTGCTGGACATCGGTTTCGCGCAAGTCGGTCCTGCCGGTGTTCAAGGAGCTCAACAGCATCCTGTTCTATCCTGTGCAGTATGAGGGCGAGGAGAGCGAGCGCAACGTGTTCTATACCGGCGCGGCGCCGAACCAGCAGGCAATCCCAGCCGTGGATTATCTCGCCAAGGAAGAGAAGGTCGAGCGCTGGGTGCTTGCAGGCACAGACTATGTCTATCCGCGCACGACGAACAAGATCCTCGAAGCATACCTGAAGTCCAAGGGTGTGAAGGACGAGGACATCATGATCAACTACACGCCCTTCGGGCATTCTGACTGGCAGACCATCGTCGCCGACATCAAGAAGTTCGGGTTGGCCGGCAAGAAGACGGCCGTGGTCTCCACTATCAACGGCGATGCGAACGTGCCGTTCTACAAGGAACTCGCCAACCAGGGCGTCAGGGCGACTGATATTCCTGTGATTGCCTTCTCCGTGGGTGAGGAAGAACTTGCAGGGATCGACACGAAGCCGCTCGTCGGACATCTTGCAGCATGGAACTATTTCCAGTCAGTGGATACGCCCGACAACAAAGCCTTCATCGACAAGTGGAAGGCCTTCACCAAGAACGACAAGCGTGTCACCAACGATCCCATGGAAGCTCACGTGATCGGCTTCAACATGTGGGTCAAGGCCGTCGAGGGCGCCGGCACGGTCGACCCAGACAAGGTTATCGACGCGATCGTCGGCGTGAAGGTTCCCAACCTGACTGGCGGTATGTCCGAGATGCTCCCGAACCACCACATCACGAAGCCGGTGCTGATCGGCGAAATCAAGGAAGATGGACAGTTTGACACGGTGTCTCAGACCGACTCGCTGGTGCCTGGCGATGCCTGGTCCAAATACCTCGAAGGATCGAAGGATCTGATTGCCGACTGGAAAACGCTCAAGTGCGGCAACTACAACACCGTCACGAAAAAATGCGGCGCCTAAGCCTCTGAGCAGGAGAGAGCGACCTCATGGTCGCTCTCACTCACTCTCTTTCCGAGATCGTCGAATGACCAGCTTGCGCATCCTTCTGCGGGCGATCGCCCTGCTGACCGCCATGGCCGCCGGCGCCATGGCAGGCCCTTTCGAGGAGGCTTTGCCGAAGTTTTCCGCTGACAGCTATTCGGACACGGAAGCGGCGATTTCAGCTGTCGCGGGCAGCGGCCATGAGCGCGCCTTGACCGTTGTCGAAGCCCTGCGGGACGGCCGCCTTCTGGCAGGAGCAGGGCAGGTCTACATCAGGGAAGCGTCCAACGGAATGATCGATGCGGCAACGGGTGAGATCGTCGGCGGTGCCGGCAATCTCAAACCTGTTCGAGTGAATAATCGCGTGCGGCGCGCCATCGAGGCTGCCCTTGGGAACCTCACTTTGCTCAGCAGTGATACGCGGACACGGTTCAACGCAGCTCAAGCCGTGTTCCGTTCTCGTGATGCCTCCGCATTGCCAGTGCTCGAACGTGCGATTGCCCAGGAGAGCGACCTGCGTGTGCGGGGCGCACTCGAGAGCGCACGTGCTGCCGTGATCCTCAACAAGCCTGACGCTCCCGCTGTTGAAAAGAAGATCGCCGTCGAAATTCTGAGCCGCCGCGGCGACCAGGATTCTCTTGCGCTACTGAGCAATGTCTCTGCGAGTTCTGCACCGGATTTGGCGAAGGCCGCATCAGATGCGGCAGAAGGAATTAGGACGCGTCTGGCGTTGTGGAATGCGCTTCAGAACGTCTGGTATGGCGTCTCCCTCGGTTCCGTATTGCTCCTCGCGGCCATCGGGCTCGCCATCACCTTCGGTACAATGGGCGTCATCAACATGGCTCATGGCGAAATGGTCATGATCGGAGCCTATACCACTTTCATGGTGCAGGAAGTCATTCGCCTCCACGCACCCGGTCTCTTCGACGCTTCGCTCTTCATTGCTTTGCCGCTGGCCTTTCTGACGGCAGGAGCCGTGGGAGTTCTCGTCGAGCGCTGTGTCATCCGGTTTCTCTATGGAAGACCGCTTGAAACGCTGCTCGCAACTTGGGGCTTGTCGCTCATTCTCCAGCAGGCTGTACGCACGGTCTTTGGACCCACCAATCGTGAGGTTGGCACTCCCGGTTGGATGAGGGGAGCTCTGGAGATCGGCGGCTTGAGCTTGACCTACAATCGCCTTGCGATCGTGGTTTTCGCTTTCTCGGTTTTCGCCATTCTTCTCCTTGTCATGCGCTATACGTCCCTGGGGCTCTACGTGCGCGCGGTTACGCAGAACAGGCGCATGGCGGGATCCATGGGAATACGAACCAATCGCATCGATGCGCTGGCATTCGGATTGGGGTCGGGCGTTGCAGGTATTGCGGGGGTTGCGCTTTCCCAGATCGATAATGTCAGTCCCAATCTTGGTCAGGGATACATCATCGACAGCTTCATGGTTGTCGTCTTCGGCGGCGTCGGGAATCTCTGGGGTACCTTGATCGGTGCCATGACTCTTGGCGTCGCCAACAAGATGCTAGAACCCTATGCTGGCGCCGTCCTCGGCAAGATCGTTCTGCTGATCACGATCATTATCTTCATCCAAAGAAGACCGCGCGGGCTGTTCGCGCTGAAGGGCAGGGCGGTGGAAGCATGAGAACGCGGTCCGTACTCGACAGGCAAACGATTGTTGTCATAGGCTTTCTCGCCGGGGCCGCGATGCTGGTTCCAATCTTCAACGGGTTGGTTGCGCAAGATTCCGCCTTGCATGTTCCCGACCATCTTGTGCCCTTGCTCGGAAAATATCTCTGCTTTGCTCTCCTGGCTCTCTCCGTCGATCTGATATGGGGCTTCTGCGGAATTCTTTCTCTAGGTCATGGAGCTTTCTTCGCGCTGGGGGGATATGCCATGGGCATGTACCTCATGCGGCAGGTCGGGTCGCGAGGGGTCTATGCCCATCCCGTTCTGCCGGACTTCATGGTCTTCCTGAACTGGCAGGAATTGCCGTGGTTCTGGTACGGATCCGACATTTTTCCGATAGCAGTGCTCATGGTGGTGCTGGCCCCCGGCATACTTGCTCTTGCATTCGGGTGGTTCGCATTCCGCTCGCGGGTGACAGGCGTCTATCTCTCCATCATCACGCAAGCGATGACCTTCGCACTGATGCTGGCCTTTTTCCGCAATGACATGGGTTTCGGTGGCAATAACGGATTGACCGATTTCAAGGACATCCTAGGCTTTCCCCTGCAGGCGGGATCGACCAGGCTTGTCCTCTTCGTGGTGTCCGCCATTGCGTTGGGACTTGGTTACCTCCTATGCCGATGGCTGGTCGAATCCAAGTTCGGCAAGGTGTTGGTGGCAATCCGGGACGCGGAGAACCGAACCCGCTTCCTGGGCTACAGAGTCGAGCGCTACAAGCTGACCGTCTTCATCATCTCCGCGATGCTCGCAGGCCTTGCCGGTGCACTGTATGTGCCGCAGGTCGGAATCATCAATCCCGGCGAATTCGCTCCGGAGAACTCGATCGAGATCGTTATCTGGGTCGCCGTTGGAGGGCGCGGGACGTTGGCCGGTGCCATTCTCGGAGCCCTGGTCGTCAACGCGGGCAAGACATGGTTCACCGGCGCTCTCCCGGAGTTCTGGCTGTTCGCTCTCGGCGGCCTCTTTGTCTTCGTCACGTTACTGATGCCCCGTGGCATTCTCGGAACGGGACAGGAGCTCTGGGACAGGATGCGCCAAAGATCGCAACTTCATCAAGCAGCTCCCGCGACTTCGCAGGCGGCGGAGTAGCGCCATGACCGCACCAATTACTCCGGCGTTGCTCTATCTCGATAACATCACTGTAACGTTTGATGGATTTCGAGCTCTTAATGCGCTGTCTCTGGCCGTCGATCATGCAGAGATGCGGGCCATCATTGGCCCGAACGGTGCAGGAAAGACCACAATGATGGACGTGATCACAGGAAAGACCCGTCCAAACCAGGGAACGGCTCTCTTCGAGGGCTCTCACGATCTGACCGCATTGGACGAGGCTGCCATTGCAGAACTTGGCATTGGCCGCAAGTTTCAGACGCCGACCGTGTTCGAGATGCATTCCGTCGAGGATAACCTTCTTCTCGCCAGCAGGAGCAGGCGGGGACCTTTCTCGACTCTGTTCGCTCGGCAAACCCCCCGTGAGCGCGAACGAATGGATATGCTGCTGGACCGAGTACGCCTGACAGCCCACCGGAGACGTAAGGCGGGGGAACTGTCACATGGGCAAAAACAATGGCTCGAGATCGGCATGCTGCTCGCACAGGAGCCGAAGCTGCTGCTGATCGACGAGCCGGCGGCCGGAATGACCGATCAGGAAACCGCCGATACGGTCGACCTCCTGCGCGACATTGCAACAACAAAGGCCGTTATCGTGGTGGAGCACGACATGACCTTCGTTCGCGATCTTGGCGTCAAGGTCACGTGCCTTCACGAGGGATCCGTCTTGGCGGAAGGTCCATTGGACGCTGTCAGCGCCAACGAGCGTGTGGTTGAGGTGTATTTGGGCCGATGACGATGCTTTCCGTTGAGAACCTCTCCCTTCACTATGGCGCCGCGCAAGCCCTGCGAGGGGTTTCCGTCGAAGCCGCCGTGGGTGAAGTCACCTGCGTCCTTGGGCGCAACGGCGTCGGAAAGACGTCTCTCCTGCGGGCTATCGCGGGTCATCGTCCGGTCTCCGGCGGTGCGATCCGTTTTGACGGGAGTGACATCACCTTTTTGCAGCCTTACGAGCGGGCTGGTCTCGGGATCGCGTATGTTCCTCAAGGGAGAGAGATCTTTCCGTTGCTGACGGTTCGGGAAAACCTCGAAACTGGTTTTGCCCCGTTGAAGCGTGCCGAGCGTCGGCTTCCGGGCGAAATTTTTGAGCTCTTTCCCGTTCTCAAGTCGATGTTGCACCGACGGGGAGGCGATCTTTCCGGAGGACAGCAGCAGCAGCTTGCCATCGCCAGAGCCCTCGTCACTCGGCCCCGTCTCCTTGTGCTCGATGAACCGACGGAGGGAATCCAGCCATCCATCATCAAGGATATCGGCCGGGCGATCGATTACCTGAGAGGGCAGAAGAGCATGGCCATTCTGCTGGTCGAGCAATATTTCGAGTTTGCGCGCGATCTGGCCGACCGCTTCGTCGTGATGGAGCGTGGCGAGATTGTCCAGAAAGGGACCCGTCAGGCGCTTGGGAGAGACGATGTACGTCAACGCTTGGCCATTTGACGGGACGCTAGGGGCGGCCAGTCCCCAGCGTCAGCGTGCCAATGGGCGCGTCGCCTTCAGTGCGGCCGGCCTGAATGGCCTAACGCGCCCGATGCGGATCGAGGAGAGTGGGTCCATGCGCATCCGTTTGCCGAAAGGCGAGGGGAACGCTCTCGATGCCGTCCTCGTCAATACGGCAGGAGGAATTGCTTGCGGCGACCGTTTCGCAGTCGAAATCGAAGCGCAGTCCGGAGCCAAAATCTGCCTGGCGACTCCTGCGGCCGAGAAGGTCTACCGCTCCGACGGACCTGTTGCAGAGTTGTCGGTCTCACTGCACGCGCATCCCGGAGCGAAGGTCGAATGGCTTCCGCAGGAGACACTTCTTTTCGATGAAGCGCGTCTTTCGCGGACGATGGATGCGTCCATCTCCGAGAACGCGAGTCTCACCCTGTTCGAGGCAGTCGTCTTTGGGCGTGAGGCCCGGGCCGAATGTGTCCAAAATGGCCTGTTCGAGGACCGATGGCGCATTCGGCGCGGCGGGCGCCTTATCTATGCCGACACACTGAGGCTGATCGGGCCGCTCTCGGAACTCCTGAGCAAACCGGGTGTCGGGAATGGAGCTCGGGTGCTTGCAACCATGGTTCATGGTGCGCCCGATGCAGAGGCCCGTCTGGACTTCGCCCGCTCGCACCTCCTCTCCAGCACCGGCTGCGAGACTGCTGCGAGTGCTTGGAATGGTCTCCTGGTTGTCCGGTTCTGTGCTGTGAGCATCGCGGCGCTTCGGGCAGCCGCCATCCCGTTTCTCATTGGCTTTCGCGGCGAGCCCCTGCCGCGTGTCTGGCTCAGTTAAGGTTCTCTCATGCAACTCACACCCCGTGAAAAAGACAAGCTCCTCATTGCCATGGCGGCCATGGTCGCTCGGCGGCGCCTGGAGCGGGGCGTCAAGCTCAACCATCCGGAGGCGATAGCGCTCATTACGGACACAGTCGTGGAAGGCGCGCGGGATGGGCGTACGGTCGCCGAACTGATGGCGGCCGGCGCCCATGTCGTTACCGCCGATCAGGTCATGGAAGGCGTAGCCGAAATGATCCACGACGTGCAGGTGGAAGCCACATTTCCGGATGGCACGAAGCTCGTCACAGTCCATCATCCGATCCGGGGCGCGGCCTCGACGGATGTGCCGGGGGAAGTCAAGGCTCAGCCTGGTGCGGTTGTATTCAACGAGGGTGCCGAGCGTGTCGCATTGATCGTGGCCAATACCGGAGACCGTCCTATTCAGGTTGGCAGTCATTATCACTTCTACGAGACCAATCCGGCTTTGTCCTTCGAGCGCGAGAAGGCGCGCGGCATGCGTCTTGATATCCCGCCCGGAACAGCCGTGCGTTTCGAACCCGGGGCAACCCGCGAGATCGTCCTCGTGCCGTTCACCGGCAAACGCGAGGTTTACGGCTTCCGTCAGGCTGTGATGGGAGGGCTCTGATGCCGAATGCAGGAACTCCCTCATCCTTGTCTCGGGCTGCCTACGCAGAGATGTTCGGGCCGACCAAAGGCGACAAGATTCGCCTTGCCGACACGGCTCTTGTGATCGAAGTGGAGCGGGACTTCACCACCTACGGCGAAGAGGTGAAATTCGGGGGCGGTAAGGTCATCCGCGACGGAATGGGTCAGTCACAGGCCGCACGGGCCGCAGGAGCCGTCGATACGGTCATCACCAATGCGGTCATCCTCGATCACTGGGGCGTAGTGAAGGCTGATATCGGCATCAAGGACGGTCGGATCGCAGCTATCGGCAAAGCGGGCAATCCGGACGTCCAGAACAATGTCGATATCATCATTGGACCTGGCACGGAGATCATCGCAGGCGAGGGCAAGATCGTCACGACGGGAGGCTTCGACTCCCACATCCACTTCATCTGCCCGCAACAGATCGAAGAGGCGCTCATGTCCGGCATCACCACGATGCTTGGTGGCGGTACGGGACCTGCGACCGGAACTTTCGCCACCACATGCACGCCGGGGCCATGGCATATCGCGCGGATGATCGAGGCCGCGGACGCTTTTCCGATGAATCTCGCTTTCACAGGAAAGGGCAACGCTTCGCGGCCGGCTGCGCTTGAAGAGATGATCCAGGCGGGCGCCTGCGCGCTCAAGTTGCACGAGGATTGGGGTACCACGCCCGCGGCCATCGATTGCTGTCTCTCGGTGGCCGATGCCTACGACGTGCAGGTGATGATCCACACGGATACCCTGAACGAATCCGGTTTCGTAGAAGATACGATCGCGGCTTTCAAAGGTCGCACCATCCACGCCTTCCACACGGAAGGCGCGGGCGGCGGTCACGCACCGGATATCATCAAGGTGGCGGGGTTGCCCAATGTCCTGCCGTCCTCCACGAATCCGACGCGGCCCTACACGGTCAACACCATCGACGAGCATCTCGACATGCTCATGGTCTGCCATCATCTCTCTCCGACGATCCCCGAGGACCTTGCTTTCGCTGAGAGCCGCATTCGCAAAGAGACGATTGCGGCGGAGGATATTCTTCATGACATCGGGGCGCTCTCCATGATGTCATCCGACAGCCAGGCTATGGGTCGGGTGGGAGAGGTCATCATTCGGACTTGGCAGACCGCCCACAAGATGAAAGTGCAACGTGGAGGGTTGCCGGGCGAAGTGGGTGATAACGACAATCTTCGCGCCCGCCGTTATATTGCCAAGTACACGATCAACCCGGCCATTGCGCACGGTGTTTCCAAGCACGTCGGCTCGATGGAGGTCGGGAAGATCGCCGACATTGTCATCTGGACACCTGCCTTTTTCGGAGTGAAGCCCGACCTCGTGCTGAAAGGCGGGGCGATTGCCGCCGCTCTCATGGGAGATCCGAATGCGTCGATCCCCACGCCGCAGCCGGTCCATTACAGGCCGATGTTCGGAGCCTATGGCCGCGCCCTTGCGGCGACATCCGTTACATTCGTGTCCAGGGCGGCTGCCGAGAACGGTTTAGCGTCGAGGCTTGGTGTAAACAAGCAGCTTGTCGCAGTCGAAAACGTGCGCAGTGGGATCGGTAAGAAGGACATGGTGCTCAATAATGCGACCCCGTTGATCGAAGTCGATCCTGAAACCTACGATGTTCGCGCCGATGGAGAGCTCCTCGTCTGCGAGCCGGCAAGCATCCTCCCCATGACCCAACGCTACTTCCTGTTCTGATATGATGCGCGCCACATCCATCATCCGCCGAGCGAATGTCGATGCCGACCGCGTCGTGGACGTGATCACGCTCGACCATGGAGATCGCCACCGCAGGCGTATTCTATTGAACGCCGATGGTGGCACCACCTTTCTGCTCGATCTCGAAAAGGCAGAGGCGCTGGAGGACGGCGATGCCATTCGCCTGGATACGGGATGGCTTATCGAAGTGCGAGCCGCCTCGGAGCGGTTGATGGAAATCAGAACCGGGGACATCCTCGAGCTTCTGAACCTCGCCTGGCACATCGGCAACCGGCACGTTCCGGCGGAGATAGGGCCGAATGCGATCTATATCGGTTATGATCACGTGCTGATGGACATGCTGCGCGGGCTGGGAGCGCGGGTGGAGGTCGTCGATCGTCCCTTCCAGCCTGTGCGAGGGGCTTACCATCACGAGCACGGCCACCACCATCATTCTGGGCACGCCCATGGATGATCTGATGAAGCGCGAAGCGGTAAGTCCTGAAGCCATGGCGATATTGCCGCTGTTCGCATGGCTATCACCGTCCTATCCTGTCGGCTGTTATGCCTATTCTCATACTCTGGAATGGGCGGTCGAGACAGGAGACGTCACGAACGAGGAGACACTCGTCGCATGGCTCACGGACCAGCTTCTGCTCGGGTTTGGACGTAACGACGCTATTCTCCTCGGTGAGGCCTATCGTGCCGTTCGGGATAGAGACGCTTCTGCTTTGGAGGGCGTCAATGATCTTGCACTGGCTCTGTCTCCGTCCGCGGAACTCTACCTTGAAACGAGCCAGCAGGGGCGCAGCTTCCTTGACGCGACCATCGCGGCTTGGCCGTCATCCCGCCTGATCCTCATTGAAGGCGACGTCGCATATCCCGTTGCCGTCGGCATGGCGGCAGCAGCGCACGACATTCCCTTGTCGATCGTCTCGTCTGCCTATCTCTTTGGATTCGTTCAAACGTTCGTTTCCGCTGCGATCCGGCTCGCCCCGATCGGGCAGACGGCAGGAATTCGCGTCTGCTCTGCTTTGTCGGCCACCGTTCAGATGGTGGCGGAGAAGACGCTCAATCTGTCGCTCGATCATATCGGGAGCGCAATGTTCCGCGCTGATCTCGGCTCGTTCCATCACGAAAACCAGTATACGAGGCTTTTTCGCTCATGAATTCCCAAACAGGACCCCTTCGCGTCGGAATCGGCGGGCCGGTAGGATCGGGGAAGACGGCTCTGATGGAGGCGCTCTGCAAGACCTTCCGCGAGCGCTACGATATTTGTGCCATCACGAACGATATCTACACCAAGGAGGATGCGCGTCTTCTCACCGTGGCAGGAGCTCTCCCGGTCGAGCGCATCATGGGAGTCGAGACGGGCGGATGCCCGCATACTGCCATCCGCGAGGACGCATCGATCAACCTTGCGGCCATTGCCACGATGCGAAATCGCTTTCCGGCAATGGATCTCATTTTGGTGGAGTCCGGCGGTGACAATCTCGCAGCCACGTTCTCGCCTGAGCTCGCCGATCTCACGATCTACGTGATCGATGTTGCGGGCGGTGAGAAAATTCCCCGGAAGGGCGGGCCTGGGATCACCCGATCGGACCTCCTCGTCGTCAACAAGATCGACCTCGCGCCTTATGTCGGAGCTGACCTTACGATCATGGAAGAGGACACCATGCGCATGCGCGGGCAGCGTCCCTACGTATTCAGCAACATAAGGGATGGCATCGGAGTCGATGTGATCGCTCGGTTCATTGAGCGAGCTGGTGGCCTGGCTGGGGCGGCTTGAAGAAAATTCAAACGAAGGGGAAATCGTCATGAAATCAACACGCATACTTCTCGCTCTGGGGCCTATGATGGCCGCCACTCCAGCTCTGGCCCATGTAGGAGAACACTATCATTGGAGCTTCGCGGCTGGATTCACCCATCCGTTCGGTGGAGTGGACCATGTTCTGGCGATGCTCAGCGTCGGCGTGTTGGCAGCGTTACTGGGCGGGCGAGCCATTTGGTTCGTCCCCGCGACATTCGCCGCAATGATGCTCGTTGGTGGCGGACTTGGCATGGCTGGAGTTGTCGTTCCGGCCTTCGAGATCGGTATCGTGGCTTCGATGATTGTCTTGGGCGCTCTTGTGACATGGGGAAAACCGCTGGCGCCCTTCGCTACGATGGCTCTCGTCGGGTTCTTTGCAGTGTTCCATGGTTATGCGCATGGAGTCGAACGAACGGTAGAGGATTCCGGTCTCGGCTACAGCGCCGGCTTTGCGCTCGCGAGCTTCTCCCTTCATGGTCTCGGCATTCTAGCTGGAGCAGGCATGATCAAGAATGAGCGGGCAACGCGCGTGTCGGGGATTGCCGTGACCCTGGTCGGGGTATGGGTTGCATTCAGTTGAGGAGGGCTGCATTGATCGACATGAAATGTTGGTTTGAGCCAGCTCTGCCCAATATACTTGCACCGGCCGTAGGTTGTTGGTGATGCACGTTGTAACGTGCGGCCCTGGGTAGGTTGCGGCACGTTGGCTGGCGCGGCTATTCTGGGTTGCACTTTTTCGTCCCCTTTTCTATCGAGCAGACGTCTTGAAGGGGAAATTCGATGAGTGGGCCTCCGGCCATCGGCTTGATCGTCGATGATGATGCGAACTTTCGCATGACTGTGAAGGCAATCCTTGATCGCATTTTCAAGCGCTCGCACCTCATCGAAGCCGATTCCTTGGATGGCGCTCTGGAACGCCTGGGGGAATATCCGAATATGGCTCTCGCCGTGTTCGGCCTTTCCACGCCAGGGATGAGAACGCCGACGAACCTGCGGACGGTGCGCGCATGTTTCCCTCAGACGAAGGTCGCCGTCGTGTCCACGTCCGACCACCGGCGAAACATTCTCCTGGCGCTTGAGGCGGGGGTGCATGGTTACATGCTCAAGAGTTTGAGCGACGAGGAGATGGCGGCCGCCCTCAGGCTCATCCTCGGTGGCGGAATCTATGTCCCTCCGAGTCTGGCGGATATTTCGTCCGAGCCGGTTGGAACCTCAGAAGAGGATATGCCCCCATCCATGGGGAAGGGTGACAAGACCGCTGTGCCGGAGCCGGCTTCTTCGTCTGTCGGCCCGCTCACATCGCGCCAGCAGGATGTGCTTGATCTGCTTGTGCAAGGCAAGACGAACAAGGAGATTGCCCACGCTCTCGGACTGCGTGAGGGGACCGTCAAAATTCATATGGCGGCCATTTTCCGTTATTTTGGGGTTAACAACCGCGCGGCGGCGGCCGTGGCTGGGGCGCGTCCGTATCCAAACCGGAAGCGCAACCTGATGAGCGAGCCATAGCGAGTTTCGCACCACTCAGGGAGGAAGCAGCAGATCGTTCTGCTGCACCGCATGTTCATGCATCCCTCAAGCCGTAGGCCTCAGCCATCAGGTCGATCTCTGCGAGTTTGGCGTTGAAGGAAGACCAATCGTCGCCGTTTGCAATGGGTTCCCAAAGTGCTTCGACCTCGTCGATCAGCATCGTACAGGGTCGTTCCTTTGCAAAATCGGCATGATCGAGCACGATTCCTGGAAGCGGCTCAAACCGTTCCAGAGTGTCGCGAAACGGCTCGAAGGTCGTAGCGGAATAGTATGAGGAGGACGGGCTTCGCCGCGCACGCTCAGTGCTCCGCGCGCCTCCGAACCAATCGAAGAATGTCTGCTCGAAAGGGGCCTGCGTGCTATGCAGAAAAGTCCAGAGACTTTTCGCGAGCAATCCGTTCAGCTCGGGGTTTTGGGGGCGCAGGCCGAGCCGACGAAGGATCGCCGCCGCGAATTCCTGGTGCAATGCCGGCTCGAAGGCCGTGAGCGCCTCTTCGAGTCTGCTCTGTTCGGCAATGGGCAAAAAGCATTCCGCGAGCCTGAACAGGTTCCACAAGAGCGCATCAGGCTGGCGGCCGAAAGCGTAGAGACCCGTTTCGTCGAAATACGCAGCCGTGAAGGCAGGATTATAGGTGGGCAGAAAGCGCCAGGGACCGTAATCGAAGCTCTCTCCGGTGATATTGACATTGTCGGTGTTCAGCACGCCATGCACAAAACCCGCAGCCATCCACTGAGCGCCCATGCGCGCCACCCGACGGCAGACCTCTTCCAGAAAGGCAGTTGCCCGTTCCGCCTCGCTGTCACGCCAAATCTCGGGCATGTAGGTCGTGATCGTATAGTCGAGCAGATTGCTGATGTTGGGAATTTCATCCAGGTAGAGCAAACGCTGGAATGTGCCGATCCGGATGTGCGAATGGCTGAGGCGCACGAGAACGGAGGAACGTGTCGGTGAGGGCTCGTCGCCTCTCTCCAACTCCTCGCCGGTTTCGATCAGGCTGAACGACTTGGACGTGTGGACGCCGAGCGCTTCCAGCATCTCGGTCGCCAGGACTTCCCGCACGCCACCCTTGAGCGTCAGGCGTCCATCCGCATGACGCGACCAGGGCGTCTGTCCGCTCCCCTTGGTCGCGAGGTCGAGCAGCTTGTCACTTCGGGTGTCGTACAGTTGAGCGAAAAGAAATCCGCGTCCGTCGCCCAGATAGGGATTATAGGTTCGAAACTGGTGCCCGTGGTAGCGCAGGGCGAGCGCTTCCTGCAGGCTGCCGGGAAGGGGTTCGAACATGCCGAAGTGTCTGATCCACTCTTCGTCCGTTAGGCTCTCAAGACCGGTACGCATCGCCCATCGCCGGTTCCGATAGCGCAGGTGATGCATTGGGAAGCGTGCTGGCGTGACGATGTCGTAGAATTCAGGCCCAAGCGCCTGATGGCTCGTCGCGGCACGGTACAGAGGAGAAAGCGGCATCAGATCAGGTTCCGTGTGTTCTGTTCAATCCCTTCCGTGCTGGAATGTTCATTACGGGCGAGATGGCCAACCACTTCTTGATCAAAGATGTAAGTGTCTCTAAAATACGATACAATGTGTAGGAATATGTGTGAGATTAACCATGTTGTGGAAAAGTATTTCTCACATTTTCAGAACCGGAAATCTCCGCTCTTTCCGGAGCTTAAGCGGGATCATTCAAGGCATCACCGCCGCCTCCAGGTCGAAACGAAAGTTAACGGCTTGGCCAAAGCAAAGGCGACTCCTATGATTCCTCAAGCGAAGCAGTCCGAGGAGAGACGAATGGTACCCAAGGATATGGCCACCCTTTATGGGCGTGTTGCTTTGGTCGTTTTCGCCTTTGCCTTTGTTGCGGCGATCATCGCCGGCCCCCTTCTACAAAAAGCCGGGTTCGGTCCGTCCGTTACTGCGGCGCAGGACGTTCCGATTCCGGAGTTGGTCCGTGTCAAGGCCACGGCTGCCTCGGGCGGGCGTGGGTAAGGATCCGTTTTTTCCGAGGGCATGAAGGCAACATCGTTCCTGCCGACGGACGTGGGCGAGGTCTTTCCGGAAACGTGCGATGAGCAACGACAGCATTTTGCGCCAGGAAATCCGCCATTCCTTGAACCGGGCCCGCAGCTTGATCCGATCCTATTCAGGGCTCTATTCACGTGAGGACCTTGCCCAAGACGTGCTTACGGTCTGTGATGAGATAGTGCAGATCTCGCACCCCACTCCACGCCTTAAGGAGATTCGCTGGCTCGTTCATGAACGGTGCGCGAAACTGGTGCGGGACGCAGACCGTTTTTCCATGCGTGATCCCACGACCATTGCTGTATCCCGAGCTCAGGCTTGCGCCTCAATTGACATGCTTCAGGACGCATTGCTCGAAATGCGCCGGGCTGAGACGAACGCTCCGCGAATCGGTGCACTTCTGAGAAGGCGAAGTTCTTAGGTGCAACTGGCGAAGCCAATGGGCGTTGATAGTGTGTTCGCCACATCTTCCGCCCAACAAAGCCCCAAGAGAACCCTATGCATCCCAAGCCCATTGGTCCTCAGGACACAGGGCATACTCATCTTACCCTTGCGCCGCCTCTCGGCCTCCATGCAGTACGCCTGATCGAGCTGGCAGATACGACTGGAGCGGAGGGGGTGATTTACCTGGCACAGGGACGGCGCAGGGCGGAGCTGCTGGCAAAGGCGGTCCGAGGATTGTCCCCAGACCTGCAGGTCTTTCTCCTGCCGCCCTGGGATTGTCTTCCTTACGACAGCGCCTCGCCCTCGCGCGAAGTGATGGGGCAGAGGATGTCGATGCTCCGGCAGATGCTGGATCGCAACGACAAGGGGGGTGTGCTCATCACGAGCCCGGCCGCCATCATTCAAAAGCTGCCGCCGCGCAACGTGATACAGAACGCGAGCTTGTCTCTCAGGGCAGGGGATCGGTTTGCGCAGGAACTCCTTGAGCGATTTCTGGATCGCACAGGCTATGTTCTTGATGACCGGGTGGATGAGCCGGGAGAAGCGGCCATCCACGGACAGGTTGTCGACATCTTTCCAGCCAATTCCGCCCTGCCGTATCGCATCGAGCACGATGGAGCGAGGATCCTCGCGATCCGTCGCTACGACCCTGTTTCTCAAAGGACCGAGGAGGAGATCGCAAATATCATGCTCGAGCCCGCATCAGAGGTGGTGCTGAGCAAGACGGATGACGGCCGTTCCCCGCAGGAGCGTCATGCCGGAATGGAGCACCGCCTGCCGGAATATTATGAGGGCCTAGAGACGGTCTTCGATTATTGGCCTGGGGCGGCAATCTTGATGGAAGGACGGGCGGAGGAGCGGCGTCAGGACGTGATGGACGAGGTCGTCGATGCGTTCGAGAGTCGGACCAGTCTCCGCACGAGTGCCGAGCACGCCGTAAAGCCTGAGCGGCTCTTCATTCTGGAACAGGAATGGCAAGGTCTGCTGGACGCACGCCGCGTGACGCTCATTCATGAGGTGGAGGACGACGATGCTGCCGTGCCCTTCTTCGCGGGCTCTCCAAAACCGTCACAGGCGCTGTCGCGTTTCATCCAGGCGCAAGATCAGGCCAAGCGGAAGATCGTGCTTCTTGCCGCAACGCAGCGTGATCTAACTCAGCTGCGCCGCAGGTTGGGCGAATCAAAGCCAGAGCCTGTTGGCGCCGACAGCTGGGGTGAGATCGTCGCGGGCCCGTTCCAGGGCCGTTTTATGATCACGGCAGACATCAGGGGCGGCTTCATCGACGCGTCCTCGGATATTGCAGTGATCACGGCTTATGACGTTCTCGGCAGCCGCGCGAGCAGCGAGGATGCAGCCGCATCCCCGTCAACGATTGGTCAACTGACGGATATCGGCTTTCACATTGGCGACATCGTTGTCCACAGCGAGCATGGCCTTGGCCGGCTGGACGGCATCGAGAGGGTGTCGCTCGATGCTGACCACAGCGAGGACGCCGTTCGCCTCGGGTATGCGGATGATGCGACGCTCATGGTTCCAACGGCGGAGATGGATCGAATCTGGCGTTACGGCGCATCTCCTGAAGCTGTCAAACTGGATAGGCTCAACGACAATACGTGGGCTGCTCGCCGCCGGAAAATCGAGAGCGAGCTCCAGGAAACAGCGCAGCGGATGAAGACACTTGTCGCAGCGAGGAACGGGACCGAGCTGGATCCAGTTGTTCCGCCCACGCGGTATTATGAGCGCTTCGTTGCCCGTTTCGCCTTTTCCGAGACCCCTGATCAGTCTCGCGCCATCGAGCAGGTCCTGCAGGATCTCGCTTCGGGACATCCGATGGATCGCCTCGTCTGCGGCGATGTGGGCTTCGGCAAGACGGAGGTCGCTTTGCGTGCGGCAGCAGCCGTGGCTCTTTCCGGGAAGCAGGTGGCTATCGTCGCGCCGACGACGGTTCTTGCACGTCAGCACTTTCGGACCTTCCGGCGGCGTTTCGCCGGTCTCGGTGTGGAGGTTGCGCACCTTTCACGCCTTGTCGCTCCCGCAGAGGCGCGGGCCGTCAAGAAAGGACTGGCGGACGGGTCGATCAGGATCGTCGTGGGAACACACACGCTTGCCGGAAAAGGAATTGCATTCAGTGACCTCGGCCTTGCGGTCATCGACGAGGAGCAGCGCTTCGGAGCGTCCCATAAGGCAAAGCTACGGGAGCTGACCAAGGGTGGGCACGTTTTGACGCTCACGGCTACACCGATTCCGCGAACCCTGCAGTCGGCACTCGTCGGATTGCAGGACATCAGCATTATCGCGACACCGCCCGCGCGGCGCCAACCGATCCGCACTTTCCTGACCCCTTTCGATCCGGCCACCGTGCGCGATGCGCTCATGCGCGAGAAGAGACGGGCCGGGCAGAGCTTCGTGGTTTGCTCCAGGGTGGAGGACATCGAGCCGATGCAGGAGCAGCTGAGAAAGCTCGTGCCCGATCTCGACTTGGTCGTGGCGCACGGGCAGATGCCGCCGGCCGAGACGGACGAAGCGATGGTGCGCTTTGCGGATGGAGAGGGGGATGTGCTGCTTTCAACCAACATCATCGAAAGCGGGCTTGATGTTCCCCGTGCGAACACGATGCTCGTCTGGCGCGCTGACCGTTTCGGCCTTGCGCAACTTCACCAGCTGCGCGGACGTGTCGGTCGAGGGCGCGTTCGCGGTGCTGCCTATCTCCTGACGGAGCCGGATCAGACGCTACCGAAGGCAACGGAGAAGCGTTTGCGTACGCTCGAGGCCCTGGATCGTCTCGGCGCGGGCTTCGCCATCAGCGCGCAGGATCTCGATCTGCGCGGGGCAGGCTCTCTCCTGGGAGACGAGCAGGCCGGCCATGTTCGGCTCATCGGCGCCGATCTTTATCAAGCCATGCTGGCGCGCACGCTCCGTGGTGAGGGCGTCGAGGATTCTTGGTCGCCGGAGCTGAACCTTGGCATCGCCGGAAGGATTCCTGAGGATTATGTCATCGACGCGGAAACGCGGGTTAATCTTTACGTTCGAACCGCAAGGCTCGACGCTCAGCAGAGTGTGGACGATCTCTGTGCGGAGATCGAAGACAGGTTTGGGGCCTTGCCACAGCCCCTGCAAAATCTCATCAACTTGGCCGAACTGAAGCAGCTTTGTCGTCGTTCAGGCGTCGCACGCGTCGATGCCGGGCCGCAGGCCATAGCCCTGAGTTTTCGCCCGGGAGCCGCTGAGCGACTTCCGATCCAGCGAGCGATGGAAGCTTACAAGGACGAGCTTCGCTGGAACGGGGAGCGACTGATCCTGGCCCGCTCCATTGCGAATGCCGAGGAACGTCTCAAATCCGTTTTGGAGCTGCTCGGCAGATTTGCGTAAGCCAATCTATCCGGCGCACCCTGCCGCAGCTGGCTTGCGAACATATTCAGCCAAACCGACTTATCTCTGAAACGACGGAAGAAAACGAGGAGCCCATGACGTCCGAGGAAATCAAGGAGCTGAATGCTGCGCGCGAGAGCCTCGTCAAGCGACGCCGCGAGATGGCACGGCAGATCGCCGAAGCACCGCTTCCCTCCGTGGAAATGGCGGAGGAGCTCTCCAAGATCCTGACCGCGATCGAGGCCTTGGACCGGGCCCTGAACGAAGCTGGGCATCCTTATATGAGCCAGTCAGTTGTCGATCAGATGAAGGCTGAGGCATGAAAGAGCTTGCCCGGGAGCTGGACCGGCCGTGAGGCATCGGCGATCTGACCAGGTTGAAGAGAGGTCGCGGGGCTCGGGCGCAGGATGAACAGACTTGTGCCCGAGCGACAGGTGGGCTCGATAGGAGCTGTGCCAGCTTTTGCGGCATAAGGGGCAAAGGAGAACCTGCCTTTTTTGTATTTTGCTCTTGTATTACATGCGAGCTTCAGGGTGAATGGCCGGGGAAATAATACCTGCAGGCCCTCCATGCCCCATTCTTTGGCAGCATCTCTACCCGACGACCGACAGGACGACGCGCGCATGTTCGACCTGGCGCCTGTCTCCCTTTGGCTCGAGGACTACAGCGGCGTCAAGCAGCTCTTCGACGAGTGGCGTTCCGCCGGGATCGTGTCGTTGAGAGAGTACCTGGAGGAAGACATCGAACGGGTGCGTGCCTGCTCCAGGCGGATCCGCGTCATCAAGGTCAATCGAAGGACACTCAGCCTCTTCGAAGCTGATAACTTGGCCCATTTGGTCGACAATCTCGACAAGATCTTCCGTGCCGACATGTTCAAGTCCCACATCGAGGAGCTTGTTCAGCTCTGGGACGGAAACACGGAGTTCGGCAGCAACGCCGTTAATTACAATCTCTCTGGAAAGCGTCTCGACATTCAACTCAAAGGAACAATCCTGCCAGGGCACGAGAGCCGGTGGGACCGTGTTCTCGTGGCGATCGAGGATGTCACCGAACGGGAAACGGCTCGCCGGGAGCTGGCGATCAGCGAGACTTACTCACGCGGTCTTTTCGAACATTCTCCCGTTTCCCTCTGGGTGGAGGATTTCAGTGCGGTCAAGAATTTGCTTGACGATGTTCGGCGGCAGGGGATCAGCAATTTCCGCACTTTCACCGATGTGCACCCGGAATTCATTGCCCGTTGCTTGAGCGAAATCCGCGTCATCGACGTGAACCGGCACACACTCGAACTGTTCGCCTCACCCGACAAGAGAACGCTGTTGAGCAATCTCGGCGACGTGTTCCGCGAGGAGATGCTGGATCACTTCAGGGAGCAGCTCATCGATCTCTGGAACGGCAAGATTTTCCAGCAGAGGGAGGTCGTCAACTACTCCCTGGCCGGAGACGAGCTTCATCTGCACCTGCAGTTCTCGGTCCTGCCTGGCTACGAGCACGATTGGTCGCTGGTTCAGGTCGCGCTGACGGATATCACCGCCCGCAAGCGTGCAGAGGCTTATCTGGAGTACCTCGGCAAGCATGACGTGCTGACCAAGCTCTACAACCGCTCCTTCTATGTCGATGAGCTCAATCGTCTGGAGCGCAAGGGACCTTTTCCGGTTACCGTCGTCATGATCGATCTCAACGGCCTGAAAATGGCGAACGACCAGCTCGGGCATGCGGCTGGGGACGCACTCCTGCGCCGTGCCGGTGAGGTGCTGAGCAAGGCGGTCGACAAACCTTCGTGCGCGGCTCGCATCGGAGGTGATGAGTTCGCCCTCCTGATGCCGGGAACGGACGAGCGCGATGCAAAGCTGGTGCTGGAGAGCATCGAGAACATGCTCGAGGTCAACAACCAGTTCTACACGGGTCTCCCGCTCAGTTTCGCGATGGGACTTGCCACCAGCGAACCCGGGGAGCGGCTGGAGGCGGTCGTCAGACGTGCAGACCTGAGGATGTATGAGGCCAAGCGAGCCTACTACGCGTCCACGGAACGAGACCGCAGAGCCTGAGTACCGATCGTCAAATGGTGATGCCGATGATTTCCGCCGTGGTCGATCCAACGGGAATGATGTCGCCCACCTCTTTGCCCATCAGCGCTTGCGCAAGTGGCGAGACATAGGAAATGGTTCCCTTCGCTGGATCCGCCTCATCCTCGCCTACGATGCGATAGGTCTGCTGCCGCCCGTCTTCGCGCTCGAAGGAGACGCGCGCCCCAAAACGCACATGCGTTGTGTCGGTGGGCGGTGGGACCACCTCGGCCGAGACACGCCGCGCCGACCAATACCGCAGGTCGCGTGAGAGGCGGGCCATCTCGGCCTTGTCATCCGCGGCTTTCGCTTCATCAAGACGTTGTTCCAAGGCCTGGATCGTCGCATCCATCTGGGCCAGCCCCGATGGAGTGACGAGATGATGAGGGGTCAAGGTCCGGTCTGGCAGATCCTCGAAGGCTTCTCCGCCTTCGGCCTCACGAACAAAGGCACGACTCATGGACGCTTCCTCCGGTCTTTAAAAGAAAACGCATCAGACCGGCGAGGTTTCCCATCTACGACTTTATTGCTCAGCCTGTCGGAGGCGCCCGACGATGCCGCCTGGAAACGCGTAGACGCTGATCACGAAGAGTGCCCCGAGCCAGAGCAGCCACCGATCCGGGTGGACCAAGTCCGGCAGCACCGGCACTCCCGCGAGTGCTTTGCTCGCGGCATCCATGAGCACCTGAAGATAGCTCTGTGCCAGGACGAAAAGCGCAGCGCCGATCACGGATCCATACATCGTTCCCATGCCGCCGATCACCACCATGAGCAGAATGTCGATCATGATGGAGAAGGACAGCGTCGTGTCCGGTCCATTGTAACGTAGCCACAGGGCCATAAGGGCGCCCGCCATCGTTGCGGCAAGGGCCGAGAGGACGGATGCGGCCGTGCGATAGGCGACAACACGGTAGCCGAGAGCTTCGGCGCGGAATTCGTTCTCGCGGATCGCCTGCAGCACGCGGCCGAAGGGAGAGTTCACGATCCGCAGGAGCAGAAGGAACGTGAGAAGCGTGGCAAAAAACAATATGTAATAGGCAATGAGACGCCCATTGACCGCTACCCCGAACACCGGCTCCGAGAGGAGCCTGAAGGCCGGCCGCAATTCATAGGGAAGCTGGAACGACAGGCCATCCTCGCCGCCGGTGATCGTGGAAAGCTGAGAGGCCAGAACGGCCATGGCCGATGCGACCGCCAGGGTAATCATCGAGAAGAAGATCGCACGAACGCGCAAGGACAGAAGACCGATCGCAACGGCAAGGAGGGCCGAGAGGCACAAGGCCGTGCCGAGGCCGACGGCCACCGAGGTCCATGTTGCTCCGAGCCTCTCCGATGCGATCGCGATTCCATAGCCTCCGATGCCGAAGAACATGGTGTGGGCGAACGAAACGATGCCGGTATAGCCGAGCAGCAGATCGTAGCTTGCCACGAGAACGATGAACACGCAGATCTTCGCCGCCGTGCTCAGGGGCTGGCTGCCGGAGAACACGAACGGCGTCGTCGCCAGCATGAGCAGAATGGCCAGCAGGACGACGGTCAGCACCTTCGAGCGGGGCAGGTCCGACGACAGAAGACCGGTCAGGACGCTGCCGCTCGCGCGGTCTCTGTCGACAGTCAAGGCAGGAGCAGGAGATCGGCTCATCGACGTGCTACCGGAAAGAGGCCCTGCGGACGCCAGATCAGCACCAGAGCCATGACAAGAATGTTGGAAATGAGGGCGAGCTTCGGCTCGACGAAGCCGACATAATTGGCGACCAACGCGACCAGGATCGAACCGACGAAGCACCCGCCCACTGATCCGAGCCCACCGATGATGATCACGATGAACACGAGTACCATCACGTCCATGCCCATTCCGGCGGTGAGGGTCTGGCGATAAAAGGCCCACATGACGCCACCGAGGCCCGCGAGCGCGGAGCCTGCCACGAACACGCTGACGAAAAGGCGGCGGATCCGGTAGCCCAGCGCCTCGACCATCTCCGGATTCTCCACGCCCGCACGAATGAGGAGGCCGAGGCGGGTGCGGTTGAGCAGAAGCTGCATCCCGAGGAACACGAAGAGGCCGATGCCGACCGCCACCACCCGATAGCGCTCCATGACAACGTCACCGATGATGAAGGCGCCGCGCAGGGTCGCCGGAAGAGGGATCGCAATGGGCGAGGCACCCCAGATGGCATGGATCGCCTGCTCGGCTACGATCAGGCCGCCCATGGTGACGAGGATCTGCTTGAGATGGCTGCCATAGACGGGGCGCACGATCACACGCTCGAAGACCGCGCCGACGACGGCGGTGAAGCCCATGGCCGCAAGAATACAGAGCAGGAGCAGGCCGAGATTCAGCCATATCGAATCCGCCTGGACCCAACCTCCAAGCGGGCCCAGCACGAGAAGGCTGGCGTAAGCGCCGAGGGAGATGAAGACCCCGTGCCCGAAATTGATGATGTCCATGAGGCCGAAGACCAGCGTGAGGCCTGACGCCATGAGGAAGATCATCATGCCCATGGCGAGCCCAGCGACCGTGAGGGTCACCCAGGTGGAGCCGCTGCCCACGAAGGGCAGGGCGATGAGCGCGAGCGCCGGAACGAGCAGAAGCGGCAGCCAGTCGGTCTTCGTGCGCGGAAGCTGCTCGGTCGACGCAGAGGATTCGACGGCTATGTCGGTCATTGGTGAGCATCCAGGGAAAGGCCGAGCAGGCGCTGCTGCATGTTCTTGTCGGCAACGAGTTCGCTCATGGGGCCCGAATGCACGATACGTCCGTCGTCCATCACGAGGACGTTGTCACCCAGTGCCGATGCCGCGTGGAAATTCTGTTCCACGAGCAGGATCGTCTCACCTGCGGCCTTCAGGGCCTTGAAGGCCTCGATCATGCTGCGGACCATCACGGGGGCAAGGCCCTTTGTCGGCTCATCGATGAGCAGAAGACGGCGTGGTTCCGCGATGGCGCGGGCGATGGCGAGCATCTGCTTCTGTCCTCCGGAGAGATTGCCGGCAGGCAGATTCCAGAAGCGCTTCAACGCCGGGAAAAGGCCGAGCATCCAGTCGAGGCGTGTGGAATCCACCGGGCCGCTGCGGGCGGCGAGCACGATGTTCTCACGAACGGTGAGGCCTGCGAAGATGCCCATGGATTCCGGAACGTAGCCGATTCCCGCGCGTGCGATGTCCGGCGTCGTATTCCGTGTGATGTCCTCGCCCCCGAAACGGATTGTTCCCGACGATGCCTGCCACAGGCCCATGATCGTGCGAAGCGCCGTCGTCTTGCCCGCACCATTTCGGCCGAGCAGCATGGTGAGCTGGCCCGCGGGAGCGGCGAAGTCCACCCCGTGCAGAATATGATAGGGGCCGATATGCGTGTGGACGCCGGAGAGTTGCAGCAAGGCTTCAGCCATTGGCCGCCTCCAGGCCGAGATAGGCCTCCTGCACCACCGGTGAGGCGATGACCTTGGCAGGCTCGCCGTCGGCCACGAGAGCGCCATTGTGCAGCACGACAATGCGGTCGGCGAGCGAACGGACCACGTCCATCTTGTGCTCCACGAGCAGCACGGTCGCCTGCCCCTGGTGTTTGATGTCCTGGATGAGGTCGAGCACGGTCGGCACCTCGTCGACGCTCATGCCCGCCGTGGGCTCGTCGAACATGAAGACCTTCGGCTCCATCGCGATGAGGAGCGCGACTTCGAGCTTGCGCTGATCGCCATGGGAAAGCGCCTTCGGGGCGATGTGGCGCTTGTCGCTCAGGCGAACGCGCTCGAGCACCTCTTCCGCCTTGGCTATGAGATCGCGGCGGCTGGTCCAGACCTTGAACAGCGACCAACCTGCCTCGGCGCGGCTCTGGACGGCAAGGCGCACGTTCTCCAGTGCCGTCAGGTCGGGAAAGAGATTCGTGAGCTGAAAGGCGCGGCCCAGGCCGCGCTTGGCGCGGGCGGAGGGAGCAAGGGAGGTGATGTCCTCGCCCTCGACCAGAATCCGTCCAGCCGTGGCGCGCAGCTGGCCGGAAACAAGGTTGAAAAAGGTCGTCTTACCGGCCCCGTTCGGACCGACGATGGCCGTGAGCGTGCCGGGTGTGAACTGGCACGACACATTGTCGACGGCCACATGCCCGCCGAAGCGAATGGTGAGCCCGCGCGTTTCGAGCGCGGGCACGGCTGAGGATGTCATGTCTGCCTAGCGCTTGTTGCGAACCGGGATCGGCATCTTCTCGGCGGGAATCGTGGCGATCAGATCGAGCAGGTCGTTGGAATCCTTGCCGTCGCCCTTGACCTTGAAATGGTACATGGCCTGCATCGCCTGATGATCTTCCTTTCGGAAGGTCATGGTGCCCTTCGGGGTTTCGAAGCTCATGCCCTCCATGGCCGAGATCAGCTTCTCGGTATCGGTGCCGCCGGCCTTCTGGATGGCCGTCACGACGGCGGAGGCAGCGGCAAACCCTCCTGCGGTGAAGAAATCCGGCGGAGCGTTGTAGCGCTTCTGGTGCTCGGCCACGAGCCAGTCGTTCATGGCATTCTTCGGGAAGTTCCAGTAGTAGTAGATCGCCCCTTCCATGCCGGGATAGTTCTTGTAGATCTGCATGGCGGGCAGAATGTTGCCGCCGGGCGCGATCTCGATGCCGAAGCGCTCTGGCTTCAGGTCTGCGATCTTCGGCAGCGGATGCTGGCCGGCCCAGATGATGTTGATGATCTTCTTGCCGGGCTTGTCCTTCAGCGCGTCGAAGATCCGCTGAGCCGAGGCGGTGAAGTCCGTGGCGTTCTGCGGAGCGTATTCCTCGAAAACCACCTTCGCGTTGGGGCGGATTTCCGCCAGCGCGTTCTTGAGCGCCGCGACGCCGTCGCGGCCGAAGGCGTAGTCCTGCGCGAGGGTCGCAATGGAAACGTCACCGCTGGCCGGAACGGCGGCCGCCGCGCCATAGGCATCCTGGGTGGAGTTGCGGGAGGTGCGGAAGATGAAGCGGTTCCACTTGTCCCCGGTGATCGCATCGGCCACGGCGGGCTCGACGATCAGCACCTTGCCGTTCTCCTCCGCCACCGGCAGCATCGCGAGGGCCGCGGCCGACGAGGTGGTGCCGACCGCGATGTCGACATTGTCGTCGTTATAGGCCTGCTCCAGCAGGGTCTTGGCGAGATCTGCCTTGAGCTGATCGTCCTTCACCAAGACGGAGATCTTGCGTCCGTTCAGCGTCATGCTGCCCTTGGTGAGATATTCGAGGCCCATCATGAAGCCTGCTTCCGTCTGCTTGGCGTAAGCTTCGAGCGGACCGGTTTTGCCGGCGATCAGGGCGATCTTGATGTCCTGGGCAATGGCCGCGGAGGCGAAAAGCATTCCTGCCGTGGCGGCAGCGATCGTGAGCTTGAGATGCATCGGACTCCCTCTGTGTTCTTATTACGTCATTGACGGTCGCGGCGAGGGACCTGTCAAGTTCGTTCGCGAGGGAGGCGGGAGAGATGAGGTCAGTCTTTGGATCAAGCCTCCGGGAGGACGGGTTCCTCGATGTCCCTGGCCTCGCGCCCGCGTCGGGCGGCCTCCCGCTCGAGGAGCAGCAGCGCCACCCCGGCGGTGCAGATGACGGCGGCTCCCACCAGAGTCCAGAACTCGACGATATCTCCGAAGGCAAGATAGCCGAGGACGATGGCCCAGACGATGAGCGTATACTGATACGGCGCGACGACCGAGGCCGGAGCAATCTTCAGGGAGCGGTTGACACAGGCATGGGCCGTCATCGAAACGACGCCGAGGAGGAAAAGGCCTGCCAGGTCCAGCCAGTCCGGTGTGACCCATGCGAAAGGGGCGACGACGATACCGAAGAGCACGTTGCCGAGCATCTGCCCCAGAACGAGCGTCCCGTCGTCGGTGTCGCGTAGCTTCCGGGTCGCGATCATCAGCAGAGAGTAGAACAGGCTGCCCGCAAGCGCGATGAGGGCCGGCCACGAAATGGTCGCCGGTGACGGGTGAAGGGCAATCAGGACGCCGATGAAGCCCACGGCGATGGCCAGAATGCGCGGCCGGTCGATCCTCTCGCCCAGCCAGAACACGGCGAAGGCCGCGACGTAGATCGGTCCTGCAAGATAATAGGTCATCACGTCCGCGAGCGGCAGGTAGGTGACGGCCCAGTAGAAGCAGGACACCTCCAGCGTCGAAAGCAGGATGCGGAATGCATGCAGGCCCGGCTGCGGCGGAACCCTGACGGGAATGTTCTGCTGCCGCATGATCGGGAGAAGAACGGCCAGCGCCGCGAGGCCGCGCAGGAGCAGGACCTGTCCCACGGAATAGGTGGCCACGAGCCACTTGCCCATGACGTCGTTCACGGAAAACAGAAACGTGCCGAGCAGCATCAGGCCGATCCCGACCAGCGCACCCGAACGCACCCGTCGGGCAGATTTGGAAACAGCCTGATTCATGGTCGGCATACATGATCGAAGCCCGAAGAATTCACAAGAGGGCTGGAAGCTGTCTTAATGAGCCGGGCAGCAGAGGCGGGAACATGGGTGATCCGGTACCGGCAGATCCGAACTTCGAGGCGCGGGTGCGGACGAGTTTCGCCAAGCAGGGCCTCATGGACACGCTGGGAGCCTCCATCGTCCGCGTCGCTCCTGGAGCGGTGGAGATCCTTTTGAGCCCGACCCATGCCGTGTCGCAGCAACATGGTTTCGTGCATGCGGGAGCCGTCGCGAGCATTGCCGATTCGGCCGCCGGCTATGCGGCCTTGACCCTGATGCCGCCCGGAGCGGGTGTGCTCACGGCCGAGTTCAAGATCAACCTTCTGGCGCCCGCCATGGGGGATCGCATCGTGGCGCGGGGCAGGGTGGTCAAGGCGGGGCGCACGCTCACGCTGGCGCAAGCCGACGTCTTTGCCGAGCGCGACGCGCAGGAGAGGCTCGTGGCCGTCCTCATGGCCACCCTCATGACGATCGAGGGACGCTCGGGGGTCGATGACTAGAGCTGTTTCCACGGGCGTGGAATCACCTCTTTTCTTTGGTGTGCCGCATTTTTGCCGGTGAACCGGGTCACTTCGCCGAAAAATGCTCTAGAAGGTCTTCGCCCCGTTCACCGGGAGCAGGATCGAGTACAGGGACGTCGTGGCGCAGATATAGAGCCGGTTGCGCTTGACGCCCCCGAAAACCACGTTCGCCACCACTTCCGGAACGAGGATCTTGCCGATGAGGGTGCCGTCGCTGTCGTAGCAATGCACCCCGTCTCCCGCGCTCGTCCAGATCCGCCCGGCCTCGTCCAGCCGGAAGCCGTCGAAGAGGCCGCTGGTGCAGGTGGCAAAGATGTCTCCGCCCGTGAGACGGCCGTTCTCGCCCACGTCGAAGACGCGGATATGGCGGGGCCCGCCGTCGACATGGGTTGCCCCCGTGTCGACGACGTACAGGCGCTTCTCGTCCGGGGAGAAGGCGATGCCGTTCGGGCGGACGAAGTCGTCGGCGACGATGCTGACGGAGCCGCTGTGCGGGTCGATCCTGTAGACATGGCAGGCGCCGATCTCGCTCTCCGCCTTGTGGCCTTCGTAGTCGGAATCGATTCCATAGGCCGGATCCGTGAACCAGATCGATCCGTCCGACTTCACCACCGCGTCGTTGGGACTGTTGAAGCGCTTGCCCTCGTAGTGGCTGGCGATCACCGTGATGGATCCGTCATGCTCCGTGCGTGTCACACGCCGGTTGCCATGCTCGCAGGTGACCAGGCGCCCCTGGCGGTCGACCGTATTGCCGTTGGAATGGCCCGACGGGGCACGAAAGACGCTCACCGCGTTCGAGGTCTCGTCGAACCGCATCATGCGGTCGTTGGGAATGTCGCTCCAGACCAGATAGCGTCCCGCCGGAAAGTAGGCGGGGCCTTCCGCCCAGCGGCATCCTTCCGCGAGCTTTTCGAGCCGGGCGGACGGGATGAACAGGCGGCGGAAGCGCTCGTCCAGGACGACAGCCACATCGCGAAACATCGTGAACTCCCCATTCCCCGAGCATTTTGCGGCGAAGTGGACCCGGTTCGCCGTCCAAAAACGCGGTACACCAAAGAAGAGAAATGATTCCACGCCCGTGGAAACAGCTCTAGTGGGCCATCAGCACGGGCATCGTGGTGTTGCTCAGAATATGGCTGGTCGCCCCGCCGAAGAACATCTGCCTCAGGCGGCTCTGGGTATAGGCGCCCTTGACCAGGAGGTCGCAGCCGAGAGCGGCACATTCGGTCAGGATGGTCTCGCCGGGCCTGTCCGACGGGTCGGGAGCCGTCATGGCCTCGGCGGGAATATCGTGCATCCGCAAGGAGCGGGCGAGTTCGGACCCCGAGGGACCGGGAACCCCCCAATCTTCCAGTTCCAGAACGATGACGCGCCGCGCTCTCCTCAGCAGAGGCATGGCGCCGAGAACGGCGCGTGCGGTTTCGGTGCTCCGGTTCCAGGCGATCACGGCCACTTCGCCGAAGGTCTTTGGCGGAATCGGCGGAGCGATCATGACCGGATGGCCCGTTTCGAACAGGGCCGCCTCCACCGTGGACAGGCGTGTCTGGCCGTCCGAACCATCCGGCCTGCCGACGACGATGGTGTCGAACACCCGGCCGTAAGCACCCAGGAATGCATCCTCCATCAGACCATCCTGACGCCAACCGAAGCTCAGACCTGGAAGGCCTGCGGACGCGCGCGGGATCTGCTTGGAGGTCATGAAGCCTTCGAAACGCTCGCGGCAGATGCGTGCCATGTCCAGGCGGTTTTCGGGCGTAAGGGGCGAGGGAACGCCGATGGCGATGTCGACCGGCAGAACCACGGGATAATCGGGGGTGATCGCCAGCCCCTCGATATAGCTGTCAAAGGCTCGGCCCAGGAGGAGAGCCAGCTCAAGCTGGCTCTCGATTTGGCCATGATCTTCGATCGGAACGAGAATGCTTTTCATAAGATTATTGTCGCTCGCCGGGCCCGCCTCGGCAAGAGCTTTCGACGAAAGCGCCATCCCCCTTATGAGATCGTGAATTCGTCGGGCTGCCACTGCACCTTCGGATATTGCGGGTTCATGTCCTCGAGGGTGGCTTTGACGATCGTGGCAATGGCTGCATTGCGAACCCATTTGCGGTCGGCCGGAATGACATGCCAGGGCGCATGATGCGTGGAACAGCGCTCCAGCATGGTCTCGTAGGCGTCCTGGTACGCGTCCCAGTAGATCCGGTCTTCGAGATCGCCCGGGTTGAACTTCCAGTGCTTTTGGGGGTCGTCGAGACGCTCCTGAAGCCGTTCCTTCTGCTCGTCTTTCGAAATATGCAGCATGAATTTGAGAATGGTCGTGCCGTTCTCGACAAGGTGTTTCTCGAAGGCATTGATCTGGTCATACCGCTGCTCGACGATGTCCGGCGGCGAGAGGTTGCGCACCTTCTCCACGAGCACGCTCTCGTAATGCGAACGGTTGAAGATGCCGATGGTGCCCCGGCGAGGGCAGGCGGCATGAACCCGCCAGAGATAATCGTGCGCCAGCTCCGTTCTTGTGGGAACCCCGAAGGGGGTCACCGTGACGCCCAGCGGCCCCGTGGCATTGAACACGGTGCGGATGGTTCCGTCTTTGCCCGACGTGTCGGTGCCCTGGAGGATCACGAGCAGCGCGCGCGAGCCTTCCGCATAGAGCCGGTCCTGCAAGGCGTCGATGTCCTTCGCGAGGGCGGCGGTTGCCGCCTTGGTGTCTTTCTCGCCGCCGAAGAGGCTGGAATCGCGCGTGTCGCGCTCCGTCAATCGGACGCGCTCTCCCGGCGCCACCCGCACTTTCGCGATGATGCTGCGCTCCAGTTCCGTCATTTCCGGGTCTCCCAAAACCTCTTCAGGACGATAGGGCGGTTGCCTGCGAAAGGAAGGTTGGGACGGAGCAGGCGGGGATCTTTACGAAACGCGGCCCGCTTTCTACGAATGAAGTTCCGCTCACGAAAGGCTCCTCCCGATGTTGGCGCTCTATTATTATCCCGGCAATGCCAGCCTGCTTCCGCATATGATGCTGCGGGAAACCGGGGTACCTTTCGAGACGCGTCTCGTCGACCGGGGCAACAATGCGCAAAAAAGCGCGGACTACCTGAGCCTCAATCCGAACGGCCGCATTCCCGTGCTGATCGACGGCGATCTCGTGTTGTTCGAGACCGCCGCCATCGCGCTCCATCTCGTCGACAAATTCCCCCAGGCCGGCCTTGCCCCGGAGGTGGGAACCCGTGAGCGTGCGGAGTTCTACAAGTGGATGATCCATCTGACGAACACGCCGCAGGCGGAGTATCGGGCTTGGTTCTATCCGCATGAGCATGTCAGCGAAGAGACGGCCGTGCCTGCCGCCAAACAGGCTGCCGAGCAGCGGCTCTACCGGATGTTCGACGTCATTTCCGAACAGCTCGGCGACAGGACGTGGCTCCTCGGGGATCGCTTTTCCGCCGCGGATCTCTTCCTGTTCATGCTGATACGCTGGGGGCGGGGCATGCCGCGCCCGCCGCGAATGCTCCCGAACCTGAACGCACTGGCCGAACGGGTCCTCGCGCGCCCTGCCGTGCAGGAGGCCTTGCGAGTCGAGGGAATTCAGTCGCCCTTCTTCTGAGAGGCGCGCTTCGGGCGCTTCACCTCGGGCAATACCTGATCGACCTGAGCCATCCGCGCCCATGGATCCTCTCTCAAGGATGACAAGCGCTGGCCCAGGTTCGGGACCGTGAAGCTGTTGGGCTTGAGATCCGGCGTCAGCTCCTCCCAGGCAACCGGCGTCGCCACGGGCGCGCCGGGACGCGAGCGGCTCGAATAGGGAGCGACTGCGGACGCCTCCCGGTTGTTGCGCAGGTAATCGATGAAGATCTTAGCTTTCCGCTCGTTCTTGACCGAGGTGGTGGTGTAGCGATCCGGCTCGTCCGTCGCCATGGCTTCCGCCATATTGCGGGCGAAGTCCAGGGCATCCTTCCAGGCTGCCTTGGGCCTCAGAGGCGCCACCACATGGAGGCCCTTGCCTCCCGTGGTCTTCACGAAAGTCTCGAGGCCGAGCGCCTTGAGGCGCTCACGGATCGCGAGCGCGCCTTCGATCACTTGGGTCCACTCCACGCCCTCTCCGGGATCGAGGTCGAAGATCAGCCGATCCGGGCGCTCCAGATCCTTCATTGTCGCCCCCCAGACGTGCAGTTCCAGCACGCCCGATTGGACGAGGGCCACGACGCCCTGGATGTCGGTGACGGTCAGCACCTCCAGCTTGCCCGACGTATCCGGCACCATGGTGCTGTGAATGGCGTAATTCATGCCCGCCCAGGAATGGCGCTGGACGAAGCATTTCTTCTGCGCCCCCGAAGGGCAGCGGATCAGGGTCAGGGGGCGGTCGACAAGATGGGGCAGGAGCCATTCGGCGACGCCTGCGTAGAACTCCGCGAGTTCCTGCTTGGTCAGCCCCTGATCCTCCCAGAGCACCCGCTCGGGATGGGTGAGGGGAATGCCGGCAACCGCGACGTCGCTCGCCTTGGCAGCTTTGGCGGTGGCTGTGCGCTTTGCGGGAGACGCGCGCTTCTCCACCGGAGGGGCAGCGGCCTTCTTCGAGGCTGTCTTTCGCTTCGCCGTGCCTTTCGCGGCTCTGCGGGTGGGGGCGATCTCCTCGATGGACCGGCCTGATTTCACGGAGAGGGGCTCCTCTTCGAGGATGTCCGGGACGTCCTCGGTGCGGGCATAGGGGTCGTCGGCCTTGATCAGCAGCCAGGATTCCTGGCGTTCGCGCGGGCGCTTCGCCATGCGGATCAGATGCCATGTGCCATGGAGCTTCTCGCCGTCGAGGCGGAAGGTGAGGCGGCCCTCGTCATATCCCTTCTGGGGATCGCCCTCCGGCTCCCAGGTGCCCCGGTCCCAGACAAGGACCGTTCCGCCGCCATATTGCCCCTCGGGGATCGTGCCCTCGAAATCCGCATAGGCGAGCGGGTGATCCTCCACTTGGACCGCGAGACGCTTCTCGCCCTTGACGAGGCTCGGGCCCTTCGCCACGGCCCAGCTCTTCAGGACACCGTCGAGCTCCAGGCGAAAATCGTAATGCAGGCGGGAGGCGTCGTGCTTCTGGACGACGAAGGACGAGCCCTTGCGCCGTGCTGTCTTGCCCTCCGGCTCGGAGGTTCTGGTGAAGTCGCGCTTGGAGCGGTAGGAAGCGAGCTTTGCCATGGCGCGGAGTCAAATCCGCGCGGTGGTGTTCGGTTCCAGGGCTCAGGAGGCCAGGGGCTGGCTCCTGGTTTCGGTGTTGTCGCGCTCGGTCAGGAAGGCGGCGGCGATCAGGTCGCGGGTATAGGCCTCCCGAGGGCGCTCGAAGATGTCCTCGGCCGTGCCGCGCTCCACCACCTTGCCGGTCTTCATGACCATGATCTCATCCGACAAGGCCCGCACGACCGCGAGGTCGTGGCTGATGAACAGATAGGCGAGGCCATGGGCTTTCTGCAGGTTGCGCAGCAGCTCCACGATCTCCTTCTGCACGGAGCGGTCGAGGGCCGAGGTCGGCTCGTCGAGCACCACGAGCTTCGGATGCAGGATCATGGCGCGGGCGATCGCGATGCGCTGGCGCTGGCCGCCGGAGAATTCATGCGGGAAGCGGTTGCGCCACGCCGGATCGAGCTGCACCTCCTCGAAGGCCTGGGCCGCCCGGCGGTCTCGCTCCTTGCGGGAGATGCTCGGCTCGTGGACGAGAAGGCCTTCTGTGACGATCTCGCCCGCCGTCATGCGCGGCGAGAGGGAGCCGAAAGGATCCTGGAAGACGAGCTGCAGATGCCGGCGCAGGGGGCGCATGCCGGAACGGTCGAGGGGCATGAGGTTGCGATCCTCGAACCGCACCATTCCGGAGGCAGGCTGCAGTTTCAGGATCGCGCGCCCGAGGGTGGACTTGCCGGAGCCCGACTCGCCCACGATCCCCACCGTTTCCCCGGCCCGCACGGCGAGGCTGACATCGTCGACCGCGCGGAGGATGTGGGTGGTCTTGCCGAACAGGTTCTTCTCGAGGGCAAACGTCACCTGGATGTTCCTGGCGTCCAGAACGACGGGCGCGCCAGTTGGCGCGGGTTCCTTGCGGCCCCGCGGCTCCGCGTCGATCAGCATCTGGGTGTAGGGATGCTTGGGGGACGCGAAAATGTCCGCCGTGGTTCCGCTCTCCACGACTTCGCCGCGCTTCATCACATAGGTGCGGTCCGCGAAACGGCGCACGATGCCGAGATCGTGGGTGATGAACACGATGGACATGCCGAGACGCTTCTGAAGGTCGCGCAGCAATGCGAGGATCTGCGCCTGAACCGTCACGTCGAGAGCAGTGGTCGGCTCGTCGGCGATCAGCACGTCCGGATTGTTGGCGAGCGCCATGGCGATCATCACGCGCTGGCGCTGACCGCCGGACATCTCGTGCGGATAGGCATCGATGCGGCGGGCCGGATCGGGGATCCGCACCAGCTCCAGGAGCTCGATGGCGCGCTTGCGCGCGGCCGCCCTGCTCATCTTGCCGTGGGTCATCAGGGGCAGTGCGAGCTGGTCGCCGATCCGGTAGAGCGGGTCGAGCGAGGTCATCGGCTCCTGGAAGATCATGGTGAGCTTCGAGCCGCGATAGGCGTTGAGCCTGTCGGGGGAAAGGCCGATCAGTTCCTTCCCACGATAGGTCACCGAGCCTTCGGCCCAGCCGTTGGATGCGAGCAACCCCATGACGGACATCATGGTCTGGCTCTTGCCTGAGCCCGACTCGCCCACGATCGCCACGGTCTCGCCGGCCGGGATGTCGAGGTCGATGCCCTTCACCGCATGGAGAATGCCGTCGCCGGTGCGGAAGCGGACGTGAAGGTTGCGGACGGACAGAACGGGTTCGGCCATGTCACCGATCCTTCGGGTCGAGAGCATCGCGCAAGCCGTCGCCGATGAAGTTGAGGCAGAACAGGATCGCGACAAGGGTGATGGACGGGTAGAGCAGCATCCAGGTGGCGCCCTGGATGTTCTTGGCGCCCTCGGAGATCAGGACGCCGAGGCTGGTATTGGGCTCCTGCACGCCGAGGCCGAGGAACGAGAGGAAGCTCTCCAAGAGGATCACCTTGGGCACGAGCAGCGTCATGTAGACCACGACGGGCCCCAGCGTGTTCGGGATCACGTGGCGGCGGATGATGCCCTTGGTCTCGACGCCGAGCGCCTCCGCGGCCTGCACGTATTCCTGGCGCTTGATCGAGAGAGTCTGGCCACGCACGATACGGGCCATGTCGAGCCACTCCACCGCTCCGACCGCGATGAACATCAGGATGAAGTTGCGGCCGAAGAAGACGACCAGCATGATCACGAAGAAGATGAAGGGCAGCGAATAGAGAATGTCGACGATGCGCATCATCACGAGGTCGACGCGCCCGCCGAGATAGCCCGAAGTCGCTCCGTAGATCACGCCGATGAGGATTGCCACGAAGGTGGCGAGCAGGCCGATGGAGAGGGAGATCTGGCCGGCCTTCATGGTGCGGGTCAGAAGATCGCGTCCGTTCGTGTCGGTTCCGAAGTAGAAGTATTGCTGCTTCACCGGAACGTCGACGATGAGCCTGCGGCCCTCCTCCTGACGGTCCACCACCCGGGCGGTGCCGAAGAGGTCCGAGCGCTCGAAATAGGCGAGCAGCCGCTCGTCGATGGGGCGGGCGCTCGTGCTCACGAGGGTGAGACGCACGGTGCCGTCGTCGGTGCTGATGTTCTCGGCCTTGGCCCGTACCCGTGCGCCGATGCGCTCGATCTGAGGCTCGATCTGGTCCGGCTTCGGGTAGGCCTCGAGGCTGGCGGGCACCTTCACGTAATCCGTATAGACCCGATCGAACGGATGGCCTGTGAAGAAGGGTCCGACAATGCAGGCCAGCGCGATCAGGCCGAGCACGATGATGCTGGCGAGGGCGGCCCGGTTGCGGACGAGGCGTCCCCGGGCCTCCGCCCAGAGGGAGCGGCCCGTGACGACGGGCCCGGTCATGGTTTCGACAGGAAGAACAGCGCCTTCAGCCATGATGACACTCAATCGTAACGGATGCGTGGATCGATCAGCGCGTAGACGATATCGACCACGAGGTTGAACAACAGGACGAAGACGGCCACGACCACGACCGTGCCCATGACGAGCGTGTAGTCGCGGTTGAGAGCGCCTTCGACGAAATAGCGGCCGATGCCGGGAAGGCCGAAGATCGTCTCGACCACCACCGAACCGGTGAGCAGGGCGGCGGCGGCAGGGCCGAGATAGGACACGACCGGCAGCGCCGCGCCGCGCAGGGCATGAGCCACGATGGTCCGCGTCGGCAGGCCGAGCGAGCGCAGAGTGCGAATATGGTTGGAGCGCAGGTTCTCGATCATGGCTGCGCGTGTCATGCGCGCGACGACGGCGATCTGGGGCAGGGCCAGCACGATGACCGGCATGATCATGTTGCGCGGATTGCCCTCGGCCCAGCCGCCCACGGGCAGCATCGCGAGGGCGAGGCCGAAGACGAGCTGGAGGATGGGAGCGACCACGAAATTCGGGATCGTCAGGCCGAGCGCCCCCATGCCGGTGACTAGGTAGTCGATGGCGCTGTTCTGGCGCAGCGCCGCAACGGTGCCAAGGGTTCCGCCGAGGAGCACCGCCAGCGACAGGGCGAGGGCTCCAAGGGTCATGGAAACCGGCAGGCCCCGGGCAAAGAGCTCGGCCACCGAGAAGTCGCGCAGAATGAAGGAGGGGCCGAAATCGCCCTGCATGACGGCGCTCAGGTAGAGCCAGTATTGCTCGATCAGCGGCTTGTCGAGCTGGTAGATCCGGTTGAGGTTCTCCATCACCTTCGCTTCAAGCGGGCGTTCGAGATCGAACGGGCCGCCGGGCGCAAGCCGGATCAGGAAGAACGAAATCGTGACGATGATGAACAGCGTCGGAATGGCCGACAGGAACCGGCGGGCGATGAAGGAGAGCACGGCGGGCTCCTCCGCTGAAACGCGATAACAGATAAAAGAATAGGGCGGTCTGAAGATCAGACCGCCCTGTTCCGGCTCTTTATTTTACTGCGCCTTCGAGAGGAAGCGCGACGGATAGACGCCGCGGGTGTTCTGGACGAAGCCCTTGATCTTCGGCGAGATCAGGTTGCTCTTGCCGTAGTACATGATCGGGATCCAGGGCATGTCCTTCATCAGGATAGCCTCCGCCTTCTTCATCATGTCGGCGCGCTTCTTGAGGTCCAGTTCCTTGGCGGCGTCATCGAGAAGCTTGTCGAACTCCGGACTGTTGTACTTGCCGTAGTTGAAGCCTTTGTTGTCGCTCTTGACCAGGAACAGGAAGTTGTTCGGGTCCGAATAGTCGGCGATCCAGCCGTAGCGCGCGATGTCGAAGTCGCCGCCGTCGCGAAGGTGGGCGAAGTGGGTCTTGCCGTCCGTGTTGATGAACGACGTCTCGACACCGATCTGCTTCCACTGGTCTGCGATCGCGATGACCGAGTTGCGGTTGTTGTCCGTGGTGTTATAGCGGATCTGGACCTTCAGGGGCTTGCCCGCCCCGAAGCCTGCCTCCTGGAGGAGGGCCTTGGCCTTGTCCTCCCGGTCGATCGGCGACTGGTCCTTGTACTCCATGTAAGCCGGCTCGCCGTAATTGCCCACGCCTGGCGGCATGAAGGAATAGCCCGGCTGCATGGTCTGGCCCCAGATCTCGCCCGCGATAAATTCGCGGTCGATCGCCATGGACAAGGCCTGACGCACGCGCACGTCGTTGAACGGAGCCTTGGAGGAGTTGACGACGAAGAACCAGGTGCCGAGATAGGGACCGAGCTTGACCTGGTCCTTGAAGCGCTCCTTGAGCGACTTGATCTGATCGGCCGGAAGCTCGTCCATGGAATCGAGCTCGCCCGCCTCGTAGCGGCGCACGGCGGCGGCGAGATCCGGATGCGGGATGAAGTTCACCGTGTCGATCTGAACGTTCTTCGCATCCCAGTAGTTCTCGTTTTTCGCGAGCTTGATGTGGGAGTTCGGAGCGAACTCGACGAGCTTGTAGGCGCCGTTGGACACCATGTTGCCGGGCTTCACGAAATCCTTGCCGAATTTCTCGACGGAGGCCTTGTGCACGGGCAGGCTGGTCTGGTGGGTGAGCAGCTCGATGAAATAGGGCGTGGGAGCCTCGAGGGTGATTTCGACGGTCCTGGCGTCGACCGCCTTCACCCCGAGCTCTTCAGGCTTGCCCTGGCCCTTGTTGATTTTCTCGGAGTTCTTGATCGGGTACAGGATATTCGCATATTTCGCGCCCGTGGCCGGATCCATGATGCGGCGGTAGGAAAAGACGAAGTCTTCGGCCGTGACCGGATCGCCGTTCGACCACTTCAGGCCCTGACGCAGCGTAAAGCGATAAGTCTTGCCGTCGTCGCTGACCTCCCACTTCTCCGCCTGCCCGGGAACGGCTTCGCCCTTCGCGTTGTAGGCGACGAGGCCTTCGAGCATGTCGCGCAGGATATGAGCTTCCTGCACCGTCGAGGTCTTGTGGGTGTCCAGCGTTTCCGGTTCGCCAAGGTTCCCGCGGTTGTAGACCACCTCGGCCGAAGCGGCGCCCATGGCACCCATGAGGGCGGCCGTGGCGACGGCAGCAAGCGCCGTACGTTTGATCCATGATGACATCGGACGCGTTCCCTTTCTGGTTTATATCTTAGGGTCTTAGAATGTCTCGGTCAGAGCCGATATGGCAGTAACCTTGTCCCATTAGTTGATCAATCAACCGTTCGTGTCCAGTCCTATCCGCGGACCGTTTCTGTAACCCAGGGTTGCCAAGGGCTTGGCTATGGCGACATTCAGGCGCCCGCGTCGAAGACCAGGCCCGCGGCCTGGATTCCGCCTGCGGCAGCGATCTCGTCATTGTCCGAGGTGTCCCCGGACACGCCGACGGCTCCGAGGATCTGATCCTGTGCGTTCTTGATCAGCACGCCTCCCGGCACAGGCACGAGCTGCCCGCCCACGGCATGGGTGGCGGCGGCGACGAAATAGGGGCGGTCCGTCGCCATCTTGTGGAGAGCCCGCGAGCCGACGCCGAGGGACAATGCGCCATAGGCCTTGCCCATGGCGATCTCGGCGCGCTTGAGGCTCGTGCCGTCCTCGGACAGGAGGGCCCGCAGGGCGCCGCGCGCATCATAGACCACGACGGACAGCGGCTTGAAAGCCTTCTCCCGCGCGGTCTTTAGGGTCGCTTCGGCAATGGTCTGGGCGGTCTTGAGGCTGAGCTCGGACATCGGGAATCCTCCATCGACATAGTCTTGGTGCGGGGGTGCACAGGGTTCAACGCGTAGCGGTCTCGCGGCTCGCCAGCCAGGTGGCGACGGCCTTGCGCTCGTCCGGGGTCATCTCGGTGATGTTGTTGGGCGGCATGGCGTGGGTGAGCACCGCCTGGATCCTGATGGGCTCCGCATGGCGGGCGATCTCCTCGGGCGTGTCGAGCCGCACGCCCTTGGGCGCGACGGGGATGCCCTCCCAGACAGGTGCCGCCGCATGGCACATGGAGCAGCGGGATTGGATGGCGAGCGTGGCCTCCTCGAAGGCGGCCGCGGGTTCTGCGGCCGCTGACGCATCCGCCACGGTCTCGCTGCCGGGCTTGCCAATGATCGAGAGCCAGATCGCGAGCGCGATGGAGGCCGCAGCAATACCCCATGTCCACCAGGGCGAGCCCTTGCCCGCATGCTGGCTGTTGAAGAAGTGCCGGATCACCGCGCCGGCGATCAGGATCAAGCCGATGATCCCCACCGCATAGCGCGACGACCAGGCCAGCGGGTAATGGTTCGACAGCATCAGGAAGATGACGGGCAGGGTCAGGTAGTTGTTGTGCGTCGAGCGCAGCTTTGCTTCCTGCCCGAGCCTGGGGTCCGGTGATCCGCCAGCCAGCAGGGTGGACACCACTTTCTTCTGGTTCGGGATGATGACGAAGAAGACGCTCGCCGACATCCAGGTGGCGATCATCGCGCCCGTATGGAGGAAGGCGGCGCGTCCGTTGAAAACCTGCGTGAAGGCGAAGGCCGCGAGCAGGATATAGGCGAAGAGCACGAAGCCGAGCACAAGCCCGTTCTTGCCGAGGGGCGACCGGCACAGCCCCTCGTACACCAACCAACTCACCAGGATTCCCCCGATGCCGATAGCGGGCGCCTGCCAGGGGGCGAGGGCGCGCACCGCCGGATCGATCGTGTAGAGGTCGGCCTGGAGATAATAGACCCAGACGATCAGGAAGAAGCCGCTGATCCAGGTGGAGTAGCTCTCCCATTTGAACCAGGTGAGCTCCTTCGGCAGTTCCGGAGGCGCAACGAGATATTTGCGCATGTTGTAGAAGCCGCCGCCGTGAACCTGCCAGGCCTCGCCGCCGACGCCTTCCGGCAGGCCCTCCCGCTTCTTCAGGCTCAGATCCAGATGGATGAAATAGAAGGACGAACCGATCCAGGCGATGGCCGTGATCACGTGGGTCCAGCGCAGGATCTGGCTGATCCATTCGGATATTTGCGGGTCGATCATGCAGCCCCTTGAACACTGAAGGAAGCCTAAGCCTAGGGCGGCGCCCCCAATTGCGGAAGGCCTCCCGGCGCGCTTTTTCAACAGGAACCGCCACGGGCGAGTCCTGGACTTTTGGGGCAGTTGCGCATGGAATGCTTGACGCCGGGCGCCGGGCCCGAAACATTTCCGCTTTCGTCCAAGCATGCGAGGTTTCATGGGCCGCCTGTCCACCCACGTCCTGGATAACGTCAATGGCAAGCCCGCCAGGGGAATCCGCATCGAACTCTTCGTCCTCGAGGGCGATGTCCGCCGCTCCGTCCTCCGCACCGTGACAAATGCCGACGGGCGCACCGACGCGCCTCTCATGATCGGCGAGGCCTTTCGGGCGGGCACTTACGAGCTCGTTTTTGAGGTGGGCGCGTATTTCAAGGCGCTCGGCACGCCGACGGCCGATCCGCCGTTCCTGGACACGGTTCCCGTCCGCTTCACCATCGCGGAGCCGGACGGCCATTATCACGTGCCGCTCCTCGTCACGCCCTGGAGCTATTCCACCTATCGCGGAAGCTGAAACATGCCCGAGACCTCCTATCCCCGCGACCTCGTCGGCTATGGCCGAAATCCGCCTCATCCCCGGTGGCCGGACGATGCGCGGATCTGCGTCCAGTTCGTGATCAATTACGAGGAGGGCGGCGAGAACAACATCCTGCACGGGGATCGTGCGTCTGAGGCCTTCCTGTCCGAAATCGTCGGTGCCCAGCCCTGGCTGGGCCAGCGGCACATGAGCATGGAGTCGATCTACGAGTACGGCTCCCGCGCCGGCTTCTGGCGTTTGTGGCGCATGTTCACCGAACGCAGGATGCCCGTCACCGTCTATGGCGTTGCGACGGCTCTCATGCGCAACCCGGAGGCGGTGGCGGCCATGAAGGAAGCCGATTGGGAGATCGCGAGCCACGGGCTCAAGTGGATCGATTACCGCGATTTCTCACGGGAGGAGGAGCGGGCCCACATGAAAGAAGCGATCCGCATCCACACGGAGGTCACGGGAGAGCGCCCGCTCGGCTGGTATACCGGCCGCACGTCGGAGCACACCAATCACCTCGTCGCGGAGGAGGGAGGATTTCTCTACAGCGCGGATTCCTATGCCGACGAGTTGCCTTACTGGGAGCAGCACGGGCATCACCTGCAGCTCATCGTGCCCTATACGTTGGACGCCAACGACATGCGCTTCGCAACCCCGCAGGGCTTCAACTCGGGCGACCAGTTCTTCGCCTATCTGAAGGACAGCTTCGATACGCTCTATGCGGAAGGCGCGACGGCACCGAAGATGTTGTCGGTGGGCCTTCATTGCCGTCTTGCGGGCCGCCCCGGGCGCGCGGCGGCGCTTGCGCGCTTTCTCGATTACGTGGCGTCTCACGACGATGTGTGGATCGCCCGGCGCATCGACATCGCGCGGCTCTGGATCCGCTATCACCGCCCGGCCAATCTCAGGCCGAGCACGATGAGCAGGGCGGTGTTCCTGGAGTTGTTCGGCGACATCTTCGAGCATTCGCCATGGATTGCCGAGCGCGGCCACAGGTCCGGTTTCACGACCGCGCAGGATACGGCGGAAGGGCTGCACGCGGCTCTGGTGCATGTGTTGTCGGAGGCAACGCGAGACCAGAAGATGGCTCTCATCCGAGCGCATCCCGATCTCGCCGGACGTCTGAAGCTCGCGGATCTCACGGCGGATTCCCGCAACGAGCAATCCTCAGCGGGTCTCGACAGCCTCTCGCAAGAGGAGCGGGACCGCTTCATCGCCTTGAACGATGCCTACAGGCAAAAATTTGGTTTCCCGTTCATCATGGCGGTGAAGGGCCGCACGAAGGGCGAGATCATGGCGGCCTTCGAGGAAAGGCTGGAGCACGATGCCGAGACCGAGTTCGAAACGGCCATCGTGCAGATCGAGCTGATCGCGCTCCTGCGCCTCAAGGAGCGCCTGCCGTCGCTGGCGGACGTGTTCTCGAACCTGGCTTGAGGGGAACCCTTTGCGAAGGTCGTGCGTCTTCGTCACTGCTTGGCCGGAGATTCGGCCAATTCGACGGAGGAATACGTGGGCCTTTTTAAGTTCATCAAGGACGCCGGCGCCAAGATCTTCGGCGGCAGCGCCGCTGCGGCAACGCCTGAGGCGCTGCAGAAGGAAGTTCAGGGGCACGGGTTCGATGCGGGCAAGCTCGGGATCCAGGTCAACGGCGATCAGGTGAAGCTCTCCGGTCAGGCGGTGACCCAGGAGGAGGCTGAAAAGATCATTCTGTCGCTCGGCAACACCTATGGCGTCGCGGAGGTCGATACGAGCGACCTTCAGATCCAGCAGCCGTCCGCTCCCGCCACCATGTACACGGTTCAGAAGGGCGACACGCTCTGGGAGATTGCAGAAAAGCACTACGGCAAAGGCAAGGGCGCAAAGTACACGGAGATCGTCAAGGCGAATTCTCCGCCGGTCAAGGATCCCGACATGATCCAGCCGGGCTGGGTGCTCCGGATCCCGCCGCTCGCGTGACGGAGGCTCGGGTTGTCATGCGCCCTGCGCAGCCCTTATGAAGAGGGCCTTGCAGGGAGGAGCGCTTCGATGAACGCATCTATGCCACGGGTCGTCGATCTCGATCGCGAAGACATCAAGGAAGGGCTACAGGACGGATCGATCCTGCTGGTCGATGTGCGCGAGCCCCATGAATTCGCCGCGGGGCATATCCCCGGCGCGGTCTCGCATCCGCTCTCGTCGTTCGATCCGTCGTCTCTGCCGGAGGGCAGGCGGATCGTGTTTTCCTGCGCGGCAGGCGTCCGGTCCGTCCGGGCGCTCGAATTCGCGCAGGCTGCGGGCCTCGGTATTCACGAGCATTACAAGGGCGGCTTCAAGGATTGGGTTTCCGCGGGAGAGCCTGTCGAGTGACCGCAATGGGGCGGCACTTCACGTAGATGTGTTCTAAAGTACAGTGCGCAATCTTAAGAAGATATGCCCTAATGACAGCCTGACGGTGACGGCAAGGGTATGAGCCAGTCACCGCTCGATAAACAAGGGAACGACTTCATGAAGCGTACGATTTTCATCGCCAGCGTTCTGGCGCTCGGCGTGTCGGCGGCCATTGCCCAGAGCGATGTGGTCGAGCAGCGTCAGAATCTGATGAAGCAGATGGGCTCACAGACCCGTCCGATCGGCGGCATGCTCCGTGGTCAGGAGCCGTTTGATCTCGCTAAGGTGCAGGCCGGCCTCAAGGTGTTCGCCGAGAACTCCCAGAAGGCTGCGCCGCTCTTCCCCGAGAACACGAAGGACGCGCCGAAAACCGAAGCGCTTCCGTCGATCTGGCAGAACAAGGCGAAGTTCGAATCGATCATGACGAAGCTCAATCAGGATGCCACCACGGCCCTTGCCTCGATCAAGGACGAAGCGACGCTGAAGGCGGAGATGCCGAAGGTTCTCCAGAACTGCGGCGCCTGCCACAACGACTTCCGCAAGAAGAGCTGAGACCTCTTGAGTGATCGAACGGGCGGCTTTGGAGAGAAGCCGCCCGCTTCGTGTCGGGAACGGCGATGCGTAAAGCGATTCTGGGTCTAGGCATTCTCGTACTGCTCGGCGTCCTGGGCTTTCTGGTCCTGACGTCGCCCTCGGCCTATCGGATGGTGCGGGGGGCCTCCGCTACTTCGGCGACTGCGGCGGGCATCGACCGCGCCCCGAACCTGGAGAACGGCCGCGTCATGTTCTTCGCGGGAGGCTGCACCTCCTGCCACGCCACCCCGAACCAGGACGACAAGCTGCGGCTCGGCGGCGGCTATGCCCTGAAATCGCCCTTCGGCACGTTTCATGTTCCCAATATCTCGCCGCACAAGCAGGACGGCATCGGATCCTGGAGCACGGCGGATTTCATCCGCGCCATGCAGGAGGGAACCTCCCCCGACGGCCGGCACTATTACCCGGCCTTTCCCTATACCTCCTATCAGCGCATGAGCCGGGAGGATCTGGCCGATCTCTTCGCCTTCATGCAGACCCTTCCCGCGGTCGCGGGACAGGCGCCTGATCACGACCTGCCGTTCCCCTTCAATATCCGCCGCGGCGTGGGCTTATGGAAGCTCGCCTTCCTCGACGGCAAGCCGTTCGCGCCCGATCCATCGAAGTCCGAAAGCCAGAACCGGGGCGCCTATCTGGTGAACGGACCGGGACACTGCGCCGAGTGCCACAGCGAGCGCAGCTTCGCCGGAGCGATCATCGAGGAAAGACGGTTTGCGGGCGGGCCCGATCCGGAAGGGCGCGGCGCGGTGCCCAACATCACGCCCCATCAGACCGGCATCGGCGGTTGGAGCCCCGAGGAACTCGCGACGCTCCTGAAAACCGGCGAGACGCCTCTGTTCGACACGGTCGGGGGGCCGATGGGGGATGTGGTTCGCAATACGGGGCAACTGCCGGATGCCGATCGCCAGGCCATGGCGGAATACCTGCTCTCGTTGCCGCCGAAGCAGGGCTACGTTGCGCCCAAGCCGTAAGGAGCTGGATTGAGGCTTTGGCCTCAATCCATCACGGCGGCCTTGAGGATGCACACCATCGTGGCGCGGCCCGGAATCGTGCCGATGCAGCGCACGGAATGGGGGCGGTCGCACCGATAGCGCAGGGATTCACCGGCCTTGGCCTGCTGTGTGACGCCGCCGACCTCGACCTCGAACTCGCCCTCGAGCACGGACAGGCACTCCACCGAGCCCCGCTGGTGGCTGTCGGAATCGAGCACGCCGCCGGGTTCGGAGTGCACGTCGTACCATTGAAGCCACTCGATGGTCTTGATCCAGCCGATGATGGCGAGCTTCATCTTGCCGTCGTCGGAGACGAGAATGGGGGTGTCGGCCTTGGAGGACTTCTCGATGAACGGCTCCTCGTCGGCGGAGGCGAGAACCCGCTCGATGGACACGTCGAGGGCCTGGCTCAGGCGCCAGATGGTGGCGAGGGTCGGGTTGGTCTCGTTCCGCTCGATCTGGCTGATGATGGACTTGGCGACGCCCGACTGCTCGGCCAGTTCCGACAGGGACAGGTTGTAAGCCTTGCGCAGCCGCTGGATCGTCTTGCCCATGTTCCCGGACAAAACCTGCGCGCCCGTCTCCAGGTCCCGCTGCCGCTCTTTGCCTTCGACGCCCATGCCGTTGCCTCTGTTCTGAAAAACCGAACATCCGTTCCTTTAAACGGTTGTGAGATAAGAGGCGAGGCGGGTCAAGGCCGGAGACGCCGCAGAGAGGATTTTCCCGGCTCAGGTGCCGGGCTTCTGCGCTGCCACCTTGAGCTCCTTGGCCCGTTCGAGGCCCAGCCGGCGCTCGCGCCAGACGATGAAGAGCCCGGTGGCGGCCACGATCATGGCGCCGGCCAGGATCGTCGGCGTCGGCAGATCACCGAACATGAACCAGCCCAGCAGAAGCGCCCAGATCATCGTGGTGTATTCGAACGGTGCAATCACCGAGGTATCCGCGTAACGGTAGCATTCGGTGAGGAGGATTTGGCCCACTCCGCCCAGGATTCCGGCCAGGACGAAGAGGGCGAGGTCGGTGGCGTCGGGCATGTTCCACCCGAAGACGATGGTGCAGAAGGACAAGCCGGAGGCCAGGACGAAGAAGTAGAACACGATGGCCCCCGTCTTCTCGGTCCCGGTCAGCCGCCGCACCTGGATCATGGCGCCCGCGGACGCGAAGGCGCCCAGGAAGGCGCAGGCGGCGCCGAGGGCCGGACCGGCCATCATGCCGCCCGCGAACGTCCCCGGCGTCAAGTAAGGGGAGAGCATGATCATCACGCCGACGAAACCCACGCCGACGGCCGTCCAGCGATAGGCGCGGATCCTCTCCTGGAGAAGCAGGGCGGCCAGAACCACCACGATCAGGGGGGAGGCATAGCCGATGGCGATCGCATCGTGGAGCGGCAGGTAGGAGAGAGCGGCAAATCCAAAAGCCATGCCGCCCGTGCCCAGGAAGCCCCGCTTGAAATGCCCGATCGCGTTCTTCGTTTTCAGGCCCTCGGGCAGGTCTCCCCGCCAGGCGAGCCATGCCAGCAGCGGCAGGATCGCGAAAGCGGATCGGAAGAACACGACTTCACCGGTCGGATACCGGTCCATCAGCGTCTTGAGGGTCGCCGACATCATCGTGAAGACGAGGGCCGACAGAACTTTGAGGGAGATCCCCAGGAGAGGTTTCACGGTCATCAGCCATTGAACGAGCGAGCTGCACAAGAACCACGGCAGACCCTCCGGGTGAAGTCCCTATTCGCCTGATCTGCCTGCGCCATGCGCATGGCAGTCCCGAAAGCTGTCACAAATCTGCAAGCCAATCGTCATGGGGACGAGATGCGAATCCGGTTGGCCTAGAGGGAGATCACGTCGAGAGAGGACGCCCCATGTTAAGGGACCTGGAGACGATCCGTGTACGTACGCTGTTCCTGTCGGATCTCCACCTGGGCACCAAGGGGTGCCAGGCGGAGGCGCTCCTGGATTTTCTCCGGCGCTATGATGCCGAGACGATCTACCTCGTCGGAGACATCGTCGACGGGTGGCGGTTGAAATCGGGCTGGTACTGGCCGCAGAGCCACAACGATGTGGTGCAGAAGCTCCTGCGCAAGGTGCGCAAAGGCTCGTCGCTCGTCTACGTGCCCGGCAATCATGACGAGTTCCTGCGGGATTACGTGGGCGTCAGCCTGGGAGGGATCGAACTCGCCGAATCCGCGATCCACGAGACGGCCAACGGCAAGCGCTATCTCGTCATCCATGGGGACCAGTTCGATCTGGTCGTCCGCCATGCCCGCTGGCTCGCGCTTCTGGGGGACGGGGCCTACACGGCGGCCCTCTTCGTGAATACGTACCTCAACATCGTTCGGCGCAAGCTCGGTCTCACCTATTGGTCATTGTCCGCCTGGGCGAAGCTGAGGGTGAAGAACGCGGTGAACTTCATCAGCCGCTTCGAGGAGCTTCTGGCCACGGAAGCACGGCGGCAGGAGGTGGACGGCGTGATCTGCGGCCATATCCACCATGCCGCGATGCACGAGGATTTCGGCGTTTCCTACGTGAACACGGGCGATTGGGTGGAATCCTGCACTGTGGTGGTCGAGCACTGGGATGGCACCCTCGAGCTGATCCGCTGGACCGATACGCCCGGGTGCGGCCTACCGGCTCCAGACGTCGACGTTGCATCGGAACATTTGATTGTTCTCGGTATGAGGAAAGCGTGATGCGCGTGCTCATCGTCACGGATGCCTGGCGGCCCCAGGTCAACGGCGTCGTGCGCTCGCTCGAATACATGGCGGAGCACGGGCCGGCCTTCGGCGCGGAGGTGGCGTTCCTGACTCCCGAGCGCTTCCGCTCGTTCCCGATGCCGACCTATCCGGAGATCCGCCTGTCCCTCGCCGGGCCGGAACAGGTCGCCCGGATCATCGCCGAGGCGGCTCCCGATCACGTGCACATCGCGACGGAGGGCCCCCTCGGCTGGTCCGCACGGTCCGCGTGCAAGGGGCAAGGCCGAGGCTTCACCACGAGCTATCACACGCGCTTTCCCGAATATCTGGCGGCCCGCCTGCCGATTCCGGAGGCATGCTCCTACGCTCTCCTGCGCCGGTTCCATCGCGAGGCGAAGGCCGTGATGGTCAGCACGCCCTCGCTGGAGCGGGAGCTCAAGGCCCGCGGCTTCAGGAACATGGTGCGCTGGACGAGGGGCGTCGACACCACGCTTTTCCGCCCCCGCCACGAGCGTGTCCTCGACTGCCCGGGGCCGGTCTTCCTCTATGTGGGCCGTGTGGCGGTGGAGAAGAACCTGCCGGCCTTCCTCTCCCTCGATCTTCCGGGCACCAAGGTGGTGGTGGGCGACGGACCTGCGCGCCAGGACCTGGAGCGGCACTACGGCGATGCCCGCTTCCTCGGCGCTCTCACGGGGGAAGACCTGGCGCAGGTCTATGCATCGGCCGACGTATTCGTGTTCCCGAGCCTCACCGATACGTTCGGGATCGTCCTGCTCGAAGCGCTGGCCTCGGGCCTTCCCGTCGCGGCCTTCCCGGTGACGGGACCGGTGGATGTCATTGGCGCGTCGGGATGCGGAATCGTCGATCCCGACCTGCGCAAGGCCGCTCTCGCGGCGCTGGAGATCCCGAAGAGCCGGTGCCGGGCCTACGGCGAGACCTTCACCTGGAACGAGAGCGCGCGCCAGTTCTTCTCCCATATCGCGGCCGCTCGCGCGGCGGCCTGAGCGCATTCCTCCTCGGCAACACATCCATGCGCCTGGGCTCTTGGCTGTTGCGGCCACATGTCTCTAATGAGAGGGTCTCCGCCGCTCACGCCGATTCCCGAAAGCGCCGTCCTTGATCTCCTCGACCAGAGCCCTCGAAATTCGGCTGGGTGCCCTGCAGGCAGCGAGTTTCGTAAGCCACGGCGTCTACCTGCCGTTCTTCCCGCTCTGGCTCGAGAGCAAGGCCTTGTCGCCCACGCTCATCGGCTTCGTGGTCGCCATCCCGATCGTCGTGCGCATCCTCGCCACGGCTCCGCTGCTCAGCCTTGCCGACCGCTCCTTCGGCGCCAGGCGGCTGCTGCTGGCGAGCCATTTGGGCCAGATGCTGGGCTTTCCCCTGCTGCTGCTGTCGGACCACAGCCTTACGATCATTGCGCTCGTGGCCCTGGTCGCCTTCGCCCAGGCGTCGATCATTCCCGGCAACGATCTCGTGTCCACGAACGCCGTGCAGCGCTATCCCGGGCTCAATTACGGACGCATCCGGGGCAGCGGCTCCGTGGCGTTCTTCATCACCAACATCCTGGCCGGGTATCTGGTGGGCGCCTTCGGGCCGAATGTGGTGGTCCTCGCTCTCACGCTCATCCCGGTCCTCGGCATCACGGCCACCCTGGCCGCCGTGCCCGACGAGGTGCCCGATCACTCGTCGAGGGACCGGACCAGGGAGGCGAGCGCCCCTCCCGCCTTGCCGAAGGTTCTTTGGCTGCTCCTGATCGCGGGCGCGATCACGCAGGGCAGCCACGGAGCGCTGAACGCCTTCGCCAGCATTCACTGGCGCTCCCTCGGCTTCTCGGATTCCGCCATCGGGTATATTTGGGCGGCTGGAGTGATCGCCGAGATCATGGTGTTCCTGTTTCTCGGACGCGCCGTGGGGCGGGGTTCCGGCGTCGGGCTGATCGTGATCGGGGCGGCCGCCGCGGTCGTGCGGTTCTCGGTCATGTCCCTTCTACCGGGGCTCGCCGCGGCCTTCGTCCTGCAGACCATGCACGCCCTGACCTTCGCGGCCACCCATATCGGAACCATGGCGGCCCTGACGGCGCTCGCGCCGATGCAGGCGAGGGGGCGCGCGCAAGGCATCTACGGGTCGCTCGCCGCCCTGGCGACGGCGGTTTCCACGATCGGCAGCGGCATGATCTACGAGCGCGCCGGCTCGCTGGTCTTCGCCGCGATGGCTCCTCTGGGAGCCACCGGATTGGTTCTCATGCTGATCGTGATCCGGATGCTGAAGGCTCAGCCCCAGAGAGCGGGCTCGGGCGGATAGACGAGGCTGCCCTCGTATCTCAGGCCCGGCTCCCGGTCCCTGGCGAGAAGGAGGGGGCCGTCGAGGTCCACGAACCGGCAGCGGGGCGCAATCACGAGGGCGGGAGCCATGGCGAGCGAGGTGCCGACCATGCAGCCGATCATCAGGGAGAAGCCGAGGGCCTCCGCCGCATCGGCGAGAGCCAGCGCCTCCGTGAGGCCGCCGGTCTTGTCGAGCTTGATGTTCACCACATCATAGAGCCCCACCAGCCTCTGCAGGCTCGGACGGTCATGGACGCTCTCGTCGGCCATGATGGGCACTGGTCGTGCGATCCCGGCGAGAATCCCGTCGGCCTTCGCCGGGAGGGGCTGCTCGACCAGGGCGTAGCCCTCCTCGGCGCAGGCCGCGAGATGCGCCTCGATGTTCGCCTCGGTCCAGCCTTCGTTGGCGTCCGCGATGAGGGTCGCATCGGGCGCGGCCCGGCGGACGGCGCGGATGCGCCCGATGTCGCCCTCGGGGCCGCCGAACTTCACCTTCAGGATCGGGCGGTCCGCCGCCTTGGCAGCAGCCTCCGCCATGGCCTCCGGCGTGCCGAGGCTGATCGTGTAGGCGGTGGTCACGGGCTGCCAGCGGGTCAGGCCCGCGGTCACGTGGGCGCGGATGCCGGAGCGTTTCGCGTCCAGGTCCCAGAGGGCGCAATCCACCGCGTTCCGGGCGGCTCCCGCCGGCATGACGGACTGAAGCGCCTCGCGGGTGAGCCCGCCCTCGATCCGCGACCGGAGCGCCTCGATGGCGCCCGCCACCCCTTCCACCGTCTCGCCGTAGCGCGGGTAGGGCACGCATTCCCCGCGCCCGACGACCCCGCTCTCCGTGATCGTGGCTGTGACCACGGCCGCCTCGGTGCGCGAGCCGCGGGAGATGGTGAACGTGCCCGCAATCGGAAAGCGGTCGATGGATACGGTGAGTTGACGCATTCTCTCAGCTTCTGGCTAGAACTTCATCTCGACTTGTGACGCTGCTACACGCTATCACGACACGGAATCAATGCCGGAAGGATCACGGTGGCGCAGGGCACCCTGGCTCACGAGCCGCAACTGAAAATCGAACGTGCCGGAAACAAGGTCACGGCGGTGCTGGCCGGTCCCTGGACCGCCGAGCACGCGCGCGTCGTCGAGACCCTGGCAGGCGAGATCGCGGCGCAGGCCGACCGGCACCACCTCATCATCGATCTCGCGGGCGTCCAGCGGCTGGATACCCTGGGGGCCTGGGTTCTCGACCGCACCCGTCACGAACTCGGCGGGAGCGGCCTTGTGTCGGATTTCGTGAATGCCACCCCGGAGCAGGGTATCCTCCTGAACGAGGTCGCCTATCGGGGCTTCCAGGAGCTGCCGAAGCCGAAGCCCTCGCGCTTCGTCGACTTCCTGGTCGATGTGGGCCGAACCGTCGCCGAGGCCGGGAACGATCTCGTGCGCGGCGTCGCCTTCCTGGGCCAGCTCGTCTCCGCCTTCGTCAGGGTGCTCCTCAACCCCCGGCGGTTCCGGGGCAGTGCCGTGGTGAACCAACTCGAGCAGATCGCCTATCGCGGTGTGCCGATCATCGTCCTCATCTCGTTTCTCGTCGGCGCGATCGTCGCCCAGCAGGGCATCTTCCAGCTGGTCAAGTTCGGCGCCACGCCCTTCGTGGTGGACCTCATCGGCATCCTGGTGATGCGTGAACTGGGCGTGCTCCTGACCTCGATCATGGTGGCGGGACGCTCGGGCTCCGCCTTCACGGCCGAGATCGGCTCGATGAAGATGCGCGAGGAGATCGATGCCCTGCGGGTGATGGGGCTCGATCCGATCGAGGTGCTGATCCTGCCCCGGATCCTGGCCCTGATCATCGGCCTGCCTCTGCTCACCTTCCTGGCCTCCATCGCGGCGCTTCTCGGAGGCGGCGTCACGGCATGGGTCTACGGCGACATCAGCCCGGACGTGTTCCTGACCCGCCTGAAGGCGTCGATCGCGCTCAACACCTTCATGGTCGGCCTCATCAAGGCGCCGTTCATGGCCATGATCATCGGCATCATCGCCACGTTGGAAGGCCTGGCGGTGGCCGGGTCGGCCGAATCGCTCGGCCGGCACGTCACCTCCTCGGTGGTGAAGGCGATCTTCATGGTGATCGTGCTCGATGGTGTCTTCGCCATGTTCTTCGCGGCCATCAGGTACTGACAACGATGCTCGAACGCCACCATCCCGCTCCCCTTGAGAACCGCGAGGTGATCATCCGCGTGCGCGGCATCGAAGTCGGCTTCGGGGAAAAGACCATTCTCAAGGATCTCGACCTCGATGTTTACCGGGGCGAGATCCTCGGCTTCGTCGGCGCTTCGGGACAGGGCAAGTCGGTGCTGACCCGCGCCATCCTGGGGCTCGTTCCCAAGCGCGCGGGCACCATCGAAGTTCTCGGCCAGAACCTGGACGAGCTGTCTTCGTCGGAGCGCCGCCTCATGGAGCGGCACTGGGGCGTGCTGTTCCAGCAGGGCGCGCTCTTCTCGGCGCTCACGGTCAAGCAGAACGTCCAGGTCCCGATGCGCGAGCATCTCGATCTCTCCGACCGGCTTCTCGACGAGCTCGCCATGCTCAAGATCGAGATGGTCGGTTTGAAGCCCGATGCGGCGGACAAGCTGCCCTCGGAACTCTCCGGCGGCATGATCAAGCGCGCGGCGCTCGCCCGCGCACTTGCGCTCGACCCGGACATTGTCTTCCTCGACGAACCGACCTCGGGCCTCGATCCGATCGGCGCGGGCGAGTTCGACGAGCTGATTGCGACGTTACAGCGGACTTTAGGCCTCACGGTATTCATGGTAACGCATGATCTGGATAGCCTTTACACGGTGTGCGACCGGATCGCCGCGCTGGGTGAGGGCAAAATCCTGGCGGAAGGCCCCATCGAGGCGATGCTGGCTTCAGATCACCCATGGCTCCGCTCCTATTTTCACGGAAAACGGGCCCGTGCGGCATTGGCCGGCGGCGCGTAAGGATCGACGATGGAAACGCGTGCGAATTATGCTTTGATCGGCATCTTCACCCTGGCGGTGATCGCGGCGGCGTTCGGTTTCGTCTACTGGTTCTCCGGCGGCGGCCGCGGCCAGGAACGCCAGTCCGTCCGCATCGTGTTCTCGGGTTCCGTGTCGGGTCTCTCCCAGGGTTCCATCGTGTCCTTCAACGGCCTTCGCGTCGGTGAGGTGACGCAGATCAGCCTTCTGCCCGAGGATCCCCGCCGGGTCGTGGCCATCGTCCAAGTGGACGAAAGCACGCCCGTCCGTGCGGACACCCGCGCCCGCCTCGAATACCAGGGCCTGACGGGTGTTGCGAATATCGGCCTCTCCGGCGGCGAGCCCGGGGCTCCTCCCTTGGTGGCGGGACCCGGCCAGCCGATGCCGACCATCTTCGCCGACCGCTCCGACTTCCAGGACCTCATCGAGACCGCCCGCAACATCGCCCGCCGGGCCGATGACGTGCTGGAGCGCGTGGGCCGGGTGGTGGCCGACAACGAGGGATCCATCAGCCGCACGGTCCAGAACGTGGAGCGCTTCTCCCAGGCCCTGGGCGAGAACGCGGAAGGCATCGACCGCTTCCTGGCCCAGATCGGGCAGGCCGCCGAGAAGGTCGGGCCGCTGGCCGAGAAACTCGAGACGCTCGCGACCAATGTCGACCAGGTGGTCCGGGCGGTCGAGCCTCAGCGCGTCTCGCGCATCGTCGAGAACGTGGACAGCTTCACCCAGGCCCTGGGCGAAAACCGTCAGGTTGTGAGCGACGCCCTGCGCGATGCGGCAAGTCTCGTGGGCCGCCTCAACGAGACGGCCCCGAAGCTCGACGCGGCGGTGGGCGAGATTTCGCTCGTCGTGAAGGCGATCGACCCGAGCAAGGTGAGCCGCACGGTCGACAACGTGCAAGCCTTCACCGACACCCTGAACCGGCGCAGCCCGGATATCGACAAGGCCATCCAGGAGGCGCGCTCGATCACCGAGAAGCTCAACAAATCCGCCGATCGGATCGACAATGTCCTGGCCGGTGCCGAGAAATTCCTCGGCTCGGCATCGGGCGAGGCGGGCAAGGGCGCTTTCGACGAGATCCGGGCGGCCGCCGTGTCGGTGCGCGAGCTGGCCGAGGACCTGAACCGGCGCACCAGCGGCATCGAGGGCGTCCTGTCCGGGGTGGGCCGCTTCACGAATTCGGGCCTGAGGGAATACGAGGCGCTGGCCGTCGAGGGGCGCAGAACGCTCGGCGACATCAGCCGCGCCGTGCGGAGCATCGAACGTAATCCACAGCAGTTTCTTTTCGGTAGCCGCCCCAATCTCCCGGAATACAATGGACGCCGGTAAGTAACCTGTATGCGTGGATCATCCGTGTTTCTCCTCTCGTTCGAGCCGCTCCGGCCTTTTCGTCGCCTGGTGCCCGTCGTGCTGTTGGCGGCCCTCGCCGGAGCCTGCTCGTCCGGTTCGGCCCCGACGTCGTATGACCTCTCCGCGCCGACGTCGCGGATCAGGGGGGCGGCCGGCGTCCAGGTGCTCGTGAACGAGCCGGCAGCGCTGCAGACGCTGTCCTCCCAGCAGATCCTGGTAAAGGATGCGAGCGGCACCGTCTCCTTCCTGGGAGGCGCACAATGGGCCGACAACCTGCCGCGCCTGATCCAGACCCGCCTGATCAACACGTTCGAGAACTCCTCCCAGCTGCGCGGGGTCTCCCGACCCAGCAGCGGCGCCGTAGCCGATGTCCAGCTCGTCTCGGAACTGCGCAGCTTCGAGATCGCCACGCCGTCCAACGAGGCCGTGGTCGAGATCTCGGTGAAGATCGTCAGCGACCAGAACGGGCGCATCGTGAACGGCCGGATTTTCCGCGCCCGCACGCCTGTGGCCGCCCTCGACGCTCCCAATGCCGCCCGGGGGCTCGACGAAACGCTGTCGACCGTCATGCTCGACATCGTCCGATGGGTCAGCGGCAGCTCGCTGCCGCGGCGCGAGGAGCCGGGCGACGTCAGCCAGGCGCCGGCCAAGGAGCAGGCTCCGACCTGAGCGCTTTCGCTCCGCTCCGAAAATTTTTCGGGCTCGGAGACATCGGAGCCCTTTGATTTATCGCAGGCATCCTCTCTGTCATTCCTGGGCGTGGGCCGAGGATCCGCGTCTTTACCTGTCGCGGTTCCTCAAGACGTGGATGGCCGTGACAAGCACGGCCATGACGGGAAGAGACATGGCCCTGACACTCCCCGCCGTCATGCCCGGCCTCGTGCCGGGCATCCATGTCTTCAAACCACAACGCAGACAGCCATGGTGAAGGCGGGTGTCGGCCCCAAAAGAAAAAACGCGGCTTTCGAAGCCGCGCTTTCGGATGTCGTTTCGGGGCGACCGTTCTAGTCGAACCGGCCGCTCGCGTGGGCCAACATCGTATAGACCTTGCCGGTTTCCGACGTGAGATAGGTTCTCGTCAGCGTGGAGTCGCGGTCATCGCGGGCGACTTCGGCGAGCAGGCGCTCGAACTCGTCCACATAGCGGTCGACGGTCTGACGGAACTCGTCTTCCTGACGGTACTTGCGACGGATCTCGTCGAAGGTCTGCTGGCCCTGTGCCGTGTAAAGGCGACGGCTGAACACGTTGGGCTCGCCGCGACGGTAGCGATCCCACACCTGGACGGCCGCGTCGTGATCGATCATGCGGGCGATATCGACCGAGATCGAGTCCAAGGACTCGAGACCATTGCTCCGTCCGCGGGCCTGGCCGCGAGCGGGTTCGTCATCGCGGGACGCGCGGGTCAAAAGGTCCGAGAGCCAGCCGCTGCGGGCGGAGCCGGCGTCGCGGGCGGTGGGCGCCTCCTCACGACGGGCGGCGGGACGCTCCACGGGAGCCTGACGAGTCGGTGCGGGAGCCGGGGCCGGTGCGGGAGCCGGTGCAGGGCGTGACTCGGGCTGGCGCGCGACCGCCGGTGCAGGAGCGGGAGCCGGGGCAGGGGGGGCGATGCGCTGCTCGACGGCGGCGGCGACCGCGGCCATGGTCGCGGCTACCGGCACCTCGTTTGCCGCGGCTCTGCGAGGTTGCGCGGCGGGAGCCGCATCGACGAGGCGGTTGGACCGCGAGACGAGGGAGGAAAGCTCGTTGAGAGCCTTGATCTGGTCGGCGACCACGCGGCGCATGTTGGCCGTGGTTTCCTGGGTCTCCTGCGGGAGTTCCACCACGCCACGACGCAGCTCGGCGCGGGTGGCTTCCAGCTCGCGCTGGATCTGGCCCGTCATGCCGCGCAATTCGCCCATCGTGTCGCGCAGCTTCGTCGTCGCGCTGCCGAGCGCCTCCGCCATCTCGGCGGCGGCTGTTTCGTAAGCGGTCCGCAGGGTTGCAACCGTGCGCTCGCTCTCCACGCCGGTCGTGAGGCGAACCCGCTCGAACTCTTCGCCGATCGCCTGCGTCGTCGTCTGAGCCGCCTCGGCGAGAACGGAGCCGATCTGGCGCGCCTTGTCCTCGGCATTCGTGAGGGAGCCCTCCACAAGGGTCGTGAAGGCGCGGGTGACGGATTCGAGCTCGTGCGAGCGCTCCTCGATTCGGCCGAGCAGCTCCTCCAGGGCCCCGTGGCGGCTGGACAGCGCCTCTGTCATGCGATTCTCGACCCGCTCCAGGGCGGAGGCGGCCTGGGTGAGGGTGTTGATCTGCTCGTAGGTCGTGTCGGTGAGCGTGCGGCCGCGCTCCTCCAGGGATTGGGCGAGGTCCATCGCCTGCTGAATGACTCCGGAAGACACGTTGCGCAGGACTTCGACCTGATCGGCAACCTGATCGGACGCCCGGTTCGCCTGCGAAGCGATTTCGGACAGAAGCGCCTCGATCTGCTGCACGCGGCCGCCCAGACCGTCCTCGACAGCCTCGAGGTTGCCGCTCGCCGATGCCGCGACCTGCTGAAGGTTGCTGCTTGCGGTCTGCAGGCGGTCCAGCACCTCGGTTAGATTGCCGCGCAGACCCTCGCTGGTGCCGAGCAGAGACTCGATCGTACGCTTCGTACCGTCGTCGATGGCGAGCCGCATGGCCTCCGTCGACTGCATGTAGGAGGAGGTGAGCTCCGTCGTGCGCTCCTGGAGCGACGACAGCATGGTCTGGCTGCGCTCGTCGAGAGCCCGCAGGGTCGCCTCGGTGATGGTCTCCACTTCGCGGCCGATCTGCTCGCTGTGGGTGCCGAGCGACTGGATGAGGGCATTGCCCTGCGTGTCGAAGATCGAGCGCATCTCGCCGATACGGCTGTTGAGCGAGGAAACGACGCTCTGGCCGCGCTCGTCAATGGCCTCAGCCACACCGCCGAGGCGGTTGACCACGCGCTCCTCGAACTTCGAGACGCGCTCGTCGAGGGTCGAGGCGATCTCTTCGGCACGCGTGCCGAGTGTCTGGTTGATCTCGAACGCGCGGGCGCCGAGGGTCTCCGCCACTTCGTCGGCCCGGTCTCCGAGGATCTGGTTGATGGTGGCGACGCGGTTCTCCAGCGTCTCCGAGATCTCGCCGACGCGGGTGCCGAGGATCGCGTTGATGCTGGTGGCGCGGGCATCCAGCGTCTCGCCGATCTCTTCGGCCCTGGCGCTCAGCGTGTCGGCGATGGTGCTGGTCTTGGCGGTGATCGCCTGGCTGATCTCGTCGACCCGAGCCTGAAGGGCCTGTGCCACGTCGCGGCCGCCTTCGGCCATGACGCGGGCCATCTCGCCGGTACGCACGACGAGCGCTTCGTTGAGGGCCGTGGAGCGGGCGCTGAGAATGGTATCGACGCGCTCGGCGATGCTGTTGAAGCTGGTGGTGATATCCGTCGCGCGGCGGGAGGCGTGCTCCTCGAGAGCCGTGAGCTGGGTCTCGATGGCGGTGGTCGCTTCGCGAGCGCGCTCGGCGAAGGTTTCGGCCACGGTGCGGCCCTGCACGGTGATGAGGCGATCGACTTCCTCGAAGCGGCCGCTGATGGTCTCGGTCAGGCTGCCAACCTCGTGGGAGATGCGGTCGGCGAGCTCGCTGCCGCGGCCCATGACACTCTCGAAGGCTTCGAGGCGAGAGCCGAGAGTCCCCTCGACCTCACGGGTGCAGGTCTCGACCGTGGTGGTGAGGTTCTCTGCCGTCCGGTTGAGAACATCGTTGACGCGCCCGCCCTGCGTGGCAATGGCGAGAACGATCTCCTTGCTGGTGCTCGCAAGGCGGGCCTGCACCTGGTCCGCATGGTGGGAGAGGGTTTCGGAGAATTCCTGGCCACGGGTTTCGAAGGTCGAGTGGAACTCCTCGACCTTGGAGCCCAGAAGGGAGGAGATGCGCTCGCCGACCTCGGCGAGGTTGCTCTCGAGCGCCTGGCCCTGGACGGTGACCGATTCGCTGACGCGCTGACTGGCGGTTTCGAGACGCACCGCGAGATCCTCGACACGGCTGCCAAAGGATTCGTCGGCCAAGCGCACAGCGCTCTCGAGATGCTCGCGCACCTCGGTGCTGCGAAGGGTGATCTGGCTGCCCACCTCGGAAGCCGTGCTGGCCAGTTGCTCGCGGAACTCGCTGCCGCGAGCGATGATGTCGTTGACCACGTCCGCGCCAGTGGCGGCGAACAGCTCGCGCAGGGCCGTGCCGCGGGTCGTGAGCTCCTCACTGACGGAGAGGCCGGCAGCCGCGATCTGATCGCGCATTTCTGCGGTGCGGGCGGTGAGGTCGTCGGCGATCACGCCGCCGGTCGCCGCCAGCTTCTCGGTAATCTCGCTGCCGCGCTGGGTGAAGCTCTCCTCCAGGTTCCTGGCGGTCTGCTCGAAGGCCTCGCGCACGTCGTTGCCCTGCTGGGCGAGGGCGTCGATCACGCCGCGGCCCGTCTCGGCCAGCGTCCGGGTGACCTGGCTGGCGCCTTCCTGCAGGTGACGGGTGAGAACGTCGCCGGTGCGCTCGAAGGCGCCGGTGATGTCCTGCGCCTTGCTTTCGAGAGCGCCGGTGATGGTGGTGCCGACCTCCGCGATACCGGTCTTGATGTCCTCGCTGGCGCCCGAGAGGCGCTCCACGAGCTCGACGCCCCGGCTCGACATTTCTTCGACGACGCGCTCGCCGGCGCGGCCGAGAGCCTGGGTGATCTGATCGCCCTGTTGTTCGAGAGAACCGGTGATCTTGTCGCCGGCGCCGCCGACCGCCGCGACGACGCGCTCGCTGGCCACGTCGAGGTCCTGAATCAGGTTCTGATGAGCGCCCGTGATGGCGCCGCGCACGCGTTCCGCATTGGAGACGATGGCCTCGCGCTGGGCCACGAGCTCGTCGATGAGGGAACGGATGCGGATTTCGTTGTCGGAATAGGCGCGCTCGAGCGTGGAGATCTCGCTGCGGACCAGGGTCTCAAGCTCGCCGGCACGGGCGAGGGCACGCTCCACGCCGTCGCCCACGGCGGCCACTTCGCGCCGCACGGCCTGGGATACCGAGAGAACGGCATCGGTGGAGAAGTTCTCAGGCTGGGCGAGGCGCACGGCCACTTCGCCCACGGCGCGGGCCACCATCTTCATTTCCTGCGAACGGATGGTGAGCATCGCGGCGATGAAGAACAGGAAGATCGGCGCGACGACAGCCACGGCAGCGAGCGCAAGCTGCGAGATGGAGAAGGTGGCGAGCAATTGCTCGGGGGTCGTGATGCTCTGGGAATACAGGAAGTAGCCGATGGCGCCGACCCAGAGGAGGGAAGCAAGCGTCGCGTAGACATAAGCGCGACCCGAGGGGCGAACCTGGAGGGCCTGGAGCATCACGCCGACATTCTGACGGTCATCGTTGGCAACGGCGGCGCGATCGGGAGCAAGGAAGCCGGGGCGGGGAGCATCCTCCAGCCTGATCTCGCGCTCGTCCGGGCGGTCGCGGCCCTGCTCGCCGGGAATGTCGGGATTCAGGGAGAAGGGACCCTTCGTGAAGTCGTGCGCGTCGATGTCCGGAAGCCGTGGCTCCTCGGAAGAAGACCTGCTCTGCGCCTGGTCGGGGGAGGAGATCTCGAACGTCTCTTCGAGGTTGAGCGCGTGCTCAACAGCCGAAAGGGCCGCCTCCGCCGGGTCTTTCATCTTCTTCTTTTCGGTCGCCATGATCCGCCCTCGTGACGCAACTGATTTTGGTTGAAGCCGCCGCATCCCTTTAACGGTCGAGCGGCGATGCGCGACTCCAGCCGGTACGGAAAAACTTCTGACAGTCCTTCCGTACGGTAATCTACTGTTTACCAAGCGAGTTTAGCGGCCGGCGATGCTCAAGGAAACCCGAAGTCCCCTGCCACTTGTGAACGTCGTTAACGGCTCAGTAACCTGCACTACCGGGGAAAATACGGCGAAAAGACGGCAAGCCTCACTCCCGTCTCTCGTCATTCGGTGCCCCGTGTCTTAAATATGCGCCGTCACAAAGAGGTCCGCAATGATCAAGATAACATTCATCGATGCCGAGGGCACCGCCCGGACAGTGGAGGCCGAAGAAGGCTCGACCGTCATGGAGACGGCCGTGCGCAACGGCGTTCCCGGCATCGAGGCGGAATGCGGCGGCGCCTGCTCCTGCGCGACCTGCCATGTTTATGTGGACGAGGAATGGGAGGCCGTGACCGGCCAGCCGCAGCCGATGGAGGAGGATATGCTGGATTTCGCCTTCGACGTCCGTCCCAACTCGCGCCTGTCCTGCCAGATCAGGGTCCGCCCGGAAATGGACGGGCTCGTCGTTCATACCCCGACCCGTCAGGGCTGATCCGGAGGCTTTGTCATGTTCAGGACGATCCTGGTTCCCGTCGATCTCGGTGAAATCGGAGCGGCGCAACCCGCCCTCGACAAGGCGGTGGAACTCGCCGAAAGCGGCGAGGGCAGCATCCGCCTCATCTATGTGCGGGCCATCGTGCCCGTCACCTACATGGAATTCATGCCCCCGGCCTTCGACCAGGAGCAGCAGGACGAGGCCGAGAAGAAGCTCGCCGAGCTGGCCGCCCAGGTGAGCCTCCCGGCCGAGCGCGTCTCGGCTGTGGTGCGCCTCGGCTCCGTTTACAATGAGGTGCTGGACGAAGCCGAGAAGATCGGCGCGGACCTCGTCGTCATCGGCTCGCACCGCCCGAGCATGGCGACCTATCTTCTGGGCTCGAACGCCGCCACCATTGTGCGGCACGCCAGGTGCTCGGTGCTCGTGGTGCGGGCTTGACGGGACATCGCCTCCCCGGACTTGTTCCGGGGGTCACGTCTTCAGCTGCGCAGAAGCGTGGATGGCCGGGTTAAGTCCGGCCAAGAGGGGCGGGCAAGCATTCAAATCAAACGCTTGAGCCTGAGGATTCCGAAGGAGGCCACGGTTCCGGCATCCTGAATGGTGCCGTTCAGGATCATCGTCTCCACCTCGGCCAGCGGAAAGGCTCCGGTCACGAGGTCCTGTTCCTCCTGCTCCAACCGGCGGCGGCCTGGCTTGAGATCCGTCGCCAGGAAAATCCGGTAGCTCTGCGTCACGGTTCCATAAAGGGGATAGAGCTGTCCCACTTCCTGGATATCGCCGGCCAGCAGTCCGGTCTCTTCCTCCAGCTCGCCTCTGGCGAGACTGCGCGGATCGGCACCGGGCTGGCCTTCCCATGAGCCTTGGGGGAACTCCCATTGGCGGCGGCCGATGGGATACCGGTATTGCTGGACCAAATGGACGATGCCGTCCTCGACGGGGACGATGATCACGAAGTCAGGCTTGTCGACGACGCCGTAGATTCCGAGCGAGCCATCTCTGCGGCGGATCTGATCCTCGCGGACCGTCATCCACTTGTTCTCGTAAACGATCCTGCTGCCGACCGTTGCGATGTCGGGCTGCCGCTCGTTCGCGTCTTCGAGGCTGCTCGTCATGAAGAGTCAGCCCGCCTTCGGCATCAGCTCGTCCGGCAGTGCGCCGGAGCTGAAGGGGCGCGGCTTGTTGAGGCGCACCATCGGCTCGATCTGCCAGACGCCCACGGCGGCGAGCAGGGCTCCGATCAGGGCGACGCCGGTCGAGCCCATCCGAGCAGCCTGCCAGATCAGATAGGCCATGAGGAGCAGGGACAGGACGGCGACCGCCGCCGTCGAGAACCAGAGCCACCAGGGCTTGCCGGCGATGAAGCGGGCCTGCGGATTGGCCTTCACGATGGCCTCGCACAGGCTTCGGGCAAAAGCCCGGTACTCGGCCGTCATCTCCTGCGCCTCGATGAGGCTTCTCCAGGTGAGGGAGCTGAAGCTGAAGGCCTTGCCGTCCTTCATCGTCACCTTCGTGCGGAAGGATCTCTGGCCGACTCGTCCAGGCTCGTAGGTCATGCGCACGGTCTCGACCGCGCCGAGGCGCACTTCGTGCACCTTGCGGCCGGAATCCACGATCAGCCGGTCGCCCTGGATGGCGAAGCTTATCGGGCCGCCCACGGGGCGGGGGCTATGGGTATAAGTCTGCGTCATGGGCCTTAGCGTACCAGTTCGCGCATGGCGTGGTCTATGCCCTCGACCGTAAGAGGGTGCATGCGCTCGGAAAAGAGCTGCCGCATGAGGGCGATGGACTGGGTGTAGGTCCAGTGGCTCTGCGGCACGGGGTTCAGCCAGACGGCCTTCGGGAAGTGGTCGAGAATGCGCCGGATCCAGACTCCGCCCGCTTCCTCGTTCCAATGTTCCACGGAGCCTCCGGGATGGGTGATCTCGTAGGGGCTCATCGAAGCGTCGCCGACGAAGACCACGCGATAATCGGACGGATAGGTGCGGATCACGTCGAGGGTCGGGATCTTTTCGTCGAAGCGGCGCCGGTTCTCCTTCCACAGGTGCTCGTAGACGCAGTTGTGGAAGTAGAAGTGCTCGAAATGCTTGAACTCGAGCCGCGCCGCCGAGAACAGCTCTTCGGCTACCTGGACATGCCAGTCCATGGAACCGCCCACGTCGAGGAAGAGCAGAACCTTCACGGCGTTGCGGCGCTCCGGGCGCAGGCGCACGTCGAGATAGCCCTTGTGGGCGGTCTCGTGAATGGTCCCGTCGAGATCGAGCTCCTCCGGCGCGCCGGCGCGGGCGAAGCGGCGCAGCCGCCGCAGCGCGATGCGCATGTTGCGCACGCCAAGCTCCACGCTGTCGTCGAAATCCTTGAACTCGCGCCTGCCCCACACCTTCACGGCCCGGAAGTTGCGGTTCTTGTCCTGGCCGATGCGGATGCCTTCCGGGTTGTAACCATAGGCGCCGTAGGGGGAGGTGCCGGCGGTGCCGATCCACTTATTGCCGCCCTGATGCCGGCCCTTCTGCTCCTCCAGGCGCTTCTTCAAGTTCTCCCAGAGTCTGTCCCAGCCCATGGCTTCGAGCTGCCTCTTCTCCTCCTCGGTGAGGTAGCGCTCGGCGAGTTTGCGCAGCCATTCCTCGGGGATCTCCGTCTGTCCGAAGGCCTGCCCCATCCGCTCGAGGCCTTTGAACGCATGGGCGAAGACCTGGTCGAAGCGGTCGAAATGACGCTCGTCCTTCACCAGGCAGGCGCGGGAGAGATAATAGAATTCCTCCACGCTCTTGTCGGCCAGATCCTGGTCGAGCGCCTCCAGGAGGGAGAGATACTCCCTCAGCGAAACGGGCACCTTGGCCGCGCGCAGCTCTGTGAAGAAGGTGAGGAACATCGCATCAGTGTCGGGCGGGATTCGGGAAGGTCAAGCGGGAAAGGCGCAATCCCCTACTTGCCCACGGTGCGCCGCGCCCGGAACTCGATGCGCTCCGGCTTCTTGTTGCTCTTTCTCAGCAACGAGCGGAACTCGTCGCGCCGCTCGTGAATGGAGGCGATCACCAGGCCCATCGGTACGCCGATATCGGCCAGCACCGCCTCGCTGAGCTGAAGGGACGCCTCGATGGTCTCCGGTACCGCATCGTCGACGCCGAGCTCGTAGAGCTGGGCGGCGTGCCTGGCGTCGCGGGCACGGGACACGATGGTGATGTCTGAGCGCTCCTGGCGGGCCGCCGTCACCACCGCCTCGATGGCGCTCGGCGTGTCGAGGGTGATGACTAGGGCGCGGGCCTGCTCGATGCCGCAGGCGTGCAGGAACCCGGCGTGAGCTCCGTCACCGAAGAACACCGGCTTTCCGGCCTTGCGCTCCTCGGCCACGCGCAAGGGGTCCATGTCGATGGCAAGATAAGGCACCTTGTGGCGCTGGAGCATGTCGCCCACGAGCTGGCCGACGCGGCCGTACCCGGCAACGATGACGCGGCCCGGCTCCTCGGGCGGCGGGGGCTCGGCGGCCTCGGGGTTCAGGGGGCGTTTGCGCTCGAGGCGGCGGCTCAGGCGGCGCCCGAGACGGGCCAGGAAGGGGATCGCCACCATCGTGATCGTCGTGACGAGCAGCAGGTTTTGCCCGACTTCCCCTGGAACGAGCCCCGCCGCCATGGAAGCTCCCAGGATGACAAGGGCGAACTCGCCGCCCGGCCCGAGCAGCAGGCTGGTTTCCGCCGCCTCCGGAGCGTTCAGGCCGAAGGGCCGGCTGAGCCAGAAGATGATCACGCTCTTGATCGCGATCAGGAAGGTGGCGACCGCCAGGATCGTCATGGGCGCTCCCAGGAAGCGCACGACGTCGAGGCTCATGCCGACCGACACGAAGAACACGCCAAGCAGCAATCCCTTGAACGGTTGGATCGTCGTGTCGACGGCGCGGCGATATTCCGTCTCGGACAGGAGAATGCCCGCGATGAAGGCGCCGAGCGCCATGGACAATCCGCTCACCGCCGCGATCAGGCTCGTCACCATCACGACGAGCAGGCAGGCCGCCATGAACAGTTCCGGACTCTTGGTGGCAGACACCATCTGGAAGAAGGGGCGGAGCACCAGGCGCCCGAGACCGACGATGATCGCGAGCGCCAGGGCCGCCTGGAACAGAGCCGTCCCGAAGGACAGCATGGTGACTTCGGGCTGGCGCGTGTCGAGAGCCGCGATCGCGAACAGGATCGGCGCCACGGCCAGATCCTGGAACAAAAGGGCGGAAAAGCTCGCCCGTCCCGCCGCCGAGCCGAGGCGCTTCTGCTCGGCCAGGACCGGCAGTACGATGGCGGTGGAGGAGAGGGCCAGCGCAATGCCGATCAGCGCCGCCGCCGCGATGGAGTCCACGACCTTGAACGCGAAGAGGCCCAGCGCCAAGGCACAGAGCAGAACCTGAAGCGTGCCGAACCCGAAGACCTGGCGGCGCAGGATGCGCAGGCGCTGCCAGGACAGCTCGATGCCGATGGTGAAGAGCAGGAACACCACGCCGAACTCGGCGAGCCTCGACGTGCCCTCAGGGTTGGTGAAGGTGAGCCAGTCGACCCAAGGATAGTCGGGAATGAGCCGTCCGAGACCATAGGGGCCGAGCAGGGCGCCGGCTGCGAGGAACCCCAGAACGGGGCTGATCTTCAGCCTGTGGAACACCGGAACGACGATGCCTGCCGTAGCCAGAAAAAGGATGGGCTCCTGATAGGCATGCAGGTCGATCGCGGTACTCATGTGATCCTTCCGTTCGGGCGCATTGTGGTTCTACGCAGAACGGGAGCGCAAGGGCAATCTGCTGCAATCTGCCCCTGCGCGACCACATGTGCCGGGTACCGCCGATACCCGTCATGGCCGGGCTTATCCCGGCCATCCACGTCGTCCTCGATGCCGTGGTTCCTCGGGCGTGGACCCCGGCTCAAGGCCGGGGAAGACGGATCACCCGAGCGTCGCGAGGGCCTGGGCGAGGTCCGCCACCAGATCGTCCGGGTGCTCGATGCCGATGGAGACGCGGATCGTGGCGTCCGTCACGCCGAGCCGGTCGCGGGTTTCCTTCGGGACGCCGGAATGGGTGGTGGAGGCCGGATGCGAGATCAGGGATTCCGTGCCCCCCAGGCTGACCGCCAGCTTGAACACCTGAAGGGCGTTGAGCACCCTGAAGGCTTCCGCTTCGCCGCCCTTCACGTCGAAGGAGAAGGTGGAGCCGGCAGCGTCGCTCTGCGCCTCGTAGACCTGGCGGGCGCGCGAGCCTTCCGGCAGGTAGGCGAGGTGGTGAACCTTTGCGATGCTCGGGTGCTCGTGCAGGAACCCGGCCACGATCTCCGCATTGCGGTTCGCGGCCGACATGCGAAGCGCCAGGGTTTCGAGGGAGCGGCCGATCATCCAGCAGGAATGCGGATCGAGCTGGGTGCCGATGGCCGAGCGCAGCAGGCGCACGGCCTTCATGTGCTCCTTGGAGCCCAAAGCGGCGCCGGCGATCAGATCCGAGTGCCCGCCCACATACTTGGTGAGCGAATAGACCGAGATGTCCGCGCCGTGCTTCAGCGGCTTCTGGAAGAGCGGCCCGAGCAGGGTGTTGTCGCACACGATGATCGGACGGGCGCCTTGAGCCTGCCCGATCTCCTCCGCGACGGTGCGGATGAGGGCCACGTCCACGAGAGTGTTGAGCGGGTTCGACGGCGTCTCGATCATGATGATCGTCACCCGGCCCTTGGCCTGAGCCGCCTTCGCCGCCGCGCGGATGCCGGCCTCGTCGACGCCATCGCCGAAGCCCACGGCCGCGATGCCGAAATTGGCGAGCGTCTTGGCGATCAGGGTTTCCGTGCCGCCGTAAAGCGGCTGCGAGTGGAGAACCACGTCACCGGGGCGGGCATAGGCCAGGATCGTGGTTGCGATGGCCGACATGCCGGAAGAGAAGAGGAGCCCCGATTCGGCCTCCTCGAAGATGGCGAGGCGATCCTCGACGATCTCCGCGTTGGGATGGTTGAAGCGGGAATAGACGAGGCCCGCGGTCTCGCCTTTCGGCGGCTCCTTGCGACCGGCGACGTAGTCGAAGAATTCCTTGCCGTGCTCAGCGCTGTTGAACACGAAGGTCGAGGTGAGGAAGACCGGCGGCTTCACCGCGCCTTCCGACAGGGTCGGATCGTAGCCGTAGCCCAGCATGAGGGTCTCGGGCTTCAGCTTGTGATTGCCGATGCGATCCTTGTGATAACGGTTGTAAGCCATAGGTACTTGTCCTCCCACGTTTGTTATGGGCTTACAGGATGAGAGCGGTTGCCGAAAGCCGGGAGTGCGACTTAGGCTCCGCTCAATGACCAAGGAAGGGCGGGATGGCGCGTTTTACCGGAACTGAAAGCTATGTGGCGACGGAGGATCTGACCGTGGCCGTCAACGCGGCGATCACCCTGGAGCGCCCCCTTCTCGTGAAGGGCGAGCCCGGCACAGGCAAGTCCGTGCTGGCGGAGGAGATCGCCCGCTCCCTGAACGCGCCGCTCCTCACCTGGCACATCAAGTCCACCACCAAGGCCCAGCAAGGCCTTTATGAGTACGACGCGGTGTCGCGCCTGCGCGACAGCCAGCTCGGCGACAGCAGAGTTTCGGACATCCGCAACTACATAAGGCGCGGCAAGCTGTGGGAGGCTTTTCAATCGGAGACCAGGCCTGTCCTGCTGATCGACGAGATCGACAAGGCTGACATCGAGTTCCCGAACGACCTCCTGCTCGAACTCGACCGCATGGAGTTCTTCGTCTACGAGACCGGCGAGACGGTGAAGGCCCGGCAGCGCCCCATCGTGGTCATCACCTCGAACAACGAGAAGGAGCTGCCGGACGCGTTTCTACGCCGCTGCTTCTTCCATTACATCAAGTTCCCCGATGCCGAGACCATGGCTCGCATCGTCGAGGTCCATTATCCCGGCATCAAGCACCGGCTCGTGGAGGAGGCGCTTAAAGTTTTCTTCGAGGTGCGCGAGGTTCCGGGACTGCGCAAGAAGCCGTCCACCTCGGAGCTCCTCGACTGGCTCAAGCTCCTGCTGTCAGAGGATATCGGCCCGGAGCAATTGCGCGAGCGCGATACCCGCAAGCTCATTCCTCCGCTCCATGGGGCGCTCCTGAAGAACGAGCAGGACGTGAGCCTATTTGAGAAGTTGGCTTTCATCGCAAGGCGGGAAGGGCGCTGATGCTGCGCCTGCTGCTCCTCCGCCATGCCAAGGCCGCCTGGCCTCCCGGTGCTCTCGATGTGGACCGGCCGCTCGCCGCCCGGGGGCAGGAGGCCGCCGTCGCGATGGGTAAGTACATCAAGCGCGAATTCCTTGTGCCGGACCTCGCGCTGGTGTCCTCGGCGCGCCGGACACAGGAAACCTGGGAACTCGTGCGGCCCATCATCGGCGAGGTGCCGAGCCGGCACGACGGGCGCATCTACGAGGCTCCCGTCGCGCGGCTGCTCACCGTCCTGCAGGAGGTGGAGCCGGAAGCGCGCACGGTTCTGATGATCGGCCACAACCCGGGCTTCGAGGATCTGGCGGGCTTCCTGATCGGCGAAGGCGACATGGACGGGATTCTGCGGCTCGGCCGCAAGTACCCGACCGCGGGTCTCGCCGTCATCGATTTCCCGCAGGAGAGCTGGTCCCGCGTCACGCGCAAGTCCGGACGGCTGGACCGCTTCGTCACGCCCAAATCGATCGGGGCCGGCGAGGACGATTAGAACAGGTCCGGCGAACCAAGGAAATCGGCTGAACGCTCAGGGATCGGGGGCGCCGAACTCGATGAACAGCAACTCCTCGTCGTAGAAGACATCGCCGACGCGCAGAGCCTTCCGTTCGATTCCATAGGGCCTGAAGCCGAGGGCGTGATAGGTGCGCCGGGCGCTTTCGTTGGTCGTGCCGACGGCCGCTTCGAGCATGATCACGTGCCGGGAGGCGTGGTCGATCACCTGCTCGACCAGCCTCTTTCCCAATCCCAGACCTCGCCGGTCCGCCTGGACATAGACGCCCCACATCAGGCCCTTGTGCGAAGCCTTGGCGCGCTCATGGACAGCAAAGCCTGCCATGCCGACGAGGCGGTCTCCTGTGAAGGCTCCGAAGATCGCATTGGGACTTGTGGCGGAGATGCGCGCCCGGATCGTCTCCAGAGGGAGCGGCGCTTCCTCCTCATGGCTGGAGCCGAAGGCCTCCGGGCTGGCGGCGAGGGCCTCCAGCCTGAGGTCCCGGTAGGCCTGGGCGTCCGAGGGTTCGAGGCGACGGATCATAACGTCTGTCATGAAAGGTCTCGCTGAAGGAAGTCGGTCGCTGGTGGAGCGCCAGGTGACAACGGTCACGATCGGGGATGCTTCGGCCCGCCGGCCTGAACATATCGGCCCCGCCATCGTTTCTCCTGAAAACCACCTTAGCCATCTTCAGTCGTTCGCGGGATCGAAATCTCACCATGCTGCTTCAGACGCTTCTTGCGCTCGGGCTTGCCGGACGCGCCCTGCTTCCCGACATGGCGGAACTCCTGGTTCCCGGGAAGGCGCTCCAGGCGCGCTATGAGCCCCAAAGCCGCGAGGTGAGCAACTGGCGCTCCGAGGCCATCGACGCTCTCGAGCCGAAGACCGTGATTACCCTCGCGGCGCTCTTCAAGGCCGAGCGCCCCTTCGTCACCCGCTGCGTGAAGCTGAACAACTACTGGTGCATCAAGAGCGCCCGCTGGAACGGTGAACTCGCCACCGACAGCGAAGGGCATGTGGGCTTCGCCTCCGCCCATCACGGGGCCGATGCCGCAGCCCTGCTGCTGAAGCGCTATTATCTGGATTTCAACCGCAAATCCGCCCTCGACATCGTGCGCCGCTGGGCTCCGCCCGAATGCGGAATCGCCACCGGGATCGGCGGGATGGCGGTCCTGGCCGTCCGGGGAATCGGGGGCACGGTCCGGGCCCGGTATCTCGCCTCGCGCCGGAAGGGCAGGGTGGTGCAGTACACCGCCAAAAGTGGCTCCGGCGGCAGGCCGGGCCGGGTCTCGATGGTCATTCCCATGACCCAGAAGACGCCGCAATACAGGGTGCCGAGCATCGCCGCAGGAATGGGCGAGAGGCCCAAGGCTCCCGACCCGAGGCCCCTCGTCGTCCAAAAGCCCAGGCCCGAGCCCAAGCCCAAGCGCGAGCCCGCCACGACGGCCTCCGCCACGCCTAAGCCGCAGGCTGCCTCCGCCTGCGGGTCCGACGAGCAGCGTCTGCGCAACTATGCGAGCCGCATGGTCGAAGGGCTGGGCGTGGGTCCTACCGACGACCTCAAGCTGTTCACGGCGGAAGGCAGGCCCCTGCCGAACCTGGCCCGGGTGATGCTGGCGATGTCGGCCTTCGAACTGGGGGCGGTCCGGGCCAGTCCCGATCTCGTGCAGGCCGCCATCGAGCGGGCCACCGAGAAAGTCGAGGCGAGCGCCAGGGAGCGCCCACCCGTCGTGCCGCGCCTTGACAATTAACCGGGCCATGCCTGGAATGGCCGGGAGTCGGGCCGACGCGGCGTGTTTTCCCCGCTCCGCAACGGGTTAGCGGCAGCCGATCAATCGTCGGATGAAGCCGTCGGCGGCTCGGAGGGGGTCTTCTCGGGGCAGAGTGCAGGATTGACCGTGGTTTCCATTCAGCAGGTCCCCGATGTCGATGCGGCGACGGGACTCGCCGTCACCTATGTCGCCGCGCATGCCCCTTTCAGCGCCTATCGGGCCGACAAGCTCGTGGGCTCCATCGCCGGGCAGATCCGCCGCCGCCACTACGCCTTCGCCGTACGTGACGGCGTGGTCGTCGGCTATATCGGCTGGGCCCTATGCACGCCCGCGATCGCCAGGAAATGGCTCGAGAACAACGAGGCACCGACATTCGAACAATGCAGCCAGGGCGACGTGCTGGTCGTCATGGTGGTCATCGCGGAAGATCGCAGCGCCATATATCGCCTCCACGCCTATATTCGGAAGCGCTACACAGGGCACGCCTATATGGCGCTTCGACCCGCGAGAGCGGAAAGGCCCGTCCGGCGGGGCCGGATGGGGATTGTGGTAAAACATCCTGACCGCGCTTGAGCAAGCTGCAAACCGTTCAGGAACAAAGGCCTCGAAAGCTCCTGCGGAAGCTGGTTCCGAGAGTAACCATCTCTCGGATCTGCATTCCCGGTGTGATTTTATTGCAAATCCTCCCATGGCCGGATATTAGCAACTTTATTCTCTACCTTTCAGGCTTCGCCGTAATTGCGAAGCCTGCATTCCTATGCTCGGGGAGATTCAGGATCGTGGCCATCACAACGAAGACTGTCGCCGAATATTTGGCAGGAGCGCCTTTTCCGCCGGGAAGCATCGCGATCGTCGATACGGCCGAGGCGATCAACACCCTGACGTTCGAACAGATCGCGGCCTTGGCCGGCAACGGCGTCGTCTCGCTCAATGCCAACCCGAACGATGCCGTCCGGGTGTCGCTCACTTGGGCCGAATTTCAAGCCCTGGGCACCGTGGCCCTCAGCGCCGACGACGTGATCGAGCTCGCCGATACCGAGGCGGCCATCAGAGGGCTGAGCCAAGCCCAGGTCAATGCCCTCAATGCCAAGGGCGTCGATGTCATCGACGCGGACGGCGGATCGCTTCAGGTCAATGCAAATGTCGCCGCATGGGTAGGGCAGACCAATCTGACTTTTGATGCCGCCGATCTCGTCACGATCAGTGACAGCGATATAAAGCTTTCCTTCTTTTCAGCTCAACAGATTACGGCCCTCTCCAATAAGGGCATCGATGTTTTTGACTCGACCACCAATACCTTTTCCCTTGCTGGCGCCGACCGGGCCATTGCCATGGCGCAATCGAACATTGTCCTCGCGGAAGGGGACGACGTTTCCCTGTCCCTTAACAGCCAGGAGCTATCCCGCCTCTCGATTGCCCATCTGACAAGTCTCGGCATCAAGGGGCTCGACAGCATCGATGCAGCCGACGGCAAGCTCACTCTCTCCCTCGAGCAATACGACGCGATCACGAACCCTCTCCAGGAGATTACGCTGACAGCCGATGACCAAGTCACCATTGCTCTCAGCCTCACCGACCTGGCAATCCTCCGAGACAGCGAGATCGCGGAATTCGCAACCAACAATGTCGATGACGTATCCCTGAATGCGTCCGGGCAGATCCTGGGCACGCTCAGTCCCTCTGCGTTGTTCTCCCTCGCCGACCGAGGGGTGACCATCATCGATGCCAGCGACAATGTGCTGGGCCTCACGCTCGCCCAATACAACGCCATCAGCCCCGTTGGCGGGATGAAGCTGACGGTGGCGGACAACGTCACCCTGTCGGCAAGCTACGACGACATGACGATCCTCGACGACGAACAGATCGCCGATATGCGAGCCAACGGCGTCGATGTCCTGACGCTCAAGGCTACGGGCCAGGCTCTCGGCGCCCTGACGGTCGAGCAGATCTCCGCCCTGGCCACCAGGGGCGTCAATGTCTTCGACGCCCAGGACAACAGGCTCACCCTGACCAACGCTCAATACGCCGTGCTCCATACCATCGGGCTTTCGGCCGCCGATGTCGTGACGATCTCCTCCAGCGCCAGTCACGTCTTGTCATCCCAGGCGGATCACCTCACGCTGGCAGGCAATGCTCTCCGGGGCACCGGCAACAGCCTCTCCAACAAGCTGATCGGCAACGCGAAGAGCAACACTCTCAGCGGGCTCAACGGCAATGACACCCTGGGGGGCGGGCTCGGCAACGACACGCTCTATGGTGGCAGGAACAAGGACGTGTTCGTCTTCGACACCAGGCCGAACAAATCGAGCAACCGCGATACGATCAAGGACTTCTCGGTCGCCGACGATACGATCTGGCTGGACAACGCCATCTTCACGAAACTGGGCTCGGGTTCTCTATCAAGCCCGCGGAAACTGGCCTCGAGCGCCTTTGCCATCGGCAGCAAGGCGGCGGATTCATCCGACCGGATCGTCTACGACAAAAAGACGGGTTATCTGTCCTATGATGCGGATGGTTCGGGCAAGGGGGCCGCGATCATCTTCGCAAAGATCAACACCGGCCTGAAGATGACGGCTTCGGACTTCTACGTGATCTAGAACGGCATTGCCGACAAGGCGAAATTTATCGCGATGCTCTTCCGGCGGGCTTTGCCGGAGGAGAAAGAAAAGCGGAGCCTGGGCTTTATCTTTGACCTTTCGAATCCCATGTGATCTCGAGCCACAGCAAAGTTCAGGTTCCGCGTGCCTCTCTTCACCGATCTTGCCTCCCGCGCCGGCTCTGCCGCGCAATCGCTCTGGGAGGCTTCCGGCCAACTGATCCAGCCTTCGCTCCGTCTCGGCGTCACGGGGCTCGCCCGCTCCGGCAAGACCGTGTTCACCACGGCTTTGGTTCATCACCTGACGCGAGGCACCAATCTCCCGGCCTTCCGCGCCTCCGCCGAGGGCCGCATCCGGCGCGCCTATCTGGCGCATCAGCCCGACGACGCCGTGCCGCGCTTTCCCTTCGAGGAGCACATGGCGGCGCTCACGCAGGACAGGCGCTGGCCACAATCCACGAGCCGTATCAGCGAGTTGCGGGTCGATATCGAATATGAGCGTAAAGCGGGCTGGCGCCCTGGACCGGCCGCGCTGGCTCTCGACATCGTGGATTATCCGGGCGAGTGGCTGCTCGACCTGGCGCTTCTCGACGCGGGCTACGCCGAATGGTCCCGCCAGACGATCGATGCCAGCCGCAAGCCCGCCCGGGCGGCCATTGCTGGGCGCTGGCACGAGATTCTGAAGACCCTCGACCCGGCCGGGGCTCCCGACGAGGTGCTGGCCTCGCGGGCGAGCGACACTTTCAAGGATTACCTGCTCGCGCTCCGCTCGGGCGCGGAGGCCGTGGCGACCACGCCGCCGGGCCGGTTCCTCATGCCGGGCGATCTCGCGGGCTCTCCGGCGCTGACCTTCGCGCCTCTCGACCTGCCCAACCGCCAGCCCATCCCGCCGGGCAGCTTCGCGGCCCTCATGGAGCGCCGCTTCGAAGCCTACAAGACGCATGTGGTGAGGCCCTTCTTCCGCGATCATTTCCAGCGCATCGACCGCCAGATCGTGCTGGTCGACGTGCTGGCCGCCATCGACGCCGGGCCAGCCGCCCTGGCGGAGCTGGAGGAGGCGCTCGATCAGGTGCTCATGGCGTTCCGGACGGGACGCAACACGCTGCTCTCCCGGCTGTTCTCGCCTCGGGCCGACCGGGTGCTGTTCGCCGCCACGAAGGCCGACCACATCCATCACACCGATCATGACCGCCTCGATGCAGTATTGCGCCTTCTCGTGAACCGTGCCTCGCGCCGCACGGAAGCCGCGGGCGCACGGGTCGGCACGGTGGCCCTCGCCTCGATGCGGGCGACGCGCGAGACGAGCGTGCGCGAGGGCCGGGAGACCCTTCGGGCGGTGGCGGGTATTCCGGAGGCGGGCGAACGTGTGGGAAGCGAGATCTTTGACGGCGAGACCGAGGCCGCGATCTTTCCGGGTGAACTGCCCGAAACCGCGGAGGCCATCTTTCAGGGGGCCATCGAGCCCGGCTCCTTCCGCTTTCCGCGCTTCCGGCCGCCGCGGCTGCCTGTCGATGCGGCGGGCCGCATGGCGAAAATGCCCCATATTCGCCTCGACCGTGCTCTTGAATTTCTCCTGGGGGACCGTTTCGCATGAGCCGCCAACCTCGCGCCTTCCGCCTCGACGATCCCAACGTGACCGGCGGCTCGATCCAGGTCACGGAGGAGCCCTTCGACGCCATCGAGGCGGCAGACGGCGTCGTCGTGCCCATGGGTGAGCGTCGGCGCGCACCCTGGATGGGCATTCTGCTGTCGGCCCTAGCGGGCCTTCTCGTCCTGGGGCTCGGGCTCGCGCTGGAGAACCTGATCGTCGAGCTCTATGCCGTCGCTCCCTGGCTCGGCTGGGTGGCTCTTGCGCTTGCGGTGCTCGCCGCCTTCGCCTTCCTGGCTCTGGTGGGACGCGAAATTTCGGGGATCCTGCGGGAGCAGAAGATCGAGAAGCTGCGGGAAGCGGCCGTCGATGCCCTGGCGGTGAAGGATCACAGGGCGGCCAAAGGCATCGTGGCCGATCTCGTGGCCCTCTACGGGACCAGGAGCGGCTCCGCCACCGGGCGCGCCAGGCTTAAGGAGCTGAGGGACGAGATCATCGATGCGGACGACAGGCTCGCCATCGCCGAGCGCGAGCTGCTCGCGCCCCTCGACGTCCAGGCCAAGCGGGCGATCGCGGCGGCGGCCAAGCAGGTGTCCCTGGTCACGGCGGTGAGCCCCCGGGCCATCGTGGACGTCGCCTTCGTGATCTTCGCGGCCGTCCGGCTGCTGCGCACCCTGGCGCGGATCTATGGCGGCCGGCCCGGCCTGTTCGGCTTCCTGAGGCTGGCCAAGGCGGCGCTGAACCACCTTGCCGTCACGGGCGGAGTGGCCGTGGGCGACAGCCTGATGCAGCAGGTTCTGGGGCTTGGCCTGGCGGCCCGGATCTCGGCAAAGCTGGGCGAGGGGGTGTTGAACGGGCTCATGACCGCCCGATTCGGCTTGGCTGCGCTTTCCGTCTGCCGGCCCTTGCCCTTCATTCGGGAGGAAACGCCGAAAATCGGCGATGTCGCCGGCGAGCTGATCAGCCGCGCCGAGGCTGCTACCTCCTAAGAGGTATCCGGCTCATGGTGCGGCAAATCGTACGGAGCTTTGCTTTCCCTTACAATTCAAGGATTTCCGAGACCGGCGTCCGGCCATTTAGACAAATCGATGATATGAAAGAGCGTTGTCGGGACATCCACTTCCCTATATAGGGGCGCCACAGTTCATCGGGGAACAACGGCCGAACATGACAGACATCGTTATTGATGAGGGTTATCGACCGACAGAAGACGAGCCCTTCATGAATGAACGGCAGAGGGAGTATTTCCGGCGCAAGCTGATCCGCTGGAAGAGCGACATCCTCAAGGAGGCTCAGGAAACCCTCGCAACCTTGCAGAGCGAGAACGAGAACCATCCTGACCTGGCAGACCGCGCCTCTTCTGAAACGGATCGTGCGATCGAGCTTCGCGCGCGCGACCGGCAGCGCAAGCTGATTGCCAAGATCGACGCGGCCCTGGCCCGCATCGACGATGGCTCCTACGGATATTGCGAGGAAACGGGCGACCCGATCTCCCTCAAGCGCCTTGAGGCTCGCCCCATCGCGACCCTCTCGCTGGAGGCTCAGGAGCGTCACGAGCGCAACGAGCGGGTCTACCGGGACGACTGATCTCTCCCGTCATTCCAACAAAAACAAAAAGGGCTCCGGTGACGGAGCCCTTTTCATTTTCAGCGCATGGTCCCTGCCGGTGCCCGGCTAACCCTTCTTGGAGGGATCGAGCGGACGCCCGAGCAGACGGGCGAACTCGGCCTCGATGTCCTCCACGGAGAAGGGATCGGGTTCCTTTCGCGGGGCGGAGGCTACGGCAGGCTCCGGCTGCTGCGGAGGGAGAGGAGCAGGGGCCGAGGCAGGAGCTGGAGCAGGGGCAGGAGCTGGAGCAGGAGCTGGAGCAGGGCGTGCGGGTGCGCTGGCCGGGCGCGGCGGCTCGGGCTGCGGAGCAGCCGCAGGCGCCTCCACGAGATCCTCAAGGTCCTCGTTCCGGTAATCCGTGCGAGCGTCCTCCGGCTGAGCGGTTTCGAGCAGGTCGTCCTCATCCGCAACGGCTTCTTCCCGTTGCTCGTAGGCCGGGACCGGAGGAGGGGTCATCGCCGCCGCAGGACGCTTCAAAGCCTCCTCGAGCTGCTTGGCCATGTTGGATAGAACCGCTGCGTCGGGGCCGGCCTTGACGGCAGGCGCAGCGGGCTTCTCAACAGGCGGAACGGGGAACACCCGGACGGAGTCGTCCTGGGCGGGACGTGCGGGCGGAGTCGGGGCGGTCGGCGTGGCCCGGGACTGGAAAGATGGCGGCGTGACGGTCGCACGCGGCTCGGCGCGCTCGACCGGAGGCGCGGCGGGCGCGCTCGGGGCGGGAGGCGTACGCGCCTCGGCCCGGAGGGGCGTCACGGCCGGGGCCGCCGAAACCGAAACGTTGTCCGGCTTCATGACAGGCTCCGGACGAGCCGGAACAGGCGCGCTGATGGAGGCGACGGCCGTAAGCTCCTGATCGACGTCCGAGTGCTCCGAGGGGCGGCGAACGAAGGCGTCGAGCTGGGCCGCGAGCTGCGTCTCGATGGACGGGCGTCCGTTGGTTTCGACCTGTGCGGGCCGCGGGGCCGCCTGGTCGAGGGCAGGTTCGAGCCGCTCCGGTCCCGGCTCGCTGGCGGTAACCGGAACGCGCGCGCCGGCCGCGCGGACGATGTTGGTCTCGATCACCACGTCGTTCGGTCCGCCGATCAGAAGGAGATGCTCGACATTGTCCCGGCGCAGCAGGAGAAGCTGCCGCTGACGGTCGAGATCGTAGACATCGACGATGCCGAGGCGGGGTTGGCGACTGCGGGACCTGTCATTGCCCGGCATCATGAGGCGGGCGCCGGTAAGCTTGCGCAGCACCAGGCCGAACAAGGCGACCAGGGCCAGGATGATGGCAAATGCGATCACGAAGAGAACAGCCCGCGACGCTTCAATACCAAAAAGTGATGACACGATGTAATCTCAAGCCTTGTGGGGGCCTTTGGCAGGCCGGTTCTGTGTTGGTTGTACCACATTGATCGTCAAAGCCAGCCGCAAGGTTAACGGATGGTTAACGGCAGGAATTCTGCTTGGCGGCATATGGGGTTCACGGGAGGCTCTGCAATCCGCGCGGAAGGGGGGAAAGGCTCTCAAGCACCCAAAATGTGGCCTGCACGGGGCGATCCTCAAGCATTCCCCGGAGAATTTTCTCCCCCTTGCGTCACCGCTTGATGCCGCCTTGAGCACCGTGCAGCCCTCTGGGTCCGCAACAAACAATGCTCTTAACTTAAGAAGATAACATCGGATCGACGCGAAAAGTGCAGGTCCACTTTTGCGTCCGATGCTTTAGAGGACAATCAATGAATTCCGTGTAGGACGCTTCAAAGATCGAGCGGTCGGATCGAGGTCCCTCATCCGGCGTCGCTCTCACCTGGTATCCGTGGGCGCATCCGCCTTCCTGAAGGATTGAGACATCTATGGTTCAACGGGGCGACATGCCGAAGAGCGCGACCATCGACCGTTCCGACCGTCCCGGCCATTTCGGATGGGTTCTGCTGCTGGCAGCCGTCCTGGCCGGTGCGGTGCTGAGCCTCCGTTTCCTCGGCAGCGAGCAGGCGCAGCCCCTGATCCTGGGGCTTCTGGCTTTCTTCGCGATGGCGGGCGTGTTCTTCCTGTTCGCCTGGGCCATCGGAGTCGTCCAGTTCGCCGGGCAGACTACCCGCAACGATATCACCAAGCTCATGGCGGATACGGCGGGCGAGGGGCTGGCCGTGGTCGACGACGACGGTCGTATCCTCTATGCCAACGAAGCCTACCTTTCGCTCGCGGGCTCCGATCGGGCCGAGGTGCGTGCCGTCGAACGCCTGTTCATGGGGGCTCCGGAGGTTTCCGAGGCCATCTATCGCTTGGCCCAGGCAGGGCGCGAGCGCCGGACCGGAACGGAGGAGATCCGCCTGTCCCCGTCCCTCGACGGGAAGCACGAATTCGGATGGTACCGCGTCCGCGTGCGCCCCGTGCCCCGCTCCGGCGGGCGCGAGGCTTCCCTATGGAGCATCGCTGACATCACCCATGAGCGGGAGCGTCAGGAGAACGTCTTCCAGGAGCTTCAGCACGCCATCGACTATCTCGATCACGCTCCGGCTGGCTTCCTCTCCGTCGATCCGAATGGGTCCATCATCTATCTCAATGCCACACTCGCGACGTGGCTCGATTACGATCTCGCCCAGGTCGGCTCCGGTGGTCTCAGCCTTGGCGATATCGTGCCGCGCAACGTGGTGGCGATGCTGACGTCTCTGACGGGGGAGCCGGGCAGCGTGCGCACGGAAACCCTCGATCTGGATCTTCGCCGCCGCAGCGGCCAGTTCCTGCCCGTGCGCCTCTATCACCGCATCGCCTTCGGGCTCGACGGCCGAATGGGAGCTTCCCGCACCCTCGTTCTCAACCGCTCGCCGGGCATCGAGGTGGACGAGGGCCAGCGCGCCGCCGAGGTGCGTTTCGTCCGCTTCTTCAACAATACGCCGATCGCGATCGCAACCGTGAACCGTGCCGGTCGGATCGTCCATGCCAACGCGCCGTTCTCCAAGCTGTTCGGCATCCTGCCGCGCACAGGCGACCAGGTCGGGGAAGGTCCTTCCATCTTCGAGAGCTTCCGGGAAAGCGGTCCGATGGACGCCGCGCTGAAGGCCGTGGCGGAGAACCGGGGCGACATCGCTCCCCTGGAGCTCCAGACGGCGGGCGAGAACGGCAGCTCCGTCCGGGTCTGGGTCACGCCGACAGGCGATACCGGTGCGGATGGCGAGGTGGCCATCCTCTACGCCCTCGACACCACGGATTTCCGCAAGGTCGAGGAGCAGCTCGCCCAGTCCCAGAAGATGAACGCGGTCGGCCAGCTCGCCGGCGGCGTGGCGCACGATTTCAACAACGTGCTCCAGGCGATCATCGGCTACAGCGACCTGCTGCTCGCCAACCACCGGCCCACCGACCCGTCCTTCCAGGACATCATGCAGATCAAGCAGAACGCGAACCGGGCCGCGAGCCTGGTGCGTCAGCTGCTCGCCTTCTCGCGCCGCCAGACCCTGCGTCCCGAGGTGCTCAACCTCAACGACCGCCTCTATGACCTCTCGATGCTCCTCAAGCGCCTTCTCGGCGAGCGGGTGGAACTGGACCTCAGCCACGGCCGCGACCTGTGGTTCGTGAAGGCGGACGTGAACCAGTTCGAGCAGGTGGTGGTGAACCTGGCGGTGAATGCCCGCGACGCCATGCCGGACGGGGGCAAGCTCGCGATCCGCACGGCCAATGTCTCGGCCCAGGAAGCCGCGCGCCTGAACGTGAGCGGGATGCCGCCCGCCGATTACGTCGTGGTCGAGGTCTCGGACACGGGCATCGGCATGACGCCGGAGGTGGTCGACAAGATCTTCGAGCCCTTCTTCACCACCAAGGAGGTGGGCAAGGGCACGGGCCTCGGCCTTTCGACGGTGTTCGGCATCGTCAAGCAGTCGGGCGGGTACATCGACGTGGATTCGAAGCCCGGGCAGGGCACGACCTTCCGCATCTATCTGCCGCGTCACGTGGCGGAGGCGCAGGAGGTGCCCGAGGAGGTCAAGGCGGACGCCCCCAAGAAGCCCGCCGCCGACATGACGGGGCAGGGTACCATCCTGCTCGTGGAGGATGAGGATCCGGTTCGCGCGGTGAACGCCCGGGCGCTCTCCGCGCGCGGCTACACGGTTCTGGAGGCGGCCTCCGGCATCGAGGCCCTGGAGATCATCCAGGAGCGGGGCTCCCCTGTGGATCTCGTGGTCTCCGACGTGGTCATGCCCGAGATGGACGGCCCGACGCTCCTGGGCGAATTGCGCAAGCTCTACCCCGATCTCAAGGTGATCTTCGTTTCCGGCTACGCGGAGGAAGCCTTCCGCAAGAACCTGCCGGAAGGGGAGGATTTCAACTTCCTGCCCAAGCCCTTCAGCCTGCGTCAGCTGGTCGAGACCGTGAAGCAGGTGATCGGGCAGTAAGTTATTGAGTAAGCTGGTATATTTACCTGCGGCAACCTGGCCTTCCAAACGGCTGTGAATTCTCGGAAAGGAACGAAAAAAGAACTTGTGCATGAGAACAAAGTGAGTACATATATTCCCTCAACACCGCGTTGAGATTCACTCCTCCTCCTGCCATAAGGATGTCTGGTCATGTCGCAGTCTTCTCTGAGACTGGTGGAAAGCTCATCAATGGATAAAGACAAGTCGAAAGCTCTCGACGCGGCGCTCTCTCAGATCGAGCGCGCCTTCGGCAAGGGCTCGATCATGCGGCTCGGCAAGGGCCAGCAGCCGGTTGAAATCGAAACCGTCTCGACGGGTTCCCTCGGCCTCGATATCGCGCTCGGCGTGGGTGGTCTGCCCCGCGGCCGCATCATCGAGATCTACGGACCGGAATCGTCCGGTAAGACCACGCTGGCGCTGCACACCATCGCCGAGGCCCAGAAGAAGGGCGGCGTCTGCGCCTTCGTGGACGCGGAACACGCGCTCGATCCCGTTTATGCCCGCAAGCTCGGCGTCAACCTGGACGATCTCCTGATCTCCCAGCCCGACACCGGCGAGCAGGCCCTCGAAATCGCCGACACGCTGGTGCGCTCCGGCGCGGTGGACGTGCTCGTCATCGACTCGGTGGCGGCGCTGACGCCGAAGGCCGAGCTCGACGGCGAGATGGGCGAGGTTCAGCCGGGCCTCCAGGCCCGCCTCATGAGCCAGGCGCTGCGCAAGCTCACCGGTTCGATCTCCCGGTCGAACACGATGGTGATCTTCATCAACCAGATCCGCATGAAGATCGGCGTCATGTACGGCTCGCCTGAGACGACCACGGGCGGCAACGCCCTGAAGTTCTATGCGTCCGTGCGCCTCGACATCCGCCGCGTCTCGACCCTGAAGGATCGTGACGATCCGATCGGCAACTCGGTGCGCGTGAAGGTGGTCAAGAACAAGGTCGCTCCGCCCTTCAAGCAGGTCGAGTTCGACATCATGTTCGGCGAGGGCGTGTCCAAGGTGGGCGAGCTCATCGATCTCGGCGTCAAGGCCGGTATCGTCGACAAGTCCGGCGCTTGGTTCTCCTATGACAGCCAGCGCCTCGGCCAGGGCCGCGAGAACGCCAAGCAGTTCCTGCGCGACAACCCCGAGATCGCCGGCAAGATCGAGGCCCTCATCCGCCAGAATGCCGGCTTGCTCGCCGACCGCATCCTGGAGCAGGCGACCCCGACCGCCGACGATCTGGACGAGGGCTCCGCGGACTAAGGTTTTGCTCTCCTTCAAGGGCAAACAACAGGCCGTCGCGAGAGATCGCGGCGGTCTTTTTGCTGGCAAGCGGATGCCGGTCCAGGGTGAGGCTTAGCGAAGATCCACCCTGATGCCGGCACCGATGAAGTTCGAGCCGGATCCCTTGTCGGCGAAGAGCCCGAAAACTCCGGAACGGTGGTGGATCCGGGGGACGAAGGACACGCCCGGCCATGAGGAATGGGAGAACTCGGCTTCGAAGGCGAGGTAGTTGAGAAGCTGGGTCGGCTCGAGCTCAGGGTTGCCTTCCAGCCGTGGTCGTTCGGAGGCATAGGAAAGGCCTTCGCCGAAGGCCAGGTTGACGCTCAAGCCCCCGAAGAGCGGAATTGGCCCGGTCCGGAACACGAGCGCGAGCGTCCCCTCCCAATGGCTCTGGTCGCCGAAATGCCGCAGGACCTGTCCTTCGAGTTCGATCCGGTTGCCGCGAAACGCGAAGTCGGTGCCGGGCAGGGGGATGGTGAAGGACGGGAGAATGACCCTCGAAAGACCTGCTCCGACAAGATAGGCTCTTTCCGTGCTCAGGCTGCCGGTGAAGGCGCGCTCCGGAATTTCCACCAGATCGGCATCGACCCATTGGCCGCCATAGGCCGTGAGATGCCAGCTCCGCTCGGCAGGCTGCGCCAGGGCAGGGCCGCCGAGAACCGAAAGAGCAAGACAGCCTGCACCCGCAATTCCGCAGAGCGACCTGCCCGACCCTCCAGGATGGGGTTTGGTCCGCGCTTGCGGCGCAAGGGTTGCAAAGTGCAAAAACATACGAGGAAACCGGAGTAATCCGAGGCCCAACGGCCAAAGCGAGGTTAGCACCGGGGAGTCCCGGCACAACTCACCCCTTCGGGGTGCCACTACCGAGGCAGGGCAGCCTGATCGGAGCGGGCTGCCACTGCTCCCTGTGGGCCTTCGCGGCCGGGCTCGGTCCCGTGGTCGGATCCTCGTCGCCGGCGCAATCCGCTGGCTGTCCGGTCGGAAGGCGCGTCGGAGCATCGCCCGCAGGCCTATTCGCCCCGCCCGCCCAAACGCCGCCTCGACAGCAACGACGCGTCCGTCTAAAAACCCCGACGAACGAATACTTCTCCGGGCCCGAACGGCCCCTGCATCCGAGTTTGAGAACCCATGAGCGGCGTCAACGAAATCCGGTCGGCCTTCCTCGATTACTTCGCCAAGAACGGCCATGAGGTCGTGGCCTCGAGCCCCCTCGTGCCGCGCAACGACCCGACCCTGATGTTCACCAATGCCGGCATGGTGCAGTTCAAGAACGTCTTCACGGGTGCCGAGAAGCGTCCCTACAGCACCGCGGCGACCGCGCAGAAATGCGTGCGCGCGGGCGGAAAGCACAATGATCTCGACAATGTGGGCTACACGGCGCGCCACCACACCTTCTTCGAGATGCTCGGCAATTTCTCGTTCGGCGACTACTTCAAGGAGCGCGCCATCGAGCTCGCATGGGGCCTGATCACCAAGGAGTTCAACCTGCCCAAGGACAGGCTCCTGGTCACCGTCTATCACGACGACGACGAGGCGGCGAACCTCTGGAAGAAGATCGCGGGCTTCTCGGATTCCAAGATCATCCGCATCCCGACCTCGGACAATTTCTGGCAGATGGGCGATACCGGCCCCTGCGGCCCGTGTTCGGAGATCTTCATCGACCAGGGCGACAAGCTCTGGGGCGGCCCTCCCGGCAGCCCTGAGGAGGACGGCGACCGCTTCCTCGAGTTCTGGAACCTCGTGTTCATGCAATACGAGCAGATCGAGCCCGGCAACCGCATCGGACTGCCCCGGCCCTCCATCGATACCGGCATGGGCCTGGAGCGCATCTCGGCGATCCTGCAGGGCGTGCACTCGAACTACGACACGGACCTGTTCCGCACCCTGATCGACGCGGTGGCCCATGCCACCAGTGTCGCGCCCGAAGGTGATCGCAAGGCCTCCCATCGCGTGATCGCCGACCACCTGCGCACCGCCTGCTTCCTCGTGGCGGACGGCGTCCTGCCGTCGAACGAAGGCCGCGGCTACGTGCTCCGCCGCATCATGCGCCGCGCCATGCGCCATGCGCAGCTGCTCGGCGCCAAGGAACCGCTCATGTACCGTCTCGTGCCCGTTCTGGTGCGCGAGATGGGGCAGGCCTATCCCGAGCTGATCCGCGCCGAGGCACTCATCACCGAGACGCTGAAGCTGGAGGAGACCCGCTTCCGCAAGACCCTGGAGCGCGGCCTGTCGATCCTCGACGAGGAGAGCCGCAATCTCGCCAAGGGCCAGAACCTCTCCGGCGAGACCGCCTTCACGCTCTACGACACCTACGGGTTCCCGCTCGACCTGACACAGGACGCGCTCAAGCCCCGCGGCATCGGCGTCGACACGGAGGCCTTCAACGTCGCCATGGAGCGCCAGCGCGAGAAGGCCCGCGCGGCCTGGTCCGGCTCGGGCGAGGCGGCGACGGAGACCGTCTGGTTCGCCGTGAAGGAGCGCACCGGCGCCACGGAGTTCCTCGGCTACGACACCGAGAACGCCGAGGGCGTCGTCGTGGCCCTGCTCAAGGACGGCAGGGAAGTGCAGGAGCTGAAGGCGGGCGAGTCCGGCCTCCTGGTTCTCAACCAGACGCCGTTCTACGGCGAGTCCGGCGGCCAGGTCGGCGACACCGGCGTGATGCAGGGCGAGGGCGCTCGGGTCTTCGTGACCAACACGGAGAAGAAGCTCGGCGACCTCTTCGTGCATCATGTCACGGTGGAGCACGGCTCGCTGAAGCCGAACCAGTCCCTCGAGCTGATCGTCGACCACGAGCGCCGCTCGGCGGTGCGGGCGAACCACTCCGCGACCCATCTCCTGCACGAGGCGCTGCGCCAGGTGCTCGGCGATCACGTGGCCCAGAAGGGCTCCCTGGTGGCCCCTGACCGGCTGCGCTTCGACTTCAGCCATCCGAAGCCCATCGAGGAAGCGGAACTGAAACAGGTCGAGGAAATCGCCAACCGGGTGCTGCTCCAGAACGAGCCGGTCGTCACCAAGCTCATGGCCGTGGACGAGGCCATCGAGTCCGGCGCGCGCGCGCTCTTCGGCGAGAAGTACGGCGATGAGGTGCGCGTCGTCTCCATGGGCAAGGCGGAGGGCAACAGGACCTTCTCAGTCGAGCTCTGCGGCGGCACCCATGTGAACCGCACGGGCGATATTGGTCTCGTCACCATCGTGGCCGAGGGTGCGGTCGCGGCGGGCGTGCGCCGTCTCGAGGCGATGACGGGCGACGCGGCCCGCCGCTACCTCGCGGACGAGAGCCGCAAGCTGCGCGAGGTGGCGAGCCTCCTGAAGACGCCGGTGGACGAGGTGTCTTCTCGCCTTTCCGCTCTTCTCGAAGAGCGCCGCAGGTTGGAGCGGGATCTGGCGGAAGCCCGCCGCAAGCTCGCTATGGGCGGTGGTGGCGCTGGCGGCGATCCGATCAAGGACGTGGCGGGCACCAAGCTCATGGCTCGCTCCGTCACGGGTGTCGAGATGAAGGACCTCAAGAGCCTCGCCGACGAGGGCAAGAAGCGCCTCGGCTCCGGAATCGTCGCCATCGTGGGCGTCGCCGAGGACGGCAAGGCGGGCATCGTGGTCGCCGTGACCGAAGACCTGACGGGCAAGTACGACGCGGTCTCGCTCGTGCGCATCGGTTCCGAGAAGCTCGGCGGCAAGGGCGGCGGCGGACGCCGCGACATGGCCCAGGCCGGCGGTCCCGACGGGGCGCAGGCCGAAGCCGCGCTCTCGGCCATCGAGGCGGCGCTCGCGGCCGCCTAGGAAGGCACAGCATCCCGGACGGTACAGGTCGAGTCAGGTGAGGGTGCGGCACGGATTGACATCATGGCCGTCCCCGGACCCGATCCGGGGACGGCCTTGTCGCTTTGGTGAGGCGCCATGATTCCGGCGGCGGCTCATTCTGGCGCTTTGGGACCACACCGACGATTGTCATTCCCGGCCGGAGATGNACCCGGGCCGGCGGCTGCCCCCCCGCCGGGGATGACATCCCACTGTCATGGGCTTTTCCCGTCATGGCCGTGCTTGTCACGGCCATCCACGTCTTTATGCCTTGCGGTTTCAATACGTGGATCACCGGCACAAGGCCGGTGATGACGTCGGAGGGCTTGTGAGCCCGACGATCCGCGATGCTTATGGAGCCCGGGCTTCGCTGCGCGGCCCAAGGATGGCGGCAGTGCTTCAAGACCTCAATCGTGGTCGGGATGCTGCCGGGACGCCATCCTCGCGAGTTCCTCCGGCGTGGCGTAATCGTCCGTGCGCTGGCCGGGCAGGGTATGCAGAATCTCGAAGGCCGGGATCTTGCTCTCGGTGCCGTATTGAATCTCCGGCGTCACCCGCGCCGGCTCGTCGAGGCTCCCGATGGAGACGCTGATGCGATCGTTCTCCAGATAGGAATAGGTCAGCGGCGTGCCGCAATCCCGGCAGAATCCGCGCTCCACGGCCTCCGAACTCCTGAAGATGCCGGGCCGATCCTTCGTCCAGGCCAGATCCTTGCGCGGCACGCCGGTCAGCGGCGCGAAATAGTTGCCGAAGGCCTTCTGGCACATGCGGCAATGGCAGATGCTGGGCTGCGTCGGCTCGGACATGAGCGCATAGCGCACGGCGCCGCACTGGCAGCCGCCGGTCATCACGGGTTTGGATTCTGATGCAGCCATTTTCGATCTCCAACACACGCTTGATCATAGGGCTCAGCCTGGACGGTTCATGGGAGAGTGAGCCGGTGCTCGCCAGAAATCGGTAGTCCTTCCGCGCGGGCGATATTCTGCAGCTCCGGGCGTACACTGAAGCTCTGGCAACCCCAGAGATAGCCATGGCAGATTTCATACTTCAAGTCATAGGCTCAGCGGCTGTCGCCTCGTCCGTGGTCGCCGGTGTGATGGCTTACGAAGGATCGGTGCGCTTGGCTGGCGTGTCAAAGCGGCAGCAAAAGCAGCCTCGTGGCCGGTGCAGCACCAGAACGCGGGAAGACTGAATTCGCAATCAAACCGAGCCACATTCTGGCCCTACTGCCAAGCCAGGCTTTCAATCTGAACTGCTCATTTCAATCCAGACAGAAAGGCAAAGAGGTCAGAAGCATGCGAGACACCAAGCATTCATCGCCCTCGCCCGACATGTTTCTCGTGTTGAGCCAACTGGAGCGGACAATGCAGGCGTCGATTGCTCTCATGAAACGCATCCGGCGTCAGAGGAGGCGCTCAACGCGTGGCAGCACAAGCGTGCAAGCCGAGAAGACATAGACCTTGCGGTATTCCCTGCATTGCTCAGGACGCGGCGACGTGCGTCCGTCATACGCGGCAGGTGACAATGGTGCGTGGCGGGTCTCGATCAGATGAGGTGACCCGGTAACAAAAATGGCCGGGGTGAACCCGGCCATTTTCGATTGCCTCGGAACGGGACTGGCTTACGCTGCCGCCATCGCCTTCTTGAGGTTTTCGTCGATTTTGTCGAGGAAGCCTGTGGTGGAGAGCCACTTCTGCTCGGCACCGACCAGGAGCGCCAGGTCCTTGGTCATGTAGCCTGACTCGACCGTGTCCACGCACACCTTCTCCAGGGTCTGGGCGAAGCGGGCCAGCTCCGCGTTGTCGTCGAGCTTGGCGCGATGGGCCAGGCCGCGCGTCCAGGCGAAGATCGACGCGATCGAGTTGGTCGAGGTCTCCTTGCCCTTCTGGTGCTCGCGGTAGTGGCGCGTCACCGTGCCGTGGGCTGCCTCGGCCTCCACGGTCTGGCCGTCCGGGGTCATCAGCACCGAGGTCATCAGGCCGAGCGAGCCGAAGCCCTGCGCCACCGTGTCCGATTGCACGTCGCCGTCGTAGTTCTTGCACGCCCACACATAGCCGCCCGACCACTTGAGCGCCGAGGCCACCATGTCGTCGATCAGCCGGTGCTCGTAGGTGATGCCGGCCGCATCGAACTTCTGCTTGAACTCGTTCTGGTAGACTTCCTCGAAGATGTCCTTGAAGCGTCCGTCATAGGCCTTCAGAATGGTGTTCTTGGTCGACAGATACACCGGGTACTTGCGCATCAGTCCGTAGTTCATCGACGCGCGGGCGAATTCCCGGATCGACTCGTCCAGGTTGTACATGGCCATGGCCACGCCCGCGTCCGGGAACTTGAACACCTCCTTTTCGATCACGGTGCCGTCCTCGCCCTCGAACTTGATGCTCAGGCGGCCCTTGCCCGGCACCTTGAAGTCGGTGGCGCGGTACTGGTCGCCGAAGGCGTGGCGGCCCACGATGATCGGCTGGGTCCAGCCCGGCACCAGGCGCGGCACGTTCTTGCAGATGATCGGCTCGCGGAAGATCACCCCGCCCAGGATGTTGCGGATGGTGCCGTTGGGCGACTTCCACATCTCCTTGAGATTGAACTCCTTCACGCGCCCCTCGTCCGGCGTGATGGTGGCGCACTTCACCCCGACCCCGTACTTCTTGATCGCCTCGGCGGCCTCCACCGTCACCTTGTCGTTGGTAGCGTCCCGGTGCTCGACGCCCAGGTCGTAGTACTTCAGATCGATGTCCAGATAGGGGTGGATCAGCTTGTCTTTGATGAACTGCCAAATGATGCGGGTCATCTCGTCGCCGTCGAGCTCGACGACCGGATTGGCTACCTTGATCTTCGCCATGATCTCACCTTGCGCTTCTTGAGGAGCTGGAACAGGCCTGCCGGCGGCAGGCAGTTACCCGCGCCTATAGCGCGGTTAGGCCCGGCGGGGAAGGTGGGGGCGGGCGGGGAATTCAGTGCTTTCTGAAACGTCTGCGGCTTTTCCCGGTCTCGACGCAGGGCGTGAGGGCGAAAAGCGTGTTGGCGAGTGCCGCCTTCGCGTGAGTGCCGTCATCGACCTGTCGGCGTTGGGCGAGGGCCGCAGTCGCCCGCAGGAAAGCCCGGTCGCAGGCACAGGCACCCCGGCCCACTCGCTCGTAGCAGAGGTCGTGAGCGCGGCAGGCCGCATCGAGGGCGTCGACGGGCCTGCCGCGGCCGAGGTCGCCGAGCCCGCACCAATTGCCGTGGAAGAGGGGAGGGGGCGGCTGCACCACGGAGGGCGTGGGCAGGGCTGGGCGCGAGGGGAGAATGGCGAGACAGGCGAGAAAAACGGTCAAACGGAGCTGGGACAGTTCGGTTCTCCAGGGCTGCAAACTGGCGACAGGATGCAATGGCTGGAAGAATGGACCGGCATAGGTTTTAGTTCCGGAGATAAGAAGGTGAGCCTGACGAACACGCGTCGATGGAATGGCACACCTATTCACGGTTGATTGTCCTGTCCGTTCTATCCTGCATGGAGGTGACAGGTCCTAGGCGGCCGGATGTGTGCCGAGGCCCGGAGCGGGTCGGGATCAACGACGGTGATCGGTGAGAGCTTGTCCTCAGATCGACTTTGCTCATGAGCGGGAGCTGAGTTAGCAAGATCATGTGCCGCCTGACCGCATGCGAACCGGATCCCGTCGAGCCGGCGCCTCTCACATCGACCCCGTCAACGATACGATACTGCGCACCATGACCTCGAAGCCCATCATCATCCTCGTCGAGCCGCAGCTAGCCGAGAATATCGGCATGGTGGCCCGGGCCATGGCCAATTTCAGTCTCTCGGAACTGCGCATCGTCGCCCCGCGGGACGGCTGGCCACGGAAGGGCGCGCATTCGGCGGCCTCGGGCGCGGTGCATGTGCTGGACAGCGCGAAGCTCTACGACACGGCGCGCGAGGCCATCGCCGACCTGCACTTCGTCTTTGCCACCACGGCCCGGGAGCGTGGTCAGATGAAGCGCGTGTTCGGGCCCGACGAGGCGATGGCCGAGACGCATCGGCGCGGCGCGGACGGGCAGCGCGTCGGCATCCTGTTCGGGCGCGAGCGGACGGGCCTGGAGAACGACGAGGTGTCGCTGGCGGACGCCATCATCACCTTCCCGGTCGACCGGCAGTTCTCCTCCCTGAACCTGGCGCAGGCCGTGCTGCTCGTCGCCTATGAATGGTACAAGCTCGCGACCGGCGGCGCGCTGCCGTTCTCGGGCGAGATCCTGTCGCCGCCCGCGCCCCGCGAGATGGTGACGTCCTTCTTCGACTACCTCGAGGCCGAGCTCGAAGCGGTGAACTTCTACCCTGAGGACAAGAAGCCGACGATGACCCGCAACATGCGGGACATCTTTCATCGCCTCGCGATGACGGAGCAGGATGTGCGTACCCTGCGTGGGGCGATTCGTGCCCTTGCGGAAGGTCGCCGCTTGAGAAAACGTTAAAGATGTTGTGCTCTAGTATTACTCGGCGCAGTCCGCGCCGCCCATTCTGATCTGGGACCTCCATGCGCCGCTCGCTGATCGCCCTCGTGTTTTTCGGATCAAGCCTTGCCGCTCCGGCAAGTCTGGCGGCGACGCCGCCGCAGCAGCCGGAGAAGGGGCCGGGCGGCAGGGATTACAAGATCACCGACGTAGTCAAGCGCGGGACCGGCACCGCCAGCTCGGGGTCTTATGTTTTCCATGGCGGCGACACGCCGGCCTCGCGCCCCGTCGTGGTGTTCTTCCATTCCTGGGGAGCCGTGAATCCTGGCCTCTATGGGGGGCTCATCGATCATCTCGCCCGCCGGGGCTATCTCGTCATCTTCCCGCGCTTCCAGGAGGTGAACCGTTCGCGTCCCGCGGATGCGACAGCCCGGGCCGAGGATCTGATCTTCCAGGCGCTGACGGCTCTCGCCGACGATCCGCAGGCGCGGCCGGATCTCACCCGCGTCGCGTTCATCGGGCATTCGGCGGGCGTGCCTCTCGCGCTGAACGTGGCGGCGGGTATCCAGGTGACCAAGCTCCCCGCCCCAAAACTCATCTTCGGTCTCGTGCCGGGTGGCATTGCGTCCAACGAGAAGGAGCGCGGGATCATGCTGCGCGACCTCTCGACGGTGGACAAGGCGACCCTCCTGATCACCATGAACGGTGACCGGGAGCATCTGCCGAGCGACCGGGCCTCCCGAGGCCTCTTCGAGGCGACCAGCGGGATCCCCGCCACGCGCAAGCTGTTCATGCGGGCAAGCTCGGACGATCACGGCTATCCGGCTTTGACCGCGACCCTGGCCTTTCCCGGCTCTCCGAAGGCCGGATACGATGCCGCCGCCATCAAGCTGCCGCCGGATCCGCCGCGCGATCCGAAAGAGAGGAATACCTGGAAGTGGAGCGCCGACATGGCGCTCTCCGGTCCTCAGACCATCCTGACCCAGCAGCTCGGCAACAACGTGACCGATACTTTGGACTATCTCGCCGTCTGGAGAACCTTCGAGATCGCCGCCGATGCGGCCTTCGCCGGAAAGGATGCGACGGCCCTCGTGCGCGACCCGAAATTCATCGATATGGGCACTTGGAGCGACGGCTGGCCGGTGCGGCGCCTCTCCGCCCAGATGCCGAAGGTGGAAGGACAGGAGGAGGAAAAGCCGGAGCGTGGGCCGCGTCGTCGGCTCAATCAGGCGCCGGCGGAATCAAGGGAAAGCCTGATCCAACTTCTCGGCGGACGCTCGTAGGCCACCCATTGAGGGCGGAAGCCACCTTTGCGGCGGGGGACCCTTGGCGGCAAGGGCCCCGGCCGAGGCCAGGGCCGGAGGCTCTCAGGGAAAGTCGTAATAACTCACCAGCGGCGGATTCTTGTTGGCAGGCTGATCCGTGGGGCAGGCTGGCAGTTTGACCACTTCGCCCGGCTCCGGATATTCCCACCCCATCCAACCATTGCAGGGGACCTTTCGGCCGTCCTTGAAATAGAAGTCGTTGTAGTAGACATGGGGGCCGCCATCCCGATTCACCGAATACTGATACTGGTCGCTCTTCGGATCGAAGGGAAGCTTCCCGTCCTTGACCGGGATGCCGCCACGCGTGAACGAGGCCGATTCCCCGCTGCCCCCTGACCGGCGTTTTCCTTCTTGCCGTCCCCTTTCTTGCCGCCCGCGACCGATCCATAGCTGCCGCCGGTCAGAGCGGTGCCCCAATAGACGTTCGAGCTCCCGGCCCCAGAGGACATGGTGTAGTCCAGGTACGCCTGCTCGAGTGCTGATAACGCCATTGCCTTTTCTCCTGGTTGCAGGCTTCTTAACCTGTAGTTGCAACTGGCGCGCCTATACCGACGGTTGTGTTACTTCGCAGCAAGAACGAGCTGTCGCGTCCACAACCCTTTTCCTCTGGCAGCCTTCAGAAAATCTTCACGGATCGCTCCCATTCTAGGGATGGAGCACCCCCATGCGTATCGATCTTCTGGCCGGCGCGTCCTATAACCCGGCTGTCATGCCTTCCCCCGTTCCCACCATCCTTGTGTTCGATTCCGGTCTCGGCGGCCTGACGGTCTTCTCCGAGGTCCTGAAGTCCCGTCCCGACGCCCGCTTCGTCTATGCGGGAGACGATGCCGCCTTCCCCTATGGACGGCTGAGCGCCGGGGCGCTGACGGCCCGCGTCCTCGCGGTCATGGAGCGGCTGATCGGTCTCTACGATCCTCGGCTCGTGGTGGTGGCCTGCAACACGGCTTCCACGGTCGTGCTTCCGCCTCTGCGCGAGCGCTTCTCGGTGCCCTTCGTCGGCACCGTTCCGGCCATCAAGCCCGCGGCGCTCGCAACCCGCACGGGCTATGTGACCGTGCTCGCCACGCCCGGCACCGTGGCGCGCGACTACACCCGCGACCTCGTCGAGACCTATGCGGGCGGCTGCAAGGTCAATCTCGTGGGTTCGCACCGTCTGGCGGGCTTCGCCGAGGCGGAGCTGGCCGGTGCCCCCGTTCCCGACGAGGAGCTGATGGCCGAGCTTCAGCCCTGCTTCGTGGAAGGAGAAGACGGCCGGACGGATGTGGTGGCTCTCGGCTGCACCCATTATCCGCTCCTGCTGCCCCGCTTCCAGAAGCTCGCGCCGTGGAGCGTCACCTGGATCGATCCCGCGCCGGCGATTGCCCGTCGGGTCACTCAGCTCATCGGCCCGCCCGTTCCGGGCCACGAGGCCGACGAAAACGAAGCCCTGGCGGTGTTCACCGGTGGGGCCGGCATGACCCCGGCCTTCCGGGAGGCCTTGCGGAGCAAGGGTCTGCCCCAGGTGATGATCGAGGACATGCCGCTCATCGACGCATGAGGCCGCTCACGCGTTCTCTTGATTGACTTCTCGCCCGTTTTCTCTTACATCGCTCCCGTTCACGCGGTCCTTAACGGGGCCGCGTAACTTTTTACGCTCCCGTGGCCCGGCTCCGGTCGGCCTGTCGTCCCTTCGGGGAAGAGGAGGGCGCGTTCCTCGCAAATTCGACAACACAAGAGGAACAGCGATGTCGAAGCGCATTCAGGCCAAGCACAAGCTTGACCGCCGCATGGGTCAGAATATCTGGGGCCGCCCGAAGAGCCCCGTGAACCGCCGCGAATACGGCCCCGGCCAGCACGGCCAGCGCCGCAAGGGCAAGATGTCCGATTTCGGCACTCAGCTGCGCGCCAAGCAGAAGCTGAAGGGCTACTACGCCAACATCACCGAGAAGCAGTTCCGCCGCTACTATGCGGAAGCCATCCGTCAGAAGGGCGACTCCGGTGAGAACCTGGTCGGCCTGCTCGAGCGCCGTCTCGACGCGATCGTGTATCGCGCCAAGTTCGTTGCGACTCCCTTCGCGGCTCGTCAGTTCGTCAACCACGGTCACGTGAAGGTCAACGGCCGTCGCGTGAACATCCCGAGCTATCTCGTGAAGGCCGGCGATGTGATCGAGGTGAAGGACAAGTCCAAGCAGCTCGAAGTCGTGGTCGTGGCAAGCCAGCTCGCCGAGCGCGACGTTCCGGACTACATCGAAGTCGATCACTCCAAGATGACGGCTCGCTTCACCCGCATCCCGACCCTCTCCGAGGTTCCGTATCCGGTGCAGATGGAACCGAATCTCGTGATCGAGTTCTATTCGCGCTAATCCGCGAAGCCGATCCCGAACTGAAAAGGCCGCCCCTGGGGGCGGCCTTTTTGTTTTTCGTGGTCCTTTACTGCTGCGGGCCGTGGTGCCGCATCTCGGCGTGGCGGCCCCGATGACCGTCGCGGCCGCCGCGCCCACGGCGCTCGTGCATGCCGATGCCGTCATTGACGGCTTCGCGCAGGAGGCGCGGAGCGACGCGCTTCTGGTCGTCGCTGAAGGTATCCCAGAGTGGGCGCAGAGCCGTCGCGACCGCCGTCGAGGCTTGGGCGCGCTCGGTCCGCATGGTGGTCCGCTGCTCGAGGCGCTGCATGAAGTCCGCCGAGCGGCGCTGCTCGCGGGTCTCGCGGAACTGCGTCATTCGGGTGTAGCGCTGATTGGCGGCGTTGCGGATGGCGCTCTCCACGGGACCCCAGAGCTTTTCCTGGTCGCCGGTGAGCTTCAGCCCGGCCTTGATCGCCGCCACGCGGGCATCGACCAGGCGGTTGAAATCGTCCTGCGACAGGCGGGGACGAGCCTGCTGGGCCTGATCCTGCGCCGCCGGAGGCGTCGTGGGCGCCTGTGCGAAGGCATAGGTTCCGACACCGGCGAGCATCACGGCAGCCGTCGCGAGGGTGGCAATCTTTTTCATACGGTTATCCTCCTTGAACACCGATGAGGCGAGAATGCTCCCTTCCTGCTCTCGTCAGAATGACTGCCGCATGAACTTTTCGTCATCTTCCTGGCAGAGCGTCCCGCCGTCCGGGATTTCCAAGAGGTGTGGTCCCGCACTGCGCGCCTTCGAGGCGAGGGCCAGATTTCCGGTGCCATCGATGCGACAGCCGGGCTGCGACGCGAAGACCCCGCTGTTTCGAGTTGTTATTGCCTTACCTTGAATGTTATAAAGGAAGGAATCGATGTTGCGGAATCAAGGTGCCGGAAGAGCTCTAGAGCCTCCACCGCAACCAGTGACCTCAATCGCATGGAAGCCAAGAGGCTGGGTCGTGGACGGAGCCGTCATGCCAGTGCTGTCGGAGATGCGCACAAGGCGCATCGGGCGTTGGACGTCGATCATCGGCGTTGCGCTGGCGGCGATCGCTCTCCTGGGCAGTGCCGCCGCCGCGCGGCGGCCCCTTTCCAGGAGCGCTCCCGAGTTGCTGCAGGAGACGGGCCTCTATGCGGATTTCGGCCGGCATCAGGTGGATCCGCGGCATCTGGAATTCGCGCCGCAATACCCGCTCTGGTCCGACGGCGCCGCCAAGAAGCGCTGGATCTCGCTGCCCGCCCGCGCGGCGATCGACGGCTCCAACCCGGATGTGTGGGCTTTCCCGGCCGGAACACGGTTCTGGAAGGAGTTCTCCTTCGGCGGCCGCCGCATCGAGACGCGGTTCATGGAGCGGCAGGAGGACGGGACCTGGCTCTATGCTGCCTACGAATGGAACGAGGATCAGAGCGAGGCTCGTCTCGTGTCGGAGAGGGGAAAGCCCAAGGCGTTCGATCTCGGCGGAGGACGCTCGCATTTCATCCCGAGCGTCAATGACTGCAAGTCCTGCCACCAGGGCCATCCCGCGCAGGTGCTGGGCTTCGGCGCATTGCAACTGTCGTCTGCCCGGGACCCGAATGCCATCCACGGCGAGCCGATGCCCGCGCCCGGAGTCGACCTGCAATACCTCGTCGACAACAAATTGCTGAAGCGCCTCCCCCGGGCCGTTCTCGAGAACCCGCCTGTCATCCATGCCGCCACGCCCGCGGAGCGGACGGCGCTGGGATATCTTCACGGCAATTGCGGCCATTGCCACAACGATGCGGGGTCCCTGAGGAATCTCGGCTTCTCGCTGCGGCATGTGCAGGGCCCCGCTCGAAGGGACGCCGAGCGAACCGTCGCGACGGCTGTCGGGCAGCCGGTCAAGGGGCGTTTTCCGGGACAGGCGCCCGATGCGAAGCTTCGCGTCGAGCCTGGGCAGCCCGAGCGCAGCGTGCTGCTGCAGCGCATGGGCTCCCGCAATCCGCTCGTGCAGATGCCGCCCGTGGGCACCGTCATGATCGACGACGAGGCGATCCGCCTTGTCACTCAATGGATTCGAGATCTGGAGGCACCGGTTCGATCAACCGAGGCGACCGGAAAAACCGCTCAAACGAAGGGAGAGGACCCATGAAAGCAAGTCGAATTCTTCTCATCGCAGCCGCCGTCGCCATGTCGGTGCCCGCGATCGCGCTCGCGCAAAGCAAGACATCCGCCAAGAGCGCCCAGGTCAAGCGCGGAGAATACATGACGATGGTCAGCGGCTGCCATGACTGCCACACGCCCCTGAAGATGGGAGCTAACGGACCCGAGCCGGATATGTCGCGGATGCTCTCCGGGCATCCCCAGGATATGCAGCTGCCGCCTGCTCCCGGTCCGACCGGGCCTTGGAATGCCCATGTGGCGGCCACTCTGACCGCATGGGCCGGCCCGTGGGGAGTGTCCTACACGGCGAACCTCACGCCCGACCCGGAGACCGGGGTTCTCCGTGACTTCACGGAGCAGCAGTTCATCCAGACGATGCGGACCGGCAAGCACCAGGGCCAGGGCCGCCAGATCCTCCCGCCCATGCCCTGGCCCATGATCGGCAAGATGACCGACCAGGACCTGAAGGCGATCTTCGCCTATCTGCGCCAGATCCCGCCGGTGAAGAACAAGGTTCCGGACCCGATCATCGCCACTCAGTAAGCACGGGCCAAATCGCTCCGAAACGCAGCCTGACACCCTCCCGGGTGCCAGGCTTTTTCACGCCAGCCGCTTCAGGAAGCCTGCGAACCGCATGAGGCCTTCCGGCCAGGGGCCGTGCCCGCTCTCCGTGTTCAGGTGCCCGGCATCGCCCGCATCGACGATGGACGAGCCCCAGGAATAGGCGATGTCCTCCGCCTTGTCGTAATCACAATGGGGGTCCGTGCGGCTGGCCACCAGCACGGACGGGAAGGGCAGGGGATCGCGCGGGATCGGCGCGAAGGCGCGATCGATGGCGGGGATGAAACCGGGTCTCTCCACATCCGGCATGCTCACCAGAAAGGCGCCCTGCACCCTGCTGGCGGCGAGAAGCGGTGCGGCGTGGACGATTGCCAGGACGCCGAGGCTGTGGCCGACCAGGACAACGGGCTTTTCGGCGCGCTTCACGTCCTGGACGATCCGCTCGACCCATTTGTCCTTGTTGGGGGCGTCCCAGTTCTCCTGCTCGACCCGCCACGCGGTCGAGAGCTGCCGCTCCCATCGGCTCTGCCAATGGTCGGCGCCCGAATTCGAATAGCCTGGGACGATGAGGATGTCGCAATCGGAGGTTTTCATAATCCGCAGATAAAGGCCCTGTGCCGCCCGTTCAAGCGCTGCGCTTCAACTCCACAGGCTTGGACCTGCTCTCGGCTTCCCTCAAGGCGGCCTCCCGTTCGGCGATGTAATCGCGGGTCATGGGCACCACGTCGTTGCGCTTGGCCAGCTGCACCTGGAACACCACCGCGTCCTGCCAGCGGAAGGCGGATTCGGACATGGCGAGATAGCATTCCCACATCCGGCAGAAGCGCTCGTCGTAGAGCTTCAGAACCTCCTCCCGATGGGCCCTGAAACGCTCGCGCCAGGCCTGGAGCGTGTACGCGTAATGCAGGCGCAGGATCTCGATGTCGGTGACCATCAGCCCCGCCCGCTCGATGGCGGGCATCATCTCAGACAGAGTCGGAAGGTGCCCGCCGGGGAAGATGTAGCGGGTGATCCAGGGATTGGTCGGGTAGGGCGCTCCGGTTCGGCCGATGGTGTGCAGAAGCATCACGCCGTCGTCCCTCAGGAGCTTGCGGCAGGTCCGGAAATACTCGTCGTAGGACGCCAGGCCCACATGCTCGAACATGCCGACGGAGACGATCCGGTCGAAGCTGCCGGCGGTCGCGCGGTAATCCTCCAGCTCGAACCTGACCCGCTCGCCGAGGCCCGCAGCCGACGCACGCTTGCGGGAGACCTCCAGCTGCTCTTCCGACAGGGTCACGCCCTTCACCGAGCCCGCCCCGGCCGCCCGGGCCAGGTAAAGACCCATGCCGCCCCAGCCGGAGCCGATATCGAGCACGCTATGGCCCGGCTCGACCAGGAGCTTTGCCGCGATATGCCGCTTCTTGGCGCCCTGGGCCTCCTCGAGGCTCGCATCAGGACGGTCGAAATAAGCGCAGGAATACTGCTTGTCGCTGTCGAGAAACAGGGAGTAGAGCCGTCCATCGAGATCGTAATGGTGGGCGACGTTCCGCTTGGAGCGGTGCGCGTCGTTCTCGCCGCGCAGGGTCAGCCAGTGCCGGATCTTGCGGAGCCGATGGAGCGGAAGCTCGTCGAACGCGCCGTGGGTATCCTGGAGCAGGAGCTGGAGAAGGCTTAAGATATCGCCTTTCTCGATCACGAGCCTGCCGTCCGTGTAGAGCTCGCCGAGCTTCAGTTCTGGATGAAGGCAAAGAGCCGTCTGAGCCGCATTGTCCGTGAACCGGATCGCAACGTCCGGGAGGCCGCCGTCACCGAAGGTGAACTCCTGTCCCTTGGCGGTGGTCATCTTCAGAGTGCCCCGCTTCACGGCACGCGTGAAAGCGGCGACGAGGATCTTCTCTGACAGCATGGACACAATCCCCGTGCCGATGATCTCCTGCACGGGGATTGTTGCACTTTAGGCAAAAATGTCCAGAGCCCGAGCTATGCCCCAGCGGAACCGAAGACCCGCGTGAAGATCGTATCCACGTGCTTGAAGTGGTAGCCCAGGTCGAAACAGGCCTCGATTTCCTTCGGCTCCAGGTACTTGGTCACGTCGGCGTCGTTCTTGAGGAGGGTCAGGAACTCGCCTTCGCCGCGCCAGACCGGCATGGCGTTGCGCTGGACCAGGCGGTAGGCGTCCTCGCGGGAAGCGCCCTTCTGGGTAAGGGCCAGCAGGACCCGCTGGGAGTGAACGAGGCCGCCGAGGCGGTCCAGGTTCTTCTGCATGTTCTCCGGATAGACCACGAGCTTGTCGATCACCCCGGTCAGGCGGGCCAGGGCGAAGTCGAGGGTCACGGTGGCGTCGGGGCCGATCATGCGCTCGACGGACGAGTGCGAGATGTCCCGCTCGTGCCAGAGCGCCACGTTCTCCATGGCGGGCAGCGCGAAGGCGCGCACCATGCGGGCGAGGCCGGTGAGGTTTTCCGTCAGCACCGGGTTGCGCTTGTGGGGCATGGCGGAGGAGCCCTTCTGGCCGGCCGAGAAATACTCTTCCGCCTCGAGAACCTCGCTGCGCTGCAGGTGGCGGACTTCCGTCGCCAGCCGCTCGATGGAGGAGGCGATCACCCCCAGCGTCGCGAAATACATGGCGTGACGGTCGCGCGGGATCACCTGCGTCGAGACGGGCTCCACCTGGAGACCCATCTGCTCCGCCACGTATTCCTCCACGCTCGGGTCGATATTGGCGAAGGTGCCGACCGCGCCGGAGATGGCGCAGGTGGAAATCTCCCGCTGGGCCTCGATGAGGCGCAGCTTGCAGCGCTCGAATTCCGCGTAGGCCTGGGCGAGCTTGAGGCCGAAGGTCGTGGGCTCCGCATGGATGCCGTGGGAGCGCCCGATGGTCGGCGTCATCTTGTGCTCGAAGGCTCGGCGCTTGATGGCGGCGAGCAGCTCGTCCATGTCGCGCAGCAGGATGTCGGTGGCCCGGGCGAGCTGCACGTTGAAGGTGGTGTCCAGCACGTCCGAGGACGTCATGCCCTGGTGGACGAAGCGGGCCTCGGGGCCCACGATCTCGGCGAGATGCGTCAGGAACGCGATGACGTCGTGCTTCACCTCGCGCTCGATGGCGTCGATGCGCTCCACGTCGAAGGTGGCCTTGGAGCCCTTCTCCCAGATCTTCTCCGCGGCCTCCCGGGGCACGACCCCGAGATTGGCGAGGGCCGTGGTGGCATGGGCCTCGATCTCGAACCAGATGCGGAACTTGGTTTCGGGCGACCAGATGGCCACCATCTCGGGACGGCTGTAACGGGGGATCATTACTCTTCTCCTGCGGACAAGGCGCGAAGCTCAACGAAACCGTTGGAAACCGCTGCCTTTTCCGCCTTTTTGACGGTGGGCTCAACGGTTCGGAGAACGGTTCCAAGGACGTTGCTGTGGTGACTATGTGATGACCGTGGCGATGACAAGCCTCGTGCATCCTCGGCGCAGTAATGATTTATCCTCGAAATCGCTCTAGGCCTATGATTTTGCGATAGTTTTTGACCACCATCGCAGAATTAGGTGCCTGTCGCCAATTTGTTTAGCAAATTCAACGACTTGGTGTTTACTTTTGCAGGATTTTCGTGATGGCACCACCTATTCTGCGCAAACTGCGGCTCAGCGATGCTTCGGTAAAAAGGCTATCCACAGGTCGGAGTTGGGATACAGAGATCGGTGGCTTCGGTGTGAAGGTTTACCCAAGCGGTAAGGCGCAGTTCATTCTGCGGTATCGCTCTCGGGACAAGAGGCAGCGAGAGTTTCGTATTGGTCAAGTTGGTGTCATTGAGGTCGATGAGGCACGGCGAAAGGCGAGGGTACTTCTCGGCAAGATTAGTGAAGGACGTGATCCAGCTTGGGAGCGCAAGCTTCAACTGACCGAAGCACGGCTATTCAATGATGTAATCGACAGATACCTATCATGGGCGTCGGACCACCACAAAAGTAGTTCGTTCCAAGAGGTAGGCCGCTTCTGCCGTCTTCATATTAGACCGCAGTTCGGCGGGTTCCTCGTAGCTGACCTGACGAGGGGCCGCGTTCAGCAGACTTACGACAAGCTGAGGCAAGCTCCCCATTTCAGGGCAAAAATTATCACATGGTCTCGAACAATTTGGGCGTGGGGCGAAAAGCGAGAGCTTGTTGGGGAGGGACGAAACCCATTTGCGATAGAGATGCGGGTCTCAAGACCACGGCGGGACCGAGTATTATCAACCGACGAGTACCGCTGTCTGTGGGAGGCTATCGAGCGTCATCGTTATCGAGGAGCGATACGGAACGTCTCACTTTGGGCAATTGAGTTCCTGCTTCTATGCCCAATGAGAAAATCTGAAGCGTTTCAACTGAAATGGGAGCACATTGACCTCACGGCCCAAATTATTCGTCTCATTCAGCATAAGACTGACCGTCGAGATGGACCGCTAGAAGTTTATATCAGTCCACCATTAGGAGCACTGCTACTGCGCATTCCACGTTGCTGTGAATGGCTGTTCCCTGCACCTGACTCTAGCTCTGGACATATAAGATGCGTGGACAGTGCATGGCGGTTGATCAGGCGTGAAGCAAATCTCCACAAGGGGGAGAAGCGGGTCACACTTCACGACCTACGGCGAAGCTGGAATAGCGTGGGGGCGAACCTTGGTTATGGCCCTGAGTTCATGGGGAAGGTCATAGGAAACTCAGCGAAAGTCAATAACCTTCACTACTGGCATCCAACGACCGACTTGAAATGCGAGATCACCCGCAGAGTCGCAGAGGTCATTGCCGGATATAGCCGCCCTCAACAAGACAGGACCGACTAGGTGAGGTTCATGCCGCTGCCTGCTCCTGCTCAAGGTGAAGGTAGGTCGGGTCGAAGTCACCGACTTGCTTCAGCTTCTCCCAATCCCTAATGGTGAGCCGTGTCCCCTTTGTCTCGATCAGCCCATCAGCCCTCAACTGCTGAAGAACCCGATTGACATGGATATTGGAAATACCGAGGGCGTCACCCAACTCGACTTGGGTAATAGGCAAATCACAGGTGTGGTCCTCCGCAAGGCCAACCGCTCTCAGGCGCACCAGCATCTCGCATAGGACGTGGGCCATGCGGTTGTAAGCTTCGCGGCGTCCGACATTCGTCACCCATTCTCGGAAAATGGCCGCATCAATCAGGGTCTCGCGCCAGAACGCCGCCGTAATGCGAGGGTTGCGGTTGCAGAGGTCCCGCAAGGCATCGTGCGGGATGAACCCGACCTTGCACGGCTCAATTGTCCCCACGCTGGCGTCAAGTGCCTTCAGGTGCAGACTTTGTAGGTCGGGAATATCACCCGGAATGTTGAAGGAGACGATCTGGCGCTTGCCATGTCCGGTGATCTTGTAGGTGCAAGCGAAGCCTTCCAGAAGCAGGCAGGACCGGGAAGGGCGGTCGCCCTCGCGCACGATGTCCTGATCGCCCTTGAGGATCATGACTTGCATCGGCAGATTTGAGAGGGCCTGCCTCTCGTCATCCGTGAGCGTGAAGATGCTCTCTAGCTTTCGGATCAGAGGATTATCTTGGGGATTTGGAGTTGCAGCCAAGATGATGCTCCCCTGTGTTGTAGGCGGGAGCGCTCGTATCTCTCAGCCATCAGCGCCTATGTTCGGTTGCTGATGATGAAACAACTATCTCACGGATGTTAACGTCTGTCACTGATATATGTTTTCCTTTGTGCCCAACATCAGAGCTTGTGACCCAAAGCATCGAAAGCATGAGCACGGCTCAGGAAGAGAAGGAACGCTCAATGCCTTCAGGAAGTTAAACCGAATGCCCCGGTATTACCGCCATATTCGACAAGGCGACCAGCTTATCCAAGACCCTGATGGGATTGAGCTTCCCGACCTTGACGCTGCTCGGGGTGAGGCTCTTGAGGGCATCCGAGATATTCTGGCCGACGCAATCAGACGTGGAATGGATGCCCCACTGGATGATGCCATTGTCATCATGGACGAGGCTGGCCGGGAGTTGGCGATCATTCCGTTTGCTGAAGCCTTACCGCTGCGCTTGAGAAGGGTTCTGGCTTCGGTATCCTCACCCGATAATGTTCCTTGAACTTGGCAGGGAAAATCAATGGCGAATCCGCTCATCCGCAAGCTGGAACAGCATGGCCCTCTTTCAGAGGAGGAAAGGCATGTGCTTGAGCAGATCACCTTTCGGACGGTGATTTACCAGCCGCGCGAGGAAATTGTGCCTGAAGGCAGTTCCCCGACCCACAGCAGCCTGATCCTGTCGGGCTTTGCCATCCGCCACAACCATTCGCCTGATGGTAAGCGCCAGATTACGGCCTTCCACGTGCCGGGAGACTTTGCGGACCTACACAGCTTCCTGCTCAAGCCGTTGGACGACGGGGTTGCTGCGCTCACAACTTGCAAGGTAGCCAACGTTCCCCATAGCGACTTGAAAGAGATTACGAAGAACTATCCGTACCTCACACGTGTGCTCTGGCTGAGCACCCTCATCGACGGTGCCGTGCATCGGGTCTGGATGACCACTCTCGGGCGAATGGAGGCTCGCGAGCGCCTCGCGCATTTTCTCTGCGAGTTACGCGACCGTCTTCAATCAGTGGGTCTGATGAGGGACGACAGTTACGACATGCCGATCACGCAGGAGCAGTTGGGCGATGCCTTCGGCATGAGTACCGTCCACGTCAATAGGGTTCTCCAAGAACTCCGAGCCGATGACCTGATCACCTCAAGTGGCAAGACCCTGATCATCAACGACTTGGAGGGCCTTCAGCGGCAGGCTCAATACACTCCCGATTACCTTCATATCAACCAGAAGGTCGAGCGGGATTGAGAGAGATTGTGCTTCTTGCAAATTCGTAGGCATAAATCATTACTGCGCCGAGGATGCACGAGGCTTGTCATCGCCACGGTCATCACATAGTCACCACAGCAACGTCCTTGGAACCGTTCTCCGAACCGTTGAGCCCACCGTC
>NZ_SPJX01000288.1 GCF_004458765.1 Microvirga pakistanensis | reverse complement strand
CCTGCTCGAGGAGGCCTGCGCCAAGGCCGGCCAGCCGCTCACCCTGCGCCGGCAGCACGGCTACGACCATTCCTACTTCTTCATCGCATCCTTCATCGACCTCCACCTCAACTGGCACGCGGAGCGCCTCGGCTAGCTTTGCCCAAAGGCCTGCGGGTGCCGCAATCGCAGCGCCTGCACCAACGCCAGGGTCTTCATGTCGGCGATTGTGGTGTCGGTGACGAAACCCGCGAGGTCGTCGAAGCCGACCTCCAGCACCTCGATCTCCTCGTGCTCATCGGCCAGGCCGCCGCCTTCGGCGACCCGATCCGCTTCCCCATAGGGAGCGAGGAAGAGGTGCAGACGCTCCGTGGTGGCTCCGGGGGCCGACCAGAACCGGCCCAGGGGCTCCAGGCGCTCCACCCGCAGGCCTGCTTCCTCCATGCTCTCGCGACGGGCGCAGTCCTCGGGCTCGTCTTCGTCGAGAAGGCCCGCGATCGCCTCGAGAAAATCCGGGTGCCCTTCGCGATGCATGACGGGTGCGCGAAACTGCCGGATGAGAATGACCTTTCGCCTGTCCAGGTCGTAGGGCAGCACGGCGGCCGCATCCCCGCTGTTGAGGATCTCGCGGATCATGGTCCGCCCGTCCGGCATCTGAACCGTGAGTTTCAGGAGCTTGCGCCACCCCTCGTAGACGGTGTCGATCTGCTTGATCCGATAGGCTGTCACGTCGGGCTTCCTTCTGCCTGAGATCCTGGTTTCCCCAGGACAACACCTGAAACGCCCACGTTATCCATCTTCATTGAGCCCGAGAGCCCACCTCGGGCGTTATGGACAGGAGTATGTTCACGAGGAGCGTCTCGCGTGCTGGAAGATCTGGTCAGGGCCATCCGGAAACGACAGGCCATCCTGTTCGCCGGGGCCGGCGTATCGATGACCGTGGGGCTGCCCTCCTGGAGCACCCTGATCGAGCATGTGTCCCGCGAACTCGAACTCGATACGTCCAGTTTCAAGAATGGCGACCTGAACTACCTCACACTCGCCGAGTATTACCGGATCAAGCAGGGCAGCATCGGCCCTCTCCGCAGCTGGATGGACCGGAACTGGACGATTCCCGAGGACAAGCTCCGAGCCTCGAAGGTTCACGACCTCATCTGCAAGCTCGACTTCCCCATCATCTACACGACGAACTTCGACCGGAACCTGGAAACCGCCTTCGATCTCCATGGAAAGGACTACGTGAAGATCGTCAACGCCAAGGACATCGCCCGCGTCCGCGAGGGCGTGCCGCAGATCGTCAAATACCATGGCGATTTCGACGACGACGATTCCATCGTGATCGCCGAGACCGATTATCTCGACCGCCTGTCGTTCGAATCCCCGCTTGATATCAAGTTCCGCTCGGATGCTCTTGGCAAGACCATCCTGTTCATCGGCTACAGCATGACGGATCTCAACATCCGCTTTCTCATGCACCGGCTCTGGAAAACCTGGAGCGGATCGGGCTACGAGCGCGACCGGCCGCAATCCTACGTTTTCATGCTCCGGTCGAACCCGGTGGAACAGGCAGTTCTGGAACAGTGGGGCCTGCGGGTTCTCACGGAAAAGAGCTGCCCGCCCGACAAGGCACTCGAGCTCTTCCTGACGAAGCTCTGCACCTCCGTCGGGCGCCAGGAGGAAGACGCCTGATTTTGCATCCCTGCCCCCTTGTGCCAATGTGGCCCCACTTCGAACGCATGTGATTTTACCTTTCGCTTCATGGCCACCACGACCAAACGCCGCCTTTCGCTCAAGGACGTTCTCACCGACGGGCGCATCGCGCTCATGCTGCCCCTGGGGTTCTCCTCGGGGCTGCCCTTCCTGCTCGTCTTCAGCACCCTCTCGACCTGGCTGCGGGAGGCCGGCATTTCGCTCACGATCATCGGCCTGATGAGTTGGGTGGGCTTGGCCTATTCCTTCAAGTTCCTGTGGGCGCCCATCGTCGACCGCTACGACGTGCCGGTTCTCGCCCGTCTGCTCGGCCGCCGTCGCGGGTGGATGGCCCTGGCGCAGCTCGGCGTGATGGCGGCTCTCCTCGGCATGGCGGTCACCGGACCGACGGTCAGCCTGCCCCTCACCATCGTGTCGGCGGTGATGATCGCCTTCTTCTCCGCCACGCAGGATGTGGTGATCGACGGCTGGCGTATCGATGCGGCGCCCACGGAGCGCCAGGGCATGATGGCGGCGAGCCTCCAGCTCGGCTATCGCTTGGCCCTTCTCTGCGCGGGCGCAGGCGCGCTCTACATCGCCGACCTCGTGAACTGGCCCGCCGCCTATCTGTCCATGGCAGCCCTCATGGGCGTGGGCCTCGTGGGCACCCTGCTCGCCCCGCGCATCGACGAGGTTCGGGTTCGCGATAACCCTCCCTTCTCCCAGGCCATCGTCGAGCCCGTGGCCGATCTCTTCCAGCGCAAGCGGATGATGCTGATCCCGATCCTGGCGCTCGTGGCCTGCTACCGTCTGCCGGACTTCATGGCGGGCATCATGGCGAACCCGCTCTACATCGACCTGGGCTTCTCGAAGGCCGACATCGCCAGCATTTCGAAGCTCTATGGCGTGTGGATCGGCATCGTCGGGGCCTTCGGGGGCGGCCTTGCGCTGACGCGTCTCGGCCTCTGGTGGACCCTGCTCATCGGCGCCAGCCTTGCTGCCGGATCGAATGTGATGTTCTCCTGGCTCGCCGCCGGTCACGCCACCATCACGGGCCTGACGCTCACCATCAGCATCGACAATTTCGCTCAAGGTTTCGCGGGCGCGGCGCTGATCGCCTATATGTCGGGCCTCACCTCACCGGGCTTCGCGGCGACCCAATACGCGCTGCTCAGCTCGCTCTATGCGCTTCCCGGAAAGCTCATCGGCGGTGCATCCGGGGCGATCGTGGATGCTTACGGCTACCCGCTGCTCTTCACCGGAACGGCGGCGCTCGGCATCCCCCTCGCCATCCTCTGCCTCGTCGTGCGGCGGGATACGATGGAAACGGTGCGGCAGAAGGAAGAGGCGGAGGCGCGGGAGGCTTCCGCGTCCATGGCCGTCGGGTCACGAGCTTAGCCTCATTGTCATCACCGGCCTTGTGCCGGTCAACGCGACCTGGAAAAGCATGTCCTTCAAATGGGATGGCCGGGGCAAGCCCGGCCATGACGGAGAAATGTTTGGCCGGGACAATCGCCTCAGCTCGCTCCCGGTCCCGGCGTTGCGCCGGGCGGGCACTTGCCCAGGATGATCATGCCGAGCACCTCGTCCTGCGTGACATCCTGCACGTTGGCGGAGCCCACGAGCTTGCCGTTCTTCATCACGCTCACCCGGTCGGCGAGGCCGAACACGTCGTGGATGTCGTGGCTGATGAGGAAGATTCCGATACCCTCCTTCTTCAGCTGCAGCACGAGGTCGGCGACCTGCTGTGTCTCGGCGGGGCCGAGCGCCGCCGTGGGCTCGTCCATGATCAGCACGCGCGCGTTGAAATAGATCGCGCGCGCAATGGCCACCGATTGCCGCTGGCCGCCGGACAGCGCCTTCACGGGCTCCTTGAAGCGGCGGAAATGCGGGTTGAGGCGCGCCATGACCTTGCGGGTCTCGGCTTCCATCGCGGCATCGTCGAGCGTGCCGTAGGGAGTCAGCACCTCGCGGCCGAGGAAGATGTTGCCCGCCGCATCGATGTTGTCGGCGAGAGCCAGCGTCTGGTAGATCGTCTCGATGCCGTAGCGCTTGGCGTCGCGCGGGGTTGAAATATCGGCGTGCTCGCCGTTCACATAGATCTCGCCCGCGTCCGGCTTGTAGGCGCCGGAGAGGATCTTGATCAGCGTCGACTTGCCTGCGCCGTTATGGCCGAGCAGTCCCACCACCTCGCCGGGACGCAGATCGACGGACACGTCATCCACCGCCTTGATGCCCCCGAAGGCGATGGAGATGTTGCGCATCTCGACGAGAGGCGTCGTTCCATTCTGTTGCATGATGCGCTCCCCTTACTTGATGCGGCGGCGATAGAGGCCATCGACCCACACCGCCAGCACGAGCACCGCGCCGACGACGATGTTCTGCAGGGGCGTGTCGACGCCGAGCAGCACCATGCCCGATTGCAGCGACTGCATGACGAGGGCGCCCAGCATCGCGCCCGCGATGGTGCCGATGCCGCCCGCAAGCGAGGTGCCGCCGATCACCGCGGAGGCGATCACATAAAGCTCGTCGAGGGTGCCCGCCGCGTTGGTGGCGGCGTTGAGACGGGCCGTGGAGATGCAGGCCGAGATGCCGCAGAGCAGGCCCATGAGGCCGAACACCTTCATCAGCGTCCAGCGGGTGTTGATGCCCGACAGTTCCGCCGCTTCCGGATTGCCGCCGATGGCGAACACATAGCGGCCGAAACGGCGGCGCGTGGCGATGAAGGTCATCACGAGACCCACCATCACGGCGATCAGCACCGGCAGCGCCACGCCATGCGGAATGAACAAGCCGCCCTCGGGCCATGGAATGCCGTTGGCCTCCGCCCAGTTGCGGGCGGTGCCCGCGGGCAGGGGATAGGCATTGGCGACAGCGGCGGCCGCCAGCACCGCGCCGCACGCGACGGTGGCGATCACCATGTCGGCCCAGCCGGGACGCACCGGGAAGCCGAAGCTCAGGCGGCGCCGTCGGGCCAGGCCAAGCGCCACGATGATGAGCCCGCAGGCCACCGCCGCGATGATCCAGGTAGCCGTTGCCCCGAGCGCGCCTTCGACCCCGCCGCCGAAGGCCTTGAAGCGGCTGTCCATGGGCGCGACGGTCTGACCGGCCGTCACCCACCAGGCGGCGCCGCGCCAGACCAGGAGGCCGCCGAGGGTGACGATGAAGGAAGGAATGCCGAGATAGGCGATGAGCCAGCCCTGGAAAAGGCCGATGAGCCCGCCGACCGTGATCGCGAGCAGCACCACGAGGGGAGCCGTGAGCGGATGCTCCAGGCCGAGATAGGCCGGCAGCCACTGCACCTGGGCGACGCCGACGATCATGCCGACGACGCCGAGGATCGCCCCCACCGACAGGTCGATGTTGCGCGTGACGATCACGAGCACCATGCCGGTCGCCATGATCGCCACGGAGGCGGTCTGAACGGACAGGTTCCAAAGGTTGCGCGGCGTGAGGAAGACGCCGCCCGACAGGAGATCGAACCCGACCCAGATCACGGCGAGAGCCGCGAGCATGCCGAGCATGCGCACGTCGATCTCGAGCTTCGACAGAAGCGAGCCGGAAGCGGTGCTCGGCGGCGGGGCGGTTGTGGCAACAGGTGCGTTCATGGCGTCATACGAGGAAAAGGTTCAATGACAAAGACCCTCCCGGGAGCCGCGGCTCCCGGGAGGGGCGGATCCAGGATGAAGCCCGTCTCAGTTGCAGGCCTTCACCGTGCCGGGCTTCACGCCCTGGCAGACCACTTCCTTCGAGGCCCAGCCCGCATTGATGACCACGTCGAGGTTGTCCTTGGTGACCGCGACGGGCGTGAGGAATAGAGCCGTCATGTTCTGCTTCTTCGGGCCGAGATTCCAGGACTTCGCCCCCTGGATCTCGGTGAGCTTCTTGCCGCCGGCGAGCTGCAGCGCGATTTCGGCGGCGTTCCGGCCGAGTTCGCGGGCATCCTTGAACACGGTCACGGTCTGCGTGCCGAGGGCGACGCGGTTGAGGGCGGCCTTGTCGGCGTCCTGGCCGGACACCGGCACGGAGCCCGCAAGCCCCTGGGCGGCAAGCGCCGCGATGGCGCCGCCGGCGGTGCCATCGTTGGCGGCGACGACCGCATCGATCTTGTTGTTGTTCTTGGTCAGGAACTGCTCCATGTTCCGCTGGGCATTGGCGGGGAGCCAGCCATCCGTGTAGGCCTCGCCCACGTTCTTGATCTTGCCCGCGTCGATGGCGGGCTTGAGCACTTCCATCGCGCCCTGGAACAGGAAGTTGGCGTTCGGATCGGAGCCAGAGCCCTTGATGAAGGCGTAGTTGCCCTCGGGCTTCAGCTTGAACACTTCGCGCGCCTGCAGGCGGCCGACCTCGACATTGTCGAAGGTGAGATAGAAGGCCTGCGGAATCTCGATGAGGCGGTCATAGCCCACGATCGGGATGCCCTCGGCCACCGCCTTCTCGACGGCGGGCCGCACCGCATCCGCATCCTGCGCCAGCACGATCAGCGCCTTGGCGCCCCGGGCGATCAGGCTCTCGATGTCGGTGAGCTGCTTGGCGGGCGATGATTGGGCATCCGCCGATACATAGGTGCCGCCCGCCTTTTCGATCGCCGCCTTGATGGCGGCCTCGTCGGTCTTCCAGCGCTCTTCCTGGAAGTTCGACCAGCTGACGCCGACGACTGGGCCCTTGCCCTGGGCGAGAGCCGCGCCTGCCGAAAGGGTCAAGGCGACAAGACTGATGAGAGCATGCTTCTTCGATACCATTGGCTTCCTCCTGGGCCGTTCTTCCCTCTAGGCCCGGTGCTCATGGCAGGCTGTCTCTCCTGATCGGATCGACAGAGGTGGCTCACGCTGCCATGCTTTATTTTCGAGCGGGGAAATAATTATCCCTCTCCATCAGGCCTTCAAGCGGCAAAGCTCTCATTACTTGGTCGGATATCCTTTTGACCCAGAGATGATTTATTCGTTAAGTGAATAAATGACTGCTATGTCCATGCTCCCCCTTTCCCCCCGCGAAACAGCCCGGCGTCGTCTTCTGGACGCCTTGCGCCGGGAGGGACCCATGGCACGGGTGGAAATCGGCCAGCATCTCGGCATGAGCCCGGCGAGCGTCTCGGAGCTGGCCGCCAGCCTCCTCGACGAGGGCATTCTCGTGACCGAAGAGGCGGCGGATCAGGGGCCGGGCCTGATCCGGGGTCGTCCCAAGGTGCGCCTGTTCTTCGCCGAGTCGCTGGGGTCCGTGATCGGCGTCTGGACCGGGTTCAACCGCATCGAGCTTCGGCTGGTGGACAGCGCGGGACGGAACCGGGCGAGCCGTCACATCGAGCGGCCGTTGAGGAATCTCGGGGCCGAGGAGCTGATGGATGTTCTGGCCGACACCATCACCACCTTCGTCAGCGAAACCGGCGCAGCCGACCTGAAGGCCATCGGCTTGGCCTGCCAGGGCTATGTGGACACCCGGGACGGCGTCGTGGCCTGGAGCCCGGTGCTCGGCACCCGCGACCTGCCCCTCGCGGCGGGTTTGAGCGAGCGGCTGGGCAGGCCCGTGCTGATCGAGAACGATGCCAGCGCCATGGCCTTCGCCATCGCGCAGCGCAACCCGGATTTCCGCTCAGGCCGAACCGCCTGCCTGATGGTTGGTGACGGCGTCGGCATGGGCTTCCTGATCCAGGGCGAGCTCTACCGCGGCGCCCGGTTCGGCGGCAGCGAGTTCGGCCATGTGCGGCTCCGGCGGAGCGGTCCGCAATGCCGCTGCGGCGGGCGGGGCTGCATCGAGGCGTATCTTGCCGATTACGCCCTGCACCGGGATGCCCAGCTCATCGACCACCGCCCGGCCCCCACCCTGCTGCTGCCGGGCGAGGAAGCCATGAACGCGGTGGTGGACCAGGCCCGATCGGGCGATCCTGCCCTCCTCAAGCTGTTCCACGAGGCGGGCGAGGTTCTGGGGGACGCGGTCGGCATCCTGATCCAGACCCTGGAACCGGACCATATCGTGCTCTGCGGCCCCGGCACGCGGGCCATGGACCTGCTCCGTCCGTCCTTCGAGGCGGCCCTCGAATCGCAGACCATTCCCGAATTGAGGGCGCTTGCCGCCATCCACGTGGTGGAATCCTCCCTCGACCTTCTCACCGAAGGCGTGGTGATGCAGGCGCTGCGCGAGCTCGACCTCGACCTCGCACGCCTCAGGGCCGCTTAGGCGGCCCGCCGGGATAGCCATCGGCCTCCAAAAACACTATCTCTTGCAGGCTGTTTTTTCTCCACGAACGAGACCCATGGCTTCCTCCCGTCCCGTCCAAGCCGGCGACCACATCTTCCTCGTCGACGGCTCCTCCTTCATCTTCCGGGCCTACTTCCAGTCCATGAACCAGGACCAGAAGTACAATTCCCGCAGCTCGGACGGCATGCCGACGGGAGCGGTGCGCCTGTTCGTGTCCAAGCTCCTGCAGTTCATGCGCGACGGCGCGGCGGGCCTGAAGCCGACGCATCTCGCCATCGTGCTCGACAAATCCGAGGGCTCGTTCCGCAAGGAGCTCTACGAGGACTACAAGGGCCATCGCCCGGACGCGCCGGAGGACCTGAAGGTCCAGATGCCGCTCATGCGAGAGGCGATCCGCGCCTTCGGCCTGGAGCCCGTGGAGTTGCAGCGCTACGAGGCGGACGACCTGATCGCCACCTACACCCAGCAGGCGAAGGCCCGCGGCGCGGACGTGCTCATCATCTCCTCCGACAAGGACCTGATGCAGCTCGTCGGACCCAAGGTGTGCTTCTACGATTTCGAGTCCGGCTCCAAGGGCAAGCCCGGCTACCGGCCCGAGCGCAACCTTGACGAGGCCGCCGTGACCGAGAAGTGGGAGGGCATCCCACCTGAGAAAATCGGCGACGTTCTCGCCCTCATGGGCGACACCTCGGACAACGTGCCGGGCGTCCCCGGCATCGGCCTCAAGACCGCGGCGCAGCTCATCAAGGAGTACGGCGATCTCGAGACGCTGCTGGCCCGCGCGAACGAGATCAAGCAGCCCAAGCGCCGGGAAACGCTGATCAGCAACGCGGAAGCCGCGCGGCTGTCCAAGAAACTCGTGACGCTCGATTGCGACGCGCCGGTGCCGGTTCCCCTCGACGACCTGCGCGTGCCGGAGCCCGACCCGAAGACCCTCATCGGCTTCCTCAAGGCGATGGAGTTCAGCACGCTCACGCGCCGCGTGGCGGAACTCTACGACGCCGATCCTGCCGCGATCGAACCCGAACCGCGCCTGATGCCGGGCGGCGAGGCGATCAGGTGGGAGCGCGATGGCGGCCCCGTGACGGTGAATGACGATCCGCCGCTCTTCGAAAAGGGTGAAGCGGCCTCGGGCGATATCGATCCCTTCGCCGGGCTCGACCTCCCCGAGACTGGGGCGGCCCGCAAGCCCCTGGAGGGTGTCGGCACGCCTTCGCAAGTGGCTGGAAAGCGCGCGACGCAAGCCTCCTCCTTGCCGTTCGACGTGTCGTCCTACGAAACCGTCACGAGCCTCGAGCGCCTGAAGGAATGGGTCGCCCGGGCGCGCGAGCAGGGCTATGTCGCCGTCGACACCGAGACGAGCGACCTCGATGCCAACCGCGCCGACATCGTGGGCTTCTCGCTGGCGTTGGAGCCGGGCCGGGCCTGCTATGTGCCCCTCCAGCACCGGGACGAATCCGATCTCTTCGGCGGCGGGCTGGTCAAGGGTCAGCTTCCGGTGACCGATGCGCTCGACGCCGTCCGGCCCATGCTCGAGGATCCGTCCGTCCTCAAGATCGGCCAGAACCTGAAATACGACTGGATCGTGTTCAAGCGCCACAACATCGATGTGCGACCCATCGACGACACGATGCTGATTTCCTACGTGCTGGATGCGGGAAAAGGCTCGCACGGCATGGACGAGTTGTCCCGCCGGCATCTCGGCCACGCGCCGATCAGCTTCTCGGACGTGGCCGGCACGGGCCGGAACAAGGTGACCTTCGACAAGGTCGAGATCTCGAAGGCCACCGCCTACGCCGCCGAAGACGCGGACGTGACCTTACGCCTCTGGCAGATCCTCAAGCCCCGTCTCGTCGCCGAGCATCGCGCCACGGTCTATGAAACGCTCGAGCGTCCGCTCGTCGACGTGATCGCCCGCATGGAGATGCGCGGCATCCTCGTGGACCGCCAGATCCTGAGCCGCCTCTCCGGCGACTTCTCGCAGATACTCGCGCGCCTCGAGGACGAGATCCACGAGATGGCGGGCGAGAAATTCGCCCTCGGCAGCCCGAAGCAGATCGGCGACATCCTTTTCGGCAAGATGGGTTTGCCGGGCGCGAAGAAGACGCCGTCGGGTCAATGGGCGACGCCTGCGACCCTCCTCGATGAGCTGGCTCAGGCCGGTCACGAACTGCCTGCGAAAATCCTCGAATGGCGGCAGCTCTCCAAGCTGAAATCCACCTACACGGATACGCTCCAGGAGCACATGCATCCGGAGACCAAGCGGGTGCATACCTCATTCTCGCTCGCGGCCACCACGACGGGCCGCCTCTCCTCGTCCGATCCGAACCTGCAGAACATCCCGATCCGCACGGAGGCGGGCCGCAAGATCCGCACGGCCTTCATCGCGCCGGCGGGTCACAAGATCATCTCGGCCGACTACAGCCAGATCGAGCTGAGGATCCTCGCGCATATCGCCGACATTCCGCAGCTGCAGGACGCCTTCGCGAACGGCGTAGACATTCACGCGGCGACGGCCTCCGCCATGTTCGGCGTGCCGCTCGACCAGATGACGCCCGACCTGCGCCGCCAGGCGAAGACCATCAATTTCGGCATCATCTACGGCATCTCGGCCTTCGGGCTCGCCACGCGCCTCGGCATCCCGAACGCGGAGGCGTCCGCCTTCATCAAGCAGTATTTCGAGCGCTTCCCGGGCATCCGCACCTATATCGACGAGACGAAGAGGGCCTGCAAGGACAAGGGCTATGTGACCACGCTGTTCGGACGCGTGTGCCACTACCCGCAGATCCGCTCGAGCAATCCTTCCGAGCGCGCGGGCGTGGAGCGTCAGGCCATCAACGCACCCATCCAGGGCACCGCCGCCGATATCATCCGCCGGGCGATGATCCGCATGGAGGATGCGCTCAAGGCCGAGCGCCTGTCTGCGCGCATGCTGCTGCAGGTGCACGACGAACTCGTGTTCGAAGCCCCCGACGACGAGGTGGAGGCGACGCTGCCGGTGATCTCCCGCGTGATGACGGAAGCGCCCTTCCCGGCCGTGAATCTCAAGGTTCCGCTCGCCGTGGAAGCCCGCGCCGCGCAGAACTGGGACGAGGCGCACTAGAGCATTGTCGGCGAAGTGGATCCGGTTCGCCGTCAAAAATGCGACAACCCAAAGAAGAGAGATGATTCCACACCAGTGGAAACAGTTCTCGCCATGCAGGATGAGCGGGAGCCGTCTTCCGCGAATCGCGGCGGCCCCGCATGATCGTGACACACTCCCCGGAGCCGCCCATGCCTTATGAACTCTACTACTGGCCCACAATCCAGGGACGCGGCGAGTTCGTGCGCCTGGCCCTCGAGGAGGCGGGAGCCGACTACATCGACGCGGCGCGGGAATCGGAAGGGGTCGCCGTGATGATGCGCCTGATGGAGCACGCCGGGCATCCGCCCTTCGCGCCGCCCTTCCTGAAGGACGGCGACACCGTCATCGGGCAGACGGCCGCGATCCTGCTCTACCTCGGCGCACGGCACGACCTCGCGCCGAAGGACCCGGAGGGCGGGCTTTGGACGCACCAGATCCAGCTCACCATCGCGGACTTCGTCGCGGAGGCTCACGATACTCACCATCCCGTCGCGGTAAGTCTTTACTACGAGGACCAGAAGGCGGAGGCGCTCCGGCGGTCCGCCGATTTCCGCCAGAACCGTATCCCGAAATTCCTCGACTGGTTCGACACGATCCTCGCCCGCAATCCTTCCGGCGACCGGCACCTCGTCGGCAACAGGCTCACCTATGCCGATCTGTCCCTGTTCCAGGCGGTTGAAGGGCTGTCCTACGCCTTTCCGAAGGCCATGAAAGCCACACTCAAGGACGCGCCGCGGGTCGCCGCCCTGCACGAGGCCGTCGCGCAGCGGCCTCGCATCAAGGCCTATCTCGCAAGCCCGCGCCGGATCCCGTTCAACGAGGAGGGGCTCTTCCGGCATTATCCGGAACTGGATGGTTAACCGTCACCGGCAAGAATCTGTTAAACAAGCGGACGCAATCTAGACTCCGACGCGTCCTCCATCCGCCTCAGGCCCCGTTCGAGGCCACGCAAGCGGCTCCGGCAGGCGCTCAGTCATTGTCACGACAGGGGGAGGCGCGGGGCCGGCGGGCTCATCCCCGACACGCGAGGAGCCGATCATGGTCGAGGAAACGGAAACGGTTGCGATCCGCATGTGGCGCGACCGGGTGCAGCTGCGGGAGCAGGAACGCAACGAGGCTCAGACCCGGCTGCGGATCGCGGAGGAGAAGGTCGCGATCCTCATGGCCGAAAACGACCGTCTCGCGGCTGAGAACGCCCGCCTGCGCGCGCTCGTCGATCCCGATCCGGACAGCGCCCGTACGGAAACCCAGAGGCAGATGGAAGCGCTGAGAGGCGCGCTGCTGCCGCTTTTGTCGGGGGGCGCCGGCGCCCTGAACTGACGGCGACCGAGGGCTGGAGCTGTTTCACATGAGTGGAATCAGCTCTTTTCGTGGACCTGCCGAAAAATGCCCTAAGCCGCGACCTGTGCCATGGCCTCGTTGAGGCAATGCATCGCCACCGGCTGGCCCGCCCGCGCCACGACACAGCAGCCCTTCGGCACCTCCCGCCAGCCTTTGGTCTTGTCGTCGATGGGCTCCGAGACCACGAGCAGGTCGCCCTTGTCCTCACGGAAATAGAGCGTCGGCGGTTTTGCGTCGCAAGCCCAGCGATAGGCCCACAGGTTCTCGCCGTCGGTGAAGGCGGCGGTGAAGCGCAGGGCCTCCTCGATGCGCGCCTCGTCCATGAGCCTGCGCACCTGCTTCAAGGTCTGCGCCATGGCCGCCACCGGTTCCCGGGCCAGACCATTGGCCAGGGCCACGAGGAAGAGCGCCTCCGAATCCGTGGTCCCCTGGCGGCGTTCGTAGAGCTCGTCCGGGATCAGCCCCTCGAGCCGGCGCTTGATGCGCGAATACCCCCCGATCTGGCCGTTATGCATGAAGAGATAGCGGCCATGGACGAAGGGATGGCAATTGGCCCGGGTGGTGGAGGTGCCGGTGGAGGCCCGCACATGGGCGAAGAAGAGGCCGGAGCGCACCTGCGCGCAGAGGCTTCTCAGGTTCTCGTCCGACCAGGCGGGGCGCACCTCGCGATAGATGCCTGGCTCTCTCCGCTCCCCGTACCAGCCGATTCCGAAGCCGTCGCCGTTGGTCTCCGTTTTGGCCTCGGCCGCATGCAGCGACTGGTGGACCAGCGAACGGGCCGGGGCACAGACGAGTTCATCGAGGAAGATCGGCTCTCCCCGGTAGGCAAGAAAGCGGCACATCGGCTCCACAACCCCTGGCGCGGCAAAGGCATTGTAATTGTGTTTTAGTCTCTCCTGCTCATGGTGAACAGCCGGTTAACAGCCGCGCCGTTGCAGCCCTGCGCAGGTTCCCTTAAACCCTTGTTCCCAACACCACAGATATGCCGGAAACCGGCGAGGGGAATCCAAATCATGCACCGCAAGCTAAGCGCGGCACTGGCAGCCGCCCTGACCGTGCTGCCGCAGGCGGCCTTCGCGGCCGAGCTCGAGGGCGCGACCTTGGGCCTCGCCTGGGCCCTGCCCTTTGCGGGCATCCTGCTCTCCATCGCCCTCTTCCCGCTGATGGCGCCCCATTTCTGGGAGCATCACCAGGGCAAGGTCTCAGCTCTGTGGGGTCTGCTGGTGCTCGTGCCCACGGCGGCCCTCCTCGGCCCGGCCACGGCGCTCCATGCCCTCGCCCACACGGCGCTCCTGGAATACGTTCCCTTCATCCTGCTGCTGCTCGCCCTCTTCACGGTGGCCGGCGGCATCCTGGTCCGGGGCAACCTGCACGGCTCTCCCGGCACGAACACAACGCTTCTCGCCGTCGGCACGGTGCTGGCGAGCTTCATCGGCACCACCGGCGCATCCATGGTGATGATCCGGCCCGTGCTGCGCGCCAACGACGACCGCAGGCACAATGTCCACGTCTTTGTGTTCTTCATCTTCCTGGTGTCGAACGTGGGCGGCTCGCTCACGCCGCTCGGCGATCCGCCCCTCTTCCTCGGCTTCCTCCGAGGCGTCGACTTCTTCTGGACAACCACCCATCTCCTTCCCGAGACACTCTTCGTGGCCGGCCTTCTGCTGGCGCTGTTCTTCACCATCGACACCGTGATCTACAAGAAGGAAGGCCATATCGCGCCCGATCCGACCCCCGACAATCCGGTGCGCGTGACGGGCGGCATCAACTTCCTGCTGATCTTCATCATCATCAGCGCAATCCTCATGAGCGCCACCACGGATCTCGGCCGCGTGACCGTCCTGGGCGCCGAGATCGAACTGGCCAATGCGCTGCGCGATGCGATCATGATCGCCGTGACGATCATCTCCCTGAAGCTCACCCCGAAGGCGAACCGCGCGCAGAACGGCTTTTCCTGGGGACCGATCCAGGAAGTGGCGAAGCTGTTCGCCGGCATCTTCATCACCATCATTCCGGTGCTGGCCATGCTGAAGGCGGGAGCGGACGGCGCCTTCGCGCCCCTCGTCGCCCTGGTCACGAACCCGGACGGCAGCGCCAACAACGCCGCCTATTTCTGGCTCACGGGCGCCCTGTCCTCGTTCCTGGACAACGCGCCGACCTACCTCGTGTTCTTCGAACTCGCCGGCGGCGATCCGCGGGCGCTGATGACCACCGGCGCGCTGACCCTCGCGGCCATTTCGGCGGGCGCCGTGTTCATGGGCGCGAACTCCTATATCGGCAACGCGCCCAACTTCATGGTCTATGCGATCGCCCGCGAGGGCGGGGTGAAGATGCCGAGCTTCTTCGGTTATCTCCTCTGGTCGGGCGCAATCCTGGTGCCGACCTTCCTGATCGCGACGCTCCTGTTCTTCAGGGGCTGATCGAAGCGCGGCATCCCCCGACGCAGCAGGATCCGGAACGTCACTCTCCTCGTCATCACCGGCCTCGTGCCGGCGATCCACGTCTTCGACCGCAACGGAGAAAACGGGGATGGCCGGGACAAGCCCGGCCATGACGAGGGTGGCGATCGGACCTTTTCTCTAGATGCCCAGCCGGTCCGCCACGTCCTCGGCCAGGGACAGGCTCGAAGTCAGCCCCGGGCTCTCGATGCCGAAGAGATGCACGAGGCCGGCAAGCCCGTGCTCCTCCGGTCCCTCGATCATGAAATCCGCGGCCTTCTCGCCGGGACCAGTGAGCTTCGGGCGGATGCCCGCGTAGTCCGGCACCAGCGCTCCGTCGGGCAGCCCGGGCCAGTAGCGGCGGATCGCGGCATAGAAGCCTTCGGCGCGACCGGGATCGACCTCGTATGTCTCGTTCTCGATCCATTCCACATCGGGCCCGAAGCGCATCCGCCCCGCGAGGTCCAGGGTCACATGGGTCCCCAAGCCCCCGTCCACGGGCGCGGGGTAGATCAGGCGCGAGAAGGCGGGTTTCCCGAGACAGCCGAAATAATTGCCCTTGGCGAGCACGAGCGGCGGCACGCGCTCCGGCGCATAGCCTTCTGTCGATCGCGCCAGAGCCTGCGCGCCCAAACCCGCCGCGTTGACGACCGCATAGACGGAGATCTCCGCGGGCTCCGTGCCGCCCACATGGACGTTCCATCCCGTTCCATCTCGCGCGATCCGCTCGACCGGCGCATGAAACGCGATCATGCCGCCCGCGGCCTCGAGATCGCCCTGCAGGGCCAGCATCAGCCCATGGCTGTCCACGATCCCGGTTTCACGGGAGAGCACCGCGCCGGTGCAGGCGAGGTTCGGCTCCAGCGCCGCCGCCTCCTCGCCCGTCAGGAACGAAAGTCCCTCGACGCCGTTGGCGAGGCCCTGCTCGTAGATGCCCTCGATCTTCGCCTGCTCGAGAGCGTTGGTCGCCACGATGAGCTTTCCGCATCGCCGATGCGGCACGCCGTGGCTCTCGCAGAAGGCGTAGAGCATCCGGCGCCCGTTCACGCAGTGGTGCGCCCGCAGGGAGCCGGACGGGTAATACATGCCCGCATGGATCACCTCGCTGTTGCGCGAGGAGACGCCGTTGCCGATGCCGCCGGTCTTTTCCGCCACGATGACGCCATGGCCGCGCAGGGCCAATGCGCGCGCAATGGCGAGGCCTACGACCCCTGCTCCGATGACGAGGATGTCCATCCGCCCCCCTCAATGCAAAACGGCGGCTCGAAAGCCGCCGCTCCTGTTGTTGCGATTGCAAGCCGTCAGGCCGCGATCGACATCTGCGGCGCGGCGCGGCGCACGTCGGAATCGACATGGCTCTCGAAGCGCTTGAAGTTCTCGTTGAACATGGCGATCAGGCGCTTGGCCGTCTCGGCGAACTCCGCCTTGTCCTGCCAGGTCTTGACCGGATACAGGATGTGCGGCTCGACGCCCGGCACCGAGGTCGGCACCGCGAACCCGAAATAGGGATCGCGGCGGAAATCGGCGCGGGAGAGCGACCCGTCGAGGGCCGCCGTCAGCAGGCGGCGCGTGACCCGGATCGGCATGCGCCGGCCGACCCCGTACTTGCCGCCGGTCCAGCCGGTATTGACGAGCCAGCAATCCACCGAGTGTTTGCCGATGAGATCGCGCAGCAGGTTGCCGTACTCGGAGGGGTGGCGGGGCATGAAGGGGGCGCCGAAGCAGGTGGAGAACGTCGCCTCCGGATCCTTCACGCCCTTCTCCGTGCCGGCCACCTTGGCGGTGTAGCCGGACAGGAAGTGATACATGGCCTCCGCCGGCGTGAGCTTGGCGATGGGCGGCAGCACGCCGAACGCGTCGCAGGTGAGCATCACGATGTTCTTCGGAATGCCCGCGCGGCCGGTGGAGCTCGCATTCGGGATGAAGTCGAGCGGATAGGCGCAGCGCGTGTTCTCCGTCCGCGACGCATTGTCGAAATCGGGAACGCGGGTGATGGGATCGACGATCACGTTCTCGAGCACCGTGCCGAAGCGCTCGGTGGTGGCGAAGATCTCCGGCTCCGCCTCGCGGGAGAGGCGGATGGTCTTGGCGTAGCAGCCGCCCTCGAAGTTGAACACGCCACTCGGGCCCCAGCCATGCTCGTCGTCGCCCAGCAGGATGCGGTTCGGATCGGCCGAGAGCGTGGTCTTGCCGGTGCCCGAGAGGCCGAAGAACACGGCGACGTCGCCGTCACGGCCCACATTGGCGGAGCAATGCATGGGCATGACGCTCGAGGCCGGCAGGACGTAGTTGAGGTAGGTGAAGACGGACTTCTTCATCTCGCCCGCATAGGACGTGCCGCCGATGAGCACGATCTTGCGGGTGAAGTCGCAGGCGATGACCGTCTCGGAGCGGCAGCCGTGACGGGCCGGGTCCGCCCTGAAGGACGGCAGGTCGATGATGGTGAGGCCCGGCACATAGTCCCTGATCTCTCCCGCCTCGGGGCGGATCAGCAGGTTGCGGATGAACAGGGAGTGCCAGGCGAATTCCGTGAAGACCCGCGCTTTGATCCGGTAGGCCGGATCGGCCCCGCCGTAGAGATCCTGGGCGAACAGCTCCTTGCCCTCAGCATGGGCGAGAAAATCCTGCAGCAGGGTGTCGAAATGGCCGGGCGTGATGGAACCGTTGTTGTCCCACCAGACGGTGCTCTCGGTGGCCTCGTCGCGGACCACGAACTTGTCCTTGGGCGAACGGCCCGTATGCACGCCGGTTTCCGCCAGGAGAGCGCCTCCCTTCACGAGCTTGGTTTCGCCCCTGACCAGGGAATGCTCATAGAGAGCGGGAGCCTCTAAGTTCCAGTAGACTTTCTTGAGATTGCGGAAGCCGATGGCCTCCGCGCCTTGAGCGCTGTTGAAGACGCCGATGTTATCCACGGAAGACTTCTCCTGGTCGCCGCTCGGCCCGCGGTCGGAGGTGCCGCTTTCCGATGGCTGTTGTATTGTTTCATTTGGGCGGCGCCGATGTCACGCGGAGCCGCCTGAACAAAGGATGTTTAGGTCAGACAGCCGAGCCGTCAACCAAGGCATTCCATGACATTCTATTTTTCGGACGGCTAGGGCATGTGCGTTCGGTGCAGGCGGATTTTTCGCATTTGCCGCAATTCTTTGGAGGAATTGACGAATGGGGGGCATATCGTGCAATGCTTCCAGGCTACGGGTGAGCGCTTCGAAAGACCGGCTGACCGGGCCGAGCCGACCCTGCCGGGTCGCCCCCGTTGAACCGCCGCTTCCCAAACCCCACTATCGGGTCGCCCCTCCCTGGTTGGGGGCTGTGGGCAACCATATTTATGCCATCAGTATGGCGCAGTTGGGCACGATTTAAGGCCAACTGCGTTATCGAACGATATGTCACGCGGCCAGCGTCCGTGTAAGCCAAGGAAGAGTTCATGCCCACGATCGCCCTTGTCGATGACGATCGCAACATCCTGACCTCCGTTTCGATTGCCCTCGAGGCCGAAGGCTACCGCATTCAGACCTATACCGACGGGGCCTCGGCCCTCGACGGCCTGAAGCATGCGCCCCCGGATCTTGCCATCTTCGACATCAAGATGCCGCGCATGGACGGCATGGAGCTCCTGCGCCGCCTGCGTCAGAAGTCCGATCTGCCGGTGATCTTCCTGACCTCCAAGGACGAGGAGATCGACGAGCTGTTCGGCCTGAAGATGGGGGCGGACGACTTCATCCGGAAACCCTTCTCCCAGCGCCTTCTGGTGGAGCGCGTGAAGGCGGTGCTGCGCCGCTTCGCGCCCAAGGACCAGACCACGCCCAAGGAGATGGACCCAAAGGCCCTGGAGCGCGGCCAGCTGAAGATGGACCCCGAGCGCCATGCCTGCACCTGGAAGGGCGAGCCGGTCACGCTCACGGTGACGGAATTCCTGATCCTGCAGGCTCTCGCCACCCGTCCCGGGGTGGTGAAAAGCCGCAATGCCCTCATGGATGCGGCCTATGACGACCAGGTCTATGTGGACGACCGCACGATCGACAGCCACATCAAGCGCCTGCGCAAGAAGTTCAAAGCGGTTGACCCGAGTTTCGAAATGATCGAGACCCTTTACGGTGTCGGCTACCGGTTCAAGGAAGCCTGATGCGGGAGCATCGGATGCGGACGGCGGGAGCCGCCGTTTCCGGCACCCATTCGGGGTGCTGAGACGCCCGCCGCTCTGGCGGGAAAGGACAACCAGGAAAGACGGGCATGATCCGGAACTGTCCTCCGGGATCGCGCCTGAGTGAGCGGCATGAAGGCTGATCCCATCCAGGCCGAGGCGGCGACAGACGATCCGCCTGCTCCTCGCGGCATCCTGGCACGGCTGAACCATTTCGGCCGGATGCTCTCCCAGCGCGCCTCCTCGAGCCTGACACGGCGCATCGTCGTGCTCAATCTCGCCGGCCTGGTGGCCCTGCTCGTCGGATTCCTGTACCTCAACCAGTTCCGCGAGGGCCTCATCGAGGCCCGGGTGCAAAGCCTGCTCACCCAGGGCGAGATCATCGCCGGCGCCATCGCCAGCTCGGCGACGGTCGAAACCAACACCATCACCCTCGACCCCGATCAGCTTCTGCAAATGCAGGCCGGTGAGACGGAGCGCCTGCACGACGAGGGCCTCTCCTCGCTCGAGTTCTCCATCAACCCGGAGCGGGTGGCTCCCCTGCTGCGGCGTCTGGTGACGCCCACGCAGACCCGTGCCCGCATCTTCGACCGGGACGGCCTGCTTCTGCTCGATTCCCGCAATTTCTACTCCCGCGGCGATATCCTGCGCATGGAACTGCCGCCGGTGGGGAATGTGGAAGACACCGCGAGCCTCATCGAGCGCACCTGGAACAGCGTCCGCAAGATGTTCCGGCGCACCAAGCGACCCGTGCAGGAGGAGGCCGGCCCCGTCAACGGCAAGACCCTGCCGGAGGTGCAGCAGGCCTTCACGGGCCAGCAATCGAGCGTGGTGCGCGTGAATACGCGCGGTGAAACCATCGTGTCCGTGGCGGTCCCGATCCAGCGCTTCCGCACGGTCCAGGGCGTGCTTCTGCTCTCCACCCAGGAGGGCGACATCGATGCCATCATCGCCTCCGAGCGCTTCGCCCTGCTTCAGGTCTTCCTGGTGGCGGCGTTGGTCATGATCGTCCTGTCGCTTTTCCTGGCAGGTGCGATCGCGGGTCCCGTCCGCCGCCTCGCCGAGGCGGCGGAGCGTGTCCGCTGGGGCACCAAATCGCGCCAGGAGATCCCGGACTTCACCAACCGCTCCGACGAGATCGGCCACCTCTCCGGCGCGCTGCGCGACATGACCAAGGCGCTCTACAACCGCATCGACGCCATCGAGAGCTTCGCGGCGGACGTGGCGCATGAGCTGAAGAACCCCCTCACCTCGCTGCGCAGCGCCGTGGAAACCCTGCCGCTCGCCCGCAGCGACGAATCCCGCGAGCGGCTCATGTCGATCATTCAGCATGACGTTCGGCGCCTCGACCGGCTCATCAGCGACATTTCCGACGCCTCCCGTCTCGATGCGGAATTGGCCCGTGCCGATGCGGAACCGGTCGACATGGCGCGCCTGCTCGAAGCGGTGGTCTCGGTGGCCAACGAGCGTCGGCAGGAGCACGATCCGCTGATCCAGCTGTCCATCGAGAGCCATGCGCGCGGTCGCGATGCCTTCCTGGTGCTGGGCCATGACAGCCGCCTCGGACAGGTATTCAACAACCTCATCGACAATGCCCGCTCCTTCTCGCCCCCCGACACCCCCGTGCGCGTGACGCTGCGGCGGCGCAGGAACGAGGTCGAGACCCTGGTGGAGGACAGCGGCCCGGGCATCGAGCCGGATGCCCTCGACCGGATCTTCGAGCGCTTCTACACGGACCGCCCGGAACAGGGCTTCGGCCAGAATTCGGGCCTGGGACTGTCCATCTCACGCCAGATCATCGAGGCCCACCGCGGCACGATCCGGGCCGAGAACCGGCTCGGATCGCCCGACGAGACCGGCGAGCCGAGACGTCTCGGCGCCCGCTTCGTCATCCGCCTGCCCAGCGCCGAGGCTCCGAAGGGCAGGAAGGATCAGGGGCGGAAGGAGGCCGGCAAGCGGGAACAGGCCAGGAAGGCGCAAGGAGAAACAGCCTCTTGAGCGTGCCTGAGACCGTCCATGCCTCCTGCGTCGTCATCGGCGAGGCGGGCGTTCTGATCCGGGGACGCTCGGGCTCCGGCAAGTCGACGCTGGCGCGCGAGATGGTGCTTCACGCGCTCCAGGCCGGCCGGTTCGGCTGTCTGGTCAGCGACGACAGGACCAGGCTGCGGGCCGAGCATGGTCGCCTTCTGGGACGCCCCGTCGAGCCTCTTGCCGGCCATCTGGAAATCCATGGCCTTGGCATCACGCGCCAGCCCTATGAGCCCGCGGCCGTGATCCGTCTCGTGATCGACCTGAGCGAGGACCCGCCACGCTTCCCCGAGATCGAGGACGGCAATATTGTTCTGTGCGGCGTCATGGTCCCTCGCATCCGGATGCGGGCCGGGGCAAGTTTCGCGAGCATCGCTCTGGGGCGTTTGAGTGGTGTTTGCGACACGGTCGTGACACTGTGATGAACTTTTCCTCTCAATGCTCTTGCGCTTGGCTTCGCGGTGCACAAAATAGCGGCTCCGCTCTCGGAGCGTTCGGACCTGGAACATTATGATTGGAATGGTGCTCGTCACCCACGGGCAGCTCGCGACGGAATTCAAGGCCGCGCTTGAGCATGTGGTGGGCCCTCAAGAGCAGCTTGAGACGATCACGATCGGCCCCGACGACGACATGGAAACACGGCGCAGGGACATCATGGCCGCCGTGTGCCGGGTCAATTCGGGCCACGGAGTCGTGGTTTTAACCGATATGTTCGGGGGTACGCCCTCGAATCTCGCCTTGTCCTGCATGAACGGCGGCTCCGTCGAGGTAGTGGCCGGCATCAACCTGCCCATGCTCATCAAGCTGGCTTCCGTCCGCGACGAGGAGCCCTTGGGCGATGCCGTCTCGCATGCTCAGGAGGCCGGGCGCAAGTATATCAACATAGCCTCGCGCGTTCTGTCGGGAAAATAGGAACCATGGATCAGCCCCTCGATCAGGACTGTCCCCCCGCTCCTGTGCCCGAGGGAGCGGAAGTCCGGGAGCTTTCCATCATCAACCGCCGAGGTCTTCACGCCCGGGCCTCGGCCAAGTTCGTGCAGACCGTCGAACGCTTCGATTCGGATGTCACCGTCACCCGCTGCGGCGAGACGGTGGGCGGGCGCTCCATCATGGGGCTCCTGACCCTGGCCGCGGCCCAGGGCACGAGCATTACCGTCACCGCCAAGGGACGCGACGCGCAGGCCTGCCTCCAGGCCATCGACGACCTTCTCGCCAACAGGTTCGGCGAGGAGGAATAAGCCTCGCCCCGGACCGCCGCCCGGACATATAAAGACATCTTTATATCTTGATTGCCTCCGGGCCGGCTCTCTGCTAGAGACTGCGCCAGCGAAAATCCCACGGGCGCAGGAGGCCATCATGGCTCAGGACTACATCGTCAAGGACATCGGCTTGGCCGATTTCGGTCGCAAGGAGATCTCGATCGCCGAGACCGAGATGCCGGGCCTCATGGCCGTTCGCGAGGAATACGGCCCGAAGCAGCCCCTGAAGGGCGCCCGCATCGCCGGCTCGCTCCACATGACCATTCAGACCGCGGTGCTGATCGAGACCCTGAAGGCTCTTGGTGCCGACATCCGCTGGGTGTCCTGCAACATCTATTCCACCCAGGACCACGCCGCCGCCGCCATCGCGGCCGCCGGCATCCCGGTCTTCGCCTATAAGGGCGAGACCCTGAAGGAATACTGGGACTACACCGCCAAGCTCTTCGACTGGCACGGCGGCGGCATGCCGAACATGATCCTCGACGACGGCGGCGACGCCACCATGCTGGTCCATATGGGCCTGCGGGCCGAGCAGGGCGACACCGCCTTCCTCGACAAGCCCGGTTCCGAGGAGGAGGAGGTCTTCTTCGCCCTCATCAAGCGCCTGCTCTCGGAAAAGCCGAAGGGCTGGTTCGCCGAGCTCGCCGCCTCGATCAAGGGCGTCTCGGAAGAGACCACCACCGGCGTCCACCGCCTCTACATCATGGAGAAGGAGGGCAAGCTCCTCTTCCCGGCGATCAACGTGAACGACTCGGTGACCAAGTCGAAATTCGACAATCTCTACGGCTGCCGCGAGTCGCTGGTCGACGGCATCCGCCGTGGCACGGACGTGATGATGGCCGGCAAGGTCGCCATGGTCGCCGGCTTCGGCGACGTGGGCAAAGGCTCCGCCGCTTCGCTCCGTCAGGCCGGCTGCCGCGTGCTGGTGTCGGAAGTCGATCCCATCTGCGCGCTCCAGGCCGCCATGGAAGGCTACGAGGTCACGACCATGGAGGACGCCGCCCCGCGCGCCGACATCTTCGTCACCGCCACCGGCAACAAGGACGTGATCACCATCGAGCACATGCGCGCGATGAAGGACCGGGCCATCGTCTGCAACATCGGCCACTTCGACAACGAGATCCAGGTCGCGGCGCTCAAGAACCTCAAGTGGAACAACGTGAAGCCGCAGGTGGACGAGATCGAGTTCCCGGACGGGCACCGCATCATCCTGCTCTCGGAAGGCCGTCTCGTGAACCTCGGCAACGCCATGGGCCATCCGTCCTTCGTGATGTCGGCCTCCTTCACGAACCAGACGCTCGCCCAGATCGAGCTCTTCACGAACCAGGGCAAGTACGAGCGTAAGGTCTACACGCTGCCCAAGCACCTGGACGAGAAGGTGGCCTCGCTCCACCTGGAGAAGATCGGCGTGAAGCTCACCAAGCTGCGTCCCGATCAGGCCTCCTATATCGGCGTGTCGGAGACCGGCCCGTTTAAACCGGATCATTATCGCTATTGATGGCGCCTTCCGTTGCGGAATTCTGCTTGTAAACCCGGCTTCACGCCGGGTTTTTTCATGACCTTCGCCGCCGAATCGATGATGCTACGCAGCGGCATGAGTGTGTCGTGATTGCAATACGCCTCCGCCAATTGCTCACAGCTTCTCCAAAGGAAGATTAAGGCAACGTTAACCCTCTTCCTGGCGGAGTCGGGCGTGGTCTAGAGTGAATGCGATTCGACCGGCGGTACCGCGGTTCTTATGAAAAGCCATGCCGGAAGTTCCGTTCATGCGTAGGCGGTATCTCCTCTGGGGCAGTCACGATGCTCCGGAGGCGTGAACTCACTTGGCCTTTCGTCAGGGCCCTAGGACATCGGGAGGACCGCGCGGCATGGCCGGGCAAGGGGAGCGTAACATCGGCAGCCGGAACGAGGACGGCACCCTCGCAGGTTTCGCCCGGGTCCCCTTGAGCCTCATGCTGCTCTCCGGAACCTCCGAAGCGGCGCTCGCCGCCGAGGCGCCGTTCCCGCTCCTGGACACGGCTTCCGATCTTCTCGATTATTTCTACGGTCTGAACCTTCACAGCGCGGCCGCTTTCGGCCTCTTCATGGGGCTCGTGTCGCTCACCACCATCACGTCCCTGCTGCTGATGGTGGAACGCCGCCGCTCCGCACGGGTGGAGCGGGCGCTGCGGCGGGAGCTTGCGGCCCTGCGCGGCTCGGACGATCTGGCAGCGTTGCTCATGGGCTCCGAGCGGCAAATGCTGGTGAGCTGGCAAGGCCGGGACAGCGAGCCGCGTTTCCAGGGCGATCCGTCCATCATCGGCGAGGGGGCTCCCGCCCGGCGGGCGCTGGCCTTCGGCGCCTGGATGCAGCCGAGCGATGCCGCGGCCGTGGAAGCCTCCCTCGAGCAGCTGAAGCAGCGCGGGGAAGCCTTCCGGCAGGTGGCGCGCACGCAGTTCGACCGGTTCATCGACGTGGAAGGCCGCACCATCGGCGGCCGCGCGATCCTGCGGCTGCGTGACGTGACGGGTGACCGCTCGGATCTGCTGAGGGCCCGGGCGGAGCTTGCCGGCGCACGCAGCGATCTGCGCTCGATGACCATGCTGCTCGACGACGTGGCCTATCCGCTCTGGATCCGCGATGCGGACGACAGATTGCTCTGGGCGAACCAGGCTTACCTGCGCGCCGTCGAAGCGCCGGATCTGGACGACGCGATGTCCCGCTCCGTGGAGCTCCTGAGCGAGCGGGCGCGCGACGACGCGCGGCGCCAGCGCAAGAACGGCGCGACCTATGCCGCGCGCGTGACGGCGGTCGTGGCCGGCCAGCGCGCCGTTCTCGACGTGATCGAGCGCCCCACATCCGGCGGCAGCGCCGGCATCGCGGTGGACGTGTCCGAGCTGGAGGCCGTGCGCAACGATCTGCAGCGGCAGATGGACGCGCATGTGCGCACGCTCGACCAGCTGCCCACCGCGGTCGCGATCTTCGATGCCGCGCAGAATCTGATCTTCAGCAACGCCGCCTACCAGCAGCTCTGGGGGCTCGATCCGGCGTTCCTCGCCTCGCGCCCGACGGACAGCGAAGTGCTCGATCGTCTGCGCGCCGCGCGCAAATTGCCGGAACAGGCGGACTTTCGCGCCTGGAAGTCGGATTTCCTCGCCGGCTATCGCTCGGTCGAGCAGCAGGAAACCTGGTGGCACCTGCCCGACCGCCGCACCCTGCGCGTCGTCACCAATCCCAATCCGCAAGGCGGCGTGACCTATCTGTTCGACGACGTGAGCGAGCGGTTCGAGCTCGCCTCGCAGGTCAACTCGCTGACCCAGGTCCAGGGCGAAACGCTGAACACGCTGAAAGAGGGTGTGGCGGTGTTCGGCTCCGACGGACGCCTCAAGCTGCACAACCGCGCCTTCGCGGACATGTGGAACCTGCCGCCCGACATGCCGGCGCAGAATCCGCACATCGACGCCATCATCAAGATCTGCCGCCAGCTCGCCCCTCAGGAAGAACCGTGGATCGACATCCGCGGCGCGGTGGTGGGCCTGGCGGACATGCGCACGGGCCATTCCTGCCGCTTCGAACGGCACGACGGCACGGCGCTCGATTGCACGGCGCAGCCCCTGCCCGACGGCGCGACTCTCCTGAGCTTCACCGACGTGACCGCGAGCGTGAACGTGGAACGCGCGCTCACCGAGCGCAACGAAGCGCTGGAGCGCGCCTCGCGCCTGCGCGACGAGTTCGTGCATCACGTGTCCTACGAGCTGCGCTCGCCGCTCACCAACATCATCGGCTTCACGCAGCTGCTCGGCGACGAGACCGTGGGCGCGCTCAATCCGCGCCAGCGCGATTACGCGGATCACATCATGCGCTCATCGGCGGCGCTGCTGGCCATTCTCAACGACATTCTCGATCTTGCCTCCATCGATACCGGGTCGCTGGAACTCACGCCCGAGATCGTGGATATCCGCTCCACCATCGAGGCCGCCATGCGCGGGCTGGAGGATCGGCTGGCGGAATCCTCCCTCCATCTCGTCATCGACACGCCGGACGACATCGGCACCTTCGTGGCGGACGGCAAGCGCGTGCGGCAGATTCTGTTCAACCTGCTCTCCAATGCGGTCGGCTTCTCCTCGCCGGGGCAGACCATCACGATCGCGGCCCGCAAGCGCGGCGGCGAAGTGATCTTCGACGTGAAGGACCATGGCCGCGGCATCCCGCCGGAGATCAAGGCGCGCATCTTCGAACGGTTCGAGAGCCATACGCTCGGCACCCGTCACCGGGGCGTGGGCCTGGGGCTGTCCATCGTCCGCTCCTTCGTGGAGCTGCATGGCGGGCGCATCGAGCTCGCGTCGGCGCCCGGCCAGGGCACGACGGTGACCTGCATCTTCCCCAATGAGCAGCAGGAATCGCCTTCCGATGGCCGATCCGCCTCGTCTGCGCTAACTCCTATGGCTGCCGAGTAGGATCAGCGATGGTGAATGGATTGGCTCTCATGTCCGAGCAGGATATTTCCCAGGCCGCATGGATCGTGACGCTTCCCGATCACGAGGCCACGGAGGATTTCGCGCGCAAGCTCGCGGAGGAGTTGAAGCCCGGCGATCTCGTGACCCTCTCCGGCGGCCTTGGAGCGGGCAAGACGACCTTCGCCCGCGCCCTGGTGCGCATGCTCGCCGGCGAGCCGGAGCTCGAGGTCCCGAGTCCCACCTTCACCCTGATGCAGGTCTATGACGGACCGCTCTGCCCCATCGTCCACGCGGATTTCTACCGGCTCTCCGGCGGCTACGAGCTGGTGGAGCTCGGCTGGGAGGAAACCACGGAGAACGCCATCGCGCTCGTGGAATGGCCGGAGCGCGCCGAGGGCGCCCTGAACCCCGATCATCTCGATATCCGTCTCGACTTCGAGCCTGGCGGCACTGGGCGCATCGCCATGCTCACCGGCACCGGCACCTTCGCGTCGCGTCTCCAGCGCATCAAGGCCTTCCGCGACCTGGTGGAACGCTGCGGCTGGTCCGATGCGGTCCGCCTGCCCATGCCGAGCGACGCCTCCGTGATCCGGTCCTACGAGCGGCTGATGAAGATGAACGGCGAAACCGCGCTGCTCATGATCTCGCCGCCCCGGCCCGTCGGCCCGCCCGTGCGGCGCGGCAAGCCCTATACCACCATCGCGAAGCTCGCGGAGACGGTTCATGCCTTCGTGGCCATGGACAAGGGCCTGCGCACCTTGGGCCTGAGCGCGCCCTTCATCTACGGGGAGGATCTCGATGCGGGCCTCCTGCTGATCGAGGATCTCGGCGCGGATCCCTTCACCGACGGGAACGGCCCGATCCCGGAGCGCTATGCGGAGGCCACGCGCGTTCTGGTCAAGCTCCACACCACGGAGCTGCCGCAGGCGCTGCCGGTCGCGGACGGGATCGAGCACGAGATTCCGTCCTACGATCTCGAAGCGCTCCTGATCGAGGTGGAGCTCCTGGCCGACTGGTATGTGCCGCACATCATCGGCTCGCAGCTCTCGGGCTCCGCGCGCGCGGAGTTCCTGAACCTGTGGACGGAGGCGCTCGGCGAAATTCTCACCGGTCCCACCACATGGACCCTACGCGATTATCACTCGCCCAACCTGATCTGGCTGTCCAACCGCGAGGGCCTGCAGCGCGTGGGCCTCATCGACTTCCAGGACGCGGTTCTCGGATCGCCCGCCTATGACGTCGCCTCCCTGCTGCAGGATGCGCGCGTGACCGTGCCTGCCGACCTGGAGCTGAAGCTCATCGGCCTCTATGCCCGCGAGCGCAAGAGCGCCGATCCCGCCTTCGACGTGTCGGCCTTCGCCCGCGCCTATGCGATCATGGCGGCGCAGCGCGCCACCAAGATCCTCGGCATCTTCGCGCGGCTCGACCGGCGCGACGGCAAACCTCATTACCTGAGGCATCTGCCGCGGATCGAAGCCTATCTCACCCGCAATCTGGCGCATCCCGCCTTGGCGAAGCTCAAGGTCTGGTATGAGAGCTACCTCCCGCGTCTCATCCCGCCCGAGGATGGGACGCCTCCCTCCTCTTGAGCCCCTTCAGTGTCCCATCTCCCTCAGCGTCCGCCCCATACCGCCATCGTGCTCGCAGCGGGTCTCGGCAAGCGCATGCTGCCGATCACGGCGACCATGCCGAAACCGCTCGTGAAGGTCGCGGGCCAGAGCCTCATCGATTTCGCGCTCGACCGGCTGCACGAAGCCGGCATCGGCACGGTGGTGGTCAACGTGCATCACTTCGCCGACATGCTGGAGGCGCATCTGCGCGCCCGCACGGTCCCGCGGATCGTGATTTCCGACGAGCGCGGCGAGCTGCTCGAAACCGGCGGCGGCGTGAAGAAGGCGCTGCCTCTCTTGGGGGATGACCCCTTCGTCACCTTCAATTCCGATTCCATGTGGATCGAGGGCGAGGAGCCGAATCTCAAGCGCCTCGTGGCCGCCTGGGAGCCCCGGCGCATGGATGTCCTGATGCTCGTCGCCCCGTTATCCACAAGTGTTGGCTATGAGGGGCGCGGCGATTTTCACCGGGACGCCGATGGCCGCCTGCGCCGCCGCGGAAGCGACGACAGGGCCGATTTCGTCTATGCGGGCGTGGCCGTCGTGAAGCCGGAACTCGTGGAGGGAACGCCCGACGGCGCCTTCTCGGCCAACGCCTTCTACGACCGCGCCATCGCGCAGGGCCGCCTCTACGGCTTGCCTCTGGAGGGCCAATGGCTGCATGTTGGGGAGCCTCATACGATTGCTGAGGCGGAAAAGTGCCTTGCCGCCCGCAAGCGATGAGGTGGTGTTGTGTCGAGCATGCCGCGTGTTTTCTCGGTTCCTCCGGGCTGCGCCTTTCTGCCGGCCCTGGTGGACGCGCTGCTCGACGGTCGCCTCGTCGGCCCCCTGTCCGATGATCCCGCCGCTCTCGCCGACGTCACCATCTTCGTTCCGACCCGCCGCGCCACCCGCGCGCTGATCGCGCTCCTGGCGGAGCGTGGCGCAGGCCGCGCGCAGCTCCTGCCGCGCATCGTGCCCCTGGGCGAGACGGACGAGGCCGAATTCGAGCTCACGGGCCTGGAGGGCACGCCGCTGGCGGAAGCCGCCAGCCTGAAGCCGCCGATTCCGCCGCTGGAACGCCGCCTCATCCTCACCCGCCTGGTGCAGCGCTGGTCGGCTGAAGTTGATCGCGCCCTGCTGCAGCTCGGGCCCGAAGTGCCCTTCATGGTGCCGGCTTCCCCAGCGGACGCGGTCAATCTCGCGGGCGATCTCGAAACGCTGATGGACGCCTTCACGACCGAGGGCATCGACTGGCACGCGCTCGAACTCGCCGTCGACTCGGATTACTCGAAATATTTCGAGATCACCCGCCACTTCGTGCAGATCGCGAGCGAGAACTGGCCCATGATCCTCGCCGAGCGCCAGGCGAGCGACCCGGCGCAGCGGCGCACGGCCCTCATCGAGGCGGAGGCGCGCAGGCTCGCCCGCGAGCGGCCCGACACCCCGATCATCGTGGCCGGCTCCACCGGCTCCGTGCCGGCCACCGCCCACCTGATGGCCACCATTGCGCGCCTGCCGCGCGGCGCCGTCGTGCTCCCCGGCCTGGATACGGATCTCGACGAGGAGAGCTGGTCCACCATCGGCGGCACGGGCGACGACGAGACCGACCCGGTGCACGGCCATCCGCAGGCGTCCCTGCGCCGCCTCCTGGACAGGCACCTGCGCATCCCACGCTCCGAGGTGACGATCCTGGGCGAGCTGCCTGAGCCGGCACGCGCCCGCAACCACCTGCTTTCGGAGGCGCTGCGCCCGGCCGACACCACGGACCGCTGGGCGCTCATCCCGCCGGACGAGCGGCTGGCCATGAGCCGCGGCGGCTGCGAGGGGCTGACCATCATCGAGGCCGCGGACGAGCGTGAGGAGGCGTTCGCCATCGCCATCGCCCTGCGCGAGACCCTCGTCCACCCGCACAAGACGGCGGCGCTGGTCACGCCCGACCGTGCCCTCGCGGCACGGGTGACGGCGGAACTCGCCCGCTGGGGATTGAGCGTGGAGGATTCGGCGGGCATTCCACTCTCCGACACGCCCGCCGGACGGCTCGCGCGGTTGACGGCGGAAGCCGCGGCCGACGACCTGAGCCCCGTGCGCCTGCTCTCGCTCCTCGCGCATCCGCTCGTGCGTCTGGGCCTCCCGCGCGCCACCGTCGAACACGCGGCGGGCGTTCTCGAAATCGGCGTGCTGCGCGGCCCCGCGCCGGCGCCCGGCATCGAGGGCATGCGCGCCGCGCTGGCCACGCGCCGAAGCGATAAGGACCATCGCACGCCCCGCCCCCGCGCACGCCTCACCGATGCGGATTGGGACCTCGCCGACACGCTGCTGCAGCGCCTCGGCCTCGCCTTCCAGACCTTCACGCCCGCCGCCTACGGCGAGGATCGGCTCGACCTCATGGCGCTCGTGGAGCACCACCGGCGCGCGTTCCACCTCCTCTGCGCGCCGCCCGAGGATGACGAGGGCGAGAGCGAACCGTCCCTCGAGCCGCTGGCCGCGCTCTTCGACGATCTCGAGAACTCGGACATCCGCGAAGAGGAGGGCCATCCGCTGGCCGGCCGTTTCGTGGATTATCCGGCCTTCTTCACCGCGCTCGCCAAGCAGCGCAATTTGAGCCCCTCGCCCCGCTCCACGCACCGCCGCCTGAAGATCCTGGGGCTGCTGGAAGCGCGCCTTCTCACCGTCGACCGGGTCGTGCTCGGCGGGTTGGACGAGGGCACCTGGCCGCCGCGCACGGTGACGGACGCGTTCCTCAACCGCCCCATGCGCGCCCGCGTGGGCCTGATGCCGCCGGAGCGGCGCATCGGCCAGACGGCGCACGATTTCGTGCAGGCGCTCGGCACCCACGATGTGGTGATCACCCGCGCGCACAAGCGCGACGGCTCGCCCATGGTGCCCTCGCGCTTCCTGCAGCGCCTCAAGGCTTTCACCGGCCGGGAGGCGTGGAACGCCATGCTGAAGTCGGGAGAGTATTACCGCCGGCTTGCCCGCACCCTCGACACGCCGAAACCCGCGCCCGCTCTTCCACGCCCGCGCCCGAAGCCCGACCCTGCGCTCTTCCCGCGCTCCTTGAGCGTCACGGAAGTCGAGACGCTGGTGCGCGATCCCTATTCGATCTTCGCACGCCATGTCCTGGGGCTCGATGCGCTGGAGGCGATCGCGGTCGCGCCGAGCGCGGCCGAACGCGGCACGATCATCCACGAGGTGATCGGCGCGTTCGCCGAGCGCTATCCGAAGGATCTGCCCGCGCACGCACAGGAGATCCTGCTGGGTCTCGGCGAGGTGGCCTTCGCCAGGATCGCGGAGGCCTATCCCGAACTCTACGCCGAATGGTGGCCTCGCTTCGAACGGCTCGCGGTCGCGTTCCTCGACTGGGAGCAGCAGCGGCGTCCCGGTCTCGCGCAGGTCCATGCGGAGCGGTCGGGCAGGCTCTCGATCCCGCTGCCGGACGGCTCGATCTTCTCCTTGCGCGCCCGGGCGGACCGGATCGAGCAGCGCCGCGACGGGGGCTTCGCCATCATCGATTTCAAGACGGGCCAGCCGCCGGGCGTGCGCGAGGTCTATGCGGGGTTCTCGCCGCAGCTGACGCTGGAAGCCGTGATGCTGATGAAGGGCGCCTTCAAGGGGCTGCCCATGGCAAAGGAGACGCCCGACCTCGTCTACATCCACACCACCGGCGGGCGCGAGCCGATCAAGCCGCGCGAGATCAAGCCGGGACGGGACGAGGAGCGCTCCGTGCCCGAGATCGTGGAAGAGCATCGCCGCCGCTTCGAAGGCATGATCGCGCGCTTCGTGAAGGGCGAGGCGGCCTACGTCTCGCGGCCCTTCCCGAAATATGCGCGGCGCTTCTCCGACTACGATCATCTGGCGCGCGTGAAGGAATGGTCGCTGGCGAGCGCCGGCGGGGCCGAGGGCGGCGAATGAGCCACGATCTCGTCATCCCCGACTACACCAAGGAGGCGCAGCGCCGCGCCGCGAATCCGCGCGCCTCGGCCTGGGTCTCCGCCAATGCGGGCGCGGGCAAGACGAAGGTTCTGACCGACCGCGTGGTGCGCCTGCTGCTGAGCGGTTCCCTGCCCGGACGCATTCTCTGCCTCACCTTCACCAAGGCCGCGGCGGCCAACATGGCGATCCGCGTGTTCGAGCGGCTGGGACGGTGGGTGACCATGGACGAGGAAAGCCTCGTGGCCGAGCTCACGGAGCTCGAGGGCGTCAAGCCCACGCGCCAGCAGCTGAAGCTCGCCCGCACCCTGTTTGCCCGCGCGGTGGAAACGCCGGGCGGCCTGAAGATCGACACCATCCACGCGTTCTGCGAGCGCCTGCTGCATCTCGTGCCTTTCGAGGCCAACGTGCCCGCGCGCTTCGCCGTGCTGGACGAAAGCCAGACCGACGAGATGCTGGCGCAGGCCGTGAAGAACGTGCTGGCGGATGCGTCGAACGGCAACTTTCCGCACCTGAAGGATGCGCTCGACGTCATCAGCGTGGATGCGGTGGGCGATGCGCTGACATCCGCCTTGAATGCCGCTTTGCGCTGCAAGGACTTCCTGCACGATCCCACCGGCATCGCGCGGCTGCGGCGGGAGCTCGGCCTGACGGACGACGAGACGCTCGCGAGCATCGAGCGGGCGATGCTGGAGGGCGGAATCGCGCCGGAGAGCTGGCCTGCCGTCGCGCAGGATCTCATGACCGGAAAGGCCACCGATCAGGAACGGGCGGAATCGTTCATCGCCGCCGCCCAGGCGAGCGACCTCGCCGAGAAGCTCAAGCACTATCTCGCCGTGTTCCTGAAGGAATCAGACGGCAAGCCGCGCGCGGAATCCCGCCTCGTCACCAAATCGGTGGATCCTGCCCTGAAGGAGCGCCTGCTCGACGAGCAGAGCCGCATCTGGACTCTCATCGACAAGCAGAAGGCCGCCCGCGCCGTGGAGCGCACGCAGGCGCTCTTTCTGCTCGCGGCCGAAATTCACGACCGCGTCGAGCAGATGAAGATGCGGCTCGGCGCGCTCGACTTCCAGGATCTCATCGACAGGACGCTGACGCTGCTCTCGCGCGGCGACACGGCGTGGGTGCTCTACAAGCTCGATCGCGGCATCGACCACGTGCTGATCGACGAGGCGCAGGACACGAACCCGCAGCAATGGGAGATCCTGCGCAAGATCACGGAGGATTTCACCGCAGGCGAAGGCGCCGCGGGCAGCCGCATCCGCACGCGCTTCGCGGTGGGCGACCCCAAGCAGTCGATCTACGGCTTCCAGGGCGCCGTTCCCCTGGAATTCGAGCTGACGCGCAAGAGCTGGATGAAGGAGGCGCGGGACGCGGAGCTTCACTTCGAGGACGTGTCGCTCACCATGTCGTTCCGATCCACGAAAGCGGTTCTCTCCGCCGTGGACGCCACCTTCGCGGTCGAGAAGAACTTCAAGGGCCTGTCCTTCGAGGACAAGGCGATCGGCACCGTGCACGAGAGCGCGCGTCCGCACGCGCCCGGCCTCGTGGAATTGTGGCCGACGGAAACGCCCGCCGAGGAGGAGGAGCCCGAAGCCTGGGTGCTTCCCGTCGACGAGCCCGAGCAGCACGCGCCGCCGGTCGTCGTGGCGCGGCGCATCGCGCAGGCCGTGAAGTGCTGGACCACCAAGGGCGACGAGAACGGGCGCGTCTGGACGGCGGGTGACGTGCTGGTTCTCGTGCGCAAGCGCGGCGCGGCCTTCGAGGCGGTGATCCGCGCGCTCAAGGAAGCGGGCGTGCCCGTGGCGGGCGCGGACCGGCTGAATATCGGCGAGCATATCGCCGTGCTCGATCTCGTGGCGGCGGGACGCGCGGCGCTTCTGCCGGACGACGACCTGACGCTCGCCATCGCGCTGAAATCGCCCCTCGTGGGCCTCGACGACGACGATCTCATCCGCATCGCGGCCGGTCGTGGGGACGACGAGTCGCTGCATGCCGCGCTGCGGCGCCACGCCGAGGCCGGCGACGCGAAGGCGGCGCGCGGCTGCGAGGCGTTGCAGGCGTGGCGCGAGCTTGCCGCGCAGAACGGCCCCTTCGGCTTTTTCGCCACCCTGCTCGGCCCGCGCGGAGGGCGCTCGCAGCTCGTGGCGCGGCTGGGCAGTGAAGCGGGCGACGCCATCGACGCGTTTCTGTGCTTCGCGCATCAGGCGGAGATGACCGAAACGCCATCGCTCACGATCTTCCTCAACCGCTTCGAATCCGCCTCGCACACCATCAAGCGCGATCTCGACTCGGTGAACAGCGAAGTGCGCGTGATGACGGTGCACGGGGCCAAGGGCCTGGAGGCGCCCATCGTGGTTCTCATCGACGGCTGCGAGGTGCTGGGCCGCGATCCGCCGCTGCTGCAATTGCAGACGAAGACGGGCCGCACGATCCCCGTCTGGGCTCCGGGCAAGAACGCCGATTGCGGCGTGATGGAAGAAGCGCGCGAGGGCCTGCATGCCAAGGGCTACGAGGAGCACAATCGCCTCCTCTATGTCGCCATGACCCGCGCGAAGGACCGGCTCGTGATTGCGCCCTACCGCACCAGCGGCAAGGAGAATCCGCACGATGCCTGGTGCGAGATGATCCGCCACGGGCTCGTGCAGAAGGCGGGTGGCCTGGAGCGCAGCGAAGCGCCCTATGGCCCCATCGACCTCTGGCGCGAAGGCTCGCCGCTCGCCCGTACGCTGGCGGCGGAATCCGATGTCGCGCCGCTCGAGTCGTTCGAGATGCCGGACTGGCTGACGCTTCCCGCCACGCCCGAGCCCGAACCCTTGCCCCCGATTCGCCCCTCGAGCGCCCTGGGGGCGGCCGAGCGCATGACGCGGCCGGGCGACGGCCCCTATGCGCCCGAGGCGCGGCTTCGCGGAACCCTGGTCCATGCGCTGCTGGAACGGCTTCCGGCGCTCGCCGCGGAGCATCGTGTGACCATGGCCCGCGCCTATGTGCGGGCGCGCGCTCCCCGGCTTGCCGCGGAGGTTCGCGAATCGGTCATCGCCAATGCTCTCGCGGTTCTGGACCATGAGGGTTTGCGGGCCCTGTTCGGTCCCGGCTCGCGGGCCGAGGCTCCGATTGCCGGCAGGGTGCTGACGGACCAGGGGGAACTGATGGTCTCCGGCCAGATCGACCGCCTCGCCGTGCTGGACCGCGAGGTTCTGGTGGCCGACTTCAAGACCACGGCCCGGCCGCCCCGGCCCGGCCAGGTGCCGCCGCGATCCTATGTGGCCCAGCTTGCGCTCTATCGGACGCTCTTGTCCGAGATCTATCCGGACAAGCGGATCCGCACCTTCCTGGTCTGGACCGCCGGGCCCGTGATCCACGAGCTGATGGAACCGGAGCTGGAATCGGCTCTTACCCTCATCAAAGCCGCGTGAGGGAAAGACGGCCCTTGCTTGATTCCCGGACCCGCCGTTCTTACCTTGGCTCTATCGTCGAGCGGCTCGCCTCGAGTCGCTGTATCAAATGTTCAAAGGTGATGTGATGGCGACCGTTAAGGTGACCGATGCGAGCTTCCAGCAGGACGTCCTGCAATCCTCCGAGCCCGTGGTGGTCGATTTCTGGGCGGAATGGTGCGGCCCCTGCCGCATGATCGGCCCGGCTCTGGAAGAGATCTCCAACGAGATGGAAGGCCGCGTGAAGATCGCGAAGGTGAACGTGGACGAGAACCCGCAGATCGCCTCGCAGCTCGGCATCCGCTCGATCCCGGCCCTGATGATGTTCAAGGGCGGCCAGGTGGTGGCTCAGAAGATCGGCGCGGCCCCCAAGGGCGACCTCACCAAGTGGATCCAGGCGTCCGCCTGATCGCTGCACACTTGCAGGAACACGAAAGGGGCCTCATGGCCCCTTTTGCTGTTTGGCCTGCTCGACCTCATTCCGCCGTCGTGGGATCGATCATGGTGCGGACCCGCGAGATGCGATCCGCGGGGAAGCCGCCGCGCTGGGCATGCTCACGGATGATGTCCTCGTTCGGCGCCCGGTAGACGCAGTAGATCTTGTCGTCCGTGACGTAGCTGTGAACCCATTGGATCTCGGGCCCCAGATCCCGCAGGACATTGCACGAGGTCTGAGATGCTCCCTTGAGATCGTCGGTGGACGAACTGCCTACGCCAGGCATGTTTCGCTCGATTACGAATTGAGGCATGTGCTTATCGCCGGACAGGCCGGCGCCTCCCTGATCGCCGGATCGTTCCGGGCGCCACGAAGGTTCCGCCTCACCGGCCGGGTTCGCAAATGGTCAAACGGGGTAAGGGGTTGCAAACGGCAAAGGTCTCAGGCGACCGCGTCGGGAGCCATGTAGATGATCTCCCAGATATGCCCGTCGAGGTCGCTGAAGCTGCGGCCGAACATGAAGCCGTGATCCTCCGGCTCCCGCACTTCCCGGCCGCCCTGCGTCAGGGCCCTGTCGACCAGCTGGTTCACCCGCCTCCTGCTCTCCACCGACAGGCAGGTGAGCACCTCGGTCATCCGCGCGGTGTCGGCGACGGGCCTGCGGGCGACTTCCCGGAACTTCGCCTCGGTGAGCAGCATGGCGAAGATGTCCTCCGAGATCGCCAGGCAGGCGGCGCTCTCGTCGCTGAGTTGCGGATCATACCGGAAGCCAATGGCCTGAAAGAAGCGCACCGCCCGCTGCAGGTCCTTCACCGGCAAGTTGACGTAGATTTTGGTGGCCATGGCCGCCTTCCTTATTCGGGCAGCGTTCCGTTGGCTGCCAGCACCTCACCTGCCAGATAGAGCGAGCCGCAGATCAGGACACGGGGCGGGCGGTCCCAAACGTAGTTGTGCAGCGAGGCCAGCGCGGATTCGACGCTCGGCGCGACCGAAGTGGTAATCCCGACGCTTGCCGCGATGGTGGCGACTTCCTCGGCCGGACGCGCGGCGATCTGCCCCCCGATCGGCACCGCGATCACCTCCCGCGCGAGCCCGGAGAAGTTCTTGAAGAAGGCCTGGGAGTCCTTGGTGCCGAGCATGCCGGTGATCAGCACGAGCGGCGCGTCGCTGCGCTCGCTCTGGTCGGCCATCGCCGCCGCCAGAACGCGTCCGCCATCCATGTTGTGCCCGCCGTCGAGCCACAGCTCGCAGCCTTGCGGCGCGATCTCGGGCAGGCGGCCCTTGGAGAGCCGCTGCAGCCGTCCGGGCCATTCGGCCCGGGTGAGGCCCGCCTCGAAGGCGGAGGTCTCGAACTGCTCGAAGCCTGCGGCGCGCAGGGCCGCGATGGCGGTGCCCGCGTTGATGAACTGGTGGCGCCCGACGAGCTTCGGACGCGGCAGGTCGAGCAAGCCCCTCTCATCCTGATAGACGAGGCGGCCTCCCTCCTCGTGCACGGAGAAATCCTGCTGGCCGACGAGAAGCGGAGAAGCGCCGATGCGCTCCGCCTCGTCGCGCAGGGTCCGATCGGCCTCCAGATAATCCTGCGGCGCGATGACCGCCGGGCAGCCGCGCTTGAAGACGCCCGCCTTCTCCTTCGCGATCGCTTCGAGCGTCGTGCCGAGATACTCCGCGTGATCGTGCCCGATGGGCGTGACCACGGCGGCGGCGGGCTTGTCGATGACGTTCGTCGCATCGAGGCGCCCGCCCAACCCCACTTCCAGCAGCAGCACGTCGGCAGGCTCCTCCGCGAAGATGAGAAGCGCCGCGGCGGTGGTGATCTCGAACACGGTGATCGGCTCACCCGCGTTCACCGCCTCGCAGCGGCGGAAGGCCTCGACGAGGCGATTCTCGCTCACGTACTGACCGCCGCTGAGCCGGCCGAGACGGATGCGCTCGTGGAAGCGAACGAGATGCGGCGAGGTGTAGACGTGAACGGCGAGGCCTGCGCTTTCCAGGATCGCCCGCATGAACGCGATGGTGGAGCCCTTGCCGTTGGTGCCGGCCACATGGATGACGGGCGGCAGGCGGCGCTCGGGATGCCCGAGCTGCGCCAGCAGCCGCTGAATGCGCCCGAGCGACAGGTCGATGGTCTTCGGGTGCAGGGCGAGAAAACGCGCGATCAGCGCATCGGAAGAGTCCAACGCCCCGCCCTCGCTTACTCGGCCGCAGCCGCAATGGCCGTCGTGGCGGCCGCGCTGTCGGTCGGAGCGGCCGCCGGGGCCTTGGTGAACAGGCGCGACAGGCGGGCGATCGTGGCCTTCAGGTCATGGCGATGAACCACCATGTCCACCATGCCGTGCTCCTTGAGGTATTCGGAACGCTGGAATCCGTCGGGCAGCTTCTCGCGGATGGTCTGCTCGATCACGCGCGGGCCGGCGAAGCCGATGAGGGCGCCGGGCTCGGCGAGATGCACGTCGCCCAGCATCGCGTAGGACGCTGTGACGCCGCCGGTCGTGGGGTTCGTGAGCACCACGATATAGGGAAGGCGCGCGTCCCGCAGGCGGCGGATGGCCACCGTGGTGCGCGGCATCTGCATGAGCGAGAGAATGCCCTCCTGCATGCGCGCGCCCCCCGAACCGGCGAAGAGCACGTAGGGGGTCTTCTTGTCGAGCGCGGTCTCGGCGCCCTTCACGAAGGCCTCGCCGGCCGCCATGCCGAGCGAGCCGCCCATGAAGCCGAAATCCTGCACGGCGACGGTCATCGGCAGGCCTTCGACCCGGCCGAAGCCCACCTTGAAGGCATCCTGCTGGCCGGTCTTGGTGCGGGCGTCCTTCAGGCGGTCGACGTAGCGCTTCTCGTCGCGGAACTTCAGCGGGTCGACGGGCACCTCCGGCAGCGCCACGTCGAGCCAGGTGCCGCCGTCGAACATGAGCTGCAGGCGCTGCGTGGCCGAAAGGCGCATGTGGTGGTTGGAGCCGGGGATCACCCATTGGTTCGCCTCCACGTCCTTGTGGAAGACCACCTGCCCCGTATCCGGACACTTGATCCAGAGATTGTCCGGCGTCTCGCGCTTGAAGAGCGTCTTGATCTTCGGACGGACGACTTCGGAAATCCAGTTCATTGTACCAATCCTCTCGTCATGGCCGGGCTTGTCCCGGCCATCCACGTCTTTCCACGCGTTTGACGGCGTGGATGCCCGCAACACGTGCGGGCATGACGTGCAGTGACTTTCAAGCGGCGGCGCGCTTGACCACCGAGCGCACGCCGTCGCTCAACTCCTTCACCAAGGTGGTGACGGCCTCGACCGAGCGCGAGGTGGCGCGACCCTGTTCGTCGAGGGTGCCCTTCAGCGCGTCGATGAGCGCCGAGCCCACCACCACGCCGTCGGCGCCCTGTGCCACCGCCGCCGCATGGGCGCCGCTCTTCACCCCGAAGCCCACCACGACCGGCAGGGGCGTGTGATGCTTGATGCGCTCCACCGCCGAGGCGACCTTGCCGAAATCCGGGGTCGCCGCGCCCGTGATGCCGGTGATCGAAACGTAATAGACGAACCCCGCCGTGTTGGCGAGCACCGCCGGAAGGCGCTTGTCGTCCGTGGTCGGGGTGGCCAGGCGAATGAAGGCGAGGCCTGCCTTCAGGGCCGGAAGGCAGAGCTCGTCGTCCTCCTCCGGCGGAAGATCGACGACGATCAGGCCATCGACGCCCGCTTCCTTCGCGTCGCTCAGGAAACGGTCGACGCCATAGACGAAAATGGGGTTGAAATAGCCCATCAGGATCACGGGCGTGTCCTGATCCTCGGCCCGGAAGCGGCGGATGAGGTCGAGGGTCTTCGCCGTATCCTGCCCGACCTTCAGGGCCCGCAGGCCCGCCGCCTGGATCGCCGGGCCGTCGGCCATGGGATCGGTGAAGGGCAGGCCGAACTCGACGATGTCGGCCCCCGCCTTCGGCAGGCTCTTCAGGATGGCGAGGGAGGTCTCGGGATCCGGGTCCCCCGCCATGATGTAGGTGACGAGGGCGGCGCGGCCTTCCGCGCGGCATTGTTCAAAACGGGCTTCGATGCGCTGGGTCATGGACGGGTCTTTAGCACGGGAGGGAGTTGGGTTGAAACCCGTTCAACACGGCCGTCATGCCCGCGCTTGTCGCGGGTTGTCCACGTCTTCCGGCCTCCCGGCTCCCAAGACGTGGATGGCCGGGACTGATCCCCGGATCAAGTCCGGGGACGGCCATGACGGAAGAGCTTCAGGCGATCGTGTTCCCCAGATGCTCGGCGATCTGGAACAGGTCCTTGTCGCCGCGGCCGCTGATATTGACCACCATCAGGTGATCCTTCGGCTTCTGCGGCGCGAGCTCGATGACCTTGGCGAGGGCGTGGCTCGGCTCCAGGGCGGGCAGGATGCCCTCGAGCTGCGAGCAGAGCTGGAACGCCTCCAGCGCCTCGTCGTCGGTGGCCGAGATGTAGGTCACGCGGCCCATGTCGTGCAACCACGCATGCTCCGGGCCGATGCCGGGATAATCGAGACCGGCCGAGATCGAATGGGCGTCGCTGATCTGGCCGTCATAGTCCATGAGCAGGTAGGTGCGGTTGCCGTGGAGCACGCCCGGGCGCCCGCCGGTGAGCGAGGCGGCATGGAGCTTGTCGAGGCCGTGGCCCGCCGCCTCGACGCCGTAGATCTCGACAGCCTTGTCGTCGAGGAAGGGATGGAACAGCCCGATGGCGTTGGAGCCGCCGCCGATGCAGGCGACGAGCGAATCCGGCAGGCGGCCCTCCGCCTCGAGCATCTGCGTGCGGGTTTCGTTGCCGATGACGCACTGGAAATCGCGCACCATGGCGGGATAGGGATGCGGGCCCGCCACCGTGCCGATGCAGTAGAAGGTGTCGGCGACGTTCGTGACCCAGTCGCGCAGGGCCTCGTTCATGGCGTCCTTCAGCGTCCTCGTGCCGGATTGCACGGGCACCACCTTCGCGCCCAGCATGTTCATGCGGAACACGTTGGGCTTCTGCCGCTCCACGTCGACGGCACCCATGTAGACGATGCACTCGAGCCCGAAGCGCGCGCAGAGCGTGGCCGTGGCGACACCGTGCTGGCCCGCCCCGGTTTCGGCGATGATGCGCTTCTTGCCCATGCGGCGGGCGAGAAGGATCTGGCCCAGCACGTTGTTCACCTTGTGCGCGCCGGTATGGTTCAGCTCTTCGCGCTTGAAATAGATCTTCGCGCCGCCGAGATGCTCGGTCATGCGCTCCGCGAAATAGAGCGGGCTCGGACGGCCGATATAGTGCTTGGAGAAATGCTCCATGTCGGCGTGGAAGGACGGGTCGTTCTTGGCCTCGTCGTAGGCTTTTTCCAGCTCCAGGATGTTCGGCATCAGGGTCTCGGCGACGAAGCGGCCGCCGAACTGACCGAAATGCCCGCCCTCGTCGGGACCGGTGCGGAAGGAATTGGGTTGAGCTTGAGCTGACACGGCCTGTCCTGCCTGTTTGAGCATGTCCCGGAAAAGCCGCTGTCGGCTTCTCGGACGGACATGCGTACTTCCTCTAGTGCTGAGCAGCGAATGCTGTCCGGGCTGCCCTGACGAAGGCTTCGATCCTGGCCGGGTCCTTGAGGCCCGGTCCGCTTTCCACCCCGGACGAGACGTCGACGGCTTTCGGCTTCGTGAGCCTGATGGCCTCCGCCACGTTGTCGGGGTTCAGGCCCCCTGACAACATGACGGGCAGAGCCGGGTCAAGCCCCTTCAGGAGCTTCCAGTCGAAGGCGACGCCGTTGCCGCCGGGCAGAGCGTCCGCCGTGCGGGGCGGCTTGGCGTCGAGCAGGATATGCTCGGAAGCCTTGGCGTAGGAGGCGAGAGCCTCCAGATCGCGTTCTTCCGCGACGCCGAGAGCCTTCATGACCGGGCGGCGGACCATCGAGCGGAGTTCCGCGACGCGCTCGGGGGTCTCGCTTCCATGCAGCTGGATCAGGTCAGGGTTGATGGCCTCGACCGCCTGCGCGAGCTCCTCGTCGTCGGGATTGACCAGCAGCACGACCCGCTGGGCGCGGCCCCGCGCCTGGAGGGACAGGCGGTGGCCGAGATCGAGGGTCACGTGGCGGGGGCTCTTCGGAAAGCGCACGAACCCCACCATGTCCGCGCCGGCATCCAGCGCGACAGCCAGGGTTTCGGGGGTCGATAGCCCACAGATCTTGATCAGAGTGTTCATTGTTTCATTTTACGACGGATTGGCCAGCGAACGCCATACCAGCATTGCCGCAGCCAGATCCTCCAGGGCCGTGCCCACGGACTTGAACACGGTGACGGCCCTCTCGTTCCACTGCGGCGGGTTGCGGCAGAGATCGAACAGGGTGCCGCGCACATGCCCTTCCGGGATCGCGCCCGTCCGGATCGAGACGGCCACATCCCCGCCTTCGGACTTTGCGGCGTCGGTATCGACATAAACCTCGGCCCGGCGCAGGGCCTCGTCGTCGGCCTCGCGCATGTTCAGATTGAAGGCGCCCACCAGGTCGAGATGCGCGCCGTCCTTGAGCCATGCGCCCTTCACGATGGGCGCGGTGGAAAGCGTCGCGCAGGAGATGAGATCGGCCTCCCGCACGGCCGCTTCCAGATCCGTGACGGCCGTGACCGGCCATCCGTCCCGGCGAAGCGCGGCCGCTAGGGCGTGCGCCTTCTCGGGCCGGTGATTCCACAGGCACACCTCCCGGATCGGCCGCTGGCTCAGGTGGGCCCGGATGAGGAAGGGCGCCAGCGCCCCCGATCCCACCATCACCATGCGGCTGGCATCGGGACGCGCGAGATGGCGCGCGGCGAGCGCCGAGGCGGCGGCGGTGCGCCAGACGGTCAGCCGCGTCCCGTCGAGAACGGCCACGGGCTCCCCCGTCCCGCCGTCCATCAGGAGATAGGAGCCCATCACGCTGGGCAGGCCCTTCGCGCCGTTGTTCGGAAACACGGAGACCACCTTCACGCCCAGGAATCCGTCCTGCAATCCGTCCTGCAATCCATCCCGCGCGGCGGGGCCCGTCCATGCGGGCATCAGCAGCAACGTGCCGTGGGACCCCGCCCGCTCGATGTCGTGATGGTGCCGCACGGGCGTGACCATATCGCCGCGAAAGGCGTCGCTCAGGGCATCGATCAGGGCCGGGAAGGCAAGAGCCTGGTCGATCTCGGCGGAGGCGATGACGCGCATGGAGGGGGATCGTTCCGGAGGGAGCTAGATGCCTTGCGAGCGCGCGGCCGGCAGCGTCGCCGGCAGGGCTTCCGGCGCGTTCTGGCTGCGCAGGCGCTCGGTCTCGTAACGCAGCTGGTGGGCCTCGCGGCGATAGCGGCGGCGGGCCTTGCGGTTCTTGCCCTGGGCGAGCCAGCTCGCCATGCCGCCGATGACGACGCCAACCATGACGGCGGCGAAGATCACGGCGAAGAGCGGCACTTGTGCGGAGAACTCAGGCGCTTCCTGCGAGAAAGGATCCAGCGACAGGGTCACCGGCGCGCGATTGGCGACCGCGAGCAGCACCACCAGGATCGCGACCGGCAGGAGAATGAGCGCCTTCAGAAAGCGAATCACGAGCACCTCTCAAGCGTTATTGGGCAGCGGCCGCCTTGAGCACCTTGGATGCCGGAGCATTGAGCCGCTGACGCATTTCCTTGCCCGTCTTGAAGACGGGAACGACCTTTTGGGAAATGGAAACGGATTCGCCCGTGCGCGGGTTGCGACCCGTGCGGGCGTCCCGCTTCTTGACGGAAAAAGCCCCGAAGCCGCGCAGCTCGACCCGATCCCCCCGGGCCAGCGCATCCGCGATGGTGTCGAGAATCGCGCTCACGATCTTCTCCACGTCGCGTTGGTACAAATGCGGGTTCTGCTCAGCGATCTTGAGCACCAGTTCTGACTTGATCATGGAAAGGCTATATCTTTGACACTGCTTTATTTTTCGAAAGGGTGCCAGACGGCCAGCAGCCCGTCAAGCTGTGCAGTCTCGACATGAGCATCCGCGCGGCGCAAGGCTTCCGCCGCCTTCTCGAAGCCGAGAAGATCCACCGTCGCCGCCGACATGGCGATGAGAGAGAAGTCGCGGTCGGAGCGTGGCTTCCAATCCCGGACGGGAAGGTTCTTGGCGACGCCCTTCTCGGTCTCGAGCCAGGCGACCGCGTCGCGCTCGCCGCCGAGCTTGTCGACGAGCTTCATAGGCACGCCCTGGCGGCCGCTGAAGACCTGGCCGGTGGAGACCGCGGCAAGTTCGCCCTCGTTCAGGCGGCGGCGCTCGCGCACGAGGGCCTTGAACCAGTCATAGGTATCGTTGACCACCAGCTGAGTGGCGGCGCGCGCCTCCGGCGAGGTGGGTGTGAAGGGATTCGGCTCCGCCTTGAGAGGTGCGGATTTGACCGTCTCCACCTTCACGCCGACATTGCCGAGAAGGCCCGACAGATCGGGATACTGGAACAGGACGCCGATGGAACCGACGAGGGAGGTCTCGCGGGCGACGATGTAATCCGAGGCGATCGCCGTGATGTAGCCGCCGGAAGCCGCGGTGCCGTCGACGAAGGTCACCACCGGCTTCTTCTCGGCAAGACGCCGGATGTTCCGGAAAAGCTCCTCGGATCCGGTCGTTGTGCCGCCCGGACTGTTGATGGAGATCACGACGCCGGAGACGAGGCTCGAATCCGCCACCCGCTCCATCAGTTCCGACAGGCGCTGGTTGCCGGTGATCACGCCTCCGATGGAAATGCGGGCGATCTGCTGCTGAACGGCGCCGTAGCCCATCCGGTCCGCGGCGGCATAGCCGATGGCGGCAACGGCGGCGATCAATCCTGCGAAACCGGCGATTCGCCAGAAGGAAAGCTTGCGGCGCAGTCGGCGGCGGTCGGCGATAGCTTCGGAATCGATGGACATCTGTTCGTCACTCACTCGCTTCACGGATGTGGAGGCAGCACCCTAGAGCCTCGCACCTGAAAGGGAAATCCACTTTTGGGTTCAATCCGATGCTCGATATCTTCAAACGCATCGTGTTGAGCGCAAAGCCGGGACCCCTTTTCTAACGATGCGCCGAAGGCAGATAGGGCAGCAAGAGTGGGAGCCAACAAGAAATCGCGGTCATCCACCGTCATGCTCGGCGCTTTAAGCCGGGCATCCAAGTCTTTGCGCACTCTTCCTTGCCTTCCTCGTCGTCCCCGGCGGTCCGCATGATGCTCTTTGCTTTAAAAGCATCGGATTGATCCCGGACGACAGGCGCCGGTGCCGGCGCCTTCGATTCATCATTCGCTCTGTAGACATTGCCTCAAACAAAAATCCCCGGGCTTGTGGCCCGGGGATCCATCAGGCTCCGATGATCGGAAACCCGATTACTTCTTGCCAGCCTTGTTCAGGGCAGCGCCCAGAATGTCGCCGAGCGAAGCGCCCGAATCGGCGGAGCCGTACTGAGCCATGGCCTCCTTCTCCTCAGCGACCTCGAGGGCCTTGATGGAGACGGTGACGCGGCGCGCCTTGCGGTCGAACTGCGTGACGCGGGCGTCGATCTTCTCACCGGCAGCGAAGCGCTCCGGACGCTGATCGGCGCGGTCGCGAGCAAGCTCCGAACGCTTGATGAAGGTGGCGAGGTCGGTGTCGACGATCTTCACCTCCAGGCCGCCGTCCTTCACCTCGAGAACCTCGCAGGTGACGATCTGGCCCTTCTTCAGCTCGCCGGCATCGGCGAAGGGATCGCCCGCCAGCTGCTTGATGCCGAGCGAGATGCGCTCCTTCTCGACGTCCACGTCGAGAACCTGAGCGCGGACCATGTCGCCCTTCTTGAAGTCGTCGATGACCTGCTCGCCCGGACGGTTCCAGTCGAGGTCCGAGAGGTGGACCATGCCGTCGACGTCGTTCTCGAGGCCGATGAACAGACCGAACTCGGTCTTGTTCTTCACCTCGCCCTCGACGACGGAGCCGACAGGGTGCTTCTCGGCGAAGGCCTCCCACGGGTTCTGCAGCGTCTGCTTCAGACCCAGCGAGATGCGGCGCTTCACCTGGTCGACCTCGAGGATCACGACCTCGACTTCCTGCGAGGTGGAGATGATCTTGCCGGGGTGGACGTTCTTCTTCGTCCAGGACATCTCGGAGACGTGGATCAGGCCTTCGATGCCGGGCTCGAGCTCGACGAACGCACCGTAATCGGTGATGTTCGTGACGCGGCCCTTCAGCTTGGCGCCGACCGGATAGCGGGCGGCGATGCCCTCCCACGGATCGGCCAGCAGCTGCTTGATGCCGAGCGAGATGCGGTGCGTGTCGTGGTTGATCTTGATGATCTTCACCTTCACCGTCTGGCCGATCGTTACGACCTCGGACGGGTGGTTCACGCGGCGCCATGCCATGTCGGTGACGTGCAGGAGGCCGTCGATGCCGCCCAGATCAACGAACGCACCGTACTCGGTGATGTTCTTGACCACGCCGTCGATGACCTGACCCTCTTCGAGGTTGGCCACGAGCTCGGAACGCTGCTCGGCGCGGCTCTCCTCGAGGACCGTGCGGCGCGACACGACGATGTTGCCGCGGCGGCGATCCATCTTGAGGATCTGGAACGGCTGCGCCACGCCCATGAGCGGGGTGACGTCGCGAACGGGACGGATGTCCACCTGGGAGCGGGGCAGGAACGCCACGGCTCCGTCGAGGTCCACCGTGTAGCCGCCCTTGACCTGGTTGAAGATGGTGCCGTTGACGCGCTCGCCGGCCTCGAAGGCCTTCTCGAGCTTCACCCACGATTCTTCGCGGCGGGCCTTGTCACGGGAGATGACGGCCTCGCCCAGCGCATTCTCGATGCGCTCGACATAAACTTCGACCTCGTCGCCGACCTTGATCTCACGGTCGCGGTTCGGGCCGGTGAATTCCTTCAGAGCGACGCGACCCTCGGTCTTCGCGCCGATATCGATGACCGCCACGTCCTTCTCGATGGCGACCACCTTGCCCTTCACCACCGAGCCTTCGCTGATCTCGGACGTGCGGAAGGATTCTTCGAGCAGAGCAGCGAAGTCTTCACGGCTCGGCTGTTGGAAAGCTGCAGACATATGTTCTCCTGAATGGCCCTCGTTTAAGGGGCAACGCCGGCGGCTGGTGTTAACAGAACGCTTCCCTCCGTCGCTGCCAGGAACGCCCCTCCAGGGCCATGTTCCGGGCATGCCGCTCTCTTCGAGAAGCGGGCCGGCGTATCGCCGACGAACAGAAACGCATTCATCGTCAAGACTTTAGCGGATCGCCCGAGGGGGCGCGCATCACGCGTCCCCGGCCTCGGCCCACCGTTCATGTCTGTCGGATGGGCGTTCCTTTATCCCAAATAGCCTTGGATCACAAGGCTTTCGAGGATTTGACCCGCTCAAGGGCCGGCCTTGGCGAACTGCTGAGCGGCCTCGTCCAGCAGCCACGCCCGGAAGGCCGCGATCTCGGGCCGGTCGGCCGTCGCCTCCGGGCAGACCACGTAATATTGGTTAATCCCCCTCACCTCCTGCGGGAAGGGCCGCACGAGCCGCCCCGCCTCCAGGTAGTCGCCGATCAGCACGTTGGTGGCCAGGGCCACGCCCTGCCCGGCCGCGGCGGCCTGGAGCGCCAGGAAGGTGTGCGAGAAGCTCGGCCCATGGGTGGCGTCTCCCCCCTTGATGCCGACGGCGGCCAGCCAGTGCGACCAGGTCACGTAATCGGGAATTTCGGCGATCTCGTGCAGCAGGGTGTGGTGCAGGAGATCCGCGGGCTCCCGCAGGGGGTGCTCCGGATCGTTGAGCAGATCCGCGCTGCAGACCGGAAAGAAGGTTTCCTCCATCAGAAGGTCGGTCCGAAGGCCGGGATAGACGCCCTTTCCGAAACGGATCGCCACGTCCACGTCCTCCCGGGCGAAGTCGGTGCTGGTCATGGAGACGGACACCCGGATCTCCAGGCCGGGGTGGCGTCGCCTGAGAGAGCCGAGGCGGGGGATCAGCCAGGCGGACGCGAAGCTCGGGATGGTGCTCACCGTCAGCACCTGGGACGCGTCGGGCTTGAGGGCCCGGGCGGTGGCCTCGTGCAGGATGTCCAGGGCCTCGGTGACGGAGGCCGCGTAGCGCTCCCCCAGGGCCGTCAGCGCAACGCCCTTGCTGGGCAGGCGCGTGAACAGCGGGCGTCCCAGCCAGGCTTCGAGCGCCTTGATCTGCTGCCCCACCGCGCTCGCGGTGACGGCGATCTCGTCGCCCGCTCTCTCGAAGCTCAGGTGACGGGCTGCGGCTTCGAAGGCGCGAACGGCGTTGAGGGGCGGGAGACGACGGCGGGACATGGCGGCTCAAGGTTCATCTTCACGGTTATGCCCAAGCAGGGCTTGGGCATAACGCAAGGAGTTCTCGTTTGAAACCAGCATAGAACAGGAGCAGATTTACACCTAGAAAAACTTGCTTCCGAGGAGCCCGTCATGGCCGCCGCCCTTTCCGTAGAAAATCTTGCGATGTACTCCGTCCGGCCCTCAACCCGGATCGACTGGATGAGGCTCCTCCTGACCGTGGAGGCATGGCTCGACGACCGGGCGAGCCGCCGCGCGATCTACCGCCTCGATGACGCGGGCTTGGCCGATCTGGGCCTGTCGAGGGCGGATGTGGAACGTCTCACCCACCCCTCCCGCGCTTGAGAGCCCGCGCCGGACGGTCCCGTTCAGTCCCGGCGGGGCCTTCCGCGGCCGAAGCCGCGGAAGGGACGTGATGAGGAATGCAGAGAGCTAGTCCTCGTGGATCAGGCTGTGATCGCGGGTGTCCTTCATGCGCAGATAGACGATGAGGGACAGGCCGATCATGACCGTCACATAGATGAAGAAGCCGTACTCGACGCCCGCCTGCTTCAACCAGAGCGCCACATATTCGGCCGTGCCGCCGAAGATCGTGTTAGCCAAGGCATAGGGCAGAGCCACGCCGAGGGCCCGGATATGCGCCGGGAACATCTCGGCCTTCACCACCGCGTTGATGGAGGTGTAGCCGGTGACGATCACAAGGGCGCCCAGGCACAGGGCGAACGCCGTGTAGGGATTGCTGGTCCCGGCGAGGGTCGAGAAGATCAGGTAGGTGAACATCACGCCGAGAATACCGAAGCCGACCATCAGCGGCTTGCGCCCGACCCGGTCCGACAGGGAGCCCGCCACCGGCTGCAGCAGCATGAACACGAACAGGGCCGCCGCCGTGATCTGGCTCGCGGTCTCGCGGGAGAAGCCCGAGGTGTTGACCAGGAACTTCTGCAGGTAGGTGGTGTAGGCGTAGAAGGCGAGCGTGCCGCCCGCCGTCAGGGCCAGCACCGTGAAGGCCTCGCGCGGATATTTGACGAAGAGCGTCATGCCGCTGGAGCGGGGCTCCTTGGTGCCCTGCGCGTTCTTGTAGGACTGCGTCTCCGCGAGACCACGGCGCAGGTAGAACACCAGCACCGCCAGGATGCCGCCGATGAAGAACGGGATCCGCCAGCCCCAGGTCTCGATCTCCTGCTCGCTCATGAACAGCTGCAGGATCAGCAGCACGCCCAGGGCCAGCAGCTGGCCCGAGATCAGCGTGACATACTGGAAGCTCGAGAAGAAGCCGCGGCGGCTCTTGCCGGCCATCTCGCTCAGATAGGTGGCGCTGGCGCCGTATTCGCCGCCCACGCTGATGCCCTGGAGCAGGCGGGCGAAGACGAGGATCACGGGAGCGAGCGTGCCGATCGTGTCGTAGCCGGGCGTGACCGCGATCATCAGGGAGCCCAGGCACATGAGCGTCACCGACAGGGTGAGGCCCGCCTTGCGGCCCTTCCGGTCCGCGTAGATCCCCATGATCCAGGCGCCGATGGGGCGCATGAGGAAGCCCACGGCGAAAACGGCCGCGGCGTTCAGAAGCTGGGCAGTCTGGTCGCCCTTGGGGAAGAAGATCGGAGCGAAGTAGAGGGTGAAGGCCGAATAGACGTACCAATCATACCATTCGACCATGTTGCCCGCCGAGCCGCCGAGAATCGATTTCAGGCGGTGCCTGCGGTCGGCGAGGCTGTTTTCCATAAGCATCAGGTAATTCTTTCGAAGAATGCATGCGCTCCCCGCGCCGGGAGAGCGCATGGCCTGAGAAGAGGCTGAATTTTCGGGAGAAGGAGCAGCAGCGTTGGCGTTCCACTGCAGCATTATGATTTGCCGGGGACATAAGCCCGGCACAACGCTGCGTCAAACATCCCTGCGCCTCAGAGCGGAACCTCGGAGCGCCGGGCCTGGGTGACGGCCCAGTCCAAGGCCTGTTCCAGCCGGTCGTTGCCCCAGAACATCTCGCCGTCCTCGGCGAAGAAGGAGGGCGCGCCGAAGACGCCACGGGACAGGGCCTCGTCGTTCAGGCGGCGCAGGCGGGTTTTGTTGATCTCGGAGCGGGCCTCGGCGATCACCTCCTCCGGATCGAGCCCGAGGCCGGACAGGATGCCGGACAGGACCTGCGGGTCGGACACGTCCCGTCCCTCGCCGAATTCGGCCCTATAGACGGCTTTGGTGAAGACCGGCGTCCAACCCTTGTCCAGCCCGGCGAGGGCGATGCGGGCGGCCAGGAGCGTGTTCTGCGGAAAGGGATTGGGCTTGCAGAGCGGCAGACCGAGGCGCGCGGCCTCCCGTTCCATGTCCCGCCACATGTAGCGGCCCTTCGTCGGATACACGTTGAACGGCGACGTGTCCCACCCTTGCGCCTTGAAGACCGGGCCCAGCAGGAACGGCCGCCATACGAGCTCCACGCCCGCCGCCTCGGCGGCCTGCTCTATGCGCATGGCGGCGAGGTAGGAATAGGTGGAGGCGAACTCGTACCAGAACTCGAACATCGGACGGCGGATCATGGGCGCTCCTCCTTCATCGTCGGACAAAGGGCTAAAGCATTCCCCGTTCCCTGGGCAGGTCCTGCCGTTGCGGCCAGGGATGCGGGAGAAGCATATCGCCGCCGCCCGTTCCCGCTGCGCGGCGCGAGGATGACAGGGCATGGTCGCGGACCAGCTGTGTCATGGCCAGGCCTATCCCGGCCGGAGCGAAGCGAAGGGGAAGGGAATCCACTCACAAGTACTCCGCTATGGAACCCCTTCCCGCGCCTACGGCGCGCCGGGGACGACAGAGGCGGGGCTAAGGATGACACCGGGCCTCAAACCGAGTCTCTGCCCGAAAGTGGCTTCCCCTTTGAGGCCCGATGTTCTAAGTCGCGGACGTCCTTTCACTCTGGAACCTCGACCATGGCTTCGACGCGCGTGAACAAGGTCGTGCTCGCCTATTCCGGCGGCCTCGACACCTCCATCATCCTCAAGTGGCTGCAGACCACCTATGGCTGCGAGGTGGTGACCTTTACGGCCGATCTCGGCCAGGGCGAGGAACTGGAGCCCGCCCGCAAGAAGGCGGAGCTGCTCGGCATCAAGCCGGAGAACATCTTCATCGAGGACCTGCGCGACGAGTTCGTGCGCGACTACGTGTTCCCGATGTTCCGGGCGAACGCCCAGTACGAGGGCCTCTACCTGCTCGGCACCTCCATCGCCCGCCCGCTGATCGCCAAGAAGCAGATCGAGATCGCCGAGAAGGTGGGCGCCGACGCGGTGGCGCACGGCGCGACCGGCAAGGGCAACGACCAGGTGCGCTTCGAGCTCGGCTATTACGCCCTCAAGCCCGACGTCACCGTGATCGCCCCCTGGCGCGAATGGGACCTGCGCTCCCGCGAGCAGCTCATCGCCTTCGCCGAGGCCCATCAGATCCCGATCGCCAAGGACAAGCGCGGCGAGGCTCCGTTCTCCGTCGACGCCAACCTCCTGCACGCCTCCTCCGAGGGCAAGGTGCTGGAAGACCCGGCCATGGAAGTGCCGGATTACGTCTATTCGCGCACCAACGATCCCGAATCCGCCCCCGGCACGCCGACCGTGATCGCGATCGAGTTCGAGAAGGGCGACCCGGTCGCCATCGACGGCCAGAAGATGGGTCCGGCCGATCTTCTCGCGAAGCTCAACGAGCTCGGACGCCTCAACGGCATCGGCCGTCTCGACCTCGTCGAGAACCGCTTCGTCGGCATGAAGAGCCGCGGCATGTACGAGACCCCCGGCGGCACGATCCTCCACCTCGCCCATCGCGGCATCGAGTCGATCACGCTGGACCGCGGCGCGGCCCATCTGAAGGACGAGCTGATGCCGAAATACGCGGAGCTCATCTACAACGGCTTCTGGTTCTCGCCGGAGCGCGAGATGCTCCAGGCGATGATCGACAAGAGCCAGGAATTCGTCACCGGCGAGGTGAAGCTGAAGCTCTACAAAGGCGGCGTCCACCTGATCGGCCGCCAGAGCCCCTACACGCTCTACGACCAGGACCTCGTGACCTTCGAGGAAGGCGCCGTGGCTTATGACCACCGCGACGCCGCCGGCTTCATCAAGCTCAACGCCCTGCGCCTGCGCACGCTCGCCCAGCGCAAGAAGAAGCTGGGACTGTAAGGCCATGGATGCGTCGGTCGCCGCCGTCAGCCGGAGCCCGACGCATTCGTTCAGCAAGTCGAACCGCTTGAGCATCCGGCTAGTCGCAGGACTTGGGATCGAGGGCGACGCTCATGCGGGAGCAACGGTCAAGCACCGCTCCCGCGTCAAAATCGATCCCACGCAAGCAAACCTGCGCCAGATTCACCTCATCCAGGGGGAATTGTTCGACGAGCTTGCGGCGAAGGGCTTTTCCGTCGCCCCGGGAGACATGGGCGAGAACGTCACCACCCGGGGCATCGACCTGCTCGCCCTTCCCGTGAGCACGCGCCTGCATCTCGGCGCCTCCGCCGTGGTGGAACTGACCGGCCTGCGCAACCCTTGCGTCCAGCTCGACCGCTTCCGGAGGGGCCTGATGAGCGCCGTGCTCGACCGCGACGGCGGGGGACAGGTTGTCCGCAAGGCGGGCGTCATGGGCATCGTCGTGACGGGCGGAGACGTGCACCCGGGAGATCCGATCGCCGTGGTTCTGCCGCCCGAGCCTCACCGCCGGCTCGAGCGGGTGTGAGAGCCGTCAGCGCGCCCCCTCCCTCCTCACACCCCTCCCGTCATGGCCGTCCCCTGACTTGATCCGGGGATCAGTCCCGGCCATCCACGTCTTGAGAACCTCAGCGGGTTGAAGACGGGGATCCCCGGGACAAGCCCGGGGATGACGACGAGGGTAGGAAATGGAGATCGGCGAACCTGCACCGGGCCCCCGTCCGCGCCGGTCCGACGATCAGAGCCGGTCGAGGGACGGATCGCCTCCGCCGAACCAGTTCTTGGTCATGAGCGCCTTCGCCTCCCCGGCTCCCGCGGCGTCGCCCCGCGCCTCGGCGGCCCGGAGCAGGCCGGCGGCGGCCCAGCCGTTGTTGGGCGCCTGCCGGATCGCCTCCCGGAAGGCGGCCTGCGCCTCCTCGGGCTTGCCCTGCTGCAGCAGGGCGGCGCCGAGCGACTGGTGCACCGGGTAATACCAGAAGGGCGGCTCCATGTAGGGCAGTCCATTCTGGATCTCGGCGGCTTCGGCGAATTGCGCGGCGGCCCTCCCGTGGTCGCCCCCGGCCTGGGCGATGCGCCCCTCTATCACCTTCGCCTCGATGGCCAGCACGGCTGGACCCGGCACGCCGAGCTTGGGCAATTCCGCGATCTCCGGCGTGTTCGCCAGAGCCGTGATGGCCGCTGCTTCGGCGCGCGCCTCGTCGTGCCGCCCCAGCCGCGCCAGGGCGACGCCGCGGGCGTAGTGCCATCGGGAGACCACGAAGGGGAAGTTCGCGTCCGGCGCCGGCAGGGCCAGGACCGTCTCGGGCGCGGAGAAATGCGCATGGGCCGAGTAGCGGGCCGCGGCGATCGGCTGGGTCCAGGGGACCTCGCGCTGCGCCCGGCTCGACACGAGGTCACCGAGCTTCTCCGCCGCCGCGATGGTGGTGCTTCCATCGCCGCCCATGAGGGCCGAGACCAGCACGAAATGGACATTGTGGGCGTGGTAGCCCTCCGCGTAGAGCAGGCTCGCGCCGCCCTGCCTGATCAGCGCCTCGTCGGCGGCGGCCGCCTGCACGTTGGCGTCCAGGCTCTCGCGCCAGCGCCCGAGGCGGTACCAGATATGGCTCGGCATATGCACCAGATGCCCGGCTCCCGGCATCAGCGCCGCCAGGCGCGCCGCATGCGGCGCCGCGCGTTCCGGCCGGTCCGAAGCCTCGACGGCATGGATGTAGAGATGGACGGCCCCGGGATGGTCGGGCGCCGCCTCGAGCGATCCCACCTGCCGGTCCCCGAGGACGCCCTCGATGAGCTCGACCATCCGGGCGGTCCGGCCTTTCGGGGTCTTGCCGCCATCCGCCCAGTAATCCCAGGGGCTGAGATTCATGAGCGCGTCGGCGGTCAGAAGGGCGACATGGGGATCGTCCGGGAAGCGGGCCTGCACGGCCTCCATGGCGTCCGCATAGGCCTCGTTCAGCGTCTTGCGGTCGGCCTGCGGATCGGGCGAATGGCGCTGCGCGAGGGCCTCGACGAGAGCAGCCTCGAGCCCGCCGGCGGGGGCAACGCGCCTGGCCTGATCGAGCGCCGCAAGCGCCCGGGCGTTGGCAGCCGCCTCCATCGGGTAGTTGATATGGGGACCCAGCACCCATGCCTCGCCCCAGAGGCACATGGCGCAGGTCGGATCGAGATCCTGCGCCGCCCGGAAGGCGCGGGCCGCTTCGGCGTGGTTGAAGCCCCAGCCGAGGCGATAGCCCTGGTCGAAATAGGCGCGGGCCTCCTGCGTCGAGGGACCGACTCGCGCCCAGGCGAACCGCCCGAGGTTCTCGTAGAGGGGCGGCCTCTCCTCGGCGCGCGGAGCCGCCGCGCCTTTGGGCAGATCGCGGCTGTAGGCTCCCAACTCGTTGCGCGCGGGCGGCTGGGGATGGGACGTGTGATCGGCCTGCGCCACCGTCATCCGCGCGGCCGGAGCATGGCTCAGCCCGTGGAGAAGCTTCACGCGCGGGCTGTTGTGGTCGCCGAGCGGACAGGCGGCGGCGGAGGTCGCCAGAACAAGGGCGGTGGCTGCGCCCGTCATGAGGTGAGCGGATGATGTCAGGCGCAGGCGCTTCGTCGAATGAATCGTCATGAGAGGCCCTCCCGGTTCAACCGAACGGACGGCAGGCAACAGCGGTCCGAGAGCCTGCGCGGGTCCATTCCTGCTGAAGAACGCCCTCACCATGATCCCCTCACGGGCGAGGGTCTGTGACCTTCCTCACAGTCTCGTCCGGCCGACGGTCGAAACGGCCGCCCTGGGGCGGGCGGACGGGGCGTCGGCCGGACCGGCGGCTCCGGATCCGGAGATCCTATCCCTGCGAGTCTGGCCCGACCTCTATCCGGCAGCAGGGTTTTTTCGACCGCCTCGGGCCGATCGGGCCGGGTCGCCCTATTGCCGCCGCAGAGTAATCATTATATTGCACCTCATCAGATTTCCGCCCGGTTCGAGCCAGGGGCGCGGCAACGCTTGCCGCGAGCCGGGCCGCTTTGCTTTGAAAGACCAACCTTCATGAAGCTGCGCAATATCGCCATCATCGCACACGTCGACCATGGCAAGACCACCCTCGTCGACAAGCTGCTCCAGCAGTCCGGCGCCTTCCGCGAGAACCAGCGCGTCGAAGAGCGCGCGATGGATTCCAACGACCTCGAGAAGGAGCGCGGCATCACCATCCTGGCCAAGGCCACCTCGGTGGTCTGGAAGGACACCCGCATCAACATCGTCGACACCCCCGGCCACGCCGATTTCGGCGGCGAGGTGGAGCGAATCCTGAGCATGGTGGACGGCGCCATCGTGCTTGTTGACGCTGCGGAAGGCCCGATGCCGCAGACCAAGTTCGTGGTCTCCAAGGCGCTCAAGATCGGCCTGCGCCCCATTGTGGCGATCAACAAGATCGACCGTCCGGACGCCCGCCACCAGGAGGTCATCAACGAGGTCTTCGACCTCTTCGCGGCGCTCGACGCCACCGACGAGCAGCTCGACTTCCCGATCCTCTACGGATCGGGCCGCAACGGCTGGATGGCGAAGTCGCCGGAAGGACCGAGCGACGAGGGCCTCGCCCCGCTCTTCGACCTCGTGCTCGAGCACGTGCCCCCGGCCAAGACCGAGGAAGGCCCGTTCCGCATGCTCGGCACGCTGCTCGAATCCAACCCCTTCCTGGGCCGGATCGTCACGGGCCGCATCAGCTCCGGCACGGTGAGGCCGAACCAGTCGATCAAGGTGCTCGACCGCGAGGGCAACGTGGTGGAAACCGGCCGCGTGTCCAAGATCCTGGCCTTCCGCGGTCTGGAGCGCCAGCCCATCGACGTGGGCGAGGCCGGCGACATCGTGTCCATCGCGGGTCTCGTGAAGGGCTCCGTGGCCGATACCTTCTGCGCGCCCGAGAACGACATCCCGATCCAGGCCCAGCCGATCGATCCGCCCACCGTGACCATGTCCTTCATCGTCAACGACAGCCCGCTCGCGGGCACCGAGGGCGACAAGGTGACGAGCCGCATGATCCGCGACCGCCTGTTCAAGGAAGCGGAAGGCAACGTGACGCTGAAGATCGAGGAAGCCGCCGACAAGGATTCGTTCTACGTCTCCGGCCGCGGCGAATTGCAGCTCGCGATCCTCATCGAGACCATGCGCCGCGAGGGCTTCGAGCTCGCCGTCTCCCGTCCCCGCGTGGTGTTCGAGAAGGACGAGAACGGCGGTCTGCTCGAGCCCATCGAGGAGGTGGTGATCGACGTGGACGAGGAGTTCTCCGGCGTCGTGGTGCAGAAGATGTCCGAGCGCCGCGCCGAGATGGTCGAGATGCGTCCCTCCGGCGGCAACCGCCAGCGTCTCGTGTTCTACGCCCCGACCCGCGGCCTCATCGGCTACCAGAGCGAGCTTCTGACCGATACGCGCGGCACGGCCATCATGAACCGCCTGTTTCACGCCTACGAGCCCTACAAGGGCGAGATCGCGGGACGGCGCAACGGCGTGCTGATCTCCAACGACTCGGGCGAGGCGGTGGCCTACGCGCTGTGGAACCTGGAAGATCGCGGTCCGATGATGATCGAGCCCGGCTGGAAGGTCTATCAGGGCATGATCGTGGGCGAGCACAACCGCGAGAACGACCTCGAGGTGAACGTGCTCAAGGGCAAGAAGCTCACCAACATCCGCACGACCTCGAAGGACGAGGCGGTGCGCCTGACGCCGCCGATCCGCATGACCCTCGAGCGCTCGCTCGCCTGGATCGAGGACGACGAGCTCGTGGAGGTCACGCCGAAGTCGATCCGCATCCGCAAGGCGATCCTCGACCCGAACGACCGCAAGCGCGCCGAGAAGCAGAAGGAAGCGCTGAGCGCTTAAGCATCTGCTGCAAGAGACGAAAAAGGCCGCCCTTCGAGGCGGCCTTTTTCATGCTGCGGTCGACAGGGCGCCAGCTCGCCTCATGCGAGCGGGATCACCGGAACAGAATCATCACCCTTCGGCCTTGTCGCTCTGCCCCTTCTTCGCACCCTCTCCCATGGGATTGGTGGAATCCTCGCCGGCCGCATCGGGGTTTTCGCGCCCCTGCGGCGTCAGGCGCGGGGCGCTGATATCCTTCTCGGTCGCCTGGTTGGACTTGTCGTCGGATTGAGCCATTTCTTCCATCCTGCTGCGCTTATGTGGGACCGCCGGAGCCGTCCGTCGGACCTCCTCCGGCGTCGGAACCTGCATTGCCTTCGCCGCCCAGCGACCGTGAGCCGCTGGGATCGGTGAGACCGGTTGCGCGGCCCCCGGCATCGGTGCCGCTCGATGTGCTGCCCTTCGGACCACCGGGAATGACCCCCGAGCCCGTACCTGTCGCATTGGTTTCATCGACCGAACCGCCGAGATCGAAACCGGGGCGGTCCTGGGAGTCGGGCCTCGGATTGCGGGCGGCCGCCTCGGGGTCGGGCCGCTCGGTGGGAACGCGGGGTTCGGAATTCTTGTTCTGCACCATGATCGGTTCCTGCTACGAACTGGTGGTGTCGGTTGCGTCACGGTCGCCAGCATCCGGCAGGGCGCCCGAACCGGGCGTCGAGTCGGGATTCGTCAGCGACGGCTTGCTGTGCGGCCCGGCCGCGGGAGGCGCGCCGCCGGGCTTGTTCTCGGACGAGCCGGCGCGCCCGGCATTCGGATCCGGCCGCTCGGGATCCACATGGTTCTTCGTGTCTTCGGTGTGATTGCCGTAACCTGCATTGCCCATGGCGCTCTCCTGTCAGCCCTCGTCCTTGCCGTTAACGGCGGTCATACGCTCGATGGCTTCCGCCGTCGCATCCTTGTCCTCGGGCGACAGGGTCGCATCGCTCAGGTGCTTCGTGGCCTCGGGCGTCTCGGCGGCGGTGAGTTCATCATGACCGTCCATGCCGGCCTGGCTCGTCTGACCCGTCTGGCCCTGGCGATAGTTGTAGGCCTCGCCGCCGGGCTCGCTCCAGACGCGGCGAAGGGTTGCGTTGCCCTCGGGCCCGCCGTCGCGGCTCGGGTCGATGGGGCTGTCGATGCCGCCGCGCTGCTCGTTGCGGATCTGGTCCGCGTCCTGGTCTTTCAATGAATGAGGCGCCTTGCGCTCCGCCATGATGAACTCCTGAAAAACTTGACTGGAAACATGGGTGAATTCATGTGCTTCCAGGAGAACCCGGCGGGTTGAGGGAAGTTCTTGCCAAGCTTTAAGGGCGGCGCCCAACAAAAAGGGCGGCTCGAAAGCCGCCCTCGAAAGCTGTCCTTTTGCAGGCCTCACGCGATGAAGCTCACAGCCCCTCGAACAGGGCCGTCGAGAGATAGCGCTCGGCGAAGGAGGGCGCGACCGTGACGATGCGCTTGCCGCTGAACTCGGGACGGGCCGCGATCTCCAGGGCCGCCGCCACGTTGGCGCCTGTGGAGATGCCGCCCGGGATGCCCTCGAGCTTGGCGAGCTGACGCGCCATGTCGAACGCCGTCTGGTTGCCGATGGTGATCACGCCGTCGATGAGGGAGCGGTCGAGCACGTCCGGCACGAAGCCGGCGCCGATGCCCTGGATCTTGTGCGGGCCGGGCTGGCCGCCGGAGAGTACCGGAGAATCCTCGGGCTCCACGGCAAAGACCTTCATGGCGGGAAGGCGCGGCTTGATGACCTGGGCGACGCCCGTGATGGTGCCGCCGGTGCCGACGCCCGCCACGAAGACGTCGAACTGGCCATTGGTGTCGTTCCAGATTTCCTCGGCCGTGGTCCTGCGGTGGATCTCCGGGTTGGCCGGGTTCTTGAACTGCTGCGGAATGACCGAGCCCGGAATCTGCTCGAGCAGCTCCTCGGCGCGGGCGATCGCGCCCTTCATCCCCTGCGGCCCGGGGGTGAGTTCGAGCTCGGCTCCGAGATAGGCCAGCATCTTGCGGCGCTCGACCGACATGGTCTCGGGCATGACGAGGATGAGACGATAGCCCCGGGCGGCCGCCACGAAGGCGAGCGCGATGCCGGTATTGCCGGAGGTGGGCTCGATCAGCGTCGCACCGGGCCGGATCCGGCCGGCCGCTTCCAGGGCATCGATCATGTTGACGCCGATACGGTCCTTCACGCTGGAGATCGGGTTGAAGAACTCGAGCTTGAGGAGGATCTCCGCATCGACCCCGTGTTCCCTCGGCAGCCGGTTGAGGCGCACGAGCGGGGTGTTGCCGATGGTATCCGTGATGGAGCCGTAGATGCGGCCGCGGCCGGGCTTCGTGCCGGAATCCGGGGCGTCGAGGGTGTCAGCCATGAAAATCCTCCGTGAGAACGAGAGGATCCTAGTCCTTTTCGCAACAGGTGTCGATAATTGCTATATTTCACAAACTATATAGTGAAATCGACAGGAATCGTCGGCTCGCCGACCGATTCGGCCTGCGCCTTGGCGCAGAGGTCCTCCACCGTCACCTTGTCGAGCTCGGCGAGAAAGGCATCCGTCCCCTTCGTCACGAGGGGAGCCACCACCGCTTCCGCGAGCCGCGATTCCGGGAGCGGCGAATTGCCTTCGTCATCCTGCGCCGCCATGGCGATCCGCACCACGTCTCCGGCCGTGATGCGGCGCCGTTCGCGGGCGAGCTCGTAGCCGCCGCGCGGTCCGCGCACGCCCTTCAGGATCCCCTGCCGGACCAGAGCCTGCAGCACGGGCTCCAGATAACGCGGCGGCAGATTGTGCCGCGCCGCGAGCGCCTTCGCGGAGACCGGCATGGGGCGCGCATGGAGCGCGATATCCGTGACGGCCGCGATCGCGAGCAGGGAACGGCGGGAGAGAAAGTTCATCGCGTGCCTTTCAGTTCAATCCCGTCGATCCGAACCCGCCCGCGGCCCGCGCCGTGTGATCGACGGCGGCAACCTCGACCACCTCCACCATGGTGACGGGCGCGACGATCATCTGGGCGATCCGCATGCCGCGCGTGATGGTGAAGGGCTCCGCGCCCAGATTGACGAGCAGCACCTGCACCTCGCCGCGATAATCCGCATCGATGGTGCCCGGCGCGTTGAGGACCGTGACGCCGTGCTTGAAGGCGAGACCCGAACGGGGGCGCACCTGCGCCTCGAACCCCTGCTCCAGCTGGATGACGAGACCGGTGGGAACGAGCTTGCGCTCAAGAGGCGCAAGCACCATCGGCGCATCCGCCGGACAGGCGGCGGTGAGGTCCAGGCCCGCGGCACCCGACGTTTCATAGCGCGGCAGCGGCAGATCCGCGCCGTGGGGCAGGCGCTGAACGCGCAGCATACGGGTCATGGTTTGCGGCCTCCGATCAATGCGCCCACATGCGCGATGAGCCTCTCGGCAACCGCGGTCTTCGAGAGCGTCGGCCAGGTCTCGACGCCGGATCGGGTCACGAGATGCACCGTGTTGCTCTCGCCGCCCATCACGCCCGTGGCGGGCGAGACGTCATTGGCGAGAATGAGATCGCAGCCCTTCTTCGCGAGCTTCTGCCGGGCATGCTCGATGACGTTCTCGGTCTCGGCGGCGAAGCCCACCATGAGCGCGGGACGCTCCGTGGTAAGGTGCGAAACGGTCGCGAGAATATCGGGGTTTTCGGCAAGGGACAGGGTCGGTAGGGCGCCGTCCTTCTTCTTGATCTTCTGCGCGCCCGCTTGGGCCACGCGCCAATCGGCGACGGCGGCCGCAAAGATGCCGATATCGGCCGGCAGCGCCGCCTGCACCGCCTCCAGCATCTCGCGGGCGCTCTCCACATGAACCGTCTGGACGCCTGCGGGATCGGGCAGGTCCACGGGGCCGGAAATCAGCGTGACGCGCGCTCCCGCCTCGCGGGCCGCTTTCGCGATCGCATGCCCCTGCTTGCCCGAGGAGCGGTTGGCGATGTAGCGCACCGGATCGATGGGCTCGTGCGTCGGGCCCGAGGTCACGATCACATGCCTGCCCGCAAGCATTCCGGAGGGAGCCAGCAGGCGCTCCACCGCGGCCGCGATCTCCAACGGCTCGGCCATGCGGCCCGGGCCTGTTTCGGCCTCCGCCATCGCGCCCTCGTTCGGCCCGACCGCATGGACGCCGTCGGCCTGCAGGGCCTTGAGATTGCGCTGCGTCGCCGGATGCAGCCACATGCGCACGTTCATGGCGGGCGCGATCAGGATGGGCAGCGTGGTGGCGAGCAGCACGGTCGAGGCCAGATCGTCCGCATGCCCCCCCGCCATCTTCGCCATGAGATTGGCGGTGGCGGGCGCGACCACGACGAGGTCCGCATCGCGCGCCAGCCTGATATGGCCGATATCGGCCTCGTCCTCGCGGTCGAAGAGATCCGTATGCGTGCGCTGCCCCGTGAGGGCGGATGCCGCCAGCGGCGTGATGAAGTGCTGCGCGCCCTGGGTGAGGACGCAGCGCACCGACGCGCCGCGCTCGCGCAGGCGCCGGATCAGGTCGAGCGATTTGTAGGCCGCGATCCCGCCGCCAATCACGAGGAGAATGCGTTTGCCCGAAAGCGCCGTCATGCGAAACCTCTCAGCAACATGATCATCAGCGCGACGGCGATGATCCACAAGGCCGCCACGCCCCAGCGGTTGCCCCGCGCCTCCGCGCGCCCGATGGCCGCGACGCTGTCCTGGTTGAGGGCGACGCCGCGGGCGGTCACCTCCTCCATCTGGTTGAGAACCCGCTCGGCGCGCAGGGCCAGGTCCGGCAGGTCGCCGATGACCCCCGCGAGCGTCAGCAGCCCGCGGCCCGCCTGTTCGGCGCGGCCCAGGGGCCCGAGATGGCGCTCGATCCATTCGCGCACCACCGGCTCCGAGGCGGTCCACATGTCGAGCTTGGGGTCGAGCGTGCGCGCAACGCCCTCCACCACCACCATGGTCTTCTGCAGCATCACGAGTTCGGTGCGGGTGGCCATGTCGAACAGGGCCGTGATCTCGAAGAGCAGCGTCAGGAGCTTCGCCATGGAGATCTCGTCCGCGCGCCGATCGTGGATCGGCTCGCCGATGGCGCGGATCGCCTGTGCGAAATCCTCCACCGAATGGTGCGGCGGCACGTAGCCCGCCTCGAAATGCACCTGCGCCACGCGCAGGTAATCCCGGCGGATGAAGCCGAGGAGGATCTCGGCGAGGAAACGCCGCTCCTTCATGCCGAGGCGCCCCATGATGCCGAAATCGACGGCCACGAGACGCCCTTCCCCATCCACGAACAGATTGCCGGGATGCATGTCCGCATGGAAATAGCCGTCGCGGATGGCATGGCGCAGGAAGGACTGGATCACCGTTTGTGCGAGCGCCTCGCGGTCGAAGCCCGCCCGCGCGATGCCTTCGATATCGTTGAGGCGGATTCCGTCGATCCAGGTGGTGGTGAGCACGTCCCGGGCCGTGAGATCCCATTCCGGCTTCGGCACGCGGAAATCCGGATCGTCCCTGGTGTTCTCGGCGAGCTCCGAAACCGCGGCCGCCTCGAGCCGCAGATCCATCTCGACAGAGACCGACCGGGCGAGCGTCTCCACCACTTCCATGGGCTTCAGGCGGCGTGCGTCGGGCATCACGCGCTCGAAGAGGCGGGCGGCCGCGCGCATGGCCTGAAGGTCGCGGGCGAAGCGTTCGCGCACGCCCGGGCGCACCACCTTCACGGCGACCGTCTCCTCACCCTCCGGCGTGCGGATGCGCGCCTTGTGCACCTGCGCGATGGAGGCGGCCGCCAGGGGCTCGCTGAAGTCGAGAAAGAGGTCGCCGATGGGCCGTCCGAGCGCCGCCTCGATCACGGCAACCGCTTGCGCGCGCGGGAATGGCGGCATCCGGTCCTGGAGCCGCTCGAGATCGCGCGCCGCCGCCGCGCCGACGATATCGGGACGCGTCGCGAGGAACTGGCCGAATTTCACATAGGACGGACCGAGCCTCGTGAGCGCCTTGGACAGACGCGCCGCACCGTCTTTCGCCTGCCGCCGCTCGATCGTGCGCGCCAGTTTCAAGGCGAGGCGAGCGGACGGCGGCAGGGCGCTCGGATCGAACAGCCCGAGTGCGCCTTCGCGGGCGAGAATGAAGCCGGCGCGGAGATTTCGCGCGAGATGAACGATGCTGCCGATCACGTGTCAGATCTTCCAGCCGGAATGAATGGCCACCACGCCTGCGGTGAGCTGGCGATAGGTCACGCGCCTGAAGCCCGCGTCCTCGATCATGCGCGCGAAGGCGGCGGGCGGCGGAAAGCGGCGGATGGATTCCACCAGGTACTGGTAGGATTCCGCATCCCCCGTCACCATCTGGCCCATGCGCGGAATGACGTTGAAGGAATAGGCGTCGTAGATCCGGTCGAGGAGCGGCACGTCGACCTTGGAAAATTCGAGGCAGAGGAAACGCCCGCCGGGCTTCAGCACGCGATGCGCCTCGCGTAGGGCGCAGTCGATGCGCGGCACGTTCCGGATGCCGAAGGCGATGGTGTAGGCGTCGTACGTGCTGGCTTCGAGCGGCAGCTCTTCCGCATTGGCCTCGACGAAGTCGACGCGGCCGTCGTAGCGGCGGTCTGCCCGCTCGGCGCCGACCTTCAGCATCTCGCCATTGATGTCGAGCACGGTCACGTGGGTCTGCGCTCCGCCGGCATCCAGGATGCGGAAGGCCACGTCCCCGGTGCCGCCGGCCACGTCCAGGTGACGGAAGGCGCGGTCGCGGGGCGGCCGGAGGGTGGACACGAGGGTATCCTTCCAGAGGCGGTGAAGGCCTGCGGACATGAGGTCGTTCATGAGGTCGTAGCGGCCCGCCACCGAACGGAAGACCTCGTTCACGCGGTCCTGCTTCTCGCCCAGGGGCACGGACTGAAACCCGAAATGGGTGTTCTCGTCGGTCATGATCCTCAGTAACCTTTTCGTCGCAATCCAAACGCGATCCATAGCCGAACCGGGGCCCGATGGCTATGTAAGGGAGCCCAAGAACCGAAGAGATGGTTGATGCCTGAACTGCCCGAAGTCGAAACCGTGCGCCGGGGCCTGGAGCCCGCCATGGTGGGCGCCCGCTTCACCAAGGTGGTGCAACGCCGCCCGGACCTGCGCTTTCCGTTCCCCGAACGCTTCGCGGAGCGTCTGGAAGGACAGGAGGTTAGGGCTCTCGGCCGCCGGGCCAAGTATCTGCTGGCCGATCTCTCCTCCGGGGACGTTCTGATCATGCATCTTGGCATGTCCGGCCGCTTCCTGGTCACGAAGGGGGGAGAAACCCGGATGCCCGGGGAGTTCCACCACGAGCATGGGGGCTTGGGCGCCCACGATCACGTGGTCTTCGCGCTGTCGAACGGAGCCAGCGTCACCTACAACGACGCCCGCCGCTTCGGCTTCATGGACCTCGTTCCCCGCTCCGGGATCGAAACCTGCCGGCATTTTGCCGGCATGGGCATCGAGCCCCTCGGCAACGAACTCTCGGGCGAGGCCATCGCCCGGCTCTTCGCTGGCAGGCGCGCGCCCCTGAAGGCCGCTCTCCTCGATCAGCGCCTCATCGCGGGTCTCGGCAACATCTATGTCTGCGAGGCCCTGTTCCGCACCGGCCTGCACCCCGAAGCCCCGGCGGGCGCGCTCGCCACCAAGGCCGGCAAGCCGACGGACAAGGCGCACCAGCTCGCGCAGGTGATCCGCGAGGTCCTGTCGGAGGCCGTGGAAGCGGGCGGCTCCACCCTGCGGGATCACGCCCAGGTGGACGGCTCCCTCGGCTATTTCCAGCATTCCTTCCGCGTCTACGACCGGGAGGGGGAGCCCTGCGTGACGCCGGAATGCACGGGCACAGTCGCGCGCCTCGTGCAATCCGGCCGCTCCACCTTCTATTGCCCGGTCTGCCAGAAGCCGCACCGCGCCCGGTAATATGATCGGGCGGTCCTCGGCCCTCCCCGAAAAAGCCCGAAAAAGCCTGCATCCTCCCGGCTGAAGGTTGCGACGCTCCCGTCGGCATCTTCTGCATGACAGGCTCGCGACCGCTTGAACGGAAGGTTCAGGAGGAACCGCCATGGCCAAGCTCGACGCACTTCCCCACGTTCGGAGAGACCCCGTTTCGGAGGAGCTCACGATCCGCCGGATCGGCCTCTCCGATCTCATGGATGCCCTGAGGCGGGGCATGGCGGATTTCTGGGCCGCCCCGACGCATCTGTTCTTTCTCTGCCTGATGTATCCGGTCATCGGCGTGTTCTTCGCGGGGCTCGCGTTCGGCAACAACATGCTGCCGCTTCTCTTCCCGCTCATGTCGGGCTTTGCCCTGGTCGGGCCGCTCGCGGCCGTGGGGCTCTACGAGATCAGCCGCGAGCGCGAGCGCGGGCAGGAGGTGTCCGTGAGCAGCGTCTCCAATGTCTTCCGCTCACACGCGATCGGCTCCATCGCGGCCCTCGGCGTTCTGCTGATGGTGATCTTCATCGCCTGGATTCTGGCGGCGCAGGCAATCTATCAGTCGCTCTTCGGCTGGCACGCCCCTCAATCCATGAGCGCCTTCCTGCAGGAGGTCTTCACCACCCGGAACGGCTGGACCCTCATCGTTGTCGGCAACGCCGTGGGCTTCGTCTTCAGCGCCGTCGTGTTCTGCCTGAGCGTGATCTCCTTCCCGCTCCTGCTCGACCGGGACGTGGGCGCGATCCCGGCGATCGTCGCCTCCTTCAGGGCCGTGGCCGCCAATCCGGGACCCATGCTCGTCTGGGCGCTGATCGTCGCCCTGGCGCTCGCCATCGGCTTCATCCCGCTCTTCATCGGCCTGGCCGTGGTGCTGCCGATCCTGGGCCATGCGACCTGGCACCTTTACCGGAAGGTGGTGGAATAATCCGCTTAGCGCATCGTGCGGAAAAGTGGACCCGGTTTTCCGCGTCGAACGATGCGCTCTCCCAGGAGTGGAGCATCGGATCGAATCCCAAAAGTGCAAATCCACTTTTGGGTCCGATGCTCTAGCCCCTCATCTCCGGAGATGGGTCCGGAGATGAGGAAAGGGCGATGACGATAGGGCTTGCCGAGTTCCGCCGCCTCCCGTAACCCAGGGAGGAAGAACAGCGGAGATGGCGACATGGCCTATGAAACGATCATCGTCGAGACGCGCGGCAAGGTGGGGCTCATCACCCTCAACCGGCCCCAGGCGCTCAACGCTCTCAACGCGGCCCTCCTGAACGAGGTGAACCTGGCGCTCGACGCGTTCGAGGCCGATCCGCAGATCGGCTGCATCGTGGTCACCGGGTCCGAGAAGGCCTTTGCCGCCGGCGCCGACATCAAGGAGATGGCGTCGCTGGCCTATCCGCAGATCTATCTCGACAACCTTTTCTCCGGCTGGGAGAAGGTGGCCGGCCGCCGCAAGCCGATGATCGCGGCGGTGGCGGGCTTCGCCCTCGGCGGCGGCTGCGAATTCGCCATGATGTGCGATTTCATCATCGCGGCGGACAACGCCAGGTTCGGGCAGCCCGAGATCAAGCTCGGCGTCATGCCCGGCATGGGCGGCACGCAGCGCCTCACCCGCCTCATCGGCCGGGCCAAGGCCATGGAGATGTGCCTGACGGGCCGCATGATGGGCGCCGAGGAGGCCGAGCGCTCCGGCCTGGTGGCCCGCGTGGTGCCGCTGGCCGACCTGATGACAGAGACTATGAAGACGGCGGAGACCATCGCGTCCATGTCGCTGCCCATTGCCATGATGACGAAGGAAACCGTCAACCGCGCCGACGAGGTGTCCCTCTCCGAGGGCATCCGCTTCGAGCGGCGCGTCTTCCACGCCATGTTCGCCACCGCCGACCAGAAGGAGGGCATGGCTGCCTTCGTGGAAAAGCGCGCGGCCGAGTTCAAAGACCAGTAACCGTGCCAGAGTTCGGCTTCGACATGATCGCGGCGCTCGCCGCGATCTCTTTTTTTTGCAGGCTTCGTGGATTCCATTGCAGGCGGCGGCGGGCTCCTCACGGTGCCGGCCCTCCTGCTCGCGGGCATGAGCCCGGCGGGCGCCATCGCCACCAACAAGGTGCAGGGCGCCGTCGCGGCCGCCTCCGCCACCTACACCTTCGGGCGCCGGGGGATGATCGAATGGCGCAAGGCCTGGGCCTTCACGGGCGTAGCCTTCGTCAGCGGGATCGCGGGGGCGCTGTGCGTGCGCTTCCTGCCGCAAGCCGTGCTCCAGACCCTGATCCCGGTGCTGCTGATCGCCATCGCGCTCTATTTCGCCCTGTCCCGCAAGATGAAGGATGAGGACGCGCACGCCCGGATGACAGCCCTTGCCTTCGGCGTCACGGCTCCGGTGGCCGTGGGCTTCTACGACGGCATCTTCGGACCGGGCGCGGGCTCCTTCTACATGCTCGCCTTCGTGACCCTCCTCGGCTACGGGGTCGTGCGGGCCACCGCCCATACCAAGCTCCTGAACCTGGCGAGCAACCTGGGCAGCCTCCTTCTCTATGCCGCCACCGGAGCCGTCGTCTGGCCCGTGGGGCTCGTCATGGCCGGAGCCTCCTTCCTCGGGGCGCAGGTGGGCTCGCGGCTCGCCATGCGGCTGGGGAGCCGGATCATCCGGCCGCTCCTGGTGCTGGTCTCGGCCGCGATGGCCCTGCGGCTCCTTCTCGATCCCGCCAATCCCTGGCGGCACCTGCTGCCGGAGGGAATCGTCAGAGGCCTCCAGGCGCTTTTTTGACGCGCAAAGGCCCACGGACATTGACGTTCTCCGGGATCACGTCTATAAGCCGCCCCACACGAGCCCGCGCGTCCCGCGGGCTCTTCGGTTTCCATTCATCAACCGGTCGCTGACGGGGCTCCAAGCCGGGCTTGTCGCGTCGGACTTTAACAAACGAGGATTGGCCATGGCCAACACCGTGTCCGCCAAGAAGATGACCCGCAAGATTGCGAAGCGCACCGCGATCAACAAGTCGCGCCGCAGCCGCATGCGGACCTTCGTGCGCAAGGTCGAGGAGGCGATCGCCTCCGGCAATCAGACCGAAGCCTTTGCCGCTCTTCGCGCCGCCGAGCCGGAGATGATGCGCGCCGCCCAGAAGGGCATCGTGCACAAGAACAACGCCTCCCGGAAGGTGTCGCGCCTGACGAGCCGCATCAAGGCTCTGAGCGCCTGATCGACTCCAGACGGATCGACGATCATCGAACCCGGCCCGATGGCCGGGTTTTTTGTTGCCTCGCGGCACGCTCGCCACCGGATTCGAAGCCGAGCCCAGAGCCTGCGCCTCGGCCTCAAGATCCAGAGGGCCACGTCAGCGAGAAGCGGACCCGGTTTTCACGAGCATGGCCCTTTGGGTCTGCCCGAACGATGCGCTCTCCCGAGAGTGGAGCATCGGATTGGATCCCAGAAGTGGATTCCCCTTTTCACGTCCGATGCTCGAGTCCTTCGGACAGGCCGCGGCCGTTCCTCGCCGGATCGGCATCCGTGAGAAGACCCCGGTCGGCTCGCCTGAGCAGCGGCTCGCCGTCACGGGAACCGGCGTGCAAGGGCGCAATTTCAGCACCGCTTCGAGCGTCGTTTTTCCGGCGCGCTCTTATCCACACGCGAGCTTGACTTTAAGCCGGAAAAGCGGGGTGAGCACGTCCGCGAGCAGGAATCGAAATGCACATGAAATGCCCAGAACGTTCAATAGCTTAGCAGGCAAAGGTTCGCGAAGCATCGGAATCACATCGCGAGTCGGCCCGAATCGGCGCTGAATCAAGGTTGCGGAACAAGCTTTTTTCGCGAGCCGGAACGAGCCGGGGCGACATTGTGAATCAGTTGAAGAGTCAGGACTTTATCGCCGCACCCCAAAACCTGTGGACGGGTCTGTGGGTCGTTTTGGGGATCATCCCCGGGCGCCTGTTGACTCGACCATGTTGCGGACCATCCCCCAGCCTGTATAAGGTCATGTTGCTTCAACGGCTTGCCGTTAAGTCATCCTTTCAGGTCCTGAGCTATAGAACACAACCACGGGGTTAGGGCTTTGTTTCAGTTCAACAAGAAGCAGGCGAAAGTATATCCCTTACCCAGGGGTAGACTTGGTTGAGCTTGAAGAGATGTCCAAGAGACGGCGCTTTCAGATCGTCTCGACTTAGAAGCAGCTTGATAATCTTTAGTACAATTGGGGGCGCCACGTTCTGAACAACCTGTGAACCAGGGCTGATTGTCTGTTCAGAACGGGTCATGCGTGGGGGTTTCAGCCAAGTTCGGCGAGACCTCGTGGAGGGAATTTGATGTATCGCAGCGAGGACCATCGCACCTTTGCCGCTGCCAATGAGAGCGGCATGGAGGCTTCAGGCGAGCCAACGGCAGCGGATGTCTGGGCGCGGGTGAAGCGCCGTCTGCGGGCCGAGCTGGGCGAGGACATCTTTGCCAGCTGGTTCGGCCGCCTCGAGCTGGATTCGGTGCTGGACGGCTGCGCCTATCTGACGGTGCCCACCCGTTTTCTGAAAAGCTGGATCGAGTCCCATTACGCCGACCGCGTCCTGTCGGTCTATCGTTCGGAAGCCAAGGATGTGGAGCGCGTCGTGATCGGCGTGCGCAACACTCTCGGCCGCGAGGCGTCTCCCCAGCGCCGTCCCAACGAGACCTCCCGTCCGAGCACGCCGGCTCCGATGACGACGGCCCAGGCCACCGAGCCCAAGGCCCCATCCCTGCCGCTCCCGCAGGAGGAGCGGACCGAGAACTCCGATCTCGGCGGCGCTCCGCTCGATCCGCGACTGACCTTCGAAAGCTTCATCGTCGGCCGCTCCAATGCGCTGGCCCATGCCGCCGCCGACCGGGTGGCCCATGCCCCCAACGGCCAGGTGATCTACAATCCGCTTTATCTCCACGCGGGGGTGGGCCTCGGCAAAACCCATCTGCTTCACGCCATCGGCCATGAGATGCGCACGCAAGGCCGCCGTGTCATCTATCTCACCGCCGACCGCTTCATGTACGGCTTCGTGGCATCCCTGAAGGCGCAGACGTCGCTCGCCTTCAAGGAGCGCCTGCGCGGCATCGACCTGCTCATCATCGACGACGTGCAGTTCATCCAGGGCAAGCAGATCCAGCAGGAATTCGGCCACACGCTCAACGCCCTCATCGATGCGGGCCGCCAGATCGTGATCGCGGCCGACCGGCCGCCGGCAGACCTGGAGAACCTGGACGAACGCGTGCGCTCACGCCTGGCGGGCGGCCTCGTGGTCGAGGTCACGGCCCTGGACGAGGCCCTTCGCACCTCGATTCTCTCCACCCGGATCGAGGCGCTGAAAACCATTCACCCCACCTTCGAGGTGGGCCCGAGCGTCATCGCCTATGTGGCCCGCTCGATCACGGCGAACGGTCGCGATCTCGAAGGCGCGGTGAACCGCCTCCTGGCGCACGCCACCCTCACCGGCTCCGCCATCACCCTCGAGACCGCCGAGACCGCGATCCGCGACCTCGTGCGCAACCGCGAACCCAAGCGCGTGAAGATCGAGGACATCCAGAAGCTCGTCGCCTCGCGCTACAACGTCTCCCGATCGGACATCCTCTCCGAGCGCCGCACCGCCGCCGTGGTGCGGCCGCGACAGATCGCCATGTACCTGTCCAAGGTGCTGACGCTCCGCTCCCTGCCGGAGATCGGCCGCCGCTTCGGCGGACGTGATCACACCACCGTGCTCCATGCGGTGCGCAAGATCGAGAAGGCCCTGGGCGAGGATCACGCGCTCTCCGACGAGGTCGAGCTCCTCAAGCGGATGCTGCAGGAATAAGCGCTTCCAGGGGGGCGAGGGCTCCTTCGGAGCAGGCAGGAACCTGCGGCCTTGCTTTCTGCGGCAACAAACGCCAATCTTGCCGCCTCGCTTGTCACGCCGGTGATGGGCCAAGAATTTCACCGACAATAGGTGTCGCGTTATGAGAGTTACTGTTGAGCGCGCCGCTCTTTTGAAGGCGCTGGGGCACGTGCACCGCGTCGTCGAGCGCCGCAACACCATCCCGATCCTGTCGAACGTGCTTCTGCGCGGCGAGGAGGGCTCCCTGCGCCTGCGCGCGACCGACCTCGACATCGAGGTCACGGAGACGATCCCGGCCGAGATCACGGAGGCAGGTTCCACCACGGTGCCGGCCTACATGATCTACGACATCGTGCGAAAACTGCCCGACGGCGCGCAGGTGTCCCTGGAGATGACCGCGGATGTGGGCCAGATGCAGATCCGCTCGGGCCGCTCGCGCTTCCTGCTGCAGGCGCTGCCGGAAAGCGACTTCCCGGATCTCGCGGCGGGCGACCTTCCGCACCGCTTCACGCTGGCGGCAAGCGACCTCAAGCGTCTGATCGAGAAGACCCAGTTTGCGATCTCGACGGAGGAGACCCGCTACTATCTCAACGGCATCTATCTCCACACGCTGGACGTGGGCGGCTCGCTCACGATGCGCGCGGTTGCCACCGACGGCCACCGCCTCGCCCGCGTGGAGCTTCCCGCCCCCGCCGGATCGGAGGGCATGCCCGGCGTGATCATCCCCCGCAAGGCCGTGGCCGAAATCGTCAAGCTCGTCGAGGACGGTTCGGAAAACGTCACGGTCGAGCTGTCCCCGGCGAAGGTGCGCCTGACCTTCGACGGCGTGGTGCTGACCTCCAAGCTCATCGACGGCACCTTCCCCGATTACCAGCGCGTCATTCCGGCCGGCAACGACAAGATCCTCGTCGTCGAGCGCGGCGACTTCGCCAAGGCCGTGGACCGCGTCTCCACCATCTCTTCGGAGCGCGGCCGCGCCGTGAAGCTGGCGCTCGCCGAGGGACGCCTGACGCTGACCGTCAACAACCCGGATTCGGGCAGCGCAACGGAAGAGATCGAAGTCGATTACGATGCCGCCCCGATCGATATCGGCTTCAATGCCCGCTATCTCCTCGACATCACGGCCCAGCTCGACGGCGATACCGCCCTGTTCAAGCTCGCCGATCCCGGCTCGCCCACCGTCATCCAGGATCGCGAGGGCGCAACCGCGCTCTACGTTCTGATGCCGATGCGCGTTTGATTCCTCCCGCAAGTGCCATCTCGGAGCTGCGCAGCAGAATCCGGGATCGCTGTCAGGACAGAGCTCTTTCATCACCGGCCTTGTGCCGGTGATTTTCGTTTCAGCAAACACGAACCTCATCATGAGGAACAGCCTTCAGGCTGCGTCTCGAAGGAGCCTCCAGTGCTCCCTGGAACCTCCTTCGAGACGGCGCTCCGCGCCTCCTCAGGATGAGGATAAGACATTGGAACAGACTTGGCGCCTGCCCCACGACCATTCAAACCACGTTTGGCCGTGCCGACGCTTGATCTTTCGCGCCCGCTCCTGAAAGAAGGGAGCACATGTCCTCCGCTCCCGTCGCCGCCTCCCGAATCGTCCGCCTGATTCTCCAGGATTTCCGCACCTATGCGAGCCTGGATCTCGCCGTGTCGCGCCAGCTCGTGGCGCTCGTGGGCGAGAACGGCGCGGGCAAGACCAACGTGCTGGAGGCGGTCTCCCTGTTCATGCCCGGACGCGGCCTTCGCCGTGCGGAGCTCGGCGACATGGCACGCCAAGGCGGTCCGGGCTCGTTCGCCGTCTCGCTCACCCTGGACGCTCCTTACGGCGAGCATCGCCTCGGCACGGGAATCGAGCCGCCCGGCGAGACGGCCCGCGCCTCCCGCCTGTGCCGCATCGACGGCATGGCCGCCTCGTCGCCAACGGCCTTCGCCGAGTTCCTGCGGGTCGTCTGGCTCACGCCCGATCTCGATGCGCTGTTTCGCGGCCCCGCCGGCGACCGCCGCCGCTTCCTCGACCGCCTGGTGCTCGCGGTCGATGCGGAGCACGGCACCCGCGTGAATGCGCTGGAACGGGCCCTGCGCTCCCGCAATCGGGTGCTTGAGGAGAACCCGGACGACCGGCTCTGGCTCGATGCCCTGGAGCGCGAGGTCGCGGAACTCGCCATCGCGGTCGCCGCAGCGCGACGGGAGACCGTGGAGCGGCTGAGCCAGCTGATTCTGGAGACGCGCGAGGAGGAATCCCCCTTCCCCTTCGCCACGATGGGCCTCGAGGGCGAGATCGACACCCTGCTCGCCACGCTCCCGGCCGTCGACGCGGAGGATCGCTACCGGGCCATCCTACGCGACAACCGCGCGCGTGACCGCGCCGCCGGCCGGACCCTGGTCGGTCCGCAGGCGTCCGACCTGCTGGTGCGCCACGGGCCCAAGGACATTGCCGCCAGCACCGCCTCCACGGGCGAGCAGAAGGCGCTTCTCATCGGCCTGGTGCTCGCTCATGCGCGGCTGGTCGCCAGCATGAGCGGCATCGCGCCCTTCGTGCTGCTCGACGAGGTCGCGGCCCATCTCGACCCGCGCCGCCGCGCGGGCCTCTTTGCGGCGCTGGAATCCTTAGGCGGTCAGGTCTGGATGACGGGGGCGGATCCGGGCCTCTTCGCCGAACTCGAAGGCCGGGCGGATCTGCTGCAGGTCTCGCCCGGCGTGATCGAACCCATCACAAGACGTTAATGGTCTCCGGGGCCGTTCCGGCGTATGAAGGAGGCGCAACAGCATTTCCTTCGTCAGCGCATCGTGCGAAAAAGTGGATCCGGTTTTTCGCGCTCAACGATGCGCCAGCTTAGAGAGGAAGCATTGGATCCAAAAGCGGGTCCGATGCTTGAGTGATCGCCATGGAACCCGCGGGCCTCATTCTGTTCTCGTCAGCCCTCTTCATCGCCGCGGCTTCCCCGGGGCCGGGCATCGCCGCCATCGTGGCGCGGGTGCTGGGACGGGGTCCGGCGGAAGCCGTGCCGTTCAGCATCGGGATCGCCCTGGGCGACGTGGTGTGGCTGACCTTTGCGGTTCTGGGGCTCGCCGCCCTGGCCCAAGCCTTCCATGAGGTCTTCCTGATCATCAAATACGCCGGTGCGGCCTATCTGCTCTATCTCGCCTACAAGCTCTGGACGGCGCCCGCCATGGCGCGAGAGGTCAAGGCCGAGGAGAGGGCCGAGCACCCGGCCAGGCTTCTGCTGGGCGGGCTGGCGCTGACTCTGGGCAACCCGAAGACCATGGTGTTCTACCTCGCCCTCCTGCCCACCTTCCTCGACCTCACGCAGATCACGGTTCTGGGCTTTGCGGAGCTGGCTCTCGCCACCCTGAGCGTGCTGGCGGTGGTCTTCGGCGGCTACATCCTGCTCGCAACCCGGGCGCGCCGGCTCTTCACCAGCCCCGGCGCCATCCGGATCCTCAACCGCTTCACGGGAGCCGTCATGGCGGGCGCAGCGGCAGCCGTCGCGGCCCGGTGAGGCCATCCGTAAGGATCGTCCGGCTTCTGCTCTGGCTCGGGCTCAGCCTGGCCTGCGCCCTGGCTTTCCACGAGCGTTACTGGCGCTGGCGGGACTGTTTCAACGAGCTTGGCCGCTGTTACGATCCGCAAGCCGGCGTGATGGTCGAGCAGGCCGGTCCGATTTGGGGAACGCCGGCGCTCGTTTTCGGCCTTCTCGCGCTGAGGAGCCTCCGGCACCTCCTGAGGCAAAGAACCGCCCCTCATCAGCCCTGAGGCGGCACTTTTTCGTGGATTTTTGTGCCCCTTTTCACGCGCGCGTAGGCGCGTGGGGGTGAAATTTCAACGGATCGTCACTAAATATCTGATCTGACGAATCAAAACCCTGGCGCGCCTCTGATCCTTTTCGCCGCGCCTTGCAAGGATCCCAAATGGCCGAACCTGCTATCAACGTGAATGCCGACGCCTATGGCGCGGAATCGATCAAGGTGCTCAAGGGCCTTGATGCGGTGCGCAAGCGGCCGGGCATGTATATCGGTGATACCGATGACGGCTCGGGCCTCCACCACATGGTCTACGAGGTGGTGGACAACGCCATCGACGAGGCTTTGGCCGGTCACGCGACCGAAGTCACCGTCACGCTCAACGCCGACGGCTCGGTGACGGTCACCGACAACGGCCGCGGCATCCCGACCGACATCCATCCCGGAGAAGGCGTCTCGGCGGCCGAGGTCATCATGACCCAGCTGCACGCGGGCGGTAAGTTCGACCAGAATTCCTACAAGGTCTCCGGCGGCCTGCACGGGGTGGGCGTGTCGGTGGTGAACGCGCTGTCCACCTCGCTCAAGCTGCGCATCTTCCGCAACGGCAAGGAACACTTCATGGAGTTCCGCCACGGCGACGCCGTGGCGCCGCTCGCCGTGGTCGGCGATGCGCCGGACAGGCGCGGCACGGAGGTGACCTTCACGCCGTCGCCTGAAACCTTCACCATGGTGGAGTTCGACTACAGCACCCTCGAGCATCGCCTGCGCGAGCTGGCGTTCCTGAACTCGGGCGTGCGCATCATCCTCACCGACAAGCGCCATGCGGAGCACAAGCGCGAGGAGCTGATGTACGAGGGCGGCGTGGAAGCCTTCGTGCGTTACCTCGACCGTGCCAAGACCCCACTGATCCAGCAGCCCGTCATGATCCGCTCGGAGAAGGACGGCATTGGGGTGGAAGTGGCGCTCTGGTGGAACGACTCCTATCACGAGAACGTGCTGTGCTTCACCAACAACATCCCGCAGCGGGATGGCGGCACGCACCTCGCGGGCTTCCGCGCGGCGCTCACCCGCCAGGTGAACGGCTATGCGGAATCCTCCGGCCTGACGAAGAAGGAAAAGGTTTCTCTCACCGGCGACGATTGCCGCGAGGGCCTGACCGCCGTCGTGTCCGTGAAGGTGCCCGATCCGAAGTTCTCGTCCCAGACCAAGGACAAGCTCGTTTCCTCCGAGGTGCGCCCCGCCGTCGAGAACGTGGTCAACGAGGCGCTCAACAACTGGCTCGAGGAGCACCCGCAGGAAGCCCGCACCCTCGTGGGCAAGGTGGTGGAAGCCGCCGCCGCGCGAGAGGCCGCCCGCAAGGCACGCGAGCTCACCCGCCGGAAAGGAGCGCTCGACATCGCGTCGCTGCCCGGCAAGCTCGCCGATTGCCAGGAGCGCGATCCGTCGAAATGCGAACTCATCCTCGTGGAGGGCGATTCCGCCGGCGGCTCCGCCAAGCAGGGCCGCGACCGCGCCTTCCAGGCCGTGCTGCCCTTGCGCGGCAAGATCCTCAACGTCGAGCGCGCCCGCTTCGACAAGATGCTGTCGTCGCAGGAAATCGGCACGCTGATCACCGCGCTCGGCACGGGCATCGGCCGCGAGGAGTTCAACCTCGACAAGCTGCGCTACCACCGCGTCATCATCATGACGGACGCGGACGTGGACGGCTCGCACATCCGTACGTTGCTGCTCACGTTCTTCTTCCGCCAGATGCCGGAGCTGATCGAGCGCGGGCATCTCTACATCGCGCAGCCGCCGCTCTACAAGGCGACCCGCGGCAAGCAGGCGATCTATCTCAAGGACGAGCGCGCGCTGGAAGACTTCCTCATCGACGCAGGCATCGAGAGCGCCTCTCTCAGGCTCGAATCCGGCGTGGAATTCCAGGGTGATCAGCTGAAGGGCCTGATCGACGAGGCGCGGCTCGTGCGTCAGGTGCTGAACAACCTGCACACGCGCTACAACCGCAAGGCCGTCGAGCAGGCGGCGATTGCCGGCGCCTTGCGTCCCGACGTGGTCGAGGATCCCGAGCGCGGCCCTGCGGCGGCCGCCTACATCGCAACCCGCCTCGACGCGATCTCGGAAGAACTCGAGCGCGGCTGGACGGGCGAGGTGAGCGAGGGCGGGTACGTCTTCTCGCGCACCGTGCGCGGCGTGACGCAGACGGCCGTTCTCGATCAGGCGCTGATCGCCAGCCAGGAGGCCAAGAAGCTCGACGAGCGCGCCAAGTCCCTGCAGGACGTCTATGCCAAGCCCGCGAGGCTGGTCCGCAAGAACGACGAGATGCAGATCGATGGGCCGCTCTCGCTGTTCAACGCCGTCATCGCGTCGGGCCGCAAGGGCCTGCAGCTCCAGCGCTACAAAGGTCTCGGCGAGATGACCGCCCAGCAGCTCTGGGAGACCACCCTCGACCGCGACGTGCGTTCGCTGCTTCAGGTGAAGGTGAAGGACACCACCGACGCCGACGACCTGTTCGTGAAGCTCATGGGCGACGTCGTCGAGCCCCGCCGCGAGTTCATCCAGGAGAATGCTCTCTCGGTGGCGAACCTCGACGTGTAAGGGGCAGGCTGTTGTCCCCCGGTCTTGAAGTCTGGCTCGAACCGGGGGTATCCTGACTCGAATCGGCGAAAAGCCTGCCTCTTCGCGCTGCACATCTTTCGGTTGCATGGGCGGTCGAGGCATCCATGACCATGTCAGGCTAATGATTCGATTGAAGCCCCGCGCTCCCTGGCGGAACGCGGGGCTTCTTGCGTCTGGCCGCGATGGCCGCCTTTCGAGTCCCTGGAGTGCGTGGACGCTGTCCAATGCCCGGTCGTGCGATGAATACTACAGAGCTGCATTGAAGGTCCGCTTGTCACCGCATCGCCGGCCCTTGGTCTACTTCCGCCTCGTGCCCAAAGGCGTCATTCCCTGGAATTCGTCCCGGGAGCTGGCCCTTGTTGGGCCGTATCACGCCACTCCATCGGTGAGATTCCGCGTTTCACCGCCTGAAGTTTCATCGCGCAGCCTTTCAAGGCCGCCGCGGCGGCCATCGCGGCGGCTAGCAATGATGTGAGGTGGAACAGCCCCTCGTAACCGTATGCCGTGACCAAGGGCGTGCTCAGGAGCGGCGAACAGAATTGGCCGATGAACACGGAAGCGGTCAGGATACCGCCCGCCGTCCCCCTCCGCGGGAGCGGAGCAAGCCCCAAGGCAAGGGTCACGAAGCTCGGCGAAACCAATGCATAGCCTGCGCCGACGGCCGCGGCGCCTACGAACCAGGCCAGGGGCGTCGCCGCAACGGCCAGCAACACGAAACCAAGTGCCATCGTACCATAGCCCAGAGCGAAGACCCCGACGTAACCGATCGCCCGCTGGACCCGGCCATACAGCAGCGCGAGGCTGCCACCGGAGAGCATCAGGATGCCGAGCGCCGCGCCGGTCATCACTGGGCTGCTGTAGCCCGCCGCTTCGAAGAAAAACGACAACTGGGTCGGCATCACGAAGAAGATCATGTTCGTCGCCGCCTGGAGAAGCACGAGCAACGCCAAGACGAGGCCCCATGATGACCGCTCTGGGGCGTTGTCCTCCTGCCTGGCACCAGGAACCGGAGAGGTCCGTTGCGGTTCGACAATGACCTTCCACATCAACGGCAGGAAGAGCGCCGCAACTCCATAGATGACGAAGGGCAGACGCGGCAAGATCGCCGCGAACCATCCCGCCAGGGTGATGAACACGAGCCCCCCGAAGTTCCGGGCCGATATCTGAAGTCCCGACAACGCGCTCCGGTCGCTGCCGGTGAAGTAGTCGCCGATGAGTGCTGTCTGCGCCGTCATGATGAGGGCGACAGCCAGCCCCAAGGCGAGACGGCTGGCAAAGATGGTTGGCAGGTCGGGAAGGAACAACCCCGCGCATCCGGCGATCACGAAGAGGATGACCCCGGCAAGGAGCATCCGACGCCGACCGTAGCGATCAGCGATGAGACCGGCGAATGGCGCGAAGATGGCGACGCTGATCGAGGGGGCGGGCACCAGCAGGCGCACCAGCATCCCAGCATTCGGATCATCCGCGAACAGACGCTCAAGCCCAGGGAGCGCGGGACTGATCGTGGCATTGGCCATGGTCGTGAGCGACGCCGCCATCAGCAGCGCGATCGCTCGCGGGTCTCGCCAAACCTGTGTCTGCCTTGCGATTGCAGCGATGGTCATAGGGTGCCTCTTGATCCAATTGACGATTCGAGAGAGGCTACGACTTCAAGCCAACTTGAGGTCAAGCACAGGAATGATGGATATCGGTGAGGTTGCCGAACGATCGGGCGTGCCGCCCTCGACGCTGCGCTACTACGAGGATATCGGCTTGATCCGATCGATCACCCGACATGGGCTGCGGCGGCAATTCGATGCCGACGTCCTCTTGAATCTGTCCCTGATCGAGCTCGGCAAGATGGCAGGCTTCTCCCTCGCCGAGATCGCGGGCATGTTCGGGAAGGACGGCCGGCCCGACATCCCCCGGGATCAGTTGCATGCCAAGGCGGATGATTTGCAGCGGCAGATGCTTGACTTGCGGGTGCTGCGGGATGCCCTTCGGCACGTCGCCGAATGTCCAGCCCCGTCTCACCTGGAATGCCCAACCTTCCGCAAGCTCCTGAAGGCAGCAACGCGCAGACGCGTCGCCCGTCCAAAATCCGGTACCGGACGTCGAGGAGGCCAACGGTTCGGCGGATAGGAGACTGCATCAGCACATTGCTGGTTGCGGAGGGGCATCATGGATTTCTGAACCGATCTCGATGGGCCACCGCAATCCGGCACGATGACCGCTGCAACCAACGGTTCGTAGAGTCAGCCTTTTCGGCAAATCACCCCCGCGAAGGTCAGCCATTTCGACGAATCGAGTCGATGTTTTCTGCCGGAAACGCGCGCCTTCGTTCCCGTGGCCTGAGTACGGTGAATGTTCTCAGCCGGAATTCCGCGATCTCTGGCCATTTGGAGTCCGACTTCCAGACCGCACGACAGCTGTTCCCGGTATGGACGTTCGGCTCTCGCCGGGGCTCTTGATCCGCATCGCCTCGGCCGTCCGTTCGGGCCGAGGATTCCATCAAAGCCCCGCCCTCCCCGCCGGAGGGCGGGGCTTTTCGCGTTTGGTTTCAACCGCCGCCTGCGAGTCCTTGTGTGCAGGGTCTCGCCCAAGGGCCCACCGATGCATGGGGGCCTCAGTGGCAGCGGCAGAAGTCCGCTTGCGGCCACACCCCGTCATGCCGCACGATGATCAGCCCGCCACGCGACCGGCGCGGGACGATGCGGTGACAACAAGGGCCGCAGCCGCCACCGCGAGGGGCAGGAACGACACCCAGAGGACCGTGTCCCATCCGTAGGCTGTCAGCAGGCTGCCGGACGAGAAGGAGCCCACGGCCATCGTGCCGAACACCAGGAAGTCGTTGAGCGACTGCACCCGCGTCCGTTCCTCGGGACGGTGACACTCCAGCACGAGCGCCGAGGCGCCGACGAAGCCGAAGTTCCAGCCCAGCCCAAGCAGGATCAGGGTCAGCCAGAAATGCATCACATCCACGCCCATCAGCCCGATGGCGGCGGAGACAGCCGTCAGGGTCAATCCAGCGGTCGCGACGCGCGGCGCGCCGAAGCGCGTGATCAGACGCCCCGTGAAGAAGCCCGGAGCATACATCGCGATGATGTGCCATTGCAGGCCGAGATTCGACGCTTCCTGCGACAGGCCGCACAGGCGCATCGCCAAAGGCGCGGCCGTCATGATGAAGTTCATGAGCGTGTACGAGACGATCCCGCAGATCACCGCCGTGATGAAACGGGGCTGGCGCATAATGGCGCCGAGCGGACGGCCGCCGGCCACCTCCGCGGCGGTCGGCATCGGCACCCGGACGCCGAGCAGGACGAGAGCGGACACCGCCGCAACAGCGGCCTGTGCCAGAAACGTCGCTGCGAACAGGTAGGGTTGCCACAGGTCCATGGTGTAGGTGACGAGCTGCGGACCGATGACTCCGGCGAACACTCCGCCCGCCATCACGGCGGACAAGGCTCGCGGGCGACGGGCTGCCGGAACGCAGTCAGCGGCGGCAAAGCGGAACGAGAGCACCACGGCGGCATAGGCTCCGCCGAAGAACGTGCCCAAGCAGAACAGCCAGAACGAGCCGAGCACGACCGCGAGCGCCGCCAAGAGCCCAGTGAGCACGCCGCATCCCGTCCCGGTCAGGAACGCGGCGCGGCGGCCGTGGCGGCGGGCGATGGCGCCGGCCGGCAGCGTGCAGGCCGCCATTCCCACCACGAAGATCGAGATCGGCAGCGTCGCCAGCGCCTGGCTCGGGGCCAGCATGCTGCCGACGATGGCGCCGGTGGCGTACACGACCGCCGAGTTGGCGCCGGCCAGCGCCTGCGCGATCGCGAGCTTCCAGACATCGACATCCCCGGTGCGGACCACGGGCATGACCCCGGCCGCCACATTGGCATCAGCGTGTGACATCGTGCTCCTCAGGCGGCGAGCAGGCCGTGCCAGCGCGCGTCGCGCGACGATGGACGGCGGTGCAGGCGGCGGTCGAGCAACTCGCCGGCCTTCACGGTCTCGCCGCTGCGCATCAGGGCCAGCAGCAGCATGTCCTCGATCATCTCGCGCTGAGCGCCGCTGCCGCCGATGCGCACGACCTCGGCCGCGACCGGCTCCAGGATGCGGGCGCAGGCCGCGTAGTCCTCCTCCGCGAAGGCGAGAGCGGCGCGGCAGATCGCCGGCACCACCGGGCCCGCAGGCAACGCACCCATCTCGATCAGGCCCATCAGAGACTTCACGCGCTCTTCGACGGCAGGCTTGTCGCCGATCGCTGCCGCGAGAAGAGCCATATGGACATCGGCGAAGGCGAAGCCCGCCTTCTGGAAGTAGCCCGCTGAATATGACGCCGCGTCCTCCCACAGCCCTGCCGGCACGCTGTGGCCGTAGGCTTTCAGCCGCCACAGGAACGAGGCGGTGTCGCTGACCACATTGACCGGCATCCCGGCCGTCACCGAAGGCTGGATATACTCCGCGTAGATCGCCAGCGCTCCCTCCGGATCACCCCGCTCCAGGGCACCCAGCGCCGAGTGCCAGGCGATGTGGCCGTGGAGAGTGCCGGTGCGGTCGTAGCTCGGCAGCCACTCCGCGATCAGCTTCTCGGCTTCGTGGTGCGCGCCGCCCTCGTATAGGGCGTGCGAGAGCGCGTGCGCCGCGTTGGCGTTGTTTCGGCGCAGGTCGTAGCCGCGCTGTGTCAGGACCCGGCCGTGCGCGACGTTGCCGTTCTCGGCGTGCGACCAGCCCCGGTAGGTGAGGAACCACCAATCGTCGGCGTCGAAGTGCCGGGCATGGCGCTCGCAGAGATCGACCCGCGCCTGGTCGTGGTCCGCCATGCCGGAGAAGGCGAAGAGCCCGAAGGCGCCGAGCGGCAGCGACAGGATCAGGACGTCGCGCGGCCAGGCGTCGGCATGCGCGAGCGCCCGCTCCAGGGCTTTTGCCGACTGGCCGTTGACGGCCAGCCCCAGGGTCGCCACATGGCTGCGCTCCCGCTCGGTCCCATGGCGCGCGACGATCTCTTCCGCCGTTGCGATCCGCGCCTTGGCCTTGGCCAGTTCGGCCCGGATGGCGTGCAGGCGGGCACGGGCCGCGTGGGCGAGAGCGAAATCGGGGTCGGCCGCGATGGCTTCGTCCAAAACCTCCGCAGCGCCGGGCCAAGCCGAGAGGAGCAGGTCAACGCCGTGTCGGTAGCGTTCGGCCGCACGGTCGGACGTGGTGGAGAGTGGCAGGCCACGGCTGTCGAAGTGCGTCATCGCGGGTTCCTCGTTTTAGGATCGGCGGGCGTCCGCACGTGTTCGAGACGTCTATACGCGATTTCCGCTTGGCCGTATTTTGATAATCCGTCAAACTCTGTAGAATAACTGACAAACTGGAGGCCACCATGACCTGGGAGACGGTCCAGGCGCCACCCGGCCTTGCGCCACCCCGGCCGATCACCGTGCGTGCGCAGTCGATCCCGGCCCGTCACTCCTTTCCCGAACATGCCCATCGCTGGCACCAGATGGTGTACGCGATCTCCGGCGTGCTGACGGTGGCGGTGGAGGGACACTCCTTCGTGATCTCGCCGGAGCAGGCCGTCTGGCTGCCGACAGGCCTGCCACACCGGGTCGGGTCCCTGCTCGGGGCCGAGTTCCGCAGCCTCTGGATCGCCGATGAGGCCGGCCACGGCCTGCCCGCGAGCCCGACCGTGTTCGGCGTCACGCCGCTGCTGAAGGCTCTCGTCGTGGAGGCCACCGCCATCGAGGGCGAGGAGGATCGTGACGGCTATGCCGGCCGCGTGACCGACCTGATCCTCGACCAGCTCCGGCGGGCGCAGCCCCTCCCGGGCGCGCTCCCGTGGCCGCGTGGGGAAGCATCCCTGACGGCTCTGTGCGAGGCGCTCTACGCGGACCCGGCCGACCCGCGCGGGCCGGAAGAATGGGGCCGGGAGCTCGGGATGTCGGAACGGACGCTCGCGCGCCGCTTCGAGGCGGAGGTGGGCATGAGCCTGCGCTCCTGGCGGCGGCGCCTGCGGCTGTTCAAGGCGATCGAGCTCATGGGCGGCGGCCTGGACGTGACCCGCACGGCCCTGGAGCTCGGCTACGGCTCGACCTCGGCCTTCGTGTACGCGTTCCGGACCGGGATGGGATGCAGCCCCCAGGCCTACATGCGCGGACGCGGGGCCGATCGAGACATCCCCGGCACGTAGTCCACACAACCTTCAATCCGGTAGCGTCAGGCTTTTCGGCCCAACATCACCGAGATCGGACTTTCAAACGGCACGACGGCCATCCATCCCGACGCTACCACGGCGCGGAAAAACCAAGCCCCGCTTCATCGAGCGGGGCTTGGTCTTGCGGGATCGGTGGGAGGAATGGCTCTGGTCATCTGCTGGCTTGAAGAGTGGAGGCAGGCTAGCGTGGCTGAACGCGAGCCTCAGCCGCGTCGCAAACTCGCGCGCTCAGGCCGGTTGCAGCCAGAGCGGCCGCTGCCGGCTCGCGGCGCCGATACAGGCCGCCTCGATGCAGGCTGCAAGGCTCCCGAAATGGAAGCGCCGCCCCGTGAGGCCAGGGCCGTAATGGGCGTATTTGCCGGAATTCGTCATGATCGTCCTGGCGTTCGGCGGAATCACCGGCTCGACGATCATGCACCAGCAGGTGTCGGTGACGAACTGAACGCCGAAGCGTTCGAGCTCCGCCGCGATGCCCGTGTCCCGCACCCTTTCGTGGGTGGCTCGTCCGCAGGTGATGACCACCGTGACGTCCGCATGCTTCCGGCGTCCGCGACACAGGGCGGCCAGCCTTTCGCATTCCTCGAAGGAGAAGTGCGGATTGCCGAGCGAGACGAGATCGACGGATGGATCCTGCGCGTTGCTGAGTTCGTCCCAGCTGCGGGTCAGGTCCTCAAGGCTGATGTCGATCGCCGGGACGTCCGCTCCGCCGGTGGCCTCCTCGAGCGTCGGCGCCTCGGGCGTCACGCCGACGATGTGGAACATCGGCGCGCTCGACGTAGTGGCGAACGCAGCGCCGAAGGCCTTCAGGTCGTCCTGCGAGGGCGCGGCCTGCTCCAGCCCCGCGACGACGGGAATCCGGTTCGTGGCCAGCAGGCCCACGTGATAGCCCAGCAGCGGATAGAACGCGTCGTCGAGGTTCGGCAACTTCGGCAGGTTGATGCGCAGACCGGCCCGACGGTTGCTCTCGACATGACATCCGGCGAGTGGTGCGCGGCCCGTGAGCGCGATGCAGATATCGAGATAATCGGGATATTTCATCGTCCGCGCGCCGAGAACGCTGTTGGCGTAGACGACGGCGTTCGACTCGGCCCAGACGATCTGCTCGCCCCTTCGGGGAGCGCTGTCGAGGAGATAGGGCGCGCAGGTGAAGGTCGGTCGCGCGCCCATGTCCACATAGGCGTCGCCGAGCTGGCTCGCCGGTTCTCCGAAGGCGGGATCGACGCCCTGCGCACGCCAGCGGCGATGATCGACCGAAATGGAGTTGAGCGTCGTCGGCACAGTGACCCTGCCGCCCCAATCCCGCAGCTGCTGCGCGAACCTGAGGGAGCCCGGACCCGTATAGATGCAGCCGTCGATATGAGCTTGGGTCACGTCGATCAACCGGCTGGCGCCCTGCAATTCCCCCATGCGCAGGACGATCTTCATGGCCACCTGCGCGGCCTTGCCGTGCGCGCCGTTCAGAAAGGCCTTGTCGGCTTCCGTCAGCGTCATGCGAGAGGCGATCGGCTCGGGGCTGGCGTGATCGTTCCGTCCCAGAGCGAGGTTCTCAGGCCGTTCACCGCACGCGACGCGACCGCCGTCGATATGGGCGTAGCGCGCCCGCATCGCCTCACGGAAATCCTTCGGGTCGAGCGTAACGACGGGAATCGCTTTTCCGAAAACCTCCTCGGCGATCACGACCCCGAGGGTCAGGATGTCGTCCGCCCGCTCGACCACCATGGCGGCGGGGCCCTTGCCGTTGAGGAGCAGCTCCAGGATCACGCCGCTGCCCGAGCAGGAGCCGCGCCCACCGGGGATCGTGAGGATCTTGCCCGTGAGGATCTGGCCGCTCAAGGGGTGGTGACGGTCGATCACCTCGCCGGTCGCGGGATCGACGCCGCCCCAGAAGCTCAGCTCCACGTCGCTGGCGACGATCTCGCCCGCCGCCACGCCATGAACGAAGGCGGCACCGGAGAAAACGGCCTCGTTCATGACGGTTCCTTTCATCGGCGCGGCAGGAGCGCCTGCAGGTCGTCGTAGAGCGCCTTGGGAATGCGCACGCCGTTGGCCTTGCTGCGTTCGCGGGCTTCGTAGCGGCGTTGCGACGGCAGGCGCGCGCCCTGACCGACGATCGACTCGAACATCGTCTCGGCGCGGGCCACGTGCTGCGCGGCATCGGCGCCGAGGAACACCTTCGGATCGAAGGCGAGGATCAGCTCGCCATGGCAGGGAGCGGCGCCGACGCCTTCATCGAAGGCCATGGATTCCGCGCTGGTCATATCGCCGATCAGAGGGCCCGCCATCAGCTCGATCATGGCCGAGAGGGCCGAGCCCTTGTGGCCGCCGAAGGTCAGCATGGCGCCGGCCATCGCGGCCGCCGGATCGTTGGTGGGATTACCGTCGCGGTCGATGGCCCAGCCGGTGGGAATGGGCTTGCCCGCACGGCGGTGCAGCTCGATCTCGCCCCGCGCGATGGCGCTGGTGGCGAAGTCGAACACGAAGGGCGGCCCGTCCGGACGCGGCCAGGCGAAGGCGATCGGGTTCGTGCCGAACACGGGCTTCGTGCCGCCCGCAGGCGCAACCCAGCTGTGGCTCGGGGTCATCGCGAGCGCCACGAGGCCGTCCGCGCTGATCGCCTCCACCTCCGGCCAGAGCGCGGAGAAGTGATAGCAGTTGTTGATGGCCATGGCGGCGAGGCCCGTCCGGCGGGCCTTCTCGACGAGCAGCGGCTTGCCGCGCTCGAAGGCGAGCGGGGAGAAGCCGAAACGGGCGTCGACGCGCACGATGGCGGGCGCGTGGTCCACCACGTCCGGCACCGCGTTCGGGTCGACCTTGCCCTCCTTCACGGAACGCACGCAGCCGAGAAGCCGGTACATGCCGTGGGAATGGCACTCGTCGCGCTGGCCCGCATAGACGACGCCCGCGATGGCCTGCGCATGTTCGTCCGAGAGACCGCCGGCCTTGAGAACCGCGATGCTGATGCGCCGGACCTCGTCCAGCGAGAGGGTGACTTCTTCACTCATTCGTTCAGGTCCGTTCGTGTCCGATGCTTTCAGAGAAGCGGTCTCGTCAGGTCTAGATCTGCGGCCAGGTGTCCGACAGCCGGTAGCCATCCGGCCACGGATCGCCGGGATCGAGCATGTGCTGATGGGTGCCGGTGATCCAGGCGCGTCCGGAGATGGACGGGATGATGCCGGGCCTGCCGCCCACCGTCACCTCGTCCTCGATCCGGCAGATGAACTCGGAATCGATGATCGAGCGGCCCACGAAGCTGTCGCCGACCTTCAGGATGCCGCGCGCATGGAGCACCGCCATGCGGGCCGAGCACCCCGTCCCGGTCGGCGAACGGTCGATCTTGCCGGGGCGCACCACGACGGCGTTGGCGCCGTGCGGAACGCCGTCCCGGTCGACGAGCGGCGCGGCGATCTGGCAGAAGGAAATGTGGTCCCATCCCGGAAGCTCGGGATGCCTGAAGCCGATCTGCTCGTTGGCCGCGCGGGTGATCCTGATGCCGATCTCCGCCAGATCCTTCGCCTCGTCCGGACGGATCGCGAAGCCGAGCGCCGTCGCGTCCGCGATCACGAAGCTGTCGCCGCCATAGGCGGTGTCCACGGTGAGCGTGCCCACGCCCTCGACCTCGAGTTTCACATCGAGCTTGTCGGCGAAGGACGGCACGTTGCGCACGGTGATCCGCTCCGCCTTGCCCGCGCGGCAGGCGGCCGTGACTTCGACGAGACCGCCCGGTGCTTCGAGGGTGAGTCGGGTTTGCGGCTCCTGCATCGGGATGATGCCGGTGTCGAGCAGGACGGTGGACACACAGATGGAGTTGGAGCCCGACATGGGCGGGGTATCGGCGGGCTCCATGATGATCCAGCCCATCTGTGCCCGCGGATTCTTCGGCGGCACGAGAAGATTCACGTGCCGGAAGACGCCGCCGCGCGGTTCGTTCAGCACGAAGTTGCGCAGGGTCTCGTCCCCGGCGATGAACCGGGACTGCTCCCAGATCGTGTCGCCCGGAGGCGGCGCGACGCCGCCGACGATCACGTCGCCGACCTCTCCTTCCGCGTGGCAGCTGACCACATGAACGACTTTCGACGTGCGCATTGAGGAGATCTCCGGGCCAGGGCTGTCTTACGTGGTTTCTCGCGAGGTCGAAACCTGCACCGTCAGAGAACGGATTTCAGGAACTCGATGGTCTCGGGCTTCTGCGGGTTGCCGATCACCTGCTCCGGCGTGCCGATCTCGTGGATCAACCCCTTGTGGAAGAAGGCCACCCGGTCGGAGACGTCCCGTGCGAAACGGATCTCGTGGGTGACGAGGATCATGGTCATGCCCTCTTCCGAGAGCATCTTCAGTGTATCCAGAACCTCGCCGACGAGCTGCGGATCGAGCGCGGACGTCACCTCGTCGAAGAGCATGTAGTCCGGCTGCATGGCGAGCGCGCGCGCGATGGCCATGCGCTGCTGCTGACCGCCGGAGAGCTTGGAGGGATAGACCTTCAGCTTCTCGCCCAGGCCCACATGGGTGAGCTGCCTGACGGCGATCTCCTCGGCCTCCCGCTTGCTCTTGCCCAGAACCTTGCGCGGCGCGAGCATCACGTTTTCAAGCACGGTGAGATGCGGAAAGGCGTTCCACTGCTGGAACACGATGCCGATCTTCTGGCGCAGTTTGTTGAGGTCGGTGCCGCGCGCGTGGACATCGGTGCCGTCGACCAGGATCTGCCCACCCTGGATCGGCTCGAGGCCGTTGATGCACATGAGCATCGTGGACTTGCCCGAGCCCGAGCCGCCGATGACGGAAAGCACTTCGCCCTTCTGAACCGTGAGGCTGACGCCCTTGAGCACCTCGAGGCTGCCGAATGACTTCCGAACGTCTTTCAACTCAATCATTTTCACGCCACCGCTTTTCGAGCCGCGCCCCGAGCCGTGCGATCGGGAAGCTCATGAGGAAGTAGATCAGACCGGCAATCGAGAGAACGAAGAGCGGCTCCTGGATGCGGGTCACGATGATCTGGGACGACCGCAGCAGCTCGACGATGCCGATCCAGAGAACGAGCGCCGTATCCTTCATGACGCCGAGCGTGAGGCCGATCCAGCTCGGGAGCGCGACACGCAGCGCGATCGGAAAGACGATGTTCGTCAGGTCCTGAGTGTAGGTCATGCCGAGCGAACGGGCGGCCCGGCGCGTGGTGGGCGGAACGGCCAGGATGCCGCCGCGCACGATCTCCGCGCAATAGGCGGCCGTGTAGAGGGCAAGCACCACGCAGCCCACCGTGAAGGCCGACACGTTCAGCTTGAGGATGGACTTGAACGAGTTCGCGAGCACGAACTGGATCAGGAGCGGGACCGAGCGGAGGATATCCAGCACGAACCCGACCGGGAGGTTGAGCCACCACGGCGCGGAGGCGCGGATGAGGCCGAAGAGCATGCCCAAGGCGGTGCCGCCGAGCACGGCCCAGAAGGTGATGGAAAGCGTCGTTCCAGCGCCCTGAAGCAGGAACAGGACGTCGTTCCAGGTGAGACTTGTCTCGAACATCGCCGTCTCCTCAGTACCGGAACAGGCGCCAGGCGAAGAGGCGCGACGAGAGGGTGATGAACTTGGCCAGCAGATAGTAGATGACGGCCGCGAGGGCGAAATACTCGAAGGTGCGGAACGTGCGCACGTTCAGATCCTGCGTCACGCCGGTGAGATCCGTGTTGAGGCCCACCGTGACGCCGAGCGACGTCATCAGGAGCGCCCAGACCATCTGGTTGGACATGGGGTAGAACACGATCCTGAACATCTGCGGCAGGACGATGAGGCGAAAGGCCTGCGGCGCGCTCATGCCGAGCGAGCGGGCGGCGCGCGTCTGCGTATGCGGAATGGCGCGCAAGCCGCCGCGGAAGGTCTCGGCGAGATAGCCGGCATTGTTGAAAGCGATGCCCGCGAGAAGCGCCACGTAGGAATCGAGCTGGATCCCGAAGGAGCCCAGGCCGAAATACGTCATGTACACCTGGAACAGGGCCGGCGTGTTGCGCGCCAGTTCCACCCAGGCGGTGGAGACGCCGTAAAACAGCTTGTTGCTCGACTGGCGGCCGAGCGCCAGGAACACGGCGAACATAACGCCGATCACCATCGACAGCACGGCGATCTGGAGCGACACCAAGGCGCCAGACAGCATGTCTGGCAAAGCGTTCAGGGCCGGACGCCAGTGAAATGTGTAATTCAGCATGAGGGCGTGCCTGCGGATGTTGCAACAGCCGGGAAGGACCGAGGACGGATGCCCGTCCTCGGCCCGATGCGTTCGGTTTAGTAGTAGACGCCCTTCACGGTCAGGTCGGGAGCCTCACCGCCGACCCACTTCTCGAACAGCTCCTTGTAGCGGCCCGTGCGGACCTGCTGGTTCACGAACAGGTTGAGGTAGTTGAGAAGACCCTGCTCCTGGCGCAGCCCGATCAGCGAGACGAAGTCCGTGACATACGGAGCATCGCCCTTCACCACGAAGCCCTTGTACTTGCCGGACTTCACGACAGCGTGCGCGACGGTGTTCGTCACGACGGTCGCGTCGATCTGGCCCTGGGAGAGCGCGAGGAACACGTCGGCCTGGGTCTGGTAGGGACGGAACGAACCGCCACCCCACGCCTTCACGTCCTTCTCGAGCGCGATCGCCTCGAAGGTGCCGGAGGTCGAGCCGGTCTTCTTGCCCTTCAGGCTTTCATAGGTGCTGATTCCCGTGTCTTCACGGGTCAGGATGACCATCTTGAAGGCGAAATAGGGAATCGAGAACCCGACGGTCTTGGCGCGCTCCAGCGTATCGGAGGTGGAGGCGACGCCCACGTCGGCGCGGTCCGACACGAGGGCCGGGATGCGATCCGGGAACGGCGTTTCGACGATCTCGGCCTTGACGCCGAGCGCCTTCGCGAGATCGTTGCAGGTGTCCACATCGAAGCCGATGGGCTGGTTCTTTTCGTCACGCGATCCCATGGGCGGGAAGTCGAGCGTCACGGCGCAGCGCAGCGTGCCGGAGGCGATGATATCGTCGAGCTTGTCCGCTTTGGCCGGCATGGCGGCGATCATGCCGATAAGAAGGGCGGCCGCTGTTGTCCTCAGTTTCATCGTTGGTCCTCTGTTTGATTCATGTCCGAGCCCGGCAATCCCGCCTGAGATCAGCAAACGCACCATCCGCATATTGGATACAATTTGCAATATGAAATTTGTTTCACTTCGCCCAACGTCTGAGCGCTTTTGGGTAGAGATTGGTCAAGCGGCCCTCCAGGACTGACAAGGCCTTCGGTATGCTTCAACAGCACGAGGAAGCACATGCGCGATCGGCTCGGATGCTCTGGCGCATCGTGCGGACCCAGAGGGCTGCGTCAGCGACCCACAGGCCACGTCGAACGATGCGCACGTCCAAGAATGGAGCATCCGCGTTCGCTTCATCTTGACCATCACGATCAAAAGCGCTGTGCCGAGAACGGCTTCAGGTCGAGGGAGGCGGACGTTCCCTCCATCAGCTCGGCCACCAGGCGCGACGTGATGGCCGCCTGCGTGAGCCCGTGATGGCCATGGCCGAAGGCATAGACCACGCGCCTGTCCCGCGACGCCTGTCCGATCACGGGAAGCGAATCCGGGATCGAGGGCCTGAAACCCATCCAGCGCCTGGCCGGCTGGTCCGCATCGAGGTGCGGCAGGAAGCGCTTGAGGCGCGTGATCATGGCGGAGGTGCGCTCATGATTGGGCGGCGCCTGCGTCCCGGCGAACTCCACGGCGCCGCCGACCCGGTCGCCGGTGTCGAGCGTCGAGGCGACAAATCCCTCGCCCTCGAACATCACCGGACGGCCGAGGCCGAAAGCGCCCTTCGCGTAGGTGGCGTTGTAGCCGCGCTCGGTATCGAGCGGGATGGCGTCGCCGAGCTGCCTGGCGAGCGCGCGGGACCACACGCCGGCGGAGATCAGGACGCGGTCGGCCGCCACGATCTTCACGGCGCCATCCGTGTGAACGCGGACGGCATCGCTCGACGCCTCGACGGAGAGGGCCTTGCCCTCGACCCGCACGGCGCCGCGCTCGACGGCGAGCCGCAGCAGATCGGAGGCGAGGAGCGCGGGATCCGAGACATGGCAGCCGTCCGGATAGAGAACGGCCGCCTCGATGTTGCGGAGCGCAGGCTCCAGATCGGCGAGTTCACGCGGCCCGAGAACCTCGAGGGGAATGCCGAAGCTCTTCTGTCTCTCGATGATATCCTGCGCCTTGACGAAATGATTGCGGTCCCGCCAGACGGACAGGATTCCCTTCTCGCGCAGATGGCTCTCCAACCCGAGCGAGGAGAGACGCTCCTTCCAGGATGGAAGAGCCTGTGCGTTGAGCGAGCGGATGGCCGCGATGCTGGACTTGATGCGCGCCGGCGACGAGGCCAGCACGAACCGCACCAGCCAGGGCGTCAGGGCCGGGAGATAGGACGGCCTGATGGTGAGCGGCCCGAGGGGATCCATCATCCAGCGGGGCAGATTTCGCCACGCCTTCGGGGAGGCCAGCGGCATCACGTCCATATGGGCGATCCAGCCCGCATTGCCTTCCGTGGGTCGCTGCTGATGGTTGCCGGGATCGACGAGCGTGACCTGGTGGCCCTTGTCGAGAAGCGCATGGGCGGCCGTGAGACCGACGATCCCGGCACCAACAATTGCAATCCGCATCATGAAACCTGTTGTGGGAGAAGATCACGGACATGGGCGGCCCGCCCGCGAGCCGCCCATGTCAAGTTCGACGGTTTATGCGGAACGGGTTTGATCGACAACCTGGAATCCATTGGCGAACGGATCGCGGTCGTCGATGAAGATGGTGTTGAACCCGGTCACCCGCGCCCATCCCTCGATGGAGGGAATGATCGCGTCGCGGTCGCCCACCTTCGCGCGGCCCTCGATGCGGCCGGTGAAGGTAGAGCCGATGATGCTCTCGTGCACGAAGGCGTCGCCCTCCTTCAAGGCGCCGCGCGCGGCAAGATGCGCCATGCGGGCGGAGGTTCCCGTCCCGCAGGGCGAGCGGTCGATGGCCTTGTCGCCGTAGAACACGGCGTTGCGCGCCGTGCCGCCGGGCGTCCGGGCCTTGCCGGTCCACAGAACATGCGTCAGACGGTTGATGTCGGGGTTCTCGGGATGCGCGATCCGGTAACGCGCATTGAAGGCTTCGCGCAGCTTCGGGCTCCAGCGCAGGATGTCGGACGGGTTGACGTCCGCGAGATCCGAATAGAGCGCCTGTGGCTCGACGATGGCGTAGAAATTGCCGCCATAGGCCACGTCGACCGTGAGATGCCCGAGGCCTTCGACCTCCACCTCGTAGCCGGTGTCATAGAGGAAGGACGGGATGTTGGTGATGCGCACGCGCTCGATGAAGGGCCCGTTCTGCTCGTAGCGGGCCTCGACCACGCCCGCCGGCGTGTCGAGACGCAGAAGCCCCGGAGTCTTCGGGTGAATCAGGCCGTTCTCGAGGGCGATCGTCACCGTCCCGATGGTGCCGTGGCCGCACATGGGCAGGCAGCCGGAGGTCTCGATGAAGAGAATGCCCACGTCGCAATCGGGGCGTGTCGGCGGATAGAGGATCGAGCCGGACATCATGTCGTGCCCGCGCGGCTCGAACATCAGGCCCGTGCGGATCCAGTCGAATTCCGCCAGGAAATGCTGGCGCCTTTCGAACATCGTCTCCCCTCTGAGCTGGGGAATGCTGCCGCCGCCCACCACGCGGACCGGATTGCCGCAGGTGTGACCGTCGATGCAGAAAAAGGTGTGACGCGCCATGGCTTTGCTCTTGGGGTCGAACTCGGGTCGTGAATGGTTATGAAAGAAGCGGGGGAGACCGTATCTCCCCCGTCGTCATCTTATCAGGCTGCCGGCCTCAATCCCACATCCGGAAGCGCCGGGCGGTTTTTCAGCGCCTTGTCCATGATCTCCTCGACATAGGCGCGATCCTTGCCTTCCAGGGGAAGACGGGGCGGACGAGTCAGCGCGGAGCCGCGGCCCATGATCTCCTCACAGAGCTTGATGCACTGGACGAGATCGGGGCGGGCATCGAGATGGAGGAGCGGCATGAACCATTCGTAGAGCGCGCGGGCCTCCTCGTAGCGGCCGGCCTTGGCGAGGCGGAACAGGGTCTCGCCCTCCTGCGGGAACGCGTTCGACATGCCCGAAATCCAGCCGGCGGCGCCGAGCATCACGCTCTCGACCACCACGTCGTCGAGACCGGCGAACATCACGAAGCGATCACCCACCATGTTCTTCACATCCGTGAACCGGCGGGTGTCGCCGGACGAATCCTTGAAGCAGACGATGGTCTCGCAATCGGCGAGGGAAGCGAGGATCTCGGGCGTCACGTCGTTCTTGTAGATCGGCGGATTGTTGTAGACCATCACCGGCAGGTCGGTGGCCTTGGAGACGCCGCGGAAATGCGCGGCCGTCTCGTGCGGCTTCGAGGAATAGACGAGCGCCGGCATGACCATCACGCCGTCGAGGCCCACGCGCGCGGCCTCCCTGGCGACCTCGGACGCGAAGGCCGTCGTGAACTCGGCGACGCCGGCGATGACGGGAACGCGACCGCGGGAAACATCCTTCGCGGCCTCCATGACGGCGACCTTCTCGGAGCGGGACAGGGAGGTGTTTTCGCCGACGGTGCCGCAGACGATCAATCCGGAGACGCCGTCGCGGATCAGGCCTTCCATGACCTTGGCGGTGGCCTCGATATCCAGCTCGTAATTCGGCTTGAACTGGGTGGTCACTGCGGGAAAGACGCCTTCCCAGCCGATTTTCTTCGCCATTGTGCTCTTAGCTCCTGCGATGAGGCGTTGAACTCGCCCAATGTAGATTGTATAAAATCGCCGATGTCAAGCCGCGTCTCTAGCCGTGCGGCGTCAGAGTTATAAGATACGATTCCTCACCAACCGAGACCATAGACCCCATGCCGCCGTCCAGACCCGCCCAGAAATCCCTCCAGCACAGGACCATCTCCTCGGCCGTCGCGGAGGAGTTGCGGCGCAGGATCGTGGACGGTGAGTTCAGCTCGGGCTTCCAGCTCCGCCAGGACGCCTTGGCGGCGGAATTCGGGGTCAGCCGCATTCCGGTCCGCGAAGCCCTGATGCAGCTCGAAGCGGAAGGACTGGTGAAGATCCACCCGCATCGCGGCGCCATCGTGTCGGAATTGTCCACCGAGGAGATCGACGAGCTGTTCGACCTGAGGGCCCTGCTCGAGCCGCGCCTGCTCAAGGCCTCGGCGCCTCGCCTGACCGAAGCGGATTACGGCCGGCTGAACGAGATCCTGCAGGAATATAGCTCGGAGCTGCGTGCCATGCATATTAGCCGCTGGGGCGAGCTGAACACGGAGTTCCACATGGTGCTCTATCAGCACGCCAAGCAGCCGCGTTCGCTCGCCATCATTGCCAACCTTCTGCAGGAGAGCGACCGGCACACGCGCCTCCAGCTCTCGCTGACCCAGGGCATGGAGCGCGCCGCCGCGGAGCACGCCGAGATTCTCAAATTGTGCACGCAAGGCAAGATCGATGCGGCCTGCACGCTCCTGAAGAAGCATATCGAGGGCGCAGGACAATCATTGCGCAGCTACCTCGAAGAGCACCAGAAGGTGAGTGCGAAGAAGTAGCCATCGGCCCACGGCCGAAGGTGCTTTCGACTTGCATCAAGCCGCCGATCTACCGTGATAGGCCGCCTCAAGTGCCTCGACATCGAGTTTGACCATCGTCAGCATCGCCTCGGTCACCCGGCGAACTTTTGCGGGATCCTCGTCCTTGATCATGCGGATCATCGCCTCAGGCACGATCTGCCAGGAGACGCCATAGCGATCGGTGATCCAGCCGCATTCCATCGGCGTTCCGCCCACCGACAGGGCATCCCACAGCCGGTCGACCTCCTGTTGGTCGGAGCAACTCACGAAGAACGAAACCGCCGGCGTGAACTGGAAATACGGCCCGCCGTTCAGCGCCATGTAGCGCAGGCCCGCCAGCGTGAACTCCACCAGCATCACGTCGCCCGGCTTTCCGCCGGGCGTCTCGACCGTGTAGGGCAGAACGGCGTCGATGCGCGAGTCGGGCAGCAGCGACACGTAGAAGTTCGCGGCCTCCTCGGCCTTGCCGTCGAACCACAGGCATGGTGCGATCTTGGACATCACTCTTCCTCCGTATCGAGAAGAATCCGGAAGCCGCCCCAGAACATGCGCTTGGCATCGAAGGGCATGTCGTTCATAGCCAGGCGCGGATCTTCCATGACCTTCCTGTTGCCCGCGTCGCGCGCTTCCTTGGAGGGCCAGACGATCCAGGAGAAGACGACATTCTCCGCTTCCTCCGCCTTCACCGCCTTCTTGAATTCGGTGACGTCTCCATCCTGGATGTCGTCGCCCCAGCATTCGACGACGCGGAGCGCTCCATGTTCCTTGAAGATCGGCGCGGCCTGCGCAGCGAGCTTGCGATAGGCCTCACGGTTGGACACGGGCACGGGAATGATGAATCCATCGACATAGCTCATGGCGCTCTCCTTCCTGATCTGATCTCCGGTTATGCTCGACATCGGCCGGCCTTCGCGGCAACCCGCCGGGTCTCAGCGGCCGGACAATTGTTCGCGCAGCCGCTCTTCCTGTGCGGCGATTTCGGGCGTCAGGGCATCGCCGAAATCGGCCATCTCGTAGATCGGGCGGATCTCGATCTCGCTGGGGCCCGGCATCGGGTTGGGGCAGCGCTTCGCCCACTCCATCGCCTCGGCCATGTCCTTGACCTGCCAGAGCCAGAAGCCGGCCACCAGCTCGCTGGTCTGGGCGAACGGCCCGTCGATGACCGTGCGATTGGGGCCGTCGAAGGCCACGCGCTTGCCCTGGGACGACGGCTTCAGGCCCTCGCCGGCCAGCATGATGCCGGCCTTGACCAGCTCCTCGTTGTACTTGCCCATGGCTTCGAAGAGCTCGGTCGAGGGCATGAGGCCCGCTTCGCTGTCCTTCGTCGCCTTCACCAGTACCATCACACGCATCGTCTTCTCTCCCTCTGTTTCACGAGCTCTCTTTGGCCCCTCGGCCTTTGCCTCGGACGATCGACGATCAGGCATTCGCCGTGTCGGCCATGGCGGCTCCCGCCGCCTCCACGTCCATCCACATCACTTCCCAGATATGGCCGTCCGGATCCTCGAAACTGCGGCCATACATGAAGCCGTAATCCTGCTTCGGGCCGGGATCGGCGCGCCCGCCGGCACCAGCGGCCTTCGCCACCGTGGCGTCGACTTCCTCGCGGCTCCCGGCCGAAAGGCAGATCAGAACCTCGGTCGTCTCACGCGCATCGGCGATCCTCTTGGGCGTGAACTGACGGAACTTGTCGTGGGTCAGCAGCATCACGTGAATGGTCTCGGAGATGACCATGCAGGTGGCGGTGTGGTCGCTGAACTGCGGATTCTTGACCGCCCCGACGGCCTCGTAGAACGCGTCGGCGCGGCCGAGATCGGCAACCGGCAGGTTCACGAAAATGAGCTTGGACATGGCTTCCTCCCTTTCTGGTTTTGACATTGATTCCAGATAAAGTTATAAATAGCAACCATGAAGTTAGAAAAAATAACTAAGAAGACGGAAACCCGGTCCCGTCGCCACTACGAGGACGCCTGCGCGGCCGCTCATGCGCTCGACCTCGTGGGTGAGCGCTGGGCGCTTCTGGTGATGCGCGAGCTCATGCTGGGGCCCAAGCGCTTCAGCGACCTGCGCGAGAGCCTGCCGGGGATCAGCGCCAACGTTCTCACCCAGCGCCTCGAAAGCCTGGAGGGCGCGGGCGTTCTCATGCGCCGCAGGCTGCCGCCGCCTGCCGCCGTCCAGGTCTACGAGCTGACCGCGTGGGGCTATGAGAGCGAGCCCATTTTCCAGGCCCTCGGCCGCTGGGCGGCCCGCTCGCCCCTGCACGACCCGACCCTGCCGTTCAGCGCCGCATCGTTCCTCTTGTCGCTGCGGACGATGCTGGACGTGACGCGGGCCGAGGGTCTCGAGGCGAGGATCGGCTTTCGCCTGAGCGACACCGAAACCTTCCTGGCGCATCTGGCCGGCGGCCGGATCGACATCGCGCGCGGGCCGGTGGACGACGCGAGCCTGATCTTCACCGGAACGCCGCCCGTGCTGGCGGGCGCCATCTATGGCGGCCAGCCACTGGAGGCGCTGGAGGGCGCAGGCGCGCTCAAGCTGGAAGGCGACAGGACCCTGGCGGAACGCTTCGTGCGCCTGTTCCCGCTGCCGCCGAAAGCGTCGCTTCCCACCTGAGGGCGCATCGGAACCAACGGAAGAAAACCTGCGTTCCCCGCCATCTCCCATCAAGGCGGTGATGATGCCCCTCTCGTCTCTCCCGGAACAGAATCGGCCGGTCGTGCTGGTTCTCGGCGGCGGCAATGCCCTCGGCTCCTATCTCGCCGGAACCTATGAGCATCTGCAGCAGCGGGGGATCGAGCCGCGCTGGATCGCCGGCGCCTCCATCGGAGCGATCACGGGGGCGATCATCGCCGGCAACGCCCCGGAGAACCGGGTGCCGCGCCTCAGGGAGTTCTGGGAGCAGGCGAAGATTCATTCCGGCTTCGCGCCCAACCGCGGCTCGTCGATCCGGCACGCCTACAACGAGGCCCACACGGCGCTCGCCCTCCTGCTCGGGCGTCCAGGCCTTTTCGGGCATCGCTTCCCGGGCCTGCTCTCCATGCTGCCCTGGATGCCGAGCGACGTGGCGCTCTACGATCACAGGCCGCTGCGGGACACCCTGGAGCGGCTTATCGATTTCGGACGGTTGAACCGGGGCGACATCCGCTTCACCGCCGTCTGCGTCGATTTGGAAACGGGCGACGAGGTTGTCTTCGATACCGCGCAGGGGGAGGTTGCGCCCGAGCACCTCCTGGCGACATCCGCCATCACGCCCGTCTTCCCGCCGGTCGAAATCGGCGGACGCCTTCTGTGCGATCCGGGCTTCACCAACAACCTGCCGCTGGATGTCGTGCTGGAAACACCGCCTCCGGAAGACATGCTCTGCATCGCGGTCGAGCTCTTCAGCCTGACGGCCTCGCGTCCGGTCTCGCTCGGTGCGAGCGCCGAGCGCGCCAACGACCTGATTTTCGCCAGCGCCACCCGGCGCAGCATCCGGGCCCTGCAGCGGGAATACGCGCTTCACGAGCGGATCGACCCGGATGGATCATCCGTCACTCTCCTGCATCTTGCCTATCAGTCCGGCAGCGACGAGCGCGCAGGAAAGACCTTCGATTACTCGCCCGCCTCGCTCCAGGACCGCTGGGCGGCCGGCATGCGGGACATGGAGCATGCGCTCGCACAGCTCGCCCAGGCGCGACGCCAGGCAACCCGGCTGACTGTGATTAGGCTGGATCCGCGCAAGGCTGCGGCCGCGGCCGCGGCGGGCGCCCGTGTGCGCGCTTAGAGCATCGGACCGGGGCTTGCATTCCGCTCTCGGGCTCGGTGCGATGCGCGCCAGGGTCCGCCTTTACGCGTGATAGGATCAAGGCCCGCCGGCCAGGGAGCCGACGATCGCCATCGCCAGTTCGTCGAGGTTCACGCGTCCTTCGATCGTCATCATCTCGGCTTCCTTAGCATCCACCCGCAGACCCTGCTGACCGGCTTCCGCCTGCCGTCGCAATTCGGCGATGATCGCCTCGCGCACTTTGTCTTCGAGATTCATGGCGCACTCCTTCTCCAGATCCGCTCTCTGCCTGCCGAACGCTGGCCGGGAGCGAGCGTTCCACAATCAGGATGACGGCCCGACCTTCTTGAGAGCGCGGAACGCCTGCGCATCCATCACGCCCCGCTGGTTGTTGCAGGCTTGGCAGGCAAGCACGAGATTGGCGGAATTCAGCGGCCCGCCTTGGGAGCGGGGCACCACATGATCGAGAGTCGCCAAGCCGGGCGAGCGGCTCAGCCCTTTGGCCAAGCGGTGCGTTTTCACGCCGCAATAGACGCAATGCCCGCCGTCGCGGGCATAGATCGTCTCGAACAGCTTGACACGTTGCGCGGCCTTCATGGGACGGGAACCTGGGCGAGATCGGGTTGTTGCTCTTGGCACAGAACAGGAGCTCAAGCCATGGTAGACACCCGCCGCAGGAATCGGAACCCGTACAACGACGACAACGGCTATGGCGACGTGCCGGGCGGCGCCGTCGGCTTCCGGGGCGAGGGCCGGGAATATCCGGGCGGCTACGGCAGCGATGCCAACGAGTTCTCCGGCGGCGTCATCGACGACGGCCGCGGCGGCCCTCGCGACGATGAAGGTTTCGCGCCCGCCTATGCCCGGCACCGCTCGGGACTAGGGGCGCTCGGAGACCGCGACCCGAACGATCCCGATCTGCGCGGCGGGCGCGACAGGGACCGCGACCTGTCCGGCCCCCATCGCGGACGCGGCCCGAAAGGCTACACGCGCTCCGACGAGCGCATTCATGAGGACGTGTGCGAGCGCCTGACGGAAGACCGCTTCATCGATGCCTCGAACGTGGAGGTGACGGTCAAGGACGGCGAGGTGACGCTCTCCGGCACGGTGGCGAGCCGCGGCCTCAAGCGCCGCGCCGAGGACCTCGCCGAACTCGCCTCGGGCGTGCGGCACGTGCAGAACAATCTGCGCGTGGAAAGCAGCGCCGCGTAGCGGGCCGATCCCCGCCGGAGCGATCCGGCGGGGGGTCTACGACGCTGCAAGAGGCGAGCTGCCGTAATTCCTCAAAAGATCCTCCGGATCGCGATAAACCGCGATGCAGCCTGCTTCGCGCAGCGCCTGCTCGGAGAAGCCGCCGCTGAGCACGCCCACCGTCCTGAGACCCGCATGGCGCGCGGCCTCCGCGTCATAGGGCGTATCGCCGACCACCACCGCCTCGTCGGCGGAGAGCGGCGACAGCTTCTCCAGGGCCGCCTGAAAAATGTCGGGGAAGGGCTTCGAACGCTCCGCATCGTCGGACGACGTGGCGGCTTCGACGAGGTCGGCGATGTTCGCGATCTTCTTGTAGCCCTCCACCTCGTCTTCCTTGCCGGAGGAGGCGAGAACCGCGCGTTGGCCCGCGGTGCGGATGTGCTCGAACAATGCGCGCACACTCGGAAACGCGCGGGCCTTCGGCAAGTATTCACGCTCGAAGAGATCCGCCCGGAAGGCCTCGATCTCGTCCCTGCGCTGTTCGAGGAGATCCGGCGGGAGCAGGCCGTGCAGGATCTGGTCGCCGCCCTTTCCGATCTGCGCGCGCATGTCGCTGAACGCGACCTCGAAACCGAAATGCTTCAGGGTCTCCACCCAGGCCGCGGCATGAAGATCGACCGTGTCGACGAGGGTTCCGTCCACGTCGAAGATTACCGCTTTGATCATGCCTCACCCGTGCTTGAGCTTGAAATAGAGAATGGTGCTCGCCAGCGCGAGCGTCACCCCGTTGGCGGCGATCAGCGGGATCTCCCCCTTCCAGAAGCCATAGGTGAGCCAGAGGGCAAGCCCTGTGACGAGCACCAGAAACATCTTGAGCGAAATGTCCTTGGTGGAGCGCGTGCGCCAGACCCGGATCACCTGCGGGATATAGGCGGAGGTCGTGCAGAGCGCGGCCGCGTAGCCGGTATAGTCCATGAGAGACATCGAAAGAGATCCATCGGGTGAGAGGCCCTCAACGCCCGGATCCCGGCGTTGTTCCGGCGCTGGGGCTGCGGGAACATCCGCAGCCGCCCGGCGTTGGCGCGCACTCAAAAGGATCGCGCAGCATGGCCATCCCTTCGTCAGCCCACACGTCAGGTCGTCTCAGCGCCCGGCCTGAGACGATCGCGGCCCCGGCCGGCACGCCGCCGGGACGTCATGCGCTCGACCTTGGCAAGGGGCGAGACGGAATCGTGCTCATTCCGCCGGGGCTCGACCCGGCCAAGCCCGCGCCGCTGATCGTGGGCCTTCACGGCGCCGGCGGCATCGCCTCGCAGATGCTGGCCCTGCTCGCCCCCTTTGCGGAAGCGCGGGGTATCATCGTTCTCGCGCCCGAGTCGCGCGGTCCCACCTGGGATGTGATCCGTGGCGGCTACGGGCCGGACGTGACCTTCATCGACGAAGCGCTTCGACGGGTCTTCCGGATGCATCCGGTCGATCCTGCGCATGTTGCCGTCTCGGGCTTCTCGGACGGAGCCTCCTATGCGCTCTCCCTCGGCGTCATCAACGGCGAGCTCTTCAAGCATCTTTTGGCCTTCTCACCCGGCTTCATGGCGCCGACCGCGACCGAAGACGCGCCCAGGATCTTCATTTCGCACGGCATGCGCGACGAGGTGCTGCCCATCGGACCCTGCAGCCGCCGCATCGTGCCTGCCCTGCAGAACGCGGGTTACGACGTGGAGTATCACGAATTCGACGGGGGCCATGTCGTCCCGCCCGAGATGGTCGAGCGCGCGACCAATCGTTTTCTCGGCTAGAGCATCGTGCCGAAAAGTGGATCCGGTTTTCCGCAACAGGCGATGCTCTTATCAAAAGAGAGGCATCGATCCATGGAGCCGCTGCCGAAGCCGCATGTGCCTCCAGAATGGAACGAGGCAGCCCGCCGGATCGGACGCGACGGGTCCCGAACCGTTGGCGTGATCGGCCCGGCGGACAGCGGCAAGAGCACCTTGGCCCGTTTCCTTGTCGCGGCGGCGACGGGGACAGGCCTGAAACCAGCCCTGATCGACACCGATCTCGGCCAGAAGATGGTGGGTCCTCCGGCCTGCGTCACCATGAACGACGCGGATGGCCTGTCCCTCGCGTTTGTCGGAACGACCGATCCCGTTCTCGGCTGGAAGCCGCTTCTCGAAGGCGTGCACCGGCTGTCCGCGCGGGCCCATGCACAGGTGAGGATCGTCAATACCAGCGGGCTGGTGGCGGGTCCCGGACGGAGATTGAAAGCCGCCGAGATCGACGTCATCCGGCCCGATCTGCTGCTCGTCCTTGGAGCCGCACCCGACATCGAGATCCTGATCGGCGAGCGCCCCGGCATCCCCGTCCTGCGCCTCCCCTCCTCTCCCAGCGCGAGGCGCAAGACCGATGGGGAACGGCGGGCCGCCCGCCGGGAGGCTTTTCGCGACTATTTCCGGCATGCTCCGACACTTGTTGTCGACCATCATCGTGTCGGCGGCTGTCAATTCCCGTCTCCCCCCGTCGGTCTCCTGCTCGGGCTGTCCGATCCGCATGGCCGGGATGTGGGTCTCGGCATCCTTGCGGGAGAGACCGCCTGTGGAGCGCTCAGAATCCTGACGCCCGTTGCGGAGAGCCTGATCCATCGGATCACGCCGGGATGGCATTGCCTCGATGAGAACTTTTCGGACATCCGCAGACAGGCAGGACGCCTTTCCCTTTAGGCGAATTCCCTTGTCGGCGGCTTTGCTTTAACCGGGAACGAGCGTCCCCTCCCCGTTCTTCGCTGGTTTTCTCATGTACGGTATCGCGGTTATTGATCTTGTTTGGCTTGTGGCTGCGCTGTTGGCGGCCGGGGCGGTGACGGGACTTCTAGCGGGGGTGTTCGGGGTTGGCGGCGGGGCCGTGGCGGTGCCGATCCTCTACGAGCTGTTCCGGCTTCTGGAGGTGCCCGAGGCGGTGCGCATGCCCCTGAGCGTGGGCACC
>NZ_SPJX01000710.1 GCF_004458765.1 Microvirga pakistanensis | reverse complement strand
GACGGTGCGTCAGGGCGAGGGCGCGGTGGCCGCCATCGGGCAGGCGCCGACCAAATTCGTGCTCGTGAGCCCGAACGACCGGGAGCAGATGCTGTTCTACATGAGCCTGCGCGACACATTCTCGTCGCTGCCGGTCTCGCCTCTGACGGGTCCGGCCCTGCGCGCCGAACGCGCACGGGTTGCCTCCCTCGCGCCGGAGAGGCGCAGCGCGGACGACTGGCTGAGCCTTGCCGAGACCGCCCTCGTCCTCGATGGCCGCCGTGTCGCCGCCCAGGCGCTCGCCGAGGCGCGCACCAGGGGCCTGAGCGCCGCGCAGCGCGCCCGCGCCAGCCTGGTGGAGGCGACCCTGCTCGGAGCGCAGCACCGCTGGTCCGAAGCGGCCGCTCTCTTTGCCAGAGCCGAGCGCGGCCTCGATGCGAAACGCCGCGTGATCGCCGGCTACGGCCGCTACATCGCCCGGTCTCTCGCCGATCCCGATCATGTCCATCCGGAGCCTAAAGGTTCTACCGACGATCCGCTCGCCGTGCTGGCTCATGCCTATGTGGTGGCCTTTCGCGAGGACCTGAAGGCCGCGGCCGAAGTCTTGAAGGGCGCGGAAAAGCGTTTCCCGAACGACGTGCGCATCGCGGTGATGTCGGCCCAGATCACCTACGCCCTGAACCGGCGCGAGGCGATGCGCGCCTCCCTGGCCCGCGCGAAGGCCATCGACCCGGAAGACCCGGAGGTGATCGCGGCCGACAGCAACATTCGCGGCGATGTCGACGGCGAAGTGAACGCCGCCGTGGAAGCCCTGCGCAAGGCAGCCGCCATCGCGCCGGGCAATGCCAACATCTGGAACAGCCTCGGGCTCTTCGAATCCGACCGCGACCGGCCTCTGGCCGCGGAGGACGCCCTGCGCCGGGCGATCGCGGAAGATCCTGGAAGCCCGGTATCCTACGCCAATCTCGCGTTCCTTCTGCTCGATCAGAACCGGGTCGAGGAGGCAGGCGCTCTCATCGACAAGGCGCTCGCCCTCGATCCCGGCTTCCACGTCGCCTTTGTCGCAAGGGGCCGCTATCTCCTGCAGAAGGGCGAGACCGACAGGGCGATCGAGGCGATTCTCGCCGGGTCTGCGGCCAATCCCGCCTGGTCCCAGGGCCTGCTGATGGCGGCTGCCGCCTATTACCAGAACGGGGACGAGGAACTCGCCGAACAGGCCCTCGACAATGCGGACCGCCTCGACCCCAACGATCCCGTCGTGTCGAGCGCGCGGACGGCCATCGCCATCGACCAATATCAGGCGGATCAGGCCGTGCTCGCCGCCCGCGAAACCCTGCGCCGCTACCGGCAGCGCGGGGGCGATTTCGCGGGGCTTGCGGTGAACAAGGACGGAGGCTCCTATCCGGCCCAGGCCTATCGTTTCCTGAACCTGAACGAGTGGTCGCGTTACTATGGCGACCGCGTGTTCGATCCGTTCAATGCCGCGAGCTATTTCGATCAGGCGGCCGTCGACCGGCCCAGCCTCTTCACGGCTCGGCCCGACATCGCCACCATCGAGACGGGCGCGAGTGCCGACCTCACGGCCCTCAACCTGACGCTCCAGGGCCTGTTCTTCGACCCGCTCGCGGTGTCCGGCCGCATCGGGCGTCTCGATCTCATCCGCCGCCCCTTCATCGACGCCGAGATCGGCGGAAGTCTGCTGGCCCGCGACGGTCATCTCGGCTGGGAGGCGGAAGCGAACGTCCAGGGCTATTCCAACGAGCCCGTTCCCACCTCCTTCTCCCTGACCGCAGGCCGGGCGCGGGCCGACAGGGGCGCCGCCATCGACCAGCAGGATGCGACCAGCGGCTCCTTCTTCGTGGGCTCCGCCCCCTCGGCGGCGGACCGCTTCGTGCTGTTCGGCGCAGCCTCGGATCAGGAACCCGGCATTGCGAGCATCCGCACGCCGACGCGGCTCTTCGACGGTGCCCAGGACGCCACCTCGATGCTCGGCGGCGCCGGATGGAGCCACAGCTTCAGCGACAGGAACGTGCTGACGGCAGCCGTTTTCGGCCAGCGCCTCGTCAACGATCAATCCTCGAACGAGGCCCTGGCGCTCTCCCCCACCCTGATCCTGGGCGGCCAGCAAAGGGAACGCATCCGAACGGAGGGCGTGGCGGCCGCCCTGGCTCACACGGTCGGGTTCAACGACTTCACCCTTCGCTACGGTTTCGAAGCCCAACGCGGACGCGTCGTCAGCAGCGCCGAGGGGCTGACCTATCTCTTCGACGCCGCCACGGGCCAGTACACCTCCACCACCATTGACGAGGAATCCGACGCCACCTTCAAGGCGAGCCGCCTCTATGCCGATCTCTTCTGGCGCCCCTCGGACTGGTTCGAGGCCCAAGCGGGAATCCAGCGGACGACGCTGGACACGGATGCGGGCGACGACAGCACAGTCTCCCCACGCCTCGGCATCGGCATCTCGCCTGTCGAAGGCCATTGGCTGCGGGCCGCCTATCGCAGCGACGGGATCGTGCCTCTCGCCTACACGCTCTCGCCCGTGACCACCGTGGGGCTGGTGCCGAACGCGCTGCCGGCCGCTCTCGGCGGAACGGTGGAGACGCTTGCCCTTCGCTGGGATGCGGAATGGTCGCCCTATCTGTTCACCGCGCTCGAGTATCAGCGGCAGGATGCGGACAACCTCGATATCGGGATTCCGAACACCTTCGACAGCATCGCGGTCGAGAAGGCGCGCATCGAACGGGTGTCGGCCACGGCCAATCTCTGGCTCACGCACGGCATCGGCGTGTTCGGCACCGTCGGCACGCAATCCTCGGAGGTGCGCGCTGGAGCCGGACGCGGAAACGACGTGCCGCTGATGGCCGAAAACTTCGCGCGTGCAGGTGTCACCCTCGTCCATCCGAGCCGGGTCAAGCTCACCATGGCGGCCACCTATGTGGGCGACTTCGCGGGTGGACTCGCAGGCGCCAGACTCGACGATTACTGGACGGCCGATGCGTTCCTGACTTGGGAAACGCCGGACCGCCGGCTCCTCGTGGAGTTGAGCGTGCTCAACATGTTCGACGAGGAGTTCGAGGTCGCGCGGGACATTCCGGGTCCGAGCCGCACCTTCGCGGCCGGCGTGAAAGCACGGTTCTGAGGGTGAGCCCGCCTGTCTCCGCCACACAGACGCAGACGGGAGAGCCGCTCTGGCGGCACTTCGTCATGGCAGGGCTGATCGCGGCTCTTCTGACACCGCTCGTCTTCTTTCAGCCGTTCACCCTCATCGAGGCGAAGCTGTTCGACATCCTGTCGATCATCGCGCCGCCACGCCCCCACGCGTCCAATGTGGAGGTGGTGGCGATCGACGAGCCCTCCTTCTCCGAGATCGGGCAGCGCTGGCCGTGGTCGCGGGAGCTCCATGCCCGGCTGGCCGAGAATCTGCGCGCGGCGGGCGCGAAGGTGATCGCCTTCGACGTCATCTTCTCCGAGCCCTCGACGGAAGAAGCCGATCAGCGTTTCGCTGCTGCCCTCGGGCCCGATGTCGTGCTCGCATCCGACGATGTGCTGACGAAGCTCGATCACGGCATTCAGATCACCCGCGTCAATCCCATCGATCCGTTTCTCGATGCGGGCGCCGTTCCGGGGCTCGCATCGGTCGCGCCGGACGGCGACGTGTATCTGCGCCGGATGCCCACGCAGCCCGACGGCTTCGCGGCTGAGATCCTGCGCCTCGCCGGAGAGCCGGCGCTCTCCCCGCCCGAAGGCGCTCTCATCCAGTATTTCGGCCCCGCTCATACCTATCCGACCGCGTCCTATTACCAGGCGCTCGACCCGGAGACGTTTCTCCAGCCGGGACGCTTCAAGGACAAGATTGTTCTCGTCGGTCTCAGCCTGAAGGCGGCGACCTCCGCCGATGCCGGCGCCCCCGACACCTTCCCCACGGCCTATACGCTGATCACGGGCGAACTCACCTCCGGCGTGGAGGTACAGGCGACGATCCTCGACAACCTGCGCAACGGCCTCTTCGTCACCCCCGTTCCGCGCCTGGCCGTCCTCGCGTTGCTCACGGCCGCCGCTCTCGGCGCCGCGGCCCTGTCCATCCGCGGCGTGACCTGGCGGACCGGATTCGCCGCCCTGTTCATGGTCGTGCTCCTCTTCACAGGCGCATGGCTCGCGCTGCGATTCGGGCGCATCTGGGCGCCACCTGCCCTGCCGGCCGCTGCGGCGCTCGCGGTGTTCGGCGCGCGCTTCGGCCTGGACTACGCCCGCGAGCGGCAGCTGCGGCACGCGGTATCCGAAGCCTTCTCGCGCTATCTCTCGCCCGATCTCGTCGCGGAGCTCGCCCGTGACCCGGGCGCGCTCAGGCTCGGCGGCGAGCGGCGCAATCTCTCCATCCTGTTCTGCGACGTGCGCGGCTTCACGAGCCTCTCGGAGAAATTGAAAGACCAGCCCGAGCGCCTGACCACGCTCATCAACCGCCTGCTCGACCCGCTCTCCGAAGCCGTGCTCGCGGAAGGCGGCACCATCGACAAGTACATGGGCGATTGCGTCATGGCGTTCTGGAACGCCCCCCTGCCGAGCCCGGACCACCCGCGCCGCGCCGTGCGCGCGGCGCTGCGCATGATGGACGCCGTCAGCGGACTTAACTCCGTCCTGCGGCAGGAGGAGGGCGACGACGCTCCGCAATTCTCGGTCGGCGTCGGCATCAACACGGGCGATTGTGTGGTGGGCAATGTGGGCTCGCGCTGGCGCTACGATTATTCGGTGCTCGGCGATGCGGTCAACCTCGCCTCGCGCTTGGAGAGCCTGTCGAAGGAATACAACGTCTCGCTGATCCTCGGTCCCGCGACGGCCGAGGCTGTGCGCGAGGATCACGTGCTGATCGAGCTCGACCGGATCGCCGTGCGCGGACGCGCGACGGAATCGGCCATCTTCACCGTCCTGGCCCCTGCCTCGCAACGCGAGGATCCGGCCCTTGCCGAACTCGCGCGGCTGCATGCCGAGGCTCTTGAGCGTTACCGCAAAGGGCAGCGGAAGGAGGCGCTCGCTCTCGTCGTGCGGTGCCGTTCGCTCGCTCCTCCTCTCGCCGGCTACTATCGCACGCTCATGCGCAAGATCGGTGAGATGCCAGGCTGAGGCGCCCGCTTTTGCGAGCGAATTGCAAGTAAAATGAAGGGCTTGCGCTCACAGGAGCAGTCACTATAACGGCGGCTCGCCCGTCTTGCCGCCCCGTTTGTCGATGCCAGCCATGAGTCGCATTCAAAAGCTTGCCATCGGCAGCATATTCATCGGAGCGCTCGTCTTCGCGCTCAAATATGCCGCCTATTATCTGACGGGCAGTATCGCGCTCTATTCGGACGCGCTGGAGAGCATCATCAATGTGGTGACGGCGATCGCGGCCTTCATGGCCATTCGCGTGAGCGCGGCGCCCGCCGACGCCAATCATCCGTACGGCCATCACAAGGTGGAGTATTTCTCCGCCGTTCTCGAAGGCGTTCTGATCATCGTGGCGGCCATGATGATCCTGCGCGAGGCCTATTTCGGAATCCTGTCGCCGCGCATGCTCGAAGCGACGGGCCTGGGCCTTGCCGCCAATGCGGCGGCGAGCGTCATCAACGGCGCCTGGTCCTGGATCCTCATCCGTCAAGGCCGCCTTCTGCGCTCTCCCGCCCTGGTGGCCGACGGGCGTCACCTGACGACGGATGTGGTCACCTCCTTCGGCGTTCTGGCGGGTCTCGTCTTCGTGCCCGTGACGGGATGGACCTGGCTCGACTCCGTTCTGGCCGCTTTCGTCGCGATCAACATCCTCTGGTCCGGATGGGGCCTGATCAAGGAAAGCGTCGGCGGCCTCATGGACGAGGCCCTGCCCGAGGCGACCCTCTCGCGGGTGCGTGAAATCATTTCCGGCAACGCGGAAGGCGCCATCGAGGCGCACGACCTGCGCACCCGGCACGCCGGCAAGATGACCTTCATCGACTTTCATCTCGTCGTGCCCGGCGCCATGAGCGTGACGGACGCGCACGACATCTGCGACCGCCTGGAGCGGGCGCTGAAGCACGAGATCGAGGATGCGCTCATTACGATCCATGTGGAGCCCGACAACAAGGCGAAGCACGCCGGGATCGTTGTTCTCTAGAGCATCGTGCGGACCCAGAGGGCCGCGTCAGCGAAAAGTGAATCCGGTTTTCCGCGCCCAACGACGCTCTTGATCTAAATGAGAGAAAGCACCGGACGTGAAAAGTGGAATCCACTTTGGGATCCGCTCCGATGCTCCACCCGTGGGAGAGCGCATCGTTCGACGCGGACCCGTAAAGCCCGGCAGCGCCCGGCTTTTTTCTTTCCCGCCACGCTGAAACAAGTTCCCCGGCAAACCTTTTTACCAGGGACAGGCCGATCTCCTCGCACAGAGGTGTGCCTGTCGTAAGCGGCGGAACGGCATGATGGCTCCCGGCGGGTTCCTAAATCAGCCGCCGACCGCGCGGATGGCCGGCCGAGCACCCGCCTCGGCCCTGAAGAGATGGAGGCTGAGATCGCGATAGCGCCTGAGCTGCACGCATCCTCCACTGTGCCCGATTGAGCATTGGTCGGGGATCCCAGCTCGACAATCTGAATTCCATGAACCGGTTGATCCGGATTGGCATCCACGATGCATGACCTGCGAGGTCACGACGGGCCCTCCGCACGATAACGAGGGCCCGTTTTCCGGCTGAATTTTACCTGGCTCAGAAAAGCAAAAAGCCGCCCGAAGGCGGCCTTTTTGAAAAATTGGAGCGGGCGAAGGGATTCGAACCCTCGACCCCAACCTTGGCAAGGTTGTGCTCTACCCCTGAGCTACACCCGCACGCTCCGTCCCGTCATCAGATTTGGTGGAGCCAGGCGGGATCGAACCGCCGACCTCTTGCATGCCATGCAAGCGCTCTCCCAGCTGAGCTATGGCCCCAAACCTGATTGGGCAGCACGTTCAAGCCGTGCCTTCCCCCGATCCCATAACGGCAACCTGCCGCGAGGGCAACCCACTTCCAAGCCCTTGAGTGTCAAGGAAGAAGATGGTGCCGCAAGAGGGATTCGAACCCCCGACCCCCTCATTACGAATGAGGTGCTCTACCAGCTGAGCTATTGCGGCGTGCCGATCATGCGATCGAAGAGGGCGACCTCATACCCTCTCCCCTGCCGCTTGGCAAGGGCAGGCGAGGGCTCAATGTCGCCTACCAGATGGAAAAAGCGCTGCGGCGTGCGGACGCTGGCTCCTCGGGCTTGGGCACGTCGGGCGGCGTCACCGGGAAAACCACCGGTCCCGCGCGCGGAGACGGCGGCTCCTCCTTGGCAGGCTCCGGCCAGGCTGCCTCGACCGCGGAGACCGGTTCCGCCGGAACGTCGGGAGCCGGAGTGGAGACGGGGGTGGGAGCCGGGGTGGGCTCGGGAGCGACCGGAGCGGCCGCGGCCGGCGCCTGCGCGGGCTCGGCGGGAGACACGGGCAGCGCCCGGGGCTCCTCGTCGAGATCGGCCGTCACGTCGTCGTGCATGCTGATTTCCGGTGCGATCAGCACATCCGGGGGCGCCTGCCACACGAAGGCGTCGAGCCGGCCGCTGACCGGAGAGATCGGCGCCCAGTGATCGGACACCACGCCATCGGCGATCCAGGCGGGATCGCGGGGCGCGCGCGTGGCGCGGGCGAGCCATTCGCGGCCCCTGCCGGTGGAGCCATGCTCCACCTGTTCGAGATCCGACATCAGCAGGCACACCCGCATGGTCGGCCGGTCCGCGAGCAGCGGCTCCAGGGCATCGCGGGCGCGGTCGAACTCGCGCGCTTCCAGAGCGGAGCGGGCGACCGCCAGACGCCCCTCGGGCGCGCCGCTCGAGAGCTTGAACAGGGTCTCGGCCCGTTTGAGCCGGTCGAGGCCCGAATCGCCCGGACGCAGGTTGAGGTAGACCTCGGCCAGATCGGGATGCGGCTGGCTGCGCCAGGCGGTCTCCACGATCTTGGCGGCCCGGCGCAGGTCGCCCCGGCGCGACAGGAGCTTGCCGGCGAGAGCGGCAGCGGGCACGAGGTCGGGAGCGAGCTTCACCGCATCCTGCGCGCTCCTGAGCGCGCCTTCGGGATCGCGCTCCGCCCGTTCCAGGGCGTCGGCCGTGAGCAGCACCGCCCGGTGGCGCCTGGCGGTCGCCTTGTCGAGGAGACCGAGCGACGTGCGCCGCTCGATGGTGTCCAGCGCCCCACGCCAGTCGCCTTCGGCGCAGCGCGCCTCCAGCACCGCGTCGCTCGCCCAGGCGGCGGAGGGGGCCAGGCGCACGGCCTCGGACGCGTATTCGCGGGCACCGCCCGCATCGCCGCGCCGGCGGGCTTCCACGAAGAGGCCGCGCAGGCCCAGAACCCGGGTTTCGTCCTCTTCCATCATCTGCCGGAAGGCGGCTTCCGCCGCTTCCCGGTTGCCGGACACCTGGGCCGCCTGGGCCTTCAGGAGAAGGGTCAGCGGTTCGCGGCCCAGAAGCCGCTCGGCCTCGTTGGCGTAGCGGCGGGCCGCGATGGTATCGCCCGCGCCCACGGCCACCATGCCCCGCGAAATCGCCTGGTATCCCCGGGAGCGGCGGCGCGCCCGGGACGCGAAGGTCAGACGCGACGGCAGCCGCAGGAGGCCGCTCACCGCCGACCAGAGAAGCGCGAGCGCAAGGGCCAGGCCGACGAGGGCGATGCTGGCCACCGCGACGGAGGTCTGCACCTCGTAGCCGCCGAAGGTGACCAGAACCGTTCCCGGCCGGTCGGCGAGCCACACCGCCCCGAAGGCCGCGACGCAGAGAAGACCGATGAAGAGTAGTGCGCGCCACATCCTGGGCTGTTCCTTTTACTGGGTCGAACGGTTGAGGGCGGCGAGAGCCTCGGTGGAGAGCTCGCGCGAGGCCTGCTGCGCCTCCGCCAGCGCCGTCACCTGCCGTCCCCACTCTTCGGAGATCCGCCGCGCGGGCTCGGGCAGCGCGGCCCAGGCAGCGGCCGCCGCCGGCATGTCGCCCGAGGCCAGGGCCTGCCGGATCCGGGCCACCGCTCCGGGAACGCCGCTCGCATCGGGTTCGTTCACCGGCCGCACGGTGACCACCTTGTCCAGCATGCGCAGCACCCGGTCGGACCATTCGTCGGAGGCCGCGCGCTCGTCCCGCAGGATCTGCGGCTCCAGGGCCTCGAAGCCTTCCAGCATCGCGGAGGCGGTCGGGGCGCCTTTCTCGGCGAAAGGCTCCAGGGGCCGCAGCCGCCCGGCCTCGGCGCCGGTTCTCCTCAAGCCCTCCAGCACATCGGCATAGGGGGCGCCGCTGCGCAGGGCGTCGTTCAAGCGTCCCGCGAGAACCACCCGCGTGCCGGTCTGGCCCGCCTGTTCGGCGGCCCTGCCGGTCTCGGCGACCTGCTGGGAGAGGGTTGCCAGACGCTGGTCCAGGCGTTGGTCGACACGCTGGCTCTGCTCGTTCAGGCGCTGGTCCAGATTCTGGTTCTGCTGGTCGAGCCGGCGGCCCAGATCCTGCACCGCGTTCGCCACCTCGGTTGCGCCCTGCGCCCTGGCCTGCACGTCGCTCTCAAGGGTTCTGACCGCCGTCTCGATGGCCGAGAGGCGGTTCGACAGATCGGCCAGCGCCGCGTCGTTCTGCGGCGGTGGGGCGGGCTGCGGAAGCGGCCGGTTGAGCGCCTCCTCGGCCATCGAGACGGCGCGGCTCGCCGTGTCAGAAAGCTCCTGGAGGCGCTGGTCGAGGGAGCCACGCGCCGTTTCGAGCGCCCGCAGCCGCTCCTCGAGGGGAGCGAGATCCACATTCTGGGGTCCCGGCTGCGCCGCCGGTCGCGGCTGGCCCAGCGCGGTCACGCGCTGTTCCAGCTGCGCGAGACGCTGATCGTCCTGGGTCGAGGGCAGCTGCTGCCAGGTTCCGAGGCCATAGACGAGGCCGGCACCCAGCAGGCCGCCCAGGAGGCCGGAACCGATGAGAGCGCCCGCCGGGATCCGGCGCTCCGGAGCCGGTGCCGGCGCGGTCGGCGCCTCCTGCGGCCCGTCCGGCTGCGGATCGGCCTGCGGTGGCAGCGGCTGATCGGGCGGCGGCACCTCGTCGGAGGCCGTGGCGGGTTCCGACGCGGCGGGCGCGATGGAATCGGCGTTGCGCCCCGAATCGAGCGTCGCTTCCGGAGCCCCGAGGGTGTCCTGCGCCGGAGCCGCGGCGTCCGGCACGATCGTGTCCTCAGGCTTCACGGCATCCCAGGCCTTGTCCTGCTGCACGCCCTCGTCGATCACGGTGGCCTTCAGATCGATGGTCGCCGGCTCGCGGGACGATTTCCGTCGGGAATTCTTGGGAGCTTTGGGATCGGATGAATTGGTCACAGGTCACTCTTGGTAGGGCCATTCGGACAATGGCAGACTGGAACGCAATTGAGGCAAGCTTGGGCGCAACACTTCGGTTCCCGGCAGGACTGGCTCCTCAGGGACAAGGAGAAATGGCGTGATCGGACCATGATCCCCTCCTCGGCAAAGATCCCTAGGCTACACCATCGTAGACGAAGCGGCGACCGGGGTCACGAAAGGCTCCGCACCAGTTCGAGAAGCGCATCCTCGTGAGGCTCACCGGCGATGCGCGTGGCGGCGCCTGCGGCCTCGAGGGGGGCCGAGACATCCGCCGACAGGCACAGATGAGGGCAGCCGAGGATTGCGGATTGAAGGCCTGCCTTCCCGGCCAGATGAACGAAAAGGTCGGCGCTCCGACGGGAATAATGGAGCACGGCCGCGATTTTGCCAGTCCGGAGGGCCTCCGCGGCGGCCTCGGGCAGACCCGGCAGGGCCTCGGCCTCGTAAGCCTCCCAGATCGGCACCGTGAACCCCGCCGCGCGCAGGGAGGCCGCGGGCTCCTCCTTGTGGTGGCGGGCGGTGACATGGAGAAGCGTGCGCGGCGGCCGGAGCGCAGTCCGGATCAGCCGGGACAGAGACCCCGCATCGCCCTGAGCCGTCTCGATGGAGGTGAAGCCCGCCGTCCGCAGCACGGCGGTCGTCCGCTCGCCGACGGAGAAGACCGCGATGCTCCTGTCCTTGAAAGTGGACAGGGCTTCCACCGCATGGGCGCTGGTGACGACGAGCGCGTCGCAGGCCCCGGCGGGCATCGGGTCGCCGGTCGGCACGATGCGGAGCACGGGCGCGATCACCGCCTCGTGGCCGAGGGCTGCGAGCTTCGTCCGCGTGCGCTCGGAATCCTCCTGCGCGCGTGTGAGGAGAATCCGCATCAGATGTCGAGAAACCCGGCCGGCATGCGGGTGCGAAGCTCGGTTCCGGCCTCGCGTCCGAGCGCCACGGCGTCATCCGGCGCTCCGCGCCGAACCGCCTCGAGGCATTCCGACCCGTCCGGGCGCAGCACGAGCCCACGGATTTCGAGCGCGCCGCCCACCAGCCGGGCATGGCCTGCGATGGGCGTGCGACAGGAGCCGTCGAGAATGGTCAGGAAAGCCCGCTCGGCGGCGAGCGCCTGGGCGGTGGCGGCGTCGAGGATCGGCCGCAGCGCCTCGCGCACCCGCTCGTCCTCGGCCCGGATGGCGATGGCGATGGCCCCCTGCCCCACGGCGGGGAGAAAATCGTCCGTGTCGAGAATCGTGGTCACGTGATCGGTCAGGCCGAGACGGCGCAGGCCCGCCATGGCGAGCAGGGTGGCGTCCACTTCCCCGCGCTCCAGCTTGGCGAGCCGGGTCTGCACGTTGCCGCGCAGCAAGGTCACCTTAAGGTCCGGCCGCAGGCGGCGAACTTGCGCCTGGCGCCGCAGGGACGCGGAGCCGACGACCGCGCCCGGCGGCAGATCGGCAAGGCTCCTGTAGCGGTGGCTGATGAAGGCGTCGCGCACATCCTCGCGAGGCAGGAAGCCCGCGATGGCGATTCCCTCCGGCAGGGTGGTCGGCAGGTCCTTGGCCGAGTGGACCGCAAGATCGATGGAGCCTTCGAGCAGGGCGATGTCGAGTTCCTTGGTGAAAAGCCCCTTTCCGCCGGCCTCGGAAAGGGGCCGGTCCTGAATGGCATCGCCTGTGGTCTTGATGATCGACAGGGGAAGAGTCTCGACCCGCCATCCATGGGCGGCGACCAGCCTGTCTTGCGTCTCGTGGGCCTGCGCCAGCGCCAGAGGGCTGCCGCGCGTGCCGATGACCAGGGTCGATGAGGAGGTCATTCCCGCTGCGTACTCCAGATTGAAGGCAATATCCGCGTTTGATCTTGTGCGGCGGAGCGGACTATAGGGGGAGGACAACCGGGCCGAAAGCCCGAAAGATCACTTGAGCCAACGGCACCCGACAGATGCGCATCCTAGGTATCGAAACCACCTGCGACGAAACCGCGGCCGCCGTGGTGGGCGTAAGCTTCGACGGACGGGGCGAAATTCTCTCCAGCGAGGTCCTGAGCCAGATCGCCGAGCATGCCGCCTATGGCGGCGTGGTGCCGGAAATCGCGGCCCGCGCCCATGTGGAGGTGCTCGACCGCCTGATCGCTCGCGCCCTCAAGAACGCCGGCTGCACGGTGAAGGACATCGACGGCATCGCGGTGGCCGCGGGTCCGGGTCTCATCGGCGGCGTCCTGGTGGGCCTCACCACCGCGAAGGCCATGGCGCTCGTCACCCGCAAGCCCCTGATGGCGGTGAACCATCTGGAGGCCCACGCGCTGACGGCGCGGCTGACCGACGGCATCGGCTTTCCTTACCTGCTCCTTCTCGCGTCGGGCGGCCACACGCAGCTCGTGGCCGTGAAGGGCGTGGGCGAATACGTGCGCATCGGCACCACCATCGACGACGCCATCGGCGAGGCGTTCGACAAGGTGGCGAAGATGCTGGGACTGCCCTATCCGGGCGGGCCCCATGTGGAGCGCGAGGCGGGACGAGGCAATCCGGAGCGCTTTGCCCTGCCCCGCCCCATGCAGGGGCGGGCGGAACCGAATTTCTCGCTCTCCGGTCTCAAGACCGCCGTGCGCATCGAGGCGGAGAAGATCGCGCCGCTCACTCAGACCGACATCGCGGACCTCTGCGCCGGCTTCCAGGCCGCCATCGTGGACGTGGTGGTGGACCGCACCCGCGTGGCGCTTCGCCGGTTCCGCGAGATCGCAGGCGCCCCGAAGGCACTCGTCGTGGCGGGCGGCGTGGCCGCGAACCAGACCATGCGCCAGGCCCTGCAGCGACTGGCCGTCGAGACCGGCCTCAAGCTCGTCGCCCCGCCCCTCGCCCTGTGCGGCGACAATGCCGCGATGATCGCCTGGGCGGGGCTCGAGCGCATGCGGCTCGGCCTGATCGACGACATCGACGCCCCCGCCCGCGCCCGCTGGCCGCTCGACACCAGCGGCCAGGCCGCGGGAGTGCAAGCCGCGGGAGTGAAGGCCTGATGGCCCGGGCGATGCGTCCCATCGGCATCGTCGGTGCCGGAGCCTGGGGGACGGCGCTCGCTAACGCCGCAGCCCTCGCGGGGAACGACGTGATCCTCTGGATGCGGTCCCCGGAGCAGGCGGCGGAGCTCGAGCGCACACGCATGAACGAGCGTTTCCTGCCCGGCGCGCGGCTCCTCGACCGCATCACGCCGACCGCCGATCTCACCCGGCTGGCCTCGTGCTGCGCCGTTCTTCTCGTGACCCCCGCCCAGACGACGCGGGGCATGACGGGAGCCCTCTCGCCCATCCTGCCGCGCGAGACTCCCCTTGTGCTCTGCGCGAAGGGTATCGAGCGCACCACCGGCGCCTTCCTCTGCGACGTGGTGGTGGAGGTTCGCCCCAGCTCTCCGGTCGCCGTGCTGTCGGGCCCGAGCTTCGCGCATGACGTCGCGCGCGGCCTGCCCACCGCCGTGACCCTGGCCTGCCGCGATGCGGCGCGGGCGGAAGACCTCGCCACCGCCCTCTCCGGCCCCACGTTCCGCGTCTATCACCGCACGGATGTGCGCGGCGTGGAAATCGGCGGCGCCGCCAAGAACGTGCTCGCCATCGCCTGCGGCGCGGTGGCGGGGCGCGGACTCGGCGAGAGCGCGAAGGCGGCGCTCATCGCGCGCGGCTTCGCGGAACTCCTGCGCTTCGCGCACGCCTATGGGGGCGAGCCGGAGACGCTGATGGGCCTGTCCGGGCTCGGCGACCTCGTGCTCACCTGCTCTTCCGCCCAATCACGCAACTTCTCGTTCGGCCTGCGCCTCGGCCAGGGGGCGACCGCCGAAGCAGCCTCCGCCGGAAAGCTGGTGGAGGGCGCCGCCACCGCCGGCGCCCTCGTGGCGCTGGCGCGGGAAAAAGGCGTCGACATGCCGATTGCCGAAGCGGTCGAGAAAATCCTGTCCGGCGCATGGACCCTCGATCATGCGGTCGCTGCGCTCATGAACCGTCCCATCAAGTCCGAACACTAAAAGCAAATCCGACAATGGCTCATTGGCTCTACAAGTCCGAACCCTCCGTCTGGTCGTGGGACCACCAGGTCGCGCAAGGCGACAAGGGCACGTTCTGGAACGGCGTCCGCAACCACGTCGCCAAGCAGAACCTGATGGCGATGAAAAAGGGCGAGCAGGGCTTCTTCTACCATTCCAACGAAGGCAAGGCCGTCGTCGGCATCGTGGAAGTGATCAAGGAATACTATCCCGACCACACGGACGAGACGGGCAAGTTCGGCATGGTGGACATCAAGGCCGTGAAGGCTTTTCCGCGGCCGGTGACGCTCGACGAGATCAAGGCCGAGCCGAGGCTCAAGGGCATGATTCTCGTCAACAATTCCCGCCTCTCGGTGCAGCCGGTGACGGACGAGGAATGGGCGATCGTCTGTCGGATGGGCGGGCTGTAGCAACTCCCGTGGCGTCGCCTGGGCTTCATTTTTCAAGGGTGCCTTAGCATCCTACCGGACGCCCTGCTTGACTGCCTCGCCTTCCAAAGCAGCAGACAGATCCGAACTTCGTGGAAATCCGTGGGTGAACGGCGTTCATAGAAGCAACTGGGTGTCAATGACACCTGCATAGATCTAGGCGGCAGCCCGACGCAAAGGCAGGTAAGAAAGGATTCCACCCCGACGGGCAGGATCTAGCGTTCTCCTCGTTGTCGGATGCGCTTCCGAAAGCACTCGTAGCTACCCATACGCCCCAGTTAGGGTAAACGCTGACACCGATTGCATCTTAGTACTTGTAATGTTATTTTAAAACTCAGATGTGATTGTCGGCTATTGTTGCAACTTGGCCATATCTTCCTTTACTACTTAACCATAGTCTGAACCAGCGAACCCCTCGCTTTTGGATTTTTTCTCATGAAACCCCGTCTTCTCGGCCTGCTGGCCGCGACTGCCCTCACCACTGCAGGTATCTCGGTGGCTTCCGCTGCCGACCTTCCTTCCCGCGCTGCTCCGGCCCCGATCATCGCTCCTGTTCCGGTCTTCACCTGGACCGGTTTCTACGTCGGTGGTCAGGTTGGTTACGCCTGGGGTGAGAGCGACACCGGTCTCTTCGTCGGCACGACCCCGGTTGTGTTCACCACTTCGGACGACTCGGACCTCGACGGCTTCGTCGGCGGCGTCCATGCTGGCTACAATGTCCAGTTCGGCTCCTTCGTGGTCGGTGTTGAGGCCGATATCGAGGCTGCTGGCATCGATAACGACGTGACCTTCACGACGGCTAACTTCTCGATTGCTCGCTCGAGCGAGATCAACTTCCAGGGCTCGCTGCGCGCTCGCGCCGGTGTCGCCTTCGATCGCGCTCTCATCTACGCAACCGGCGGTCTCGCCTTTGCGAACTTCGAGAGCAGCTACGAGATCAGCGATGCTCTCGGCGTGATCGGCACCGACTCCTTCGATGAGACGCAGTGGGGCTGGACGCTGGGTGCTGGCGTTGAGTACGCCTTCACCAATAACCTGACGGCTCGCATCGAGTACCGCTACACCCAGTTCGAGGAATTCAGCAACACCTCGACTGTTCTCGCAGACGCGGTTGCCGAGGAAGATCTCGACTTCCACACGGTACGCGTGGGCGTGAGCTACAAGTTTGGCACCTACTAAGATCCCTCATATCCGCGACAGAAATGGCCCGGGGAAACCCGGGCCTTTTGCTTGCCGAGTCGTCGATGCAGCTTTCCTCAGCCAGGGAGACCCTAAAGCTACTGCCTGAAGGCCGTGCCAGTTATCCGAATGCCGCCCTTGTCAGCTGTGAACTCGTATGACGCTGTGTGAGGCCCCTCACGGTCGAGCGTCACCTTCGCTAATCGGCCTTGGCTGCCGGCAACTTCCATGGAGAGGGCATTCCTCGACGAGGAACGGCCTACGAGAAGCCCAATCAGATGCAGAGCAAGCACAATCCGGGGCATTGGACAGGTTCCTGAGGGAAGCAACAGATGGGAGCGCGGCCATGGGGCTCTATGCGATCCAGGGGCTCAGACCGGGAAATTTCGGGTAAGGCTTTCGAAAGGGCTTAGGAAACGCGGCAGGATTCGCGGAAGCCCGCATCCCGGATGAAGCTCTCTCCTCGCTGGCCTCCAAAAGTAGCAACGACCAAAGTCCGATCCCGGCCCCGCTTGCCCGGACCCTCTCTCTTTCCGTAAACCTAGACCTAATTACCCCGGTAACGACTTGAGTTTGGGAGAAACGTCATGGAAGAGAAGATCTACGACGTGCCGTCCGAATGGACCCACCGCGCCTATCTGGACGATGCCGGCTACCGCGCGAAATACGAGGCCTCCGTGAAGGACCCGCAGGCCTTCTGGGCCGAGGAGGCCAAGCGCATCCACTGGTTCAAGGAGCCGACCCGGATCAAGAACACCCATTTCGGCCCCGGCGACGTCTCGATTCGTTGGTTCGAGGATGGCGTCACCAACGTGGCCTATAACTGCGTCGACCGGCACCTGCACACCCGCGGCGACCAGGTCGCCATCATCTGGGAAGGCGACGACCCGTCCGAGTCCAGAAAGATCACCTATCGCGAGCTTTACGCGCAGGTGAATCGCATGGCCAACATCATGCGCAACCGCGGCGTCGAGAAGGGCGACCGCGTCACGATCTACCTGCCGATGATCCCGGAAGCGGCCTATGCGATGCTCGCCTGCGCGCGCCTCGGCGCGATCCATTCCGTGGTGTTCGGCGGCTTCTCGCCGGATTCGCTCGCCAGCCGCATCCAGGACGCCAAGTCGGCCTTCATCATCACCGCCGACGAGGGCCTGCGCGGCGGCCGCAAGGTGCCGCTCAAGGTGAACGTGGACGCCGCCATCGAACGCGTCGGCGCCGGCGTCGTGGATCACGTGCTCGTCGTGCGCCGCACCGGCGGCGCGGTGAACATGGTGCCGGGCCGCGACGTCTATTACGACGAGGCCGCTGCACAAGTCTCCGACGATTGCCCCTACGAGGAGATGAACGCGGAGGATCCGCTGTTCATCCTCTACACCTCCGGCTCCACCGGCACCCCGAAGGGCGTGCTGCACACCACCGGCGGCTATCTCGTCTACGCGTCGATGACGCATGAACTTGTGTTCGACTACCACGACGGCGACATCTACTGGTGCACCGCCGACGTGGGCTGGGTCACCGGCCATTCCTACATTCTCTACGGACCGCTCGCGAACGGCGCGACCACGCTCATGTTCGAGGGCGTGCCCACCTATCCGTCGATTTCCCGCTTCTGGGAGGTTATCGACAAGCACAACGTGAACATCTTCTACACCGCCCCCACGGCGATCCGCTCGCTCATGCAGGCGGGTGAGGAGCCGGTAAAGAAGACCGCGCGCAAGTCCCTGCGCCTCTTAGGGAGCGTGGGCGAGCCGATCAATCCGGAGGCCTGGGAATGGTACCATCGCGTGGTCGGCGACAGCCGCTGCCCGATCGTCGACACCTGGTGGCAGACGGAGACCGGCGGCATCCTCATCACGCCGCTGCCCGGCGCGACGAAGCTGAAGCCCGGTTCGGCCACGCGTCCGTTCTTCGGCGTGAAGCCCGAAGTGGTGGACGCGGAAGGCAAGGTGCTGGAGGGCGCCTGCGAGGGCAATCTCGTGATCGCCGATTCCTGGCCGGGCCAGATGCGGACGGTCTATGGCGATCACGAGCGTTTCGTGCAGACCTACTTCTCCACCTATCCGGGGAAATACTTCACCGGCGACGGCTGCCGCCGCGATGCTGACGGCTATTACTGGATCACGGGCCGCGTGGACGACGTGATCAACGTCTCCGGCCACCGCATGGGCACGGCGGAGGTGGAATCGGCCCTTGTCGCGCACCCGAAGGTCTCGGAAGCCGCCGTCGTCGGCTATCCGCACGACATCAAGGGCCAGGGCATCTACGCCTACGTGACGCTCATGGCCGGCGAGCAACCGTCGGAAGAGCTGCGCAAGGAACTGGTGGCCTGGGTGCGCAAGGAAATCGGCCCCATCGCCTCGCCGGACCTGATCCAGTTCGCCCCGGGCCTGCCCAAGACCCGCTCGGGCAAGATCATGCGCCGCATCCTGCGCAAGATCGCCGAGGACGAGTTCGGCTCGCTCGGCGACACCTCGACGCTCGCGGACCCCACGGTGGTCGACGACCTCATCACCAACCGCCAGAACAAGCGCACGCAAGCGGCGTAAACATCGGCGCATCCCGGGATCTCAGACCGGAACCCGGAACGCGCTCAGAGACCTCCACGTCATGGCCGGGCTCGTCCCGGCCATCTCGCTTTGTGAGGCGCTGCACTCCCGGACGTCGAGATCACCGGCACAAGGCCGGTGATGACGTGAGCGATGTCATCCGGAACCGTAGCCTTGGCTCCTGCGTCTCACCCTCGTGGCCGTTGAAGCAGGAGGTTTTGGGACATGGGTGCGCGCGCCGCATTCGCCATTGCTGCCATCGTTGGCGTGACGCTCGGAACGAGCGCCGCATTGGCCCGCGAGGTGGTGCCGTTTCAGGACGGCGTGTCGCCCGGCACCATCGTGATCAGGACGGGCGAGCGGCGGCTCTACTACGTGCGCGGCGACGGCACGGCCCTGCGCTATCGGGTGGCGGTCGGAAAGCCGGGCAAGCAATGGTTCGGCGAGGCGCGGATCGACGGCAAATACGTGCGGCCCGCCTGGTCGCCGCCCGCGGAGATCAGGCGCGACAATCCCCGCCTGCCCGACGTGATTCCCGGCGGCGCGCCGAACAACCCCATGGGCGCGCGGGCGCTCACCCTCGATCTCGACGAATACGCCATCCACGGCACCAACCGCCCGGGCTCCATCGGCACTTACGCGTCCTACGGCTGCATCCGCATGCTCAACCAGGACATCATCGATCTCTACGATCAGGTGAGCGTGGGAACGCGGGTGGTGGTGGTGCCTTAGGCGTAAAGGTCCGCCCTTGTCGGCGGCAGGCCCGAGGGGCCGCGGATGCGCTTGGAGACGAGCGTTTGATTCACGCCCACGGCCGCGCGCTCGAAGGCCAGCGAGCAGCCGGCGAGGTAGAGGAGCCACATGCGGGTCTTCTCCTTGCCCACCATGGCCTCGGCTTCCTTCTGCCTAGCGCTCAAATTCTCCCACCACAGGCGCGTGGTGCGCTGGTAATGCTCGCGCCAGCCCTCCACGTCGTGCACCTCGAAGCCGAAGCGCTCCAGGTTGGCGATCGACATGCCGAGATGATCGAGCTCGCCGCCGGGGAAGATGTAGCGGGTGAGCGCCTTGTATTCGGGCTTGAGCTTGCGGAAGGCGCGCTCGCTCCTCTTCGCGCGCCGCGCGATGGTGTGGTGGAGATAGAGGCCGCGCGGCCTGAGCAGGCGGTGCACCGCCTGAAAGTAAGCGGGGTGGTTCCTGATGCCCACATGCTCGAACATGCCGATGGAGGAGATCTTGTCGAACTCGCCCTCCATCTGGGTGAAATCCTTCACCATGACCTCGACGCGATCCTGGAGCCCGAGCCGCGCGACCTTCTCGCGGGCGAGCCTCGCCTGCTCCTCGGCGAGGGTCACGCCGGTGGCTTTGACGCCGTAATGCTGCGCCGCGTGGCAGATCAGGGCGCCCCAGCCGCAGCCGATGTCGAGAAGGCGGTCGCCCGGCGTCAGCCGCAGCTTGCGGCAGATCATGTCGAGCTTGTCCTTCTGCGCGCGGGCCAGGTCGTCATGCCAGTCCGGCTGGAAATAGGCGCAGGTATAAACCATCTCCGGATCGAGGAAGAGGCCGTAGAACGCGTTCGAGACGTCGTAGTGGTAGGCGACGTTCTTCTTGTTCGTCTGGGGCTTGCCCTCCCGTGCGTTGGGATCCTCCTCGACCCGGCTCAAGGGGCGCGGCATGTCGGCGGGAGCGCGCAGGAAATGATAGGCCGTCTTGAGCGCCGTGAGCTTGCTGATCGTCCGAAGACGTCGCCCCGCCTTCTGCGGGCGCTGGGCCGCGAGATCGAAGAGGGTGCCGTTCCTGAGGTCGAGCAGGCCCGACACATAGGCGTTGAGGACCGTATCGAAGTTCGGGCGGCGCACGAGGCTTGCGACCACGTTCTCGTGGCGGATCACGAGGCGCATGGCATAGGAGGGAAGATCGGCGGGAACCGTGGAACCGTCCCACAGTTCGAAACCGAACGGCAGGTCGAGCACCCGATGGGCCTCCTCCAGAAGGCCCCGGAAAAGCTTCAGCCGCCCCGCTCCGTCCATTCCCCCGCAACCCTCAGCGTGCCACGTCGGCAAGGACACTAAGCGTGGGTCAGCCGGGAGACAATCCTTTTGGAAGCCGCTTGCCGTTCAGAAGTCGCTGGCGAGGCCTTTCACCTCCCAGTCCTCGTAGCGCACGGGCTCCAGGCCGCCCCGGCCCTGGTGCTCCTCCTGCCTGACGATCTCCGCGGCGCGGGCGTCGATCTCCTGCCGCCGCAGGGCCGCCTCCTCCAGGGCCCGCCGGGCTGCGGGCGAAAGGGCTTTCCCGGGCGCGGCTCCTTCGAGGGTGGGCGCCTGGGCGGTTTCAGGGGTGTCGTTGCTGCTCATGAGATGGTCTCTATCAGGTTCGAAGCCCCTGCGGGAGGGCTCGCCGAGTGGGCACAATGGGTGGCACATGGGCGCGGGCGCTCTTGGTGGCGAGCTGAACCATTCCCACATGAAGGGTCGAACGGATGAAGTCCTGCCCGAGGTGGAGACCCCGATGAACACCGTCAAGACCGGAATGCTGCTGGCCGGCCTCATGGCCCTGTTCGGCGTCGTGGGCTACCTGCTCGGAGGCGCGACCGGCATGATGATCGCGCTGGGCCTGGGTCTCGCCACCAATCTCTTCGCCTACTGGAACTCCGACCGGCTCGCGCTCGCCGCCCACCATGCCGTCGAGGTGGACGAGAGGACCGCGCCCGAGCTGGTCCGCATGGTCCGGGATCTCGCCCGCAATGCGGGCCTGCCGATGCCGAGGGTCTATCTCATCGAGAATCCGCAGCCGAACGCCTTCGCCACCGGCCGCAACCCGGAGAACGCCGCCGTGGCGGCGACCACCGGGCTCCTCGGCATGCTCTCGCCCGACGAGATCGCGGGCGTGATGGCCCACGAACTCGCGCACATCAAGAACCGCGACACCCTGATCATGACCGTGAGCGCCACCATCGCCGGCGCCATCGCGACCCTGGCGCAGTTCGGCTTCTTGTTCGGCGGGCGCGGCGACGACCGGCCCAACCCGATCGTCATGCTGGCGACTGTCCTCATCGCGCCGATCGCGGCCATGATCATCCAGATGGCGATCAGCCGCTCACGGGAGTACGACGCCGACCGGATGGGCGCCGCGATCTGCGGCCAGCCCCTGTCGCTCGCCTCGGCGCTCGCGAAGATCGCGGGCGGCGTGGCCCATGTGCCCAACATGGATGCGGAGCGCCATCCGGCCACCGCGCCGCTCTTCATCATCAACCCGCTCTCAGGGACCGGCATGGACAACCTGTTCTCCACCCACCCCGCGACGGAAAACAGGATTGCGGCGCTCCACGCTTTGGCGCAGGAGATGGGAGCGGCGCCGCGCGGCGGCTTCTTCGCGCAGAGTTCAACCAGTCCCTGGGGCCAGCCGCCCCGGCGCGGACCCTGGGGTTAAAGATCTTGGATCAATCGGACGAACAGGCGGGGCTCGGCCCCCGCCGCCTCGCCTGGACGGCGGTGACGGAAACCATGAAGCGGCGCGTGCCGCTCGACGACGTGCTGGACGAGCTCTCCCCCCAGGAGAACCTCTCCCCGCGCGACGAGGCCCTGGCCCGGGCCATCGCCATCGTGACCTTCCGCCGCCTCGGGACCCTCGGCCGCGCGCTCAACGAGCGCCTCAACCGGGAGCCGAAGGACGAGCGCCTGCTGCATCTCCTCGCCACGGGCGCGGCGCAGATCCTCTTTCTCGACGTGCCCGACCATGCCGCCGTCGACAGCGCCGTGCGGCTCGCTCAGGACGACGCGAAGCTTCATCACGCCGGCGGTTTCATCAACGCGGTCCTGCGGCGCGTCGCCCGTGAACGCGACATGATCCTCGCGCGCCAGGAGCCCTGGCTCGACACCCCGACCTGGCTCGAGGAGCGCTGGGTCGCCCAATACGGCGAGGAGCTCGCGGCGAAGATCGCGGAGGCCCATCGCTCCCTGGCTTCGGTGGATCTCTCCGTGAAGGAGGACGCCGCATCCTGGGCCGGGCGCCTCAACGGCGTTCTGCTGCCGACCGGCAGCATCCGCCTCGTCGAGCGCACCGCCATTCGCGAGCTTCCGGGGTTCGACGAGGGCGTATGGTGGGTGCAGGATGCGGCTGCCGCCCTTCCGGCGCGTCTGCTGCAGGCCAAGCCCGGCGAGCGCGTCGCCGATCTTTGCGCCGCCCCCGGCGGCAAGACGGCGCAACTGGCCGCAACGGGCGCCGATGTGCTGGCGGTCGACCGCTCGGCCAAGCGCCTGAAGCGGCTGGAGGAGAACCTCGCCCGTCTCGCCCTCAGGGCCGAAACCCGGGCCATCGATGCGGAGAAGCTCGAGGAGGCGCCGTTCGACGCCATCCTGCTCGATGCGCCGTGCTCCGCCACCGGCACGATCCGCCGCCATCCCGACGTCGCCTGGACCAAGAGCGAGGACGACATCCGCAAGCTCTCCGGCCTCCAGACGCGCCTGCTCGACAAGGCGGCAAGCCTGCTCAAACCCGGCGGACGCCTGGTCTATTGCACATGCTCCCTGGAGGCAGAGGAAGGCGAGCGGCAGGCTGCGGGCTTTCTCGCCCGTCACCCCGCATTCGCGCGCCAGCCGGTGACCGCTGACGAGATCGGCGGCCTTGCCGAGTGCCTCACCCCCGAGGGCGACGTGCGCACCCTGCCCTGCCATCTCGTCTCGCCGGAGCACGAGCGCAGGGGCCTCGACGGCTTCTTCGTCGCCCGCTTCGTCAAAGCGACCTGATGGGGCCTCCGATCCTGCCGCAGGTGCGCAGGAGCCACGGAGGCCGCGCCGCCTGTCCTGATCGGGAAGGGCGGGACGAGCCCGGCCGTGACACGGCGGCGGTTCCCGCAGGAGACAACGTCTGTTGAAAGCGATAACAAGTGCAGGCGCTTACGGGCTGTTAACCAGTCGGCAGGAACTCGCCCCTATGCTGGCGCGGCCGAGCATGACGTGAAGGAGCGCCACGGGTGGATTTCGGGCCAGATCGCTGGCGTCTGTACAAGCTTGCTTCATCCGAGGCGGGCCGCGCCATGCGTGGAGCAGCGGTCTGGAGCCTGTCGAAAGTGTTCTTCGGAACACCCGTGCCGACACGCCTGCTCTTCGCGCCGCAGGATCTTCGCACCGCCGACCCGACCATCGCAACCGATATTTATTCCGGCTTCTTCGCCTTTGCGGGCCGCGCCATCACCACCAGCGGCCGCTCGCCCTTTGCGTTCACCCCGCCGAGCCGGGCGTGGGGGGAGGCGCTCTACGGCTTCGGCTGGCTGCGTCACCTACGAGCCGCCGGGACGGCTCTCGCGCAGGCCAATGCCCGCTCCCTGGTGGACGAGTTCGTCTCCTCCAAACCTGGTGACAAGACCATCGCCTGCGAAACGCAGATCGTCGCGCGCCGTCTCATGTCGTTCATCAGCCAGTCGCCCCTGATCCTGGAAGGCGCGGATCACGCGTTCTACCAGCGCTTCCTGCGCCTCCTCGGCCAGCATGTGCGCGAGCTGGAGCGGCATGTGCGCTCCGGCGCACGGCTCCAGCAGCAGCTGATGGCTGCCATTGCGCTCTGCTATGCGGGCCTGTGCTGCGAGGGTCTCGAGCGGTCTCTGCGGCGCGCGAGCCGCCTGCTCGCGCGCGAGCTCGAACGCCAGATCCTGGCCGATGGCGGACATGCGAGCCGCAATCCGCGCATCATGGTCGAACTTCTCTTCGACCTGCTGCCGCTTCGCCAGATGTTCGCCAGCCGCGAGGTCGATACGCCCGAGGCCCTGCTCAACGCCATCGACCGCATGCTGCCCATGGTGCGCATGTTCCGGCACGGCGACGGCACGCTCTCGCATTTCAACGGCATGGGCGTGACGGCGGCGGATCATCTCGCGACGCTCCTCACCTACGACGACATGCGCAGCCAGCCGATCCAGCACGCCCCCCATACGGGCTACGAGCGGATGGAGGCCGGCCGCACCCTGCTGGTGGTCGACGTGGGCGCGCCTCCACCGACGGCGCTGTCGACGGAGGCCGGAGCGGGCTGCCTCTCCTTCGAGTTCTCCTCAGGGACGCAGCGCATCGTGGTCAATTGCGGCACCCCCCGGATCGCGGGCGAGGCCATCATCCAAGCGTCCCGCTCGACGCCGGCCCATTCCACCGCCTCGATCAACGATGTCTCGTCCTGCCAGATCCTGGGCGACAGGGGCAATTGGCTGAACCGGAGGATCGCGCGATGGCTCATGCGCCGCATCGGGCCCGTGGTGCTCTCGGGTCCCGAGCGGGTCACCTCCGAACGCAGCGAGCGCGAGCATGCGCAGATTCTCACCGCCAGCCATGACGGCTACCGCCCGCGCTTCGGCCTGACTCACGAGCGGCGGCTGCAGCTCGCGCCCAAGGGCAATCTCCTGGAAGGCGAGGACGTCTTCTGGGGCGAAGGCAGCGCCGCCGCCACGGCGGAAGCGGTCATCCGCTTCCATCTCGCCCCCGGGATCCGGGCAAGCCGCGCGCAGGGCGGGCGCGTGATCATGCTCGTGCTGCCGAACCAGGAGGCTTGGCAGTTCACGGCGATCCCAACCGAGGCCTCCCTCGAGGACAGCGTGTTCCTGGCCGCTCCCGACGGCATGCGCCGCACGGAGCAGATCGTGCTGACCATCCGCCCGGGCGAGACGCCGTCCGTCCGCTGGCGCTTCGAGCGCCTGGCCCGCACCTTCAACCCGAACCAGCCTGCCGGGACGACCGAGGAGCTGCTCTGAACGCAGGGCCGGAAGCCCGCCGGCTTCGCAGGTGTCAGGCCTCGTGCGTCGGCCTCCTTCCGTCAGGAAGCCGCGGAGTTCAGGAAGCAGGGAAGGCCAGAAGCTCCAGAGCAGAACCGCCGCCGCGACAACCCAGATCGCCACGATGATTCCGGCCGCCACGCGGCTCGTCGGGCGTTCGGACCGCCTCTGCGCCTCCGATCGGAACTCCGCCATGAGCGGTGCAGGGATCATCCGGATCGCAAGGGCGATGGCAACGGGCAGGATGATCACCTCATCGAGATAGCCGAGCACGGGGATGAAGTCGGGAATCAGGTCAATCGGGCTGAGCGCGTAGGCTGCAATTGCTGCCGCGAAGAGTTTCACGGACCAGGGCACACGGGGGTCGCGGGCGGCGATGTAGAGGGCGACGACGTCCCGCCTGAGCCGCCGGGCCCAGTCCCGCAGGCGTCCGCCCCGATCCTTTGTCGGCTGGGTTCTCGAGTCGTGGTCTTGTGTCATGCGATCACCGAAAGAGCCCCATGCATGGGCCGGGACAATGGCACGTTTCCGATCAGCCTTCGATGAAGACCACAGGGCGGAGGGGGGTGCCGGATCGTGCATCCCTGCGTTGCGTGGACGGCAGGCGGCCTGAAACCCTGGCCCGTCGGGTTCCCATCCCGGATCCATCGTGCTATCGCGCCCGCATTCTTACCCCTTCATGGAGCGGCCGCCATGCCGAGCGATCTGAAGCGCGTGTCCCGCGCTTTGCTTTCCGTATCCGACAAGACGGGTCTCGTGGACTTCGCCCGGGCGCTGTCCGAGCGGGGCATCGAGCTGGTCTCCACCGGCGGCACCCACAAGGCGCTCAGCGAGGCGGGCCTGTCCGTGAAGGACGTGAGCGATCTCACGGGCTTTCCCGAGATGATGGACGGGCGCGTGAAGACGCTTCACCCGTCCGTCCACGGCGGCCTCCTCGGCATCCGCGCCAATCCCGAGCATCAGGCGGCCATGCTCGCGCACGGCATCCAGGCCATCGACCTCCTGGTGGTGAACCTCTACCCCTTCGAGGCCACGGTCGCGGCGGGCAAGCCGTACGACGACTGCATCGAGAACATCGATATCGGGGGGCCGGCCATGATCCGCGCGGCGGCCAAGAACCACGGCGACGTGGCCGTGGTGGTGGATGGCGCCGATTATGCCGCAGTCCTCGCCGATCTTAGCCGATATGAGGGCGCGGTGACCTACACCCTGCGCCGCCGCCTCGCCCAGAAGGCCTATGCCCGCACAGCCGCCTACGACGCGGCGATCTCCAACTGGTTCGCCAGCGAACTCGGCGAGGCGACTCCGCCCTTCAGGGCCCTCGGCGGCGCGATCGCCGAGGTGATGCGCTACGGCGAGAACCCGCACCAGAGCGCCGCCTTCTACCGTACGCCCGAGCAGCGCCCCGGCGTCGCCACCGCTCGCCAGGTGCAGGGCAAGCAGCTCTCCTACAACAATATCAACGACACCGATGCGGCCTATGAGGCCGTGGCCGAGTTCAACCCCGAGCGCTCAGCTGCGGTCGTGATCGTGAAGCACGCCAATCCCTGCGGCGTCGCGGAAGGCGCAAGCCTCGTGGAGGCCTACGAGCGGGCCCTGCGCTGCGATCCCGTCTCGGCCTTCGGGGGCATCGTGGCCATGAACCGTGCGCTCGATGCGGAAGCTGCCAAGGCGATCACCGAGATCTTCACGGAGGTGATCATCGCGCCCGATGCCAGCGAGGAGGCGATCGCCATCGTGGCCGCGAAGAAGAACCTGCGCCTGCTGCTCGCAGGCGCCCTGCCCGATCCGCGCCAGCCCGGCCTGACCCTGCGCACGGTGGCGGGCGGCTTCCTGGCGCAGTCGCGCGACAACGCGGTGGTCGATGCCATGGATCTGAAGGTGGTGACGAAGCGCGCGCCCAGCGAGCGCGAGCTCGCGGACCTGCGCTTCGCCTTCCGGGTCGCCAAGCACGTGAAGTCGAACGCCATCGTCTACGCCCGGGACCTCGCCACCGTAGGCATCGGCGCGGGCCAGATGAGCCGCGTCGATTCCTCCCGCATCGCCGCCTGGAAGGCCGCGGAGGCCGCCAAGGCGGCGGGCCTGCCCGAGACGCTGGCCAAGGGTTCGGTCGTGGCCTCGGACGCATTCTTCCCCTTCGCGGACGGCCTGATGGCGGCCGCCGAGGCCGGCGCCACCGCCGTGATCCAGCCCGGCGGCTCCATGCGCGACGACGAGGTGATCAAGGCCGCCGACGAGGCGGGCCTTGCCATGGTGTTCACCGGTCACCGCCACTTCCGCCACTGAGAACCAATCCCCACATCAGGGTCTCCAGCCATGGAGACCCTGATGATCGTCACCACCACGCCTACCATCGAAGGACGCCGGATCGCCGCTTATCGCGGCATCGTCTCGGGCGAGGCCATTCTGGGCGCCAATGTGTTTCGCGATTTCTTCGCCTCGATCCGCGACGTGGTCGGGGGACGCTCCGGCTCCTATGAGCGCGTGCTGCGCGACGGGCGCGACACCGCCATTCGCGAGATGATCGAAGAGGCGCAGCGCCTCGGCGCCCATGCAGTCGTGGGCGTGCACATGGATTACGGCGCCATCGGCAAGAACGAAGGCATGATGATGGTGACGGTGAGCGGCACCGCCGTGACGCTGGAATAAGGCTTTCAAGCCTTCTTTACGCCCCTCAGCAGGGCAAAGCCCGCGAGCAGGAACAGGATCAGCACCGCCGGTCCTGCCGCTTGCGTCCGGAAGATCGCGGTGGCCGTCGCGACCGCGAGCGGGGCGAGAAAGGACGTGACTTTCCCTGAGAGCGCCAGCAGGCCGAAATAGCGCCCGGCCTCGCGGGCCGGCACGAGCCGCGCGAGCATGCTGCGCGAGGAAGCCTGCAGCGGACCCGCCACCGCGCCGATGACGAGGCCGAGCCCGACGAAGAGCTTCTCCGGCGCGCTGGCATAGAGACCTTCACCGGCAGGCGCTGTCGGAATCACGAAGAGAATGTGCTCGCGGCCCAGCGAGAGCACGCCCACGCAGACGAGGGCAAGGACGAGGATCGATCCCAGGATCACGGGCTTCGCGCCGAAACGGTCGTCGAGGCGCCCGCCGACCAGCGCCCCCAGGGTTCCGGTGATGGTGAGCAGGACGCCGAAGAGGCCGAGTTGCGTCGCCTGCCACCCGAACACCCCGGCCCCGTAGATCCCTCCGAAGGCGAAGAGCGCCACGAGCGCATCCTGATAGACCATGTTGGCGATGAGGAACCGCAGCACGCCCTCGTGCCGCCGCGCGTCCACGAGCGTGTCCCCGACTTGACGGATTCCCTGCCTCACCGCCTCGCCCAGCCGCAGCCGGGAGCGCGCGACGTCCGGCGTGAAAAGGAACAGCGGCAGCACGAAGACGAGAAACCACAGGGCCGAGAACGGACCGGTGATCCGGTCGCCTTCGCGTTGCGCGGGATCGAGCCCGAACAGAGGCGTGAGCCCCAGAACGGTCTTGCCGCTGCCCGCATCGGCGGCCAGGAAGCCGAGCACGATCACGAGCGAGACGAGCCCGCCGAGATAGCCGATGGCCCATCCGGTGCCGGACAGACGGCCGAAGCGCTCCGGCGGCACGAGATGCGGGATCATCGCGTTGTTGAACACCGCCGCCACCTCCACGGCCACCGTCGCGAAGGCGAAGCCGATCAATGCGACCGCGATCGCCTGGGGCTGGCCCGGCGCGGCATACCAGAGGGCGAAGGACGCGGCGAACAGCACGAGGCCGCAGGAGGCGATCCACGGCTTCTTCGGCCCGGTGGCATCCGCCACCGAACCAAGAACCGGCGAGAGAATCGCGAGGGCAAGCCCCGCCGCCGCGGTCGCATAGCCCCAGAGACTCTGCCCCGTCACGGGATCCGGCGCGAGCGAGGCGGCGAAATACGGCGCGAACACGAAGGTCGTGACGAGCGTGAAGAAGGGCTGGCAGGCCCAGTCGAACAGGAGCCAGCCGAGAATGGCGGGACGCGACGCCGTGGCAGGACGAACCTGCGGCCCGGACCCGCTCAACGGGCCGTCTCCGTCGACGATCCGTACCACGCCTCAGCCTGTCCTCGCCAGATCGCCGAGCAGGCTCGCCGCCACCGTGATCTTGGACAAGGTAAGGCCGGAGGACACGATGCTGTCGACCGCGCTCCTGATGCGGCTGACATCCGCGCCGCGCCTCTCGCTCCAGGCCTGGACCGCATCGGCGCCGGAGACATCCTGCGCGGCGACCTCCGCCGTCAGGCCGCGATGGGCATAAGCGATGCTGTCGATGGCGCGGTCGAGCGCGAGACGATCGAAATAATCGCTGACCGCGATCTCCTGTGCCGCGCCGATGAGCGACCCGAGACGGAAAGTTGCTTCGAGCGCGAAATGCGTGCACGCGATGTCGCCGACGGGCTTGCCCGTCTTCTGTGCGGTGAGCACGACGTCGGGAGCGGCCACAAGATCCGGCAGGGCGGCGATGCGGCGCGCCAGATCCTCGGGCGTGCCCTGATCCATCAGCGCTTTCGCGCGGGCGTTCAACGCCGCGAGCGCCTCGGGCGACAGGGTTTCGGGCAGGCTGCGCTCCACCTCGGCGATGCCGGCCCGATAGGCGCCGATGATCGTATCGAGGGAATGGCTCGAGAAATCCACGTTGCGGATGAACCAGACGATGCGGTTCATCAGCAGGTCCTGGAGCTCGCCGTAGAGTCGCAACTGCAGCTTGCCCGGCACCACGCCGTCGAGAGCATCGATGGCGACGTTCATCTCGGTCAGCCCGAAGGAATCGCGCGTGGCCGCATAGGCTGCCGCGATCGTCGGCGCGTCCGCTCCGGTCTGATCCACGAGACGGGCCACCATGGTGGGGCCGCCCCGGTTGATGATCGCGTTGGCGAGCTGCGTCGCGATGATCTCGCGGCGCAGACGATGATGGGCGATCGCATCCGGAAAGCGCTCGCGCATGGCAGCCGGGAAATAGCGCTCCAGCTCCTTGCCGAGATACGGATCGTCGGGAACGGCGCTGTCGAGCAGCTCGTCATGCAGCGAGAGCTTGGCATAGGCGAGCAGCACGGCGAGCTCCGGCCGGGTGAGCGCTTCGCCCCGGCGGGCACGCTCGGTGAGCGTCGCGTCGTCGGGCAGGTATTCCACCTTGCGGTTGAGACGCCCTTGAGCCTCCAGCATCTGCATGAGACGGCGCGCGAAGCCGAGATCGGCAAGGCCGCGCTGCTCGGAGAGCGAGAGCGCCAGGGTCTGCAGGTAATTGTTGCGCAGAACGAGGCCGGCGACCTCGTCGGTCATATCGGCGAGAAGCGCGTTGCGCGCGTCTTCGCTCAGGCGGCCGTCCCGTTCCGGGATGGTGAGCGCGATCTTGATGTTCACCTCCACGTCGGAGGTGTTGACGCCCGCCGAGTTGTCGATGGCGTCGGTGTTGAGGCGGACGCCGTGCTGCGCCGCCTCGATGCGTCCACGCTGCGTGGCGCCGAGATTGGCGCCCTCGCCGATCACCTTCGCGCGCACATCGGCACCGGTGATGCGGATGGGATCGTTCGCCCGGTCGCCCACCTGCTCGTCGGTTTCCGCCGAGGACCGGATATAGGTGCCGATGCCGCCGAACCAGAGCAGGCCCACCGGCGCTTTCAGGATCGCGGTCATCACCTCCGCCGGCGTCGCCTGGGTCTTGTCGAGACCGAGCAGCGCGCGCACTTCCGGCGAGAGCGGGATCGATTTCGCGTTGCGCGGGAACACGCCGCCGCCGGACGAGATCAGCGACTTGTCGTAATCCTGCCAGCTCGAGCGGGGCAGGTTGAACAGGCGCTCGCGCTCCCTGTACGAGTCCTCCGGATCCGGATCCGGATCGAGGAAGATGTCGCGATGGTCGAAGGCCGCCACCAGCCTGATCGACCGCGAGAGCAGCATGCCGTTGCCGAAGACGTCGCCCGACATGTCACCCACGCCCGCCACCGTCACGGGCTCCTTCTGGATGTCGATGTCCATCTCGCGGAAATGGCGTTTCACGGCCTCCCAGGCGCCGCGGGCGGTGATGCCCATCTTCTTGTGGTCATAGCCCTGGCTGCCGCCGGACGCGAAGGCGTCGCCCAGCCAATGCCCCTTCTCGATGGAAAGCGCATTCGCCGTATCCGAGAAGGTGGCCGTGCCCTTGTCGGCGGCGACCACCAGATAGGGATCGTCCGCGTCGTGGCGCACCGTATCGGCCGGCGCCACCACACGATCGCCCTCGATGTTGTCAGTGAGCTGCAGGAGCGTGCGCACGAAGATGCGATAGCTCTCGATGCCCTCCGCGAGCCAGGCCTGACGATCGCTCGCGGGCGGCAAGTGCTTGGGCACGAAGCCGCCCTTCGCACCGACCGGCACGATCACGGCGTTCTTCACCTGCTGCGCCTTCACGAGGCCCAGCACCTCGGTGCGGAAGTCCTGCGGACGGTCCGACCAGCGAAGCCCCCCGCGCGCGACCTTGCCGTAGCGCAGATGCACGCCCTCGACGCGCGGGGAATAGACGAAGATCTCGTAGAGAGGCTTGGGCAGCGGCAAGCCTTCCACCTTGGCGCATTCGAATTTGAAAGCGATGGTCTGGCGCGGCAGGCCGTTGCTTTCGAGCTGGAAGAAGTTGGTGCGCACCGCCGCTTCGATGAGGTTGATGAAGCGGCGCAGGATGCGGTCGTCATCGAGGCTCGTGACATCCTTGAGCTGCTCCTCGATGACGGCGCGAACGGCCGCCTCAGCCTCCGCCTCGCCGCCCTGACGCGGATCGAAACGCGCGTAGAAGAGCTTGACGATGGTCTTGGCGATCTCCGCATGGCGGGCCAGCGTATCGGCCAGGTAATCCTGCGCGTAAGTCACCTGGATCTGACGGAGGTATCGGCCGAGGGTGCGCACCATCGCCACGTCGCGCCAGCCGAGACCGGCTTCGAGCACGAGGCGGTTGAAGCCGTCCGATTCCGCCAAACCGCGGAACAGGGCGAGAAGCGCCGCCTCGATGAGAGCCTGGATCTCGTCGATCTCGATCGCTCCGCCCGCCGCGCGCTCCAGGGCCATGTCGTGGAGCCACACCCGGTCCATGCCGGTGACGCCGGTGGAGACCACGCGATAGGTTCGCTCGTTGACCACGCGGAAGCCGAGATTCTCGAGCAGCGGCACCCGGTCGGACAGCGGCAGCGCCGCGCTGCGCGAGAAGACCTTCAGGTTGACCCGGGTCTCGTCGTCGCCCTCGCGGCGATAGAGATCCACCGCGCGGGGACGCGCCTCGGAGAGCTGTTCCAGGAGCGCGATGTCCTTGATGGCGTGCTCGGCCCCGAAGGCCTCGCGATAGGCCGCGCTGAAGGCCTCGGCGTAGCGGGTGGCGAGCGCACGGGCGCGCGCGCCGCCAAGGGTCTCGTCGAGCCGATCGCGCAAGGAATCGCCCCAGGTGCGCACGATCGACACGATTCCCTTTTCCAGCATGTCACGGGCGACCTGCGGCGTCCGGCCTTCGTCGCGTCCGATGATGTAGTGGGTGCGCGCGAGCGGACCCTCCGGATAATCGGGGTAAGACGCCGAGATGCGCCCCTCGTAGATGCCCGCGAGGAATTGGCCGATGCGGTGACGCACGCTCGTGTCGTAGCGGTCCTTCGGCACGAAGACGAGCACCGACACGAAGCGGTCGAACTCGTCGGCCCGCGCCAGCGCCCGCACGCGCGGACGCTCGGACAGGTTCATGATGTCGATGGCGAAGCGATAGAGCGTGTCCTCGTCGATCTGGAACAGCTCGTCGCGCGGATAATTCTCGAGAACGTTGAGGAAGGAGCGGCCGGCATAGCTCGCCGGATCGAAGCCGGCCCGCGCGACCACCTTCGCCACCTTGTGGCGCAGATATGGCACCTCGGCCGTGGTGTTGGTGTAGGCGCTCGCGGTGAAGAGACCGACGATGCGCAGCTCACCTTGCAGCCTGCCGTCCATGTCGAAGAGCTTGACGCCCACATAGTCGAGATGCGCGCGGCGATGGACGCGGGACTTGACGTTGGCCTTGGTGATGATGAGCGCCTTGGGCTTTTCCAGGAAGGCCCGGATCTCCGGCGTCATCGCCACGAGCTCGTGACCGCGGCGCAGCACGCGCACGCTCGGGTCGCGCAGAAGTCCCAGGCCCGATCCCTCCACGGGGTCGGCGGCGGTGTCGGCCGCCGGCAGGCGGTATTCGCGCAATCCCAGGAACGTGAAGTTGTCGCGCGCGATCCAGTCAAGGAACGCCACCGCCTCCCGCACCTCGTCGTCCGGCAGCGGCGGCGGATTGAGGCGATAGGTCTGAACGATTTCGGCGATGCGGGCGCGCATGCCGGGCCAGTCGTGCACGGCGAGAGACACGTCCTTGTGGACGCGGCGCATCGACTCGATCAACCGGTCGCGGGTCTCGGTATCGTCGATGCGCGGCAGATGAACCTGAATGAAGCTCTCGCGCTTGACGCCATGACGGCCGGTGCCGGTGGCCTCACCCACGAGACGCACGAGACCGCCCTGGGAATCACGCTCCACCGCGAGGATCGGATGCGCCACGAGATACGGCTCGTAGCCCTGGTCGACCAGCTCGGCGAGGGTGGAATCGAGCAGGAAGGGCATGTTGTCGTTGACGATTTCCAGAACCGTCACGTCCCGGCGGCGGCCCTCGCGCTCCACTTCCAGGTCGACGAGGCGGATATCCTCGTTGCCTCCGATGCGGGGAGCCTTGAGATGCTCATAGGCCGCTGCCGCAAGCTCCGCGAGCGCCGCGGGCGAATAGGCCGCCAGATCCTCGGGCGGAACCCGCCCATAGAGGTCGCGGACGAAGGTGGGCGGAATGGCTTTGTGTCCGGCTTCCAGAACCGCAACGGCCTCGGCCGTCAGTTCGCTTCCGCTGGTCGGCGTTTCCAGCTTCATGCGCGTACCCTCTTATGATCGTTGCGGGAGCGTTGCCACAGAGTATCGGACTGCGCAACACGGCCCCGAGGTTCTTTCCGTGGCAGGGTTAAGTTTCTGCGGACACGGCAACTTTATGCCGCTTTCGCCTCCAAGGACGACAGATTCGTGTCACCCCAGTGCTTCAGGGCCATGAGGACCGGCTCCAGGCTCCGTCCACGGGCGGACAGCGAATATTCGACCCGGGGCGGAACCTGCGCGTAAACCATGCGCACGATGAGGCCGTCCGCCTCCAGCTCGCGCAGCTGGTGGGTCAGCATGCGCTGGGTCACGCCCGGAATGAGGCGGCGCAGCTCGTTGAAGCGCAAGGTTCCCCGGAGGAGCTTGTAGAGGATGACGATCTTCCACTTGCCGTCGATGAGGTTGAGCGCGCGCTCGACGGAGCACCCGGTGGAAGCCTGCTGTTTCGGAACGCGCGGCATAACGGTATCCTTTTTGACACTAGGGGCGTTTATTGTGCGTTCTTGCGATGCTAGCTCCTATGCTCAACTATGTCTTCAGCAAAAGGAGACAAGCCATGCGCGCCGTCGGGTACCAGCAATCCCTGCCCATCGATCAGGAAGGCTCCCTGTTGGATATCGAACTGTCCCGCCCCGAGCCGGGACCGCGGGACCTTCTGGTGGAGATCAAGGCGGTTTCCGTGAACCCGGTCGACACCAAGGTGCGCCGGCGCGCCGTGCCCGAGCCCGGGGGCTACAAGGTTCTGGGCTACGACGCGGCCGGCATCGTGCGGAGCGTGGGATCGGACGTGTCCCTGTTCAAGCCGGGGGACGAGGTGTTCTATGCGGGCGCCATCACGCGCTCCGGCACCAATGCGGAATTTCATACAGTCGATGAACGGCTCGTGGGCACCAAGCCCGCAAGCCTGAGCTTCGAGGAGGCGGCCGCCCTGCCGCTGACGACCCTGACCGCCTGGGAGACCCTGTTCGACCGCCTCGACATCCGCAAGCCAGTGCCGGGAGCCGCCAACGCCATCGTGATTGTCGGCGGCGCGGGCGGCGTCGGCTCGATCGCCGTTCAGCTGGCGCGACGGCTCACGGACGTCACTGTGATCGCCACCGCCTCGCGGCCCGAAACGCAGGACTGGTGCCGGACGCTCGGCGCGCATCACGTGATCGACCACACGAAACCCCTCGCCGCGCAGGTCGAGGCCCTCGGCATCGGCGCGCCCGCCTTCGTGTTCTCGATCACGCACACGGATGCCCATTTTCCGGAGATCGCGAAGGTCATCGCGCCCCAGGGCCGCTTCGGCCTGATCGACGATCCCGAGAATCCCCCCGATATCCGGCTCCTGAAGAGCAAGAGCGTGTCGATCCACTGGGAATCCATGTTCACCCGCTCGACGTTCCAGACGGCGGACATGCAGCGGCAGCACGAGATCCTCAACGAAGCCGCGCGCCTCGTGGACCAGGGCACGATCAGGACGACCCTCGCCGAGGTGATGGGACCGGTCAATGCCGCCAATCTCAAGCGCGCGCACGCCGTCGTCGAGAGCAACCGCGCCAAGGGCAAGATCGTGTTGTCGGGATTCTGACAAAAAGAAAGGCCGCCTGGAAAGGCGGCCTGTGTCTCGAGGGTTGGTGGCCCGGCTCTCCAAAAGCATGGAGGGCTGGGGGGCTGACGTGTCCAAGCCGATGGTCGAACCGGGCCGTCGAGGCAACTTGAGTATTTAGCTCAGCCAGTGGGGCGCCTTAGGGGCGCGATTGCGGCAGGAATAAGATTTGCTGAGAAAGCGGTGATTCATTTGGCCGTCACGGCTTGATCCGATCTTTCAGCGGACCCATCATCAGAGTCACATGAAGCAGTCATGGGAGTATTCATGAGCGAAGGTGACATCTCAGAGCCGCTGCGCGGCGGCTCGATGCAGGGTTCGGCTCGTATCCTGCCCTTCCCCGCCGCGCCGAAGCAGGTGTCCTTCGACCGCGCTGAACTCCAGGCCATTCTCAATCTCTACGGCCGCATGGTGGCCGCAGGCGAATGGCGCGATTACGCGATCGATTTCACCCCCGACAAAGCGGTCTTCTCGATTTACCGGCGCACATCGGAAATGCCTCTATACCGCATCGAGAAGGATCCGAAGCTCGCCAAGAAGCAGGGCGCCTATGCGGTCGTCGTGTCGACGGGTCTGATCCTCAAGCGCGGACATGAGCTCGCCCGCGTCCTGCGCGTGCTCGACAAACCTAAAGTGGTCTCGAACTGAGATCCTGCTCTCTCCGCACCGCCTGTTTCCCTGATGCTGCGCGCTCGGGAGCGCGCATCGCGCAGAAAATCAGGCCCACTTTTCACTGACGTGGCCCTACGGGTCACTGACGCGGCCCTTCGTGCCCGCACGATACGCTCTCCGGAACACCCGTCCGATCCTCGCGTTGGCGCTTGGTCATGCAGCAGCGATGAGGGTCCCATGGCACGCGAGATGGCCGGTCTTTCCGTCGTGATCACGGGCGCGTCGAGCGGCATCGGCCGCGCCGCGGCCCGTGCCTTCGCGCAGCGCGGAGCCCGTGTGGCGCTGGCCGCGCGCCGCGGGGACCTGCTCGAGGAAGTGGCCAGCGAGTGCCGGAATCTGGGTGGAGAGGCCATCGCCGTGCCCACCGACGTGACCGACGCCACGGCGATCGCCGAACTGGCGGAGGAGGCGCAGCACGCCTTCGGGCGCATCGACGTCTGGATCAACAATGCCGGCACGGGCGTGTTCGGCCCCTATCAGGATGCGGACCTCGCGCTGCACCGGCGCACGATCGAGGTGAATCTGCTCGGAGCGATGCACGGCGCCTATGTGGTCCTCCCGATCTTTCTCGATCAGGGACACGGCATTCTGATCAACACCATCTCGGTCGGTGGCTGGGCGCCGGCGCCCTTCGCGGCGGCCTACACGGCCTCGAAATTCGCCCTGCGGGGCTTTTCGGCCAGCCTGCGGCAGGAGCTGAAGGATTGCCGGGACATCCATATCTGCGGCGTGTTCCCGGCCATCGTCGACACGCCCGGCCTCGATCACGGCGCCAATGTCTCCGGCCGGCAGATCGACCCCGGCCCGATCATCTACGCGCCCGAGGACGTGGCGGAAACCTTCGTGTCGCTCGTGCACTGGCCCAGGGACGAGGTCGCGGTGGGCTGGCCCGCCCGCGCGGCGCAGATCGCCTATGCCCTGGCACCCGGCCCGACCGAGCACCTGATGGGCGCAGCCATGCGGCGCGCCTTGAAGCGCGCATCCCCCGCCCGCCGGACACGCGGAGCGCTGCTCAGGCCCGTTGCGGCGGGCCGCGACGTGAGCGGCGGATGGCGCGAGCGGAAGGGCCTGCCGTTTTCCGCGCGGCGCGCCAGCAGCATCGTCGGCATGATGGCCCTGACGGGCCTGGCCCTGCTGGCCGGGACGAAGGCGGCCGCGCGCGTGCGGCGCTAGAGCATCGTGCGGACCCAGAGGGCCGCGTCAGCGAAAAGTGGGTCCGGTGTCCCGCTCAACGATGCTCTAGACGATGGACCGCGTCGGCGGCTCGCTCATGCCGCGCCCGAGGGTCCGCTGCATGAGCACGGTGGAGAGCCAGCGACCGTGCTTGTAGCCGATCCCCTTGAGAACGCCCACGGGCTCGAAGCCGAGGCTCCTGTGCAGGGCGATTGAGCCCTTCGATTCCTCGTCGCCAATCACCGCCACCATCAGCCGGAAATCGCAGGCCTCGCATTCTGAGATCAGGGCTGTCAGCAGCACCCGTCCGACACCCTGCCCCTGGGCGGCGGGCGCGACATAGATCGAATCCTCGACCGTGGAGCGATAGGCGGGGCGGGTGCGATAGGCACCCGCATAGGCATAGCCGAGGATGTGACCGCCACGCTCCGCCACGAGATGGGGATAGCCGCCCTCGAGAATGGCCGCACGACGGCGGGTCATCTCGGCCTCGTCGGGCGCGGAGAGCTCGAACGAGGCCGTGCCGTGCAGCACCGCATGGGCATAGATGGCCGTGATGGCGGGAATGTCGGCTTCGGCCGAAGGGCGGACGAGAAGGCTCATGCGCCATTGGTAGGACGAAGCCGGGCCGTAGGCAATCGGCCCACAAAAAAAGCCCCGGCTTCGGGCCGGGGCTCGTGAGCGTCTGATCCGTTCGCTCTTACTCGTTGCGGTTGCCCAGCAACGCCAGGAGGAACTGGAACATGTTGATGAAGTCCAGGTAGAGCTGAAGCGCGCCATAGACCGAGACCTTCGCGGCAGCCTCGGTGTCGAAGTTGCCGTACAGGTACATCTCCTTCAGCTTCTGCGTGTCATAGGCGGTCAGGCCTGCGAAGATCAGCACGCCGATCACGGAAATGCCGAACTGCAGCGCGCTCGACGCGACGAAGATGTTCACGATCGAGGCAATGATCAGGCCGAAGAGACCCATGATCAGGAACGAGCCCATGCCGGACAGGCTGCGGCGGGTGGTGTAGCCCCACAGCGACAGCGCGCCGAAGGACGCCGCCGTGATGAAGAACACTTGCACGACGCTCGCGCCGGTGTAGCGCAGCAGCAGCGTCGAGAGCGAGGCGCCCATCACCGCCGCGAAGGCGAAGAAGGTGCCGCGCGCCGTGGCCGCCGACATGCGGTCCATGCGGAACGAGAAGAAGAAGATGAAGGCCAGAGGCGCCAGCGCCACAACCCACATCAGCGGCGAGCCATACAAGGCCACGCCGAACTGGGTCAGGCCGACGCCGCCCATGCGGGCGACAGCTTGAGACGGATCGCTCGTGGTGGCCAGCATGTTGATGCCGAGCGCGACCAGCGCCGAGATCGCCAGACCCAGGACCATGTTGTTGTAGACGCCGAGCATGAAGGCGCGCAGGCCCTGATCGACCTGTGCCGCCGTCCGGGCAAAGCCGGTGCCATAGGCGGTTTGGTTTTGCTCATACGGTTGCATCGGAGCCCTTTCTCGCGGTGTCCCGTGTGTTCCCTCGAAAGGCTGGGGAGTCAGCCCTCGGTCGCCACTATACCACGGCGACAGAAGAAATATGAGGGGGCGGCCCTTGCTTCGCAAGAGGCAACGCCAAGCTTCAACTTTTCGTGAAAAGCATTTCGGGGGCAGAGCAGCGCCCCCTCTCCGAATACGATATGCTCGTCCCGTCATAGCGTCGCCGTTCGGAGCAGGGTTAAAGATTTCTCAAGTATTGCGCCGGCTTTTGACTCAAGATCCGCCAGGTGCCCATCAGGCCTAGACCCACCGTCACCAGGACAGCCAAGGCCGAGGCGAGGAGCGCGCCCGATAAATCTAAGCCAAAGCTTAAGTTCATGAGGCGGGTGACGATGAAATAGGATGCGATTCCGCCGGCCAGGAGCCCGAAGAGCGCCGTGGCCAACCCGAGCAATCCGTATTCAAGGGCATAGGCCGAGAGCAGGCGGGCGCGGGTGGCGCCCAGGGTCTTGAGCACCACCGCGTCGTAGAGGCGGGCGCGATGACCCGCGGCGAGAGCCCCCGCCAGGACCAGAAGGCTTGCGATGAGGGCGATTGAGCTTGCCCCACGGATCGCCATGACGAGCTGGGAGATCACGTCGTTGACGGCCTCGAGCGCATCCTTCACCCGCACGCTCGTGACCATCGGGAAGGTCTGCGCCGAGCTTCTCAGGATCCGGGCATCGGTGGCCGCATCGGACCCGTTCGGAAACGTGACGGTGGCCAGATGCGTATGAGGGGCCCCCGCGAAGGTGTTGGGCGAGAACACCATGACGAAGTTGATGCCTAGCGAGCGCCATTCCACCTCGCGCAGATTGGCGATGGTGGCCGTGATGTTGCGGCCGAGCACATTCACGGTGATCTCGTCGCCGAGCTTGAGCCCCAGGCCTTCCGCGATCTTGCTCTCGAAGGAGACGAGCGGCTTGCCGCGATGGTCCTCGGGCCACCATTCGCCCTGAACCAGCTTCGAGCCCTCGGGCGGCGTTTTGGAATAGGTGATGCCGCGATCCCCTTCGAGCACCCAGGCAATGTCCTCGGGAGCCTTGACCTCGGAGACCGGACGGCCGCCCAGGGTGACGAGGCGCCCGCGCATCATCGGGACACGCTCGATATGCGCATCGCCTGCCTGATCCTTCAGGAAGCCCTCGAAGGCATCCGCCTGCTGGTTGGGAATATCAAGGAAGAAGAAGCTCGGCGCGCGCTCCGGCAGGCTTTGCGTCAATTGCCTGGTCAGGTTCGCGTCGATGAGCGAGAGCGTCACGAGAAGCGTGATGCCGAGCCCCAGCGAGAGCACTAGGGAGGGCGTGAGCGCTCCGGGCCGGTGGATATTGGCGAGCGCAAGGCGCGCGGCCGTGCGCCGGGGCCGCGGCAGGCGCCGGGCGAGCGCCATCAGCCCGAGCGCCACGAGGCGCAGGAGCAGGAAGGAGCCTGCCGCCGCAGCCACGAACATGAGGGCGATCCGCCGGTCATAGGCCGCGATCACCGCCAGCGCCACGAGCGCGGCCACGGAGAGCCCCAGCGCCAGGAGATAGCGGCGGCGCGGCCAGCGCCGCTCCGGATCGATCTGGTCGCGGAACAGGCCCGAGACCGGCACGTCATGCGCCCGGCCGAGCGGGGCAATGGCGAAGACGAGCGCGGTGAGCACACCGTAGAGAAGCGCGGTGCCGAGCTCCCGGAACGCGATCACCGGCTGGATCGGGATGGGCAGGAGATGGCCGAAGAGGCCCGTCACGGCGAACGGCAGGGCCGCGCCGACGGCCAAGCCGATGGCAATGGCGACGCCCGCGATCAGCATCACCTGGGTGAGGTAGAGCATCACCACCTGCCCGCCCGGCGCCCCGAGGCTCTTGAGCGTCGCGATGGAGGCCCGCTTGCGGTCCACGAAGCCGCGCACCGCATTGGCGACGCCGACGCCGCCGACCAGCAGCGCGGTGAGGCCCACAAGGGTGAGAAACTGGGTGAACCGCTCGATGTTCTTGGCGAAGCGCGGGTCCGCGTTGAGCCGCGTGCGGATTCTCCACCCCGCCTCCGGCAGCACGCGATTCGCCTCCGCCTCGATCCGTGCCAGCCCCTCCTCGTTGGACAATGAGGGCGGCAGGATCAGCCGATAGGTCCAGCGGACCAGGCTTCCTGGCTGGACGAGGCCGGTTGCGGCCAACGCCTCCTGGGAGATCATCAGGCGCGGGCCGAAGCCGATGCCATCGGCGATCTGGTCCGGCTCGGTCACGAGACGCGCGCGCAGTTCCACATTCGCGGAGCCCACCGTCACGCGGTCGCCCACCTTCAGGTCGAGCCGCGCCAGCAGCGCCGGATCCACGACCGCCCCGAATGCGCCGTCGCGCTCGGCGAAGAGATCGGCGGGCGCAAGCTGCGGGTCGGTCTCGAGGGTCCCGACCGCGGGATAGCCGGAATCGACCGCCTTCATCTCGACGAGGCCGGAGCCCTTCTCCCCGGCGACCGCCATGGCTCGAAGGGACGCGATGACGTTCACCTGCCCCTTCGAGTCGAGGAAGGCCCGCTCGGGCCCGCTCGCCTCCCGCTGGATGAGAGAGAAGGCCATGTCGCCGCCGAGGATCCTGCGGCCCTCGCGGGAGATCCCCTCGGTCAGCGAGCGCGACAGGGAGGACACGCTCGCAATCGCCGCCACTCCGAGGGCGATGCAGCCGACAAAGATGCCGAAGCCCTTCAGGCCTCCGCGCAGCTCGCGCAGGGCCAGGCGCAGAAGGAGAGGCCGGCGCGATGCGGGCGCTTGACGCCGCCGCGGCGTGGACAGGGTGCCGTGCATGAGTTTTCCCCCTTACGCGACGACCGAGGCCGCGTCGGCCTCGACCTGGCCCGAGCGCAGGCGCACCATACGGTCGCAGAGGCGGGCGAGATTGAGATCGTGGGTGACGAGCACCAGGGTCGCGCCCCGGTCGCGCTTGAGGGCGAAGAGCAGGTCGATGATGGACTGCCCCGTGGTCTCGTCGAGATTGCCGGTGGGCTCGTCCGCCACGAGAATCGCCGGATTGGGCACGATGGCGCGGGCGATGGCCACGCGCTGCTGCTCACCGCCGGAAAGCTGCGCCGGGTAATGGTGCAGGCGAGCCCCGAGGCCGACCGCCGTGAGCTCGGCCTTCGCCCGCTCGAAGGCATCGTCCTCCCCCGCCAGCTCCAGAGGCAGCGCCACGTTCTCGAGCGCCGTCATGGTGGGAACGAGATGAAAAGACTGGAACACGATGCCGATTCGCCGCCCGCGAAAGCGCGCCAGCGCGTCCTCGTCGAGGCCCGACAGATCGGTGCCGTCGACGATCACCTTGCCCGCATCGGGGCGCTCGAGGCCTGCCATGGTCATGAGAAGGGTGGATTTTCCGGAGCCCGAGGGCCCCACGAGGCCGACCGCCTCGCCTCTGGCGACGGTCAGCGAAATCCCCTTGAGGATATGCACCCGCGCGGCCCCGCGCCCGAGGCTCAAATCGACATCGTGCAGCGCGATGGCCTTGTCCTTCATGCCCGTTCACCCGATCTGTTGGAGACTTGTCAGAAACCGCTGTCTAGTCCGGCATAGATGGGAAGCCTACTGATGAAGCGCCAATCAGGCCCGTTCATGACGATCATTTTTGCGTGTGCGGCGGCTCTTGTCGCCATGATCGCCCCCTCCTCCACGCCCCTGGCACAGGAGAGGACCCTGCGCCTCGTCGCCTTGGGCGACAGCCTGACGGCCGGCTACGGCCTGCCTCAGGAGGCCGCCTTCCCGGCGGTGCTGGAGCGTGCGCTCAAGGCCAAGGGCTATCGCGTCGAGATCGCCAATGCGGGCGTCTCGGGCGACACCTCCTCCGGCGGGCTCGACCGCCTCGACTGGTCCGTTCCCGACGGGACGGACGGGGTGATCGTGGAGCTCGGCGCCAACGACATGCTGCGCGGCCTCGACCCCGCCGTCACGCGCAGGAGCCTCGAAACCATCGTGGAGCGCCTGAAGGCCCGCAACATCCCCGTGATGCTCGCCGGCATGTATGCCTCGCGAAATCTGGGTGCGGATTACATCCGCAAGTTCGATATTCTCTATTCCGACATTGCGAAGAGGCACGACCTCGTGCTCTATCCCTTCTTCCTCGACGGGGTGGCCGGCGAGCGATCCCTCAACCTGCCCGACGGCCTGCACCCGACGGTGAAGGGGGTGGAGATCATCGTCGAGCGCATTCTGCCCAGCGTCGAGGCCTTTCTTGCCCGTCTGACCCAGCGCTGATCCCTTTCGGCGCTTTGAATCCCTTCCAGCCGCGGCTGGCCTGCCCGCCGCGAGGAGCCTCGACAATGCACTATCGCCGGCTTGGCCGCACCGACCTCAACGTGAGCCTGATCTGCCTCGGCACGATGACCTGGGGCCAGCAGAACACCGAGGCCGAAGGCCATGAACAGATGGATTACGCCCTCGACCAGGGCATCAATTTCTTCGATACCGCCGAACTTTATTCCATTCCCCCGCGGCCCGAGACCCAAGGGTCCACGGAGCGGATCATCGGCTCCTGGTTCAAGGCGCGCGGCACCCGCGACAAGGTGATCCTGGCGTCGAAGGTGGTGGGCCGCTCGCAGAACACCTGGTTCCGCGACGACGGCTCTCCGGCCGAACTCTCGCGCCAGCAGATCGAGGAGGCCGTGAACAAGAGCCTCAAGCGGCTCCAGACGGACTATATCGACCTCTACCAGATTCACTGGCCCGACCGCCCCATGCCCTGGGGCGCGAACCCGACCGTCTACCGGCATCTGGACGGCGACTCGCATCCCATCGCCGAGACGGTGGAGATCATGACGGACCTGGTGAAGGCCGGAAAGATCCGCCATTTCGGCCTCTCCAATGAGAGCGCCTGGGGCACCATGACCTATCTCAGGCACGCGGAGGCCACGGGGCTCGCGCGGGTGCAATCCATTCAGAACGCCTACAACCTGCTCAACCGCACCTACGAGGTGGCGCTGGCCGAGGTCAGCATGCGCGAGAGCGTGAGCCTGCTGGCCTATTCGCCGCTCGCCCAAGGCTATCTGACGGGCAAATATCTCGACGGGGCGCGGCCGGCGGGGGCACGTACCACGCTCTTCAACCGCGGCCAGCGTTACGAGAACCCGACGGCGGAGGCGGCGATCCGCAAATACGTCGCGCTCGCCCGGGAATTCGGCCTCGATCCGGCCCAGATGGCGCTGGCCTTCGTCAACTCGCGGCCCTTCGTGACCTCCAACATCATCGGCGCCACGTCCATGGCGCAGCTGAAGACGGACATCGCCTCCGTCGAGGTGACCATTACGCCGGAGCTGGAGAAGCGTATCGACGCCATCCACGTCGAGCATTGCAATCCCTGCCCGTAGGAGCCTGTTCCTCGTCATGGCCGGAACACGTGCGGCCATGACGACGGAGCTGCGCGGCCGGAACAAAGCCCGCCGTCTGTCGTCTGTTTCGTCAAGCATCAGCAAGGCTCGGGAGGTGCCGCATGCCACGTCTTTTCACCGGCATCGAGATTCCCTCCGAGATCAGCCTTGCCCTGTCCGCTTATCGCGGCGGATTGCCGGGGGCGCGCTGGATCGATCCTGAAAACTATCACATCACCCTGCGCTTCATCGGCGACATCGATGCGCGCATGGCGGACGATGTGTGTTCGATCCTCGGCGATTCCCGCTGGCGGGAGCCTATCGCCATCACCCTCGACGGGCTCGACACGTTCGGCGGGAGCAAGCCCCGTGCGGTCTTCGCCCGCACCTCCGGCAACGGCGAGCTCACCGATCTCCAGGCCGAGCAGGAGCGCATGATGCGCCAGATCGGTCTGCCTCCCGAGACCCGCAAATTCATCCCGCACGTGACGCTGGCACGCCTGAAGAACGCCTCCCCCATCGATGTCGCGGATTACATGGCCACCCGGGGGCATTTCCCGAAGCTCACCTTCACGGCCCGGCGCTTCGTCCTCTATTCGTCGCGCGCGTCCGTGGGCGGAGGCCCTTACGTGATCGAAGCGGCCTACCCCTTAAGCTGATTTGACGGCCGAGCTTGCCCGGGTCTACGTCTGTCGATCATGACATCCCTGATTTTCCTCACCCACCCTGAGGTGGTGATCGACCCGCTCGTGCCCGTGCCGCAATGGCCCCTCAACGAGACGGGGCGCAGACGCATGGACCGGTTCGCCGCTGCCCTTGCGGGCGTTCGCCTCTCATCGGTCCATGCCAGCGCCGAGCGAAAGGCCATGGACGGAGCCGCCATCGTGGCGGAGCGTTTCGGCCTGCCCTATCGCACCCACGAGGATCTGGGCGAGAACGACCGGTCGGCGACAGGCTACATCGCGCCGCCGGAATTCTGGGAGGTGGTCGGCGAGTTCTTCGGTCGGCCGCACGAGAGCATCCGCGGCTGGGAGCGCGCCATCGACGCGCAGACGCGCATCGTGAACGCCATGAAGCGGATCGCGGCCGAGGAGACCGGCGACGCTCTCATCGTGTCCCATGGCGGGGTCGGCAGCCTGCTCATGGCGCATCTGCAGGGGGTCGAGATCGGCCGGGAAAGCCGGCCGCAGCATCCCGGCGGCGGCTGCTATCTCGTGATGGACCGGGAAACGTTCTCCCTCCGGGAGGACTGGCGCAGCATCGAGGAAGCCGCCTTCCCGTAAAGAGGCGACCCATCGGATTTCGAGAACGCTCCTTCCATCCCGCGGGGGCTTGAAACGTCGCGCTCGTGCTTCATCACTAAGTGATCACTCTTGGAATCATCCTTGGGATCACTCTTGGAGATGGCGCAGCCCATGCCCCGCTTGACCGATTCGGAACGCCAGGATCTTCTCCCCGGCCTTGAGGGCTGGGCCCTCGTGGAGGGCCGGGACGCCCTTCACAAGCGCTTCGTGTTCGACGATTTCAACGCGGCCTTCGGCTGGATGACCCGCGTGGCGCTGGTGGCCGAGCCCATGAATCACCACCCGGAATGGTTCAACGTCTACAACAAGGTGGATGTGACGCTCTCCACGCACGACGCCAAGGGGCTCACCCGCCGCGACATCGAGCTGGCGCAGCGCATGGACCAGCTGGCCGCCGGGCTGGTGAAGGCATGACCGCGGACGATACGGAGAAGACCCTCACGGGCGGCTGCGCCTGCGGTCAGCTGACCTTTCAGGTGCGCGGAGCCCCGAAGCGCGTGGGCCTGTGCCATTGCATGACGTGCCGCAAGACGAGCGGGAGCGTCTTCACCGCCTTCGCGATCTTCCCCGCCGACAGGGTGACGGTCTCGGGCGGGAGCCGGAGTTGGGAGGCGTCTCCCGGAGGCCAGAATCGCTTCTGTCCGCAATGCGGCTCGAAGGTGTTCTATTCGGACGGCGGGGACGAGATCGAGATCATGCTCGGCGCCTTCGACCGGACGGACGTTTTCAGGCCTACCTACGAGGCTTGGACCAAGCGCCGGGAATCCTGGCTCTGCACCCCGGATCTGATCGGGTATTCCGAGAACCGGGGTGAAGTGACCTCCTAGAGCATCGTGCGGACCTAGAGGGCCGCGTCAGCGAAAAGTGGTTCCGGTGTCCCGCTCAGCGATGCTCTCATTCAAGAGAGGAAGCATCGGATGGGCCCTAATAGTGCAAGTTCACATTTGGGTCCGATGCTGTAGCCCTTATTTCGGCTGCATGCGCAGGGCGCCGTCGAGGCGGATCGCTTCGCCGTTGAGCATATCGTTGGCAATGATGCTCTCGACGAGCCGGGCATATTCCTCGGGCCGCCCGAGACGTGACGGGAACGGCACATTGGCCTCCAGCGCCTTGCGGTAATCCTCCGCAATGCCCTCGAAGAGCGGCGTGTGGAAGAGCCCCGGCATAACGGTCATCACGCGGATGCCGAAGCCGGACAGATCGCGGGCGACCGGCAGGGTCATGGCCAGCACGCCGCCCTTGGAGGCGGAATAGGCGGATTGCCCGATCTGACCGTCCTGGGCCGCAACCGAGGAGGTGTTGACGATCACGCCGCGTCCGCCGTCCGGCGTGACCGGCTCGAGGGCCGCCATGGCGGCGGCGCATTTCGAGATCATCGCATAGGTGCCGACGAGGTTGATCTCCACGGTCTTGCGGAAACTCGCGAGATCGTGCGGGATGAGCTCGCCCGTCTCGCGCTTCTTCGTGACCGTGCGGCGGCCCGGCGCGACGCCCGCGCAATTGACCAGAACGCGCTCGACGCCGTTCGCTTCACGAGCCTTCACCAGGCCGGCATCGATGGAAGCTTCGTCCGTCACGTCCACTTGGGCGAACAAGGCGCCCATGTCGCGGGCAACCGCCTCGCCGCGCTCGGCGTTCATGTCGAAGATGGCGACGTTTACCCCGTGAGACGCGAGCATGCGCGCGGTGGCCTCCCCGAGGCCCGAAGCGCCTCCGGTGACGATGGCCGCCATCAATTTGTCGAGCTTCATCGGTTTTCTCCTCTTTCGAGGATGCTACTATGCGATCCTCGTGCAGGCGAACACCTAGACCATCGAGGAGTAGAAGAGCATGAGCGAGCCTGTCATCAAGCCTTTCACCAAGGCCGAGATGGACGCCATGCGTGCGGCCACCCGCGACGAGGAGAGCCTGAAGCGCCGGTTCTGGGACAAGCTCAGGCGCGTGGCGGGCAAGATCCCCTTCGCGGAGGATCTGGTGGCCGCCTTCTACTGCGCCATGGACCCCAAGACGCCGAGCCGCGTGAAACTGATTCTGCTCGGCGCCATCGCATATTTCGTCATGCCGCTGGATGCGGTGGGCGACCTCCTGCCGCTGATCGGATTTGCCGATGATGCGGCCGTGCTGGCCGCCGCCATCACGCAGGTCGCGAGCTCCATCACGGACGAGCACCGGGCCAGAGCCAGGAAATCCCTAGGGGAAGATTTTCAGCAGCAGGATTAACCCAGGCATTCCCTCTGGAATTTCTTCAGGCAAAAATGAATATAGACTTGTTGCAACATTATATTTTTTCGTTTACATAATCTGTGTTCATCAGAACACATTTTCAGTCCGCCTTTTGAACAATAAAACTTTTGGGAACGGTAACTCGATGGGCCACTCCTCCGGCCCTTTTATTTTGCCCATCCGCGATCATGCCACGTTTCGACGCATCGCCAAGCAACAGGGCTTGAGGCTACGGCATGGTGAAGACTTCTTAACCATCCGCTCTTATTCTTCGCCCCCATGACGACAGCATCTTTCCAACGCGGCCTTGCCGCGGGCATCCTTTCGGCCATTCTCATAACCGGAACCGGGCCTGCGGCTCTGGCCCAGAGCCAGCGCACGACGGGGCAGAAACCTGCTGCCGCAGCCACCTCGAAGGCGAAGCCGGCGACCGGCAAGGCCGGTGCGGCTGCAAAGCCTGCGGCAGCGGCGGCCGGCGCGGCCACGGCAACCGCCGCCAAGCCGGCGCAGGCGGCCACGGGACCGGGCGGCGCATCCCTCGTGAGTTCCTATGGCGACTGGGGCGTCTACACGGCCCAGACCGGGCGATCGAAGATCTGCTATGCGCTCAGCCAGCCCCAGGAACGCCTGCCGAAAAACCTGAATCGCGATCCCGCGTATCTCTTCGTGTCCTTCCGTCCGGCCGAGAACGTGAAGAACGAGGTCGCCCTCGTGCTGGGCTTCACGGCCAAGGAGAACGGCCTGGCTTCGGCGGCCGTCGGCAACGCCTCCTATGCGCTCATCACCAAGGCCGCCAACGCTTGGCTGAAGAACCCCGCGGAGGAGAGCCAGGCCATCGCCACCATGGCCCGCAGCGGAACCATGACCGTGAAGATGCAATCGGCCCGCGGGTCGAGCCTGACGGACCGCTATTCCCTGAGCGGCTTCAGCAAGGCCCTGGAGCAGGCCCGCAAGGAATGCGGGGTTTAGAAAAGCACCGCCGGGCCTTGCAAATCGCACCCCGAATGAGCATTTTCCGGGCCTCGCGCCCGGAATTTTGCTTTTGCGAAGCTCACGGTTTCGGCGCAATTGTGTTATAGCTCGCTGCGGCTCCCAACAACAAAGGCGTGATTTCCCATGGCGACGGCGCTCGACATCGCCAAGCGTAACCCCAATGCGGCCTCCCTGGCCGTGAGCGATGCCGCGCGCGCGGCGGGGCAGACCGCTTTGTCCATCGAAAAGACGGCCGAGACGACCGTGGTGGCAGGGGCCGCCCCCGGCGGCGCGTCGCTCATCGGCCTCACCCGCGACCAGCTGAAGGACTCGCTGGCCGCCATCGGCGTGCCCGAGCGCGAGCTCAAGATGCGCGTGGCGCAGCTCTGGCACTGGATCTATTTCCGCGGGGCCAAAGACTTCTCCGAAATGACCAACATGGGCAAGGAGCTGCGCGCCAGGCTCTCCGCCGCCTTCACGCTTGCCCGCCCGCAGGTCGTCTCCGAGCAGGTCTCGAAGGACGGCACCCGCAAGTGGCTGATCCGCATGCCCTCCACGGGCCCCCTCGACAAGGGCGCGGAGATCGAGTGCGTGTACATTCCGGAGGTCGACCGCGGCACGCTCTGCGTGTCGAGCCAGGTCGGCTGCACGCTGACCTGCTCCTTCTGCCACACGGGCACCCAGCGCCTGGTGCGCAACCTGACCTCGGCCGAGATTGTGGCGCAGCTCATCGTGGCGCGCGATTCCATCGGCGACTGGCCCGACGCCACGCCGCCGGACGGCGCCTTCGTGCCGAGCGACGGCGGACGCTTCGTGTCCAACATCGTGTTCATGGGCATGGGCGAGCCGCTCTACAACACCGACAACGTGATCGCCGCCATCGGCGTCCTGTCGGACAACGAGGGCCTCGGCCTCTCGCGCCGCCGCATCACGGTCTCGACCTCCGGCGTCGTGCCGCAGATGGAGCGTCTCGGGGCCGAAGCCAACACCATGCTGGCGATCTCGCTCCACGCCGTGCGCGATGAGTTGCGCGACGTGCTGGTGCCGATCAACCGCAAATACGACATCAAGCAGCTCCTCGACGCCTGCCGAGCTTATCCGGGCCTGTCGAACGCGCGCCGCATCACGTTCGAATACGTGATGCTGAAAGGCGTGAACGACTCGGACGCCGATGCGCGCGAGCTCGTGCGCCTGCTCAAGGGCATCCCGGCGAAGATCAACCTGATCCCGTTCAACCCCTGGCCCGGCTCGAAATACGAGTGCTCGGACTGGGAGCGGATCGAGCGCTTCTCCGAGATCGTGTTCCGCGCCGGCTACGCCTCGCCGGTGCGCACCCCGCGTGGCCGCGACATCCTTGCGGCCTGCGGCCAGCTCAAGAGCGAGACCGAGAAGCTGCGCGCCCGCGCCCGCATGATGGCCGAGCAGGGCATCGGGGCCGAAGGTGTCTATGCGGTAGGGAACGGGGAGTAGATCTCCGTCCCGGCAGCCGTCTTCAGTCGGCCGGCATCAGACTGGACTTCTTCCCCGTCGCAACGTACGTGCTATCGTTGCGGATACGCGGGGACTCTTGCTTGAAACGTCGGCTTCTGGGAGCGATCGCCTCGGCTGCGGCCTCTCCCTTTCTGATGATGTTCTTCCTAACGTGGGTTGATCTCGTGGTCCGGGGAGACGGCCAGCCGATCTGGGGCGCGGCGGGTTCGCAACCATTCCGCTGTTCGGAATACTCGCCCTTTTGCTGCTCTGGGCACCTCTTCTCCTCCTGGCAGCAATCGCGTTCGTGCTAGGCAGCATCCTGCAGCGAGCGGGTTTCAGGTCCGCAATGCGCTATGCCACCTCGGGTGCACCTATCGGATTTGTCTTCCTGTTCTTGCCGGCGACCTCTGGTCCACCTGAACCGTTTTCCACCTTTAATTGGCTTGCCTTGTTGAGTGGTGCGGCCTCGGGCACCGTATGCGGCTGGATCTACTGGCGGATTGCCATCGGGCGGACACCTGCAAACGGCCATGCTATAGAGGCGGAATGATCCGCTGGCTGCTCCTTGTCCCCTTTGCGCTCCTCATCGCCATCGGCATGAGCAGCATGTTCTTCTTCATCGCCTCGATGGTCGATCCGCTCATGGCGACGCTGACGGGGGAGACCCTGTTCGTCGGGTTCTGGAACCTGGTGGATGCGGTGTTCTCCAGCGACGACCCCGGCCCCATCGTGGCCGAGGCCATGCTCGCTGTGGGCCGCATCATGTTCACGCTGCTCGTGCTGCCGCCCCTCGTGATCGCCGTGACCGGCGAGGCGCTGAAGATGCGAAGCCTCCTCTGGTACGCGCTCGCCACCGGGGTTCTCACCGCGTCCGTGCCGTGGATCCTGCGCGGGGCGGCGCGCGTCGCCAACCCGGCCGAGCTGCACGTGAGCGCGATCCTCGGGCTCACCGGTGCGGTGGCGGGCTTCGTCTACTGGGCCATCGCGGGCCGCGACGCGGGTGGGCGCGGCGCTCCCCCGCCTTCGCCTACCGGGCCGACGCCGTCAGGATCTTGAGCGCGAAGGCGCCGAAGAGGCCCGCGAACGAATAATCGATGCCCCGCATCACCTTCGGATGGTTGCGCAGGAGCACGATCAGCCTCTCGGCGCCTAGGATCATCACGGCGCCCATGGGGGCTGTGAGGGCAATGAAGTAGAGGCCGAGGAACAGGAGCTTGTCCGAGGCGTGCGGATCGCCCGCATCGACGAATTGCGGCAGGAAGGTCACAAAGAACAGGACGATCTTCGGGTTCGTGAGATTGATGCCGACGCCCATCAGGAAGGTCTTCCAGAACGAAACCTCGACGCGACCGTCCTCCTTCAAGGAGAGCGCCGAGCCGTGGCGCACCGCCTCGAAGGCCATCCATAGAAGGTAGAGCGCGCCCACGATCTTCAGAACCGTGAACGCGGTAACGGAGGCCGCCAGCAGGGCCGAGAGGCCTAAGGCCGCAAGCAGCGTGTGAACGCAGCAGCCCGTCATGGCGCCCAGCATCGAGGCCATTCCGGCCTTGCGCCCGCCCGACAAGGTCTTGGCCAGGAACAGGCTCATGTCCGGTCCTGGCGTGATGAACAGAACGAAGCAGGCGAATGAATAGGCAAGCAGAGTGCTCAGGTCGGGCAGAAAGGTCATGGAATTGGCCTCGGTCAAGGGCTGGCGGATCATGCCCGAATCGCCCCTTCGCGGCCAGAGGAAAACGCCTTGTTGAAACGCCAGGCTTGACCCATCTCTTGAACCCGGCGACGGTGCCGGACGCTTCAATCGCGAGAGGATGCACATGACGGCTTCGCCCCTGGGGACACGGATCAGGATCGCCTTGGCCGGAATGGCTCTCGCCCTCGGCCTCTCCGCCTGCGGCATCAACAACGTGCCGACTCTCGAGGAGCAGGCCAAGGCGGCCTGGAGCGAGGTGCAGAACCAGTATCAGCGCCGGGCCGACCTGATCCCCAACCTGGTCGAGACCGTGAAGGGCTTCGCCCAGCAGGAGCGCGAGGTGCTCACCCAGGTCACCGAGGCGCGGGCCCGGGCCACGCAGGTCCAGGTCGACGCCTCCACGGTCACGGACCCGGACAAGTTCCGCCAGTTCCAGGAGGCGCAGAACCAGCTCTCCGGAGCGCTAGGCCGCCTGCTCGCCACGGTGGAGCGCTATCCGGAACTGAAATCCAACGCCAACTTCCTGGCCCTGCAATCGCAGCTGGAGGGCACGGAGAATCGCATCGCGGTGGCGCGCCGCGACTACATCACGGCGGTGCAGGCCTACAACACGGAGCTGCGCACCGTTCCCGGTCGCTGGATCGCGTCGGTCGTCTACCCGGACGCCAAGCCCATGGAGACCTTTACGGCCACCGCCGGCTCCGAGCGGCCGCCCGAGGTCAAGTTCTAAGCCGATGGCGAAGCCCGGCGCCTTTTCCTCCCGTCTCGGAGGACGGGTGCGGCTGCATCAGGCTACCGCGCTTCTTCTGGCGATTCTTGCTGTTTTCGCGCTCGCGGCCGTCGCCCAGACCTTCCCCTCCCTCACCGGACGCGTGGTCGACGCGGCCAACCTCCTCAAGCCCGAGGAGAGGGCCTCCCTCGAGGCGAAGCTCAAGGCCCATGAGGACAAGACCTCCGATCAGGTGGTGGTGGCCACCATCCGCTCCCTCGAAGGGACGAGCATCGAGGATTACGCGAACCGTCTCTTCCGGGCTTGGCAGCTCGGTCAGAAGAAGACCGACAACGGCGTTCTGCTGCTCGTCGCTCCCATTGAGCGCAAGGTGCGCATCGAGGTGGGCTACGGGCTCGAAGGCGCTCTCACCGATGCGCTCGCGAAGGTCATCACCACCACCGCGATCGCCCCGCAATTCCAGCAGGGCGACTTCGCGGGCGGCATCGATGCGGGGATCGACGCGATCCTGTCGATCCTCACGGGCGATGCGGAGGAATGGCAGCGCCGGGCCACCGTGCGCGAGGATCAGACCTCCGCCGTCGACACCCTGATCACCTTCCTGATCATCGCCTTCATCCTCTTCCAGCTCTTCCGCGCGATGCGCGGGAGCGGCAGGCCGGGCCTCCATCGCCGTCGCGGCTCGGGGCCGTGGATCATTCCCACGGGAGGCGGCTTTTCGAGAGGCGGAGGCGGCGGCTGGTCCGGGGGCGGAGGCTTCTCGGGTGGGGGCGGCTCCTCGGGCGGCGGCGGAGCCTCGGGGAGCTGGTAGATGATATCGGAACACGATCAGAACCGGATCTCGCAGGCCATCCACGAGGCCGAGACGGCCACCGCGGGCGAGATCGTCGTGGTGGTCGCGCGCCAGGCCAGCGCCTATCGGGCCTTTCCCGCTCTCCTGGGCCTCTTTCTGGCGCTCCTCGTGCCGTGGCCTCTGATCTGGCTCACCGAGCTCGGGCCTTCACGGATCTTCCTGATCCAGCTGATCGTGGCCTGCAGCCTGAACGCCGTGTTCGCCTGGCCGCCGCTGCATCTGGCGCTGATTCCGGGCACCATCAAACGGGCGCGGGCGCACGAGGCGGCCGTAAGGGAATTCGTCAGCCACGGGCTGTCACGGACGCAGGGGCGGACCGGGGTGCTGATCTATGTGGCGGCGGCGGAGCATTATGCGGAAATCATTGCCGATATCGGGGTCGCGGACCGCGCCGGCCCGGCGGTGTGGCAGGACATCGTCGCCGAGCTGATCGCTGCGATCCGCCAGGAACAAGCGGGCGACGGGCTCGTCCGGGCCGTGCGGCGTGCCGGCGCCATTCTGGCCGAGCATGCGCCGCCGGGAACGCGCAACGCGAACGAGCTGCCGAACAAGGTGGTGCTGCTTTAGGACCGCAGCCGCCCTTTTCATGAAGGCTAGAGCATTTTTCGGCGAAGTGGATCCGGTTCGCCGGCAAAAAATGCGGCACACCCCAGAAGAGAGATGATTCCACGCAAGGTGAAACAGCTCTAGAGGCCGGGGCTCTTGGCGGCTCCCAGGATCACGCTGGGCTTGTCACCCTCTTGGGCCTGAAGGAGCACCACATAGCCGTCCGCGCCGCTGCGGGCGGTCTCGGCCGACACCTCGAAGCGGGCCGGGCCGCCGCGCCATTCGCCGATGCGCTTGAGACCCCGCACCACATTGGCATAGGTGACCGTCCGGCCCTTGTTCTCGCCGCGCTCGATGGGCACGGTCTGCAACCGCAGGACAGGCAGCACCCAGACCTCGGCCTCCCGGTGCTGGACCTCCGCCATCTCCGTGAGGGAGACCGTGACCATGCCGTTCTGCTCGGCGATCGCGACATCGACCGGAAGGGTCGAGCGGCCCTTCCCGGTAGCCTGGATCGCCTTCTCGATCTGCGCCCGGTCGGACCCGATGCAGGATTTCTTCCCGTTCACGATCATCTGGGGCGTGAAGACCTGACGGTCGTTGCGGGCATGGGCATAGTTCTTCTGCCGGTTCGTGAACTCGGCATGAGCCAGGGTGTCCTTCCAGCCGAGATAATCCCAGTAATTCACCGGGAAGGAGAGCGCCACGATGTCGGGTTTCTGAGAATATTCCACCAGCAGCGCGTCCGCCGGCGGGCAGTTCGAACAGCCCTGGCTGGTGAACAGCTCCACGACGGCGCGCGGAGGTTCCGCGAAGGCAGGCTGGAGAAGGACGGCCAAGCCGGCAGCCGCCAAAAAGAGTTTCAATCGAGACGCCATGATGCCCGCCATGAAACACCAAGGCCGGTTCAATGGGAACTCACTTTACCTTGAACGTCGGTGCCGGTTTTGGCGGGAACCCGCCAGCGGCGGTGCATCCAGAGCCATTGCTCCGGGTACTCCCGGACCCAGGCTTCCACCACCGAGGTCATGGCCTGCATTGCGCCCTGGACATTCACCTGCCCATCGGGATCGCGCGGCAGGTCGAGGGGCGGCGTGAGCTGGAGGCGGAAGCGGTGGCCCGGCAGGCGGATGACGCGCACCCCATGGACCGGGCAGTCGAAGCGGCGGGCGAACTTGCCGAGAATCGGGTTCACCAGGGCCGGGCGGCCCATGAAGGTCACGATCACGCCTCGGGTGAAGTGCTGGTCGATGAGCATGCCCAGGTGCCCGCCCTTCTCCAGCGCCCCCTGCATGGCGAAGGCGGCGCCCTGGCGGGCGGCCTCCAGATTGCCCATGGTTTCGCTGCGGACCTCGTGAACGACGCGGGCGACGGCCGGGTCGTTGGGCGCGCGGAACACCGCCGTGGTGTCGAGCCCGAAGCGCGCGGCGCAGATGGCGGGCAGCTCCCAATTGGCGAGATGGGCGGAGAAGACGATGCCAGGCCTTCCATCGTCCCGAAGCGCGAGGAAGTGCTCGATGCCGTCGACCTCGGTCCGGCCCGGCACGGGGCTGTCGGGATCGAAATCGAACAACTGGCCCAAATGGGGATATTCCCCGCCCGTACGGCCGAGATTGTCCCAGGCGGCGCGCGCGAGCGCCTTCACCTCGGCTTCGGACTTGTCGGGATAGGCGGCCCGGATATTGGCGAGCGCGGTGCGGTGCGCCTTCAGGAGCGGTCCGATCGTGCGGGCCAGGGCGGCCCCGACCGCGCCGGAGCGCTCGGGGCCGATAGCCCATGCGAAGGCGAACACGCCGCGTACCACGCCCACCATCAGCGTCTCCGAAAGACGCGAGAGAAGGCTGCGGGGGCGATGGCTCTGCTGCACGATGAGGACATCCGGTGGAGAAAGGAAAAAGGCTCCGCGTGTTTTTCGCCAGGAGCCCGTTTCGTCAAGATCTATGGTCGGGAGGCGGTCCTTACCAGAGGTCAGAAGGTCACGATGACCTTGCCGAACACCTTGCGGCCCTCCAGGCGCTCCAGGCCCTTCTGGAAGTCGTCGAGGGGAAAGACCGAGTCGATCACCGGGCTCATCCCGGCCGCCATCTTCTCGAGGGATTGGCTGATGTTCTCGATCCGGCAGCCGAAGGAACCGAAGATTCGGTACTGCTGCTGGAAGAGCTGCATCAGGTTCATGGTGGTGGACACGCCGGAGGTGGAGCCGCAGGTGACGAGGCGCCCGCCGCGCTTGAGACAGAGCAGGCTGCCGTTCCAGGTCTCCGCGCCCACGTGCTCAAACACCACGTCGACGCCTTTGCGCTTGGTGAGGAGGCGCACCTCCCCCTCGAAGCGCTCCTTGCGGTAGTTGATGACGTAGTCAGCGCCGAGAGCCTTCGCCTTCTCGCCCTTTTCGTCGTCGCCCACCGTCGTATAGACCGTGCAGCCGATGGCCTTCGCCATCTTGATCGCCGCCGTGCCGATGCCCGATCCGCCCGCATGGACGAGGATCGACTCGCCCGGCTCCAGCTTGGCGTTGTCGAAGAGCATGTGCTGCACCGTGCCGAAGCCGATCGGCGCGCAGGCCGCCTGTTCGAAGGTGACGCCCTGCGGCACCGGGATCACGAGGCGCTCGGGACGGTTGATCAGCTCGCGGGCGAAGCCGTCGATATGGAAGCCCATGATGCCGGCGACGTTCTCGCAGAGATTGTCGCGGCCCTCGCGGCAGGCCTTGCAGTGGCCGCAGGTCTCGGCGCCGTACATGGTGACCGGGTCGCCCGCCTTGAACCGGGTGACGCCCTCGCCCACGGCCGCGACCTCGCCAGCCGCCTCCACCCCCACCGCCTGCGGCATCTTGCGCTTGGCGAAGGCCATGCCGCGAAAACCCCAGACGTCGAGGTAGTTCAGCCCGAGCGCCCTGACCCGGACCTGCACCTCGCCGGCGCCGGGAGGCGGAGGAGCGTCCATCTCGGTGATGCGAATGTCACGATCGCCGAAAAGCTGAAGGGAGCGCATGCGTCAAATCCTGTGCGGCGTCACTCCGGGCCGGTCCCGGGGATCCACGTTTCCGGTTCGCGGCAAGACGTGGATGGCCGGGACGAGCCCGGCCATGACGGAAAACTTTGATTGCGCGGCTTAAAGGGCGAGCGGGGGAATGGCAAGGTCCAGAGCCGATCCCGGGAGGTCGGAACTTACCGATGCACTCCGAGCATCGACGTGAGGCCGCCGTCGATGGGCAGCACTGCGCCCGTGATATAGGCGGCAGGCTCGCTCAGGAGGAAGGCGGCGAGGCCTGCGATCTCTTCCGGCCTCGCGAAGCGCCCGGCAGGGATCTGCTTTTCCATGCTGTCGCGATAGGCCGCGTAAGGGGCCATCATGTCCGTGTCGATGAAGCCCGGCGCGATCACGTTGACGGTGACGTTGCGCTTGGCGGTTTCGACGGCGAGTGTGCGGCAATAGGAGATCAGCGCGCCCTTCGAGGCGGCATAGGCCGCATTGCCCGGGTTACCCTGGAGCGCCGCCACGGAGCCGATGGCGACGATGCGGCCGGCCTTCGCGCGGATCATGCCGCGCATGAGCGACTTAGCGATGCGGGTGAGCGACCAGTAGTTCACCTGCATGGCGGCTTCGGCCTTGTCCTGCTGCATCATGGCGGCGAGCGCGTCGTAGGGCTGGCCCGCATTGTGGATGAACCCGAAGAAGCTCTCGGCCTCGAGCGTCTCGCAGAAGGAGTCCAGTGCCGTCTTGTCGGCGAGGTCGAGCTCATGCGCCCTGACGGTGCGGCCGGGGCTGGCCTGCATCAGCTCGTCGGCCAGCGCCTTGGCGGCCTCGCCCGACGAACGATAGGTGAAATCCACATCGTGTCCGGCCGCCGCGAGCGCGCGCACGATGGCCGCGCCCACGCCCTTGGCCCCCCCCGTGACGAGAACGCGCGTCATGGATGCAACTCCGATAATTCCCTCCCCCTTGTGGGGAGGGCTAGGGTGGGGGTGTAAGCGCGCCGCTCTGGGATGGTGGCGCTTGCACCCCCACCTCCATCTCCTCCCCACAAGAGTGGGGAGGGCTTTGTCGCACAATCCTCGATCAACATCACTTGGGCTCGGCCCCGAAGACGAGGCAGGTGTTCTGGCCGCCGAAGCCGAAGGAGTTCGAGAGCACGTATGTCACGTTCGCGTCGCGCGCCACGTTGGGCACCACGTCGAGCGGGATCGCGGGATCGGGCACCTGGTAGTTGATCGTCGGCGGGATCCGGCCCGTCGCGATGGTGAGCAGCGACATCACGGCCTCGACGGCGCCCGCGGCGGTGAGCGTGTGGCCGATCATCGACTTGTTCGACGAGATGGGCAGGCTTGCCATGCGCTCGCCGAACACGGCGGTGCAGCTCATGGCTTCCATCTTGTCGTTCTCAGGGGTCGATGTGCCGTGTGCGTTGATGGTGTCGACCTCGTCGGGCGTGACGCCCGCGTCGTCGAGAGCCTGACGGATCGCGGCGATCGCGGGAGAGCCGTCGGGCGAGGAGCGCGTGCGATGGAAGTTGTCGCCCTTCTCGCCGCAGCCGAGCACGAAGCCGAGAATCGTCGCGCCACGCGCCATCGCGGTCTCGGCGTTTTCGAGGACCAGCGCGGCCCCGCCCTCGCCCATCACGAAACCGTCGCGGTTCTTGGAGAACGGCTTCGATGCGCCTTCCGGGTTCTCGTTCTGCGTCGACAGCGCCGAGAGCAGGGAGAAGCGGATGAGGGATTCAGGGTTCACCGAGCCGTCGGTGCCGATGCAGAGCGCCGCGTCCGTCTCGCCGCGCCGGATCGCCTCGACGCCGAGCTGGATCGCGGTCGCGCCCGAGGAGCAGGCAGTGGAGAGCGAAATCGGCGAGCCCTTCGTGCCGAAACGGTCGGCGACGCGGTCCGCCACCGTGCCGAAGATGAAGAGATCGTGCCAGGGCTTGAACCGGCCCGTGGCCGCGGCCCTCAGCAGGTCCTTGTAGGTGACCTCGCCATCCTGCTCCGAGGCCTTCGCGAGGGCCTCGCGCTGCGGCCATTCCATTTCGACCGGCGGCACGGCGATGAAGAGCGCACCGGGGAAATCGCCCGATGCCAGCCCGGACTGGCCGACGGCCTCTTCGGCCGCCAGCACGGCGAGACGCTCGGAGAGCATCGGCGCGCAGAAGGGCTCCACATCGATGAAGTCGATAGTGCCCGCGATCGTGGTGCGCAGGCCCTCGGTGGGGAAGCGGTTGATGCGGTGAATGCCGGATCGTCCTGCAGTCAGCGCGGCCCAGGTGGCGTCCTTACCCTGGCCGAGGGAGGTGACCACGCCCATGCCGGTGACGGCAACGAGCGGACGGCCCTGTCTGTCGCGAAGCGCCATGCCGTTCTCCTGTTCAAGCCTTGATGAGCCGCAAGGCGCCTTCGCCGCGCCAGTGACCGACCGAGGTCACGAGGGCGTCGCTCGCCTTTTCCTGCGCGATGAGACCGGCCGCGAGCGCCACGCCGGCCGCCGCCTGGGCCTCCATGGCGTGGCCGATCACGTCACCGGTCGCATGGACAGGAGCCCCCGGGGCCATGTCCTTCAGGGTGGCCTGCTCTTCTTCCGTGATGCCCTTCACGCCGGTCGCCCCCGAGATCACCAGGTCGGGCTTGGCCTGGAGGCGTGCGGAAAAGCCGTGGAGCGCCTGCTCGACGCTGCCGGGCTTGCGGCGGGAGCGGTCGGAGACGACGCCCGCGAGGGCGGCGAGCGGCTTTGCGCCACGGGCCGCCGCATGCTCGCGGGATTCGAGCACCAGGAAGCAGGCGGCCGAGCCGAGGATCATGCCGCCCCCATCGGCGGGGCGGCTCCAGACCGGCTGATACGGTTTCTTCCAGAGGAAACCGCCCATTTCGTAGATCAGGAGCACGTCGGGACGCTCGGCATTGTAAGCGCCGCCGACGAGGAAGATCTCGTCCTGGCCGGACGCGATGCGTTCGCGCGCGATGCGGATCGCGTCCACGCCGCTCGATTCCTCGCCCATGAAGGTGCGCGACCCACCGGTGACGCCGTGCACGATGGAGATGTTGCCCGCGAGCAGGTTGGAGAGCTGCGCAAGGAACAGCGTCGGACGCAGGTCTCCCATCAGGCGCTCGTTGAGGAACACCCCGGGATCTTGAGCCGTGCGCAGGCCCGTGAGGATCTGGCCGTCGACCGCGTAATCGCGCTCGCCGCCGCCGGCGGACACGATGAGCTGCATGCGACCCTTGAGGTCCGCATCCTCCTTCGCTCCGGCCGAATCGAGCGCCAGACCCGCGGCATAGCAGCCGAGCCTCTGCCAGGCTTCCATCTGCCGCTGATCGGACTTCTTCGGGATCTGGCGGTCCCATTCCAGCGCTTTCGCCGGATGAACCGGATGGGGCGCGAAGGTCTCGTTGTCCGTGGGCGGCGCGCCCGACAGCGCCGCTAGATGCGCGTCGAGCCCCTCTCCCGCGCAGGAGACGATGCCAATTCCGGTGATCACGACGTCACGCATCCGCTGCCTCCCGTATCAGGCCGATGCGCTTGGCCTGGGCCCGCATCTGGCCGTCCATGCCTTCCGGAAAAGGCATGATCCTGAACCGCAGCTCAGCATCGCAGATCGGCTTGCCCTCGGCCAGGATCTTGGCCTTCGTCACCGCATAGCCCGAGCCCTCGTGCTCCAGCCGTGCCTGGATGGTGAGCACCGTGCCTGGCCCCACGAAGCTGCGGAAGCGCGCCTTGTCCACCGCCATGAGGAACGGCATGTGGGTGAAGCCCATGAGGCCGAGCACGAGGTAACCGGAGGCCTGGGCCATGGTCTCGGTGAGAAGGACGCCGGGCACGAGAGGATGACCGGGGAAATGCCCCTCGAAGACGGGGCTTTCCTGCGGAACGGCGGAGGTCGCCTCGATCCGCTTCGCATCGCGGTCGAGGGACACCACCTGGTCGATCATTTCAAAATATTCGAGGCGCATCCCGATCCTGATCTCTCTCGCTCCCGGCGGGCGGCGCAAGAGAAGAAATCCATGAGGCGGGGCTCTTGAATGGATCGCCTCTCCGGACGGGTCCCGAGAGGACCGGCCCACCGGGATGAAACTCTTTGGGTGTTTTAGGCCTGCTTGGCGGCCACGAGCGCGTCGATGCGCGCCACGAGGTTCTTGAGAACGAAGTACTCCTCGGCCGGAGCCTTACCCTCGTTCACTTCCTGGGTCCATTGTTCGAGGGGCAGCTTGATCCCGAACGCCTTGTCGATCGCGAACGCGATGTCGAGGAAGGCGAGCGAGTCGATGCCCAGATCCTCGATGGCGTGGCTCTCGGGCGTGATCTGCTCGCGCGGGATGTCGGCGGTCTCTGAAATGATGCCGGCGACGGTCTCGAAGGTAGACGACATGACGCCGCTCTCCTGAAATGATGGGCTCTCAACGATTCCGCCGCCGTCGAACCTCATCGGGCCCGGGTCCAGCCGCTCGTCTCGTCAAGGAGGGTTGTATTGGAACGCTCCCCTTACACGACGGGGGCCTCAGCGGCAACCGATTGGTTGCAATTCGGCTTCTTCCGGCCCGCCGCACGGGGAGGGGAACCTGGGCGGAGGTCAAGCGGCCGGCCCGATTGATTATTCCGCTCTCATCGTCGATAAGGGCCGACCCGACGCCACAAAGGCTACTGAATTCACCTCCAGAATACGCCTTCGAGACTGGATCAACGTGCTCAACAGGTTCCGCAGACCTGCCGTCCGTCGCGCACGACGCATGGCCCGCATCGCCAGATGGGACAAGCCCGTCCAGGGCACGTTCGGTCGCCTGGCCGCGTGGGTCAACATGCTGCTCGTCGACCACGGGGTCTTCCGGCTGGTCTACCTGAACAAGCACCGGGTGACGGACCGGCTGTGGCGCACGGCCCAGCCCGCCCCGCACCAGATCGAGGCGCTCAAGAAGGAAGGCGTGCGCACCATCGTCAACCTGCGCGGCGGGCACGAGCACGGCTCCTGGCAGCTCCAGAAGGAGGCCTGCGACCGTCTCGGCATCAATCTGGAGGAGTTCGTCATTCGCTCCCGCGGCGCCCCCGACCGGGAAACCCTGCTCAAGGCCAAGGATTTCTTCGAACATATGGAATATCCGGCCGTGATGCACTGCAAGTCCGGCGCCGACCGGGCGGGCTTCATGGCGGCGCTCTACCTCATCCTGCACGAAGGCCGCAGCGTGGACGAGGCTCAGCGGCAGCTCCACATGCGCTATGGCCATTTTCGGTTCTCGAAGACCGGGATCCTCGACGCCTTTTTCGACGCCTATCGCCGGGACGGCGAGGCCAACGGCATGCCGTTCCTGACCTGGCTCGAGACAACCTACGACGCGGAGGCTCTGGAGCGGGAATTCCGTCCCGGCTTCTGGTCGAATCTGCTCGTCGACAAGATCATGCGGCGGGAATAGCCGACGGCCGACGGGGCATCTCGAGCTGACGGCCGGGATCAGGAATTTGCCGCCCAGCTCGGCTCCAGATCGTCGGACAGCTGAAGCCGGTGCAGGCGGGCATAGGTGCCCTTCTTGGCGATAAGAGCTTCGTGCGGCCCCATCTCGATGACCCGCCCCGCCTCCATCACCACGATCTTGTCCGCATCGCGCACCGTCGAGAGGCGATGGGCGATGACGAGGGTCGTGCGTCCCTTCATGAGCTTGCCGATGGCGGCCTGCACCAGGCGCTCGGACTCCGAATCGAGGGCGCTCGTGGCCTCGTCCAGCAGCAGGATCGGGGCGTTCTTCAGGAAGGCGCGGGCCAGCGAGACGCGCTGGCGCTCGCCGCCGGACAGCCTGCCGCCGCCTGGGCCGACCACCGTGTCGTAGCCGGCCGGCTGCTTCAGGATGAAGTCATGGGCGGCCGCCGCCTTGGCGGCCTCGACGATCTCCGCCTCCGAGGCGCCGGGGCGCCCAAAGGCGATGTTGGCCCGAATGGTGTCGTCGAACAGCACCACGTCCTGGCTCACCACGGCGATGGCCTGGCGCAGGCTCGCCAGCGTCACGTGGCGGATGTCCTGGCCGTCGATGAGGATGGCGCCGCCGGTCACGTCGTAGAGGCGCGGCACCAGGGAGAGCAGGGTCGACTTGCCGGAGCCGGAGCGGCCCACCAGCGCCGTGGTGCTGCCTGCCTCCGCCACGAAGTCCACGCGGTCGAGGGCAGTCGCTTCACCGGTATAGGAGAAGGAAAGATCCGAGAAGCGGATTTCGCCGCCCTTGAGGGCCAGCGGCTTGGCATCCGGCCTGTCCTGGATCAGGGGCGGCTCGTCCATGATCGAGAAGGTGCGCTGCAGGGCGGCGGCGGCTTCCTGCACGATGGCATTGAGGTTGCCGAGCGCCCGAATCGGCTGAGCCGCCAGGAGAAGCGCGCTGACGAAGCCGGTGAAATCGCCGACCGTGCTGCTGTTGGAGAGGATACGCTGGCCGATCAGCACGAGCACCGCCGCCACCGCGACGCCGCCGCCGACCTCGAGCAGCGGATCGAGCCGCCCGCGGGCATTCGCGCCCTTCATGCGAAGGCGGCGGATCTCGTCGAAGGTATCGGCCGCCTTGTTCTTCAGGTATCCCTCCAGCCGGTAGGTCTTGGCGAAGCGGGTGCCTGCGAGGCTCTCCGTGATGAGGCCTGCCATCTGGCCGGTCTGCACCTGGGTGGAGGTGGCGACCTGGCGCAGCTTGCGGCCGATCTTCTCCACGGGATAGATGAAGAACGGCATGGTGATCCCCGCCACCAGCGTCATCATCGGGTCGATCCAGACCATCGCGCCGACCAGGGCGATTACCGTGGAGATCTCGCGCAGGAACACGGTGGAGAGGCGGGTCAGCGCCTCCTTGATGAACATGAAATCGGTGGTGAAGCGCTGGGTGAGCGCCGCCGGGCTCTCGCGTCCGATCTGGGCGAGGTCCGCCTCGATCATGTGGCCGTAGAGCTTGGTCTGCATGTCCGCCTCGATGCGCGTCACCACCCTGTTGGTCAGGATGGTGAGCGCGAGCAGGGAGAAGCCCTTCACGGACGTGACCGCGATCACGAAGAGCGGCGCGAGGTAGATCGCCGTGATATCCTTCGTGTCGAAGGCATCGAAGGCCGCCTTGATGAGCACCGGATAGAGCCCCGTCGCGCCCGAGACCAGGCCGACGAACACCAGCACGGCCACCAGCGTCTTGGAATGCGGACGCATCCAGTCGCGCCAGAGGCGCTTGACCAGGGGAAGGGTGCTGCCGCTGAGAGGGCTTTTGCGGGCCATGGTGGTGCTTGGGACTCGTGTGGTGACGCCCCGCGAGTTAGCACGTGAAGCCCCCGACCGGCAAACGCTTCCGCTGCACCGGCGCTTCCGTGTCGCGCCCGGCAGGCTCGGCCGTTGTCTCGACAGGCCGGACGATCTGTGGCTGAGTTCTGGCCTCTGGAGAGGAAAAAAACCCATGCCCTTCGAGACCTGGCTCGCCTTTACGGCTGCTGCCGCCGTGCTGCTCGTCATTCCGGGCCCGACCATTCTGCTGGTCGTGTCCTACGCCCTCGGGCAGGGCTGGCGCACCGCCCTGCCCATGGCCGTCGGCGTCGCGCTCGGCGACTTCACGGCCATGACCCTGTCTTTGCTGGGTCTCGGCGCCCTGCTGGCCGCATCGACGACGGTGTTCACGATCCTCAAATGGATCGGGGCGGCCTATCTCGTGTGGCTTGGCGTCAAGCTCTGGCGGGCCGGCAAGAACCTCGATGTCGCACCCCGCACGGATACGGCCTCATCGCTCAAGATGCTGGCTCACGCATGGCTCGTGACCGCCCTCAATCCGAAGGGGCTCGTGTTCTTCGTGGCCTTCCTGCCGCAGTTCATCGATCCGGAGCTCGCCTTCCTGCCCCAGGTCGGCCTGTGCGCCGCAACCTTCCTGATCCTGGCCTTCGCGAACGCCCTCACCTACGCGCTTGTGGCCGCCCGGGCGCGCCAGGCCGTGCGCAATCCGCGCATGATCGGCCTCGTCAACAGGACCGGCGGCACCCTTCTGATCGGCGCGGGGCTCGCGACGGTGGCCTTCAGGGCGGGGCAGCCCTGAGGCTCCGCCTCACACGGCCCGCAGGTACCGCATGGGCTTGCCGGGCGCGATCATCTCGGCGGCCGCGATGATGCCCTGCGCGTCGATGCCGAAGTGGCGGTAGAGATCCCTGATCGTGCCCGTCTGGCCGAAATGCTCCACGCCGAGCGAGCGGGTGCGGTGGCCCATGACGGAACCCATCCAGGCGAGCGTCGCCGGATGCCCGTCGATCACCGTCACCAGCCCGCAATGGGGCGGCACCTGGCCAAGCAGCCGCTCCACGTGGGATCGCGCATGGACGAGGCCGCGCTCGCGGGCGCGCTGCGCCGCCGTCCAGCCGGCGTTGAGCCGGTCCGCCGAGGTGATGGCGAGCAGCCCGATGTCGCGCCGGTCCTCGGCCATGAGGCCCACGGCCTCGATCGCCTCCGGCGCGACCGCGCCCGTATAGGCTACGACGACCTGGGCATTCGGTCCGGGCTTCCGGAGCCAATAGGCGCCCGCCATGATGTCGTCGGCCATGCCCTCCGTCATGGCGCGCTGCGGCTGCTCGAGAGTCCGGGTGGACAGGCGCAGGTAGACCGAGCCGCCGGTCTCGTCGCGCAGCCACGTGGTCTCGTTCGGCTCGCCCTCGCCGTTGCGCTGCATGTAGTCGAAGGCCCAGCGCATGATGATCGCGAGTTCGTCGACGAAGGCGGGCTCGAATGATGCCAGGCCGTCCTGTGCCAGGCCCACGAGGGGCGTGCCGATGGATTGATGCGCGCCGCCCTCCGGCGCCAGCGTCACGCCCGAGGGCGTCGCCACCAGCATGAAGCGGGCGTCCTGGTAGCAGGCATAATTCAGCGCGTCCGCGCCGCGATAGATGAACGGGTCGTAGAGCGTGCCGATGGGCAGGATGCGCTCGCCGAACAGCGAATGCGAGAGGCCCAGCGCGGAGAGCAGGATGAACAGGTTCATCTCCGCGATGCCGAGCTCGAGATGCTGGCCCTTAGGCGAGAATTCCCAATTGTAGGTCGAGGGAATCCTTTCCTTTTTGAAGGTATCGACGAGGCTGTTGCGGGCGAAGAGCCCGCGCCGGTTCACCCAGGCCCCGAGATTGGTCGAGACCGTCACGTCCGGCGCGGTGGTGACGATGCGGTCGGCCAGCGCCTGATTCGAGCGCGCCAGCTCGTTGAGGATGAGCCCGAACCCCTGCTGCGTGGACATGGCGGGATTCGCCGGGAAGGCGAGCGTGTCCGGGACCGGCACTCGCGGCGCCGAGTAGCGCCGCCGCCCCTTCTGCACGAAGGGCACCTTCCTCAGGAACTCCTCAAGCTCGGCCTGTGGGATCGTCACGCCCTCGAACTTGTCCCATTCGTGCCCCGGGCGCACGCCCTGAGCCGCGCGCCAGGTTTCCATCTGCCCAGGGGTCAGAAGGCCTGAATGGTTGTCCTTGTGGCCGGCGAGCGGTAGGCCGAAGCCCTTGATCGTGTAGGCGATGAAGCACACGGGCCGGTCGTGCTCCCGCGCCCTTTCGAAGGCTTCCAGCAGGCTCGGCAGGTCATGCCCGCCGAGATTGGACATGAGCCGCGCCAGCTCCTCGTCGCTGCGGCTCTCGATGAGGCGCGTGACGGGGCCTTGATCGCCGAGATCGTCGAGGAGGCGCCTGCGCCACGCGGCTCCGCCCTGGTAGGTGAGCGCCGAATAAAGCTGGTTCGGGCAGGTGTCGATCCAGGCCCTCAACCTGTCGCCGCCGGGCTCGGTAAAAGCCTCCTGCATGAGCGAGCCGTATTTGAGGATCACCACGTCCCAGCCGAAATTGCGGAACAGCGCCTCGAACCGCTCCCACAACCCTTCGCGGATCACGGCGTCCAGGCTCTGGCGGTTGTAGTCGACGATCCACCACGTGTTGCGCACGCCGTGCTTCCAGCCTTCGAGCAGCGCCTCGAAGATGTTGCCCTCGTCCATCTCCGCATCGCCCACCAGCGAGATCATGCGGCCCTCGGGCCGGTCCTTCGCCCAGCCGTGGGCCTTCACGTATTCCTGCACGAGGCTCGCGAAGAGCGTCTGCGCGACGCCTAAGCCCACCGAGCCCGTGGAGAAATCGACGTCGTCGCCGTCCTTGGTGCGGGAGGGATAGGATTGCGCGCCCTTGTAGCCGCGGAAGTTTTCCAGCTTCTCGCGGGTCTGGTTGCCGAAGAGATACTGGATCGCGTGGAAGATCGGGCTCGCATGGGGTTTCACCGCCACCCGGTCCTCGGGCCTCAGGCTCGCGAAGTAGAGCGCCGTCAGGATCGTGGAGAGCGACGCCGAGGACGCCTGATGCCCGCCGATCTTCAAGCCATCCTCGTTGGGGCGCAGGTGATTGGCGTTGTGGATCGTCCAGGTCGATAGCCAGAGCACCTTGCGCTCGAGTTCCTCCAGAATGCTCAGGTGCCGCGCGTCGACCATGAAATCCTCCCGGGTGGTGCCTTGATTTTAGAACCTCGCCCCATGCCTTTCGAGGCCAAGGCGAGATCGCATCGGAATTCCCGTCCTGCAAGCGTTAGCAGAGGCCTTTCGGCTGCGCCATAGGATCGCCTTCATACAGACTCTGGATCTTCCTCCACGAAATCTCCGCTCAGCCGAAGACCGTCGATCCAGGTCTCGCCCTTTCGTTTGATGACCCGCCGCGACGAGACGCCGCCATGACGCGCGATTGCCTCGGCAAGCGGCTCGGAATGGGTGACGAGCCACACCTGCGTGCGTTTCGATGCGGAGACGATCATGCGCGCGAGCGGCTCGAGCAGATCGGGATGCAGGCTCGTCTCTGGCTCGTTCAGGGCAATGAAGGGAGGCAGACGATAGGACAGGAGCGCACCGGCGAGCGCCAGGAAATGCAGCGTGCCGTCCGACAATTCGGAGGGCTGGAAAATGCGCTTCGGATAATCGGGAAAGACGACACCGAACGTGGCGAAGCGGTCGGGCTCGGGGATGACGAGCCGCGCGCCGGGGAATGCATCGTCGAAGGCCTGATCGAGATCGGTGGTATCCTCGCGGATATGAGCCAGTGTCGCGAAGACCGCTGCCAGGTTTGAACCGTCGGAGGCGAGCGTCGGCGATGTCACCGCAAGGCACGGCTGGCGCAGAGACGAACGGACATCAGTGCGGAAATCGTGAAAAAATCGCCATTCCAGCATGGTGCGCCGCGCGAGATGCAGATCGGGAAAGGCGGCGGCGTCCTGCAGAGAGTTCAGGGCGGTCTCGGAGGGCAGGATCTCGCCGCCTAGCAGTCGTTTCAGCCCCTCCTGGTCGAGGCAATGACCATGCGGGCCTTGCCGGTCGAGGAGCTTTTTTTCACGTCGAGGCCCCTCGTAGACAAGCGTCTCCGCCTTGATTTGCGGCTCCAGCAGAAAACCCGCTCCATAGATTACGCCGCCGGCGGATCTAACTAGTCCCGTTTCGACTGCATATTCGAGGTTGTAGCCGCCGTCCCCGTCCCCCGACAGGCGTACGCCCAGCCTGACCCGCACCGGTTCCTTGGCGCTGCGTTGCCCTGCCCAATAGACGGAATCGAAGCCGCCTTCGGCGGCAAGGTCGTGGGCGAGCGTACCGGCGGCGGCTGATTGCAGGAGCTGGAGCGAGCGGTAGAGGTTCGTCTTGCCCGTTCCGTTCGCTCCGACGAACACGGAGAGGGGCTCGACCGGGAAGCGGATATGCCTCAGCGAGCGGTAGCCTGCGGCGAAGACTTCATTGATGACGAGCATGGGCTGAACGGATCAGTGGGCCAGAAGGAAGGATGTGACCTTATCCACTTGAAACGTCGACCGCAAAAACGAAAAGCCCGCCTGACGGCGGGCCTTCGTGAAACTCTCAGAATTTGAGAGAATGGAGCGGGCGAAGGGATTCGAACCCTCGACCCCAACCTTGGCAAGGTTGTGCTCTACCCCTGAGCTACACCCGCGCTCCGCGATGCTCGAGGCATCGTTGCGAGGCCGCTGATTTGCCCCAAATCGATCCGCTTGGCAAGGGGTTTGCGCCAAACTTTTTGACGCGGCGCTTGAGCCCGGGTGCCAGGGTGGGTAGAAGCCAGCCATCAGTTGGAGTTGTCAGTCTTGGCCCATTTCTCCCCCAAAGAGCTCCTGGACCGCCTGGATGCGCTGGGCATCCCGTCCGAGACGATCGAGCACGCGCCGGTCTTCACGGTGGCCGAATCGAAAGCCGTCAAGGACAGCATTCCGGGTGCCCATTCCAAGAACCTGTTCGTGAAGGACAAGAAGGGGCGCTTCTTCCTGATCTCCGCCAAGCACGACACCGCCATCGACCTGAAGCGAACCCATGAGGTTCTCGGCGCCTCCGGCCGCCTCTCCTTCGGCTCCGCCGAGCAGCTTAAGGAGCTGCTCGGGGTCGAGCCGGGCTCGGTCACGGCGTTTGCGGTGGTGAACGACCCGCAGGGCAAGGTCACGATGGTGCTCGACGCCAACCTCATGGACCACGAGCGGGTGAACTTCCATCCCCTGGTGAACTCCATGACCACCGGCGTGTCCCGGGAGGACCTGTTGAAGTTCCTGCGCGCCACCGGCCACGACCCGCTGATCCTGAAGCTGCCGGAACCGCCCCCGGAATTGCCAGACAACGGTTAAGCTCCCATCTAGGGAACAATCTTCTTCTCACGCTCACCCTTCGAGGATCGCATGTTGACCGATAACCCCTCCCCCGGAATGCCATCCGACGATCTCGTGAAGGACACCACCACGGCCGGTTTCCGCCAGGACGTTCTGGCCGAATCGATGAACCAGCCGGTTCTGGTCGATTTCTGGGCCCCCTGGTGCGGCCCCTGCAAGCAGCTCACCCCCGTCCTGGAGAAGGTGGTGCGCGCTGCGGGCGGCAAGGTGAAGCTCGTGAAGATGAACATCGACGAGCATCCGCAGATCGCGGGCCAGCTCGGCGTGCAATCGATCCCCGCCGTCTTCGCCTTCCAGCGGGGTCAGCCGGTCGACGGCTTCATGGGCGCACTGCCGGAAAGCCAGCTGAAGGGCTTCATCGAGCGCCTCGTCGGCCCCTTGGGCCCTGGCGCGGTGGAGGAGCTGCTCGCGGAGGCGGACCAGCTCGTGGCCGCCGGCGACATGGGAGGCGCGGCCGAACTCTATGCCGGGGTCCTGTCGCAGGAGCCCGACAACGCGGCGGCCCTGGCCGCCCTCGTGAAGCTCCACGTGGAGGTGGGCGACCTGGAGGGGGCGAAGCGTTTCCTGGCCATGGCGCCGGCCACCAAGGCCAACGATCCGGCGATCGCCGGCGCGCGGGCGGCCGTGGAGCTCGCCGAGCAGGCCGGTTCGCTCGGCGATGCGGCCGAGCTTCAGCGCAGGGTCCAGGCCGATCCGCTCGATCATCAGGCGCGCTTCGATCTGGCGATCGCGCTCAACGCGCGGGGAAAGCGCGAGGAAGCGGTCGATCACCTCCTTGAAATCGTTCGGCGCGACCGCAATTGGAACGACGACGGCGCGCGCAAGCAGCTCGTCCAGTTCTTCGAGGCCTGGGGCCCGATGGACGAGATGACCATCGCGGGAAGGCGGAGGCTTTCCTCGCTCCTGTTTGCCTGACGCCTCTCGACGTCAACGGGGAGATCGGCATGGGAATGAACGCGGTATACCGGGGGCCGGACGATTGCCCATCGGTCATCCCGGTCTTTCCCCTGCCCGGCGCGCTGCTGCTGCCGCGCGGACAGATGCCGCTCAACATCTTCGAGCCGCGCTACCTCTCCATGGTGGACGAGGCGCTCAAGACCGACCGCGTCATCGGCATGATCCAGCCGGATGCGGACAGCGATCCCCATTCCGTCATTCCGAAGCTCTATTCCGTCGGCTGCGCGGGCCGGATCACGCAATTCGGCGAGACCGGCGACGGGCGCTATCTCATCACGCTGACCGGCATCGCGCGTTTCCGCGTGGAAGAGGAGCTGCCGCCCGTCGATCTCTTCCGCCGCTGTCGCGTGAGTTTCGAACCCTTCACGGACGACTTCACCGCCCGCGCGGGCGAGAACGAGGTCAACCGGGAAGGCGTCGTGAAGGCGTTGCGCGATTTCGTCGATGCGGCGCATGTGAAGGTGGATTGGCGCGGCATCGAGGAAGCGCCCAACGAGGCGCTGGTGAACGCGCTGTGCATGATGAGCCCCTTCGGCGTCCGCGAGAAGCAGGCTCTCCTCGAAGCGCCGACCCTGAAAACCCGCGCGGAAGTGCTCATCGCGCTCACGGAGATCGAGCTCGCCCGCGGCGGCATCAGCTCCGATTCGACGCTGCAATAGGATTGGACATGTCTGCAGAAACCACCGTTCCACACCAGCCTGACGCTCCCCAGCCCGTCGAGGCGACCCGCATCGACCCGAAGCTCCTGGAGCTTCTCGTCTGCCCGCTCACCAAGGAAACACTGGAATACGACGCCGCGCGCCAGGAGCTCGTCAGCCGCCGCGCGAAGCTCGCCTATCCGATCCGCGACGGCATCCCCATCATGCTGCCGGAGGAGGCGCGGCAGCTGACGGATTGAGGGTCGGGTTCTCTTGAAGCGGCTTGTCATGGCCGGGCCTGTTCCGGCCATCCCGATGGAAAGAGCGATTCACCGGCTCAAGGCCGGTGATGACGAAGAAGCCGCAATCGCCTCGGCCAGCGCCAATGTCCGTTTGGCCATCTGCGCATGAAGCCGCTCGACCATGCGGCCGTTGTGGCTGACCGCGCCCTTGGCCAGGTTCTCCGGCTGCTCGAACAGCGCCGCGATGGCGCGGGCGCTTTCCACCTCCTCTGCCGAGGGCGCGAAGACCTCGTTCGCCACCGCGATCTGGCTCGGGTGGATCAGCGTCTTGCCGTCGAAGCCGTAATCGCGTCCCTCGATGCACTCCGTGCGAAAGCCCGCCTCGCCCCAGGCCGTGTCGAGCCCGTTGATGCGGATCACGCGCTCGCGCCTGCCGTAAACGCCCGTCTTAACGGCCGCGCAGACGGCATCGCGGGCCTCGGCCTTCGCCTCGGGCGCGACCGCATCCTCCAGGTCGAAGATCACCGCATCGGCCGGAAGGGTCTTGGCCTTCTCGATCGCGCGGGCATGGGAGCCCGGCATGTAGAGAGCGCTGCGGGGGGGCGGATCGCGATCATGATGGTTCCTCGACGGCTCGACCGGTTTTAATCAGACGCGGGACATCAAGCAAAGGAGAGCGAGGCCATGTGGGTTGCGGGCGTGGACGGCTGCCGGGCCGGGTGGATCGCGGCGCTCATGAAGGTGGGTAATCCGGCTTCCGGCCGGATCGCGGTCGTGCCGGATCTTGCCGCCATCGTCGATGCCCCGGAGCGACCCGCCATCGTCGCCGTCGACATTCCCATCGGGCTGCCCGACCGGACAAGAGGCTCCGGCCGCGTCCCCGAACAGCTCGTGCGTCCGCTTCTCGGGCAGCGGCAATCCTCCGTCTTCGCCATTCCGTCGCGACGGGCGGTGTATGCGGCCGATTACGGGCAGGCCTGCGCCCTGGCGCTCGCCACGTCCGACCCGCCGCGAAAAGTGTCGCGGCAGGGCTTCGGTCTCTTTCCGAAGATCCGGGAGGCCGATGCGCTGCTGCGGGCAAGGCCCGCGCTGATCGAGAGGGTCGTCGAGGTGCATCCCGAGCTCGCCTTCTGGGCGCTCAACGGCGGACGGGCCCTCGACCTGCCCAAGAAGGTGAAGGGTACGCCCTACGAGCCCGGCATGCGCCTGCGCCGGGCGCTCCTGAAACATTCGGGGCTCCTGGCGGATTCGCTCATCGCCTCCCCTCCTCCCAAGGGCGCGGCGGGCGACGACCTTCTCGATGCGTTGGCGGGGTTGACCGTGGCGCTCGATCTCGCGACAGGTGGAGGGCAATCCTTTCCCCACCCGCCCGGCCGTGACGCCCACGGCCTGCCGGTCGCCATCTGGACGCTCGGAAGCCCGCCATGACCATCACCCGCGCCGATATCGAAGAAGCCCATGCCCGAATCGCTCCCCATATCCGCCGGACCCCGGTGATGAACCTTCAGGGGGCCTTCGGCCACGCAGGACCGGTGAGCCTGAAGCTGGAATTCCTGCAGCACGCGGGCTCCTTCAAGTCCCGCGGCGCCTTCAACACGCTCCTGTCGAATCCCGTCCCGGCCGCCGGCGTCGCGGCCGCCTCGGGGGGCAATCACGGGGCGGCGGTGGCCTATGCGGCCCGCCAGCTCGGCGTGAAGGCCCGCATCTTCGTTCCCGAGATTTCAAGCCCCGCGAAGATCGCCGTCATCCGCTCCCACGGGGCCGAGGTGGTGATCGGCGGCGCGCGCTACGCGGATGCGCAGGAGGCCTGCGACCGCCATGTGGCCGAGACCGGGGCGCTACGCATCCACCCCTTCGCGGCCGAGAGCACCATGACCGGCCAGGGCACGGTGGGCCTCGAATGGGAGCAGGATGCTCCCGATCTCGACACGGTTCTCGTGGCGGTCGGCGGCGGCGGCCTCATCAGCGGTATCGCGAGCTGGTGGGCGAACCGCGTGAAGGTCGTGGGCGTGGAGCCGGAAGGCTCGCGCGCCCTGCATGCGGCGCTGCAGGCCGGACGGCCCGTCGACGTGGAGGTCGATTCTGTGGCGGCGGATTCGCTCGGCGCCCGCAACACGGGGGATCTCGTTCACGCCATCTGCAGCCGGAATGTCGACCATGTGGCCCTCGTCACCGATGCCTCCATCCGCGAGGCGCAGGCGATGCTCTGGCGCGACTACCGCATCGCCACGGAGCCCGGGGGCGCCGCCGCACTGGCGGCTTTGATCTCGAGCGCCTATAAACCCCAGCGTGGCGAGAGGGTCGGCATTCTCCTGTGCGGGGCCAATGTCGAACTCGCCAAGCTCGCCCAACTGACGCATTGACAGCGAAGGAACCACGCATGTTTCCCCAGCGCCTGACCGACGGCTACCGCTCCTTTCTCGACGACCGCTTCCCGCGCGAGAAGAACCGCTTCGAGGCCCTTGCGGAGAAGGGTCAATCCCCTGAGGTGATGGTGATCGGCTGCTGCGACAGCCGCGTCTCGCCGGAGGTGATCTTCGATGCGAGCCCGGGCGAGCTGTTCGTGGTGCGCAACGTGGCCAACCTCGTGCCGCCCTTCGAGACCGGCGGCGATTATCACGGCACCTCGGCGGCGCTCGAATTCGCCGTGCAGGCGCTTCGCGTGAAGCACATCGTGGTGCTGGGCCATGCCCGCTGCGGCGGCGTGCGCGCCTTTGCGGACGAGACCGCTCCCCTCTCGCCGGGCGATTTCATCGGCCGTTGGATGAGCCTGATCAAACCCGCGGGCGAGCGCCTCGGGCCGCACGACGGCAATCTCGACGCGTATCTGCCGCGCCTCGAACTGGCGGCCATCGAGAACAGCCTGAAGAACCTGATGACCTTCCCGTGCGTGCGCATCCTGGTGGAGCGCGGCAAGCTCCAGCTCCACGGCGCCTATTTCGGCGTGGCGACCGGCGTGCTGCTGGTGCGCGATCCGGAGACCGGAGAGTTCAAGCCGGCCGTGGAGGACGTGCCCCAACGCGTCTCGATGTTCTCCGCCCGCGATGCGGGACCGCTTTAGAAGATAAGGGTTTCAACATGGCGTGATGCGAAGGCGGCACGGCCGCCCAAGCGGAACGATTCCGCTCACACAGGGTTCAACGACAACACGGATGTCGTGTTGGGAGTCGATCCGTGTTGGGTCGCGGCAAGGCTCATTCTGGCACTTGTGCCGTCGCAGTCGCCAGTCTCGTCTGCGGATTGCACGCCGCATCGCTGCCACTGGCTGCGCAGCCTTTGTCGATGCCCGCTGATCACTCGGCACCGGTCGCCGGCTTCGACGAGCGCTTCTCGCCCCAGCTCCGGGCGCAGCCGGTTTTCATGCGCCCCGAGATTCAGGAATTGATCGCATCCCTGCCGCCGTCGACGGATACAGCCGAAGCCCTTGCGTTCGATGCGGAAGCCGAATCTCAGCCTGTGGAGAATACGGCCTCCGTCGAAGTCCGGGAGCCTGAGCCTGAGGCCGCCGCATCCCTTCCGAACGCCGAGATGCCGCTGCCCGAGTTTCCGCCGCCGCCGCAGCCTGCGGATGTGGTCCTGCCATCCGCCGAAGAGCTCGCGCTGGCAGCCCGGCCTTCATCCCCTGCGAACACGTCCAGCGTGGCGCCACCGGAGCAGGATCGCCGGGTGCAACCGGCGAAGCCGGCGGCCTCCCAATCAAGGGCCGAGAAGAAGCCGGTCCCGAACAGGCGCGCAGGGCAGAGACCCACCCCTGCGAAGAAGCCGGTGACGGGCCGGAACAATCCAGCCGTCACCGGCTCCGTTCCCACCTGCACGGCGGGAACGACCTGCGTCTCGCAGCAACAGACCTTCGCGATTTTCTTCGGATTCGTCGTCGGCGCCCTCCTGGGAGGTCCGGTCGGGGCCATTGCCGGCGGAACCGCAGGAGCCATCATGGCGTCCGAGCCGCCGAAGACAAGTCCGGCCCCTGCGCCGCGGCGTTAGGACCGGCGCGGGATCTCCCCTCAGAATCGCGCAACGAAAAGGCCGCCGAAACGGCGGCCTTTTTGCTTGCGGGCGCGTTACGCCGCCTGCTTCTTCGCCTTGAGGAGGCCGCGATTGGCCATGGCTTCCGCGATCTGCACGGCATTCAGCGCCGCGCCCTTGCGGAGGTTGTCGGAGACGCACCAGAAGGCGAGGCCGTTCTCGACCGTGATGTCCTCGCGGATGCGGGAGATATAGGTGGCGTCCTCGCCCGCCGCCTCGTGGGGCGTGATGTAACCGCCGGGCTCACGCTTGTCGACGACCATGATTCCGGGAGCGGCCCGCAGGATCTCGCGGGCCTCGTCCGCCGTGATCGGCTTCTCGAACTCCACGTTCACGGCTTCGGAGTGACTGATGAAGACCGGCACGCGCACGCAAGTGGCGGTAAGCTTGATCTTCGGGTCGAGAATCTTCTTGGTCTCGGCCGTCATCTTCCACTCTTCCTTCGTGAACCCGTCCTCCATGAACACGTCGATATGGGGGATCAGATTGAAGGCGATGCGCTTGGGAAACTTCTTCTCCTGCACGTCCTGCAGCGAGTAGAGCGCCTTGGTCTGGCGGTCGAGCTCGTCCATGCCGTCCTTGCCCGCGCCGGATACCGACTGGTAAGTGGCGACGACCACGCGCTTGATGGTGGCGCGGTCATGAAGCGGCTTCAAGGCCACGACGAGCTGCGCGGTCGAGCAGTTGGGATTCGCCACGATGCCCTTCTTGATGTCGCGCAGGGCCTCGGCGTTCACCTCCGGCACCACCAGCGGCACCTCCGGGTCGTAGCGCCAGGCGGAGGAGTTGTCGATCACGACCGCACCCTGGGCCGCGATCCTGGGCGACCATTCCTTGGACACCTCGCCGCCGGCGGACATGAGGCAGAGATCGACGTCCGAGAAATCGTAGGTGTCGAGCGTTTTCGTCTTCAGGGTCTTGTCGCCGTAGGACACGTCCGTTCCCTGGCTGCGGCGCGAGGCCAGAGCCACCACCTCGTCGGCCGGGAAGGCCCGCTCCGCGAGGATGCTCAGCATCTCGCGGCCTACATTGCCGGTCGCACCCACGACGGCGATCTTGTAACCCATTGGAATTCTCCTGTTGTCGCGCTCTCCCCGGGGAAATTGAAGAACCCTTTTCGGGTGTCGCCTCTCGCCCCGACGGGAGAGAGGACCGGGGACGACGAGGCTTATTCGGCCGTCGTTTTCACGGCCGTCGTGGCGGTTTTCGTTTTGCTCGTCGTGAGGGTGAGCAGCGCCATTGCCTTCGTCCATTCGCAAGCCCGGTCTGGGCCGCGATGCGCCCAGCAACACACCAAAGGCGCGCTTTCGTCAAGGGTTGTCTGCAAGAATGCGACGATGGGCGGCCAGGCTGAGCAACAACCTTTCGTTTACCTTGGCGGGCGAAACCTTTCGAGATGCCGGTCCTGCTACGCTAGAACATGCCAAGGCAACCCAACCGGGATGTGAAACGCGATGGCACGGGCCGGCTCTCCCGCATGGGACGAGGACGAGGCGTTCGTCGACGAACGCCCGATCCGTCGCGTGCGCAGGAAGCGACGCTCCTGGCTGCGGATGACCCTGATTTCCTGCCTGATGATCGCAGGACTGGTCTATTTCGCCGAGCAGGACAGGGACGAGGCACGGATCGCCGCTGGGACCGACGTTCCGTCCTCCGTCCTGATCGCGCCCGCTCCCCTGTGGAGTGCCGTCGCTGCGACTCCGGCGCTCTATACGCTCGAGAAAGCTCCGGGCCCCCTCGCCGTGGAGGCGCGTCAGCATACGAGCGGCGCCCGGGAGGACACGGTCACGATGGGTCGGTTCGGGGAAAGCCGCCACGCAAGGCTCATCCTCGTCCAAGGCTCGTCGGAGCCCGCACGCAGCTTTTTCGTCGACATCGTGCGTCGCGCCGCCCAAGCCGGGCTCGCGGTGTCACGCAACGCGCAGAGCCGAGTGATCGCCACGAAGTTCGGGGCCGTGGAGGCTGCTTCCATGACCCTCGTCGGCAGCGGCGAACAGGAATGCCAGGCCTTCCGCTTCTCCGACGGCGATGCTGGCTTCGGCTTCCAGGGCTGGATCTGCGAGGCGGGCGCGGGCCCCCTGGACGACGCCTGGCTCGCCTGCTTCATCGACGGCATCGGCCTCTCCGGTTCGGGCAGCCCGTTCCTGAGGGCCCTGTTCGCGCGCGCCGAACGCAACCGCACCGAGGCCTGCGATATCGCCGCCCGCACCGCTTCGACCCGCGTCAGCCCCCCTCCCCGACCCTGATCGCCACCCGGTGCATGAGGTTGCAGCCATAGCCGTTCGGATTCCAGTTGACGACCCGGAAGGGCTGGGCGCGGCCCTGCGAATCCGTCGCGCGGGCAACGATCTCGTAATAGCCGTCTCCGGGTAGCGCGATCTCCGCCGTCCAGCGGACCCAATCGTAGCGGTTGCGCGGGGGCGCCATCCGCGCGGGCACCCAGGTGGCCCCGCCATCGATGGAGCACTCCACCCGCGCCACGGCATCGTCGCCGGCCCAGGCGGCGCCCCGGACCGCGATGCCGCGCGTGCCCGCCCCATAGCGTGAGCCATGGGCCGGAGCCGTGATGATGCTGCGGACCGGCATGGATTCCAGGATCCGTGTTTCCACGGATTGCGCGTCCGAACCCGGCGGGAGCGGATGGACGGGTACACGGTAGGACAGGCCCGTCATGCCCGGGCCGTCATGCTCCCGGTCGCGGATCCAGATCCGGGTCAGCCATTTCTGGCTCAAGGAGCCGGGCCAGCCCGGCACCACGAGACGCAAGGGACCGCCATGGACGAACGGCAGGGCCTCGCCGTTCATGGCCCAGACGAGCAGGGTGTGCTCCTCCAGCGCCTTCGCGATGGGCATGCCCCGCGACATGGCCTGTTTCTCCCGGCTCCCGGTCTTGTCCGGATCGGCCCCGAAATGCCCGGTGAACCGTGCCGTTCCTTTGAGGCCCGCCGCCTGCAGGACGTCGCGCAGCGAAACGCCCGTCCATTCCGCGCAGCCGGCACCGCCGTTCGTCCAGGGATTGCCCTCCGCTTGCGGCTCGAAGAAGGAGCGCCCGTTGCCGCCGCATTCGAGCACCATGCGGAAGGTCCTGGCGGGAAAGTGGCTCTTCAATTCGGCAAGCGAGAGATCGAGCGGATGCTCCACCTCTCCGTCGACGGTGAAGCGCCAGGCGTCCGGATCCTCGACCGGCGCGGGCAGGAGGCCGTTGTTGCGGATGAAGAAGCGCGCGATCGGCGTCGTTTCATCGTCGAGCAGGGCTTCCGGCGTCTCGGCCACAAAGGGCGTTTCGCTCAGAATTGTGAGGCGATCCTTCCCGAATCGCCCAAGTGTGTCCGTCTGATCCTGCATGCGGTCTGCCCTTCACCCTTTGGCGAGCGCTTCGATTCGAAGGAACCAATTTAGGCAGGTCGCCCTTTTTCTGACAGCCTTCGAAGTATCACCAAGGCCCGGCCGGGAGCGCTGGGGCCGAACCCTGGAGATTTGCAAGATGCGCCGCTTCACCCTTCTCGGCCTGGTCTCGCTTGCAACGCTCGCGGCCGTCTCGGTCGCGGCCGAAGCGCAGGCTCAGGATCGCCCGCTCGTCCTGCGCGTGCAACCCCGCAGCTTCCTCGATCCCGGCCGCGTGGCGCCGGTGGGCTCCCTCAACCGCTACGCCACCCAGGGACAGCTGTCCTACCTGACAAATCCGCCCTGGGGCCACCAGCGCGACCGCTTCGGCGAAGGGGTGCTGCCCGATCCCATCGGCGGGCCCTTCGTGGGCGCACGCAATCCGTTCCCGACCTTCGGCGTTCCGGATGTCGAGGCGACAGGCTCGATCCGGTAAGGGCCAGCAAAAAGCCCCGGCATAGCCGGGGCTTTTTCTGTTTCATGGGCTGCGTCGCGTATTCAGGATTGAGCGTTCAGCTCCTTGATGATCGCTTCGCCCACGTCCTGGGTGCCGACCGCGTTCGTGCCGGGAGCGGCGATGTCCTTGGTGCGGACGCCGGAGGCCAGCACGTTGGCGATGGCCCTTTCCAGACGGTCCGCCTCCTCGACGAGGCCGAAGGAATAGCGCAGGGCCATGCCGAAGGAGCCGATCATGGCGATCGGGTTGGCAAGCCCCTTGCCGGCGATGTCGGGAGCCGAGCCGTGCACCGGCTCGTAGAGCGCCTTGCGCCGGCCGGTGGCCGGATCCTCCATGCCGAGGGACGCGGACGGCAGCATGCCGAGGGAGCCGGTGAGCATGGCGGCGATGTCGGACAGGATGTCACCGAAGAGGTTGTCGGTGACGATCACGTCGAACTGCTTCGGGTTGCGCACGAGCTGCATGGCGCAGTTGTCGGCGAGCACGTGCTCGAGCTCCACGTCGGCATAATCCGCCTTGCCGATGCGCGAGACCACCTGGCGCCAGAGCACGCCCGTCTTCATCACGTTCATCTTCTCGGAGGACGACACCTTGTTCCGGCGCTTCCTGGCGAGGTCGAACGCGACGCGGGCGATGCGCTCGATCTCCCCGGTCGTGTAGACCTGCGTGTCGACGGCCCGCTGCTGGCCGTTCTCCAGGGTCACCAGCTCCTTCGGCTCGCCGAAATAGACGCCGCCGGTGAGTTCGCGCACGATTACGATGTCGAGCCCCTCCACGATCTCGCGCTTGAGCGAGGAGGCGTCGGCGAGCGCCGGATAGCAGATGGCCGGGCGAAGATTGGCGAAGAGGCCGAGATCCTTGCGCAGGCGCAGCAGGCCGGCCTCGGGGCGTACGTCGTAGGGAACGCCGTCCCATTTCGGGCCGCCGACCGCGCCGAAGAGCACCGCGTCGGCCTCCTGCGCCCGGCCCATCGCCGCCTCGGAGATGGCCTTGCCATGGGCGTCATAGGCCGAGCCTCCGACGAGATCCGTCTCGGTCTCGAAGCCGATGCCCCGCTGACGGAACCAGCCCACGATCTTCTCGACCTGCGCCATGACCTCCGGACCGATGCCGTCGCCGGGGAGAAGGAGAAGCTTGTGCGTTGCCATGTTGCGGTTCCTTAAGCGATCGGCCTCGTCATCCCCGGGCCCGTCCCGGGGATCCACGTCTTGATCGCTGTGAGTTTCGAAGACGTGGATGGCTGGATCGAGTCCGGCCATGACGGCAGGGTTTAGGCGTCCTAACCTTGCCTTGGCAAGCACTTCCGCCTTGGCCGTTAGGCGTAAGGACCCCGAGATGCGTTCTCACTCCTCCTCGGCTCGACGCTCGCGGGGAGTGCGCACCACCGTCACCGAGCATGGGGCCTCCGCCACCACCCGCGACGAGACGCTGCCGAGATAGCGCCGGAACGCCGAGGAGGCCCGTGCGCCGATGACGATGTGGTCCACGTTGTTGTGGCGGGCGTAGTCGACGAGCGCGGCCGCCGGGTCGGTGGCCTCCAGCACGCTGTAGGTGATCCGCTCCTTCGGGATCTCGAGTCCCGCGCCCCAGTGCCTGAGCTGGATGAGTCGCTGCACGTGCAGGCTGCGGCCCTCCTCGTCCTCCAGAACGTCCACGCCGATGCGCGAGAGCCTGAGGACGTTCACGCAGGCCACGCGCGCCTCCATCTCCATGGACAGGATGCGCCCGAGGAGAACGCGTTGCGCCTCGCTCAAATCCTCGCTGCCGGGCGTCAGATCGATGGCCACGAGAAGGATCGGCGCCTGCGCGAGCTGGCGCACGATGTTGGGCGTCTCGAGCGGCTGCGCCTTTCGCGCCTTCAGCCAGCGGCGGAAGGTCTTCATGCCGCTGTCGCGTTCGAGCCGCTCCGCGCGCTCGGTGAGCGCGACCTGACCGGGGTTCTCCAGATCGAGCGCGAGCTGCGCCGCCGTCGCGTAGCGGTCGTTCGGGTCGACCTCCAGGCAGCGCAGGATGATCTCCTGCAGCCAGGGCGGGCATTCGGGATTCCTGGCCCGCGGCGGCACCGGATCGCGCCACAGGCGACGGCGAATCTGGCCGCCTTTCGGCGTGCCGAAGGGGCGCTCGCCTGTGATGAAGAAATACAGCATCACGCCAAGCGCGAAGAGGTCGCTGCGCGGATCGGCGCGATCCTCCAGCACCTGCTCGGGCGCCATATAGGGCGTGGTGCCGAAGGGCTCGCGGAATTCCTCCGCCAGGAGGTCCGGCAGCTGCTCGTGCCGCGCGAAGCCGAAATCGACGAGCACCGCCTCCCCGGTCTCGCGGAACATGACGTTGCTGGGCTTCACGTCGAGATGGATGACCTTCTGGAGGTGGAGGTCGTGAAGGGCGCGGGCAACCTTCGCGCCGATCCGAACCACCTCGGCCCAGGGCAGCGGCACGCCGGACAGGCGCGCCTTCAGCGACGGGCCCGGGATGCGCTCCATCACGATGTAGGGCTGCGGATCGAGCGGCCCCGCGGCGATGAAGCGGGGCACGTGCGGGCCGGAGAGGCGCGGCATGATCATCTGCTCGGTCTCGAAGCAGACGATGGGGATCGGATCGTCGCTGTCGATGAGCATGGGAAACTTCATGACGAGCGGGGTCGGGTCGTCCTCCCGCTCCACCGACCAGATCTGGGCCATTCCGCCGGTGCCCAGATGCTCCTTGAGCGTGAACCCGTCGATCACCATGCCCGGCGAGAGGCGAAGGCGCATGCTCAGCGACCCTCCTCGAGACGCCGGGCGAGTTTCTCGGGCAGGCCCGCCTCGCGCACCTTCCGGGCCGCCGTGAGATTGTCGTAGGGCACGCGGAAATAGCGCAGGCTCTGGCGCGCGGTGTCGAAGACCGCGTAGTTCGCGGCCGGAACGCCGTCGCGCGGCTGCCCCACCGCGCCGATCACGGCAAGCCAGGAGCGGGTTGCGAGAAGCGGAATCTCGTTGTCGCCGACCGGCGAGAAGGAGCCCACCTTCGCGGTCGTGCTCATGTGGTAGAGCATGGGCACGTGCACATGCCCGCAGAAGGTGATGTGCGCCTCCACCCGGCTGAAATGGCGCGCCGCCTCCAGCGTGTCGGTGATGTAGTGCCAGCCGCGCGGCGCATAGCCGTTGGCGTGCACGTAGAGGACGCTCCCCTCCTCGTGGATCAGCGGAAGATCCGCCAGGAAGGCGCGCTGCTCCATGCCCAGCTGGCCGCGGGTCCAATGGAGCGCTTCCCGGGCCAGGCTGTTCATGTCCTCGTCGGAGCCGTCGATGGCGGCATCGTGGTTGCCGAGAAGGGCAACCGCGCCTTCGCTCACGAGCATCCGCACCGTATCGACCACCCAGGCCGGATCGGCGCCGTAGCCGACATAATCGCCGAGCAGGATGAACCGGTCGACCGGAAGCGCACGCGCATGGGCGAGACAGGCCGAGAAGGCCTCGCGGTTTCCATGAATGTCGGTCAGGAGCGCGATGAGCATGCGCGCACTAAACCCCTAACCATTCCTTAACGCAACCTCGGCAAAGCGGCCCTGCAACGGGTTTCCCCCTCAAGCCGCTTTCCTGGTAAACAGCAGCGCAACCCCGAAGCCGATCATGGTGGCGCCCGAGAGACGGTTCAGCCAGCCGAACACGGTCCTGTTGCGGGAGAGCCGGTTGAGACGATGGCCGAGCACCGCGTAGAGGAGGACCGCGACGACTTCGAGCATGAGGAAGACCATGCCCAGGATGGCGAAGCTGAGCCAATAGGCGCCGGGCTCGACGAACTGCGGAAGGAAGGCCGTGAAGATCAGGATCGCCTTGGGGTTGCCGATGGCGGTCCAGAACTCCTGCAGGACGAGGGCCTTCAGGGGCCGCCGGCCGTTCTCGGCGGCTGGCGCATCGATGGCTGTGCTCCCCTTGAGGATCCTGATTCCGAGCCAGATCAGATAAGCGGCCCCCACCCATTTCAGGATCGTGAAGGCCATCTCGGAAGCGGCCAGCACGGCTCCGACGCCGAGCGCCGTCAGGGCGATCATGAGGGCGAAGGCCACGAGGCGGCCGGACGATGCCGCCACGGCGGTGCGCACCCCCGCCTGCAATCCATAGGTCAGGGACAACAGGTTGTTGGGCCCGAACGCCATGTTGAGCGCGAAGCACGCAGGAACGAACAGGAGCAGCGCGCTGACCGTCACGACATCTCTAGCCCCGCAGCGCTTCCAGCACCTTGCCGCCGGGACGTCCGCGCGGTTCGAGGCCGATGCGTCGCTCCACATCCTTGATCGCCTCGCGGGTCTTGGAGCCGATCTTTCCGTCCGGCTCGCCGACGTCGTAGCCCCGGGCCGCCAGCAGGCTCTGCAGCTCGCGCCGCTGCGCGCGCGAGAGCGGCGGATCGTCCGTCGGCCAGGCGGTCTGGATCCCGGGCAGGCCCTTCATGCGATCGCCCAGAAGCGCGATGGCGAGGCCGTAGGATTCGGCGGCATTGTAGGAATAGACCGCGTCGAAATTCCGGGTGACGAGGAAGGCCGGGCCGTCCACGCCCGCCGGAATGATGATGCCCGCCTGATAATCGCCCGAGAGCGGACGACCATCGACGCGCGTCACGCCCATGGCGGCCCAGGAGGACACGGGACGCTTGCTCTTGCGGCCGGCGAGCTTCGGATTGAAGCTCCCGGGCAGGCGCACCTCGTAGCCCCAGGGCAGGCCCTTCACCCAACCAGCCTTCTTGAGGAAGTTGGCCGTGGAATGAACCGCATCCGGAACGGACGCCATGATGTCGCGCCGCCCGTCGCCGTCGCCGTCGACGGCGAGGCGCTGGAAGGTGGAGGGCATGAACTGCGTATGGCCGAAGGCGCCGGCCCAGGAGCCGCGCAGGGACGCGGGATTGATGTCCCCGTCCTGCACGATCTTGAGGGTCGCCATCAGCTCGCCCTTGAAATACTCGTTGCGGCGCGGCGCATGGCAGACGAGGGTCGTGAGCGACTGCACGAGGGGCCGCCCGCCGATATCCTTGCCGAAATTGGATTCCACGCCCCACACGCCCGCGATCGCATAGCGGTCGACCCCGAAGCGCGCCTCGGCGGACGCGAGCGCCTGCCCCCACTGGCGCATGGCGGCCTTGCCGTCCTGCACGCGCTCGTCGTCCACCAGCGCCGAGAGATAGTCCCAGATCGGGGTCTTGAACTCCGGCTGGTTGTTCATCAGGTCGAGGATCGACAAGTCCGGTTGGATGCCGCGGGTGGCGACATCGAAGGCTTGGCCGGAAATCCCTTTGGTGGCGGCTTGAGCGCGCAGGGACGACAGGCAGGAGCGGAAATCGGCTTGGGCGAGGGCCGACGTGGCGCCCAGGGACAGGACGCCGAGGATCGCGGGAAGAAGGATGCGTTTCATGCCTGCGACCTTGCAGGCAATTTGGTTAAACTTATGGAAACGGGGCTGCAGCCGCCTCGTCATCCCGCCCTCCGTCCTTATCCCTGGCCTTGTGCCGGAGTCCCGTCTTCGAGTCGCTGAACCGAGGAAAACATTGATGGCCGGGACGAGCCCGACCATGACGACAATTCTCGAAAAGGTCAGGCCCAGGCCCGCGCGGAGAGCTTTTTCTCAAAACTGTCGATGGCAGCGCCCTTTTCGAGGGTCAGGCCGATGCCGTCGAGGCCGTTGAGCATGCAGTGCTTCTTGAACGCATCGATGTCGAAGGCGATCCTGCCGCCATCGGGGCCGCGGATCTCCTGGTTCTCCAGGTCGATGGTGAGGGTGGCGTTGGCGCCCCGGCTGGCGTCGTCGAAGAGCTTTTCGAGGTCTTCCGGGCTCACCTTGATCGGCAGAATGCCGTTCTGGAAGCAGTTGTTGTAGAAGATATCGGCGAAGCTCGTGGAGATCACGCAGCGGATGCCGAAGTCGAGCAGCGCCCAGGGAGCGTGCTCGCGTGACGAGCCGCAGCCGAAATTGTCGCCGGCGATCAGGATCTTGGCATTGCGGTAGGCGGGCTGGTTCAGCACGAAGTCCGGGTTCTCCGAGCCATCCTCCCGGTAGCGCATCTCCGAGAAAAGCCCCTTGCCGAGCCCGGTGCGCTTGATGGTCTTCAGGTACTGCTTGGGGATGATCATGTCGGTGTCGATATTGATGATCCGCAGCGGCGCCGCGACGCTTTCCAGCACGGTGAACTTTTCCATGGTCTAAACTTCCTTCAGGCGGCAAAGGTTTTCGTTGTGAATTGCCTCTTATCAAAGGCGCCGCGAAACGACCAGCCTCACGATGGTCGCGCCCGGCGATGATTTTGTCGTAGAACGGGGCCTTGGCGCAACATTCGAACCCATGCGTGATGCGAAGGCTCGGTCAAGATCAGGCAGCGGCCGCTGTGGGGCTTCCATGCCCATGCCTGAGGGAAACCCCAGGCCCTTGCGCTCGCAGCTTGCCGCTCCGTGGTTTCTAGGATCGGAAGACCTCTGTCGCGCTCATGATCTGCTCCCGCAACCAGACATGGGCCGGATTCCTGTCATGCCGGCTGTGCCAATAGAGCTTGATGTCGGGCACGGAGACCGGAAGAGGAGGGTCGTAGAGCGCAAGGTCGAGGCTGGAGGCCATGGCCCTGGCGAACTGCACCGGGACCGCCGCGATCAGCCGGCCGCGCGCCACTGCGAGCGCCACGCTCTGGAAATGCGGGAGAGCCAGCGTCACCCGCCGGCGACGGCCCATCGCTGCCAGCGCATCGTCCATATGACCCGTCATGCTGCCGTCAATGGACCGCATGGCATGAGGCAGCTCGCAGAAAAGATCGAGGGACAGTTCCTTGAGCGCCCGTGCTTCCTGTGGGATCCCCGGATGGTTCCTGGCCGCGATGATGGTGAAGGGCGAGCGGAACAGAACCTCGGTCGAGACCCATTCCGGCACGTCGAGAGGACGTTCCAAGGCGGCGTCGATGGCATCCTCCTGGAGCAGACGGACCACGTCGCCGCGGGCGCTGTCGAGGAGCCGTAGGGAAATCCGAGGCGCCTTCTGAGCCATCCGCTCGCTCAGCTCGGGCATCAGCAGGGTCGAGAAGAAGTCGGCTCCGATCAGGGTGAAGGTCCGATCGGCGGCAGACGGATCGAAGCGCATGTCTCCGGCCAGAGCGATTTCAAGCTGGCTCAAAATCTCCCGGACCGGCTCATGGAGGGCCTCGGCCCGCGGGGTCGGGATCATATCGTTGCCCCGGCGAACGAAAAGCTGATCGTCGAGCAGATGCCGCAGCCGGTTCAGGGCCGCGCTGACGGCGGGCTGACTGAGGCCGACGGCTTCGCCGGCACGGGTGACGCTTCGCTCGCGCATGAGGGCGTCGAATGTCCGCAGGAGATTGAGATCGAAGGCGGCGAAATTCATCCTGTCGATAGACCCCATACAATCATTCGATTTCCATTTTCCAAGTCACTGCCGCAAACACAAGAGGTGACACCCACGAAAGCTCGACAGAGATGATGCAATGGTGGCTCATATGAACTTCCGGATCAAATGGACGGCACCCGGGCTGAAAGCGGGTCTGAAGGCCATCCTGCCTTTGAAAGCGATCTTCGACGACACCCCGATGCCCGAGCATGCATGGCTGCGGACGGTGACAGCACGCGAACGGCCGTTCGGAGCCGCCAGCAACACCACGACGAATGGCGCAATGCTTGAGAACAGACTGAACTGGGTGGAGCCCGCCCTGCGATGGAGGGAGAGACTTTGACTTTTCCGAACAGGATTGAGCCGGCGGAGAGAAGATTGAAACAGGCAGAGTCGCTCTGGTTCAAGGGCACGCTGGCGAAGATTCGGCTCGGCCTGGCCCAGGGGCGCACGGATCTTGCCATTATCGAGCAGTGGTTGCCCTATGGTGAGTCGCCTCCCCTGCACATCCACCGCAACGAGGACGAGATCTTTCTCATGATCGAAGGCACGATGCGGTTCGTGGTGGGCGGCAAGGAGATCGTGGCCCGGGCCGGTGATACGCTCCTGGCTCCGAAAGAGGTCCCTCACACCTTTCGAGTCGAGTCGCCCGAAGGAGCTCACTGCTTCACGATCACGACCGGATCGGATTTCGAGAAGCTGGTCCGCGCCTTCGGGTCCCCTGCCCTCAGCGACGAACTGCCGCCGCCAATGGAGCCCACGCCCGAGATGATCGAGGCATTGACGCGAACCTGCCGGGAGAACGGCATCGACATCGTCGGTCCTCCGCTCGCGGGGACGTGATCGGCGGAGTCCGAGGGAGCATTCTTGGCCACAGCATTCTTGGCCACAATGGGCTGAAGCCAGTCCAATTCAGCCCCAAGGACCGGGGGCGTCCTTGCCCGCCAAGGAAGTCCCGGCAGCCGAAGTTATGAATTTCGGCTGCCGGGTACCAGTTGAAACGCATCCATGGATCAGGTGGGGGTTACGACGCGGCCTCAATGGCCTCCATGTCCTCGTCGGAGAGGCCGAAATGGTGGCCGATCTCGTGGACCAGCACGTGGGTGATCAGCGCCCCGAGGCTCTCTTCGTGCTCGGCCCAGTAGTCGAGGATCGGACGGCGATAGAGCCAGACCATATTGGGAAACTGACCCGTCTGCATCGACGCGCCGCCCTGGGCTAAGCCGATCCCGCGAAAGAGACCCAGGAGATCGAAGGGTGTCTCGCAGCCCATCTCCGCCAAGGTATCGTCGTCCGGGAAGTCCTCCACGCGGATGACGACCCCATGGCAGAGAGCGCGGAACTCCTCCGGCAGGCGCGCATAGGCAGCCTCGGCGAGCGATTCGAATTCCTCCAGGGAGGGAGCGTGGAGAGAGGCCCAGTCGGTCATGGTTCAGAGAAGGCCGAGCTGGACGAGAAGCCACAGGCCGAGCAGGACGACGCCGACCAGCGACAGCGCGCGCCCGATGCGCCGCCCCCACAGCTCGATGGGATCGGTCCCGCCATCCTGACCGGCCCCGATGGCGTCCCGTCCCCCGAAATGATCCTGCGCCTGCCGGCTCATGCGGGCGAGCGCGGAGGAGCCCACGGAATCCGTGTCGCGCCGCACCCGCTCCAGGGCTTCCCGGGCTTCGCGTTCGCGCTCCTGCTCGGTCATGAAGGGTTCCTTCCTGCATTCACCATTTGGCAACCATAAGCGTCCCTGCGGCTTCGAGCCAGCGGAACGCCTTTGGAACAAGACCGTTGACAGCCCTGGAATAGCCAATCGTGAATGAGGCAACAATGCGTAAGATTCTGGGTATCCTGGCCGTGGCCGGGTTGACGGCTCTCGGCGCGGGCAGCGCGTCCGCTCAGGGGGTGGGCGTCCATGTCGGCCCGTCGGGCGTTCATGTGGTTCAGGAGCGGCATCACGGCCCCCGCTATCGGGAGCGTGTCGTCGAGCGCCGCGTCGTGCGGCCCGCCCGCACCCGCACCGTCTGCCGCACGGAATATCGTGAGCGCGTGCGCCCGAACGGCGTCGTGGTGCGCCGTCCGGTCGAGGTCTGCCACCGCGTCGTGGCCGGCCGCCGGGTCTATGTCGATTAAGCGCTAAAGCATCGGACCCAAAAGTGGACTTGCACTTTTGGGACCAATCCGATGCTCTCTTCTCGGAAAAGAGCATCGGGCGTGAAAAAGGCGGCGGTTCACAGGACCCGCCGCCTTTTCGTTTGTCTGGAGGAGGCGATCAGCCGAAGGTGCGGATGTCCACGAACTGGCCCGCGATCGCCGCCGCCGCCGCCATGGCGGGCGAGACGAGATGCGTGCGGCCCTTGAAGCCCTGACGCCCTTCGAAGTTGCGGTTCGAGGTGGAGGCGCAGCGCTCGCCGGGAGCAAGCCGATCCGCGTTCATGGCCAGGCACATGGAGCAGCCGGGCTCGCGCCAGTCGAATCCCGCCGCCTTGAAGATCTTGTCGAGCCCCTCGGCCTCCGCCTGCATCTTCACGATGCCGGAGCCGGGCACGATCATGGCGTTGACGCGCTCGTGCACCCGTTTGCCCTCGACGACCTTCGCGACGGCCCGCAGATCCTCGATGCGGCCGTTGGTGCAGGAGCCGATGAACACGCGGTCGAGGGTGATGTCGGTGATCTTCGTGCCGGGCGTGAGGCCCATATATTCCAGCGCACGCCACTTGGAGAGACGCTTGTTCTCGTCCTGGATGTCGTCCGGGTTCGGCACCACGCCGGCAACCGAGATCACATCCTCGGGGCTCGTGCCCCAGGTGACGATGGGCGGGAGATTGGCGGCATCGAGCCTGATCTCGCTGTCGAAGAACGCGCCTTCGTCCGTGCGCAGCGAATCCCAGTAGCGCACGGCAGCGTCCCAGGCTTCGCCCGTCGGCGACTTGGGGCGGCCTTTGAGATAGGCATAGGTGGTCTCGTCCGGCGCGACCATGCCGGCGCGGGCGCCGCCCTCGATGGACATGTTGCAGATGGTCATGCGGCCTTCCATCGACAGCGAGCGGATGGCCTCGCCCGCATATTCGATCACGTGTCCGGTGCCGCCCGCGGTGCCGATCTCGCCGATGATGGCCAGGATAATGTCTTTCGCCGTGACGCCGGCGGGCAGCTGCCCGTCGACGGTCACGCGCATGTTCTTGGCCTTCTTCTGGATCAGGGTCTGGGTCGCGAGCACGTGCTCGACCTCGGAGGTGCCGATGCCGTGAGCGAGGGAGCCGAAGGCGCCGTGGGTGGAGGTGTGGCTGTCGCCGCAGACGATGGTCATGCCCGGCAGGGTGAAGCCCTGCTCCGGTCCCACCACGTGGACGATGCCCTGGCGGGCGTCGAGCTCGTTGTAATACTCGACGCCGAATTCCTTGGCGTTCTGAGCGAGCGTGGCCACCTGGGTGGCGGATTCGGGGTCCTCGATCCCCTGGGAACGGTCGGAGGTGGGCACGTTGTGATCGACCACCGCGAGGGTCTTCTGCGGCTGGCGCACCTTGCGGCCGGCCGTCCTCAGGCCCTCGAAGGCCTGCGGGCTCGTCACCTCATGGACGAGATGGCGATCGATATAGAGAAGGCATGTCCCGTCATCCTGCCGATCGACGACATGGTCGTCCCAGATCTTGTCATAGAGGGTGCGGGCTGTGGCCATGGGTATCTTCCAACGCTTAAAAAGGTCTTCGATCGTCTTCTAGCGGCACCCGCGCCCGCGGAAAAGGTGTCGCGAACGCGCACCGCTTTGAAAGTATCGCATAGCTGATTGACCGAGCCGCGCAATAAAATTTTTAGCGCGTGCGGCCATCGGCAGCGCTTGCCGCCATAAACAAAAAGCGCGGCTCGAAGCCGCGCTTTCCATAAAGCCCTTGCAGGAAGCCTTACTCGGCAGCCGCCGGAGCCTCGGTCTTCTTCTCGGTGCGCTCGGCGATACGCGCCGACTTGCCGCGACGATCGCGCAGGTAGTAGAGCTTGGCGCGACGAACGGCGCCGCGGCGCACGACCTTGATGGACTCGACGTTCGGCGAATAGACCGGGAACACGCGCTCCACGCCCTCGCCGTAGGAAATCTTGCGGACCGTGAAGCTCTCCTGGAGGCCGCCACCGGAACGGGCGATGCAGACGCCTTCATAGGCCTGCACGCGGGTGCGCTCGCCTTCCTTCACCTTCACGTTGACGATCACGGTGTCGCCGGGCTGGAATTCGGGAATGGTCTTGCCGAGCTTGGCGATCTGCTCCTGCTCGAGCTGCTGGATGATGTTCATCGGTCTTGCTCCTGCCGTTGCATGGCCCTGGGGCTCGCCCCAAGCCAGCGGGATTTCGGCGTCCTGTTTTCAGTTGAGGCCGCGCCTATACAGGAGTTTCTCCGCTTTGTCGATGGGGGTTCGGCCCCCGCCGGTCACCCGGTGGGCGGGAGCCGGCGCTTCACGGGCGACGTCTTGACGATGGAGGTGCTCGTCTGGGCGCGTTGGGCGATCCGCTCGAGGATCGGGTCGAGTTCCTCGATAGACCGCAGAAGGTAGCGTGCCACGTAGCAATCCTCGCCCGTGACCTTGTCGCATTCCACCACCTCGGGGCTCTCCACCAGGAGCTTCTCCACGGCGTGGAGCTGGCCCGGCAGGGGACGGATGCGCACGATGGCGGTCAGCGTATAGCCGAGCGCTTTCGGATCGATCTCGACCCGATAGCCCTTCACCACCCCGTTCTCCTCCAGCCGCCGCAACCGCTCGGCAATGCTGGGGGCCGAGAGGCCGACGCTGCGCGCGAGCTCTGCCGTCGGCAGCCGGGCGTTCTCCGAGAGGAGCGCGATCAGCGCCTGATCGACCGCATCGAGGCCTTCGCTTTTGTTCCTGAGGCTTTTTTCAGCTGCGACCATAGATCTTGAAATCGAAACGCTTGATCCGTCTTCGAATCATAAAGTACGCCACCTTTCGAAAAGCGTAAAGTTCCAGCCTCGTTCAGGAGATCAATGCCATGAAGTCATCGTCGAGCCTGTCAGGGCGCCTGGAAATGATCGCCGCCATGGCGCTGTCCGGCACCATCGGCTTCTTCGTGGTCGAATCCGGACAGGGCGTCTGGAACGTGGTGTTCTTCCGCTGTCTCTTCGGGGCACTGGGCCTGTTCGTCTATTGCGGAGCCAAGGGCCTGCTCCTGCCCTGGCGCTTCACGGCCAGGAGCCTGACGCTGTCGCTGGTAGCGGGCGCCGCCATCGTCCTGAACTGGGTGCTGCTCTTCTCGTCCTACGGCCACGCATCGATCTCGGTCGCGACCGCCGTCTACAACACGCAACCCTTCTTCCTCATTCTCCTCGGGGCCGTTCTGTTCGGCGAGCGCCCAACCGCCGACATGCTGGGTTTCGTCGCTCTCGCCTTTGCCGGGCTCCTGCTGGTCAGCGACGTCGAGATGGGACATTTCGACCTCTCGAGCGGATATGTGGTCGGGCTGCTGCAGGCCTCGGGCGCTGCCCTGCTCTATGCGGTGGCCTCCGTGATCATCAAGCGGCTCAAGGGTTTCTCGCCCCACCTCATCGCCCTCGTGCAGGCGATCCTCGGCACCCTGATGCTTCTGCCGCTCGCCGATTTCTCTCACCTGCCCGTCGATGCGGCACAATGGGGATGCCTGATCGTGCTCGGCGTGGTCCACACCTGCATCATGTACATCCTCCTGTATTCGGCGCTTCAGAAGCTGCCGACGACCCTGATCGCAGTGCTCTCCTTCACCTATCCGGTGGTGGCCATCCTCGTGGACCACTTGGCCTTCGGCCGCACGCTGTCACTGAACCAATGGAGCGGCATCCTGCTGATCCTGATCGGCAGCGCGGGTGTGAATCTCAAATGGCGGCTGGGTTTGAGCCGCTCCATGGATCGCCCGGCCATGGAGCGCGGATGACGCAAAGCGCGGAGCGGATTCCAGGCTCCACCCACGGGGTGCCGCTACCGCTCCAGCAGATCCGGCCGCCGCTCCCGCGTGATCCGCTCGGATTCCTCGCGCCGCCAGCGCTCGATGGCGGCATGGTTGCCCGACAGCAGCACGTCGGGGATCGTGCGCCCCTCCCATTCGCGGGGCCGCGTGTAGTGCGGGTATTCGAGGCGGTTCGATTCGAAGCTCTCTTCCGTGCCGGAGGCTTCCTTGCCCATGACGCCGGGAAGCAACCGCACGCAGGTATCGAGCACGATCATCGCCGCCATCTCGCCGCCGGACAGCACATAGTCGCCGATGGACACTTCCCTTAAGCCCCGCGCCTCGATCACCCGCTCGTCCACGCCCTCGAACCGGCCGCAGACGATCACGACACCAGGACCGGCCGCGAGTTCGCGAACGGTGGATTGGGTGAGCGGCTGGCCGCGCGGGCTCATGAGGAGCCTCGGGCGCGGATCGTCGGCCGGCACCGCGGCGTCGATGGCCGCGCCCAGCACATCGCAGCGGATGACCATGCCGGGACCGCCGCCCGCAGGCGTGTCGTCCACGGCGCGGTGGCGGCCGAGGCCGTGGTCACGGATGTTTTTGGTGTCGAGCGACCACAGGCCCCGCGCGAGTGCGTCGCCCGAGAGCGACAGGCCCAAGGGCCCCGGAAACATCTCGGGATAGAGGGTGAGGATGGTGGCCGAGAAACTCACGCGCGATCCTCGCCGGGCGCGGGCTTGGCCGTCTCGAAGAAATCGTCGGGAAGTGCCGCGACCACGCGCTTTTGCGCGATATCGACAGCCGGAACGAAGGCCTTCGTGAAGGGCAGGAGCGCGCTCGGGCCCTTGTGCGCGGGAGCGATCTCGAGAAGATCGCCGCCGCCGTAATTGGGGACCGCCACAATGGTGCCGACGGTCTCGCCCGCTTCATTGATCACATCGAGGCCGATGAGATCCGCGAGCAGGAACTCGTCCTCCTCGTCGGGCGGCGGGAGCCTGTCGCGCTCCACATGGAGCTGCACGCGGTTCAAGGCCTCCGCGGCTTCGCGGGTGGTCACGCCCTCGACGACGGCGATCAGGAGATCGGGCGTGCCGCCAGGAGCCTGGCGCACAGACTTGAGGGAATAAGTTTTGCCGTTCGACGCGATGAGCGGCCTGTAACCGGCGATCGCCTGGGGATCGCCCGTATGGGATTTGAGCCGCACCTCGCCTTTGAGGCCGTGGGCGCGGCCGAACTCGCCCACTAGGACGAGATCGTTCCGGGCAGGCCCTATCCCGCCCTCCTCCCGCTTATGGGGAGGAGATGGAGGTGGGGGTGTCAGCGCACCCTTAGGTCGGTTTGCGCTGGCACCCCCACCCCTGCCCCTCCCCGCAGGGGGGAGAGGTGAGGCGGAGCGCTGATTGAAGCGCTCCTTTCTCGTCATGGTGCTTACGCAGCCTCGCCTTCGCCGGCGGCGGCAGCCTTGGCGGCGGCGCGCTCCTGAGCCTTCTTGCCCGGAACGGCCTTCTGCGGGTTGCTGCGGGCCGGACGCTTCAGGAGGCCGGCGGCGTCGAGGAAGCGCAGGACGCGGTCAGTCGGCTGGGCGCCCTTGGCGAGCCAAGCCTGGATCTTCTCGACTTCGAGAACCACGCGGCCGGCGTCGTCCTTCGGCTTCATCGGGTCGTAGGTGCCGACCTTCTCGATGAAGCGGCCATCGCGCGGGGAGCGCGAGTCGGCCACGACGATGCGGTAGTAGGGACGCTTCTTCGCACCACCACGGGTGAGACGGATCTTCAGGGACATGGGTAACTCCTTCTAGTGTCCTGTGATCAACCTTGTGCCGCTCCGGATCAGCCCGGAACGACGAAAACCTATTTTTTCTTCCCGAACGGGAAGCCGCCGAGGCCAGGAAGCCCCGGGATCTTGCCGCCGCCGAGACCCGGCAGACCTGGCATGCCCTTCGGCATGGGCGGAAGGGCGCCGCCCGCACCACCCGGGAAATCGGGGAGCTTGCCGCCCATCTGCTTCTGCAGCGCCTCGATCTGCTCCGGCGTCGGCTGGGGCATGCCGCCGCCGCCGAGCCCGAACATCTTGCCGAGCGCGCCTGCCATGCCCTTGCCCTTGCCGCCGCCCATCATCTTCATGACGTCGGCCATCTGGCGGTGCATCTTCAAGAGCTTGTTGATGTCCTCCACCTTCACGCCCGAGCCCGCCGCGATGCGCTTCTTGCGCGAAGCCTTCAGGATGTCCGGGTTGCGGCGCTCGGCCGGCGTCATGGAATCGATGATGGCGCGCTGACGCTTGATGACCTTGTCGTCGAGATTGGCGCTCTCGAGCTGCGACTTCATCTTGGCGATGCCGGGCAGCATGCCGAGCATGCCGCCGATGCCGCCGATCTTTTCCATTTGGGCGAGCTGATCGCGCAGGTCCTCAAGGTCGAACTTGCCCTTGCGCATCTTCTCGGCCATGCGCTGGGCTTGTGCGGCGTCGAAATTCTCGGCCGCCTTCTCCACGAGCGAGACGATGTCGCCCATGCCGAGGATGCGGTTGGCGACGCGCGCGGGATGGAATTCTTCCAGCGCATCGACCTTCTCGCCCGTGCCGATGAGCTTGATCGGCTTGCCAGTGACGGCGCGCATGGAGAGCGCGGCACCGCCCCGGGCGTCGCCGTCCATGCGGGTGAGCACGATGCCGGTGACGCCCAGGCGCTGGTCGAAGGCACGCGCGGTGTTGACCGCGTCCTGGCCGGTGAGGGCGTCGGCGACGAGCAGAACCTCGTGCGGGTTGGTGGCCGCGCGCACGTCGGCGGCTTCCACCATCAGCGCCTCGTCCACGGTGACGCGGCCTGCGGTGTCGAGCATCACCACGTCGTAGCCGCCAAGGCGCGCAGCCTCCATGGCGCGCCGCGCGATCTGCACCGCCGACTGGCCGGTCACGATGGGCAGCGTATCGACGCCCACCTGCTGGCCGAGCACCGCGAGCTGCTCCATCGCGGCCGGACGGCGCGTGTCGAGCGAGGCCATGAGCACGCGGCGGTTCTCGCGATCCTTCAGGCGCCTGGCGATCTTGGCGGTGGTGGTGGTCTTGCCGGAGCCCTGAAGGCCGACCATGAGGATGCCCACGGGCGGAACCGCGTTGAGGCTGATCACTTCCGCGTCCGCGCCCAGCATCTCCACGAGCTGATCGTGGACGATCTTCACCACCTGCTGACCGGGGGAGACCGACTTGACGACTTCCGCGCCGACGGCGCGGGCGCGCACCTTGTCCGTGAAGGAGCGTACGACCTCCAGCGCCACATCGGCTTCGAGCAACGCGCGGCGGACTTCACGCAGGGCGGCGTTCACATCCTCCTCGGTGAGCGCGCCGCGGCGCGTGAGCGAGTCGAGGATGGAGGAGAGCTTTTCGGAAAGGCCTTCGAACATGGTCAATCAATTCCTTTTGCGATGAGGGGTACATCGCGTTGCTCAAGGGCCTTTTCAAAGTGATGGATTGCCGCCGCGAACTTGTCACGGCAGCCGGGATTGCAGAAACCGACCACCTCGCCGCGATACAGGGTGAGCGAATCCGCCGCGATCGGTTGTCCCGACCACGGGCAGGTTTCGTTGATCGCGTCCTCGATGCGCAATGTCCCGCTCGACATCCGTCCACCCTCTTTCCTCATGCCGCACGTGATGCGGGCATCCACGACTTTCAAGCACGGGGCGAAGGCGTGAACGACCGACCAGCCCGGTCATGGCAAACCAGGCAAGCCCAAAGAGAAACGCGCCCGAGGGCGCATCGCGCTGTCGGACGTTGACCTCCAGCCTCTCGGGCTGGTCGGCGGCTCAAAGGGCTCGCTCTACAGATTTGCGGTCAGGCGATAGAGGAAAGAGCGCCCGGAGTCAAGGAAAGGGACTGTCGCATACGGAGCGGGCACCCGGGTCCGGTCGGCGCACACGCGACCACCGATCTCCGCAGCGTCGCCGCCCAGCGCCCTTCCCGGGAAGGTACCGGGGCCGGCCGGGGGCGTTCCCGAGGCTTTGGGGCGGAGAGGCTCCGTCCGCGTTGAAACCTCCGAAGCCGCAGCGTCCTCACCTGAGGCTGTATCGGACGCCGAACCGCACCTCGTGCGCGGCGATCAAATCCGCCTCGATGCCGGTGCCGGCGTCGTAGGAGCGTGTTTTCACGCCGCCGAGGATGACATAGCGGTAGCCGAGATCGAGCGTGAAATTCGATGAAAGCTGATATCCGACGCCGGCCATGAGGGCCCAAGCGAGACTGAAATCTTTGCCGCCGGCAAAGCGCTCCACGGTTTCGATCCCCGTGGTCGCGTCATGGATCGTCCGCACATCGTCGGAGAGCGTGTTGCGCGCCAGTCCGATACCCGCCCCGATATAGGGCGTGAAACCCAGAATGGGCCTGAAATCCAAATAGCCGTTGGCCATGAGGGTCGAGCCCTGGAATGAACCCTCGTCGGTCACGAACGCGCCGGTCAGCGTCGGTGCAGGCGCCCCCCCTTTGAAGCGGGCGTCGAAGGCATGGTCCAGCGTCAGGTCCGCCCGGACGTTGGAATTGAAGCGATAGCCGAGACCGACGCCGAGTGCGGCCGCATTGCCGAGGCTTTCCGAGGTGAAATCGTTCTCGAGAGACCCAACCTTAAACTTCGCGTCGGGACGCCTGTAGTCCACATAGCCGACTTGGCCCCGCAGATACCAGCCGAGGGAGCTAGCTCGGCTGTCGCGTATCACCGAAGAGGATGACAGGAACGCCTGGGAGAGGTCGGCAGCGCCGGCTGCCGAAGCTGTTGCGGCGAAGAGGCCGGTCAGGGCCGCGATCTTGATCATGTCCATCGGGGTTCTTCTTTGTTCGGCAAGCCACACCCGCTGCCGCAAGATGCCGCAGCAACGTTATGATGGGACATTTCATGTAAAGAGAATGTTAAGCTTAAATTGTCCTGACCCTGTTGTTGGGAGCTAGCCAAGATCCGCCACGAAGGAACGCCCCGCCTCCCGGCATTGCCTGCACAGAAGCAAACTGCTGTTTTGTGCTGGCCAGCGCCGGGAGACAGGTGCCGCCCTTGAATCCGCTTCATCGGCTGTCGTGAATGAGCGGTTTTCCCGATGGTGTGTCTGGACTTGCGGCCGAAGCTCGCCCGGTTCCGTCCAAGGTGGCTCAAGCCGCATTGGGAGGCGAGTTTCTCAGCTCGAATGACAGGTTCCGGGGCTGTCGAAAGCTATGTGGCGCTGTGCCGCCTGCTCTTAAGCAGCCCTTTTTCTAATGATATAAATTTGCATTCATGCACAATCGACTTTCCAGCGCTGCAATGATCACGTTACGGCAAGATCGCCAGGAGCCCGGCTTTCGCGCCTATGGGAAAACATGCATACCATCGTAATAAGTTCTTGCTATGCCTCAATAATCTCAGCCGCGCGCCTGTACTGAGCTTTAAAGCCTCGCTCATCGCAACAACATCTGGAATACTTGTTACGCTTTCTGCAATGCTTCAGGCGGGAGCGCCTTGGCCGTTTTCTACCGCCAAGGCGACAGCGGCGGCAACGGATCGTTTGTGTTTGCCCTTTAAAACATTATAACAGTTTATCGTTATCTGAATGCACATCCTAAGAACGCGCTCGGCATGGTGCACTTCCGGATGTTCGAGCCTGCTCTTCATGAGCAATTTGCACATGCAGCGATGCACAAGCATTGGAGAAGGCCATGCGTATAGGTCACGCCCCATCTGGTCCGTCCCGCGAAGCCGGGGCAACCCTTGCGCACACCGCTCGATGCTGCAAAGCCCAGCAACGACGCGGAATTCTTCCTGCTCGGAAACCTGGAAGTCAGCAGCGACATGCAGCGCCGCTTCATCGAGGGAACGGGCGTTGTCGGGCCCTATGGGCATATCGTCGAGCTGAAGCCGGAGCAGAGCCATGTCCGCAAGAAAATCGTCAAACGCTAAGATCCCGCTCATCACCTGCGCGGGGCTCCTGCCCATGCTCGCACTCGGCGCATGCGCGGATTACGTGAAGCACCGGGATACGATCACGTCGGCCGCCGGAGACGCGCAGGCGCACAACATGGTCGTGCATATCGACGACCCTTGGCCGCGCAGCTCAGGGAATACCCGCATCACCGGAAACGGCCAGCAGGTGGACAGAGTGACGAAGCGTTATCTCAGCGGTCCCGCCGCCGCTCCAACGCAATCGATATCCATCGGAGTCCAGGGACCCAATTCGGCCGGTTCGCCACCCGCCCAATAGGGGAAAGCCCGGCAGGATGGTTACGGCCGCCAGCCCTCCCTTCAAGGCTTGAATGGCGGCTGGTGCAGTCCAGGTTCAGGACTGGCTTTCGAGCCTGAGGAACCATCCGGCGCCTCTCCCCCTGAGGGGCTCCGATGGGCGGCCTCATCTGCCGAGCGCGTGCAAGAGCGCGCCTCGCCCGAACCTTGCAGGGAATTCCCGGTTATCTGAGGCTGAACCTGAATGCCGTTACGGGAGCGGAGCGCTTATCTCCGGCCCCGTCGATCTCGAAAGCTCTCATGAACCGCCGCACCCTTCTGAAATCCTTAAGCGTTCCCGCTCTGGCCGCCACTGGTCTCATCGGCTGGATGACGGCCGCGCGCGCCACGAACCGCTATTACCAGGGTCCCGTCACGGATCATTTCGACGGGGTACGCTTCTTCTCGCCGGGCCAGCCGCAGGACAAGGGATTCGTCGAATTGCTCCGCTGGCAGCTCGGCGGCGGCAGAAAGGCCTGGCCGGAGAGTTTTCCGAGCCCTTTTCGGGACAGGCCGCCGCCGGCCTCCAAGGGCCTGCGCGCGGTGCTGATCGGCCATGCCTCGTTCCTGGTTCAGGTGGCGGGGCTCAACCTTCTCATCGATCCGGTCTTTTCCGAGCGGGCAAGCCCGGTATCGTTCTCAGGTCCCCGGCGGGTCAATCCGCCCGGCATCGCCTTCGAGGATCTGCCGCTGATCCATGCGGTGCTGATCACGCACAACCATTACGATCATCTCGATATCGAGACCTTGGGCCGCCTCTGGCATCGCCACCGCCCGCGTTTCATCGCGCCGCTCGGCAACGATGCGGTGATCCGGGCGGAGCACCCGGACATTACTGTGGAGACGCGGGACTGGGGCGGATCGGTCGACCTCGGGAACGGCGTCACCGTGCATCTGGAGCCCGCCTATCACTGGTCGGCGCGGGGCATCAACGACCGGCGCATGGCGCTCTGGTGCGCCTTCGTGATCACGACGCCGACCGGCACGATCTATCACATCGGCGATACGGGCTTCGGGGACGGCAGGATCTTCCAAACGGTGCGCGAGCGCTTCGGCCGGATCCGGCTCGCCCACCTGCCCATCGGGGCCTATGAGCCTCGCTGGTTCATGGAGCCGCAGCACATGAATCCCGAGGATGCCGTGAAGGTGTTCCAGATCGTCGAGCCCGAGCAGGCGCTTGGACACCATTGGGGCACCTTCCGCCTCACCAACGAGGGAGTCGACGAGCCGCCTCGGGAACTGGCGGACGCCCTGCAGGCGGCGGAGATCTCTCCGGACCGGTTCAGGCCCTTGCGGCCGGGCGAAGTGTGGACCCCGCCAGGGTAAGAGCCGCTTCCGGAAGATCGCAGGGCTCCTCCACGAGACGGGCGACGCCTGCATCCAACAGCTCCTGCCGGGATCCGTAGCCCCAGGTCACGCCGATGGCCGCGATGCGGTTCGCCCGCGCTCCGATGGCATCGTGTTCCCTGTCGCCGATCATGACCGCCGCCGCGGGATCGAAGCGTTCCCGGTCGAGAATGTGGCGGATCAGGTCGCGCTTGTCGGCATTCCGGTTATCGAGCTCCGAGCCATAAACCTCGTCGAAATACGGCGACAGGCCGAAATGGTCGATGATCCGCCGGGCGAAGACGTGAGGCTTGGAGGTGGCGACGAAGAGCTGAACTCGGGCCTTCTGCAGAGCCTCGAGAGCAGCCGGGATGTCGGGGTACACCTCGTTCTCGAACAGGCCCACGTCGCTGAAGCGCTCGCGATAGAGGCGCAGCGCCTCGGGAGCCTCCTCGGGCCCGCCGAGAAGCCGCGTGAAACCCGCAATCAACGGCGGCCCGATCATCCATGTCAGTGCGTCCGCTTCCGGCACGGGCCGGCCCAGCCTTTCGAGCGCATATTGGATGGAGCGGGTGATGCCGGCCTTCGGGTCGGTCAGGGTTCCGTCGAGGTCGAAAAGAGCGATCATCGAGGGGTCATGATTTGGGATTGCCTGGGTACTTGGGATCACTTGGGCTGAACGTAGATGTTCACCTCGAAGTCCGTGTCCTGCGCGTCGGTGAACTCGCTCACGTATTCCTCGATGAAGGCGTCCTTGGCGACGATCTCCTTGATATCGAGATAGGCCGTGATCGTCTCGTAGGTGCCGTCGATCTCGTCATAGGCGTCCTTGTGCACGAAGCGGAGCGCCTTGCCGTCCGGCGTCTTGCCGAACTTGATCTCCGGCGTGAGTTCGGTCTTGCCCTCCGGCACCTGGGCCACCGGGATCATCGCCTCGTATTTGAAGCCGTTGTCGTCCGTGTCCACGAAGACCGTGAGCGGACGCCCGGCCGGCGCGATGCCGGCCTTCTTCAACTCGCCGTCGAGCTTGGCGACGGCATCCCTGAGATTGGTGAAAGCCTCGTCCCAGGTGCTGATGCCGGACAGGATCGCGGCGGGCTTCGCCGTGAGAACTCCTTCCTCGACGCCCGTGGGATCGCTCGGGTTGGGGAAGAGCGTCGTGCGCGCGGCATCCTGCGCGGGTGCGGGGGTTGCCGGAGCCGGCGTTTCCGGAGCGGGCGCCAAGGGCTGTGGCTGGGGCGAGGCCGGAGCAGGAGCCTGGGCCGCCGGGGCAGGCGCAGGATCGGCCGGAGACGGGCCCGCGGCCGGCGGCGTCTGCGCCAGAGCCACGCCCGAGCAGAGGGCCAGCACAAGAACGATGGTGGAGGAGCGCAGCCGCATGGGAGAGTGCCTTAAGCCTCGAATCACGAAGGGATCACAGGCCGGAGCATAGGGGCGTTTTCGTCCCGTCGCGAGGGACTCCGGAGCCCTCTGTGGAGGACGGATGGTAGCAGGCCGAGATCCCCTCTCGCGGTTTTGCGCGTTTTCGGCCATATACGGCTCATGAGCGTCACGATGAGCCCCCTTGCGAACCACCGTTTCCTGAAGATGAACGGTCTCGGCAACGAGATCACCGTGCTGGATCTGCGCGGCTCGGCCCATGTGGTGAGCGCCGTGGAAGCGCGCGCCATCGCGGCCGATCCCCGCTCGCGCTTCGACCAGCTGATGGTGCTGCACGATCCTGTCTCCCCGGGCACGGACGCCTTCATGCGCATCTACAACACGGACGGCTCGGAATCGGGCGCCTGTGGCAACGGCACCCGCTGCGTCGCCTGGGCCATGCTGACCGATCCGGTCATGAGCCGCCCGGCAGGCCGGGGGCTGGTGCTCGAGACGAGGGCGGGCCTTCTGCCGGTGAGCCAAGTCTCCGACACCACGTTCACCGTCGACATGGGTCCGCCGCGCCTGGCGTGGAACGAGATTCCCCTGCGCGATCCTTATCCGGACACCCGCGCCATCGCGCTGGACACGCATCTGCCGGAAGCGCCGGAGCTCGAGAACCCGTCCGCCATCGGCATGGGCAACCCGCACGCGATTTTCTGGGTGAGGAACGCGGCCGCCTACGATTTGGCCGCCATCGGCCCGATGCTGGAGCACGACCCGGTTTTCCCCGAGCGGGCCAATATCTCCTTCGCCCAGGTCGAGAGACCGGATCATGTGATCCTGCGGGTGTGGGAGCGCGGCGCGGGCGCGACCCGGGCCTGCGGCTCGGCCGCCTGCGCCACCCTGGTGGCGGGAGCCCGCAAGGGGCTGACCGGCCGCAAGGCCACGGTCACCCTGCCCGGCGGCGATCTCGTGATCGAATGGCGCGAGAGCGACGGACACGTGCTCATGACCGGCGCGACGGAACTCGAGCACGAAGGCTTCCTCTCCCCTGCCCTGTTCGCGGGAGCGGCGTGATGGCGGTGGAAGTGGTCACCTTCGGCTGCCGTCTCAACACCTACGAGTCCGAGGCGATGCAGCGCCACGCGGAGGATGCGGGGTTGGGCGAGGTCATCATCGTCAACACCTGCGCGGTCACCTCCGAGGCGACGCGCCAGGCGCGCCAGTCCATCCGCAGGATCGCCCGCGAGAAACCCGATGCGCGCATCGTCGTGACGGGCTGCGCCGCTCAGGTGGAGCCGCAAACCTTCGCGTCGATGCCGGAGGTGTCCCAGGTTCTCGGCAACCATGAGAAGATGAAGGCCGAGACCTGGAGCGCCATGCGCGATTTCGGCGTCGGCCAGAGCGAGAAGGTTCTCGTCAACGACATCATGGCGGTGAAGGAAACCGCCGTGCATCTCATCGACGGCATGCGCGGGCGCACGCGCGCCTTCGTGCAGGTGCAGAACGGCTGCGACCATCGCTGCACCTTCTGCATCATTCCCTACGGCCGCGGCAATTCCCGCTCGGTGCCCATGGGCGCGGTGGTTGAGCAGGTGCGCAATCTCGTGGAGCACGGCTCGCGGGAAGTGGTGCTCACCGGCGTGGACATCACGAGCTACGGCAAGGATCTTCCCGGCGAGCCGAAGCTCGGCACGATGGTGAAGAGCCTGTTGCGCCACGTGCCGGAGCTGGAGCGCCTTCGCATCTCCTCCATCGACTCGGTGGAGGCGGACGACGACCTGCTCGACGCCATCGCCAACGAGAGCCGTCTGATGCCGCATCTGCATCTCTCGCTGCAGGCGGGCGACGACATGATCCTCAAGCGCATGAAGCGCCGCCACCTGCGGGACGACGCCATCGCGTTCTGCGCGCAGGTGAAGCGGCTTCGTCCCGACATGGTGTTCGGGGCGGACATCATCGCGGGATTCCCGACGGAAACAGAGGAGATGTTCTCCCGCTCCCTCGACATCGTCGACGAATGCGGCCTCACGCATCTCCACGTCTTCCCCTTCTCTCCCCGTCCCGGAACGCCCGCCGCGCGCATGCCGCAGGTACAGCGCGACGTCGTGAAGGATCGGGCCCGTCGCCTGCGCGAGAAGGGCGAGGCCGCGCTGCTCAAACATCTCGCCGAGGAGGTCGGGGCGCGCCGCAACGTGCTGATCGAGACGAACCAGCTCGGCCGCACCGAAGGCTTCACGCTCGTGCGCTTTTCAGGCGAGGTGAAACCCGGAGAGATCGTGCCCGTCACCATCACGGGCCACGACGGCAAGGAATTGCTGGCCGCATAGCAGGCCGCATCATGATCCCGGTGCTGAAAGGTCTTTCCCGTCATCCCCGGACTTGGTCCGGGGACGGCCAAGACGAACGAAGCATTTCGCTCATCACGCCGGATCGTCCGGATTCTCCGGCAGGGCGCCACACATCGTTACCTGCGCGCGCATGTGCTCCGGCACCGGAGCCTCCACGAGGATCGGCGGCTTCTTCGGGTAGAGCGGCACGCTCACGCTGCGCGCATGAAGATGCAGGCCCGGGCCGTGAAAGCGCGGCGCGGTGCCGTAGATGGGATCGCCCAGGATCGGGAAGTTCATGGCCGCGCAATGGACGCGCAGCTGATGGGTGCGGCCGGTGACGGGCCGCAGCTCGAGCAGGGTCAGACCCTCCCCGCGCCCCAGCACCCGCCACCGGGTGAGCGAGGGCTGGCCCTTCGGGTCCACCTTCATCCACCAGCCGCGATCCGGCGATTTCGGCGCAAGCGGAAGATCGATCTCGCCCTCCTCCTCGTGAGGTCCGCCCTCGACCACCGCCCAATAGACCTTGTCGACCTCGTTTCGACGGAACAGCTCGTTGAGGCGGGCGATGGCCTTCGGGTGGCGGCCCAGGATCAGGCAGCCGGAGGTGTCCTTGTCGAGACGATGCGCGGCTTCCGGACGGCGGGGCAGGCCGAAGCGCAAGGAGTCGAGATGATGAAACAAGGTCTCCCCGCCCTTGGGACCGGGATGCACCGGCAGGCCGGCGGGTTTGTCGATCACGAGCATCAGGGCATCGCGATAGAGCAGACGGGACACTATCTCTTCCGCATTCATGATGCCTCGGCTATCGAGGCAGGCGCGTTAAATCAAGCACAAGCGTTGACGAGGCAAAGCACAGCATGGCCGAGAACAAGCCCGGTTTCTTCTCCCGCCTCTTCGGGCGCAAGGCCGAGACCACTCCCGATACCCACCCCGAGTCCGCGCCGGAGACGCCGCAGGCCGGGGGCGAGCCGGAGGCGATGCCTTCCCCGCCTGCCACGGGCGCGGATGATCTGGCGGCCGCGCCCTCCACGGTGACGGCTGCCTCTCCCGACACGCCCGAGGAGCGCAAGGTGCCGGCCGAGCTCGCGGGCGCCGACCTGCAGCCCGTGGAAACGATCGATCCCGAGGGCGGCAATCCGAAGGAGCCGATCCCGCGCATCGAGACCGAGACGGGCCCCGAACCGCGCGCGGACGTGGCCGAGCCGAACGATCCGCCTCCCCCGGCTCTCGAGGCCTCTCCTGCCCCCGAGACCCAGGCTTCTGGGACCCAGGCTGCTCCTGCGCAGCCCGCTCCGGCGGAGAAACGGGGCTGGTGGCAGCGCCTGACCGAGGGCATGCGCCGCACCTCCTCGTCCCTGTCGGAGAGCGTCACGGGGCTCTTCACCAAGCGCAAGCTCGACGAGGCCACCCTCCAGGATCTGGAGGACGCCCTGATCCAGGCCGATCTCGGCGTGCCCACCGCCATGCGGATCACGGAGGCGATCTCGGCCGGCCGCTACAACAAGGAGATCTCGCCCCAGGAGGTGCGGACCATCCTGGCGAGCGAAGTGGAGAGGACGCTTCAGCCGGTGGCCCAGGCGCTCACCATCGACCGGACCCGGAAACCCTTCGTGATCCTCATGGTGGGCGTGAACGGCGCGGGGAAAACCACCACGATCGGCAAGCTCTCGCAGAAGTTCCGCAGCCAGGGCCTCAAGGTCATGCTGGCGGCCGGCGACACCTTCCGGGCCGCCGCCATCGAGCAGCTCAAGGTCTGGGGCGAGCGGGTCGGGGCGCCGGTTCTCGCCCGCGAGCAGGGCGCGGATGCGGCGGGCCTCGCCTTCGACGCCCTTCAGGAGGCCAAGGCCAACGGCACGGACGTGCTGCTCATCGACACGGCGGGCCGGCTTCAGAACAAGGCCGGGCTCATGGCCGAGCTCGAGAAGATCGTGCGCGTGGTCAAAAAGTTCGACGCGAGCGCGCCCCATGCCACGCTCCTCGTGCTCGACGCCACCGTGGGCCAGAACGCCGTGAGCCAGGTCGAGCTGTTCCAGAAGGCGGCGGGCGTGACGGGCCTCGTGATGACCAAGCTCGACGGCACGGCGCGCGGCGGCATTCTGGTGGCGCTCGCCGCCAAGTTCGGCCTGCCCGTCCATTTCATCGGGGTCGGCGAGGGGGTGGAGGATCTGGAGCCTTTCACCGCAGGGGATTTCGCGAGAGCCATTGCCGGGATAGAAGCAAGCTCATGACCGACGAAAAGCGCCTTCCCCCTCTTCTCAAGCTGGCCCTCGAACTCGGGCCGCTCGCCCTCTTCTTCATCGCGAACGCCTATGCGGACCGGTTCGGCTTTGCGGAGAGCCAGCGGATCTTCGCGGCGACGGCCCTCTTCATCGTCGCCACGATCCTGGCGCTCGGCGTCTCCTATGCGCTCCTGCGCAAGCTGCCGATCATGCCCATGGTCTCGGGCGTCGTGGTGGTGGTGTTCGGCGGGCTCACGCTCGTCCTTCAGGACGAGACCTTCATCAAGCTCAAGCCCACCATCGTGAACACGATGTTCGGCGCGATCCTCCTGGGCGGCCTCTATTTCCGCAAGCCCCTGCTCGCCATCGTTCTCGACAGCATGTTCGAGCTGACGGAGGAAGGCTGGCGCAAGCTGACGCTGCGCTGGGCCCTCTTCTTCTTCGCGCTCGCGGCGCTCAACGAGATCGTCTGGCGCACGCAGAGCACGGATTTCTGGGTGAGCTTCAAGGTCTTCGGCATCATGCCCCTCACCATCGTGTTCGCGCTGGCGCAGACACCGCTGCTGTTGCGCTACGAGGTGAAGAAGGCGGAGGAGGCGTGAGAACCCCACAGCGTCATCCCCGGGCTCGGCCCGGGGATCCACGTCTTTGAAGCGCGGCGTTTCCCAAGACGTGGATGGCCGGACTGGTCCCGGGATCAAGTCCGGGGACGGCCATGACGGGACGAGACCTATGGCATTAGAGCGGCGTCATTCGGCCGGCCGCATGAGCACCACGCTGCGGGTGACGCCGGGCAAGGGCTCGTGCGCTATCTCGCTCCAGAGATCGTCCTCACCGGCCTCCCGCACGGTCTCGCTCGAGGCCAGCAGGTCGCAATCCGTATTCTTGGTGGCCTGCTCGATGCGCGACGCGATGTTGACGGCCTCCCCGACCACGGTGAATTCCAGGCGGCTTTCGTCCCCGACGACGCCGCAGAAGACGTCGCCCGTGTGAATGCCGATGCCGACGCGCACGGGCGGATCGAAGCGCCGCTTGATGTTCCAGCGCTCGATCAGCCGCAGCAGGGTGCGCCCGCAGGCGAGCGCCCGGCCGGCATCGCCGTCCCGGGCGCCCGGGACACCGAACAGGATCAGGGCCCCGTCGCCCGTGAACTTGTCGATGACGCCGCCGTGACGGCTCGCCGCCCGCAGCACGCGCCGGCGGAACGAGGTGATGAACACCGCAAGCTGCCCCGGCTCCATGGTCTCGCCGAAATGGGTGGAAGCGCGCATGTCCACGAACAGCACCGTGATGCGGATGCGCCGCCCCTGCCTCAAGGACGCGAAGGCCTCCTCCGTGAGAACGGGCGCAAGCTCGCGCGGCAGGTAGCGGGTGAGGTTGAGGCGCATGGTCGTCTCCCGCACCGCCCGCTCCAGCAGCACTCGGCTCTGCCGCGCCACGAGGATCAGGATCAGCGCCAGGGAGAACACCATGGCGATGCGCACCATGTTGGCCTGCTCGGAGAACAGGCCCGCGATCTCGGACAGGTCCTGCCGGCGCTCGGCAGGCGTCAGCGAACCTTCGCCGTAAGCGAGAAGCGACAGGCCCGCCACATAGATCAGGGCCACGAGCGCCTGGAGGCGCGGCTGGTAATGGATGGCTGCGGCCGCGATGGTGATGGGCACCACCCAGGCGGCCGGAAAAGCCGCGAAGAGGTTGCCCGGAACGCCCAGGATGCCGTGGCTGTAGCCCAGGTTGCCGAGGATCAGCAGGGCATCGAGCAGGGCCGTGATCATGGGCAGCCTGGCCACCGCGATCCGCTTGGAGGCAAGCCAGGCCCCGACCCATCCCAGCGCCCCGAACAGGGTGAGCGTGAGCTCGGCGATCCAGATCTGCCGTGCTGCCACGGGATTGGTGATTTCGATCCCGCGGGTCACGATGATGATGGTCAGGAGCAGAAGCCCGGCCACCACCATCCGCACGAGCCCGGCGCGTTGCAGGGCTCCGGCATCGGCCTCGCGCATCAGCCGGTTCGTCGCATCGCTCATTCCCCGTGGGCGTCGGCGGTTGCGGAGGAAGCCCCAGACGGATCGGATATGTGATGGACGGTCCACGGGGTTCTTTTCGTTCTGGCCTGGGTTTATGTACGGCACGTGGCTAGCTCATCGGGAGGGGAATCGCACTCACCGCCCGATGCATCAGGCTTTTGGTTTTAGAACATCTTTTCACGCACAACCGGTTCCCAATTCTTGCGTCCGATGCTCTAGCCGGCAGCTTTGTTGGTCAATTCGGGCCAAAGCATGCCCGCCGAAGGAATAAATGGCTCATGACCGAAACCTCTCAAGCCATCGCGATCTATGTGGATGCCGATGCCTGTCCGGTAAAGAACGAGGTCTACCGGGTGGCCGAGCGCCACCGGGTGAAGGCCTTCGTCGTGGCGAACGCCTTTCTGATGGTGCCGCAGAGCCCCCTGATCGAGCGCGTGGTGGTGGGCGCCGGGTTCGACGCGGCGGATGACTGGATCGCCGAGCGGGCCGGCCGCGGCGCCATCGTGATCACCGCCGACATTCCCCTGGCGAGCCGCTGCATCAAGGCCGGCGCGGACGTGATCGGTCCCACGGGCAGGCCGTTTACGGAGGCGTCCATCGGCATGGCGCTCGCCACGCGAAACCTGATGGAGGACCTGCGCGCGACCGGCGACGTGACCGGGGGGCCAAGGCCCTTCTCCCAGAAGGACAGATCGGCCTTTCTCTCGGCGCTGGACGTGGCGATCAACCGCCTCAAGCGCGCGGGATTTGGCGGAGTTTCTCCCTGAAGGCGTCCAGGTTCTCCGGCGTCAGGGGTCCGATATGCTTGTGGCGGATCATGCCGTCGGGACCGACGATGAAGGTCTCCGGCACGCCGTAGACGCCCCAGTCGATGGAGGCACGGCCGTTCGGATCGACCCCGACCGCAGAGTATGGGTTGCCGAGCGCGCCGAGGAAGCGGCGGGCGTTGTCGGGATTGTCCCTCTGGTTGATGCCCACCAGCCGCACGGACGGGTCCCTGGCCAGTTCCACGAGGAGCGGGTGCTCCTGGCGGCAGGGGGCGCACCAGGAAGCGAACACGTTCACGATGGTGACGCGGCCCTTCAGATCCTCGTTGGAGAAGCCCGGCACGGGCTTGCCGTCGGCCGTGAGGCCTTCGAGCGGCGCGAGGTTGAACGTGGGCACCGGCTTGTTGAGCAGCGCCGACGGGAGATCGGCGGGATTGCGCCCCGAGGTGAGCTGCACCAGGAACAGCACCGCCAGCACGAAGAAGACGAGAGCCGGCAGGATGAAGATCAGCCGCGTGCGCGACGCGGTTGCCTCAGCCACGGCGCGACCTCCGGCCGATTCCGCGGGATTCGAGCTCTGCCAGGGCCCGCACCTGTGCGCGATGATCGACCACGGCGCGCAGGATCAGGCCTGCGATTACCAGCCCCGTGAGGGCATAGGACATGACGATGAAGAAGCTGTGCGTCATCAGGCGGCCCGGGCGTCGAGGCGCTCGGCCTCGAGAAGATGGAGGGTGCGCACGCGGCGGCGCAGGATTTCCGTGCGGATGCCCGACAGATGCAGCGCCACGCCCATGAGGGTGAAGGCGACCGCCATGATGAGCAGCGGCACGAGCATGGAGGGATGGATCGTCGGGCCTCCGAGACGGAACACGGAGGCCGGCTGATGGAGCGTGTTCCACCAATCGACCGAGAATTTGACGATCGGCACGTTCACCGCGCCCACGAGCGTGAGAATCGACACCGCGCGCGCGGCGCGGTTCGGCTCCTCGATGGCGCGCCAGAGGGCCAGAATGCCGAGATAGATGAGCAGCATCACCAGCATGGAGGTCAGCCGCGCATCCCATTGCCAGTAGGTGCCCCACATGGGCTTGCCCCAGAGCGAGCCGGTGACGAGGCAGATCAGCGTGAAGGCCGCCCCAATGGGCGCCGCCGCCTTCTGCGACACGTCCGCGAGGGGATGCCGCCACACCAGGGTGCCCAGGGCCGAAGCCGTCATGATCATGTAGAAGAACAGGGACAGCCACGCCGCCGGCACATGGATGTACATGATCTTCACGGTCTCGCCCTGCTGGTAATCGGCGGGCGCGACGAACCAGACCCAATAAAGGCCGATGCCGGAGAGCAGCACGGCCAAGCCCGTGACCCAGGGCAGAAGGGCGCCGCTGAGGCTCATGAAGCGGGTGGGATTGGCAAGCTCACGGATCATACGCACGATGTAGCGGCCCTTGCACGCGCCTGCAACGAGGAGCGTCTCTCAAGCTGAATAACGATTTCGCCAGGATCGCCGTTCTTTAGCGGCTGACGCGCGCCCTCGGCAATCCGGGATTGTCCGTAAAGACCGCCTGGAACGCATCCCGTCTCTGTTCCCCCTCTCCCCTTGGCAGGGAGAAGCAGGGGTGGGAATGGTGCGACCGGGTGAAGGCTCTACGAGTGCGGCGCGGTTTCACCTCTCCCGTGCGGGAGAGGTCGACGCGCGTCAGCGCGGCGGGTGAGGGGTGCGCCCTGTCCGGATGAACCTGTAACCCCTCACCCCAGCCTTCTCCCTGAAGGAGAGGGAGGTCGCTGGATCAGCCTCACGCTCTCTGGACGGCTGCGTGCTCCAACTTTGCGACCCCCGCCCTCGATCCCTCCCCGCAAGGGGAAGGGGAGAATGTGCCGTGCCTTTCATTCGCCACGGGACGGGCTATGGTGGCCGCATCTTTGTTGCGGAGCAAGCCATGCGTCTTCCGGTCCTCGGCCTCATTGCCCTCAGCCTCTCCGGGGCTGCATCCGCTCAGGACATTTCGCTCCGCCTGCCGGTCGCCTGCGAGATCGGGCGCACCTGCTTCATCCAGCATTACGTGGACCACGACGCCTCGCCGGAGGCGAGCGACTACCAGTGCGGGACACTGACCTATGACGGGCACGACGGCACCGACATCCGCGTGCCGACGACGGCCGCCATGAAGGCCGGCGTCGATGTGGTGGCGGCCGCCGACGGCACGGTTCTGCGCACCCGCGACGGCGTGGAGGACACGGGCCAGAGCCTGAAGAGCGCAGCCAACACCGAGTGCGGCAACGGCGCCGTCGTGGATCACGGCAACGGCTGGCAGACGCAGTACTGCCACATGGCCAAGGGCAGCCTTTCCGTGAAGCCGGGCGACGCTCTGAAGGCAGGCGACCGGATCGGCCGCATTGGCCTCTCCGGCATGACCGAATTTCCGCACCTGCATTTCACAATCCGCAAGGACGGAAAGGCGGTGGATCCTTTCGATGCAGGGCCACCCACCAAATCCTGCGACAGCCAGGGCTACTCTTCCTTGTGGGAGGAGGGCCTAAAACCCTCGCTCGCCTATCAGCCGGGCAGCGTCCTGAACAAGGGATTCGCCCCCGGTCCGGTCACCCTGGAGGCGATCGAGTCGGGCGCGGCGGAGCAGACCGTCCCGACCACGCAGTCCCCGGCCCTCGTGGCCTATGTGCGGGCCATCGGCCTGAAGGGCGGCGACGTGCAGATTCTCACCCTGTTCGACACCGACGGGAAGCCGGTGGCCCAGAACAAGGCCCCGCCGCTGGACCGCAACAAGGCGCAATGGATGATGTTTGCGGGCTTCAGGCCGCCCCCGGGCGGCTTCCGCCCTGGGCTCTACCGCGCGATCTACCGGGTCGAGCGCGAGGGCAAGCCCGCCATCGAACAGGCTTTCGGAATCAGCTTGAGGCCATGATGCCAGAAGAATGGCAGCCGGGGGCTCCAGGACCCTTTCGGCGGCTGTATCGGCTTTTGGACTTTCGTCTTGAACATATGCCGATACCCCGGCCATGGGCGCATGAGGCCCTCACGTAGATCGAATGTCCACGGACTCAGCGTCACAAGTTCACTTTTCTAACGAAGCCCCGGAATGGCAGGGGTGGGTCACTCCCCCGACCGCAACGCCGCCGCGGCGCCCACCGTGCCGACCACGGCGGAGATCAGCGACAGGGCAACGAGGATCAGGAAGGGCGTCGCGAAGGGAATCGTGCCGCCGAGAGCCGCATTCGCGGCCGAGACCCCGAAGATCAGGGTCGGGATCATGAAGGGCAGCACCAGGATCGCGAGGATCAGGCCGCCGCGCCGGAGCGAAGCGGTGAGCGCCGCCCCAACCGCGCCGATGAAGGTGAGCGCTGGCGTGCCGACGAGGAGCGTCGCCACCATGGCGAGCATGCCCTCCGGCGACAGGGCCACGAGCAGGCCGAAGAGCGGCGTGGCGAGGGCGAGCGGGAGGCCGGTGGTCAGCCAGTAGGCCGTGACCTTGGCGAGCACGATCAACTCGAGGGGGGCCGGCGAGAGGCGCAGGATGTCGAGGGAGCCGTCCTCCTGATCCGCCTGGAACAGGCGGTCGAGGCCGATGAGGGTCGCGAGCAGGGCGGCGATCCAAAGAATCGCCGGGCCGATGCGCGACAGGAGGTTGAGGTCGGGACCGAGCGCGAAGGGAATCAGCGTCACGATCATCAGGAAGAAGATGAGGCCCATTACGCCCGACCCGCCCACGCGGGCGGCGAGCTTCAGGTCCCGGACGAGGAGCGCGCGAAAGGAGCGGATCACGGGAGCGCCTCCCCGGCCCGGATCGCCGCGCGCTCGATGCGGATCTCCTTCGGCTCCGACAGGAACAGGGGCGAATGGGTGGTGGCGGCGATCATGCCGCCGGCCGAGCGGTGATTCTCCAGGAGCCGGCGCAGAATGTCCTGGGAGGCGGTGTCGAGGGCGGATGTGGGCTCGTCGAGGAGCCACAGGGGACGGTGCGCCACGAGAAGGCGGGCGAGCGCCACCCGGTGCCGCTGCCCCGCCGAGAGATAGCCCACCGGCAGCCGGGCCGCATGGGCGAGCCCCACCGCCTCCAGGGCCTCGGCGGCGGACAGGGCCGGGTCGCCGAGGAAATCGCGGGCGAAATCCAGGTTCTCCTGGGCCGTGAGGGCACTTTTGAGGGCGTCCCGGTGGCCGACATAGTGAAGGCATTCGGGCAGGCTGCGCTCCCCTGCCCCCTCCCAGAGGATCGTTCCGCCCGCGGGCGTGAGCCGTCCGGCCAGAAGCTCCAGCAGGGTCGACTTTCCGGCCCCGTTCCGGCCGGTGATGACAAGAGCCTCGCCGGAACCGAGGGTGAAGGACACGCCGTCGAAGATCCGGCGGCCGCCCCGCTCGCAGGCCAAATCGTTAACCCTCAGACGCAAACCCTGCCCCAAACCCTCAGACCCCTGCCCTCATTGCACCCCAGAATGGTTCTAAACCGTGTAGCGGGATGGTTGGAAATGATCTATAGCACCCCTGGCTGCGCCGCGCGCCAAGGCGTCCAATCCGCCTCGCGCGCTTTTCCCCTGTCCGGGCACCCCCGGAGCGGCGCGCGCATATCGCGCTTTCGGCCGAACAACCTGTTCGTAACCCAAATGCACGCGAGGATTCGCCGTGACGCTCAACAACAGCTTCAATGCCCGCCAGACCCTCCAGGTCGGCGATAAGACCTACACCTATTACTCCCTCGTCGAGGCCGAGAAGAACGGCCTGAAAGGCGCCTCGAAGCTGCCCTTCTCCATGAAGGTGCTGCTCGAGAACCTGCTCCGCTACGAGGACGGCCGCACGGTCACCAAGGCCGATATCGAAGCCGTGGCCGCCTGGGTCGATAACAGGGGCAAGGACGAGAAGGAAATCGCCTATCGCCCCGCCCGCGTCCTGATGCAGGACTTCACCGGCGTTCCGGCCGTGGTCGACCTCGCGGCCATGCGAGACGCCATGAAGAACCTCGGCGGCGACCCGCGCAAGATCAACCCGCTTGTTCCCGTCGACCTTGTGATCGACCACTCGGTGATCGTGGACGAGTTCGGCACGCCGAAGGCCTTCGATCGCAACGTTGAGCTCGAATACCAGCGCAACGGCGAGCGCTACCGCTTCCTCAAGTGGGGCCAGACCGCCTTCGAGAACTTCTCGGTGGTTCCCCCCGGCACCGGCATCTGCCACCAGGTCAACCTGGAATTCCTCTCGCAGACCGTCTGGACCCGCAAGGACACGGCGACCGGCGAGGAGATCGCCTATCCGGACACCCTGGTCGGCACCGATTCGCACACCACCATGGTGAACGGCCTCGCGGTTCTCGGCTGGGGCGTGGGCGGCATCGAGGCGGAGGCGGCCATGCTCGGCCAGCCGGTCTCCATGCTGATCCCGGAGGTCATCGGCTTCAAGCTCACCGGCAAGCTGAAGGAAGGCGTGACCGCCACCGACCTGGTGCTCACCGTCACCCAGATGCTGCGCAAGAAGGGCGTGGTCGGCAAGTTCGTGGAATTCTACGGCCCCGGCCTCAACGACATGTCGGTCGCCGACCGCTCCACCATCGGCAACATGGCGCCCGAATACGGCGCCACCTGCGGCTTCTTCCCCATCGATACGAAGACCATCGACTACCTGCGCACCACCAGCCGCACGGACGAGCGCGTCGCCCTCGTCGAGGCCTATGCCAAGGCGCAGGGCATGTGGCTCACGCCTGACATGGCCGACCCGGTCTTCACCGACAGCCTCGAGCTCGACCTCGGCGACGTGGTGCCCTCGCTGGCCGGCCCCAAGCGTCCGCAGGACCGCGTGACCCTCGACACCTCCAAGACCTCCTTCGTCGACGCCATGGAGAAGGAGTTCCGCAAGGCCGGCGAGATCGGCAAGCGCGTGAGCGTGGAGAACGCCAATTTCGATCTCGGCCACGGGGACGTGGTGATCGCCGCGATCACCTCCTGCACCAACACCTCGAACCCGAGCGTGATGATCGGCGCGGGCCTGCTCGCCCGCAATGCGGTGAAGAAGGGCCTCAAGTCCAAGCCGTGGGTGAAGACCTCGCTCGCGCCCGGATCGCAGATCGTCGAGGAATACTTCAAGAAGGCCGGCCTCCAGGAGAGCCTGGACGCGCTGGGCTTCAACCTCGTGGGCTTCGGCTGCACCACCTGCATCGGCAACTCGGGCCCGCTGCCGGAGAACGTCTCGAAGGCGATCAACGACAACGATCTCGTGGCCGTGTCGGTGCTCTCAGGCAACCGCAACTTCGAAGGCCGGGTGAATCCGGACGTGCGCGCGAACTACTTGGCCTCGCCGCCGCTGGTGGTGGCCTACGCCCTCGCCGGCTCCATGCTGGTGGACCTCACGAAGGATCCCCTCGGCACGGGCTCCGACGGTCAGCCGGTCTACCTGAAGGACATCTGGCCCTCCTCCACCGAGGTGCAGGACTTCATCGACCGCACGATCACGAGCGAGCTGTTCAAGAGCCGCTACTCCGACGTGTTCGCAGGCGACGAGAACTGGAAGAAGGTCACCTTCGAGCCGGGCCTCACCTACGAGTGGCCGACCGGGTCGACCTATGTGCAGAACCCGCCCTACTTCGAAGGCATGACCAAGGAGCCGCAGCCGGTCACGGACATCGTGAACGCCCGCATCCTCGGCCTCTTCCAGGACTCGATCACCACCGACCACATCTCGCCCGCGGGCAACATCCGCGCCGCGTCCCCGGCCGGTGAATACCTGCAGTCGCATCAGGTGCGCGTTGCCGACTTCAACCAGTACGGCACCCGTCGCGGCAACCACGAGGTCATGATGCGCGGCACCTTCGCCAATATCCGCATCAAGAACCAGATGGTGAGGGACGAGAACGGCCACGTGGTCGAAGGCGGCTACACCATCCACCAGCCGAGCGGAGAGCGGATGTACATCTACGACGCCGCCATGCGCTACAAGGCGGAGGGCGTTCCGCTGGTGGTCCTCGCCGGCAAGGAATACGGCACCGGCTCGTCCCGCGACTGGGCGGCCAAGGGCACCAGCCTGCTCGGCATCCGCGCCGTGATCGCCGAGAGCTTCGAGCGCATCCACCGCTCGAACCTGGTCGGCATGGGCGTGGCTCCCTTCGTGTTCGAACAGGGCACCTCCTGGGAGTCCCTCGGGCTCAAGGGCGACGAGACGATCACCATCAAGGGCCTGTCCGGCGATCTGAAGCCGCGCCAGCGCATGGAGATGGAGATCACCTCCGGCGACGGCTCCGTGAAGCGCGTTCCGGTGCTCTGCCGCATCGATACGCTCGAGGAAGTGGAGTACTTCCGCAACGGCGGCATCCTCCAATACGTGCTGCGCCAGCTCGCGGCGTAAGCCCGAAGGCCAAACCGCCCGCTCTTCGGATGAAGAGCGGGCGGTTTGTGTCTCGACTAAATGCCTGAGGCACGAGTCCTTAGCTGTGCTACTCGGTCAGTCTGTTGATCAGATATTTGTAGCGGTGAGCAAAGGCTGCTCCTCATTGAGAGAATATACTCTTAAGCCTTCCCAGGATTGACGAGCGCTGCTGCGTCCAATTCGACAAGCTGGAAAGCTCCCCTGCAAGAAGCACGTGCGAAACAGCACAACCGTCAATGGGATGAGCGAAGCGCCCGGATTGTGCCGCCTCCTCTATGGTGCCTCTTGCCTTCTCAATGTAGTCGACTGGGAAAAAGCCTGTTTTACGCATATCGTCATAATGCTCGAGGAATTCGTCCCGCAGCATGCGAAGCGCCTCCTTCTGCTGAAAGTTTCCGCCTTCGGCGGGTGTAGCTTCTGCCGCATAGACGCGCCCATTCCTTGACGCCGCTGGTTCTAAAACGAATCCTTTGGGCTGTATGTCTGACTTTCCATCAGCGCGGTACTGCTGGTACCCGCCATTTCCGATGATGAGGTTTTCCTCCTGAAAGCAAAGCCCATGCAAGTAACGCTGAGGTACCTCATCCAGGCATGAGAGGAGGAATACATCAGCCTTCACAGGATTGGCTTCGAAGGAATGCATCATGCGCCTTTACTGCTCGATCGACCGCTCTAGCAGTTTTGAGAGCCGGGACTCGCATAAGATGAGCTATGCTCATGATAATCCGGGAATGGTAAACCTTGAAATCATTCTGAATCTTTTGTTACTCCACAGAGGATTTCGATCTAAACTTCCTTTTGCAAGGTTCGCAGATTATTCCTCGGACTAAGAATTTCGTTCCAGTTGCCTGGTTTCTGAGACCCAGTCGGCTTCGGATCAGCCTTGAGGTCGTGAATACTCAAATCGCAAGAATATCGATTCCTTCACCTCCCTGAATAAGGTCTTCTGCCATCTTTTGTAACTATAAATCGAGTTGACCTCTTAGACCGGGTTTAAGCGACACCTGTTCGAAGGGGACTTTGCTCCTAGCGAGTACAGAGAAATTTGCGGCGTTTTGACCTGTGCCCCACTGTCCGTTGTTTGGCTTAAGAAACTCATGCTTTGCCGGCTTGGATCTTCGCGCACGTTAACGGCTCGTTAACCATGGCCCGGCGAAGCTCATTATCGTTGCATCTCAAGACATTGCCTCAAGCCATGAGCGACCTCCTCGTCAGCATCCGTCATGCCAAGCCCGATGACGCCTCAGCCCTGTCCAGGGTGTTCGACGCCGCCTGGCGCGAGGCCTATCTCGGCATCATTCCCGGCGTGACCCTGGACAAGATGTTCGCCCGTCGCAGCGAGCGCTGGTGGCGTTCCACCGTGACCCGAGGCCGGCCTCTCGTGGTGCTGGATATCGGACAGGGGATCGCGGGTTACGCGTCCTACGGCCGCTGCCGCGATCGCTCACTCCCGGCGGAAGGCGAGATCGACGAGATCTATCTCCTGCCGGAATACCAGGGGATCGGGCTCGGCCGGCGTCTGTTCAAGGCGGTGCTCAATGATCTGCGCCACAGCGACATGCGACAGGTGGCCGTGTGGGCCCTAGCCGAGAACCAGCGCGCCTGCGCCTTCTACGAGGGCCTCGGCGGACGCAGCATCGCCCGGGTCGAGGAGCGGATCGGCGGAACTCCTCTTGCCAAGGTCGCCTATCTCTTTCGGTAAAAACACGTTTTGGTTCTTGTTGCACGCGCCCAGTCCGGCTAGTGAAGCGCGAAAGCCTTAAGGGGCGCGCGCAAGGTTATGAAGCCTTGATCGCTCCACAGGGCTTCGTTTTGCTGCATGGATCGGTGGAAGCTCCTTCTTCACCGAAACCGGTGCCACAAGCCTTTTCCGGAGAACAGCTCTATGCGCCTTGACGCGATCCAGACTGGAAAGAACCCGCCTGAGGACGTGAACGTCGTCATCGAAGTGCCGATCGGCGGCGAGCCCATCAAGTACGAGATGGACAAGGAGTCGGGCGCTCTCGTCGTCGACCGCTTCCTCTATACCGCCATGCGGTATCCTGGAAATTACGGCTTCATCCCCCACACCCTGTCCGGCGACGGCGATCCCTGCGACGTGCTCATCGCCAATACCCGCGCCATCGTGCCCGGCGCCGTCATGAACGTGCGCCCCGTGGGCGTGCTCGTGATGGAGGACGACGGCGGCCAGGACGAGAAGATCATCGCGGTGCCGTCGAGCAAGCTGACCCAGCGCTACGACCGGGTGCAGAACTACACCGATCTTCCCGAGATCACCCTCAAGCAGATCGAGCACTTCTTCGAGCACTACAAGGATCTCGAGCCCGGCAAATGGGCGAAGATCATCCGCTGGGGCGACAAGGCCGAAGCCCATCGCCTGATCCAGGAAGCCGTCGAGCGCGCCAAGCAGAAATAGGCCGGCTCGAAGGAACGGTTGAGGAGCCCCCAGCCCCTGCGCCTTGAAAGCCCGGTTCTCACGAGCCGGGCTTTTATTTGAAGGTCGTCAGTAGATGACGAAATCCTTGTAGCTCAGGGACAGGTTCTTGCCGATCGTCGCGAACTGCACTGCCTTTGCACTGCCGGTGCCATCCGGATCGTAGAACAGGGCGCCGCCCGTCTTGTAGTAGATGATCCGGTCTTCCTTGTCCTTCACCCGATCACCGACCACGAACGCATCGGCCGACAGGGTTCCCTTGGCGATCTTGGAGAAGATCCCACGATACAGCTTGATCGTGTCCTCCGACCGGAAGTCTGCGATGTGATCGATGTTGGCGCTCGACAGCGACGCGTTGAACACGAATGTGTCCGAGCCGGTGCCGCCATACAGGGTGTCCCTGCCGGTGCCGCCGTAGAGCAAGTCGACGCCGTCGCCGCCGAAAAGGGTGTCGCTGCCGCTGCCGCCATAAAGCGTGTCGTTGCCGGTGGTGAGCAGTCCGGTTCCCTGGCTCCCGTCTCCACCGATAACGAAATCGTTGCCGGTGCCACCGTCGAGAAGGTCGTTCCCCTTGCGGCCGAAGACCTCGTCGTTCCCGCCTAGGCCGTAGACCCTGTCGCTGCCGTATTCGCCGATGGCCTGCTCGCCGGCATTCGTTCCGCGGCGAATGACCGGAGCGTCCTCGTATTCGTTGGTGATCGTGACGACCACGTCTCGCGTGGCGGTGCCGGTCATGGCGCCGTCGCTGAGGTTCATAATGCCGTCGCTCACCGTCACCTTGAGGACGTATTTGGCGGTCAGCTGGCCGTTGCTCAGGGTTTCGAAGTTCAGGAGGTTCTTGTCCTTGACGCGGATGGTCCTGCCGTCGGCATCAAGCTTAAAAAAGTTGTTGCTCGAATCGTCATCGTTGTCGACCAGGGTGAAGGTCAGCGCATCGCCATCGGCATCGGTGGCCGAGAGAACGCCGACGACCGTGTCATTGGCGCTGTTTTCCCGGATGCCGGTGCCGGAGAGGCCGACCGTGGTCGGAGCCGCGGAATTAGTGAGAGCGTAGGTCTTGTCGTCGGCTGTTCCATCCCCTTCGAGGAACTTCAGAAGACGAATCCCCTTGAGGCTGTCCTCGCCGCCCGCGCCGAGGACCGTGTCTTCGCCTTCGCCGCCCTCGACCGTATGCTTGACCGTATACGCGGTATCCTCGCTGCCTGTAGTCACCGAAATCAGATAATTGTTCCGCATGCCTGAGAAGACGGCCATGTCGTTGCCCTCGCCGCCTTCGAGGGTATCGTTGCCGTCGCCACCCTGGAGCGTATCGTTGCCCACGTCGCCGACGAGCTTGTCGATGCCGGTGCCGCCGAGGAGGCTGTCGTTGCCGATGCCGCCATTCAGAGTATCGTTGTCCGCGCCGCCGTCGAGGGTATCGTTGCCCAGGTCGCCCTCGAGCAGATCGTTGCCGCCGTGGCCGTTGAGGCTGTCGTTGCCGCTCAAGCCCAGGAGCTTGTTGTCACCCTGGCTGCCGTCGATGGTGTCGGAACCGCTGCCGCCGGTGACGTTCTCGATGCCCTTCAACAAGTCCCAGCCCGACCCGAAGGTATTCTGGGACACGTCGCTGGTCCTGAGGTCCACTTTGAGCGAGGTTGTCGTGGTCGAGTAGTTGGCCGTATCCTGGTCGCCGACGCCGCCATCCAGCGTGTCGTTGCCGGCGCCGCCTTCCAGGGTGTCGTTGCCCTCGCCGCCCTGGAGCATGTTGTCGGCGCTGCTGCCCTTGATCGAATCGGCGCCGGTGCCGCCGATGATGTTCTCGATGCTGAACAGGGTGTTGGAATCGTACCCCCCGCCGATCGCCTGCTGGCCCGTCTGCGACAGATCCACGGTGATGGCCCCCGTCGCGGCCGAATAATCGACCGTGTCGCTGCCCGCGCCGCCGTCGTAGAAGTCATTCCCCTTGCCGCCGACGAAGACCTCGGAGCCCGCGCCGCCATAGGCCTTGTCGTTGCCGTCGCCCAGCACGATCTTGCCGATGGTGGTGCCGCCGCTGCCGTCATAGACGTCGTCGCCGGCGCCGAGATCGATCGCGATTCCCTCAGCGCCCGTTGAGCGGATCAGCCCGGCATTGACCACCCTGTCGTTGGCGGAGCCACTCACGATGGCCTTTCCGGACGTGTTGATCGTGCCACTGTTCAGAACATCCAGCTTGCCGTTGCCGTCCATCTTGATGCCGGTGGCGCCGGTGACGGTGCCCTGGTTCGTGACGATGCCGTCGCCGCCATTAGCAAAGTAAATGCCGGCACCTGCCACGGCCGAGATGAAGCCGCCGCCGTTGAAGACCCTGTTCGCGCTGGTTGCGGTCCCGGCCGCCGCGAAGTTGATCGCGTCGTTCTCGGCCCGGACCGTCACGCCGGGAATGATGGTGATGTCCTGGATTCCGACGGCGTTGAGGGCGTTCTTGTCCGCGGTGCCGTTGCGGATGGTCACGCCGACGAACGCGGTGCCCTCCTGGAGGACCACACTGCCGTCGGCGGCATAGGTGGGAGGGTTGGCTGGATCGAAGTAATAGTCGGCCATGGGTCTTTTCCGAAAAGCGAGGAATGATGGCCGATTGATACGTTATGTCGTGGCAAACGAAAAGGGCCGAACGTGAACATTTCCGCCGCACCTGCAGAGGTGGGCAGCGGCTTCCGATGAAAAACCGGATTTCCAAGGTGAGAGCGGCAGCCCCTCAAATATCTGGAGCGTTACCAAAGCGTAAAGCCGCAGCTGCCCGGCGACCTTTCACCACGATCCGGACCAGGCAGCCTCTGCCCGGCTTAAAGCGCCTCGCCCCTCAGCAGGCGCGGCCCGGCGCCCCGCCTCAGGCCCGCCGCCTCGCCGATGAAGAAGCGTTTCAGGCCGGGCATGCGGTCGACCAGGCCGAGACCGAGATCCCGAATCAGCCGCGCGGGCAGCAGGTCGTTGGAGAACAGCCGGTTCAGGCCGTCCGTCACCATGCCCATGGCGGTGATGTCCGCCCTGCGCGCGCGCTCGTATTGCAGGAGCACGTCGGCGGCGCCCGGATCCTGGCCCAGCCGCATGGCGTCCGTGACGATTTCCGCCAGCGCCGCCGCGTCGTGCAGGCCGAGATTCAGGCCCTGGCCTGCTATCGGATGGATGAGATGGGCCGCGTCGCCCAGGAGCGCGAGGCGCTCGCCCACGAAGGAGCGCGCCACCCCGAAGGCCAGTGGATAGGCCTGCGGCTTGGTCTCGAAGGCAATCTTTCCGAGCTGCAGGCCGAACCGCTTCTCGAGTTCCGCCAGGAGATCCTCGGGCTGGGATTCGAGCAGCGCGGGCACGGTCTCGCTGCGCTCGGTCCATACGATGGAGGAGCGGTGCCGGACGGTGCCGTCGGGCCGGACATCGTCCTTCAGGGGCAGGATCGCGAAGGGACCTGCCGGCAGGAAGTGCTCCACCGCCCGGCCCTCGTGATCGCGCTCGTGCGCGATGGTGGCGACGATGCCCGACTGGTTGTACGGCCAGGTGATCCAGCCGATGCCCGCCTGCTCTCTCAGGCGTGAGCGCGCCCCGTCCGCGGCCACGAGGAGAGCGGCCGGAACCGTCTCGCCGCCGGTCAGCACGACGTCGTTCCGGGCGCCCTGCACGGTGAAGCCCTTCACGCCCTCGGGCCGCAGGCTCACGCCGCTGTCACGGCATGCCTCGAGCAGGAGCGCCGTCAGGTCGCCCGAGGTCACCATATGGGCGAAGGGCTCACCCTCCACCGCGCCCTCGAAAGTCAGGAACGTGGGCCGCACCGGGTCCTGCAGGCTGGAATCGGTGATCACCATGTCGAGGATCGGCTGAGCCCTGTCGGCCACCCTGTCCCAGAGGCCCAGGGCCTCGAACATCCGCCGCGCCGCAGCCGCAATTGCAAAGGAGCGCCGATCCCCGTGCGGATCGCGCGCGAGCGCCGGATCGCACATGACCACGTCGATCCCGTCGGCGAGCGCGCGCTTGAGGGCGAGCGACAGGGACAGGCCAGCGAGCCCGCCGCCTGCGATGACGATGCGCGACCGCTCCGTGCCCGCTGCTGCAGCCATGTGGTTCTCCTTAAGCTCTCGAAGCGTCCCGTCCGGGCGCACCGCTTCGCCTTTTGCGGCGTTCACTCTATTAGGTTGGGTGTCAGCGATCCATCGACCAGCGTCAAGCTTGACGTTCCCGCAAGGCTCGCCGATGGATGGGCTTTCCCGTTGAAGGATGATCGATTCATGTCCCGCGCCGTGACGGACCTTCTCTCCATTCTCGATCTCGAGCCGCTCGAGGTGAACCTGTTTCGCGGCCAGAGTCCGAAGAGCGGCTGGCAGCGGGTCTTCGGCGGGCAGGTGATCGGGCAGTCGCTGGTGGCCGCCACCCGCACGGTGGAGGGGCGCCATCCCCATTCGCTCCATTGCTACTTCATGCTGCCCGGCGACCCCAAGGTTCCGATCATCTACGAGGTCGACCGCATCCGCGACGGCAAGAGCTTCACGACCCGCCGGGTGGTGGCCACCCAGCACGGCCAGGCGATCTTCGCCATGTCGGCCTCGTTCCAGGTGGATGAGGGCGGCTTCGGGCACCAGGCCGAGATGCCGGACGTTCCGGGTCCGGACGAGCTCCCGTCCGAGGAGGAGGTGAAGGGCGGCCTGCTGCTCCAGATGCCCGAGCCCATGCGCACCTATTACGAGCGCGAGCGTCCCCTGGAAATCCGCCCGGTGGAGATCAAGCGCTACACCTCCCGCGCGCCCGGCGAGCCACGGTTCCACGTCTGGATCAAGACGACCGGCCGGCTCCCGGACGACCCGGCCATCCACCAATGCGTCCTCGCCTATGCCTCGGACATGACGCTCCTGGACACCTCCCTCATCCCGCATGGCCGGACGGTGTTCGATCCCACGGTCCAGGCGGCGAGCCTCGACCATGCCATGTGGTTTCACCGGCCCTTCCGGGCCGACGAATGGCTGCTCTACGCCCAGGACACCCCCAACGCCTCGGGCGCGCGCGGCTTTTCCCGCGGTCTGATCTTCAAACAGGACGGCACCCTCGTGGCTTCGGTCGCCCAGGAAGGGCTGATCCGCGACCGCTCCGCCTGACAGCAGCCCCCTCCTGGCCGTTCCCAATCCGATCCAGGGATCATCGGGTCAGGACAAGCGCAACGCCTCACCGCATCGGGATCACCGGCACGAAACCGGTGATGTCGTGAGAGCGTCCTGTCCCCGAGGCACGCGCCTTTTCAGAGCGCTCCTCGGAACATCTGCCTCATAATTAGACAATAAGGTCGATTTCTAGCCATTCCAGACCTGCCTAGGAAAGAGGCAGGCCCGCTCCTCCCTGCCGAAGCGGCTTGGCACGATCGTTGCATACCTCCCTCCGACACCCGCCCTGGGCGGCGGGTTCGTGTGGAAATCGCTGCCCGAGCATTCGGGCCAGCATCTCAAAGGGGGCAACCCATGAAAATCGTGATGGCGGTCATCAAGCCGTTCAAGCTGGAGGAGGTGCGCGACGCGCTCACGGCGCTCGGCGTGCACGGGCTCACGGTGACCGAGGTGAAGGGATACGGACGGCAGAAAGGCCATACGGAGATCTACCGTGGCGCCGAATATGCCGTGAGCTTCCTGCCGAAGCTCAAGATCGAGGTGGCGGTCGCATCCGACCTCGTGCCGCAGGTGATCGACGCGATCACCGCCGCGGCGCGCACGGGCCAGATCGGCGACGGCAAGATCTTCGTCACGTCGCTCGAGAAAGCGGTCCGCATCCGCACGGGCGAGACCGATTCCGACGCTCTTTGATGTCCTTCTCCTTTTACGTTCTCCGGAGTTTGAATCCGATGAAGTTCCGTCATCTTCTTCTGCCCGCGCTCGGTGCGCTGGGCTTAACCCTCGCCGCCATCGATCCCGCTCTCGCGCAGGATGCCGCTGCTCCCGTGGCCGATGCGGCCGCCGCCCCCACGGTCAACAAGGGCGACACCGCCTGGATGCTCGTGTCCACGCTCCTCGTCATCCTCATGACGATCCCGGGCCTCGCGCTGTTCTACGGCGGCCTCGTGCGCACCAAGAACATGCTGTCCGTGCTCATGCAGGTCTTCGCGGTGTTCAGCCTCGTGTCGATCCTGTGGGTGTTCTACGGCTACTCGCTCGCCTTCACGTCCGGCGGCGAGGGAACGCTCGGCGCCATCATCGGTGGCTTCTCCAAGGCCTTCCTGGCCGGCGTGACGACGGATTCCACCGCCGACACCTTCACCAAGGGCGTCGCCATCCCGGAACTCACCTTCGTGGCGTTCCAGCTCACCTTCGCGTGCATCACCCCTGCCCTGATCGTCGGCGCCTTCGCCGAGCGCATCAAGTTCTCGGCCGTGATGCTGTTCACGGGCCTGTGGGTGACCTTCGTGTACCTGCCGATCGCCCACATGGTGTGGTTCTCGGAAGGCTACCTCTTCGGCCTCGGCGCCCTCGACTTCGCGGGCGGCACAGTGGTGCACATCAACTCGGGCGTGGCCGGCCTCGTCGGCGCGCTCCTCATCGGCAAGCGCATCGGCTACGGCCGCGACCTGATGGCGCCGCACTCGCTCACCCTCACCTTCGTGGGCGCCTGCCTTCTGTGGGTCGGCTGGTTCGGCTTCAACGCCGGCTCCAACCTGGAGGCCACCGGCGGTGCCGCTCTCGCGCTCCTCAACACCATCGTGGCTCCCGCCGCTGCGGGCCTCGCCTGGATGACCGTCGAGGCCATGGGCAAGGGCAAGGCCTCACTGCTGGGCATCGCCTCGGGCGCGGTCGCAGGCCTCGTGGCCATCACGCCGGCCGCCGGCCTTGCCGGTCCGATGGGCTCCATCGTTCTGGGCCTCGTGGCCGGCGCGGTCTGCTACTTCGCGGTGACGGGCGTGAAGAACGCTCTCGGCTACGACGACGCTCTCGACGTCTTCGGCATCCACGGCGTGGGCGGCATCATCGGCGCCATCGGCACCGGCATCGTGGCGGCTCCGTCCCTGGGCGGCTACGGCGTCGGCGAGTACAGCATCGGCGGTCAGGTCTGGACGCAGATCATCGCGGTGGTCATCACCCTGGTCTGGACCGGCATCGGCTCCGTGGTGCTCTACAAGATCGTCGATATGATCGTCGGCCTGCGCGTCACGCAGGACCAGGAGCGCGAAGGCCTCGACCTCGCCGACCATGGCGAGCGCGCCTACAATTACTAAGACGGAACACCCCGCATCGCGCGACAGGCGCGATGCGGCAACGAAGCCTTCCAGAGGCTCGATGAGAAAAGCCCCGGTCGAAAGACCGGGGCTTTTTCATGAAAGGGATCGCCTTTCCTTCCTTCGCTATCCCCGGCCTTGTGCCGGGAATCCACGTCTTGATGGCTCTCGCGGTTCTGCAGGCGTGGATGGCCGGACCAAGTCCGGCCATGACGGTGAGAAGAACATCACCCGTTCTTGATCAGCTGCTTCAGCTTCGAGCGCCTGATCTCGGCGGTTTCCTGAAAGTTCGACGTGCCGTAGAAATCGCCCTTGCCGTCCATGAGGAAGATCGTGGCGGAGTGATCCATGGTGTAGCCGGAATCGGTGGGTACCTTGCGGTAGTAGATCTTGTAGGCCTTCGCGACCGCGGCGATCTCCTCCGCCGTTCCGGTCAGCCCCACGATGCGCGGATCGAAGGACGAGAGGTAGGTCTTCATCAGGTCCGGCGTGTCCTGCTCGGGATCGACGGTGATGAAGGCGACCCGCAGCTTGTCCGCGTCGGACCCGAGCGACGCCAGATCCTGCGTGAGATCGTAGAGCGTGGTCGGGCAGACCTCCGGGCAATGGGTGAAGCCGAAGAACACCGCGAAGGGCTTGCCCTTCAGATCCGCGTCCGTGAACGGCCTGCCCTCGTGCGAGGTCAGGCGGAACGGCCCGCCGATCGGCACGCGCGAGGCGTTCTGCTGCTGTTGCGGCTGCAGGATGAATAGGGCGGTGGCGACAAGGACGCCGAGACCGGCGAGGAACACCGCGAGCGGGATGAGAAGAGAGCGCCTGAAGGCCATTGATCATACTCCCTGTCAGTGCTTGTGTTCGTCCGCGGCCGGCAACGCACCCGAACCGGCCCCCATGCCGCGCACGGTATAGTCCACCTCCACCGGTCCCGCCTTTTCGAAGACCAGGGTTCCCTTTACGGTCTGGCCTTCCTTCAGGGGCTCCTTCAGGTCCATGAACATGAGGTGATGGCCGCCGGGCTTGAGGTCAACGGTGGCGCCGGGCTTGATCTCGAGCCCGCCCTGAACCGGCTTCATGCGCATGATGTCGCCGTCCATCGCCATTTCATGCACCTCGACGCGCGATGCGCCCGGGAAGGAGCCGCCGACCAGGCGGTCCGCCTCGGACCCGGTGTTGGTGATGCGCACGTAACCGCCGCCCACCTTCGCGCCGCCCGGCGTCGCGCGCGACCAGGGCTGATCGATGGTGAGCGCTCCGACCTTCCGGGCCACAGGCGAGGCGTTCGCGGCCGCCACGATCTTCACGCCCGGCGCGGGCGAAGCGAGCCGATGGGGATCCTCCCCGGCTGCGGGCACCTGCACCCATTCCGCGATGCCCTTCTCGCATTCCTGCACCACCGGGAAATAGACCGTGGCGCCCGGCTGATAGGCGTCGGTGAAGCGCGCCTGGAACACGAACTCGTCGTAGAAGGCGTCGTCGAGCGAACCCGACCAGATGATGTCGGTCACGCCTTCCGAGATGGTTTCGCCGTGCACCTGGTAGGCGCGCACGTAAGCGCCCTTGCTCGTCTCGAGCTTCCATCCGGCTTTCGGCATGGGCTTGACCGCCACGATGCCCTCGGGAATGCGCACGCGCAGCTTCAGGGTCGGCTGGCCGTCGCAGCCGTGGGGAATGCGCAGGACGGCTTTGAACGTGGAATTCGGTGTGGTCTGCGCTGTCTCGAAGGTGACATGGGCGAGAGCGGGCGTGGACAGGACGGACAGAGCGGCGGCCACGAATGCGCCGCGCGAGCGAAATAGCGTCATGGAACGATTCCTGTTTCAGATTCGGTGATCGGCGAGGATGAAGATCAGCCGAGGCGCGGCGGCGCGCGCGATCCTACAGGAAGGACGTTGGAGAAATGGCGCGTGTGGTGCGAATCGGCCGGCGCGCGCGGTTCGAGGATGACGGGCGCAAGCCGCCCGGCCAGGACGAGCGCCGGAGCGGGACCGGCCGCTCCCCCGCCGTGGCAGCTCAAGGTGCAGCACAGCCCGTCGTGGCTCCCGGTCGGACCTTTGGCCGGATCTTGGCTGGGCTGGGTCTGGCCGTCCTGGAGGCAGAGGATCCCCTGCGCTTCGGCGAGTTGTCCCGCATGGGCGGCGCCGCCGAGCGAGACGAGCACCGTCTGCAGCACCAGCGCATAGGCCATCAGCGCCGTCAGAACGGCGCGCCGGAAGGGGGTGATGGAGGCCATGCGCATCATGGCCAGGACACTGGTCCGTCCGGCCCCGCGCGTCAACAGCGCAAAAAGCCCCGGCATCGGCGTGACGGGCGAACGCCGCCTCGTGAAAACACACTAAGCCTCTCCTGGCTGCTGGTGACGCGGACATCCGGAGTAGCTCCTTGGCCCGCCGCGCAGGGTTAATGGACCCTTAACCCGCTGCCCCTAAGCTCCCGGAACGTCTGTCCCGTTTGTCCGATTTACCAGAGTGGTTTGATGCGTTCGGCCCGCCGTTCTTCCCCTTCCGCCTACGACGGTCTCTTCAGCGGCCTGCGGACGTTCCTCGCCCGCCGGACGCAGGAACTGACGGGCCTGTGCCTCGTCGCCGCGGCCGGCGCGGTGGCCGTGGCCCTCTCCACCTGGTCGGTGGACGATCCGAGCCTCAACAACGCCACCGATCTTCCTGTTCACAACCTGCTGGGCTGGCCCGGCGCCATCGTGGCCGACCTGCTGATGCAGCTTCTCGGCCTCGGCGCCATCGCGGCCGTCCTGCCGCTGGCGCTCTGGGGCTGGCGCCTGATGAAATCGGGCGAGCTCGGCCGCCTGCAGCTGCGGTTCGCCCTCTGGGTCATCGGCACGGGCGCCGCCACGGCCATGGCGAGCGCCATGCCGGCCACCGATCGCTGGCCCCTGCCGACGGGCCTCGGCGGTGTGACCGGCGACGCGGTTCTGACCGGCGCGAAGGCGATCACGGGCCTGTCGAGCGGCTCGGCCAGCGCGGTTCTCGGCTTCCTGTTCGCCGCCGTTGCAATCCTGAGCCTCACAGCCGCCTGCGGTCTCAGCCCCAACGAGCCGCATCCTTACGAGGCGGACGAGGAGGAGGCTCCCCGTCCCGTGCGCCGCCGCCAGATCGCCGATCTGGACGAGGCCGAAGAGACCAGCCATGACGAGCCGGGCTGGGGCATCGTGTCCCTCGGCGCGCTCGCTCACGGCGTCATGAGCCTGCGCGCCGCCGCGCGCCGCTGGCGCGAGGGACGCCGCGCCCCCGACGAGGACGAGGACTTCGAGCCCGCTCCGCAGCCCCGCCGCAGCGGCGCCGTGCGGCGCGAGCCCATGCTCGATGCCCCGCCGGCCCGCGGCCTGCGGACAGGCGCTACGCTCGCCGACGAGGACGACGACGAGGCTTACGAGGACGGGCCCGTGACGCAGCCCGTTCCCCGCGCCGCCCTGCGGCCGGAGCCGGCCTCGGCTCGCGTCGCGCCGGCTCCGGGCGCACCGAAACCCGGCCGGCGCATGGCGCGCGAGGCACAGCCCTCGCTCTTGGACGACAGCAATTATCAGCTGCCGCAACTGAACCTGCTCGCGGAGCCCAAGAAGTCGTCGGCCCCGCTGATCTCGGCGGAAGCGCTGGAGCAGAACGCCAACCTACTCGAAAGCACCCTGGAGGATTTCGGCGTGCGCGGGGCGATCACGAAGGTCAGCCCCGGCCCTGTCGTGACGCTGTACGAGCTTGAGCCTGCGCCCGGAACGAAATCATCGCGGGTGATCTCGCTCGCCGACGACATTGCCCGCTCCATGAGCGCGGTCTCGGCCCGCGTGGCCGTGGTGCAAGGCCGCAACGCCATCGGCATCGAGCTGCCCAACCACAAGCGCGAGACCGTGTACCTGCGGGAGCTCCTCGCCTCCCAGGACTTCGAGACCACCAAGCAGAAGCTCGCCCTGTGCCTGGGCAAGACCATCGGGGGCGAGCCCGTGATCGCGGACCTCGCCCGCATGCCGCACTTGCTTGTCGCGGGCACCACCGGCTCGGGCAAGTCGGTGGCGATCAACACCATGATCCTGTCGCTGGTCTACCGGCTCACCCCGGCCGAGTGCCGCCTGATCATGGTGGACCCGAAGATGCTGGAGCTCTCCGTCTATGACGGCATTCCCCATCTGCTCACGCCGGTCGTCACCGACCCCAAGAAGGCGGTCGTGGCGCTCAAGTGGGCGGTGCGCGAGATGGAGGACCGCTACCGGAAGATGTCGAAGCTCGGCGTGCGCAACATCGACGGCTTCAATGCTCGCGTGTCGGAAGCCAAGGCCCGCGGCGAGACCATCACCCGCACAGTGCAGACCGGCTTCGACCGCGAGACCGGCGAGGCGATCTACGAGGACGAGGTGATGGACCTCGAGCCTCTGCCTTACATCGTGGTGATCGTGGACGAGATGGCCGACCTGATGATGGTGGCCGGCAAGGAGATCGAGGGCGCGATCCAGCGCCTGGCCCAGATGGCGCGCGCGGCCGGCATCCACGTGATCCTGGCGACGCAGCGCCCGTCGGTCGACGTGATCACCGGCACCATCAAGGCGAACTTCCCGACCCGGATCTCGTTCCAGGTGACCTCCAAGATCGACAGCCGCACCATCCTGGGCGAGATGGGCGCCGAGCAGCTCCTGGGCCAGGGCGACATGCTCTACATGGCCGGCGGCGGGCGCATCACCCGCGTGCACGGACCCTTCTGCTCCGACGAGGAGGTGGAGCACGTGGTGGCGCATCTGAAGCGCCAGGGCCGCCCGCAATATCTGGAGGCGGTCACCGCCGAGGAGGACGAGGGCGGCGGGGCCGACGCGGCGGTCTTCGACCAGGGCGAGTTCGGCTCGCCGGGCGGGGAGCTGTACGATCAGGCCGTGGCGGTGGTCCTGCGCGACAAGAAGGCCTCGACGAGCTACATCCAGCGCCGCCTGCAGATCGGCTACAACCGCGCCGCCTCGCTCATGGAACGGATGGAGCAGGAGGGGATCGTCGGACCCGCGAACCACGCCGGAAAACGCGAGATCCTGCTCGAAAGCCCGCACAGGGGAGAAGATTAGCCTATTCGGGCGGAACCTTGGCCGGGGCCCTGCGTCATTCTTGAGCGCTGGGCAAAAAGCCCAGCTCCGGTCATAGTGGTTCCTCGAAGGATGGTTCGGATGCGCCCTGTCAGCTTCGCCGGTCTGGTCGCCCTGGCGTCCGCTTTCGCGGGCGCGCCGCCGGCTGCCGCGCAGGTGCTGCCCCTGGAGATGATCCTGCCGCCCAAGCGCCCGATCACCCAGGGCTTCGCGCCGGCGGCCTCCGCGCTCCCGACCTCGTCCTTCCACCGGGTATCCGCCACCGCTTCCGGCGGCACGGCCGCGCCGCCGGCAAGACCCGTCGTCACGCGGCCGGCGAACGCCGAGCAGGTCCTGGCAGCCACGGCGCCCCTGCCCCCGGCCCGTCCAGTCGTCGCCGAGGCCGCATCACAGGCGCCGCCGGAAGCCGAACCGATCACCATCGCGGCCAAACCCATCGTGACCGCCTCCATGGGCCCGGTCGGCCAGGGCCAGCCACTGCCGAACAGCGCCGTCGTGGAGCGGGCGAACGCCTATTTCACGAATCTCAACACGCTGGTGGCCGACTTCACCCAGGTGGGCGGCGACGGGCGGCGGATGGGCGGCACCCTCTATCTCCAGCGTCCGGGCAAGGTGCGCTTCGAATACGATCCTCCGGCGACCCTCGAGGTGATCGCCGACGGGCGCTCCGTCGCGGTGCGCGACCGCAAGCTCGCCACGCAGGACCTCTATTCGATCTCGCAGACGCCTCTGAAATTCCTGCTGCGCGAGCGGGTCAGTCTCGGCCAGGACATCAAGATCACCGGCATCAGCAGCGAGCCCGACGCGGTGCGCATCAACCTGGAGGACTCGAGCACCCTGGGCGGCACCTCCCGGATCACCCTGTTCTTCGATCCCGAGGTGCGGGATCTCAGCCAGTGGCGAATCGTGGATGCCCAGGGCTTCCAGACGGTCGTGGTGCTGAACCAGGTCCAGAAGGGCCGCCGGATCGACCAGGATCTGTTCCGGATCCAGTACGAGGAGATCCGGGGCGACCACAGGTAAGCCTTACCGGCCCCGCATCAGCGGGCCCGCAGCCCTTCCCTCTGGGAAAAATCTGTCGTAGCCCGGGACGACTGATCGAGGGGCCGCTTTCCGTGAAACTCACCGTCTCCACCTGGAACATCAATTCCGTCCGCCTGCGCATCGACCAGGTCGCCCGCTTCCTGAAGGAGCGGCGCCCCGATATCCTGTGCCTGCAGGAAACCAAGTGCCCGAACGACAAGCTGCCCCTGAAGGACCTGCAATCCTTCGGCTATCCCTTCGTGGTCCATATGGGCCAGAAGGGCTACAACGGCGTGGCGATCCTGTCGCGCTATCCCTTCTCGGAAACGAGCGTGATGGAGATGTGCGGCCGCCATGACGCCCGCCACATCACCGTCACCCTGAGCCCTCAGGCCAAGGCCGCCGCGGGCATCACGATCCATAATTTCTACGTGCCCGCGGGCGGCGACATTCCCGACCCGGAGATCAACGAGAAATTCCGCCACAAGCTGGATTTTCTGGCCGAGATGCGGGCCTGGGGCGCGAAGGCGAAGCCCACCTCCGGCCCGGCGATCCTCGTAGGCGACCTGAACGTGGCGCCGCTCGAGCACGATGTGTGGAGCCACAGGCAGCTCCTCGACGTGGTGAGCCACACGCCGGTGGAGACGGAAGCCCTGGAGGAGCTGCGCCAGGAGGCGGGCTGGACCGACGCCATGCGCCACCTGCGGCCGGAACCGGAGAAGATCTATTCCTGGTGGAGCTACCGCTCTCCCGATTGGGCCGCCGCCGACAAGGGCCGCAGGCTTGACCACATCTGGATCTCGGACGCGCTGAAAGGCTCGCTTCGCGCCGTGGACGTGACCCGCGACACCCGCGGCTGGGAGCGCCCCTCCGATCACGCGCCCGTCACGATGGAGCTGGAACTCTGAGATTGCCGGGCATCCCGAGCCGATCTCACGTTCGGGATGCGACGTCATGAGACAGGAGACAGGAGCACCCCCGCAAGCCAGACGCAAGCCCGGCGTCGTAGTGGCGACTAGATTCGAAACAGCCATGCCTTGGGGGGCACCGAATGGTCTTCAAACTGCGTTCGATCAAGAGCCGCGTCCTGCTGCTTGCGGGAGCAGGTTTCATAGGGGCCTGCACGATCCTGACCTTTGCAGGCACCCAGATCATGATGAACTCGGGGCGCGACGAGGCCGTCGTCACGGCGAAGGCGCTGCTCAACCAGTACAAGGGACTCGTGCAAGCCAGAATCGGTCAGGCCATTTCAGCTGCAACGCTCATGCGATCCACGGCGGAAGCCATCGTGTACGATTACAAAGTGGAGCGCGGCGAGCTTGCGGAGATTCTGGCGCGGGCCGTGGAGGTCCAGCCCAATCTCATCGGCATGACGCTCGCCTTCGAGCCCGACGCCATGGACCGGCAGGACAAGACGTTCCTGGCGGATCCCTATTCGGACCCGAGCGGCCGGTTCAGCCCCAATTTCTACTGGACCAAGGACAGGAAGGTCACGGTCGACCCGATCAACCTGACCAGCAAGCCTGAGACGATCGCGAACTGGTACACGAAGCCCCTTCGCGACAATCGCGACCAGATCGTTCCGGCCTATCCCTATCAGGTGGACGGCGAGAGCGTCCTCATGTCCACCGTGAGCGTCGTCGTTCGCCGCGACGGCACGCCCATCGGCATTGTCTCCGCCGACATGGACCTCGACACGATCTCGGATACGATTGCCGCCCTCAAGCCTTTCGAGGAAGGCACCGTGAGCCTGATCGGCGCGGGAGGCCTGTGGGTTGCCAACAAGGATGCGCAGCTCCTCGGAAAGCCCGCCAATGATACGATTCTGGCAGAACTCACCACCAAGGCCAAAACCTCAGAGGTTGGCTTCGCGGATGCGATGGTCACGGATGAATCCGGCACTGAAATCTATCGCGCCGTCGTCTCCGTCACCTTCCCGGGCATCGAAGAGCCGTGGCTCCTGGCCATCTCGGTTCCGGCCGATGCCATGGTCGCGGGGGTCATCGAAGCGCGCAACCTGATGCTGCTGACCGCGGCCGGCCTTCTCGCCCTGGCGCTGCTGGGCGCCTGGTGGGCGGCCCGCTCGCTCGCCGCGCCCATCGTGCGCATGACGGCCACCATGAAAACCCTCGCGCAGGGCGAGACGAACATCGAGGTGGCCGACACCGACCGCGTCGACGAGATCGGCGCCATGGCCGGCGCGGTGCAGGTCTTCAAGGACGCCCTGATCGCCAAGCGGCAAGCCGACGAGGCCGCCGCCGCCGAGGCGGATGCCAAGATGCGCCGTGCGCAGATGCTCGACCAGCTCACCCGGCAGTTCGAGGCCAATGTGTCCGTGCTCACCGCCAGCCTCTCCGCCGCAGCCACCGAGATGGAAGCGACGGCCCGGTCGATGACGTCGGTGGCCGACCAGACCACCCATCAGTCGGCGAGCGTCGCCTCGGCGGCCGGGCAGACCTCCGCCAATGTGCAGACGGTGGCCGCCGCCACCGAGGAGCTGTCGATCTCGATCCGCGAGATCGCCGAGCAGGTCGGCCAGTCCTCGCGCATCGCCGAGCAGGCGGTGTCGGATGCGCAGCGCACCAACGAGACGGTGCAGGCACTCGCCACCTCCGCCGAACGCATCGGAGACGTGGTGCAGCTCATCAACAATATCGCCTCGCAGACCAACCTCCTGGCGCTCAACGCCACCATCGAGGCGGCCCGCGCGGGCGAAGCCGGCAAGGGCTTCGCCGTGGTGGCGTCCGAGGTCAAGCACCTTGCCACCCAGACCTCGAAAGCCACCGAGGAGATCTCGGCTCAGATCGCCTCCGTGCAGCAGGCCACCGCCGAGGCCGTGCAGGCCATCCAGGCCATCGCCCGCACGATCGGCGAGATGTCGCAGATCTCGGTCTCGATCGCGGCCGCCATGGAAGAGCAGGGAGCGGCCACGGCCGAAATCTCCCGCAACGTCCAGGAAGCCGCGCGCGGCACGGAAGCCGTGACCGGCAACATCGACGAGGTGCGTCAGGGCGCGGGCGAAACCGGCCTGGCGGCCTCGCAGGTGCTGAGCTCGGCGCAGGAACTGGCGCGTCACTCCGAGACGCTCAGCCGCGAGGTCGGCTCGTTCCTGTCCGGCGTGAAGGCGGCTTAGGGGCGGCGCGAGATCTCGGGTACCGGATCGATCCGGTGCATCCTTCCGCACGATGCGCCCGCAACCCTCACTCGTCCTCGGAGCGCCGGGCGGGTCTCTCCTCGCCGTCGATGGCGATGAGCTGCTGGCGCACCCGCTCGAGGCCCTGCGTCAGACGGGCCAGTTCCTCCGCCATGGCGTCCTGCATGGCGGCGGCGGCGGCGGGAAACTCCTCCAGCACGCGGCGCATGAGGCTCGGGGTCACCCGGATCACGGTGGATGGTTCCTGGGCGGTCGCCGTGGCCGGCCGGGCGATGCGCGTGAACAGGGCGGCTTGGCCGATCAGGGCCCCCGGACCTGCCACGAAGGCCGCCGGCGAGCCGTCCTCGCTGGCGTCGAGCGCGATGGCGCCTTGGCTCACCACATAGCCCCCGTCCGAGCGGTCGCCCTTGCGGAACAGCACGTCGCCCTCGCGGAGGCTCCTGTTTTCCGACGCGAAGGCGACGAGGCGCAGGGCATCCCGCTCCAGCAGATTGAACAGGGGAGCCTGGGAGAGAACCGCGATGTCGTCGTCGAGCGCCATGGCTGCCTCAAGGGATCAGCTTGTAGCCACCGGGCTCGGTGACGAGAATGCGGGCATTGGAGGGATCTGCCTCGATCTTCTGGCGCAGCCGGTAGATATGCGTTTCCAGCGTATGGGTGGTCACGTTGGAATTGTAGCCCCAGACCTCCGTGAGCAGCGTCTCGCGCCCCACAACCGCCTGGCCGGCGCGGTAGAGATAGCGCAGGATCGCGGTTTCCTTCTCGGTCAGCTTGAGCTTCGAACCCTTCTCGTTGGTGAGCAGCTTCGACCCCGGACGGAAGGTATAGGGGCCGATCTGGAACACCGCGTCCTCACTCGCCTCGTATTGGCGCAGCTGCGCCCGGATGCGGGCGAGGAGGACCGCGAACTTGAACGGTTTCACCACGTAATCGTTGGCGCCGGCTTCCAGGCCCATCACGGTGTCGTTGTCCGATCCCTGACCGGTGAGCATGATGATCGGGCTGCGGAAGCCGTTCTGGCGCATGGTCTTCACGGCCTCTCGCCCATCCATGTCGGGCAGGCCCACATCCATGATGGCGAGGTCGATCCGGTCCCCCTTCACCGCCTCGATGGCGGCCGCGGCACTCTCCACGGTGGTGACCTGAAACTCCTCGTGAAGTCCCAGCTGCTCGGCCAGGGTGTCGCGCAGGTCCTGATCGTCGTCCACGACGAGGAGGCGGCTGGCATTCGACATTTCAAACCCTTCACACGATGAACAGAGACAAACCGGGCGGCGTCCCAGGACCGGATGCGAACTCCGCTCCTGCGCCCTCACGCATGATCGCCAAGCCGGCCGGCCGGGTCCTTGCGGCTCCGCCGGCGTCACGCTTCCCACTTTCGGATCACGCCCGTTGCATTAGAGTAGTCATTCCCAGCTTGACAACAAGAGGCGGGGCCCGCCCTTCCACGGCTATGAAACGAACCAGCGTCGACATCATCCGCGTTCACCGTTCTCCCCTCGATCACCGCCGGGGCCGGCTGACGGCCGGCACTCTCACTCTCCCCTGCGCGCTCGGACGTTCAGGGACGAGCCGCGCCAAGCGCGAAGGCGACGGCGCCTCGCCGGTCGGGCGCTTTGGCCTGCTGCAGGCCTTCTACCGGGCCGATCACGGTCCCCGGCCCCGCACGGGCCTGAGGCTGCGCCCCATCCGGCCGACGGACGGCTGGTCGGACGACGTGGGCGACCGGCGCTACAACACGCTCGTCCCGCTCCCCTGCCCCACGAGCCACGAGAGGATGTGGCGCGACGATCATCTCTACGACGTGGTGGTCGATATCGCCTGGAACCGGGGTCCCATCAGACGCGGCCGCGGCAGCGCCATCTTCCTCCATCTCGCCCGTCCGGGCTTCCTGCCGACCGAAGGCTGCGTGGCCGTGGATCCGCGCAAGATCCGGCGCCTCCTGGGGCGGATCGGGCCGAAGACACGCATCGAGATCGTCGGCTGACCCATGATCCTGGCGCGGCCGCCGCCCTGCCTCTCCGCTGCCTCGCATTCGCTCCTGAAAGCGCGGACGGGATGGTTCAGGCCTATTCTCGGGCGGCTGGGCTAACCTTTCGCCGGCCGCGCCCCGAAAATCGCGCTGCCCACGCGCACATGGGTCGCGCCGAGCTGGATCGCCGCGTCGAAATCGGCGCTCATGCCCATGGAGAGCGTTGTCAGTCCGTGCCGCTTGGCAATGGTGTTGAGGAGCGCGAAATGCGGCGAGGGCGGATCCTCCGCCGGGGGGATGCACATGAGGCCCTCGATCGCGAGCCCGTATCGGGCGCGGCAGGCCTCCAGAAAGGCATCCACCTCGGCGGGAATCACCCCGCCCTTCTGCGGCTCCTCGCCCGTGTTCACCTGAACGAGCAGGCGGGGCGTCCTGCCCTGCTGGGCGATCTCCTTGGCGAGCGCCTCCGCGAGGGAGGGCCGGTCGAGGGTGTGGATCACGTCGAAGAGTTCCACCGCCTCCCGGGCCTTGTTGGACTGGAGCGGGCCGATCATGTGAAGCTCCACGTCCGGGTAGCGCTCGCGCAGCGTGGGCCACTTGGCCTTGGCTTCCTGAACGTAGTTTTCCCCGAAAACCCGCTGGCCCGCAGCCAGAACCGGCTCGACGGCCTCCGCCGGAAAGGTTTTCGAGACGGCCACGAGGGTGATCCCCGAGGGATCGCGATCGTAGTCCGACGCCGCGCGGCGGATCGCCTCCTGCACGTCTCTCAGGCCTTCGACCGCGTCGTTCTTGCTCATGGGACCCTCTCAAAGCCGCCGCACTCCGCGCGAAACCGTTGACCGCGCGGGAGAGCTGTGTCCTAGTCCGCCGCAGCGTGGCGGCGCAAGCCGCTTGAATCGTCTTAAAGCCTGATCCGGTGAAGCGGACGCCGCTCCACCGATAAGATCATGCGGTGACAGGAACAAGTGAGCAGGACACCGTTCCTGCTCGAAACGACGGATGTGCTGACGAAGATGAGGCCCGAGCGCTACAACGCCAAGGAAGCCGAGCTGAAATGGCGGACGGTCTGGAACGACCGCAACCTGTTCAAGACCGACAACGACGACCCGCGTCCGAAATATTACGTGCTCGAGATGTTCCCCTATCCGTCAGGGCGCATCCACATGGGCCACGTGCGCAACTACACCATGGGCGACGTGGTGGCGCGCTACAAGCGGGCCAAGGGCTTCAACGTGCTTCATCCGATGGGCTGGGACGCCTTCGGCATGCCGGCGGAGAACGCCGCCATGCAGAACAAGGTCCACCCCAAGGAATGGACCTACGCCAACATCGCCACCATGCGCGCCCAGCTGCAATCCATGGGCCTGTCGCTCGACTGGAGCCGCGAGGTCGCCACCTGCGATCCGAGCTACTACAAGCACCAGCAGCGCATGTTCCTCGATTTCCTCGAGGCGGGCCTCGTCGACCGCAAGACCGCGAAGGTGAACTGGGATCCGGTGGACCACACCGTTCTTGCCAACGAGCAGGTGATCGACGGGCGCGGCTGGCGCTCCGGCGCGCTCGTGGAGCAGCGCGAGCTGACCCAGTGGTTCCTCAAGATCACCGACTACGCTCAGGACCTCGACGACAGGCTCGACACCCTCGACCGCTGGCCCGAGAAGGTGCGCCTGATGCAGCGCAACTGGATCGGCCGCTCGGAGGGCCTGCTGGTGCGCTTCGCCCTACAGCCCGGCACCACGCCGAACGGCGAGACCGAGCTCGAGATCTACACCACGCGTCCCGACACGCTCTTCGGCGCCAGGTTCATGGCGGTCGCCCCCGATCACCCGCTGGCCAGGGCCGCTGCCGCGACGAACCCGGAGCTGGCCGCCTTCATCGAGGAATGCAAGCGCGTCGGCACCGCGCAGGAGGCGATCGAGAAGGCCGAGAAGCTCGGATTCGACACCGGGATCCGCGCTGTGCATCCCTTCGACCCGACCTGGACGCTGCCGGTCTATGTGGCGAATTTCATCCTGATGGAATACGGCACCGGCGCGATCTTCGGCTGTCCGGCGCACGACCAGCGCGACCTGGATTTCGTTAACAAATACGGCCTGGGCAACACGCCGGTCGTGTGCCCGCCGGACCAGGACCCGGACAGCTTCGTCATCACGGACACCGCCTACGACGGCGAGGGCCGGCTGATCAATTCGCGCTTCCTCGACGGCCTGTCCATCGCGCAGGCCAAGGAAGAGGTCGCCCGGCGTCTCGAGACGGAAACCCGCGACAACCGTCCGGTGGCCGAGCGCAAGGTGAATTTCCGCCTGCGCGACTGGGGTATCTCGCGCCAGCGCTACTGGGGCTGCCCGATCCCGATCATCCATTGCGACGATTGCGGCGTGGTCCCCGTGCCGAAGGACCAGCTGCCTGTCGTGCTGCCGGAGGACGTGTCCTTCGACGTGCCCGGAAACCCGCTCGACCGTCACCCGACCTGGACGCACGTGGACTGCCCGAATTGCGGCAAGGCCGCCCGCCGCGAGACGGACACCATGGACACCTTCGTGGATTCGTCGTGGTACTTCGCCCGCTTCACGGACCCGACCCTTGACAACGAGCCCACGAACCGCGCCACGGTCGATTCCTGGCTGCCGGTCGACCAGTATATCGGCGGCATCGAGCACGCGATCCTGCACCTGCTCTATTCGCGCTTCTTCACCCGCGCGATGAGGAAGACCGGCCATGCCGGTCTGGACGAGCCTTTCGCGGGCCTCTTCACGCAAGGCATGGTGGTGCACGAGACCTACAAGGATTCGAGCGGCGCCTGGGTTCTCCCCAGCGACGTGCGGTTCGAAACCCAGGGCAATCTGCGCAGGGCCTTCCATGTGGAGACTGGCGCACCGATCGAGATCGGCTCCATCGAGAAGATGTCGAAGTCGAAGAAGAACACGGTCGATCCGGACGAGATCATCGCGTCCTACGGCGCCGACACCGCACGCTGGTTCATGCTCTCCGACTCCCCACCCGAGCGCGACGTGATCTGGACCGAGGAGGGCGTGCAGGGCGCCGGCCGCTTCGTGCAGCGCGTCTGGCGCCTCGTGGGCGAGATCGCCGACCGCATGGCCGGCGGTGATGGGCCAGCGGCCGAGGGGCCGATCGGGCTCAGCCTTCGCAAGGCCGCGCACAAGGCTCTCGCGGCCGTGGAGGAGGACGTGGAGCGCCTGCGCTTCAACCGCTGCGTGGCCCATCTCTACGAGCTTGCCAACAGTCTCCAGGACCTGGTGAACCAGGCCAGGACCGCGGACGAGCCTGGCCTGTCCACTGCCTTCGCGGAGGCCGGCCGCATCTTCGTGCAGCTGCTCGCTCCGATGATGCCCCATCTGGCGGAGGAATGCTGGGAAGCCCTTGGCCAGCAAGGCCTCGTAACCGACACGGCCTGGCCCGTCCTCGACCGCTCGCTGCTGGTCGAGGACACGATCACCCTGCCCGTCCAGGTCAACGGCAAGAAGCGCGCCGACGTGACCGTGGCGCGCGATGCGGATCAGGCTGCGGTCGAGGCGGCCGTGCTCTCGCTAGAGGCCGTGCAAAAGGCTATGGAAGGAAAGCCTGCCCGCAAGATCATCGTCGTCCCCCAAAGGATCGTGAATGTCGTCGTTTAATCTGAAGAGCATGGCCCGCATCGCCCGCGTCGCGGGCCTCACGGCCGGCCTTTCCCTCGGCCTGACCGCCTGCTTCAAGCCGCTCTACGGGCCCACGGCCTCCGGCGAATCGCTCCAGACGGTCCTGGCTTCCATCGACGTTCCCGAGATCGCCTGGCCGGACAGCCAAGCGGTGATGGGACATTATCTGCGCAGCGAGCTGATCTACGCCCTGAACGGCTCCGGCTCGGAGACGCCGAAACGCTACGTGCTGAAACTCGCCCTCGCCCGCTCGCTCTCCACCCCTATCGTCGATACGGAGACGGGGCGTGCGACCTCGGCCATCGTGGGCGGGACGGTCACCTACACACTGACGAGCCTCGACGGGACCCGGGTTTATACCCAAGGCTCGGCGACCTCCTCGACGAGCTACGACCGCTATCAGCAGCGTTTTGCCACCGTGCGCGCGGGCCGCGATGCGGAGATCAGGCTCGCCAGGGTCCTGGCGGAACAGATCAAAACCCGTCTGGCGGCGACGCTCTCTGCTGGCAGCTGAAGCATTTTCCGCAAAAGTGGGTCCGGTTTTGCGAAAGAAAATGCGTCTTTTCAAGAACTTAGAACATCTTCCCCCTTTAAGAGGGATGTTCTGACATGGTCGCCGTCAAGGCCGGCGACGTGGAAGGGGCGCTGCGGCGGCCCGACCCGCGGATCGGCGTGTATCTGTTCTACGGACCCGACATGGGCCTGATCAACGAGCGCGCCCGCGCCGTCGCGGAGCGCGCGGTGGACGATCCCTCCGACCCGTTCCAGCTCATCCGCATCGACGGCGACGACATCGCCTCGGATCCGGCCCGCCTCGCGGACGAGGCCGGCACCATGGGCCTGTTCGGCGGGAAGCGCGCCATCTGGGTCAAATCCACGTCGCGCAACATCGCCCCCGCGGTCGATGCCGTGCTCAAGGGCGACCTGCAGGACACTGTCATCGTCATCGAAGGCGGCGATCTGCAGAAATCGTCCCCCTTGCGCACCCTTTGCGAACGCTCGCAGAAGGCGCTTGCCCTGCCCTGCTATGCCGATACGGGCCGCGATCTCGGGGCCGTCGTGGACGAAACGTTGAAGAACGGCGGCTTTGCGATCGGGCGCGAGGCCCGTGCGGCGCTGATCGCGAGCCTCGGCGGCGATCGCCTGGCGACGCGGGGCGAACTCGCGAAGCTCATGCTCTACGCGCATGGAAAGCGCGAAATCACCCTTGAGGACGTCGACGCCATCATGAGCGACGTCTCAAGCCTTGCGATGGACGCCGTGGTGGACGCCGCTTTCGGCGGAGACGGCACGAATCTGGAAATCGGCTCAAGGCGCTTGGCGGCGGAGGGAGTTCATGCCTCCGTGCTGCTGGGGGCGGCGTTGCGCCATGCTCTCATGTTGCTCACGGCCCGCCAAACGGTGGAGGAAGGGCGACCCATCCCGGCCGTGATGGAAACCATGCGCAGCCTGCATTTCCGCAGAAAGCCCCTGGTGGAGCGGCACCTCCAGCGCTGGACGAGCGAGAGCCTCAAGACGGCAATCGCCCTCCTCCAGGCCTGCCTCCTGGACACGCGCCGCCTGTCGGCCCTCGATGATGCGATTGCCGCCAAGGCTCTCCTCGACCTCGCGCGTATGGCGCGGCGGTAAATCTGGCAGGAGCGTCCATTCAGTGTCATTCCCGGCCGGAAGCGGCAGAGCCGCTGGAGGAGAAGGGAATCCGTGGCTGGCGTGTGGGAGCGGATCCCCTTCCCGGTCCTGCGGGAAGCCGTGGATGACATGGACACCGTCGTGAACCACCTGCGTCATGGCCGGGACGAGGTCGGCGATATCCAAAAAGCCAAGATCCTGATCTGAAACAGGTTTTTACGGATTCAGCCGTCGGCACAATCCGTCGAGTTGCTCCAAGGTCTTGTAGCGTATGCGCAATTCGCCGCCGTTGCCCTTGTGATCGATGGAGACGGTGAGACCCAGGACGTCCTGGAGAACCTGCTCCAGGGCGCGGGTGTCGGGATCCTTCTCCATTTTGGGCTTGGCCGATTTCGTCTCGAGCCTGGACGGTGCGGCGCTTTCCGCCTGCGCGATCGCCTCGACCTGGCGCACGCTCAGGCCATGGTCGAGCACCTGCTCGGCGACGGCGACCGGGTCGCTCACGGCGAGAAGCGCGCGGCCATGGCCTGCGGAGAGCTTTCGCTCCACGAGCAGCTTCTTCACGGGAGCCGGAAGGTCGGTAAGGCGCATCATGTTGGCGATGTGGCTGCGGCTCTTGCCGATGATCCTGGAGAGATTCTCCTGGGTATAGGAAAACTCGGCCATCAGCCGCGCATAGCCCTCAGCCTCTTCGATGGGATTGAGGTCGGCGCGCTGGACGTTTTCGAGAATGGCGTATTCGAGCGAGGTCTTGTCGTCGATATGGACGATGACCACCGGCACTTCATGCAGACCCGCCTTCTGCGAGGCGCGCCAGCGACGCTCGCCGGCGACGATCTCGTAGACGTCGCTCTTGTCCGGGATGGGCCGAACCACGATGGGCTGAATGATGCCGCGATCCTTGATGGATTGCGTCAGCTCGTCGAGCTCCGCATCCTCGAAGACCTTGCGCGGGTTTCGCGGGTTCGCGCGCAGGAACTCGACCGGCACCTTCCGGGCGCCGCTTTTGTTGCTTTGGATCGTGCCGATTTCATCGCCGACCTCGCCGATCAGCGCGGCCAGGCCGCGGCCGAGCGATTTCGCTTCTTTCGCCATTGTTCGTCTCAACTCTTGTTACGCCGCGCGCAGGGCGCGCTCGCGCTGAATGATTTCGGATGCCAAACGGAGGTAGGCCTGAGAGCCTGTGCACTTGATGTCGTAGAGCAGCACCGGCTTGCCGTGGGACGGCGCTTCGGACACGCGCACGTTCCGCGGGATCATGGTCTCGTAGACCTTGTCGCCCATGAACTCACGCACATCGGCCACCACCTGCCCCGACAGGTTGTTGCGGGGGTCGAACATGGTGAGCACGACGCCATGGATCGACAGCTTCGGATTGAGAGCGGAACGGACCTGCTCCACGGTCTTGAGCAATTGGCTGAGACCTTCCAGAGCAAAAAATTCGCATTGGAGCGGCACCAGAACCGCGTCAGCTGCCGTCAAGGCGTTGATGGTCAGGAGATTGAGAGAAGGCGGGCAATCGATTAAAACATAGGTAAAGCCTTCATTTACCTGATCGAGGGTCAAGGCTTGAATCGCCTCGCGGAGACGGTGGGCCCGATTGCGCTCGTTGGCGATCTCCAATTCGATGCCGAGCAGGTCGAGAGTCGAGGGTGCGAGCCAGAGACCCGGCACCACGGTCTCGGTGATGCTTTCCGACAGCGAGGCTTCGCCGGCCAGTACATGATAGGTGGACACCGGGCGGTTCTTGCGGTCGATGCCGAGACCCGTCGAGGCATTGCCCTGCGGATCGAGGTCGATGATCAGGACCCTCTCGCCGATGGCCGCCAGAGCCGTGCCGAGGTTGATGGCCGTCGTCGTCTTCCCGACGCCGCCCTTTTGGTTGGCGACAACGAGAATACGCGGCTTGATACCACGCGCTCCGTCTTGGGATTCGCTGGAGTCGGTCATCATGTCAGGCTCTCGATGGAAGTTATGCGAAGAATCCTGGCCTCGGAATCGGTACGGCTCGGCAGGATATCTGCCTTGAATGTCCACCTTTTCCGGGCCTCGGTCAATTCGGACTCGGCATCCCGCCCCTTGGGAAACAGGCCGATTGTCCCCGCTTTCAACATGGGTTCCGTCCATTCCAGCAACTGAGGCAGGGCGGCGAGAGCCCGCGCGGAGACCACGTCGGCCTTGCCCACGAAGCTGGGAATGACGACCTCCAACCGGGCCTCATGCACAATGGCCGAGGCTCCAGTGAGACGGGCGATCTGGCGGAGGAAGGCGCATTTTCGGGAATTACTTTCCACGAGATGGACTTTCAGCCCCCTCTCCTGCCCGGCGATGGCGAGCACGAGCCCCGGGAACCCGGCACCGGAGCCGAGGTCGACCCAGGTCTTCGCCTCGGGAGCGAGGTCCAGAAGCTGCAGAGAATCGACGATGTGGCGGTCCCAGATCCGATCGAGGGTCGCCGGACCCACGAGGTTCTTGATGGCCTGCCAGCGGCGAAGCTCGCGCTCCAAGATATTGAGCTTGTCTCTTGTTTCACGTGAAACATTCAGGTCCGCGGGCGACGGGGCAGAGCTGGTCATGATGCCACCGGATCGGCAGGACGGATCGACGCCTTCCCTGACGTTTTCTTGGCATGGGCCGCGAGCAGCGTCAGCGCCGCCGGCGTGATCCCCTCGATCCGCGCCGCCTGGCCGAGAGTCTTGGGGCGAACGAGATCGAGCTTGGCCTTGATCTCGTTCGACAGACCCGGAAGCCCACGGAAGTCGAGCGTCTCTTCGAGCACGATGCCCTCGTCCCGGCGATAGGCCGCGATATCCGCCTGCTGCCGATCGAGATAGACCGCATAGGTCGCGTCCGTTTCCAGCCGCTCCCGAACCTGCGGCGACACCGAGCCGAGCTCCGGCCAGACCCGGGCGAGATTGACCCAGCCGATCGCCGGATAGGACAGGAGCTGATAGGCGCTGCGGCGAAGGCCGTCCTGGTTGAGACCAAGCCCGTGTCGCGCCGCTTCCTGCGGCGTCAGGCTCAAAACCTGAAGCCTCTCGCGAATCCTACGGATCTCCTCCTGGGCCGTCCGGAAATGCGCCTCGCGCCGCGTGCCCACACACCCGATCTCCAGGCCCTTCCCCGTCAGGCGCTCATCCACATTGTCGATGCGCAGGCTCAGGCGGTATTCCGACCGGGAGGTGAACATCCGGTAGGGCTCGCTTACACCGCGGGTGACCAGATCGTCGATCAGGACGCCGATATAGGACTCGGCCCGGTCGAAGATCACGTTTTCCTGCCCCGCTGCGCGGCGCGCGGCGTTGAGGCCCGCCACGAGGCCCTGCGCACCCGCCTCCTCGTAACCCGTGGTGCCGTTGATCTGGCCGGCGAGGAACAGGCCGCGGACAGCCTTGGTCTCGAGCCCGGCTGTCAGGTTTCGGGGGTCCACATAATCGTATTCGATGGCATACGCCGGCTGGAGCATGCGCGCCCGTTCGAGGCCCGGAATGTGCTTCAGGAAGGCGAGCTGCACGTCCTCCGGCAGGGAGGTCGAAATGCCGTTCGGATAGACCGTGACGTCGTCGAGCCCCTCCGGTTCCAGGAAGATCTGGTGCCCGTCGCGGTCGCCGAAGCGCACCACCTTGTCCTCGATGGAGGGGCAATAGCGCGGGCCGGTGCCCTGGATATCACCGGAATACATGGCGGAGCGGTGCAGGTTGGCCCGGATCAGGTCATGCACCTTGGCGGTGGTGCGGGTGATGCCGCATTCGATCTGAGGCGTGGTGATCCGGTCCGTCAGCAGGGAGAACGGCACCGGCTCGTCATCGGCCGCCTGCTTGTCGACGCCAGCCCAGTCGATGGTCCGGCCATCGAGGCGCGGCGGCGTACCGGTCTTGAGGCGCCCGAGGGTGAAGCCGAGCCGGGCGAAGGTTTTGGGGAGACCGAGCGAAGGGCGTTCGCCCATGCGGCCGGCCGGGATCTTCTTCTCGCCGATATGGATCAGCCCGGTCAGGAAGGTGCCGGTCGTGATGACCACGGCCCCCGCACCGAGCCGGCGCCCGTCGCTTAAGCGGAGACCGGCCACGCGCCCGTCGCGGACGAGGAGGTCGTCCGCCTCTCCCTCCACGATGGTAAGGTTCCCGGTCCCGATCAGCTCGGCCTGCATGGCCCGGGCGTAGAGCTTCCGGTCGGCCTGAGTGCGGGGGCCGCGCACGGCGGGACCCTTGCGGCGATTCAGGAGCCTGAACTGGATTCCGGCCCTGTCGGCGATACGGCCCATGGCTCCGTCGAGAGCATCGATCTCGCGCACCAGATGGCCCTTGCCGAGACCGCCGATGGCCGGGTTGCAGGACATGGCGCCGATGGTGGCGAGCTTATGCGTCACGAGGGCCGTCCGGGCGCCCATGCGCGCGGATGCGGCCGCGGCCTCGGCGCCTGCATGGCCGCCACCGACCACGACGACGTCGAACATGTCGAGGGAAGGGATCTGACTCACCGAATTCTCCATGCCTGGGGTCTAAAACCTCACGGTGGTCAGGTCAAAAGGGCAAAATGTTCCACGTGAAACATTCGGCCTCTCCACCAGCTTCACACAAGGTTCCCACAGGCTGTGCAGAGAGGATTCACCACCATTCAGGCGATTCGTGAACAGGATTTCAGCAGAGGGTCACAGATTCGCCCTGCCCCTCCCGCGAAGGCTATTTCCCGATACAGAAACTGGAAAACAGCCGGTCCAGCACGTCCTCCACATCCACCCGGCCGGTGATTTCCCCCACCGCCCGCGAGGCGAGGCGCACCTCCTCGGCGGCCAGTTCAAGTGGGCCGCCTTCCGCCAACAGCCCTCGCCCAGCCGCAAGAGAATGGTGGGCGCGTTCGAGTGCCCGGCGGTGGCGCTCCCGGGTGAGGAGGGCATCGCCCTGGCCGAGGGCGGACTCCGCCTCCCGCGAGAGGGCCGCGATCAGCGCCGGGAGACCCTCCCCTGTCGCGGCTGAGATCAGAACATCGCAGTCGCGGCGGCTCCGGCTGAGATTGGCCCATTCGAGATCCGCCTTGGTGCCGACCTTCAGAAGCCGCCGGGCCGGCGGTGGCTCGGTCTCCCCTTCCCCGGGCGGGATGAGCCAGAGCACGAGATCCGCATCCTGCGCCCGGGCCCTGGCTCGGGCGACACCCTCCTGCTCGATCGCATCGCGGCTCTCCCGCAGGCCCGCCGTATCCACGATGACCACCGGAAGCCCGCCGAGATCGCAATGCACCTCGATCATGTCGCGGGTCGTTCCGGCCACGGGGGAGACGATGGCTACATCCCTCCGGGCCAGGGCGTTGAGCAGGGTGGACTTGCCGGCATTCGGCGATCCGGCCAGCACCACGGTAAAGCCCTCCCGCAGGCGCTCGCCGCTGCGGTTCGAGAGCGCCTGCCCGATATCGCCGTGGAGGCGGTCGAGCCGCGCCAGGATGTCGGCCTCCAGATCCTCCGGCACGTCGCCTTCGTCGGAGAAGTCGAGGCTCGCCTCGAGGAGCGCAAGCGCCTGGAGGATCTCCTCGCGCCAGCGCTCGGTCGTCTCGCCGAGGCGGCCTTCGAGCTGGAGCATGGCCTGCCGGCGCTGGGCCTCGGTTTCCGCATCGATCACATCGGCCAGGCCCTCGACCTGGGACAGGTCCATGCGCCCGTTGAGAAACGCCCGGCGGGTGAACTCGCCCGCCTCGGCCGGGCGGCAATCGGGGATCGCGCCCAGAGCCTTCAGCACCGCCGCCCGCGTGGCGAGGCCGCCATGGATATGGAGCTCCGCCTGGTCCTCGCCGGTGAAGCTGCGCGGCCCCGGCATCCACAGAACCAGCGCCTGGTCCAGGGGCTCGCCGGCGCCGGGGTCGCGCAGGATGCGCACGGCCGCATGCCGCGGCTCCGGCACGCTGCCGCCGAGAACCTCGATCACGGTCCGGCTCTGCGGCCCGCTGATCCGGACGATGGCCACGGCCGCGCGTCCATGGCCGGAGGCGATGGCGAAGATGGTGTCATCGGAGCGCATGGGCATGAACCTTTTTGGACCTCTTCCGGGACAGGGCGATTATGACTGATGAAGGCCTGAAGCGAAGCGGCACAGGGATCGGATCCGGTTCGGACCGATCAGGCCATCCGCTTGAGCCGCACCCTTTCGGAGCAGGATCCATGAACCGCCTCACGAATGCCAGCTCACCCTATCTCCTGCAGCACAAGGACAATCCTGTCCATTGGTGGGAATGGAGGCCCGAAGCCTTGGCCGAGGCCCAGCGGCTCAACAAGCCCATTCTCATCTCCATCGGCTATGCCGCCTGCCACTGGTGTCACGTGATGGCCCACGAGAGCTTCGAGGATCCGGACGTGGCGGCGGTCATGAACGAGCTTTACGTGAACATCAAGGTCGACCGGGAGGAACGCCCTGACGTCGACCATGTCTATATGAGCGCCCTCCATCTTCTGGGCGAACAGGGCGGCTGGCCGCTCACCATGTTCCTGACCCCGGAGGGCGAGCCGTTCTGGGGCGGCACCTATTTCCCCAAGGAGCCGCGTTTCGGCCGTCCCGGTTTCGTCCAGGTGCTGCGCGAGATCAGCCGCCTCTACCATGCGGAGCCGCAGCGTATCCTCCAGAACCGGGATGCCTTGAAGGCTCAACTGTCACGGGGAGCCGAAACGGACGGAGGCATTCTGGGGCTCGCCGATCTCGACCGCATGGGCCTGCGCCTCACCGAGCTGATCGACACCCGGCATGGCGGTCTTCAAGGCGCGCCGAAATTCCCCAATCCCACGATCCTCGAATACCTGTTCCGCTATGCGGGCCGCGCCGGGGACGGCGGAGCCCGCCATGGCTTTCTCCTCACCCTGGAGCAGATGGCCCTCGGGGGCATTCGCGACCATCTCGGCGGGGGCTTCGCCCGCTACGCGGTGGATGAGCGCTGGCTCGTGCCGCATTTCGAGAAGATGCTCTACGACAATGCGCAGCTGCTGGAGCTCTACGCGCTGGCCCATGCCGAGACCGGCCGCGCCCTGTTCAGGGACGCGGCGGAGGGAATCGTCACCTGGCTCGAACGGGAGATGGTGACGCCGGAGGGTGCCTTCGCGTCCAGCCTCGATGCCGATTCGGAGGGAGAGGAAGGCCGCTTCTACGTCTGGACCCTATCCGAGATCCGCGAGGTTCTCGGAGGCGAGGACGCCGCCTTCTTCGGACGTGTCTACGACATCACCGAGGAGGGAAATTTCGAGGGGAGCAACATCCCGAACCGCCTGATCACCGGCGAGGCCCCTCCTCCCGTGGAGCAGCGGCTCGCCGCCCTACGGGCAAAGCTCCTGGAGCGACGATCCGCCCGTATCCGGCCCGGGCTCGACGACAAGGTTCTGGCCGATTGGAACGGGCTGATGATCGCCGCCCTCGCCCGCGCGGCGCCCCTCCTCGACCGGCCCGACTGGATTGGATTGGCCGAGCGCGCCTATCGTTTCATCAGCGGGACGATGAGCCGGAACGGCCAGCTCGGGCATTCCTGGCGCGGCGGCTCGCTCATCTTCCCGGGCTTCGCGCTCGATCACGCAGCCATGATGCGCGCTGCCCTCGCCCTCCATGAAGCGACCGGCGAGCCAGCCTATGTGCGGGATGCTCAAGTGTGGCGGGACGTGCTGCTCGACGCGTTCATGATCGAGGAGACCGGTTGCCTCGCCATGACGGCCCGCGACGCCGACCCGCTCGTGGTCCGCCCGCAGCCGACCCATGACGAAGCGGTCCCCAACGCCAACGGCGTGTTCGCGGAAGCGCTCGTGCGGCTCGCTCACCTGACGCAGACCGAGGACGATCACCGGCGGGCCACAGAGATCCTGACGCAGCTCCTCGGCGTCGCCCGCTCCTCTCCACTCGGTCACACCTCGATCCTCAACGCCCTCGACCTTCACGTGAGGGGGCTGAGCATCGTCGTCACGGGTCAGGATGCGCAGCCGCTCCAGGCGGCGGCGCTGCGCGTGCCCTATCCCGACCGGAGCGTGCGCCTGCTCCGGATGGGTGAGATCCTCGACGCCCACCATCCGGCAAGCGCCCTCGCCTCGTCGGGCAAGGACGCGCAGGCCCTCGTCTGCGCCGGCATGCGCTGTTCGCTTCCGGTCACCACGCCCGAGGCCCTGCAGGCCCAGGTCCGGGAAATGCTGGCCGGATCTTCCGCTACGTAACTCGCTCCGCCTTCGCGGCGGACGGCTTCTCCCTGGGATCCGCAAGCGGCAGGGCCGCATCCGATTTCACCCGGGTCAGGGCGACGTTCGAGCGGATGTCGCCGACCATGGGCAAGGTCAGGAGCTTTTCGGTCAGGAGGCGCTCATAGGCTTTCAGGTTGGCCACCACGATTTCGACGATGAAGTCGGCGGTGCCGGAGACCATGTGGCAGGCCACCACTTCCGGCATCGCCGCCAGATTCGCCTGGAGGGCCGCGGCATTCTCGCGGGAATGCTTCTCCACCTTGATATCGACGAAGACGGTCAGCCCGAGCCCGACCGCCTCCCGGTCGAGGACGGCCCGATAGGCGCGGATGAAGCCCTCCTGCTCCAAACGGCGGACACGCCGCAGGCATGGCGAAGGCGAGAGCCCGACCCGGTCGGCGAGGTCCTGGTTCGTGAGCCGTGCATCCTCCTGCAGGGCGGCCAGGATTCGCAGATCGATCGCATCGAGATCGTGGGTCGGCATGATTTCACCCATTTAGAGGCCTGAACGCAATTTCCTGCCAATAATGGAGCATGACTTGGGTGAACTTCGCAAGGACATGCCTCGCACCGGCAGGGCATGCTCCAACCGATGGAGGCTTGCCATGTCCGAGACGTCCCGCTCCGCTCCCCAATCAGCCGTTCGGCCGATCATCGTCGGCTGGCTTGCAGGCTTTGCCACCGTGTCGATCTGGGCGTTCTGGATCGTGGGCACGCGCCATGCGGTGATGCACCACCTGCCTCCCGCCGCGGTCGGCCTCCTCCGTTTCGGGGTACCGGCTCTCGTGCTGGCCCCGGTCGCCTGGCACATCGGCCTGGTCCCGAAGGGGCTGACATGGATGAAGGGCCTCGGCCTCTTCGGCTCGGGAGCGCCCTTCTTCCTGGTGGTCGCCTTGGGGATGGGGTTCGCTCCCGCGGCGGAGATCGGTCCGCTCCTGCCAGGCACGATGCCGCTCTTCGTGGCCCTGATCGGATGGCTCGTCTTCCGCGAGCGCCTGGAGCGCATCCGGATCGTCGGGTTCCTGCTCATCCTGGCCGGTGTCGTGTGCATCGGCGGATCCGGATTGCTCCTGTCCGGGACCGGCGCATGGCGCGGCCATCTGCTGCTGTTGGGCGGCGCCTGTCTCTGGGGGATCTATACCCACGCCTACCGGCGAAGCGGATTATCCGCCCTGCAGGCAGCGGCCGTCGTCGGCCTCTGGTCCTTCCTGATCCTGATCCCGTTCGGCGCTCCTCCCCTGGCCGCTGCCGTCAGGGACGGGCTCGGTGGCGCCATCGTCGGTCAGCTCCTCCTCCAGGGATTCCTGTCGGGCATCGTCGGGATCGTGCTCTATGGCCTCGCCGTCGACCGGCTCGGCGCCTCCCGCGCGGCGGCCCTCTCGCCTCTGTCCATCGTGCTGGCGGCCCTCATCGCAGTTCCCACTCTCGGAGAAATCCCGGGCTTGGCCGCCATGGCGGGAATCGCTTTGGCGACCTTGGGCGTTGTGTTGGCGAGCGGCGTTCTCCGCCCACCCGCACCGGACGGGAAGGCATGACGCAGCGCGGGACAAGGGAGGCGCGATGTTCTTTTTCTTCTCGAACCGCTTGGGATGCGCAGGATCCCTCCTGATCTCCGCAGCCATCACCCTGCTCATCCTGTTGCTGATCGGTGTGATCTGAAGCATCGGACGAAAAACCCCACCCTCTCGGTCGAGAGGATGGGGTCATGAGCAAAACCCGTCGCTCCGGCGATCAGGTGTTCATCGAATCGAAGAAGTCCTGGTTCGACTTGGTCTGGCGCAGCTTGTCGAGCAGGAACTCGATGGCGTCCACGGTGCCCATCGGATTGAGGATGCGGCGCAGCACGTACATCTTCTTGAGCGTGTCGCTCGCCACCAGCAGCTCCTCCTTGCGGGTGCCCGAGCGGGTGATGTCGATGGCCGGGAAGGTGCGCTTGTCGGCGACCTTGCGGTCGAGGATGATTTCCGAGTTGCCGGTGCCCTTGAACTCCTCGAAGATCACCTCGTCCATGCGCGAGCCGGTATCGATCAGCGCGGTCGCGATGATGGTGAGCGAGCCGCCCTCCTCGATGTTGCGCGCCGCGCCGAAGAAGCGCTTCGGGCGCTGCAGGGCGTTGGCGTCGACACCGCCGGTGAGCACCTTGCCGGAGGACGGCACCACCGTGTTGTAGGCGCGGCCCAGGCGCGTGATCGAATCGAGCAGGATGACCACGTCGCGGCCATGCTCCACGAGGCGCTTGGCCTTTTCGATCACCATCTCGGCGACCTGCACGTGGCGGGTGGCCGGCTCGTCGAAGGTGGAGGCCACGACCTCGCCCTTCACGGAGCGCTGCATGTCGGTCACCTCCTCCGGGCGCTCGTCGATGAGCAGCACGATGAGGTAGCATTCGGGATGGTTCGTGGTGATCGACTGCGCCACGTTCTGCATCAGCACCGTCTTGCCGGTGCGCGGCGGCGCGACGATGAGCGCACGCTGTCCCTTGCCGATGGGCGAGACGATGTCGATGATCCGCGGCGAAAAATCCTTGCGGGTCGGATCGTCGATCTCGAGCTTGAAGCGCTCGGTGGGGAAGAGCGGCGTCAGGTTGTCGAAATGAACCTTGTGCCGGATCTTCTCGGGATCCTCGAAATTGATCGTGTTCACCTTCAGCAGGGCGAAATAGCGCTCGCCCTCCTTCGGGCCGCGGATCGGGCCGTCCACCGTGTCGCCGGTGCGCAGGCCGAAGCGGCGGATCTGCGACGGCGAGACATAGATGTCGTCCGGTCCAGGCAGGTAGTTCGAATCGGCCGAGCGCAGGAAGCCGAAGCCGTCCTGCAGCACCTCGACCACGCCCGCGCCGATGATCTCGACCTCGCGCGCCGCAAGCTGCTTGAGGATCGCGAACATGAGCTCCTGCTTGCGCATCGTGCTCGCGTTCTCGACCTCGAGCTCCTCGGCGAAGGCGATGAGTTCGGTGGGGGATTTGGACTTAAGATCTTGAAGTTTGATTTCCCTCATCGGGGAACACTCTCGGGGTAATAATCGCGGGCAGATGGGCTGTACGCGGGGGAGGGTATGGGGAACATTCGACAGGGCCGCCCGGTTCACGAAGTGTGACTTGAGAGAGCCCGTGGGGCCCGTGCAGCACAACCTGTCTTTTATGGAAGAGGCCTTTCTTATAGCCGCCTTCGCGAATGATCTCAAGTCCCGATTGGATAACCCTTTCGTGAGGGTCGTCCGGGCCGCGAAAAGGCCGGCCGGGGACGACCCGGCCCCGTCAGAACGGCTTCACGATCACGAGGATCACGATGCCGATCATGAGAACCGTCGGCACCTCGTTGAGGATGCGGTAGTACTTCGCGGGCTTCGTGTTCTTGTCGGCGGCGAAATCCTTGAGCCGGCGCACATAGACCCCGTGCAGGCCGGAGAGAGCCAGCACGAGCGCGACCTTCCCATGGAGCCAGCCGGACGTGTACCAGCCCCCGTCCCAGACGAGATAGAGGCCGAGCACCCAGGTGACAATCATCGCCGGGTTGATGATCGCCTTCAGGAGCCGCCGCTCCATGATCTTGAAGGTCTCGGATTGGATCGAGCCCTTCGGCGCTTCGCAATGGTAGACGAAGAGGCGCGGCAGATAGAGCATCCCGGCCATCCAGGCGATGACGGCGACGACGTGGAACGCCTTGAGCCAGAGATACAGCATGGTTTCTAAGCCCCCCTCACGCGAGCGATCATCTGTTCCACATGGGCGATCGGCGTCTCCGGCAGGATGCCGTGGCCGAGATTGAAGATGTGCGGGCGGCCGCGCACCGCCGCGAGAATGCGGTCGATCCCCTGGTCCATCGGCTCGCCCCCGGCGATCAGCGCGAGCGGATCGAGATTGCCCTGGGTGGCGACGGTATCCGGCAGGGCCGGGAGCACCAGGGCCGGATCGAGGGTCCAGTCCAGCGCCAGCGCGTCGCCGATCCCGGCGGAGGCGAAACGATGAAGATTGGCGCCGCCCCCGCGCACGAACACGATGGTTTTGGCCCCGGGCCGGGCGGCCTTCAGTCCCTCCACCATGCGCCGGATCGGATTGAGCGACAGCCGGTCGAAGAGCGCGGGCGGCAGCGCCGAGCCGAAGCTCTCGAAGATCTGGACCGCCTCGGCCCCCGCATCGATCTGACGGATGAGATAGGCGGTGGAGGCCCGCACCAGCCGGTCGATGAGCGCGTCCATGAAGGCCGGGTCGCGATAGGCGGTGAGCCGGGCGGGCGCCTGGTCGGGCGTGCCCTTGCCGGCGATCATGTAGCTCGCCACGGTCCAGGGCGCCCCGCAGAAGCCGAGAAGGGTGGTTTCCCGCGGCAGGCTCTTGCTCAGACGGTCGAGGGTCTCGAACACGGGCTCCAGCCGCTCCAGCGGCAGCTCGTCGGCGAGCCTGGAGAAGTCCTTGGCCTCGGTGACCGGATCGAGCTTGGGCCCCTCGTTCTCAACGAAGCGCACGTCCTGGCCCAGGGCATGGGGGATGACGAGAATGTCCGAGAACAGGATCGAGGCGTCAAAATGGAACCGCCTGATAGGCTGTAGCGTTACTTCCTCGGCAAGCCTCGGCGTGTAGCAGAGGTCGAGGAAGGACCCCGCCTGTTTCCTGGTCTCGCGGTATTCCGGCAGATAGCGGCCGGCCTGGCGCATGATCCAGATCGGCGGAGGCCAGACCGGCTCGCCGTTCAGCACGCGCAGGATCGCTTTGGTGGGACGCTCGCTCACAGGCCCTCTCAAATAAGAATAATCTTTGAATCTAAGAATCTGATGTTTCTCTTGGGCCGTGAATCGCAAAGCCGCAACCCCGTCCACAACCCTTCCACACGGGCCGGCCCGTTAAGCGTTCGTCAACGAATGAGGCAGCGCCGCCTCAATCCTTTCCGAATTCTTAAACCTTAACAGCCTGTTAACGAATTTGAACGAAACGTTAACACGGGCCGCGCAGGTGATTCGTGCCGGATTCTCCCAAAGGTGAGAATTCAGACTCACACACCACCCTGCCCTGTTGATGGCCATCGCGACAGTTCACAGGCCTCATCCCCTGGACCTCGGACAGGACCCGTTCTATCCACATTAATCGACTCCTTTGCGCATCTTAGCGGAACAGGGTGTCCGCGCCGGCGACCCGAAGGCTCATGTGAGTGATCCAAAGGGCCGCGCCGGCGAAAGGCGGATCCGGTTTCCGCGCGATTTGCTCATTGACCAGTGGGCATCGGTCACAACAATGGTGTCCACTTTCAGGACGGATGCTCGGGAGAACCGTCGTGCCGGGACGCAGCTACTTTCATCTCCACCTCGTCTCCGACTCGACGGGCGAGACCCTGATCACCGTCGCCCGCGCCGTGGTGGCGCAGTATGAAGGCGTGGCCGCCATCGAGCATGTCTATCCGCTCGTGCGCTCCCCGACGCAGCTCGAGCGCGTGCTCGCCGAAATCGAGAACGCGCCGGGCATCGTGCTCTATACCATCGTCGACCAGGATCTCACCGGCCGTCTCGAAGAGGTCTGCCGCGCGACCGGCTCTCCCTATCTGTCGGTGCTCGAGCCGGTGCACCAGATGATCTCGTCCTATCTCGGTACGCATTCCACCGCCCGCCCCGGCGCGCAGCACATGCTCAACGCCGAGTATTTCAAGCGCATCGACGCCATGAACTTCACCCTTCTCCACGACGACGGGCACCTGCCCGACGATTTGAACGAGGCGGATGTGATCCTCATGGGCGTGAGCCGGACCTCGAAGACGCCGACGGCGATCTATCTCGCCAACCGCGGCTTGAAGACGGCGAATTTTCCTCTCGTTCCCGGGATGCCTTTGCCGCCGAAGCTCGAGGCGGCGCGACGATCGCTCGTCGTGGGGCTGGTGGCGACTCCGGAGCGCATCGTGCAGATCCGGCAGAACCGCCTGCTCAGCCTGAACGCCGACGACGACACGTCCTATGTGGACCGCGACGCGGTCGCCGAGGAGATCGCGGCCTCCCGGCGCCTGTTCGCACGCCACGGCTGGCCGGTGATCGACGTGACGCGGCGCTCCATCGAGGAGACGGCGGCCGCGATCCTCGATCTCTACCGCGACCACCGCATGAAATTCATCGCGGAGTAGACCATGCCCGCCCTCTGGACCGGATCCGACAAGCTGCTCCTGGCATCCACCAGCGCGACGCGCCTCGCACTGCTCGCGAGCGCGGGCCTTTCCGTCGAAACGCAAGCCTCGGACATTGACGAGCGGGCGATCGAAGAAGCGGCCCGGAGCGAGGGCCTCGATCCGCCGGCGCTGGCGGCGCGCCTTTCCGCCGAGAAGGCGCTCTCCGTGAGCCGCCGCCAGCCGGAGCGCGTCGTGCTCGGAGCCGACCAGGTTCTCGCCTGCGGATCGATCGTGTTCCACAAGGCGCCCGATCGCGAAGCCGCGCGCCGCCAGCTCCTGGCGCTTTCCGGAACGAGCCACACCCTCCATTCCGCCTTTGCGCTCGCCATCGCCGGCACGGTGGTGGAGAGCTTCGTGGCCACGGCGACTCTGACCATGCGGCCGCTCACGGACGAGTCCATCGATCTTTATCTGAATCTCGCCGGTCCCGCCGTGCTCCAAAGCGTCGGCGTCTATCACTTCGAGGGCCTTGGGGTTCATCTGTTCGAGGCGGTGGAGGGCGATCACTCCACCATTCTGGGGCTTCCCCTGCTCCCGCTCCTGTCGGCGTTGCGCCGCCTCGGATGCCTTTCTCTCTAGGACATCGCGCTCATGAAAAAGGCCTTCATCGTCGGCCATCCGATCAAGCATTCCCGCTCGCCGCTGATTCACGGCTACTGGCTGAAGCGGTACGGCATCGAAGGATCGTATGAACGCATCGACGTGGAGCCTGTGAATTTCGGGAATTTTCTCCAAATATTCCATGAGCAGGGCTTCGTCGGCGGCAACGTGACGATCCCGCACAAGGAGGCGGCCTTCTCCCGTATCGTGTCCAGGACCGAGCGCGCGGAGCGCCTGGGAGCGATCAATACGCTCTGGGTTGAGAACGGCGTCGTGCGGGGCGACAACACGGATGTGCTCGGCTTCATGGCCAATCTCGACCTGAGCCTGGGGACAGGCTGGGAGCAGGATGTGGACACCGCGCTCGTCCTCGGCGCCGGAGGTGGAGCGCGGGGCATCGTCGCGGGCCTGCAGGAGCGCCCGCTGCGGCGGATACTCGTGGCGAACCGCACCCTCTCGAAGGCGCAGGACCTGGTGCGCTCTCTCGAAGCGCGCGGCGCAGCGATCCTCGAGCCGCTCGCCTGGGAGGATCTCGATCGCGCGCTTCCGGACGCACAGCTCATCGTCAACACCACGTCGCTCGGCATGGCGGGCCAGCCCTCCCTTCAGCTCGACCTCGCCAGGGCGCCGGCCCGCGCCATCGTGTCGGACATCGTCTATGTTCCCTTGAAGACACCGCTGCTGGCGGCGGCCGAGGAGCAGGGTCTGCGGATCGTCGACGGGCTGGGCATGCTGCTGCACCAGGCGGTGCCGGGCTTCGAGCGCTGGTTCGGCCTGCGGCCCGAGGTCACGCCGGAACTGCGCGCGCTGATCGTCGCCGATCTCGGAGCTGGACGATGACCTTCGTGCTCGGGCTCACCGGCTCCATCGGCATGGGGAAGTCGGCCACCGCCGAACTCTTCCGCCGTCTCGGCGTTCCGGTGCACGATGCGGATGCGGCGGTTCACGCCCTCTATCGCGGGCGTGCGGCACCGCTGATCGAAAAGGCCTTTCCCGGCACGGTGGCCGGCGGTGCGGTGGATCGCCGCAAGCTCGGGCAGGCGGTGCTCGGCGATGCCGCGCAGTTGAAGCGGCTGGAAAGCATCGTGCACCCTCTGGTGCGGGAGGAGGAAGACAACTTTCTCCGCACGATCGCCGCAACGGCTCCCCTGGCCGTGCTCGACATCCCGCTTCTCCTCGAGACCGGTGGCGAGACGCGCTGCGACGCGGTTCTCGTCGTTACGGCGCCAGCCGCCGTGCAGCGCGCGCGGGTGATGGCGCGGCCCGGCATGACGGACGAGACATTCGACGCGATCCTGCGTAAACAGATGCCGGACGCGCAAAAGCGCGCCCGCGCCCATTTTGTCGTGGATACGAGCCGGGGCTTTGCTTCCGCGGAGACTCAAGTTCGGTCCATTCTGGCCTGTCTGGCGGGACGGCCCGGCCGTCGTGACGTGTGAGGATTGTCTGACCCATGCTGCGAGAGATCGTTCTCGATACCGAAACCACCGGCACCGATCACGCCAAGGGCGACCGGATCATCGAGATCGGCTGCGTCGAACTCCTCAACCACATTCCGACGGGCAAGAGCTATCACGTCTACATTAATCCGGAATGTCCGGTTTCTCCCGGCGCCTTCGCGGTGCACGGGCTGAGCGACGCGTTCCTGGCCGACAAGCCCGTGTTCGCCGCCATCGTCGAAGAGTTCTACGCGTTCATCCGCGATGCGCGGCTCGTCATCCACAACGCCGCCTTCGACATCGGCTTCATCAATGCGGAATTCGCCCGCACCGGCCATCCAGCCATCGATCTGGCGGACGTGGTCGACACGCTCATCATGGCGCGCCGGAAGCACCCGGGTGCCGCGAACAACCTCGATGCGCTCTGCTCGCGATATGGAATCGACAATTCCAAGCGCACCAAGCACGGCGCGTTGCTCGACGCCGAGATTCTGGCCGAGGTCTATATCGAACTGATCGGCGGACGTCAGGTGGGATTCGACCTCTCGGCTCAGCCCGCGAAGAGCACCGGACCCGCCCTTCGCGCCGATGCGGCGGCCGCGCGCGAGGCAAAGGCCCGCCCCATGATGTCGCGCCTGACGGACGCGGAACGCGCCGCCCATATGGCCTTCCTCGAGCAGCTCGGGCCGAACGCCCTCTGGCGCGAGTATATCGGCGAGGTTGCGCCGGAAGGCTCCTGAGAATCAGGAAAAACAAAAGGCGGAGCAGCCACCCGCTCCGCCCTGAACCGAAAAGCCGGACCGGCTTACGATAGGGTCTGGCCGCCCTGCTGCGACTGAACCTCGGCCGCGCGCTGGCGGTAGAGGGCCACGAAATCGATCGGATCGATATAGAGGGGCGGGAAGCCGCCGTTGCGCACCGCGTCCGCCACGATCTGCCGGGCGAAGGGGAAGAGCAGGCGCGGGCATTCGATCATGACCACCGGATGCAGCTGGTCCTGAGGGATGTTCTGCACGCGGAACACGCCCGCATAGGTGAGCTCGAACACGAACAGCACGTCGTTTCCGACCTTGGCGCTGCCCTCGAGGGTGAGATCCACCTCGAAATCGGCCTCCGCCAGCTGCTTGGCGTTGACGTTGACCTGCAGGTTGATCTGCGGGCCTTCGGATTGCTGTTGCAGGGAGCGGGGGGCATTGGGATTCTCGAACGAGAAATCCTTGCAGTACTGCGCAAGGGCGTTCAGCGCGGGCATGCCGCCGGGCGCTCCATTGTTTGCCGGGTTATCGGCCATGGTTTCGTGCTCCGAAGAGGGGGTAAATCGGTCGACCCGGACGGGGCGCTTCAGGACCTGAAGGCACCTGATCGGCGACGGGCCACGGAACCCCGCGCTATCATGTTTCCGGCTCGGGAGGCAAGATTTGCTGGTCTCCTTCGCTTGTCGCGGGAAGAGGTGGATGTTACGACCGGAAGACCCCATATGCAAAACAACACATCCTCTTACCTCGGGGGTAACCCCCGGCGCCAGCTGGGTTCCGGCAGGCTGACAACGGATCGACGATGCAGGATTCCTTCGACATCACGACCCTTATCTTCATTGTTCTGGCGATCTTCGTGATCTGGCGCCTCCGCTCGGTGCTGGGCCAGAAGACCGGCAGCGAGCAGCCGCCCTTCGATCCCCTGTCCCGGCGCGATGCCCCGTTGCGTCCGGGCAATCCGAATGCGGCGTCCGAGCCCGATCACAACGTCGTGCGCCTTCCAGGCCCCAACGGCGCCCGTCCCGCGGCCGAGGTTCAGACCACCGAGCGCTGGAAGGGTTTCGCAGAGCCCGGAACGCCCATGTCGGCGGCACTCGACGGCATCGCCCGCGCCGAATCCGGCTTCGATCCCGCTGGCTTCCTGGAGGGCGCCAAGGCGGCCTATGAGATGATCGTCACCGCTTTCGCCATGGGCGACCGCAAGACGCTGAAGGACCTTCTCTCGCGCGAGGTCTACGAGGGCTTCGAGCGCGCCATCACAGAGCGCGAGCAGCGCGGCGAGCGGGTGGAAACCACCTTCGTGTCCATCGACAAGGCCGAGATGGCGGGGGCGGAGGTCCACGGCAAGACCGCGCAGATCGTGGTGCGGTTCGTCTCGCAGCTGATCACGGTCACCCGCGACGCATCCGGTACGGTCGTCGACGGAAGCCCGGATCAGGTGGCCGAAGTCACCGACGTGTGGACCTTCGCCCGCCAGCTCGGCAGCCGCGATCCCAACTGGCTGCTCGTCGCCACCGAAGCGGGGCAATGAGACATGCCGGGCGAACCCTTGTCGCGTGTCTCTTCGCCTGGATTTTGACCATGCCGGAGGCGGAGGCGGAATCGCGCCTGGCGGCTCAGGCGCGTCTTGAGCCCCTGTCCTTCGAGGATCTCGATGCCTGGGCGGACGACGATCACGCCGCCGCCTTCCGGGCTTTCCTGCGCTCCTGCCGAGCCCTTGATGCGAGTGCGGCCGCGTTGCGGCCGGCCCGGACACCCGAGCGCCGTCTTGAGGCCGTGTGCCGCGCCGCCCTGAAGAACCCCAGCCCGTCGCGGGCCGAGGCACGCCGGTTCTTCGAGGCGCATTTCCAGCCTTTCGCCGTCATCCCCCATACGGGCCAAGGCTTTCTGACCGGCTATTACGAGCCCGAGTTCCTGGGCTCGCGCACCCCCGATGCCCGCTACCGGGTTCCCCTGCTCGCGAGACCCGACGATCTCGTGACGATCCCCCAGGGCGAAACCCTGCCCGGGATCGACAAGGGGCTGCAGGCCGCGCGGCGCACGGGCCGAAGCTATGAGCCCTACCCCGACCGCGCCGCCATCGAGGACGGGGCGCTCGGGCCGCTCGCCAAGCCCATCGTGTACCTGCGCGAGCCCGGCGAGGCCTTCATCATCCATGTGCAGGGCTCCTCCCGCATTCGTCTCACCGACGGCTCGGTGATGCGCGTCGCCTATGCCGGTCGCAACGGACGCCCCTACACCTCCATCGGCCGGCTGCTGGTGCAGCGGGGCGAGATGGATCTCGAATCCATGACCCTCGCGAGGCTCATGGGCTGGCTGAAGGACAATCCCGGACCTGCCAGGGAGCTGATGCGGCAGAACCAATCCTACATCTTCTTCCGCGAGGCCGGCGAACTCGCGCCCGAGGATGGCCCTATCGGCGGCGCCGGCTTTCCCCTGGTGCCCGGCCGGAGCCTGGCCGTCGACCGCCAGCTCTGGGCCTATGGCCTGCCCTTCTGGCTCGAGGGCGAGTTGCCCTTCAGCCTGGCGAAATCCGAGCCCCTGCGGCGGCTCATGATCGCGCAGGATACGGGTTCGGCCATCGTCGGCCCCGCGCGGGGCGATTTCTTCTTCGGCAGCGGCGAGGAGGCCGGCATCCGCGCGGGCCTGCTGCGTCACGCCACGCGCTTCGTCGTGCTGCAACCCAAAGCCCAGCCATGACCAAGCGCCGCCGGACACGTCAGCTCAGCCCGGAGGAGCGGCGGCTGTGGTCGCACGTGGCTCGCCACGTGACGCCCATGAAGGGCAAGGCGCTGCCGCCGGAGCCCGAGCCGGACGAGAAGACCGCGACCACCCCTGCCCCGCAGGTTCCCCCGGCGCCCGCCGCGCCCCTGCCCCCGCTGCCGCCCCAGCCGAAGAAACCGGTGGTTCCGCCGCTCGCTCCCGTGGAACGCAAGACCCTGGCAGCCCTGCGCCGGGGCCGGAAGGACGTGGACGGGGTCATCGATCTCCACGGGATGCGTCAGGAGGAGGCGCATTTCGCCCTCATCAGCTTCCTCCACCGGGCGCAGAACGCCGGTTACGCCATCGTGCTCGTCATTACCGGCAAGGGCGGCACCGCCTCCCGGGACGGGTTGTTCGAGGAGCGCGGAATCCTGCGGCGCATGGTGCCCCACTGGCTGCGTCTCGCCGAGCTGAGATCTCTTGTGGTCGGCTTCGAGGAAGCCTCTCCCCAACATGGCGGTTCCGGTGCACTCTATGTCAGGCTCCGCCGCAGGCGGGGCGCGGGATGATCACATGACACCCTTTGGCGAGCGGGTGCGGCAGCTTCGCCGCGAACGCGGATTGATGTTGAAGGACATGGCCGCCCATCTGGGGGTCTCGAGCGCCTATCTTTCAGCCCTGGAGCGTGGCGAGCGCGGCAAGCCGACCTGGACCCTGCTCCAGGGCGTGCTGCAATATTTCCATATCATCTGGGACGAGGCGGACGAGCTGACCCGCCTGGCCGATCTGTCAGATCCGCGGGTGAAGATCGACACCGCCGGGGCCGATCCCAAGGCGACGCTGCTGGCCAACCGCCTCGCCCGGGAGATCCGCCATCTCTCCGAGGGCGAGCTTGAGGACATGCTCGCCATCCTCGATCACGCGCAGGGCCGCGAGCGGCGCGCCCCGGTGCCGATCCAGGCCGTGCAGGATACCGTTTGAAGGCCTTGAGCCTTGACCCGTCGGGCGCCGGATGCCAAAGCGCCCATCAACTCCTCCAACATCGTGGTTGTTCATGTCCCAGACCCGAATCGACGTGCTCACGCTCGGCAACGCCATCGTCGACGTGCTCGCCCATACCGACGAGGCCTTCCTGCTTGAGAAGAAGGTGCACAAGGGCGCCATGCAGCTCATCGACGAGGCCCGTGCCGAGGAGCTCTACCGCGACATGGGCCGGGCCATTATCGTGTCCGGCGGCTCGGGGGCCAACACGGCGGCGGGTGTCGCGGCCTTCGGCGTGAAGGCGGGCTTCATCGGCAAGGTGAAGAACGACGAGACCGGCAAGCTCTTCGCCCACGACCTCAAGGCCATCGACGTGCATTACGACGTGGCGCCGGCCGAGGACGGCCCCGCGACCGCGCGCAGCTTCATCCTGGTGACGCCGGACGGCGAGCGCACCATGAACACCTATCTCGGCGCCTGTCAGAACCTGACCCCCGACGACGTGAACCCGGACACGGTGCGCGCGTCCAGCATCGTCTACCTCGAAGGCTATCTCTGGGACCCGCCGGCCGCCAAGGAGGCCTTCCGCAAGGCCGTGAAGATCGCGCACGAGGCGGGCAACAAGGTGGCGCTGACCCTCTCCGACGCCTTCTGCGTCGACCGTTACCGGGACGAGTTCCTGGGCCTCATGCGCGACGGCAGCCTCGACATCCTCTTCGCCAATATCCATGAGCTGCAGAGCCTCTACGCCACATCCTCGCCCGAGAGCGCACTGGCGGCGCTGCGCGAGGAAAACCTGCTGGGCGTCATCACCCGTTCCGCCGAGGGCGCCCTGGTGGTGAGCCGCAGCGAGACGCTGGCCGTTCCGGCCTTCCCGGTGGAGCGGGTGGTCGACACCACGGGCGCGGGCGATCTTTTCGCCTCGGGCTTCCTGGCGGGCCTCGTGCAGAACCTGGAGCTCGTCGATTGCGCCCGCCTCGGCGGCCTGGCGGCGGCCGAGATCATCAGCCACCTTGGCGCCCGCCCGCAGACCAGCCTGAAGGAGCTGGCTGAGCAGCAGGGGCTGCTGGGCTAGTCAGGTTCCCCTCTCCGTCATCCCTGGGACAAGCCCGGGGATGACGAGTGTTTTAGCCTAACCCCCGCCCGTCTGCCCGAACCACAGCCCGAACAGGGCCGCGAGGGACACGAGCGCGAGAAAGCCGTTGAACAACACGAGCAGGAACGGCGGAATGCGCTGCACGTCCGGGTGCGGCGGCTGCGAGCCCGTGAAGATCTGGCGCCACACGGCGGACGCGAAGCAGAAGGCGCTGAACAGGATCAGTACCGAGCCCGTCGAAACGATCATCCAATTCGGCACCACGCCCGCGAGCAGCTTCTGCGCACCGATGCCGGAGGCGAGCGCGGCCAACCCCGTGCGCACCCAGGCGGCATAGGTGCGCTCGGCAGCGAAGACCGTGCGGTTCGCCGCCAGTTCCGTGCGCCGGTCGGCGCTGTCCTTGAGCTGAACCGTGGCCGTGGCGGTGGTTTTGGCCGCCGCCTGCGTGTGCTCCGCCGCTTCCTGAGTCTGCTCGGCGGCCTCCTGGGTCTGCTCGGCCGCTTCCTTCGCGTGCTCGGCGCTGCGCTTGAGTTTCTCGTCGACGGGCTGCGTGGTCATGCATCCTCCATCCATCCGGAGGCACAACGCTCAAGATTGCCAAAAAGCTGCTCTTACAAGCGCCGCAGCGCCACGGTCTCGATCCGGTGGCTCGCGCCTTTCGTCAGGATCAGGCTCGCGCGCTGGCGGGTGGGCACGATGTTCTCGCGCAGGTTCAAGAGGTTGATGCGGCTCCAGAGTCCGTCCGCGATGCCGATGGCCTCCGCCTCCGGCAGCTCCGCATAGCGGCGGAAATACGAGAGCGGATCGCGGAAGGCCGTATGGCGCAGGCTCAGGAAGCGGTTCACGTACCAGCGGTGCAGGTCTTCCTCGTCGGCGTCGATATAGACGGAGAAATCGAAGAAATCGGACACGAAGGGAATGGCCTCCCCGTCCTTGGGCAGGCGCGCGGGCTGGAGCACGTTGAGCCCTTCGACGATGAGGATGTCCGGACGGTCGACGGTGGTCTCCTCGCCGGGCACCACGTCATAGACCAGATGCGAATAGAGCGGCGCCTTCACGTTGCGCTTGCCGGCCTTGATGTCGGCCAGGAAGCGCAGGAGCTTGCCCGTGTCGTAGCTCTCCGGAAAACCCTTCCGCTCCATCAGGTTGAGCCGCGTCAGCTCGGCATTGGGGAGCAGGAAGCCGTCCGTGGTGACGAGGTCCACCTTCGGGGTGTTGGGCCAGCGGGCCAGCAGCGCCTTCAAGACGCGCGCCGTGGTGGATTTGCCCACCGCCACCGAGCCCGCGACGCCGATGATGTAGGGCACCTTCTCCTCCTGCTCGGCGAGGAGGAAGCGTTGCGTCGCCCTGAACAGCCCCTGGGTCGCCGCAACGTAGAGCGAGAGCAGGCGCGAGAGCGGGAGATAGATCGCCGCCACCTCGTCGAGGGAGATCGGGTCGTTGAGGGATTGCAGCCGCACCACCTCGTCGGCGGTGAGCGTCATCGGCGCATCGGCGCGCAGTTTCGCCCATTCGTCCCGGGTGAAGGTGCGATAGGGCGAGAGGCCGTCGTCGGCCTCGGGCGAAACCACGTTGGGCTGGTCCATGCGAGCCCCCTTGCTGTGACGTCGCGACGTCAGGTCACGACTGGCGCGCGGCCTTCTCGGCGAGCCCCGATTGCGCGGTGCGGCGCTCCAATTCGGCCATGACGTCACTTAGCGGAATATCCGCGCCCTGCAACACGACCAAAAGATGATACAGCACGTCGGCCGCCTCGGCGGTCAGATTCTGCCGGTCGCCCTGGACGGCGGCGAGCGCGGCCTCCACCGCCTCCTCGCCCAGCTTCTTGGCCGCTTTCGCGGGCCCCTCGCTCAGGAGCTTGGCCGTATAGGATTCGGACGCGGGTGCTGCGGCGCGCTGGGCCACGATGCAGGCAAGGTCGTCGAGGGTGAAGGAGGTCATGGTGGAACTAGCCCGGTAACGTGACGATGAGGGGACCGCTGCGCGTGGCGACGACCGTGTGCTCGTACTGGACCGTCGGTGCGCGGGGATCGCTCAGCAGCGTCCATTCGTCATCGCCGTCGGTTGCCCAATTCGCGCCGAGCGACAGAAACGGCTCGACGGTGAACACCAATCCCTCATTCATGACCCGCCGCTCGGAGCGGTCCGGCCAGGTGGGGATTTCTCCCGGCTCTTCGTGAAGAGAATAGCCGATGCCGTGGCTCGCCAGGTTCCGCACCAAGGTATAGCCGTTCTTTTCAGCGAATTGCCCGATGGCTTGGCCGATCCCCGAAATCGGCTTGTTGGCGCCCACCTGGCGCAATCCCACCCACATGGCGCGACGGCCGTCCCGGCAGAGCCGCTTGGTGGCGTTCGTGACCGGCGGAACGGCGAAAGACGCACCGGTATCGGCAAAAACGCCGTTCTTTTCCGCGGAGATGTCAATATTCACGAGATCGCCCGCTTCGATGCGCCGGGGTCCGGGAATGCCATGAGCGATCTGCTCGTTCACGCTGATGCAGGTTGCACCCGGAAAACCGTAGGTCATCTCCGGGCCGGACCGGGCGCCCGCCATTTCGAGGAGCCTGCGGCCGATCAGATCGAGATCCGCCGTCGTCATGCCGGGCTCCAGCGCCGCAGCCATGGCCTCGAGGGCATTGGCGACGATCCTGCCGATGTCCTGGAGCTTGTTCAGATCGTCCTCGTTGGAGATCGTCATGAGCTGAATTCCTTCATGTCGTCTGGAGCTGCGGGTCGTCGTCGAAACCGCATCAATGCCGATCCGCAGGACCCTGCGTCGGCTCGTCCAGCCGCATCCGCAGCCCCTTCCCGGCCATGTAGCTCTTCGCCTCGGAAATCGTATGCGTGCCGAAATGGAAGATGGAGGCCGCCAGCACGGCGCTGGCATGGCCCTTCTCGACCCCATCGACCAGATGATCGAGATTGCCGACGCCTCCGGAGGCGATCACGGGCACCGGGACCGCGTCGGCGATGGCGCGCACGAGCGCCAGGTCGTAGCCGCCCTTGGTGCCGTCCCGGTCCATGGAGGTGACGAGGAGCTCCCCTGCCCCGAGCTCGGCCACCTGCCTGGCGAATGCGATGGCGTCGACGCCCGTGGCGTTGCGCCCGCCATGGGTGAAGATCTCCCAGCGCGGCGGCTCGCCCTCGCCCGAGACCGTCTTGGCGTCGATGGCGACGACGATGCACTGCGCGCCGAATTTCTCCGCAGCCTCCCGCACGAAGTTCGGGTTCTTCACGGCGGCGGTGTTGATCGATACCTTGTCGGCGCCCGCGAGCAGGAGCCGGCGGATATCCTCCACCGTGCGCACGCCGCCGCCGACGGTGAGCGGCATGAAGCAGGCCTCTGCCGTCCGCTGCACCACGTCGAGCAGGATGCCGCGCGCCTCGTGGCTCGCGGTGATGTCGAGGAAGCAGAGCTCGTCGGCGCCTGCCGCGTCATAGGCCTTGGCCGCTTCCACCGGATCGCCCGCATCGACGAGATCGACGAACTGCACGCCCTTCACGACGCGCCCGTCCTTCACGTCGAGGCAGGGAATGAGACGCACTTTCAGCATCAGGCATTTTCCTTGCGGGCGGAGCGCAGCAGCGCCAGCGCCTGTTCCGGATCGATGCGCCCGTCATAGAGCGCGCGGCCGGAAATGGCGCCGTTGAGCACGGCGCAATCGGGCTGTGTGAGACGCTCGATATCGGCCATGGAGGCGAGACCGCCCGAGGCGATGACCGGAATCGAGACTGCGCGGGCAAGGCCCAGGGTCATCGGGAAGTTGAGGCCCTTGAGGATGCCGTCGCGGGCGATGTCCGTGTAGATGATGGCGGCGACGCCCGCATCCTCGAAGCGGCGGCCGAGTTCCTCCGCCGACAGGGTCGAGGTCTGGGCCCAGCCCTCCACGGCCACGAGGCCGTCCTTCGCGTCGATGCCCACCGCGATCTTGCCCGGATGGAGGCGCGCGGCTTCGCGCACGAAGGCGGGGTCGCGCACGGCGGCCGTGCCGATGATCACGCGGGTGACGCCCTTGGACAGCCAGCCCTCGACGGTCTTCATGTCGCGGATGCCGCCGCCGAGCTGCACCGGGATCGTCACACGCCTGAGGATACCCTCCACGGCGGACGCATTCATGGGCTTGCCCGCGAAGGCGCCGTCGAGATCGACCACGTGCAGCCACTCGAAGCCCTGGGCTTCGAAGGTCGCGGCCTGGTCGGCGGGGTCGTCGTTGAAGACGGTCGCCTGGTCCATGTCGCCCTGGATCAGGCGAACGCAGCGCCCTTCCTTCAGGTCGATTGCGGGATAGAGGATCACGGGCGCCACCTCAGGAAATTGGCGATGAGCTTGAGGCCGAGCGCCTGGCTCTTTTCGGGGTGAAACTGAGTGCCGACGATGTTGTCGCGGCCCACGATGGCCGTCACCGGCCCGCCATAATCGGTGGTGGCGACGACGTCGGACGGATCCTCCGGGGCGAGCGCATAGGAATGCACGAAATACGCGTGCAGTCCCTGCGGGCCGGTGGGAATGCCCTCCATCAGCGGATGGGATTTAGCGAGTTCAAGCGTGTTCCAGCCCATATGCGGCACCTTGAGCGCTGGATCCGCCGGCGCGATGGGCTTCACGTCGCCATGGATCCAGTCCAGACCGTCGCTCGTGACGTGCTCGAGGCCGCGGGTCGCCATGAGCTGCATGCCCACGCAGATGCCGAAGAAAGGAACACCCTCCTCCCGCACGCGGCGCTGGAGCACCTCCACCATGCCGGGCACGGAATCGAGGCCGCGGCGGCAATCTGCGAAGGCACCGACCCCCGGCAGCACGATCCGGCCGGCCTTCGACACGGCGGTCGGATCGGATGTGACGGCGATGGTCTCGCCGACACCGGCGTCGCGGGCCGCGCGTTCGAAGGCCTTGGCGGCGGAATGCAGGTTGCCCGAACCGTAATCGATGATGGCGACGCTCACCGGGGACGCTCCGCATCGGGAAAGAGGCCGATCACGGAATCGGGCCTTCTCAGGGTGGGGGGAACCGGCGCAGGGGCCGGATTGCGGGCGGCAAGCGTGGCCGGGCGATGCGCGAGCCAGCGGGCGAAGGCCTTGGCTTCCGCTTCGTCCCGGTCGGCGGCCGTGACCACGTCCGCCAGCCCATAGCCGTGACGCGAGAGCGTCCATCGCCTGAGGCTGCTGGCCTCGAGGCCGATCAGCGCCTGCAGGAGCAGTGCCGCCACGGTGCCGGCCGCCTCATGGACGTTCAAGAGCTGCAGGAGCCAGCCGAAGGCGAAGACCAGCACCAGGACGGCGATACCCGCGAGCCACAGCCGGTGAAAGAAGAACCAGAGAAAGGTGAAGAAGAAGGCGCCCCAGGAGAACGCATCCTTCACGAGCTCCGCGTCCTCCAAAGCAGCCGGATCACCCGGCCGCGCATCGCGCGGAAGGTGCAGGGTATAGGTGGTCATGGCGTCGTTTCCTCAAGCCCTGCCCCGCCGGACAACATGGCGGGCAAGGTGTCTCCTGCTTGAACTTACAGCACTTTTCAGTCGTATCTTTCCCGCAAAACCGCTTCGCACTTTTGCGTCCGATCCTCTAGAGCGTTCCCTTGGTGGAGGGAACGCGCCCCTCTTCCCTTGGGTCCATGGCGACGGCCTGACGCAAGGCCCGTGCCAGACCCTTGAAGCAGCTCTCGGCGATATGATGGCTGTTCTCTCCGTAGAGCGTCTCCACATGAAGGGTCAGCCCCGCCTGCACGGCGAAGGCTTGGAAGAACTCGCGCACCAGCTCGGTGTCGAACACGCCGATCTTCTCCGTCGGGAAGGACGTGCGGAAGACCAGGAACGGGCGGCCCGAGATGTCGAGGGCGATCCGGGTCAGCGTCTCGTCCATCGGCAGGTGGATGTCCGCGTAGCGGGCGATGCCCTTTTTATCGCCAAGCGCCTTCAAGACGGCCTGGCCCAGCGCGATGCCCGTATCCTCCGCCGTATGATGCTGGTCCACGTGCAGGTCGCCCGTCACCTTCACGGTCAGGTCGAACAGAGCGTGGCGGGCAAAGAGTTCCAGCATATGGTCGAGGAAGCCGACTCCCGTGGCGATCTCGGCCTTGCCGGTGCCGTCGAGGGCAATCGATACGGCCACATCGGTCTCGGCGGTGCGACGGCTGACGCTCGCGGAGCGCATCATGACAATCCTTTGCGGAGATTGGGACGGGGCCTTCTACCAAGAGCGCGCGGGAAACGCTACCCGCGTTGCTTTTGGACAGGGAGTGATTAAGTCAGGGGCATCCGTCCCCTCCCCGTCCGCTGGAGTTCGCCTCGTGTCCGAAGACGCCGCCCCCCGCAGCATGCATGCCACTACGATCCTCATGGTCCGCAAAGGCGGCCGCGTCGTCATCGGCGGCGACGGCCAGGTCAGCCTGGGCCAGACCATCGTGAAGGGCAATGCGCGCAAGGTGCGCCGCCTCTCCAAGGGCGCGGTGATCGGCGGCTTCGCCGGCTCGACGGCCGATGCCTTTACCCTCTTCGAGCGGCTCGAAGCCAAGCTCGAGCAATATCCCGGCCAGCTCACCCGAGCCTGCGTGGAGCTGACCAAGGACTGGCGCACCGATCGTTACCTGCGCCGCCTCGAAGCCATGATGCTCGTGGCCGACAAGGAGGTGGGACTGCTGCTCTCCGGCGCGGGTGACGTGCTCGAGCCGGAAAACGGCATCGCGGCCATCGGCTCGGGGGGCAATTACGCGCTCGCCGCCGCGCGGGCGCTCGCCGACAGCGATCGCGACGCCGAAACCATCGTCCGCCGCTCCCTCGCGATCGCGGCCGAAATCTGCGTCTACACGAACGCGAACATCGTCATCGAAACGCTGGATGAAACCTGATCGCCCGCCCCGACCGTCCATGCCCTTGCCGGCATGGACGAGGCGGATCCCCGGAACCGGTCCGGGAGCCACGACAATCTGTTGAGCCAAGAGCCGTTGAGCCAAGACATCTCATGACCACATTCTCTCCCCGCGAAATCGTTTCAGAACTCGACCGCTACATCGTCGGCCAGAACGACGCGAAGCGCGCCGTCGCGATCGCGCTGCGCAATCGCTGGCGGCGTCAGCAGCTCGAAGGTTCGCTGCGTGAGGAAGTCGCGCCGAAGAACATCCTGATGATCGGCCCCACGGGCTGCGGCAAGACGGAGATCTCCCGCCGTCTCGCCAAGCTCGCGGGTGCGCCCTTCATGAAGGTGGAAGCGACGAAGTTCACGGAAGTCGGCTATGTGGGCCGCGACGTGGAGCAGATCGTGCGCGATCTCGTGGAGATCGGCATCGGCCTCGTGAAGGACGAGCGTCGCCGTCAGGTGCAGGCTAAGGCCCATGTGGCGGCGGAAGAGCGTGTGCTCGACGCGCTCGTGGGCTCGACCGCGAGTGCTGCCACGCGCGATGCGTTCCGCCGGAAACTGCGCAACAACGAGCTCGACGACAAGGAGATCGAGATCGAGCTGCAGCAATCCGGCGGTGGGGGATTGCCCATGTTCGAGATCCCCGGCATGCCGGGCGCATCGGTGGGCGCGATCAACCTCTCGGACATGTTCGGCAAGGCGTTCGGCGGCCAGCGCAAGACGCGCCGCACCACCGTGCGCGAGGCCTATGATCCGCTCGTGACCGAAGAAGCCGACAAGATGCTCGACCAGGACGCCATCGTGCAGGAAGCCCTGCGCCAGGTGGAGAACAACGGCATCGTGTTCCTCGACGAGATCGACAAGATCTGCGCCCGCGAGGGCCGCTCCGGCGCGGACGTGTCGCGCGAGGGCGTGCAGCGCGATCTGCTGCCGCTCATCGAAGGCACCACCGTCTCGACGAAATACGGATCGGTGAAGACGGACCACATTCTCTTCATCGCGTCGGGCGCCTTCCACGTCTCGAAGCCGTCGGACCTGCTGCCGGAGCTGCAGGGCCGGTTGCCGATCCGCGTGGAGCTCTCGCCGCTCACCGTCGAGGATTTCAAGCGCATCCTGACCGAGACGGAAGCGAGCCTCATCAAGCAATCCGTGGCGCTGATGAAGACGGAGGGCGTGGACCTCGTGTTCACGGACGATGCCATCGACGCGCTCGCGCAGGTGGCCGTGGAGGTCAACAGCACGGTCGAGAACATCGGCGCACGCCGCCTGCAGACGGTGCTGGAGCGCGTGCTGGACGACGTGTCCTTCACGGCGCCCGACCGCTCGGGCGAGACGGTCACCATCAACGCGGCCTATGTGCGCGGCGAGGTGGAAACGCTCGCCAAGAACACGGATCTGAGCCGGTTCATTCTGTGAGTTGAAAACCCATCCTGTCGACGTCTCCGGATCAGGTTCGGGGACGCCATGACGGGGAGGGCAGGGAACCACTTCCCGGATCCGGGACTTGCCTCGGGATGAATCCGGAGCTGCAGGATCTGAAAGCGAAGGCCCTCGCCATTCACGAGCGCCTTTGCGCGGTCTATGGCTGCCCGATCCCTTATTTCCACTCCTTCGATCCGTTGAGCGAGCTGATCTCATCGCTCCTGTCGCATCGCACCCGCAATGCGGATTCGGGCCGCGCCTTCAAGGCCCTGCGCGCGCGCTATGCGGATTGGGCGGCGTTGATGAACGCGCCGACGGAGGAGGTCGAGGAAACGATCCAGGGCGTGACCTGGCCGGAGCAGAAGGCGCCGCGATTGCAGGCGGTGCTGCGGGCGATCGAGGAGCGGCACGGCAGCCTGTCCCTCGATTTCCTCAAGGAGATGCCGGTGGAGGAAGCGCGCGCCTGGCTCGAGAGCATTCCGGGGATCGGACCGAAGACGAGCGCGGCCGTTCTGTCCTTCTCCACCCTGCGGAAGGCCGCGCTGCCGGTCGACAGCCATCATCATCGCGTCGCCGTGCGCACGGGGCTGATCGCCCGCAGCGTGGCCGTAGGGCCGTCCCATGCGGTTCTCTTCGCTCTGCTCCCGCCCGAATGGGACGCACAATCCGTCTACGACAATCACGAGGTGATGATGCTCCACGGGCAGCGCTGCTGCTTCTTCAGCAATCCCGCCTGCGGGCGCTGCGCCATTCTCGATCTGTGCCCGACGGGGCAGGCGAGGGCGCGGGAGGGCCGCGCCCCTGCTCCCGCTCCGCGAGACGAGGATGCCTCGGCCGGAACGGCCTCACGTTTTCGCGAGAGCCGTTAGTCAATAATGCCACGGTGGGGAACGACCTCCTCATGTGATGCGTTCGACCCTCAACACGCGATGACTTGGAGGAGTTACCCCATGCGTAAGATGTTCATGGCCCTTGCCGCCACGGCGGCTCTCGGCGCCTTCGGGCTCGGCGCTCCCGCTTCGGCGGCCGAGGCGCAGACCGCCCCGGTCAATGACCTCGTTGCCGCCGTTCAGAAGGGCGACGTGAAGTCGGATTACGTGCAGTATCGCCGCCGCTATGTGGAACGCCGCTACTATCCGCGCGGCCGCTATGTGGAGCGTCGCTATTACCCGGGCCGCCGCTACTACCGTCGTGACCGTGGCGATGCGCTCGCCGCCGGCGCTCTCGGTCTGGCCACGGGTGCCATCATCGGCGGCGCCATCGCCGGGTCGCAGGCTCAGGCTGCTCCCGTCTATGGCAACAACACCGCGGCCTATTGCGCGCAGCGCTACCGCTCCTACGATCCGGCTTCGGGCACCTATCTGGGTTACGACGGCCAGCGCCATCCCTGCCCCTAAGGCGTTGGACCGAGACGCCTGACAACAGGCCAAACCAAGCGAGCCCTTCGATGAGAGACGTCATCGAAGGGCTTTTTGACGAAATCGGCCGATCAGACGACGTAGATATCCGAAGAGCTCAGACTGGCCTTGTTGGTGAGGTAAAGGACGAGCTGCTTGGCTGCCGTGCCGGTGCCGTCCGGATCGTAATAGAGATAGCCCTTGGTCTTGTCGTAGATCAGGCGGTCGCCCGTATCCTTGGCCGCCGTGCCGAGCACGAATTTGGAGCTGCTCAGTTTTCCTGTGCCGCCCAGCTTCGACAGGTACTGATTGTCGAGTTTCAAATATCCATCGTAAGTCCGGTTGAAGTCCGTGACCTTGTCAAAATAGCTGCTGCCCGGCTTGTGGCTCTTGAAGATGAAGCTGTCGCTGCCCGAACCTCCGCTGAGCACGTCCTTACCCGTGCCGCCGTCGAGCGTGTCGTTGCCGGAACCGCCGCTGAGACTGTCGTTGCCTGCGTTCCCGGTCAAAGTATTACGGGCCACGTTCCCGGTGATCCGGTCGCTTCCGCTCCCGCCGACAGCGTTCTCGATCAGAGACCGCAGATCGCCCTGGTATAGGCGGGCATTGGCAACGTTGCCGAGGGCAGGGCGGTAGGTAGCACTCCCGTCGAGATCCGCCACCTGCGCCCTGCTGAAGGTGGAGAAGGCGCCCGGCAGAAGATTGATGACGAGATTGGTCCTGTAGGCGGAGAGATTGTACGTATCGATTCCGTTGCCGTCCCAGACAGTCATGAAGATTTTGTTCGCGAGCGGCGTGCCCCAACTCACGCCGTTGACCGTGAACTGGCCCGTGGTCGGACTCCAGCTGTAGACCGTATTCCCCGCATTGGCGTTGAAATTGGCGCCGTACATGTATTGAAGAGCGGCGATGTCGTTCTGCATGAAGGTGGTCGGATTGTCGCTCTGCACGTTGCCCCGAACGAAATCCGTCTGCGCGCCGGTATAGCTCCGGTACGTCATGATGGAGTAGTTCCAGTTGTCCTCGGCCGATGGCAGGAATACCCCATCGCCCGGGCTTTCTTGATGGCCGTGCTGCAGGCCCAAGGCATGGCCGAACTCGTGAAAGACGGTCGCGTAACCCCAGTTGCCGAGAGTGGGAGACTGGAATGTCGGACCCCCATTGGGATTCATCCAGATGTCGCCGTCCTGGGCCGTCCCGCTGGGAAAATAGGCGTGGGCCGTGTCTGGAGTGCCCGACATGGCAAACCGGATATGGGCGAACTCGTTCGGCTGACCTTCGGTGAAACTCAGATTCGTGTAGTGGTCCACATAGATGGCCGCATCGGCGAGAGCGAACTGTTGCGCTTGGTTCACGGCACTGAAATTGTTCAGGTTTTCCCCGTTGGCATAGTTGGTCCCGTAACTGGCGGCACTGGTCGGGAAAGCGATCGTCAGCTGGGTTTCGTCCCAGGCGAAGCCCGACAGAAGGGCATCGATGGAGCTTATTCCGGTAAAGGCAACAGTTCGGGACACGATAACCTCATTTGTTGGCCCAATGTAAGGTTATCATGAGTCATGCGGGCGCAAGATTCCGTGCGCGCCCGCACGCGGCAATTCATCGAGCCCTATTTCGCCGCAATGACGGCGATCTCCACCTTGAAAGCGGGAGCCGCCAGCTTCGCCTCGACGGTGGCGCGGGCAGGGGTGTTGCCGGGGGAGACCCAGGCATCCCACACGGCGTTCATCTCCTGGAACGTGTTCATGTCGGTCAACCAGATATTGGCCATCAGGATCTTCGACTTGTCGGTGCCGGCCTCGGCCAGCAGGCTGTCGATGATCGTGAGGATCTCCTGCGTCTGCTCGGTGACGCTCTTGCCCGCGCTCTGGCTGGCGACTTGGCCCGCGAGATAGACCGTGTTGCCGTGAACGACGGCGCCGCTCATGCGGGGGCCGGGCTTGATGCGTTGGATCGTCATGAAATGTCCTTGCGCTTGTCGAAAAGGAGAGACCGGCTTTTTCGGGGGTGACGGGCTCGAGGTCAAGATCAGTACAGCGTCGTCCTTTGCCGCTCGGGCAGGGCCTTGTCATAGGCCTCGCCGTCGAAGCGCCTGCCGCTCAAGGATGCCAGGATTTGGCCTGCGCTCGGCAGGGCCTCGCGCGGCACGTGGTTTTGCGGATTCCACAGCTCCGAGCGCAGGATCGCGCGGGCGCACTGGAAAAAGATCGTCTCGACCGTGATCGCGATCACCGATTTCGGCCCCTTGTCGTCGACCGCGAAGCCTTCGAGCAGGGCAGGGTCGACCGAAATCACCGCGCGGCCGTTCACGCGGATCGTCTCCCCGACTCCGGGAATCAGGAACAGCAGCGCCACATGCGGATCGCGCACGATGTTGCGCAGCGAGTCGATGCGGTTGTTGCCGCGCCGGTCCGGCATCAGCAGGGTCCTGTCGTCCTGGACCCGCACGAAGCCGGGCCCGTCGCCGCGCGGCGAGCAATCGAGCCCCTCGGGGCCGCGCGTGGCGAGCGCCACGAAGGGCGCGGCCTCGATGAAGGCGCGGTATTCGGGCATGATCCGGCGCGATTCCTTCAGGATCGAGGCCTCGGCCGGCAGACCGTAGAGCGCTTCGAGTTCCGCGAGGCTGGAGATCGTTGCCGGCATGAATACGCCTCCTGAAGTGATGCAGCCAAGGCATATCCCTGCTTCGCTCGCGCCGCAACGGAGGGATGCGCGGCGCAGCCTTGTGCCCTTCAGGGTCCTGTGAAAGAGCTTGCGGGCCGAGGAACCCTGCCATGAACCCTGCTCCGTCGAATCCTGCCCCGTCCCCGGATGCGACCGCGAATGACGCCAAGCGCCCGGAAGAGGCCAAGAATCCTTCAGGGGCGAAGAATCCTTCAGGGGCAAAGGGTCCTGCAGAGGCGAAGCGTCCCCCCTATGCGGGCTATGCCATGGCGGCCATCGGCGCGGCTTTGTTCGCCTCCAAGGGCATCATCATCAAGCTCGCCTACGCCGAGGGCATCGACGCGGAAACCGCCTTGGCCCTGCGCATGATCCTGTCCCTGCCGTTCTACCTGGTCATCGGCCTCCATGCCCTGACCCAGATGCGCGCCAAGGGAGAATCCCTGCCGGACGGAACGCTGATGCTGCGCATGGCGGGGGTCGGGCTCGTCGGCTACTGGATGTCGAGCTATCTCGACTTCAAGGGCCTGGAATACATCTCGGCGCATTTCGAGCGCCTCATCCTCTTCACCTATCCGCTCTTCGTGGTGCTGTTCGGCGCCGCCTTCTTTCGCCAGCCCATCAGGCCCAAGGCGCTTCTGGCCTTCGCGGTCAGCTATGCCGGTCTGGCGCTGCTCTTCGTGCAGAACATGGTGTCCGTCGGCGCCGCCGCGGGGACAGGCGCCCTCTACGTGCTTTCCGCCGCGGTCACGTTCGCGCTCTATCAATTATTGGCCAAGCCCCTGATCATGAGGATCGGCCCGCAGCTCTTCACCTGCGTGGCCATGGGCGCGGCGGGCGTCGCGGTCATCCTCCAGTTCCTGGTGACCCACCCGTTCCAGGCTATCCTCGTCTCGCCCAAACTGTGGGGCATCGGCCTGGCGCTGGCCTTCGGCGCGACCGTCCTGCCGTCGTTTTTCTTAAGCGCCGCCCTCAAGCAGATCTCCGCCCAGGCCAACGCCACCATCGGCATGCTCAGCCCGGTCGTGACGATCGTGCTCGCCATGGTGGTGCTCGGCGACACGGTGAGCGGTTCCGAATGGCTCGGCGCCGCCCTGGTCATCCTGGGCGTGGGCTGGTTCACCCTGTCGGAGCGGAAAGGGTAGGGCGGGAGCCCGCCCGAAAACCGCAGGATTTGTCAAAGCGCCCGCTTAAGATCGGACGAAAGAGTTCAATCGAGGGCGGACGATGGAAGAACCGGTTCCGGAAAGCTACCCACAGCGCCTCGCGCGCGTTTCGGCCCACATCCATGATCATCTGGATGAAGACCTCAGGATCGATGATCTTGCCGAGATCGCCTGCCTGTCGCCCTATCACTGGCGTCGGATCTATCACGCCCGTTTCGGCGAAACGGTCACGGCCACCGTCAAGCGCCTGAGGTTGCAGCGGGCCGCCGAACTGGCTCACACCGAGAAACCGATTTCGCAGATCGCGGCGCGGGCGCATTACGACAGACAAGCCTCGTTCAACCGCGCGTTCAGCGCGCCTTCGGGATGCCGCCCGGCCGGTATCGCGAGGTCGGCGGTCACGCGATCTTCAAAGCCTCGACCCCTCAGGATGTCCAAGCCATGTACGATGTCGCCTTGTCCAAGTTCCCGCCATGAGCCTGACCGCCGTCGATCACCGCGGCGCGTATATGAACATCGGCAAGAGCTTCGATCTGCTCTTCACCACCTTGGCCTCCCGCCATCTGATCAGGCCGGGTCTGCGCATGGTCGGCGTCTATCTCGACGATCCGACGAGCGTTCCCGAGCCCGAGCTGCGGTCGCAGGCCGGTGTCGTCATGGAGGAGCCGTGTCCGGTCGAACAGCCTCTGATGCGGACGCATGTCCGCGGCGGGGATTACGCGGTTCTGAAATACAAGGGACCCTACGGGGACATGCGGGCCGCCTATGACTGGCTCTACGGCCGGTGGCTGCCCTCCTCGGAGCGGGATGCTGCCGATGCCCCGATGTTCGAGGAGTATCTCAACAGCCCGCGCGACACGCCGCCGACCGATCTGCGGACGGATATCTATCTTCCTCTGAAGTGAGGCCTGCATTCCGAAAAAGAAAAAGGCGCGGCCGAGGCCGCGCCTTTCTCGTCTTCACAATGAAGCCTTGAGCTTACTCGCCGGCGTTCGCGGCCTTCTGCTGGTCGCGCTGCGCCTTCTCGGCGTCGCGCTCGGCCTTGAGCTGCTCGGTAATGTCCTCACCGGTCTCCTGGTTGACCACCTTCATGGACAGACGGACCTTGCCGCGCTCGTCCATGCCGAGGAACTTCACCTTCACCTTGTCGCCTTCCTTGACCACGTCCGTCACCTTGGCGACGCGGTTCTTGGCGAGCTCCGAGATGTGCACGAGGCCGTCGCGGGAACCGAAGAAGTTCACGAAGGCGCCGAACTCCATCACCTTCACGACCGTGCCGTCGTAGATCACGCCGACTTCCGGCTCCGCCACGATGGAGCGGATCCAGTTGTAGGCGGCCTTGATCGACTTGCCGTCGGCCGAGGCGATCTTGATGAGGCCGTCGTCGTTGATGTCGATCTTGGCGCCGGTCTTCTCCACGATCTCGCGGATGACCTTGCCGCCCGAGCCGATAACTTCGCGGATCTTGTCGACCGGGATCTGCATCGTCTCGATGCGCGGCGCGTGCTCGCCGAGTTCGGCGCGCGGAGCGGTCAGGGCCTTGTTCATCTCGCCCAGGATGTGAGCGCGACCTTCCTTGGCCTGATCGAGCGCGACGCGCATGATCTCCTCGGTGATGCCGGCAATCTTGATGTCCATCTGGAGCGAGGTGATGCCCTGCTCGGTGCCCGCCACCTTGAAGTCCATGTCGCCGAGGTGATCCTCGTCGCCGAGGATGTCGGACAGAACCGCATAGCGCTCACCCTCGAGGATGAGGCCCATGGCGATGCCCGCCACCGGACGGCGCAGGGGAACGCCCGCGTCCATCAGGGCGAGCGAGGAGCCGCAGACCGTGGCCATCGACGAGGAGCCGTTCGATTCCGTGATCTCCGACACGACGCGGATCGTGTAGGGGAACTCGTGGGAGGCCGGCAGCATCGGGTGGATGGCGCGCCAAGCGAGCTTGCCGTGACCGATCTCGCGGCGGCCGGGCGAGCCCATGCGGCCCGTCTCGCCGACGGAATAGGGCGGGAAGTTATAGTGCAGCAGGAAGGTCTCCTTGCGGGTGCCCTCCAGTTCGTCGATGAACTGCTCGTCCTCGCCGGTGCCCAGCGTCGCCACCACGAGAGCCTGCGTCTCGCCGCGGGTGAAGATCGCGGAGCCGTGGGTCCGGGGCAGGACGCCCACTTCCGACACGATCGGACGAACGGTGGTCAGATCGCGGCCGTCGATGCGCTTGCCCTCGTCGAGGATGTTCCAGCGCACGATCTTGGCCTGGACTTCCTTGAAGACAGCCTTGACCTTCTCGGCGTCGAACCGGGCCTCACCTTCGGCCGGAACGAGAGCCTCCATCACCTTCGCCTTCACGGCGTCGACGGCGGCGTAGCGGTCCTGCTTCTTGGTGATCTTGTAGGCTTCGCGCAGATCCTTCTCGGCGATGTCGAGAACGGCCTTCTCCACGTCGGAGATGTCGGCCGGCTGGAAGTCGCGCGGCTCCTTGGCGGCCTTTTCGGCGAGGCGGATGATGGCCTCGATCACCGGCTGGAAGTGCTTGTGGCCGAACATCACGGCGCCGAGCATCACGTCCTCGGCCAGTTCCTTCGCCTCGGACTCGACCATGAGCACGGCGTCGGTGGTGCCGGCGACCACGAGATCGAGGGAGGTCTGGTCCATCTCCTGGAGCGGCGGGTTCAACCTGTACTGGCCACCGATGTAGCCGACGCGGGCCGCGCCCACCGGACCCATGAAGGGAACGCCCGAGAGGGTCAGCGCAGCCGAGGCGGCCACCATGCCGACGATGTCAGGATCGTTTTCGAGATCGTGCGAGAGCACGGTCACGACCACTTGGGTGTCGTTCCTGTAGCCCTCGACGAAGAGGGGGCGGATCGGGCGGTCGATGAGGCGGGAGACCAGGGTCTCCTTCTCGGACGGACGGCCCTCGCGCTTGAAGTAGCCGCCCGGAATGCGGCCGGCCGCGTAGGCGCGTTCCTGGTAGTTCACCGTGAGCGGGAAGAAGTCGACGCCGGCCTTCGGCTCCTTGGCCGAGACGACGGTGGCGAGCACGGTGGTCTCGCCGTAGGTGGCGACCACGGCGCCATCGGCCTGGCGGGCCATGTGGCCGGTTTCGAGCGTGAGCTTGCGCCCACCCCAGATCAGTTCTTCGCGTTGTGTATCGAACATGTTTCGTCTTTCATGACAGCAGGAGCGGGGGCTCGATGCCATGAGCAAGACGGCAAGAAGCTCGTGAAGCGGGAAAGCCCGCTCCGCCAAGCCTCTTGCGATCCTGCCATGGTCATCGCGTCATCCGTCTCCTCAAAGGGACGCCGGGACTTTTCCTTGAAGTCTCACCAACGCCGGAGCGAACCGGTCGGATATCTCTCATCCGATCCGTTCTTCGTAAACCGGACACGATGCTTTCGATCTCGTCCGGAAGAACCGTCCGGAGCCGTGCTCCGGACGGAAGTCGTGCGAAAGCTTAGCGGCGGATGCCGAGCTTCTCGATCAGGGTCCGGTAGCGGCTCTCGTCCTTCTTCTTCAGATAGTCGAGGAGCGAGCGACGCGAGGAGACGAGCTTCAGGAGGCCACGACGGGAGTGGTTGTCCTTCGTGTGGGTCTTGAAGTGACCGGTCAGGTTGTTGATTCGCTCGGTCAGAATGGCGACTTGCACCTCGGGGGAGCCCGTATCGCCAGCCTTCTGCGCGAATTCTTTCACGAGCGCGTTCTTGCGCTCAGCCGTAATCGACATCGCATGTCCTTTCAGGTTTGCTTTTCGATAGGGACCTTGGCCCAATGACAGCGCCATGGGGCTGGAAGGTCGGGTTCGTCCGGGAAGGGCCGGGCCGGGATGTCGTCCAGCGCGGTCCGTCGTCGGGACGGCCTTCATCCAAGGGCGGGCCCTTGGAAAACGGGCGCACCATACACCAATTGCGGATAAGTGCCAGCGAAATCCTTTTTGCCAAGCCTAGCAAGGGGATGGCAGGGATCCGCGATCTCGTCTGGAACAAGTTTCGGCGGTCACTGTTGGTGACTGAGATACCCCTCATATAGGAAGTCGAAACCATGACCGCCAGCACTCTCGGCATGACCGACCTGTCGTCCAACGAGACCGTGAAGAACATTTTCATAACGGGCCTTCAGAACGCCCACGCCCTCGAGAAGGAAGCGCTGCAGCTGATGCAGCGCCAGGTGGAGCGCTTCGAGAACTACCCGGAAATGTCGGACCTGCTGCGCACCCATATCCGCGAGACCGAGGGCCAGGTGCGCCGCCTCGACGAGATGTTGCACACCTTCGGCGAGGACCGCTCGCTCCTGAAGGACATGGCGACCCAGTTCATGGCCAACATGGCCGCCGCCGGCCACATGCCCATGGCCGACGAGGTTCTCAAGAACACCTTCGCCAACCACGCTTTCGAGAATTTCGAGATCGCGTCCTACAAGTCGCTGATCGCCATGGCGGAAGCCGCCGGCCACCAGCGCTTCATCCCGGCACTCCAGGAGACCCTCCGGGAGGAGGAGAAAACCGCTCAGCTCATCCGGGACATGATCGAGCCGATCACGCAGAAATACCTGATGCGCGAAGCGCAGGGACTGAAGGCGGACCGGTGAGACCTTTCATGGAAGGCCGCTTCCCGTCTCGGCCGGGCTCGTCCCGGCCGTCTCTTTCGAGAGAAGCGGCGCCCTTCCCCCGTCGAGATCACCGGCACGAAGCCGGTGATGACGGACGCGAGGCTCTTCAAGCCCCCAGATTGAACACCCGGTGCGGCACGAGTTCGCCGCGCTCGATGTCGCCCACGGCGACCAGGACACCGTTGCAGGTGGCATAGGCCTTGCCGGCAAGCGGAGCCTCGCGGCCGCGCAGGATGATGGACTGGCCGCGCATGAGGCGGGCGGCCATGTCACGGCTCACGGCCACGGACGGAAGCTCGCTCAAGGCCGTTTCCACGGCGCGAAGCGCCGCCGGGTTCGTGGTGAGGTCGTCCGCCGCCACCGCGTCGTGCTCGCTGAAGGGGCCGACCCGCGTGCGCCGGAGCGCCGCGATATGGCCGAGGCAGCCGAGCGCACGGCCGAGATCGCGGGCGATGGCCCGCACATAGGTGCCCTTGCCGCAATCGGCCTCGATCACCGAACGGTTGCCGTGGTGATGCACGAGGGCGAGGCGGTCGATCTCGACGGTGCGGGGCTGCAGCTCCACCACTTCGCCGTCGCGGGCGAGGTCGTAGGCCCGTTCACCCTGGATCTTGATGGCGGAGAAACGCGGCGGCACCTGCTGAATGGGGCCGGTGAAGCGCGGCAGAAGCGCCTCGATCTCCGAGGCCTCCGGGACTGTGTCGGTGCGCTCCACGACATCGCCCTCGGTGTCGTCGGTATTAGTCTCCGCTCCCCAGGCGACGGTGAACACGTAGGATTTGCGACCGTCCATGATGAACGGCACGGTCTTCGTGGCCTCGCCCAGCGCGATCGGCAGGATGCCGGAAGCGAGGGGATCGAGGGTGCCCGCGTGGCCCGCCTTCTTGGCGGAAAACGCGCGCTTGACGACGGCGACCGCATGGGTCGAGGTCATCCCGACGCCCTTGTCGAGGATGATCCAGCCATTGATGTCGCGCTTTTTCGGTCGGTCGCCGTGAGGGCGGCGGTGAGGGCGCTCTTCGTTGCGGTTGTCGGTCATCGCGCTCACTCGTCGTTATCGTCGTCGTTTACATCGACGCCGGGCTTGCCGGTGTCGCGCGCCACGCGTTCGGAGCGCAGGAGCGCGTCGATGCGGGCCGCCTCGTCGAAGCTCTCGTCGCGGCGGAAGCGCAGGTCGGGGGCGAATTTCAGGTTCACCCGGCGGGCGACTTCCTGGCGCAGAACCTTCTTGTTCTTCTCGAGCGCCTTGATGACCGCGTCCTCGTCCTTGCCGCCGAGAGGCATCACGTAGGCGGTCGCGAGCTTCAGGTCCGGCGACATGCGCACTTCGGGAATCGTGATGACATTCTTCGTCAGCACCTCGTCCTGCAGATCGCCGCGCGAGAGCACCTCCGCCAGAGCGTGCCGTACGAGCTCGGCCACGCGCTGCTGGCGCTGGGACGGGCCGGTGGTTTGTTCGAAACGTTTTGCCATGGTCATCCTCCGGGATTGGACCGGATCATTCGGGGGCATGGCCGGGTTTTTCCCGGCCATCCCAGTTGAATAGGAAGTCCCCTCGCCAAAGCGAGATCACCGGGACAAGCCCGGTGATGACGCATTGGTTCTAATAAGGGAAGGCGAGCGGCTTACAGCGACCGCTTCACCTCTTCCACGCGGTAGCATTCGATCACGTCGCCGGTGCGCATGTCCTGATAGTTCTCGAAGGCCATGCCGCATTCCTGACCGGAGGTGACCTCGCGGGCGTCGTCCTTGAAGCGCTTGAGCTGGGACAGCTTGCCCTCGTGGATGACCACGTTGTCGCGGATGAGGCGGACATGGGCGCCGCGCTGCACCACGCCGTCGGTGACGCGGCAGCCCGCGACCTTGCCGACCTTGGACACGTTGAACACCTCGAGGATCTGCGCCTCGCCGAGCCGCTCCTCGCGCAGCGTCGGAGCGAGCAGTCCGGACATCGCCGCTTTCACGTCATCCACGAGGTCGTAGATGATGTTGTAGTAGCGGATCTCGATGCCGGACCGTTCGGCCGCCTCGCGCGCTTCCTTGTGGGCGCGCACGTTGAAGCCGAGGATGATGGCGCCTGAGGCCTCCGCCAGCGTGACGTCGGATTCCGAGATCGCGCCGACGCCGGCCTGGATGATGCGGGCACCCACTTCCTCGTTGCCGACCTTCTCGAGGGCGCCGGCGATCGCTTCCGCCGAGCCCTGCACGTCCGCCCGGATCACGAGCGGGAACTCCTTGCGGCCGGCTCCGGCCTTGAGGTCGCGCATCATGTCGACCAGCGTGCGTCCGGCCGAACCCATGCGGGCTGCGGCGCGTTCGCGCTTCTGACGGGTGCGGTACTCGGTGACCTCACGGGCCCGAGCCTCGGATTCGACCACCGCGACGCGGTCGCCCGCCTCCGGCGTGCCGTTGAAGCCCAGAACCTCGACAGGAACCGACGGTCCGGCCTCTCTCACGCTGGCGCTCTGATCGTTGATCAGCGCACGCACGCGGCCCCATTCGGCGCCCGCCACCACGATGTCTCCGGTGTGCAGCGTGCCGCGCTGGACGAGAACCGTCGCCACAGGGCCGCGACCGCGATCGAGCTTGGCCTCGATGACGGTGCCTTCGGCCGAGCGGCCCGGGTTGGCCTTCAGGTCGAGAATCTCGGCCTGGAGCTGGAGACCTTCGAGCATGCTGTCGAGGCCCTGGCCGGTCTTGGCCGACACCTCGAATTCGAGGGTCTCGCCGCCCATGGATTCCACGACGATCGAGTGCTGGAGAAGTTCGGTGCGCACCCGCTGCGGGTTGGCGTCGGGCTTGTCCACCTTGTTGATCGCCACGATCAGCGGCACACCGGCCGCCTGCGCGTGGGTGATCGCCTCGATGGTCTGGGGCATGACGCCGTCATCGGCCGCCACCACGAGCACGACGATGTCCGTCACCTTGGCGCCGCGGGCGCGCATGGCCGTGAAGGCTGCGTGGCCGGGGGTGTCGATGAAGGTGATCTTACCGCCGAGCGGCGACGTCACCTGGTAGGCGCCGATATGCTGCGTGATGCCGCCGGCCTCTCCGGAGACCACGTTGGTCTTGCGGATCGCGTCGAGCAGCGAGGTCTTGCCGTGGTCGACGTGGCCCATGATGGTGACCACGGGCGGACGGGACGAGAGGTTCTCGTCGGTGTCCGGCGTGTCGAACAGGCCTTCCTCGACGTCCGATTCCGCGACGCGCTTCACCGTGTGGCCGAGCTCCTCCGCGACGAGCTGCGCGGTATCGGCGTCGATCACGTCCGTGATCTTGTGCATCTGTCCCTGTTTCATCAGGAACTTGATCACGTCCACGGCGCGCTCCGACATGCGGTTGGCGAGCTCCTGGATGGTGATCGTCTCCGGAATCGTCACCTCGCGGGTGATCTTTTCCTTCTGCTCGACCTGGCGGTGGCCCATCAGACGCTGGTTGCGGCGACGGAAGGCGGCGAGCGAACGGGTGCGCTCGTCGTCGTCCGAGGTCGCAGTGGCAAGCGTCAGGCGGCCGCGACGGCGCTCCTCGCCGGGCACGGCCCTCGGGGCCTTAGGGGGGGCGACGGGCTTGGCCGCGCCGGGACGGCGGGCTGTCCGCGGTGCCTCATCGTCGTCCATATCGACCGCCGGGCCACGGGCCGCGACCGGCGGAGCCGTGCGGGCATTCGGCTTGGCCGTTGCGGGATCAGGGATCGCCGGGGCAGCGGGACGGGCCATGTGGTTGAGGCTCGGGGGACGGCCGCCGGCGGTGCCGCCGGTGGCACGCGGACCACCACCGAAGCCGCCGGAGCGGCCCTCAGGGCGCGGTCCGTCGGACCGGAAGCCGCCGGGGCGGCCTTCCCGAGGTCCATCGGAGCGGAAACCGCCACCGGGACGGCCTTCCCGGGGCCCGTCCGAGCGGAAACCGCCGGAACGCTGGCCATCCTGCCGGGGACCGCCCTGGCGCGGGCCGTCCTGACGCGGACCATCCTGGCGGAAACCGCCGGGACGGCCTTCGCCGCGGGGGGCGCCGTCCTGGCGCGGAGCCGGCGCACGGTCGCGGGGCTGCGCCGGAGCGGGAGTACGGGCCTGTACGGGAGCGGCGGCAGGGGCTGCTTCCTCGCCCAGACGGCGACGGGCCTCGGTCTCGGCGCGGTGCTTGCGCTCCTCGTCCTGGCGACGGCGCTCCTCTTCCTCACGCTTGCGGGCTTCGGCCGCTTCGCGGTCCTTGGCTTCCGCCGCCTCACGCTCGGCGCGACGGGACGCTTCTTCGGCCTGGCGCCGGCGCTCTTCCTCTTCGCGGCGACGGGCATCGGCCAGGGCGTTCATGCGGGCATCGCGCTCCTGATCGGAGAGCGTCTGCAGCACCACGCCGGACCGGGGCGCGTTGGAGGAGGGGCCGGAGCGCTGCGGGCGTCCGCCCTGGGGAGCCGCGGGCCGTCCCGCCGGCGCAGCCGCCTTCGGTGCGGCAGCGGGGGCTGCAGCCTGGGAGGCGGCCGGCTTGTCATCCTTCGCCCCACCGGGGCCGACGGCAGGGCGACGCTTGACGGTCTCGACCACGACCGCCTTCGAACGACCATGGGAGAAGCTTTGGCGCACCGTGCCTTGCTCGACTGGGCGCTTCAGAGACAGCGTCTTGGACGACACGTGGAGAGTCTTGTCGCCCTGGTTTTTCGTATCACTCATTCCGCTAATGTTCCTGCGGGTTTCAAAATCGTGGGTTCGCCGGTCTCGTCTCCGAGGCCAGATGGATCGGCTCCGATGCCGCAATAGCTGCGGTAACGATGCCAGCGGTTCAGAAAGCCGTCGCTCCCAGCGCCCGCGACGAGGGCAGCATGTATCACATGTGACCGGCCCAATGCCAAATCCAATTCGTCATTTGACAATACTTGGACGACCGGAAAGCTAGATATTGCCCCGCCGAGACGTTTTCGCAACGGGTTCGCCAATTTTCTTCGCCCATCTTCGGCCGCCTCTGCGGCATGAATAAGGGCAACGATGGGCTTATCCGTGATCGCCGCCTCGACTTTCTGGAAGCCGGTGACGACGCAGCCCGCCTTGTTGGCGAGGGCGAGCGCCTGTCTCATGTCGTCCCGGAGCAGGCGCTCGATGTCCTGGACGAGGGTCTCGGGGGCCAAAGCCTCCGTCTTGAACGCACGGGAGAAGAGGCGGCGCTTGACGGCCTCTTCCACCAGATCGGACCGGGCCGTCACCCAGACGCCCCGGCCGGGAAGCTTGTGCCTAAGATCGGGAACGACCTGATGGCCGGGCCCGAGGACAAAGCGGATCAGGCCCGCGGGGCTTTGCGCCTCGCGGGTGACGATGCAGGTGCGCTCCGGTTCATGCCGCGGCACGGGTGCTGACCTCGCTTTGCCATCGCCGTTTTAGGACGGCTGAGCCTCGGTCTCGGCCTCTTCGGCCGATCCCTCGGTTTCAACGTTTTCTTCCGGCTGCTCGATCCAGCCGGCCTTCACGCGGGCGGCCATGACCATGGCTTCCGCTTCCGTGCGGGACACATCGAAGCCGTCGAGCGCACCCTTGTAGCGGGTCGCCTCGGCACCCTTGCCCTCGGTCCAGCCGACGAGATCGTCGGTGGCGCAGCCGGCCAGGTCCTCGACCGTCTTGATGTCGTTCTCGCCGAGCGCCACCATCATGGCGCTGGTGACGCCGTCGATTTCCCTCAGCTCGTCGGCAACGCCCAGCTCCTTGCGGCGGGCCTCGTTCTCGGCCTCGATGCGGGCGATGTAGTCGCGGGCGCGGTTCTGGATCTCGGCAGCGGTGTCCTCGTCGAAGCCCTCGATGGAGGCGACTTCGGCGGAATCCACATAGGCGATTTCCTCGACCGAGCGGAAGCCTTCCGAGGCGAGCAGCTGGCCCACCACCTCGTCCACGTCGAGGGCGTTCATGAACAGCTCGGTGCGCTCGGCGAATTCCTTCTGACGGCGCTCGGATTCCTCGGCCTCGGTGAGGATGTCGATGTCCCAGCCGGTGAGCTGCGAGGCCAGGCGCACGTTCTGGCCGCGGCGGCCGATGGCGAGCGACAGCTGGTCGTCGGGCACCACCACCTCGATTCGGTCGGCCTCCTCGTCGAGCACCACCTTCACCACTTCGGCCGGCTGGAGCGCGTTGACGATGAAGGTCGCCTGGTCGGGCGACCACGGAATGATGTCGATCTTCTCGCCCTGGAGCTCGCCGACAACCGCCTGGACGCGGGAGCCGCGCATGCCCACGCAGGCGCCGACCGGATCGATGGAGGAATCGCGCGAGGTCACGGCGATCTTGGCGCGGGAACCCGGATCGCGCGCCACCGCCTGAACGGTGACGATGCCGTCATAGATCTCCGGCACTTCGGAGGCGAAGAGCTTCGCCATGAATTGCGGATGCGTGCGGGACAGGAAGATCTGCGGGCCACGCGTTTCACGGCGCACGTCGAAGAGGTAGGCGCGGATGCGGTCGCCCGGACGGAAGGTCTCGCGGGGGATCAGCTCGTCGCGGCGGATGATCGCTTCGCCACGGCCGAGGTCGACGATCACGTTGCCGTATTCGACGCGCTTGACCGCGCCGTTCACGATCTCGCCGATGCGGTCCTTGTATTCCTGGTACTGGCGGTCGCGCTCGGCGTCGCGCACCTTCTGGACGATCACCTGCTTGGCGGATTGCGCCGCGATGCGGCCGAAATCGAAGGGCGGCAGGGTGTCGGCGATCACGTCGCCGACCTGGGCTGCCGGGTTGTGGCGGGACCGGGCTTCCGAGAGGGTGATCTCGCGGGAATCGTTCTCCAGCGCTCCGTCCTCGACCACCAGAAGGTGACGCGACAGGCGCAGCTCGCCGGTTTTCGGGTTGATCTCGGCGTGGATGTCCGTCTCCGCGCCGTAGCGGGAGCGGGCGGCCTTCGCGATGGCGTCCGCCATGGCATCCAGCACGATCTGCTTGTCGATCACCTTCTCACGCGCGACCGCATCGGCGATCTGCAGAAGCTCAAGCCTGTTGGCGCTCACAGCCATCGAGGTCACTCCTTAATTCGGTTTCTTGTTGGACGGGCTGCGCGGCTCCGGCGCTTCCACCACATCCGTGTCTTCGTCGAGATCGTCCGTGGTCGGCGCGGTGCCCCGGCGCAGCGATTCGCGGATCAGCTCGTCCGTCAGGACGAGATGGGCCTCGCCCAGATCGGTGAGAGGCAGCCGCGCGATGGGCTCCAGGCCCTCCTTCACGTCCGGAAGCTCGACCACGAGTTTCCCGTCCTCGACACCCCGGATAAAGCCCCGGAAGCGCTTGCGGCCCTCCACCGGCACGGCCATCTCGATCTTCGTATCGTGGCCGGTCCAGCGCTCGAAGTCGCTGGCGCGCACCAGCGGGCGGTCGATCCCCGGCGAGGAAACCTCCAGATAATAGGCCGTCGCGATCGGATCTTCGAGATCCAGAACCGGCGAAACCGCGCGGCTCACCGTCTCGCAATCGGCCACCGACATGGTGCCGTCCGGCCGCTCCGCCATGATCTGCACGGTGCAGCCATTCGTGCCGGTGACCTTCACCCGCACGAGGTTGAAGCCCAGATCCTCGATCACCGGCTCTACGATGGCGGCCACCCGGGCGGCGACGCCGTTTTCCGTAATCAGCCGCTTGTCGCGTTCGTTCGTCATGGTTCTCCGACACTCCGGCGTTCGATAATAAAAAAGAGCGGACCCGGCGGGGCCCACTCTCGACCAGCAGCTTGAGGCTGCAACCAGAGCTGACAGGGCAAATATATTGATTTTCAGGCCGGGAGGCAAGCCTCCATCCCGCCGCAGCCCATCCCGGTACGCTCCCCGGCCCTCCGGAACAACCCGCAATCGCCGTTCCGTCCAAGCTGTGCTAGAGGAACCTGTTCCCTGGAGGGGCCAGCCGTGAAGATCACGCGTGTGATCCCTGTTCTCGTGCTCCTGCTGGCCGCCGCCGCAGCCTACTGGCGCTTCAGCCGGCCGCCGGAGGCCGCCACCGTCGCGCCGACGCGCGGCGACGCGGCGGAGGTCGTCTATGCCACGGGGGTCGTGGAGCCGCGCATCTGGGCCAAGGTAACGCCATTGCTGCGGGAGCGGATCGTCGAGCTGTGCAACTGCGAGGGCGAGGCCGTGGAGAAGGGAGCCGTGCTGGCTCGCCTCGACGACCGGCAGGCGCAGGCGATCCTGTCCGAATTGCGGGCGCGCCAGCGCTTCGCCCGGGCCGATTACGACCGGGTCTCCGCCCTGGTGGAGCGGCGGGTGGCCAGCGAGCAGGCCCTCGACCGGGCCCGCAGCGAGCTGAGCCAGGTCGAAGCCCTGATCGCCGGCCAGGAGACCCGGCTCGAGACCTACATCCTGCGCGCGCCCGTGAGCGGCGTCGTCCTGCGCCAGGACGGCGAGGTGGGGGAGGTGGCGGAGCCCGGCACGGTTCTGTTCTGGGTCGGCGAGCCGAAACCCCTGCAGGTGGAGGCGGACGTGAACGAGGAGGACATCCCGCGCGTGGCGGCGGGCCTGCGCGCCGTTCTCAAGGCCGACGCCTTCCCGGACCGCATCCTGGAGGCGAGCGTCGATTCGATCACGCCCAAGGGCGATCCGGTGGCCAAGACCTACCGCGTGCGTCTCGCGTTGCCGGAGGAGACTCCGCTTCTCATCGGCATGACCGTGGAGGTGAACGTGATCGTGCAGGTGGCCGCGCAAGCGCTTCTCGTGCCGACCAACGCCCTGCGGGGCGCCTCCCTCTTCGTCGTGGAGAACGGCGTCGCCAGACGCCGCGACGTGACGGTCGGGATTCGCGGGGCGAGCCACACGCAGGTCCTGTCCGGCCTCGACGAAGCCGGGCGGGTGATCGCGCCGTTCCCGGAGGATCTCGCCGACGGAGCGAAGGTCAGGGAAAGGCGGGGCTGACGCCATGCGCCTCATCCTGGAATTGGCTCTGATCCATATCGCCGGCCGCGGCCGCCAGACCATCGTGGCCGTTCTCGGCGTGGCGCTGGGGGTCGGCTTCTCCATCGCCATGGCGGCGCTCATGCAGGGCACCGAGAAGGACTTCATCGCGCAGCTCGTCGACACCATGCCCCATGTGCAGGTCTCCGACGAGCGCCGCACGCCGCGCCGCCAGCCGGCGGAGGACCTGTTTCCGGCCGTGCAGTTCGAGGGCCTGCGACCGAAGGAGGACCGGCGCGGCATTCTCAATCCGGCCGCAGCCTTCGCATCCTTGCGATCCTGGGTGCCGGGACGCATGGCCCGGAGCCTGCGCACGCAAGGGGTGGTGCGCTATGCCGGACGCGACGTGGGCGTTTCCATCATCGGCATCGAGCCGGACATCGAGGCTGCGGTCTCGTCCGTGGCCGGCGATTTCGTGGAGGGAAGCTTCGATACGCTCAACGCCGGCGGCAACAACATCGTCGTCGGCGACACGCTGGCGCAGCGGCTCGGCGCATCCACGGGCACGACGATCCAGCTCGTCTCGCCTACCGGCCAGTCCCGCGGCTTCAAGATCGTCGGGCAGTTCCACACCGGCAACAGCGCCCGTGACGAAGGCGAAGCCTATGTGCTTCTGAAGAATGCGCAGATCCTCTCCGAGCGGCCGAACGCCATCAACGACATCCGCCTGCGTCTCAGCGATCCCGAAGCGGCCCCGCGTGTCGCGCGCCAGATCGAGGCGGAGCTCGGCTACAAGGCCGTGCCCTGGCAGGAGGCGAACGAATCGCTGCTCGAGGCGCTCGTGGTGCGCAACGTGGTGATGTACACGGTGGTGGGCGCGATCCTGCTGGTCGCGGGCTTCGGCATCTACAACATCATCTCCACCATCACCCACGAGAAGGCGCGGGACATCGCCATCCTGAAGTCGCTCGGCTTCACGCAAGGCAACATGCGCCGCCTGTTCCTGATCGAAGGTCTGGCCCTCGGGACCGCCGGCTCCGTCGCCGGCTGGGTGATCGGATTCCTGTTGTGCTTCGCGCTCTCGCAGGTGGAGTTCAAGCTCTCCGGCGCGGGCGTCGGGCGCGAGCTGACCCGTCTGCCGCTCTACTGGACGCCGTGGCACTACGCGATCGCCTCGGGCTTCGCCCTCGTGTCCGCGGGCGTGGCGGGTTATCTGCCCGCCCGGCAGGCGGCGCGGCTCAATCCCGTCGACATCATCCGGGGGGCCACGTGAGCGCGCTGATCGAAGCCGAGAATCTCACCCGGGTATTGCCCGCCATCGTGCCCGTGACCCTGGTGCGGGACGTGTCGCTTTCCATCGGCGAGCGGGAATTCGTGGCGATCACCGGCCCGTCCGGCTCCGGCAAGTCGTCGCTGCTCTATCTGCTCGGCCTGCTCGATCGCCCGACCAGCGGCACGCTGAGAATCGCCGGGCGGGACACCGGGCCGCTCGACGATGACGCTCTTGCGCAGTTGCGGCTCGGAAGCCTCGGCTTCGTGTTCCAGTTCCACTTCCTGCTGCCGGAATTCAGCGTGCTGAAGAACGTGGAGTTGCCGATGCGCAAGGCGGGACGCCTCTCGGCCGCTAAGATGCGCGAGCGCGCGGCGGGCCTTCTGGAGGATCTCGGCCTCGCTGGCCATCTCGACAAGATGCCGGATCAGCTCTCGGGCGGGCAGCGGCAGCGCGTGGCGGTGGCGCGCGCGCTCGCCAACGATCCGCATGTGGTGCTGGCTGACGAGCCGACAGGCAGTCTCGACAGCAAGAGTTCCGAGCAGGTCTTCGCGATCCTGCAGGATCTGGTGAACAAGCGCGGCAAGACCGTGGTGGCCGTCACCCACGACATGGAGATCGCCGCGCGCGCGGACCGGCGCGTTCACCTCGTCGACGGCAGGGTGGTGAGCGACGAGCGCGTGGCTCGCGCGGCGATCTGACGAGGTCAGACGCGCACGAGGGTGAGATAGCTCGGCACGCGGCCTTCGCGGATGGCCTTCGCTTCGTAGCGGGTGCCGGGCCAGTCCTCGTAGGGCCTGCGCCAGTCGTCGGCCCGCTCCGCGGTCCAGCGGAACCGGTCGGACCGCAACACGCGGGCCAGCACCCAGCCGATGTAATCGTCGATGTCGCTGGCGAAGCGCAGTTGCGCGCCGGGCTTCATCACGCGGGCCAGCATGTCCAGCATCTCGTCCGAGACGAGGCGGCGCTTGCGCTGGCGACGCTTCGGCCACGGATCGGGATAGAGGATGTAGACCCGGTCGAGGCACGCATCGGGCAGGGTCGGCAGGAGCTTGGTGACGTCGTCGTCCCACACGCGGATGTGGTCGAGCTTTTCGTGCTCGATGGCGGCGAGCAGTTTCGCCATGCCGTTCACGAAGGGCTCGCAGCCGATGAAGTTGATGTCCCGATGGGTGCGGGCCTGGGCCGCGAGATGTTCGCCGCCCCCGAAGCCGATCTCGAGCCAGGTCTCTCGGGCGTTGGCATTCGGAAATTGGCCCGCGGGAGCGCCGCCCGGGACCATGCGGATCGCGGGCAGCAGGTTCTGGACCAGCTCGTCCTGACCGGAGCGAAGCTTCTTGCCTTTCCGGCGCCCGAAGAATGCGCCGGCGCGCTGTTGGGCCTCGCTCATGACGACTAGCGGAAAGCCGCCTTCAGGCTGTCGACAAGGTCGGTGCGCTCCCAGGAGAAGCCGCCGTCCGCGTCAGGCTTGCGGCCGAAATGGCCATAGGCGGAGGTGCGCGCATAGATCGGCCTGTTGAGCCCGAGATGCGTCCGGATGCCGCGCGGGGAGAGGTCCATGACCTCCATGAGCACGGCTTCGAGCTGCTCCTCGCCGACATTGCCGGTCTCGTGCAGGTCCACGTAGATCGACAGGGGCTTGGCCACGCCGATCGCGTAGGCCACCTGAAGGGTGCAGCGGTCGGCGAGGCCGGCGGCCACCACGTTCTTGGCGAGGTAGCGGGCCGCATAGGCGGCCGAGCGGTCCACCTTGGTCGGGTCCTTGCCGGAGAAGGCGCCGCCGCCATGCGGTGCCGCGCCGCCATAGGTGTCCACGATGATCTTGCGGCCGGTCAGGCCCGTATCGCCGTCGGGGCCGCCGATCACGAACTTGCCGGTGGGGTTCACGTGCCAGACGGTCTGGGGAGAGATCCAGCCCTCGGGCAGCGTCTCCCGGATGGTGGGCTCCACGATGGCGCGCACGTCCTCGGACGTGAGGCTCTCGTCCAGGTGCTGCGTGGACAGGACGATCTGGGTGGCGCCGACCGGCTTGCCGTTCTCGTAGCGAACGGTGACCTGGCTCTTGGAATCGGGGCCGAGCTTGCCGACGTCACCCGTCTTCGCTTTGCGGGCGGCGGTGAGGTTCTCGAGAATCTTGTGGGCATAGTAGATCGGCGCCGGCATCAGCTCGGGCGTCTCGTTGCAGGCATAGCCGAACATAATGCCCTGGTCGCCCGCGCCCTCGTCCTTGTTGCCGCTGGCGTCGACGCCCTGAGCGATGTGCGCGGACTGGGCGTGAAGGTGGACGTCGATCTCGGCCTTCTCCCAGTGGAAGCCTTCCTGCTCGTAGCCGATGTCCTTGATGGCGTCGCGGGCGAGCTGGATCACCTTGTCCTTGGTGATCGAGTCGGGGCCGCGCACTTCGCCGGCAATCACCACGCGGTTCGTGGTCGCCAGGGTCTCGCAGGCCACGCGGGCTTCCGGCTCGGCCGCCAGATACGCATCGACGACGGTATCGGAGATCCGGTCGCAGACCTTGTCAGGATGGCCTTCGGACACGGATTCGCTGGTGAAGAGATAACTTGACCGCCGCACGACAGACTTCCTTTGAGCAAATGCAAGGGCTCACCTACGGGCTCGTAGGCGTCTATCTTGCTCATGCCTTACGGCAACGGAAAGGTCAAGCGAACGCGTTCTTTATGCCGAACGTTCCTGGTCTTCCTGGGCCGCCAGAGAGGTCACGAGCTGCACGATGCTCTTGCGGACTTTGGCGCTCTTGATGCTGGTGAAGGTCCGGATGAGCTGGAGACCTTCCGGGGTCGACATCACGTCGGCGATGTAGGGGGCGGAATCCTCTTCCGCGAAGCCGGCCTCCGGCTTCCCGCTCTTGAGCCCATCGAAGAAGAAGTGGATGTCGACTCCCAAGATCTTCGCGATGTCGACAAGACGACCCACGCTGATCCGGTTCATTCCCTTTTCATACTTCTGAACTTGCTGAAAGGTGAGGCCGAGCAACTCGCCGAGTTTTTCTTGGCTCATGCCGATGGAGACACGTCGCATACGGACGCGCGTACCGACTTCTCTATCGATTGAGCTGGTCGACTTCTTCATGGCCCCATGCTTTCGTGTCAAAGCTGACGTAACGTCGTGTCCAACTTGTTTTATAAAGATGTAGCTTTTGTTTTCGACGTACAATCAGGGCCATTAAGCAGATCATTAGTATGGTCGTCAAAGAAAACCTTCTTGTTATTGAGGAATGAATAGCTCCCGATGCAACTGGGAGATCTGAGTCTATGACACCTTCAACTCCAAGTTGAAGACTGTCCACGATCCGTCCATAGGGATCGACCACGGCAGAGATTCCCGTGTTCGCCGCCCGCACCAGGGGCAGGCCTTCCTCTACGGCACGCAAGCGGGCCTGGGCAAAATGCTGATAGGGCCCGGTGGTTTGCCCGAACCAGCCGTCGTTCGTGACATTGAGGATCAGCCTCGCGGGCGGGCCATCGCCCTCGGGCAGGATCTGCCCGGGGAAGATCGCCTCGTAGCAGATCGTGGCCGCCACCGGCGGCAGACCGGGAACCGACAGGGGCTTGCGGCTCTCGGCAGGTTCGAAGCCTCCTGGAATGTGCACGAACTGGCGCAGGCCCACGGCCCGGATAAGGGCTTCCAGAAATCTCGGCACGTACTCGCCGAAGGGCACGAGATGCACCTTGTCGTAAGAGCCGAGGATCGTGCCGCGGTGGTCGATGACCTGGATGGCGTTGAAGAACGCCCCGACCGCTTCGCCCGGGATCGGCTCGTCCATGCGGGCGGCGCCGGTGACCAGCACGGAACCCGGCTCCAGAAGGCCGCCGATCTGGGCGAGCGAGGCCGGGTCGCGATGGAGCAGGAACGGGAAGGCCGATTCGGGCCAGACGATATGGGTGGCATCGGCCAGGGTCCGGCCGTCCCGGCCCGGGGCGGCGCTCAAGGAGAGATAGTGCCTCATGATCGCGTCGCGGTTGCGCGGATTGAACTTGGCGTCCTGGGCCAGGTTGGGCTGCATGATGCGAAGACGCACGTTCTCCACGGTCGGGATGGGCTCCGCGGGAACGCGCCAGAGGCCGAAGACGGCCATGGTGGAGAGGGCCGTCGCCGCGAGGCCCGGAAGCGTCCAGCGCTGCCCGGCCGTGCGGCCCGTGAGGATCAGGGCGGGTGAGGCGCAGATCGCCAGGGCGAGGAAGCACAGGCCATCAAGGCCGAGGAACGCGGCGCTCTGCATGAGCCAGAGGTTCTGGCCGAGCGCCATGCCGGGATTGTTCCAGGGGAAACCGGTGAAGAGATGGCCGCGCAGGACTTCGCTCACCGTGAGCGCGAACGCGAAGGCCAGGATGCGCGAGCCGTCGGGAAGCCAGAGCAGGCGGGCCAGCGCAAAGCCGAAGGCCGGGAAGAAGGCGAGCAGGGCCGGAAGGCCGAGGACGCCGAAGGGCAGGGCCCAGGCGAACTGGTCCGCTTCCACCAGGAAGGCCGCGCCGAGCCACCAGAGCCCGGCCACGAAATAGCCGAAACCCCAGAACCAGCCGACCAGCGCGGCCGCCTTGAGGGACGCACGGCGGGAGAGACCGGGCTTGGCGGTCCCGTCGATGAGCCAGACGCCGGGCGCGAGCGACAGGGCCAGCGCCGGCAGGATGCCGAAGGGCGGCATGGCCAGCGCGCCCAGGGCTCCCGCGGCAAAGCCGAGGATGCACCGACGCCATCCCCGGGCGAGGATGACGCGTTCGGCAAAGGGGATCATTCCGGGATCATTCCGCCGCGGCGTTTTCAGGGCGTGGCGCGGCGTTCGCGGGCTCTGCGACCACCGTTTCGGGCGCGGCATGCTGGAGGATGCGCAGGCGCTTCACCCGGCGCGGGTCGGCGTCGAGCACCTCGAATTCCAGACCCTTCGGGCCTTCGATGACCTCGCTGCGCGAGGGCACCCGGCCGGCCAGCGTCACGATGAAACCGCCGATCGTGTCGATGTCCTCCGCTCCCTCCTCCTCGGAGAGATCGACGCCGAGGGTCTCCGTCACCTCGTCCAGGCTCGCGCGGGCGTCGGCGATGAAAGTGCCGTCCGCCGCCTGGGTGATGGTGACGTCCTCCTCCTCGTCGTGCTCGTCCTCGATATCGCCCACCACCATCTCCACGAGGTCCTCGATGGACACGAGGCCGTCCGTGCCGCCGTATTCGTCGATCACCAGGGCCATGTGGGTGCGGGTCGCCTGCATGCGCACCAAAAGGTCGATGGCCGGCATGGAGCGCGGCACGAAGAGAACGGGTCGCAGGATGTTGGCATCCGCCAGGGTCATGGACAGGTTGATCTGGCCGAGGCTCGGCGGGGGCGTATCGTCGCCTGCGCCGCCCTCGGTGCCGCCGTCGGCCCGCATGGCGATGAAATCGAGAAAGTCCCGGATGTGGACCATGCCCTTCGGGTCGTCGAGGGTCTCGCCATAGACCGGAAGGCGGGAATGGCCTGCGGTGCGGAAGAGACTCAGGAGCTCGCCGAGATTGGTGTCGGCGGCCACGGCCACGATGTCGGCGCGGGGCACCATCACGTCCTCCACCCGGATCCGGTGGAAGGAGAGCACGTTCTTGAGCATCGCCCGCTCCTGGGGCGAGAAGTCCGTGTCTTCGACGGATGCCTCCTCGAGGGCATCCTCGAGATCGTGGCGGATGGAGTCGCGGGGCTTCAGGCCCAAGCGGACGAGAACACGGTCGTACCAATGGTCTCGTGGGATGTCTTCGTCCGAGGGAGGCCGGACAGGACGGTCGTTACGACTTCGATCTTCGTTCATGTCAGTGTGAGTTTCAGCTCAACGTTTCCGTTTATGCTGCCATATCGCGATAAGGGTCGGCGATTCCAAGACTAGCGAGCGCCTTCACCTCGAGAGCTTCCATGACCTCCGCCTCCGCCTCGACCTCGTGGTCGTAGCCGAGAAGGTGCAGAACTCCATGGACGATCAAATGGGCGAAATGATGCGCGAGCTCCTTGGATTCCTCCTCGGATTCACGCATCAGCGTCTCGTAGGCTAAAGCAATATCGCCCAGATGGCGAGGCCCCGTCGCGCCCGGCTGCTCGGGGGCCGGGAAGGAGAGCACGTTTGTCGGCTTGTCCTTGCCCCGCCAGGTGCGGTTCAGCTCCCGGATCTGGGCGTCGTCGGTGAGCATCACGCTCACGTCGAAATCCCCGTCCGCCTCGTCGCTGACGGCGAGCGCCGCTTCGGCGGCCTTCCGGGCGAGGGCTTCCACGTCCGGGATCCCCTCCCACTCGCCCTCCTCGATCATGATGTCGAGCTCGATCACGGCCTTGCGTTCCGTTCGCGGGGGAAGGGCTCCTGAGGCGGCGCCTCGCGGGCGGCGGCGTCGTAGGCCGACACGATGCGGCGCACGAGATCGTGGCGCACCACGTCCGCCTCCTTGAAGGTCACGCGGGCGATGCCCTCGACGCCGTGCAGGATCCGCACAGCCTCCACGAGGCCCGATTTCTGCCCGGGCGGAAGGTCGATCTGCGTCGGATCGCCCGTGATGATCATGCGCGAGCCCTCGCCGAGGCGGGTCAGGAACATCTTCATCTGCATCGACGTGGTGTTCTGCGCCTCGTCCAGCAACACCAGGGAATTGGTGAGCGTGCGTCCGCGCATGAAGGCGAGCGGCGCGATCTCGATCATGCCGGTCTGGAGGCCCCGGTCCACGTGGCGCGCCTCCATGAAGTCGTAGAGGGCGTCGTAGATCGGGCGAAGATAGGGATCGACCTTCTCGCGCATGTCGCCGGGCAGGAACCCGAGGCGCTCGCCCGCTTCGACCGCGGGACGCGAGATGATGAGCCGGTCCACCTGCCCCGCCTCGAGGAGCGAGACCGCGTAGCCCACGGCCAGCCAGGTCTTACCGGTGCCGGCCGGACCTTCGGCGAAGACGAGCTCGTTCTGCTTGAGCAGCTTGATATACGTGTTCTGCGCCGCGTTGCGGGCTCGCACGGGGCCGCGCTTGCGGGTGGCGATGTGGTCGAAGGCGGTCAGGCCGGGGGCCGGTGCCTCCTCGGGAGAGAAAAGAGAGCCCTGCAGGGTAGCCTCCTCGATGGTGCCGTCCACGTCCCCGGGGCTCAAGGCCGCGCCCTGGCGGGCCCGGTCGTAGAGCCCCTCGAGCACGCGTCGCGCCATCTCGGTCGCCTCCGGCGAGCCTTTCACGGTGACCCGGTTGCCGTTGGCGATGGCGGCCACGTTCAGGCGCCGCTCCAGATGAGCGAGATTCTGGTCGTATTGCCCGAAAACAAGGCTGGCGAGGCGATTGTCGTCGAAGGTGAGGATGATTTCGGCCTCTTCCTCGACGCCTGGATGCAGGGTGCTAGGGGATCTGCCCTTTTGCGCTGGTGCGGTCGCGTTGTCCGCTGGCCTCAAATGCCTCTCCTCTGATTTCGACGGCAGGATCGCCGCGAAAGTAACTCCCGTGAGCCGAGAAGGTGTCAGGCCGCGGCCTGATTGCCGGGCTGCACCACCTCTCCGAACAGGCTGTTCGAGCCCGCCCGCGTGATCCGCACCGTCACGATGTCGCCGACCCCGTGGCTGTCCGTCTCGATCTGCACAGCCTGGAGATAGGGCGACTTGCCGGCCATCTGGCCCGGGTGACGACCCGGCTTCTCCAAGAGAACGTCCAGAGTCTGACCAACGGTTCCGTGATTGAAAGCCTGTCTTTGCGTTTCCAACAGGTTTTGAAGGCGCGCCAGACGCTCCGTCTTCACGGCCTCCGGGACCTGGGTCTCGATGTCGGCGGCCGGCGTGCCCGGACGGGGGCTGTACTTGAACGAGAAGGAACTCGCGAAGCCCGTATCGGCCACGAGCCGCATGGTGTCCTCGAACTCCGCGTCGCTCTCGCCCGGGAAGCCCACGATGAAGTCGGAGGACAGGGCCAGGTTCGGCTGCGCGTCGCGGATGCGCGCGATCAGGCGGCGGTACTCGTCGCCCGTGTGCTTGCGGTTCATGGCCTCGAGAATGCGGTCGGATCCGGACTGCACGGGCAGGTGCAGATAGGGCATGAGGGCCGGCAGGTCGCGATGGGCGGCGATCAGTTCGTCGTCCATGTCGCGCGGGTGGCTCGTGGTGTAGCGCAGCCGCGCGATGCCGGGGATCTCGGCCAGGCGATGGAGCAGGCGGCCCAGGGACCAGACCGAGCCGTCCGGGCCCTCGCCGTGATAGGCGTTCACGTTCTGGCCGATGAGCGTGAGCTCGCGCACCCCCGCATCTGCCAGGCGCAGGGCCTCGTCGAGGATCTTGGCCACCGGGCGGGAGACCTCGGCGCCGCGGGTATAGGGCACTACGCAGAAGGTGCAGAACTTGTCGCAACCCTCCTGGATCGTCAGGAAGGCGGAGACGCCCCGGTTCCGGATCGCGGCCCGCGACGGCTTGGGCAGATGGTCGAACTTGTCCTCGATGGGGAACTCGGTATCGACCACGCGCTCGGCTTTTGCCTTTCTGAGCAGCTCCGGCAGGTTGTGGTAGTTCTGCGGACCCACCACCACGTCCACGGCAGGGGCGCGGCGCAGGATCTCCTTGCCCTCGGCCTGGGCCACGCAGCCCGCCACCACGATCTTCGTCTCCTGGCCTTGAGTCTGGCGCTCCTTCTTGAGCTCGCGCACGCGACCCAGCTCCGAATAGACCTTCTCGGCGGCCTTCTCGCGGATATGGCAGGTGTTGAGGATGACGAGGTCCGCCTCCTCCATGGCCTTGGTCTCGGCATAGCCTTCCGAGGCCAGCATGTCCGCCATGCGCTCGGCGTCATAGACGTTCATCTGGCAGCCGTAGGATTTGACGAAGACTTTTTTCACGAGATCGGCCTGTGTGCTTGCGATGCGGGCGATAAAACAATCGACCGGCCTTTTAAGCCTTTTGAGCCTCAATGAGAATAGCGGCCGTTTGGCTCAATCGCGGAAGGCCCCGTCCACAGGTGCGGAGAGCTCCCGGTCCGCCTCGGCGATCTCCGCAACGATCCGCCCGAAGGCGGACCGTTCGGACAAGCCGGCGTACCAGGCGGCCAGCGCCGGGAACGGCTTCAGGGACGGTCCGCCGAGGCGCCGGGCATAATGCACCGCCATGAAGGCGGAGATGTCGGCCACTGAAAACCGCCCGCACAGGAAGCGCCTGCCCGCAAGCGCGTCCTCCAGCTTGGCGAAGTGGCCTGCGATAACGGGCTCGGCGTCCCTCGCCTTAGCTTCGTTCGCGATCCAGCGCCCCTCGTCGTCCGGGCGCGGCTCCGTCCGGTGCATCAGGGCCCGCAGGGGCACCAGCATCACCTCGTCGGCGAAGACGTCGATCAGGCGGCAGCGCGCGCGCTCCTCCGGCCGGTCCGGATAGAGGGCCGGGGCGGGATAGGCATCCTCCAGGTACTCCAGGATCACCGTGGAATCGTAGAGCGTGACGCCGTTGTCGACGAGGACCGGAACCTGACCCTTCGGGTTGGCGGCCAGCACGGCCGGGTCCTTCGGGCTGTAGCCCCGAGTCTGGCTGAAGGGCACCTGGACGCGCTCGAAGGAAAGTCCCTTCTCGTGGAGGGCGATTTCCACCTTGCGCGAGAAGAGGCTCAGGGCCCCGGAATAGAGCTTCATCGTCGGTCCTTTCGAAAAGCATCCGATCGGGAAAATGCTCCTGGACCGGTCCGGGAGCAAACCAGAAATCCTTGCGCCCTGACGAAGAAAACCTTCGCAGGGCCTCGTTTCGAAGGGAAAAGAGTTCTCGGCTCCACGATTCCGCGGCCTCAGCCCGCCGTCAGCGCCCGCCTGACGGCGCTCTCGGCGGCGGCGGTGGCCTGCTTGCGGTTGCCGTTGAAGGGGATCGGCTCGCCCCAGGTCACCACCACGTCGATGGGATGTCCCTCCAGGAAGAGCTTGAGGTGGGGGCCGAGGTCCATGTCGCCGTACCAGGCGATGAAGGGCCGGTCGCGCCGGGTGATCGGCAGCCCGTTGCGGCGGATGTAGGAGATGGCGAGCGGCTGCAGGAAGACCTGCTCGACGCTGTCGTGCATGAGCGCGGCTTGGGCCGCGCCAACGAGGGAGGAGCGGAAGGGCAGGAGCCGGTTGCCGTCGCTCGTGGTGCCCTCCGCGAAGAGGACGATCACCTCCCCCTTCACGAGGCGATGGGCGAGGGCGTCGTTCACCTCGGCGGTCGCCTTCCGGCGCTGCCGGTCGATGAAGACGGAGCGCTGGAGCCGGGCCAGGAGGCCCACCACCGGCCAGCCTTCGATCTCTGATTTCGCGATGAAGGAAAGGGGATGGGTTGAGCCGATGACGGGGATGTCGAGCCAGGAGACGTGATTGGCCACCACGAGCGTCGGCGCGTCGCCCGGCGGCATGCCCTTTTCGATCACGCGGACATTGAAGAGCCTCAGGAGGATGCGGTGAAACAGAACCGGCAGGTGATGCATGACCTGCCAGCCGAAGCGGAGCCCCAGCATCTGCAGCGGAACGAGCACGAGGCTGCACAGGACGAGGATGAGAAGCCGCAGGGCGGTGGCGAGTGTCGTCACGCGTCGTCCTTGTCGAGCGGCACCGCGTAAAGCTCGAGACGGTGATAGACCACCTTGTAGCCGAGGCGCCTGGCGATCTCGGTCTGCAGGGCCTCGATCTCGTCGGAGTGGAACTCGATCACGGCGCCGGTCTCAAGGTTGATGAGATGATCGTGGTGCTCGCGTGCCGCCTGCTCGTAACGGGAACGGCCGTCGCGGAAATCGAGCCGCTCCAGGATGCCTTCCGTCTCGAAAAGCTTCACGGTCCGGTAGACGGTGGAGAGCGAGATGCGGTCGTCCACCCCGGCAGCGCGCCGGTGCAGCTCGACCACGTCGGGGTGGTCGGCCGCGTCGTCGAGAATTTGGGCGATGATCTTGCGCTGGCCCGTCATGCGCAGGCCCTTGTCGCGGCAGGCGCGCTCGATCAGGCCGGGACGGCGGGGTTTTCCGATGCTGCTGGTCCGTGTTGCCAAGGCTCAGAACTCATTCCTCAAAACTCATTCCTGGGGCATCGGACCCGGGATCGGCCCGATGCTCACGCTCCTTCATGGGCGCATCGTCGAGTGAGAAACCGGGACCCTTCCTCCGCGCGATGCGCCTGCGGATGCTTATAGGGGACTTGCCGGGGAGGGGCTATAGCGCAAGCGCCATGGTCAGCGCCGCCACCCGGCTGCCGTCCGGCTTCTGGTAATAGCCCTCCCGCCGTCCGGTTTGCGTGAAGCCGAAGCGGCGGTAGAGGGCGAGGGCGGGATGGTTTTCCTCCTCCACCTCCAGATGGACCGTGCGGATTCCCCGGCGGGAGAGTTCGTCCAGATGCCGTTCGAGAAGCGGGATCGAGAGGCCCTTGCCCCGCACCTCCGGGGCGATCGCGACGGTGAGGATCTCCGCCTCGTCGAGCACCATGCGCGAGAGCACGAAACCGGCAGGTTTCGTGCCCGCGCCCAGGAAGAGCCCGTCCCCGATCACCCCGCGCTCGCCCAGAAGCCGCTCGAAATCCAGCGTGCTCCAGGGCCGCGCGAAGGAGGCCGCATGAATCGCCGCCATCGGGGCTGCAGCCTCGGTGTTCAGGGGATCGATGCGCGGCCCGCCCGGCTTCTTGAAACGATCGAAGAAGCTCATTGGCGTGCGATGCGCGCGCCATCCTGAGGCTTGGCGTCGGGATCGCGGAGGTAGAGGGGCTTCGGGAGGGCCTGATTCGGATCGGCGAGGGCGCCGAGGCGCGCCACCCAGGCGATGTCAGGCGCCTGCGGCATGTCGGTGATGTGAGCCTCCACGCCCTGCACCCGCGCCTCCGCGGCCAGCATCACGGCCGCCGAGCCGCTGATCAGGAGAGGGCCCGAGCCGAGCACGCGAATCGCGTCGCGATAGGTCATGAGGCTCGGCGGGATGATGGTGCGCCCGCCGGGAGCGATGGCCTGGATGTAGATGTTTCCGTGCTTGGCGTCGAGGGCGGCGGTGAACAGCCCCCGCCGTTCGTTCACCATGAGCGGAGCCAGGAAGGCCGAAAGGGTGGCCACGCCCACCACGGGGATTCCGGCCGCAAGCCCGATGCCCCGGGCGGCCGAGATGCCGACGCGCAGGCCCGTGTAGCTGCCCGGCCCCACGGTCACGGCCACCCGGTCGAGGCTCTCGAAGCCGCCTTCCACTTGCGCGGCGACCCGGTCGATGAGCGGCAGCAGGGCCTCCGCGTGGCCGCGCTCCATGGGCAGGGTTTCGGCCGCGAGCGGTTCGACGTCGTCGGCCTGCCAGATGCAGGCCGAGCAGGCGCCGAGAGCGGTATCGATGGCAAGGACGCGCAACATTCGTCTCCGTCTGATCGAGACACCTCTTTAGCGCATCGTGCGGAAAAGTGGATCCGGTTTTCACCGGTGAAGGCCTTGTTCCGCGGCGAAAGGCGTCAGCCCTTCAGGGCGATGCCGCCATAGCCCAGGAGATCGGCGAAAAGCGCGGCGGCGACACCGCAGGCGACGAGCATCAGTCCGATGACGAAGACCCTGACCGAGCGGTTGTACTTGGCGATCCGGAGAGAATCGATCGCCAGAAGGTCCGCCAGGGCCTTGATCTGGAGCACGATCCCGAGGGTGATCGCGGACACCGCGATCAGGTCGGAGCGCTCCCAGTCCCCCGGAACGCCGGCCCACCGGCTCAGAAAGCCCAGCGAGAAGCCCACCACGACCCCGATCGCCGTCAGCGAGCCGTTGCGGAAGGTCGCGTCGATCGTGGCGCGCTCCGGAGCGGGCTCGGGTGCTGGATCGATCCTGTCGGCAGGCAGTTTCTCGGTCACGGCGTACCGCTCATGGAGGTCGGGAGCGGATCTTAGAGCATCGGCCCCAAAAGTGGACTTGCACTTTTGGGATCCATCCGATGCTCCATTCTTAGGAGAGCGCATCGTTCGACGCGGCCCTCCGGGTCCGCACGTTCGCTAGCCCGGAATGGCAGGAGCCGAGCCTGGCTGCCGCCGTCACTCGATCCGGCAGAACTCCTCGAAGGCGAAGCGCGGCGCGCGCGGGCGCAGCTGCTCGGGAATTCCGTAGCCGAGATTGATCAGGAAGTTGGACTTGATCGTCCCATCCGGAAAGAAGGTTCTGTCCACGCCCTCGTGGTCGAAACCGCCCATGGGGCCGCAATCGAGGCCCAGCGAGCGCGCCGCCATGATGATGTAGGCACCCTGCAGGGTGGAGCCTTGGAACGCTGTGCGGGCAATGGTTTCGGGCGTGTCCGTGAACCAGCTGCGCGCGTCCTTGCTGTGCGGGGCCAGGAAGTCGAGCTTCTCGTAGAACTCCATGTCGTGCGCCACGATCACGGTGGCCGGCGCGGTCATGGTCCGGTGCACGTTGTATTCGTCGAGATGGGGACGCAGCCTCTCCTTGGCCGCTTGGGACACCACGAAGACGAAGCGGCCCGGCGACGAATTGCCGTTGGTCGGGGCCATCTTGGCGAGATCGGCGATCTGGCGCAGGGTTTCATCGGGGATCTTCCGGTCATCCCACGCGCGATGGGTCTGAGCCTTGCGGAAGAGCTGGTCGAGGGCGGCGTCGGATAGGGACGGCACGGCGAAGCTCCAAAGAAAAGCGCAGCTTAGCGCATCGTGCGATCCCGAAGGGCCGCACGATGCGTTCTTCATAGATGGAGCGCCGGATGGATCCCGAAAGTGGGTTCCGCTCTCGGGTCCGATGCTCTGGCCGCGCTGCTCGATTCCAGGGTTCTTGGCGCTTGTTTAGACAGCCTGGACCTCGCGCACGTCCGGCAGGAAATGGCGCAGCAGGTTCTGGATGCCGTGGCGGAGCGTTGCGGTCGAGGACGGGCAGCCGGAGCAGGCGCCCTTCATGACGAGGTAGACCACCCCGTCCCGGAAGCCCCGGAAGGTGATGTCGCCGCCGTCGCCGGCAACCGCCGGGCGGATACGGGTCTCGAGCAGCTCCTTGATGGTCTCGACCGTGGAGGCGTCCTGCGGGTCGAAGAACTCCTCGCCGTCCTCGTCCGTGGCGCCGTAGCCGTTGGAGAAGAGCGGCGCGCCGGTCATGAAATGCTCCATGATCCCGCCGAGGATCGCCGGCTTCAGGTGCTGCCACTCGCCATCGGCCTTGGTGACGGTGATGAAGTCGTAGCCGAAGAAGACGGCGGCGACGCCCGGCACGGCGAAGAGGCGCTGGGCCAGGGGCGAGAACTCGCCCTGCTCGGGCGTCTTCGCCTCGAAGGTGCCCTCCGGCATCACGACGCGGCCGGGCAGGAACTTCAGGGTGGCAGGATTGGGGGTGGCTTCGGTCTGGATAAACATCGCTTTTGGTCCTCTGACGCCGGTTCAAGGCCGGCCGAGCGGTGGGCTTAGAATCGTTCTAACAGGTTTCGGATTCAATGTGGATCGGGAAGGGGCCGATTCCAAGAGGAGAATCACGAGGCCGTCGTCCCGATGCTGCGGAGCCGGATCGTCGCTCCGCTTCGTTCGGAATGGTTTTCTCTCAACCCGCCAGCGCGTCGATTTCCTCGTCCGTGAGGCTGCCCGGCACGATGACGATGGGAACCGGGAAGGTCGAGGCCGCGCGGCCGGCCAGCGTGCTCACGAGAGGGCCGGGACCTTCCTTGCCGCTGCCGGCGGCGAGCACCAGGAAGGAAACGTCCTCGTCCTCGCGGATGAGCTTGAGGATCTCGTCGGAGCGGTCACCCACCCGGATCACCTGCTCCGGCTCCACGCCGGCGGCGCTGCGGGCCTCGCGGGCGGCCGCCTCGAGGAGTTTGGCCGCCTCCTCGCTCGCTTCCTCGATCATGGCCTCGCCGACGCCGATCCACTCGAAATCGTCCGGCGGATCCACCACGGCGAGCATGAGCATGCTCGCCCCCGTCCGCGCGGCGCGGCGCGAGGCGAAATGGACCGCCCGCGCGCATTCCGGCGTCTTGTCGACCACCACCATGAATTTCGGCCGGTGACCCGATTCGTAGGATCGGCGCTGCCCGCTCACTGCCCGCTCTCCTGCAACGGCACGATGCTGCCCTGCTCATACGAATAGGGCAAGGGCCGCGCTTTGATCTAGCGCATCGCGAGGTCGGGAAACAGGGGCTGCCTGCTGCATCCTTGGCTGGGCGAAGCGGAGACCGCTTCGCCCAAGGGGTTCAGCGCTTGCGAACGAAGCCCACGATGTCCTTCACGGCGTCCATGGTCTGGGCGGCGATGACCCGGGCGCGGTCCGAGCCGTCGACGAGGATCGTGTCGATATGGCCGGGATCGGCCATCAGACGGCGCATCTCGCCGGCGATCGGGGCGAGCTTCGTTACCGCCACGTCCACGAGCGCCGCCTTGAAGCCCGAGAACTGCGAGCCGCCGTGATCGCGCAGCACGTCCTCCGGCGTGGTGCCGGTGAGCGCCGCATAGATCGCGACCAGGTTCTCCGCTTCGGGACGACCTTTCAGGCCCTCGACCTCGGAGGGTAGGGGCTCGGGATCGGTCTTCGCCTTGCGCACCTTCTGGGCGATGGTGTCGGCATCGTCCGTGAGGTTGATGCGCGAATAGTCGGACGGGTCCGACTTCGACATCTTCTTCGAGCCGTCGCGCAGGGACATGACGCGGGTCGCCGGACCCTGGATCATGGGCTCGGTGAGCGGGAAGAAGGCATCGCCATAGCCGCTCGCGGCGATCGAGGCGGCATAGTCGTTGTTGAACTTCTGCGCCACGTCGCGGGTCAGCTCGAGATGCTGCTTCTGGTCCTCGCCCACCGGCACATGGGTGGCGCGGTAGACCAGGATGTCGGCGGCCATCAGGCTCGGATAGGCGTAGAGGCCGAGCGAGGCGTTCTCGCGGTCCTTGCCGGCCTTCTCCTTGAACTGCGTCATGCGGTTCATCCAGCCGATGCGCGCCACGCAGTTGAACACCCAGGCGAGCTCCGCGTGCTGATACACCTGGCTCTGGTTGAAGATGATGCTCTTGTGCGGGTCGAGGCCGGCCGCGAGATAGGCGGCCGTCACCTCGCGGATCTGGCGCTTCAGGTCGGCGGGATCCTGCCAGATGGTGATGGCGTGCATGTCGACGACGCAATAGATGCATTCCATCGTCTTCTGGAGTTCGATCCAGCGGATCATCGCGCCAAGATAGTTTCCGAGATGCAGGTTGCCTGTCGGCTGCATGCCGGAGAAAACCAGCTCCTTGAACTGCGCCATCGTCTTGCACTCCCACGCCAGGCCGGGTTGGACGCCGGTCCGCGCTGCTTTGTCCATGTTTCGTTGCGGCGCGGTTATGACAGGGCCGCGCCACGATGCAAGCGTTTAACGGAAGGCGCGCACGTCGTCACGGGTGACCGCACCGGTCAGCCATGCGGCGGCGGCATAAAGGGCAAGGCCGCCGAGGCAGAACGCCGCGAGGGACAGGCTGTCCGTGGGCGCCTGGATCCTCTGCGCCGCCGAGAGGCCGAGGCCCATGACCCCCGTCGAGAGGGCGATGCGCGCCACGCGCCCGAGAAAGCGGCGGTCCGGGCGCCACAACCCGGCCCGGGCCAGCAGCCGGACCATGGCGGCCGCGTGGGCGGCGCAACCCAGGCTGATGCCGAGCGCGATGCCCGCTGCTCCCCCGAGAGGCGCGAGAATGACGCCGCTCGCGAGCGTGACAACGATGCCGAGACCGGTACCCGCGATCGTCTGGCGCAGGGCTCCGCGCGCGAACAGGGTCTGGCTCAGCACCTTGCCGGCGGTGGCGAAGGGCAGGCCGAGGCTGAGCGCCGCGAGCACCTGCGCGGTACCGGCGGAATCGGCCGGCAGGAACGCTCCGCGTTCGAAGAGAACCGTCGTGACGGGGACACTCAGGATCAGCAGGGCGGCGCCCGCCGGGAGGGCGAGCAGCAGCGCCATCTCCAGGGCCCTGTGCTGGGCCGACACGATGGCGGCCGTTTCACCCGCGTGGTGATGCCGGGCGAGTGCCGGCAGGAGCACGCTGGTGCCCAAGGCCGCCATGAGGCCGAGGGGCAGCTGCATCACCCGCTCGGCGTAGTAGAGCCAGGAGATACCCGAGGGCCAGAAGGAGGCCACCTGCGTGCCGGCCAGCACGAACAGCTGCACGGCTCCGCTCGCCACCAGGGCGGGAAAGCCCGCAAGCAGCAGGTTCTTCAGGGCCGGCGACCAGCGCGGCCTGCGAAAGCGCACCAGAGGGTCCTGGCCCTGCCGCAGCGCGGCCCATACGGCGAGGAGCTGGAGGAAACCGGCCCCGCTCGACGCCGCCGAGAGCCACGCGGCTTTCGCCTCAAGAGGCAGGACGAAGGCTTTCTCCAGCACCACGACGGTCAGGATCAGCCCGGTGTTCACCACGAGCGGCGCGAGGGCGGTCGCCCCATAGCGCCCGCGCATGTTGAGGATCGCGGCGGCCACGGAGGAGAGCGTCACCGACACGACGATGGGAAAGGCCAGACGCGTGTAGAAGGCCGCCAGCGCCAGCGTCCCCTCGTCGCGAAGGCCCGGCGCGAGGAGAAGCGCCACGAGGCCCGCGCTGATCTCCACGAGCGCGGTGAGCCCGAGAAGCGCCAGGGCAAAGACGCTGATGGCATCGCCGGCCGCTGCGGCGGCGTCCTTTGGTTCCATGCGGCTCAAATGCGGCACGAGGGCCGGATTGAGTCCGCCTTCGCCTACAATGCGGCGGACGAGGTTCGGCAGGCGAAAGGCCGTGAGGAACGCATCCGCCACCGGGCCCGCTCCGAGGGCCTGCGCGAACAGCAGGTCTCGAACAAAGCCGAGAATGCGCGAGGCAATCGAGCCGAGGCCGACCAGGAGGGAGGAGCGGATGAGCGACAGGGGCAGGGACATGGGCAATGTCGCGCTTATACGCTTGAGCGCGGATTGTCTAAGGGATCCCCGCTCTAACCCCTGGCCCGCGCAATCGCCTCGCGTTTCTGGGCCAGGGTCATGCCGCCCACATAGGCTTCCGTTCCCACCAGGAAGGATGGGGTGGCGGTGAAGCCCAGCGAATCGCCGATCTTGAACGAGTCCTTCATCCACTGGGTGGTGCGGTCGGTGTTTCCGACGTCCTCGATGCGCTTCGCGTCGCCGCCGAGGCGCTCGATCTCCTTCAGGGCCCGCTCGCCGTCGACGGCTCCCTTGAGCCGGAAGAGCGCGAGATGCAGCGGCAGGTAGCGCTCGGGTCCGTAGACCTGAAGATAGGCGAGGGCCGCCTTGGTGGCCGTGACGGACGGAACGCCGAGCACGGCGAAATTCATCAGCACATAGGTGAGATCGGGCTCGGCCTTCAGGAGCTCGGGCAGATCCGCGGCCGATCGCCTGCACCAGGGGCAATTGTAATCGAAGTACTCGATCATGATCACGTCGCCGTGCCGGTGCCCGAGCCTCACGGCGGACGGCTGAGCCAGGGCGTCCTCGACGAGCTCGACGGGGACCATCTGCGGTTCCGGACCGGACTGGGCGGCGGCCGGAAGGCCGGCACCGGAAGCGGCGAGGCAGGCGAGAAGAGTGCGGCGGGACAGGATCATGAACAGAGGCTCTCGAAGCGCGAGATGTCCTGTTGCCGCCCGATCGTGTCCGGAGCAAGGCCAAGCTTTGCCCCTTCATGCACTTGTGAAGAGCAGAGGCTCCGGCGATGCTTGAAGCCGCTTGCCGGCGCGACGGTTGCCATGGTGCTCCCGGCCTCGGACGGTGAGCCGATACCAGGACCGCACCGATGCTGGAACCCGCTTTCACGACTGAAGAATTGGCCCTGGTCCGCCGCGCCTATGCCAGGCAGATCCTGGCCCTCGTGGGCGCCTCGGACGATATCAGGCTCGAACGGGCCTTCGCAGCCGTGCCGCGGGAGCGGTTTCTCGGGGAGCCGCCCTGGACTCTCGCGCGCGGAGCCGGCGGCTACGAGCCGCTGCAATCCCGGGATCCCGCCGTGCTCTATCAGGACGTGCTCCTGGCGCTTGCGCCCCACCGCGGCGTCAACAACGGCAGCCCGTCCCTTCATGCGGGATGGCTGCACGCCCTGGCCCTCCGCGAGGGCGAGCGCGTCGCGCAGATCGGGGCGGGAACCGGCTACTACACCGCCATCCTGGCGGAACTCGTCGGAGAGAAGGGCCATGTGCTGGCAGTCGAGCTCGACCCCGTCCTCACGCAGGCGGCGCGTGCGAATCTCGCAGACCGGCCCAACGTCACGGTGGTGGAGGGCGACGGCGCCGGATGGCCGCGCGAGGATGTCGATGCGGTCTATGTGAACTTTTCCGTCGAAAAGCCCGCCGATGCCTGGATCGATCGCTTGAAGCCCGATGGGCGCGTCATCTTCCCTCTTGGTCTGCCCCGGCCCAGGCCGAGCTCCTGGGGAGGCACCCACGCCCTGCACGGCGCGGGCCTTCTCGTGACGCACCATGAGACAGGATTGGCGGTGCGATGGCTGGGCCGGGCCTTCTTCGTCTGCGCGGACGGCGAATTGTCGAAACCCGGCCCCGAGCGTCAGGCTCTTCAGGCCGCGTTCGAAGGGGGCGGGATCGAGTTCGTCCGCAGCCTGATCTGGCGGCGCCCCGCCCGGCCCGAACGGTGCTGGTTCACCGGATCGGGCTGGGCCCTGTGCTACGACGAGGCGGGCGGCTGATCCGGTGACGGAGACGCCGTCAGGCTTCCTCGCCGGTCACGCCAGCGGCGTCCTGGGCCTTGAGCACCTCGGGGCGCGGCATGGAGATGATGTTGTAGCCGGAATCCACGTAGTGGATCTCGCCGGTCACGCCGCCGGAAAGGTCGGACAGCATGTAGAGGGCGGCACCCCCCACATCGTCGATGGTGATGTTCCGGCGCAGGGGCGAATGGGCCTTCTGGTAGGTGAACATCAGGCGCGCATCGGCGATGCCGGCGCCGGCGAGGGTCCGGACTGGGCCCGCCGAGATGGCGTTGCAGCGGATGCCGGCGGGGCCGAGATCGTTGGCGATGTAGCGTACGGACGCCTCGAGCGCCGCCTTCGCCACGCCCATCACGTTGTAGTTCGGCATCACGCGGGTGGAGCCGCCATAGGTGAGGGTGAGGAGCGAGCCGCCGTTCTTCATGCGCCGGGCGGCGCGCTGCGCGATCTCCGTGAAGGAGAAGCAGGAGATGACCATGGTGCGCGAGAAGTTCTCGCGCGTGGTGACCTCCGTATAGGAGCCCTTGAGCTGCGACTTGTCGGAGAAGCCGATGGCGTGGACCACGAAATCGAGGGAGTCCCAGCGCCGGTCGATGGCCTCGAAAGCGGCGTCGACGGAGGCGAGGTCCTCCACGTCGCAGGGAATCACGAGGTCCGAGCCCAGCGATTGAGCGAGCGGCGTCACGCGCTTTCCGAGAGCCTCGCCCTGATAGGTGAAGGCGAGCTCCGCGCCGTGCTCGGCCAGGGCCTTGGCGATGCCCCAGGCAATGGAATGGTCGTTCGCGACGCCCATGATGAGGCCGCGCTTTCCTTGCATCAGACCGCTCATACGGGTCCCCCTATGCATCGGCTCGATTGTCGGACGCCGATCGTTAGCAAACCGTGCATCCGGAGCCTTGGTCTTGATTTCAATGAGCGTATCCATGCGAGGTCCCCCTTGTGATTTCGGGACATCGCACGGCGCCGTCTCAGGTTTATGACGTCTTATCCGTTGTAGCGGCTGAAGACGAGTGTGGCATTCGTGCCGCCGAAGCCGAACGAGTTCGACAGGACCGTGTCGATCTTTGCGTCGTCGATGCGCTTGCGGACGATGTTCATGTCCGCGAAGGCCGGGTCGATCTCGTCGATATGGGCGCTCTCGCAGATGAAGCGGTTCTGCATCATCAGGAGCGAGTAGATCGCCTCCTGCACGCCGGTGGCGCCGAGCGAGTGGCCGGTGAGCGACTTGGTGGCCGAGATCGGCGGGCACTTGTCGCCCGAGCCGAACACCTCGCGGATCGCCTCGATCTCCTTCTGGTCGCCGACCGGGGTCGAGGTGGCGTGCGGGTTGATGTAGTCCACCGGCTCGCGCACGTTCTGGAGCGCCATACGCATGCAGCGCACCGCGCCCTCGCCCGAAGGCGCCACCATGTCGTAGCCGTCGGAGGTCATGCCGTAGCCGACGATCTCGCCGTAGATCCTGGCGCCACGGGCCTTGGCGTGCTCCAGCTCCTCCAGCACCAGCACGCCCGCGCCGCCGGCGATCACGAAGCCGTCGCGGTTGGCGTCATAGGCGCGCGAGGCGCGGGAGGGGGTCTCGTTGTACTTGGTGGACATGGCGCCCATGGCGTCGAAGAGGTTGGACAGGGTCCAGTCCAGGTCCTCGCAGCCGCCGGCGAACATCACGTCCTGCTTGCCGTACTGGATCATCTCGTAGGCGTTGCCGACGCAGTGGTTGGAGGTCGCGCAGGCCGACGAGATGGAATAGTTCACGCCCTTGATCTTGAACCAGGTGGCAAGCGTGGCGGACGCCGTGGAGGACATGGCCTTCGGCACCGCGAACGGGCCGATGCGCTTGGGACCCTTGTCGCGGGTGATGTCGGCCGCTTCCACGATCACGCGGGTGGAGGGGCCGCCCGAGCCCATGATGATGCCGGTGCGCTCGTTGGAGATGTCGCTCTCCTCCAGGCCGGAATCGCGGATCGCCTGATCCATGGCCACATGATTCCAGGCGGTGCCGCGGCCGTGGAAACGCATGGCCCGGCGGTCGACGAGGCTGTCCACGTCGATCTGCGGGGCTCCATGCACCTGGCAGCGGAAGCCGAACGTCTCGTAATCCTCGGCCTTCGCAATGCCCGACTTCGCTTCGCGCAAAGAGGCAAGCACCTCCTGCGTGTTGTTGCCGATGGACGAAACGATGCCCATTCCGGTGACGACGACGCGCCTCATAGCCTACCTCTTCATAGAATCTTGCATGCCAGCCTTGTGACTTAAACACGTAAGGCCGGACCGGCTCATTCTCAACCGCGAGCCTGCGGGGGATCGCCGGGCGATCCGTCGAACCCGATGGCCCCGCCGCACGCGGCAGGGCCGGTTTTTCGAAAAGATCATGTCTTGTCAACATGATGAACGATATGTCGTGGGTCTCGGGGACGCTTGGTGGCGCCCCTGAGCCGTCTTTAGCCGCCGGCCGGGGTCTCCGCCTGGAACAGGCCGACGCGCATGTCCTTGGCCTCGTAGATGCGCCGTCCGTCGGCCTCGAGCCAGCCGTCGGCGATGCCGAGCACCAGCTTGGAGCGGAACACGCGCTTGAGGTCGACGCCATAGACCACCTTCTTGACGGTGGGCAGCACCTGATCGGAAAACTTCACCTCGCCGACCCCCAGGGCCCGGCCGCGGCCGGGCGATCCGCCCCAGCCCAGGAAGAAGCCGGTCAGCTGCCAGAGAGCGTCCAGCCCCAGGCAGCCCGGCATGACCGGATCGCCGTGGAAATGGCAGGGGAAGAACCAGAGGTCCGGGCGGATGTCGAGTTCGGCGCGCACGTGGCCCTTGCCGTATTCGCCGCCGTCCTCGGCAATGGAGGTGATGCGGTCGAACATCAGCATGGGGGGCAAGGGCAGCTGCGCATTGCCGGAGCCGAACAATTCTCCGCGCCCGCAGGCAAGGAGCTCTTCGTAGTTAAAGCTGGACTGGCGGGCCATCCGGGGTGCCGATCCTTTCATCGCGTTCTCAAAAAGCGGCCCAGGGCAGGTCCCGGGGCCTTCGATGGGGCTCTGGTAGCACAGGCTTGGCCGTCCATCAAAGGGACCCGGGTGCCGGGCGGCGATTCTTTTGCCGTTCCGTTCCTCAGGGACAATCCTTAAGCGCGACCGTGGATCACCTTGCGGCGACCCTCTCGCTTTCCTATGATTGTGATGATAGAAGCGCTCGTTTCCGCAAACAGTTCCGATAATGACCGATCCTTTGTCCGCCTATATCGAGTCCACCACGGCTCCGGCCCACCGGAGGGGTTGCCCGCTCTCCGAGCTGCGCGACAAGCTTCGCCGCGTCGGTCTGCGCCCCACCCGCCAGCGGGTCTCGCTGGGATGGCTCCTGTTCGGCAAGGGCGACCGCCACATCACGGCCGAGATGCTGTTCGAGGAGGCGAGCCGCGCCCGCGTGCCCGTGTCCCTGGCGACCGTCTACAACACCCTGCACCAGTTCACGGAAGCCGGCCTCCTGCGGCAGCTCGCCGTCGACGGCTCCAAAGCCTATTTCGACACCAACCCCACCGAGCACCACCACTTCTTCCTGGAGGACGAGGGTGAGCTCGTGGACATGCCCGCCACCTCCGGCGTGAGCGTGGCCGATCTGCCCGAGCCGCCGGACGGCATGGAAGTGGCCGGCGTCGAGGTGATCGTACGCCTTCGCCGCAAGTCGGCTTAAAACCCTCCGAACGGGCCTTCGGAGCGGCCAGAGCACTGGGACTTGTGGCTGACCGGCCCTTCGGTCACCGACGCGGCGCTCTGGATCTGCAGGATGCTCTCATCTCAAAGGAAAGCATCAGATCTATCCCAAAAGTGCAGGTCCACTTTTGGGTCCGATGCTTAGGCTCCCCCATGCTGCTCGCCCACTCTCTCCTGGCCGTTCTCGTCACCGTCATCTGGGGGTTGAGCTTCGTGGTGATCAAGCTCGGGGTCGGCACCATGCCGCCCCTGCTGCTCTGCGCCCTGCGCTTCCTCTTCGCCGCCGTTCCGGCGGTCTTCTTCGTCCCGCGTCCCAAGGCTCCGCTCGGGAATGTGCTGGCCTACGGCTTCTTTCTCGGGGTCGCGCAGTTCGGCCTGCTCTTTGCGGCCATCGCCTTAGGCATGCCGGCCAGCCTCGCCTCGCTCGTCATGCAGGCGCAGGTGTTCTTCACGATCCTGTTCGCGGGCCTCGTCATGAACGAGCGGCCCGGCCTCCACCAGGTCCTGGGCGGCCTCGTCGGGTTCTGCGGCCTCGTGATCATCGCCGTGCCGCGCCTGTCCGGCAGCGGGGCCGGGCCTTTTCTCATGACGGTGGCCGCGGCGGCGGCCTGGGGCGTGGCGAACATCGTGTCGAAGCGGGCCGGCCGGGTGGACATGCTGGGCTACATCGTCTGGTCGAGCCTCGTCGCGCCCCTGCCCCTGCTGGCGCTGTCGCTTCTCCTCGACGGTCCCGGCCCGGTGATCGCGGCCCTGTCCGCCATGGGTCCGGGCACCTGGGGGGCCGTGGCCTATCTCGCCTATCCCACCACCGTCTTCGCCTTCGGACTCTGGGCTTACCTGCTCTCCCGCTATCCGGCCGCCACCGTGACGCCGTTCGCCCTGCTCGTGCCCGTGGCCGGGATCCTCGGCTCGGCCCTCATTCTGGGTGAAGCCATGCGGCCCATCGAGGCCGTCGGCGGGGCCGTGATCGTGGCGGGCCTCGCGCTCAACGTGTTCGGGGGACGGATCCTGGGCGGCCGAAGGGCCGCTTGAGGATTCGTCAGCGGATGAAGCCGAATCCGACCAGCGCGTAGACGATCAGGAAGATCGCCACGAACACGTTGAGAAAGCGCGGTGCCACAAGGGAAGCGATGCCCAGGATCAGGGCGAGGATGGGCAGGAGCTTGAAGCTCAGATTGATGGACATGGACCGGGTCCCGAAAGGTGAGGTATGATACTCCGTTACCTATCAGGCCATTCCTTGATAAAGTGGAAACGCCGGCCCATCCTCGGAGCCTACTCGATCTGCTCGTTCGGATAGACGCCCCAGAGCCTTTCCTGCTGCACATAGCCGTCGAGGTCGCGCGCGTTGTCCATGGTGATCATGACGCGGCACCATTTGCCGTCGCAGGCCTTCACGTTTGTGATCACGCCCGGCTGCATCTGGGCCACGACCCCGCTCTTGTCCTCCGGCCGCTCGAGAAGGCTGATCGGCGGCTCGCCGGTCTTGGCCCAGGGCATCACGAGGGCCGTGCGCCGTCCCGAGAGGAGGGAGTGCAGCACCCAGCCTTCCGTGCCTTCCGAATCGCGGATGCGCCGCCAGGTCTCGTATTCGGCGATGATCTCCACGGGCAGGCCCGCGCGCTGGAACACCCAGGCCGTCCGGTGATCCTTGGAAGGACCTTCGCGCAGGTTCACGCGGTCGGTCTTCAGGCTCACATAGCGCGGAACGGGCAGGCCGGTGCCGAGGCGCCCGCCGGGCGGCTGCTGCCCCTGGGGCTGCTGCGCCTGGGCCGACACTGCGCTCAAAAGAAAAGCCGCAACGGCAACGACGATCTTGCGCATGGCATCCCTCTCGGCGACTTTGTGTCTGCTTGAAGCCTCTGATAGAGAAGCTTGGCTGATGCCGCCACGCGGCGGCTCGTCGCTTTTTGTTGCCGGAGCAGGGTTAAGGGAGCGTGAAAGCCTCTCCGAAACCCGGCCGTTCGATGCGGGATTGCTGGAGCCGATGAAAAAGAGACCTGCCGTCGTCGTCACCCGCCGCCTTCCCGACGTGATCGAGACACGCCTGCGGGAGCTGTTCGACACCCGCCTCAACCTGGAGGACAAGCCTCTCTCCCGGGAGGAGCTGGCCGAGGCGGTCCGCACGGCCGACGTGCTCGTGCCGACCATCACGGACGAGATCGATTCCGGGCTGATCGGGCAAGCCGGGCCCAGCCTCAAGCTCATCGCCAATTTCGGCAACGGCGTCGACAACATCGACGTGGCGGCGGCCGTCGCGAAGGGCATCACGGTCACCAATACGCCGGGCGTGCTCACCGAGGACACGGCGGACATGACCATGGCGCTCATCCTCGCGGTCGCCCGCCGCATCACGGAAGGCGCCAGGGTGATTCCGGATGGGGATTGGGCGGGCTGGTCGCCCACCTGGATGCTGGGCCGGCGCATCACCGGCAAGCGGCTCGGCATCGTCGGCATGGGCCGCATCGGCCAGGCGCTCGCCCGCCGCGCCCGGGCCTTCGGCCTGTCGATCCATTACCACAACCGCCGCCACGTGCCGCCGAAGATCGAGGCGGAGCTCGAGGCGACCTACTGGGAATCCCTCGACCAGATGCTGGCGCGCATGGACATCGTGTCCGTCAACTGCCCGCACACGCCCGCCACCTACCACCTGCTGTCGGCGCGCCGCCTCAAGCTCATGAAGCCCGACGCCATCGTCGTGAACACAGCGCGCGGCGAGATCATCGACGAGGGTGCGCTCACCAAGCTCATCGAAGCCGGCGCCATCGCGGGCGCGGGCCTCGACGTGTTCGAGGAGGAGCCCGCCGTCAACCCGCGCCTCGTGCGGCTCGCCAAGCAGGGCAAGGTGGTGCTGCTGCCGCATATGGGCTCGGCCACCCATGAGGGCCGCATCGCCATGGGCGAGAAGGTGCTCGTCAACATCCGGGCCTTCATCGACGGCCACAAGCCGCCGGACCGCGTGCTGCCGAGCATGCTCTAGAGCATCGTGCGGACCCAGAGGGCCGCGCGAACGATGCTTTCATTGAAGAAAGAAAGCATCGGATTGATCCCAAAAGTGCAAGTCCCCTTTTGGGTCCGATGCTCTAGGATATCACGCATGCTCCAGGCCACGCGGAGGCCTGAAGAAGGCCGTTCGTGATGTCCTCACGAGCAGAGTCCTGCCGAGGGCCAAGGCCCCGGCGGGCTCTCGGACGGGCAAGGCATCGCTCATGGGCGCACAGGAGAACCCTCTCCCATATAACATATGTGAGTGCATGGCCGGGTCCGAAGCGGCCAGAAGGGTTTCTCATTCCTCCATGAAAAGCCTTCATGAATACCAACCCTCTCGTTCTCAAGCTCGAACAGCGAGACCGCCTCTCCGATGACGAGAAGCGGGTTCTCGAAAGCGCGATTTCGCGCGTTCGCGTGGTCGAGGCGGACGAGGACATCGTGCATGAGGGCGAGCATCCCTCCGAGAGCAACCTGCTGCTCGACGGCTTTGCCGCGCGCTACAAGATCTTTTCCAACGGGCGGCGTCAGATCACGGCCATCCATGTCGCCGGCGATTTCGTCGACCTGCACAGCTTCCTCTTAAGGACGATGGACCACGGCGTTCTGGCGCTCACGCCCTGCCGCATCGCCCTGGTGCCGCATGCGGCCCTGGAAAAGATCACTGACGAACACCCCCACCTGACGCGCCTGCTGTGGCTCAATACGCTCATCGATGGAGCCATCCACCGCGAATGGCTCACCGCCATGGGGCGCCTGTCCGCCACGGCCCACATGGCGCATTTCATCTGCGAGCTTTTTCTGCGCCTCAAAACCGTCGGGCGCACGGACGGCGACACGTTCCAACTGCCGCTCACCCAGGCGGAACTCGGCGACACGCTGGGGCTTTCCACCGTGCACGTGAACCGCGTGCTGCAGGAGCTGCGCAAGGAGGGACTCATCCGATGGCAGGGCGACGCTCTGACGATCCTCGATTGGGAGCGTCTGAAGAATGTGGGCGAATTCACGCCCACCTATCTCAACCTCCAGCATGAACATCGCTAGATGCCGGAACAATCCGCTTCGGAAATCCGCCTTCAGCCCGTCTCCGTCCTGAGCGACGGCGGCAGCCATGACGGACGGCTCGTCTTTTCCGGCGCCGACCTCGTCGCTGTCTTCGCCAAGGTCTCGGCGGAGGAGAACGCAGGCAGCCTCCGTCAAACCGGCGGCTGGTTCCTGGAGGCGGGCTTCGGGCCCTGCAGCATTCTCATGACGCCCAGTCCGTCCGTCTTCCCAAGCCTGGAGGAGGCCGTCGCCTGGGTCCGCGAGCGCCTCGAATCGGGATTGCCCTCATCGTGAGGTCTTGAGCAGCCCCGCAACCTCGCCCGCCGCCCGCTCGCCCTCTTCCCACGCGCCTCCGGCCGTGCCCCATTGTGCCCGGGAGAGCGCCTCGCCGGCAAACCAGATCCGATCGCCGACGGGCGCCTTGAGCGCCTCGCGAATCGGTGCGAGGCCGGGCGGAACGACCGCCCAGGAGGCTTGCGACCAGGGATCGCTCCGCCATGCGGTGGCATGCATCACGCTCATGTGGCGGATGGCGCGCGCGCCGAAATGCTCGGCCAGAACGTCCCTGGCGTAGCGCCCGGGCGCGTCGGGGTCGCGGCGATCGAATCGCGCAGCATGGGGCTGGTCGAGTTCGAAGAAATGGAAGGGCGTGCCGTCGATGCGCGTGAGAAGGCCCGGAGGCGAGCGTCGGGTTCCGGTGAGCGTCGCGAGCCGGTCCGGGCCCCGGAAGGGCGCATCGGGCCAGTGCAGGATCACGTGCTCGTAGACGCCCTGGCGAAAGCCGTGGATCGCCTCCTGCACGTGGTTCGGCAGGGCAGGCGCGAAGCGGATCGCGCGGGCCTGCAGAACCGCCATGGGGGTGGTGATGAGGGAGGCCCTCGCCCGAAGGGTGCCGGCGGAACTCTCGACCCGCACGCCGGGCCCTGACCAGTCGATGCCGTGAACCACCGTGCGCAGGCGGACCGGCAGGTTGCGGCCGAGCCTTGCCACATAGCTGCCGAGGCCGCCTGCGATGAACAGGTTGTCGGCATATTCCATGCTCGGGAAATCGTGCAGGCTCACCTCGTCGAGCGGCCGCCCCGAGACGAGGCCGTGGATGTCGCGCACACGGCGGCCCTGCGGGCCCATGCCCGGCGGCAGGGCCTTCGCGGCCGCGCGGTCTTCGTCCTCCCTGGCGGCCTGTGTCATCGCCCGGTCGGCCCTGGCGAAGGCGCGGTCGAGGGCGTCGAATTGGGCGCGGCTCCCGGGCTTGCCGCGCACGTAGAAATGGCCGCTGGTCGGTGCGCGCCTCAGGGGCTCGCCCCGGGCCGAGCCGAGCTTCACGAGCGGGTTGATCGGTCCGGCATGAAGCCAATGGGCGCCCAGGTCCACCGGATGGCCCCTGAAGAGGCGGGTGACGGTGCGCCCGCCGATCCGGTCGCGCGCCTCGAGGATTGCGACCGTCAGCCCCTCGGCGATGAGCCTTCGCGCCGCCGCGATGCCGGCGCTGCCGGCTCCGACGATCACCACGTCGGTGTCCTGAGAGACGGTGAGGGCGGGTGGATTCTCGAGCGGCACGAATGTCTCCCTCTCTGGCACCCTCTCGCGAACCGAGAGGTGGGTTCATAACTAAAGGCCACGCCTTCCCGGACGAGGCGCGCCATCTTGACAAGGGAGCCTCGGACGCGGCCCAAGGGTGAAAGCCCTGTTTACGCCCGATGCTCCGGAAAGACGAACGAGACATGCTGATCCAGACGGTTGTCGCGGCTGCCCGCGACGTGTTTTCCCCGGCGCTCCGGGGCATCCTGTGGAAGTCCATCGGCCTCACCCTGGCCCTTCTGGCGCTGGTCTGGGTCGGTCTGACACGCGTTCTCGACAGCTTCCTCGCCGGGCATCATCTGAGCGAGACCTATCCGATCCTCGACACGCTCGCGTTCTTCCTGGCGGGCTTCGGCTTGTTCGTCGCGCTCGTTTATTTGCTGCCTGCGGTCTCCGCCATCGTGGCGGGCTATTTCCTCGACGACGTGGCCGAGGTGGTGGAGGGTCGGCGCTATCCGGCCGATCCGCCGGGCCGGGCTCTGCCCTTCGGAAAGGCCATTCTCTACGGCCTGCGCTTCGGCGCCCTCTCGCTGGCGGTGAACCTCGTTGCCCTGCTCCTGCTCTTCGTGCCCGGGATCAATATCGGCGTGTTCTTCGTGGCCAACGCCTATCTGCTGAGCCGCGAATATTTCGAGCTGGCGGCCGGCCGCTTCTGGTCGCCCGAGGACGTGAAGCGCCTGCGTTCCGAACATCGCGGCACGGTTCTGGCCGCCGGTGCCGTCCTGGCGGGCCTCGTCCTCGTGCCGGTGCTCAATCTCATCACGCCGATCTTCGGCGCCGCGATGATGGTTCACATGCACAAGAGGCTCACGCGGGATCCGGCGAGGCGGCTTCCGCGTGGCCACGAGGACCGCGCGTCGATCGAGGCGCGCTAGTGGGAATTCCTCACGGCGCTCGGCGGGTCGATCGCGGCCGGACCGGACGCCCGCTCCGGGTGGAAGTCGGACGACGCGCCCCCTGACCGCGGCGCCAGCAGGTCCGGCGTCGTGGCGGTGGCGTTGCGCTTGAGGTCGAACTGGCCCGTCTTGCGGAAGCGCACGAGATAGGACGGCACGACGGCCTCGATGGTGGTGGGCGTCACGCCGATCGCCTCGAGGGTGCGGCCCTCGGCGATGGCGGCCTCGGACACGACGTTGTCCGTCTCGAGCAGGATCGCCTGGTCGTGGGTGGTGACGATCTCGTCCGGCAGGAGGCCGAGGGTGAGCCTGTCGAGGGCGCCCATGACCGTGCCCTGGAACCGGGCGACCGCGTTCGGCACCGGAACGATGGCGCGCTTGCGCTCGGTGACCTCGCAGACGAATTCCATCATCTGACGCAGGCTGCGGATCTCGGGACCGCCGAGCTCGTAGATGCCGGGCTTCACCGCGCCGTCCACGGCGCGCACGATGGCCTCGGCCACGTCGCCCGCATAAACCGGCTGGAAACGCGTGTCGGCGCCCGGCAGCGGCAGCACGGGGAGCATGCGGGCGAGCGACGCGAAACGGTTGAAGGTGTTGTCGCCGGGCCCGAACAGGACGGAGGGGCGCAGGATCACCGCGTCCGGCCGCACCTTCAGGAGATTGGCCTCGCCTGCGGCCTTGGAGCGGGCATAGGCCGATTCGGAATCGGCGTTGGCGCCGAGAGCCGACACGTGGACGAAGGACACCGCCTTCTCGGCGGCTTCCGCGATCAGGCGGGGCGCCTCGGCGTGAACCGTCTCGAAGGTCTGGCGGCCGCTCTCCTGCAGGATCCCGGCGAGATTGACCACATGGTCGGCCCGCATCACCGCGTGCCGGATCGAGTCCGGCGAGCGGATATTGGCGTGGATCGGGTACACCTGGCCGACCTTGCCCATGGGCAGGAAGGTCGTGAGATGCGGCTGGCGGGTGGGCACCAGCACGCGATAGCCGCGCTTGGCCAGGAGGCTGACCACGTAGCGGCCGAGAAAGCCCGATCCGCCGAAGACCGTGACAGTTTGCTGCTCAGGCGTGCGAAGGGCGCCGATCATGAAATCCTCCTGGTCACATGGGACTGACCGCTCAAGGGACAGGCCAGTCAAGGACATGTCCTATCAATGACTTGGCCGTGAATTGAGCCATGTCTCTAGTCAAACGCCGCCCCCCTGTGAAGGGGCGTTGCGCCAAGAAAGCGCATCGGACGCATTTTCAGTGATTGACGTAACCCGAGAAGCACCGTAAACGAAGCCTCGCCGAACAGGCATGCCCAGGTGGCGGAATTGGTAGACGCGCTGGTTTCAGGTACCAGTGGTGAAAGCCGTGGAGGTTCGAGTCCTCTCCTGGGCACCAACCACTCTTTAAGTGGTTGATGTTAGAAGAAATATAGCGGGATCATAGTCTTAGCGTCGCCCGAGTGCTACACACGGGTGTCCACATGGTCCTTCTGATGTCCCGTCCGTTCAAGCATCCCAAAACCGGTATTTTCTGGCTCCGCAAACGCGTGCCGAAGGACCTCGTGTCCATCGTTGGCAAGGCTGAGGTAAGCCGGAGTCTAGAAACGCGCGATCCCGCGCAAGCCAAGACGCGCCATTTGCAAGCCCTGGCGGAGCTGGAGGCTCAGTGGGCCAACCTCCGTGCAGGTCCTCAAACCTTGACCCTTGAGGACATCCGGGAACTGTCGAGCTTCGCCCATGCCCGGTGGCTCACCGCTTACCGGGATACTCCAGAGGACCAGAAAAGTTGGCGAACCGACATTGCCAACCAGATGTGGCAGCAGCCGGATCCCAACCAGCTATTGTCCGCAGACTATCTTTCCCGCCTCGACATAGATGAGATCCAAGTCCGAAACCAGGAGGACTGGTGTCGGCGGACAGCAGACGAGCTCTTGCAGGCGCGAGGGCTGATCGTCGACGAGCGCAGCCGGGCAAGGCTAGAGAAGGCCGTCGCCGCAGCGATCCAGCGGGCCAGCCTCACTTTGGAGAGCTACGCTGAGGGTCGGGTCGATGACGAGCCTCCGCTCGCGTCGGAGGCACCCATCCCCATCCAGAAGAGGGCTGTAAGAAAGCCGATTCCGTTCGAGGAACTAGTTGCTGGGTGGGCTGCCGAGAACAAACCTGCGCCTAAGACGCTCTACGAGTGGCGGCGGGTTTTCAAACAGCTCACTGCTTTTCTCGGCCACGACGATGCGGGAAGGCTGACCCCGGATGATCTCATCGGCTGGAAGGCGCAGATGATCGCGAGTGGTCTGCATGGCAAGACCATCCGCGATGCCAAGATTGCACCTGTCAGGGCGGTTCTGCGCTGGGCTGTCGACAACCGCCGGCTTCCTGCCAATCCCGCCGAACGCATCACCGTCGATGTGAAGGCAGCAGCGGGCACTCAGAAGCGAAGCTTCAGCGATCAGGAAGCAGCGGTCGTGCTCACGGCCGCACGGTCGGAACCGAACCCGGTCCGCCGTTGGGTGCCCTGGGTGTGCGCTTACTCGGGAGCACGCCTGTCCGAGGTTTGTCAGCTTCGGCGTGAGGACATCGTCCGGATCGACGACATCTGGTGTATGCGCCTTGTGCCCGAAGCTGGCTCGCTAAAGACAGTCAATGCAGAGCGAACTGTCCCGCTGCATCAGGCCCTGGTAGACGAAGGCTTCCTGAAGTTTGTCGAGAGCGTCCGTGCCGGGCCGCTCTTTTCGGGCCTACGGCCAGATAAATTCGGGCGCAGAGGTGGTACGGGCACAAAGCAACTCGGTCGGTGGGTCAGATCTCTAGGCATCACAGACCCGCGTCTTCAACCAAATCATAGTTGGCGGCATCGCATGCGAACCTTGGGACGGAGGCATGGGCTAGCGCCGGACATCGTCGACGCACTTGTGGGTCACGCAAGACGGTCTGTTGCGGATCGCTATGGGGAATTTGAGGTGAGCGCCCTTTTGCGGGAGATTTCCAAGATCCCGAGTCTAAGTCTCAGCGAGCAACCGCATGGCCATCTTTCCGAAACTTCGCGTCGGCCAAGACGGGGCATCGGACGATCCCGGTCCGAAACGGACGTGTCCGAGATGCCCTCCGGATCACAACGCTAGATACCTCAATCTGGGCGATCCGAGAGGGGACCCTCTGGCCGTCGTTGTCAACGGAGTGCGGGTAACCACTGGCCTGATGCTCTCCTTATACTGCGCGGAGTGCGATGTCGTTCTGAACGTGCAGCTGCCGACTGAGCCAGAGGAAGGGTCGGCGCTGTACGCGCCTGTCGCCGACGCCATCAGGGCACAGGACCGGAAGCACGATCTGCGGCGGCATGCCGGCGAGAGACTGCATTGGTCAACGCACGGCAGGTCTGTGCCTGTCCCTGGTTCGGAAGCGATGCCTAATGATTGACTGACAGCAAGGACGCTGGGTCTGTCTCCCTTGAGCGCTCCCCGAGAAATGCAACGACGCGCAGTCCGGAGCGCCATGGGCTACGGACTGCGGGTACGCGCGTGGGTACGCAGCTGCCGGGCGGGATCAGCTATGTTGCTGATCCGAAAGGAGGACTTTATGTCTCGGAAGACTTGGTGGAGCTGAGGGGATTCGAACCCCTGACCTCTGCAGTGCGATTGCAGCGCTCTCCCATCCCGTCGCTCCGCTCCCTGCAAAAAATCTAGAAACAACAACTGCTTACGCAGCTTACGAATTTTTAGCTGAGCTGTGCAAACCTGTTTTGATTATCATCTGGTGTGACCCCGATGTGACAAGATTGTTGACGACGCGCTCACCTAGTCATAGCGGCTTGCTATCGCTGTAATGATCATCGCTATGGCGAACTGGCAGAGCCGTTTCTATGGACAACGTTGCATTTCGTTTTGGAGCCTGAAGTGGAAGAGATCTGGACTTGGATATGGAAGAACAAGGAATGGCTGTTCAGTGGAGTTGGCGCACTGTTAGTCGGCTGGTTGCTGACAAAATTCTTCTCGAAGAGTAGTTCTGGAGACGATTCCATCCGACAAACCCAAAAGAGCGGGGCTCACTCTAAAAATGTTCAGATTGGTCGAGTGGATCAAACGGCTCCGCGGCAGAAAGATTAGTCAAACACAGGTTGGGGGCGAGGGTTCAACCAACATCCAGGCAACATACCTTGTTGTTATGAATGGTGATTTATCGAACCTCGTCAATTCTGACCTGAACGAGCTGTTGACGAACAAATCTCGCACTATAGGGACCAATTCTAATACAGAGGCTACCCACTCCGCTGATGAACTCGCTCAAGCATCGTTCGATTTGCTAAAATATCCGTCAACAATCGAGGGATTTTGGCTCAATCGAGTGGAGTTAGAAAAAGTTGCGCATGAGTTAGCCTCCTCGGACGCTAAAGTAATCGTTGTGCTTGGGCCTCCAGGGATCGGTAAGTCTGCTTTGCTTGCCCGACTCGCTCATGCCGAGCGTGCGAAAGGAAACACAGTCTTTGGTATCAAAGCTGATTTTCTCCCAAGTTCTACAAACTCACTGCGGGATCTATCGGATGTGTACTCAGTCCCAGACGGGCTGGTTCCAGAGATTATTGCTCACGGTAAGCTGAGCGGGACCTTATTATTTGTTGACCAGCTAGATGCTGTTTCTGCTTCTATGGACGGCAGCGGTGGGCGATTGAGAGCCATTGCAGATCTGATCAATCGCGTAAGGACCGCGCCAGGTGTAAAGATCTGTGCATCGGTAAGGCCCTTTGAATTTCAGCATGATGCACGGTTCAGGACTGCCCTTCCGGCAGATGAGATCCAAATCATCAGATTAGAGCCGGTTCCTTGGAGTGAGGTAGCGAAGCTGCTGGAAGCTCTAGGGATCGAAGCATCTGCGGTGCCTGTCGAACTCCAAGAAACCTTGGGCATACCCCAAGCTCTATCGGATTATGTTTCACTCTGCCGTGAAACGGGATCGTCACCGGGGGCAATCAGCTGGTCAATGATTCAAGACGGCAGGCTGAACTATCTGTCTCGCCAGTACGGCAACCTTCCCATCTTAGAAACAGTCAACAAAATCGCAGATAAGATCACCGTCTCCGGTAACTACCAAATTCCCCTTGAAGAGCTACCCGCGCCTGAACAATCCGCATCAAAAGTGCTGTGCGAAGCGGGCGTTTTGTCAAAAACCGAGGACCAGCGTAAGTTGATGTTTCGTCATCAGAGCTGGCTAAGCACAATACGTGGGCGGCACCTCATTACAGGAGGTAGCACACTTGTAGAGACAGTTAGTAATCTTCAGCAATCTCTTCTCGGTCGGCCCGACACGATCTCGACTCTGAACTTTCTCCGGGAAGCAAATGAAGAAAGATTTAATAGGGAACTCTTAGAGCTATGGGAATGGCAAGGACTTCGTCGCCACTCGCAACACTTGCTTGTTGAGTTTTCTGCGGCTTCCGAGAAGCCCACATCCTCTGAACTAGCAATAGTACTAGGCACCTTGAGCGGGAATGATCGTCCCCTTCGTGAGCGAGCTCTGCGAATGCTGGTGGCTCGCAAGGAATGGTGGCCGAAAATTCGCAAGAATATAAGTGAGCTTGCAACGAAAGACACTCCAGAAGCATGGCCCGTGTGGACCATCCTTGCTTCTGCGGGAGAGTTCGCGCCGAACGACGTTCTAATGATAGTTATGGATGCTTGGAGTACTCGAGGCGAGTTCGACAATCCGTCTCTATGGATCTTAGAGAAGCTCAAGGGTTGGCCTGCCGAAGCCGACACAATCTTCACTCGGGTTGTTAGTCGAGTTCAAACAGCCGACTGGACCGTCGTAGGCGTCCTCAGAGAAAGATCCAAGCGCGGTGAGCACGACGTCGCGGCGCACCTTCTCGAAATTATCTTGAACCGCTTGGTTCAGGTTGCCCACCATAAAGCTGCTGAGGCTAGAGAAGAGGCTGGCATTGAGACAAAAGACGCCGATTTCGATGATGACATCATCATTGAGGTTGAAGACCTAGACATCATTGATGAACCCGACGAAACCGATCTCTCGATTGAAAATGATGACACTGATACGGATGAGAGTGCGCCCGATGACCACAGAGATATCGTACGCGCCATCCGGCAGTTCGAGCAGGAGCGAAACCAGAAAGTAGATTATAACCTTTCTAATCTCCTGACCTCTGAACATAGCTTCCACGGTATTGCTGACCTGATCGAGGCAGATCCAAAGCCGTACCTTGAAGTCTTGCTGCCTATTTGGGCTCAGGTCGGGGTAGATGCTTCTACATCTCTGCGAATCCAGAGGATGAGATTTAGAAACAAAACACCGACCCTTTCTGAGGTTGACGACGATGAGAGTAACATCGATCCGAGTAAGCCATACTTTTCTGCTTACTTGGTTGAGGGAACTAGGGTCGGCCTGCAAGCGCTAGCGCAGTCTTCGCCGGATGAGTTTCTGAAGCTTGTATCGCACTATCAAAACACTGACTCAGATCTCATTCAGCGTCTAATCGCATTCGGATTCTCGGCTCTCGCTAAGCACAGGCCATCTGAGGCATTGAAGTTTGTGCTGGAGGACCCGCGCCGCCTCGCCCTGGGGACTTACAACGACGAACTGGCGGAGACAGTGCTCTTGGTGCTTTCAGTTGCAAAGCACGCAGACCAAGACAGCCTCCGTTCACTCGCAATTACAATAAAGAATTGGAACTTACGCGACGTCACTGACTTCAGCAGCGCCAGTACCAGACGTGACGTTCTGCGACGGAACAGAGCCGCACGGCTGAGACTCCTTTCACAGATTCCTATAGAGAAGCGCTGGTCTTCGCTTTCTAGGTTCATTGCGGAGGAACAGCGCGCTATCCAAGATCCCGAAGATGCCTTCAAGCTGCAGTCGTACAGTGGCTATGTTGGAAGTCCAATGTCTGCTGATGCGATGGCACGTGCCTCTGATGCCGATATCCTTAATTTATTTAATGAGTTGCCTGACGACACGGATGGTCATCCCGATCCATCACGGCCGCTGGTAGGAGGTAGTAGGCAAGCAGCTAGCGCCTTAGCAGAGCTTGCGAAGAAAGATCCGAGCCGAGTGACGACTATATTGGAGCAGTTGTCGCCGCGAACACACATTCACTCGATTGGCGTCGTGCTGCGCGAGCTGGCCCAGATTGAAACTTGTGACCCGCAGAAGGTCATCGGTATCTTAAGGGCTCTAGCACCTTATGGTGGAACGGCACCTGACTTCCAACGCGATATTGCTTGGGCACTTGAAAGGATTGCACCGCGCGCTGGCGGACTTGATGACGAGTGGATTGACATACTATCTTCCTGGCTACAGCCATGGATTGATCCGGAGCCCAATCGTCATTCACGAGCTTTTTCAGCCAGCCACCAACCAAAGGACTCTGATAAAAGATCAGTCATCTATGAGCAGTTCCGTAGCAAGGCGCTACCGGGTGGCAACTTTCCTATTCTAGACGCAATTACAATTGGGCTCCTGGCCAGGAAGCCTCCAGCTATTGAGCGCTGGCTCGATCTCCTCGAAACGCATCTCTATCGCGATGAAGATCCTGGTGTTTGGGATGCGTTAACTTGGCGACTCGCAAGCCTGCGAGCAGCAGATCCAGCCCGAGCATCCAGGCTCATGATGTCGCTGTTCGAACGGTATCCAGAGTTGCTCTTGAGCACGGATGGTGCCCATCTCATAGCAGCGACTGTTCGAGTGTTTGATGACGATCAGTTTTCATACATACTGCGCTCATTAAGAGAAAGTTCTTGGACCTTTGGCTCGCTGGCTGCGGGTGAAATAGCCTTTGTTCGTTATATACTGAGACCAGAGGACACTGATACTTCTGAGCAAGTAAGAACCTCATTCAAAAATATCTCTGATGAGCATTCATTGTCCTTCCTTGCTGGCGTGGTGAACTCGGCAGTTGAGATATGGGATCACCAGAATGAGGATTATAGGCAGCGTAGCCATAGCTTGTTGCTCGCTGCTATTCCGAATGCATCTGGCCCCGCTGCGACTGCGATAGCGAACATCTTTTCCCGAGTTGAGCAGTTTGCACACGACCAAAACTCACTTGAGTTGCTCACAGCCATGTCGAAGAACCGTGCGATCTTGGCAGAGGTTGATGAACATTGGACTCCTCGGCGTCTAAATCAGCTGATGTTTGATGGAGAGTTCGAAGAAACGCTGCTGAACTTCATTGAACAAACAGTAGAGGCTTTTGGTTCGTCGCTTTCAGATCGGCGGGGACGTGGACCACACTTAGCAAGGGATCTGACACCAATCGTACTAGCCTTACATCGCTCCTCAGGCATTCGCGACCGTTCGCTCAATGTTTTCGAGCGCCTCCTTGATCTTGCTCCTTCAGAAGCAGAAGAAGCAATGCGTGCGGCCGATAAGCCATTCGGCTAGAGGTTAGGTATAAGTCGAGGTGAAGTTGGGGTATGCAATTCAAAGCCGGCTTTAGACGACGCAATTGTAAAATAAGGGTAAATTGAAATAGTACCTTCTGCCTTTCTAAGGCAGTCTACCTTTATCTAGCTTGTGTCCGCCGATTTCACTGAGAGTTTGTCAGATACCCCTATGGGATGGGGTACCGGGGGGAGTGGGGGGTAGGCTCTTTCTGTGAATGCCACCTCGAGATTTTCTCATAGAAATTTGAGGTCGTGCGGAGACATCGAAAGGATTGGACACTTTGGACTTTTCGGACATTAAGCTAGAGAGCTGCGAGCATTGCGTGAGACAGGGGTTATCTCTGTCCCACGCTGAAATTTATAAGAGCTAGAAGGACATGAAGTCGCTCTTGGATGCGATGGAGCTACAAGAGTCTCTACTATCTAAATCAGTGGACAGACCCCAATAGTCCGTATCAACGGACCGATCGTAGAGCTTGACACCTCGGGCTCTTGCCGCGTTCACCAAGTCTCCCTTCGAAATCAGCCAAGATCGTTGTTTGCCGTGCCCCGCACCTTTCTTAAATCCAAGCCTAGAGATCAGTTTGCCAACACGATGCGTGTTCAGATCAGATACCTCTTCGGCACAATCTTCCTGAGCGGCGATGCTCTGGATGCCATTAAGAATGGTTTGAGTAGAGATCTGAGCGATAGCTCTTTTGCTCAGAGCCTCCGACACTGAAAGCAAGGCCAACTCGATAATATCTTTGCCCTCGTTCTCAGCTTTTGAGGCATGGTACTCCTCTGCAAAGCTCGACAGGCGCTTAAATAGGCCACTTACACCATGGTCCTTCTCAAGCCAGAATCCAACTGCGAGCGGAATGCGAAAGATATCATGGCCGCGCCTAGCAAGGACGACTGTGTTGCCGCCTCTTTATCGCACTGCTGCACTCTGTTGAGATTGGCAACCGCCAATAGCCAGAGTTCGTCTATGGCCTCCTGAATATCAAAAGGCCAATCGCTTCGACGTGCCGGAGAGCGTCGGATCTTTTCAGCCTCTGTTGATGCAACCAGTGGGATTGAGATTGTCCGACTGGCGAGCACAGGATCTGGGAGCATCACCAAATTCGCCAGCCTCAAACTGTTGAGAACTTTCCGGTTCGGCGGAAGGCCTTTGCAATCTGCCTCCGCTTCGATGGCTCTCGCCCAAGTCTCTGCAGCTTTGCGGTTGGGAAATGACCGAGAGAGAAGCCCTTCGCCTTTGCGCCGGATTTGGACCTGCCAACGGGTCCCTCTCTTACGTATAGACGCCATAAATTGTCTCCGCTGTGACACGAGTGTGACAGCTGCGTTTTCGGAGACTTTGATAGGGAGAGAAGGAGACAGGTTAAGCCATTGAGGCAGTTGGCTTAAAACTTGGTGGAGCCGAGGGGAGGATCGTGCCCTCTGGCCGCGGCCCTGCAATTTCAACAACTTACATTCAAGTTTCCTGAGAGGTGTGTACCACCATTGTGTACCACTGGAAAGAAGCCCAGAGTGGTATAAGGTACGCCCACTTATACGTTCTTGTCGGCGAGTGGGGCACGTGAGAAAAAGGCAAGTGACGTCACTACACCTCGCCACCATGCTGTCTAGGCCTCGTGCAATTAACTGTACGAATGTTTATCCGATCCTAATAGCCTTCACAGAAGTCCGTTGACAGAGAGACTTGCCTGCCGAAAGAAGCTGCGATGATCAACACCGCCCTATGTTGCACCACCTTCGTGAAGATCATTAAGAGGAGCAACGCATTGAATTCGGCAGATCGGAGCAGCTGTCGACGACAGCCGCCCTTGAAGGGCGGTTGATGGGACGGCTGTATGGATGTTCGCGGGGCCTAAACAGGTCATCCGCTCCATCAGAGTGTTGGGTAAAATGAACTCAGAGAATGTAGGGAAACGTCTGGATACATGAAGCCCCCCCGCTGGACCGCCATCAGCCAGTCCTCCTTCGAGTGGGAGAGGGAGGCGCTGGACTTTCTCCGTGAGCACCTGCCTGACCATGAGCCTTGGCGCACATGGTCGAATTTCGAGTTCATCGACGACGAAGGACGGGTGAACGAGATCGATGCGCTCGTCCTCACGCCATCGTGCCTGATTCTGGTCGAGGTGAAGTCACGACCGGGAACGGTGCGGGGCGATGCCCATACATGGACGTGGCAGACTGAAGGACGCGCGGTCTCGATCGACAATCCACTTCCGCTCGCGAACAGGAAGGCGAAGCGCCTGGCGACGGTGCTGCGGCGGCAGGATGCAGTCAGCGGACGCAGTGGACCGCGGCTCGTGCCCTGGGTCGAGCCGCTGATCTTCCTATCAGGTGTCGACCGTCCCCCGTCGCTGGATGTAGGCACCGCGAAGCGCGTGTTCCTCAAGGGATCCCCCGGACAGCCCGACGACACAGGCGTCATCGGGGCGCTCACGCGCGGCGACGAGATCGGTTTCGGGCGAAGGGGAGTACTGGATGCGGCGGCCTCACGGCAGATCGCCCGGGCCCTGGAGCAGGCCGGCGTGCGCACGCCCAGTCGGGGAAAGCGCATAGGGGACTATGAACTGGAGCAGCTCCTTGGCGAAGGAGACAATTGGCAAGATTTCTCAGCGCGGCATGCCGCGACAGGGGTCAAGCGCCGCATCCGCATCTACCCCTACGCACGGGCAACGACACCGGAAGCCCGTGACCGACTGGCGAGGACGGCGCAGCGCGAATCCCGCGTCCTGGAAGGCCTCGAGCATGGCGGCATCCAGCGGGTTCTGGATTATCGCGAAACCGAGCTTGGGCCGGCACTCGTCTTCGAGCACACGCTCGAGGCCGTTCGGCTCGACCGGTTTCTAACGCAGCGCCTCGCGGATCTTTCCCTGGTTGAGCGGCTGGCAATGGTGCGTCAGCTGGGCGAGGCGATGGCCTATGCGCATGGCAAGCGAGTCTACCACCGGGGACTTGCGCCCCAGAGCATCCTGGTCCGCGATTCCGAGACCGCTTCGCCCCGCCTGCAGATCACAAACTGGCAGGTTGCCAGTCGCGCGGAGAGCAGCACCACCGGAGCCTTGATGACGGCCGGAACCCAGCATGTCGAGGAGCATCTCGGCAATCCCTCGCGGGTGTACCTCGCCCCCGAGGCTTCGGCGGCCGGAGAGACTGGTGCGGCGCAGGTCGACGTCTTCTCGCTCGGCGCCATCGCGTTCCACATCCTCACCGGCCGCGCTCCGGCAAATGACGCGCTGGAACTGCCGGCCAAGTTGCGCGATGGCAAAGGTCTCCTATTGTCGTCCGTGATGAACGGCGCCGGGCGCTGGCTCGAGGAAATGGTCCGCGCGTCAACGGCACCGATTGTTCGTGATCGTCCCCGCGACGCGCGCGAGTTCCTCGACTACCTCGCCGAGGCGGAGAAGGAAGCTGGCCCCCAGGAGCCTACCCCGACGTTCGCAACCGACCCTGCAACTGCCGCGGCAGGCGATCTCTTCGAAGGCGACCTGGTTGTCAAGCAGCGACTCGGTCAGGGGGGGACCGCCTATGCCTTCCTGGTTGAGCGGAAGCCAACGGGCGACGAGCTCGTCCTGAAGGTCGCTCTTGACGACGCCCACGCCGACAGGATCAGGGCCGAAGCCGACATCCTGCGGCCCCTGCGCCATCCCAACATCGTGTGCTTCGTCGGAGACGCTGCCGTCGGGGGCAGGCCTGCCTTTCTCATGGAGCGTGCAGGCCCGAAGACGCTGAGCCAGTGGATACGCGGTGGTGACACCCTCTCGCTGGACCTCATGCGCCGCTTCGGCGAGCAGCTTCTGTCCGCAACCGAGTATCTCGAGCAGGAGGGCATCGCCCACCGCGACGTGAAGCCCGACAATATTGGCATCGCCCGCGCCGCCGGAAGCGGAGCCTATCGGCTCGTTCTGTTCGACTTCTCGCTGTCACGAGCGCCGCTCGAAAACATTAATGCGGGGACGAAGCCCTATCTCGACCCGTTCCTGATCGATCGCCGCCCGCCTCGGTGGGATCTGCATGCCGAGCGCTATGCCGTCGCCGTCACGTTGTACGAGATGCTCGTCGGGACCCCGCCCGGATTTGGCGACGGCCTCAGCGATCCCCGTCTGACGGATGACGAGGTGATCGTCGCGGCTGATCGGTTCGACCCGGCCCTCCGCGACGGGCTGGAAACTTTCTTCCGCCGCGCCCTGCGCAGGGATTCTACCGAGCGCTTCGGCAATGCCGAGGAGATGCTCCGCGCCTGGCGCCTCGCCTTCGAACCAATGGATCGCGCGGCGGAGCGGGTCGACAGCATCGAGGTGATCGCTCCACGGCTCGATCGGGCGAGCCGGATCGTGGACGTCGGCTACGGCGTGGAAGCGCTCGCGGTTCTGGATCGGATGGGCATCCATACCGTCCACCAGCTCCTCGCCGTTCCCCGCCTGCAGTTCCGCTATCTGAAGGGGGTCGGCGACCGCATTCGGCGGGAGATCCGGGAGCGGGCAAAGCGCCTTGCCGCGCTCCGGCCCGACCTCGTCCCAGGGGGGATCACTGAGGAGGATAGCGGGCGCGCCACGCTCGATCGTCTCGCGGACCAACTCCTGCCGCGCCGCCCGGCCGGCGACGAAAAACCAGAGGATCGTGTCCTCGCCTACTATCTTGGCATCGACGAGGACGCGGCGGCATGGCCCTCGGTGGGGCAGGTCGCCGCGGATGTCGGCACATCGCGCAGCGCGGTAGCCGACGCACTCACTGGAGCGCGAGAGCGCTGGCACAAGAGCGCGGAGTTGAACGCCGTCCGCGCGGAGATCGACACCCTGCTGGTCGCTGCCGGGGGGGTGGCGACGGTCGACGAGATGGCCCAGAAGCTTCTGGCCTCCCGTGGCTCGGTCAGGGAAGAGGCCACAGAGCGGATGCGCCGCGCACGGGCTACAATCCGGGCCGCCGCCGAGCTCGAGGCATCCGTGACCCAACCGCGCTTCGCGGCCTTTGCCACTGAGGACGCAGGAAGCGCGGTCCTGCTGGCAGGTTCGGCGGACGATGCCGAGTATGTACGGCGCCTCGCCCGCGCCGCCGATCGCCTCGTTGCGGAGCTGCCGCTGCCCAGCCCCGGACGTGTCGAGGACGAACTTGGCCTGGTCCCAGTGCCCTCGGGAGCGCGCGAACTGGCCGCCGATCGGCGTCTCGGCATTGCCATTGCGGCCTCGAAGGGCGCGTCGTTGTCCGCCCTCGGCGAGATCTATCCCCGTGGACTCGTGGCACTCCAGGCGCTCAGGCTTAGCGCAAGCACGCTGGCCGGCATCAGGGGCCTTGGTGTGGATGCCTTGCGGGCCCGTGTTCGTGGTCGCTTCCCCGACGCGGAAAGCCTGCCCGATCGTCCGGCCCTCGATGCGCTCCTTGCCGAGGCGGGAACGGAGGTTGAGTGGCGCGGGCCACCGGCCGATCCGGCGGGCTACTACAGCAAGTCTATTCCCGACACAGGCACCGGCAGTGCAACGTTCATGCGCTATGCCACGGTTGCGCCTCCGCAGGAGGCAACACCGGAGGTGCTAGCCGCACGGTCGATCGAGGACAAGATCGCCTATGCGGCCGACAAGGGCCTGTTCCTGGCCCTGACGGTGGATCCCCGCTACGCCCGCGAGGCCGAGGCGGAACTGTTGTGCCGTTTTCCCCGGCAGGTGATGAGCCTGGAGCGCCTCATGCTTCGGGCGATGCGAACGCACGCGGAAGAGCGGCGGGTCGCTTGGCCCAAGGCCCTGATGGCGGACGCGGCGGCACCGAACAGTCCAGATTTCCGGAGGCTGCGCCGCCTGGCGGCCGAGGCTGTGCCGAAGGTGACCCAAAACATCCTGTCTCTCCGTGAGCCGGTGCTGCTGGTTCGACCCGGCCTGCTGGCCCGGTATGACTTGATGACGTCACTCGTCGAAATGTCGCAGGCGTCAGGGGCGGCGGGCGGGCCTCCCAGCCTGTGGCTTCTCGTTCCGCAGGTGGCGCCGGGTCGACCCGAGATCGACGGCGCTGTGCTGCCGGTGATCGCTGGCGCGAACTGGGTGCGCCTGACGGAGCCCTGGCTGCGGAACGCTCACCGCGCCGGCGGCCGTTCGGCGGCTTGAAGTCATGACCTGCTGGTCTGGGTTCATTGCGGAAACGCACCGCGATGCCGAGACTACCGTTTCCCGATCCGATTCTCTGGATATCATCACATTATGATCGACGCGCAACGCCTGCTTGCTGACTTGAAGCGCTTCCGGAAGAAGCTCGAGGACGATCTTCGAGCTTACCACGCCGGGTCGCGCTTTCGGGAGGCCGTCCAGGCCGAATGGCAGGAGGCACGGGACACCAAGCGGACGGCCGACACGTTCGAGACGTTCTTCTCCGCCGCGGTCGATCAGGCGGCCGTGCACTGGATCCTGGCGCTCGTTTTCCTGCGCTTCCTCGAGGACAACGGCCTGCTCGATCGCCCCATCGTCTCTGGCGTGGGGGAACGGCTGGAACTGGCGCAGCTGCGGCAGCGTGAGCACTTCCGCGTGCGCCCGACGGACAGCGACGCGGAATACCTCCTCGCCGCCTTTGAGGAGCTTGCCCGCTTGCCGGGGTTGAAGGGCCTTCTCGACCCGACCCACAATCCACTGTTCCGGTTGCCGGTCTCGGGCGACGGCGCGCGCGACCTGATCGGGTTCTTCCGGCAGCGCTCGGTGGAGACGGGCGAGCTAAATCACGACTTCACGGATCCGGACTGGGGGACCCGCTTCCTTGGGGACCTCTACCAGGACCTCTCGGAGGATGCACGCAAGCGCTACGCGCTGCTGCAGACGCCGGACTTCGTCGAGGAGTGGATCCTATCGCGCACGCTCGATCCCGCCCTCCGCGAGTTCGGGCACGAGCAGGTACGGATGATCGACCCGACCTGCGGCTCGGGGCACTTCCTGCTTAGCGGCTTCGCGCGATTGCTGGAGGAATGGCGGCGTCATGCGCCGGACATGCCGGCGGCGGCCCAGGCACAGAAGGCGCTCGATGCGGTCGCGGGGGTGGACCTGAACCCCTTCGCGGTGGAGATCGCCCGGTTCCGGTTGCTCGTCGCAGCGTTGAAGGCCGCCGGACAGACCCGGCTGGCGGCGGCACCGGATTTCCGGTTCCAACTCGCGACAGGCGACAGCCTCCTGCATGGACGACACTTCGCCAAGCGTGAACTCGGGGGCACTGAGGAAGGCTTCCGGCGCGTGCTGCGGCACCACTATGCTGCGGAGGACACGGACGCAGTCGACGCGATTCTTGGCCGGCAGTACCACGCCGTAGTGGGCAACCCGCCCTACATCACGCCGAAAGATGCGGCAATGCGGGAGGCCTACCGGGAGATCTACGAGAGCTGCCACAGGACCTACGGGCTCGGGGCTCCATTCGTGGAGCGCTTCTTCGATTTGGCGCAGGACGCTGGGGAGGGTCGACCTGCGGGCTTCGTCGGGCTGATCGTCGCCAACAGCTTCATGAAACGGGAGTTCGGCAAAAAGCTTATAGAGAAAGTGATGCCTTCGGTTGACTTGACGCATGTTGTCGACTGCTCAGGCGCTTACATTCCTGGACATGGCACGCCGACAGTTATTTTGCTTGGGCGCAACCGGGCGCCAGTTTCTGCAATGGTCCGCACGGTCCGGGGTGTGCGAGGAGAGCCGTCCACTCCACAAATTCCAGCTCTCGGTCGTGTATGGTCAGCAATTGTGGCCCAAACAGATCTGGAGCGCTCTGACGGCGAGTTCGTGAGCACGGAAGAGACGAGCAGGAAGCTGTTGTCGCGCCACCCTTGGAGCATAGGTGGCGGCGGTGCGTCGGACGTTCAGGCCGCAATCGAGCAAGGCGGCTCAAAGATTTTGAAAAACCTGATTGCATCGATTGGGTTCTATCAAGACACCCATGCTGACGAAGCATTTGTTCAGCCGCTAAGTTTCTTCCGTCGAAATGGAATTGAGACTCTTTGTAAACTACAGATACGTGGAGACGATATTCGGGATTGGAATTACACTGGGGACGAAGCGATATTGTTTCCCTACGATAAAGAACTAAAACTATTGAAGAATTTAGATTTAGGAAGTTCTCTGTCTTGGTTTTGGGCTTTACGAACCTTGTTGTGGAGTCGTTCAACCTTCGGAGGTGGAACATACAGATCGGTTGGACGCTCATGGTTCGACTACCATCAGTTTCCCGTAGATCGTGCACGAACGCCGCTTTCAATCGCATTTGCATTCGTGGCGACGCATAATCATTTTGTGGTTGATAAAGGCGGCAAAGTTTTTAATCGATCGGCTCCCGTAATTAAGTTGAAAAATGGAGCTTCTGAGGAAGAGCACAACACCATTTCTTGTCTGCTTAATTCTTCTGTCGCTTGCTTTTGGATGAAGCAAATATTTCACAACAAGGGGTCGACCGTGGATGACAAAGGAGCGCGGCAACGGACAGATCCTTTTGAGGATTTCTATGAATTCACTGGTACAGGGCTGCAAAAATTCCCGTTGCCGGACGATCCTTATGTAGCTCTTGCTGAGCAATTGTACGCCACCGCGAAAAGCGTTTCGGCTGCATTGCCTTCATTCGTATGTAGGTCAGTTCCGACCAGAGTCACCCTGGACGAAGCTCGGGTCTCTTTTGATTCGAGTTGGTCTCGCATGATTGCGCTTCAGGAGGAGCTCGACTGGACGTGTTACGGTCTTTACCAGCTATGCGATCCGCCGCCACAACACGGAAATCCTCCGCCAATCCAATTGGGGGAGCGTGCTTTTGAGATCGTCATGGCCCGCCGAATGGTTGAGGGCAAGGTTGAGACGACATGGTTCGAGCGCCACCGCTCGACGCCAAAAACAGAGTTGCCAAAGCATTGGACACCCGACTACCGAGCCGTCGTTGAACACCGCATCGAGCTGATCGAGAGCGACCCCACGATCGGTCTGATCGAACGGCCGGAGTATAAGCGCCGCTGGTCCATGCCGCCCTGGGAGGACATGGAGCGCGAGGCGCTGCGGACATGGCTGCTCGACCGGCTGGAGGATCCGCGCTACTGGCCGGCGGGAGACCCCCGCATCGTCTCCGCGCGCGCGCTGGCCGACGCCACCCAGCGCGATCCCGACTTCATGTCTGTCGCCGAACTCTATGTCGGCCGGTCCGGCTTCGACCAAGAGTCGCTTGTCGCCGAACTTGTCCAGGGCGAGTCCGTCCCGTTCCTCGCGGCCATGCGCTACTCCGAGAGCGGTCTGCGCAAGAGGGCAGACTGGGAGGCGACCTGGGACAAGCAGCGCGCGGAAGACGCCATTGACGCCGAGGTTGAAGCCCGTCGGGAAGACTACGTGCGCACCGCCTGGATCAAGCTGAACCCTCGGCAGGAGGGCGAGACGGCGGAGGCCTATGCCGCCCGGCTTGCAGCCGGGCACGTCTCTGATTCAGTGCGACGCGCCGCAGACACTGCCATCGCGACGGAGCAGAAGCGACGCAAGGCCGAGAAGATCGGTGACATCCCTGTCCCTCCGAAATATCGCACGCCGGACTTCCAGTCGGCCGTGTACTGGCGATTGCGGGGCGGGCTCGATGTCCCCAAGGAGCGCTTCGTGTCGTTCCCCCAGTGCTCGCGCGATGCTGATGCCAGCCTTCTCATCCTCTGGGCCGGTTTCGATCACCTCGCCCGCGCACAGGCCTTGGCCGCCCTCTATGTAGAGCGCAAGGAACAGGACGGCTGGCCGGCCGAGCGGCTCGTGCCCATGCTGGCTGGCCTGCTCGAACTAGTGCCCTGGCTCAAGCAATGGCATAACGACATCGATCCAAATACGGGACTGCGCATGGGCGATTTCTTTGAAGGCTATGTGGAGGAAGAGGCGCGCGGACACGGCCTGACGCTGGCCGACCTTCGCGCCTGGACACCCCCGGTGGTTCCGCGCCGAACCCGCGCCCGCAGGAGCGCCTCATGAGTGCCGATCACCGTCCGCTTCTGCGGGACCTCATCACCATCCCGGAGAGGGTTCAGACCAACGACTTCGTCCTGAAGCTCTCCGAGGGCGTCACCGAAGAGGGGGCAGAGCAAACCATCCGCTCCTATGTTGTCACGCCGCAGCTCGAGAAGGCTTTCGACCAAGCGCTCGGCTTTATCCAGGGCGCGGTGGAAGGAACGAAGAGCGCTGCTTGCTACCTGCATGGCTCGTTTGGCGCCGGCAAGTCGCACTTCATGGCCGTGCTCAACCTTCTCCTGGCCGGCAACGCCAGGGCCCGGGGCGTCCCCGAACTGGCAAGGGTCGTGACGAAGCACGACGTCTGGCTCGGAGGGAAATCGTTCCTCATGGTCCCGTTCCACATGATCGGAGCGAGGGATGTCACCAGTGCCGTTCTCGGAGGCTATGCCGCGCATGTCCGGAAGGTCAGGCCCGAGGCGCCTACGCCCGGGTTCTATCTTGGCGAGAAGTTGTTCGAGGATGCTCGAGGGTTGCGGAGCAAGATGGGGGATGCCGATTTCTTCTCCCACCTGAACGCAGGCACCAGTTCGGACGATGATGGCTGGGGCGATTTCGGGAGCCAGTGGGACGCCGGCTCGTTCGAGTCCGCCACCCTGGAGCCGCCTGAAGGCGAGGAGCGCCAGCGCCTCGTGGGTGCGCTGATTGCCACCTATTTCCAAAACTACCAAGATATCGCAGCGACCCGGGGCGAGGCCTTTGTCGACCTCGATGCGGGCCTCGCCATCATGAGCCAGCACGCCCAGCGCCTCGGCTATGATGGCGTAGTCCTCTTCCTCGACGAGCTGATCCTGTGGCTGGCCAGCCGAGCCGGTGACGTCGATTTCGTGAACGACGAAGGATCGAAGCTCTCCAAGCTGGTGGAGGCGCAGGATGCACGCCGGCCTGTTCCGATCATCTCCTTCGTGGCGCGCCAGCGCGACCTGCGCGAACTCATCGGGCAGCAGCACGCCGGTGCCTTGCAGGTGCGCTTCTTCGACACTCTGAAATACTGGGAAGCGCGTTTCGACAAGGTGCTTCTCGAGGATCGCAACCTGCCGGTCATCGCCGAGAAACGCTTGCTCGCGCCCGTCAGCGAGACCGCCAAGCAGGAGATCGACGCGGAGTTCGACCGGGTGATGCGGACGCGCCAGCAGGTTGTTGAGACCCTGCTCGGGTCGGAGGGTGAGCGGGATCTCTTCCGTAAGACCTATCCGTTCAGCCCGGCGCTCGTGCAAGCCCTCATCGCGGCTTCGTCAGTCCTGCAGCGCGAGCGCACCGCGCTGAAGCTCATGCTGACGCTGCTCGTCAACCGGCGCGACGAGTTGCGGCTCGGCGCGCTAATCCCCGTCGGCGACCTCTGGGATGAGATCGCGAAGGGCGACCAGCCGTTCTCCGACGGCATGCTGATACAGTTCGAGAATGCCAAGAAGCTCTGGACGCTGAAGCTGCTGCCCTTGCTGGAGAGGGAGCATAATGTCAGCTGGCAGGATTTGCAGGACGGGCGGGTTGACGCGCAGGCGAAGCGGCGCTTCGACAACGATGCCCGGCTTCTCAAGACGCTACTTCTGGCGGCGCTCGTTCCCGAGGTCGAGGCGCTGCGCGCGTTGACAGCCCCGAGGCTGGCCTCGCTCAACCACGGATCCGTCACGTCGCCTGTGCCCGGCGGTGAGGGTGGACTTGTCCTCCAGAAGCTGCGGAAATGGGCTTCGCAGGTCGGCGAAATTCGCATCAGTGAGGACCAGACGCCAATCCTCTCACTGCAAATCAGCGGGGTGGACGTCGAGCCCATCCTGGCCAATGCCGCCCAAGCAGACAATGACGGCCAGCGCCGAAGCAAGCTGCAAAAGATTCTGTTCGAAGCCTTGGGTATTCGCGACGATGGTACGCTCATCAACGCGCAGCCCTTTGTCAGCTACGAGCATCTGTGGCGCGGCACGAAGCGCGAGGTCGATCTCTATTTCGAGGCGGTCGCCGACCTGAGCAAGGATCGCTTGCGCGGGCGCGGGGCACCCGTCCTGGTGCTGGGTCTACCGCTCGATCCGGCAGGTCGACCTCCGTCGACGCATCTCGCCCATGCCCGCGACTTCGATGGCGAGAACGCGTCAGGCGGTGTCGTCTGGCAGCCCTCGTATCTGAGCGACCGAGCCCTCAAGGACCTCGGGACGCTCGTGCGGATCGACTTCCTGTTGGCGGGTTCGGGAGACCGGCTCCTGGAGGCCGCGCGGATGCTCTCCGCGTCCGACCGCGAGCAGGCCCGCGCCGTGCTGCGCAGCCAGCAAAGTGCACTCGGGCAGCGCATTCGCGGCTGCATCGAAGCGGCCTACGGGATCCGCAACGATAGCGACGGGTGCATTGGAACTGCCGTGATTCCGGAAGACCGGCTCGTCTCGCTGGACGGCGCGTTTTCACCCCAGATGCCCGTTGGTGCGGACATGAAGGCGGCGGTCGGCCAGTTGCTCGACCGCTGGTTTGAGTACAAGTACCCAGCACACCCGGTCTTCGACACCGAAGTCAAGGATGCCGTCTTGCGTCGGGTGCTCGAGAGGATCGAGGCCGCAGCGCAGGAGCCGGACCAGCGGCACTTCGTGGAGGACCACGCGGACCGGCGTTCTCTCGGCGCAATCGCCGTTCCCCTGAATCTCGGGGTAATGAGCCAAACCCACCTGAAGCTCAGCGATCACTGGGCGAACCATTTCGCCACCATGCATGCCCGCGAGGGAGGGGGGCCGCTGACCGTCGCCAGGCTGAGGCAGTGGATTGACGAGCCTAGGCCCATGGGCCTGCCGACGAAGGTCCAGAACCTCGTCATTCTTGCCTTTGCTGCTCAGGCCGATCGCGCGCCGAGCCTCAGGGGCGCGCCAGCCAGCGTCTCCCTCGATCGCATCGACAATGCGGTAGAGCTGCTAGAGGAGCCCCTGCCGGACGAGGCCACGTGGGCGAAGGCCCGCGAACGGGCGTCAGCTTTGTTCGGACTGGCCCCGGGAGAGGTCAGGAAGGGCGCCACGCTTACCGCCTTGTCGGCTGCTCTCGTCACCAACAGTGGGACTCAGCGCCTGCTGTTGTCAAACGTGCTGCAGGAGATCATGGCGAAGGCGAGCGCCTTTGGCGTCGCGCTCACGGCCCCTCGGCTGGCGACCCTGCGCTCCGCGCAGGGTCTCCTCGCAGACCTTGCGGCGGCGGCCACACCGTTGACCCGTATCGAAGTGCTTGCGCGCGCGCAGCTGGAGACCAGCGAAGCCGCCGTGGCACGTGTCTTGGGAACCCTCCAGGACCTCCGTGAAGCATTGACCATTGCGGATTGGACCATCATCGAGACCGGATCGGGCCTAGCCGATCATCGCAAGAACGCGGCCGAGGGTCTTCGTGCCAGGATCGTCGAGGCCCTTGACGCCGACGAGCACGCGGTCCCGCTCAAGCCCGTGCTGCGGGAAGTCCAAAGGCGGGCCTCCGCGCTGTTGGCCGAAGCGGCACCTGCACCGCCACGTCCTCCTGAGCCGCCGTTGCCTCTGCCGCCCAACCCACCGGGCCCCGTGGTTCCACCGCCGGGCGAAGAGCTTGTGGAGGAAAGCCACCAGATCACTCTGGCAGGAACGGAAGCTGCCCACACGCTCGACCGACTACGTCGACAGATGGAAGCCGATCCGAAGGCGAAGCTGACACTGTCCTGGCGGCTGACGCGGATGAATGCTGGAGAGACCGAATGAGCCCCATGCTGGCGCCCGACCGCGCCCAGATCGAGCGGGCCCTCGATGATCTTCTGCAGCGGGACGAGAAGGCGCGCATCCTCGCAATGCGTTCGCCCCAGAAGCGTGCTTGGCCGGAAGCGATCGTGCGTGGCGGCTGCAACTTCCACGTCGCCTGGTGTGCCTCGGAGCTTGAGATCCGCGAACATCTCGATCGCGCAGAGGCCGAGAGCGACGGCGTCATCGTGTTGACGCCGCTGGACGAGACAGCCCTTTCCAGTGACGTGATCGCTCGCTTTCCGCGGGCTCGCTTGAAGCATACGGATCGCTGGTCGGCCCTTCGCGCGCTCTTCAAGGTGAGCGCACTGGATCCCCGTCTCGCATCTCAGACCTGGCTCGCCGACCTCCTTCTCGACTACGTGCCCAAGGAGGGATACAAGCCCGCCCCCGGCGGCGTGCTGGATCTCGATACGGCCTGGCGTGCGGCGCTCGGCGACGTGCTCGAGCTTCCTGACGGTCGCGGCGATGCCTCTAGTCTGATGGAATGGGCGCTCGAACCGGTTGGCCTCGATCGTCTCGTTCGGCTTCCTCAAGACGTCCGTTCGGCCCTTATCCAGCGGCTTGGGGTCGAAGGCGGGGCGGCCGCCTCTCTTGTTCTTGCCGCGGCTTCCCAGGGACGGGGAAGCGAAGCTCTCGCGCTCTCCCTCGTGTGCGGTGTTCTCTTCGGCGAGCAGCCCGCCCGACCCGAGCTGCGAGAGGCTGCTGTCCGGCTCGAAACGTATGTCGGTGGTGTGCCCATCGAGCCTGCGGGAGGAGCTGCCCTGGCGCGGGCCGGACGAAGCCTCTTCAACCGACTGCTGCAGCACAACACGGCCGCCGCGCGATCGGCCGAGACACGCGCGACTGAAATCCTCATTGCGATCCGTGCAGAGCAGGCTGTCGATTTGAGCCCGGTCCTGCAGGCCGGTTTCGAAGCACAATTGCGCCAGGCGGCAGCCATCTTGCAGCACGCGTTGGCGACAGGAGCCGTCGACGATGTCGGGGCCTGCTGGCGCAGCCTGCGGATCCTACAAGCCCATGACCGGGCAGGCGACAACGCACCTCGCCTGGCGCGGGCCACGATGGCCATTCGCCTGGTGACATGGCTTACGGCGAGGCGTGCGGAGCCCGCGCGTGGATTTGCTGAAGCTGCAGCTACATTCGCGGTGGATGGTGGGTTCGTCGACCACGCAAGGAATGCCTTGCGCAGCGGCGATCCGCTCCCGGAAGTGGCGAGCGTGTATGCCCGGATTTCGCAGTCCGTCGGCGAGCGGCGCGAAGCTGAGAACCAGCGGTTCGCCATCCTTCTCAAGGATTGGAACCAATCCGCTGGAACTGGTGAGGGGCCGCCCTGGCCGGTGGAACGTGTTCTTGAGGCGATTGTTGCGCCCCTCGCGCGTGACGTTCCTGTTCTCCTCCTGGTTTTCGATGGGCTGAGTTTTCCGGTCTGGCGGGCCCTGGGTGAGACGCTGGCTAGGCTTGGCTGGCTGGAACTAAATCCGACCAACAGTCGGGCCCCGATCAGCGCCGTGGCGGCCATTCCCTCCGTCACCGAGATTTCCCGGGCCAGCCTGCTGTCGGGCACGCTCCGGCGCGGCGACCAGGCTGCCGAGCGGGCAGGCTTTTCGTCATCTGGGCCTCTCCTCGCTGTTTCGCGCAGTGGTCTGCCACCGAGGCTGTTCCACAAGGCCGACCTCGGCGCTGGTCCCGAGCTGGGCGAAGATGTGAGGCGCGCGATCGCCGATACGCACCAGAAGATCGTTGGCGTCGTCCATAACGCCGTCGATGCACAACTCGCCGGAAGTGACCAGCTCGACATCAACTGGTCCGCCGACGAGTTCCGCCAGGTCGGATCGCTTCTTCACGCGGCCCGACAGGCCGGCCGGACGGTGGTGATCACGGGCGACCACGGGCACGTTCTCGACACCGGCACGGTTCAGGCGTCCGGAGGCTCCGGAGATCGATGGCGCGTTGGCAGTGCAGCAGCTGCCGACGGCGAGATCGCCCTGTCCGGCGGACGCGTCCTGTCGCCTGCGGGTGGGACCGCGATTGTCGCGGCCTGGAGTGAGAGGCTGCGATACGCAGCCAAGCGGAAAGGGTATCACGGTGGTGTCGCACCCCAGGAAGTCCTCGTTCCTGTCTCCGTGCTGACGACGGGTGATGCTCCAACCGGCTGGGTTCTCGCACCGCCGTCCGAGCCCTCTTGGTGGCTTGGTTCCACCCAGGATGTCCGGCCAGCCGTTGTGCCCGCACCATCCATGACGACCACGCGGCGCGACACGCCCGGCCAGTTCGACCTCTTTGGCCAGCCAGGGTCAGGTGGAGACCTAAATCGGCCTCAACCTTCGGCGCCTACGTGGATCGACACGCTCATAGGTTGCGAGAACTACTTGGCCCAACGGAGCCTGGCCGGGAGGGGCGCACCGCCCGACGACCAGATCAAGGCGCTGCTCGTGGCACTGTCTGGGCGCGGCGGGCGCATGAGCAAGACGAGCCTGGCCCAGGGCCTCGGGATAGCCGCTGTTCGACTGGGGGGCTTCGTCAGTGCGGCGCGTCGCGTTCTCAACCTCGATCAGGCCCAGGTCATCGCCCTCGACGGGGACGATGTCATTCTCGACGAGGCACTCCTTCGCCTGCAGTTTGAGCTCGGAGGACGCCGATGATCAGCCCGCAGCGGAGAGCCTTGATCCTTGATGCCCTGCGGCGCGGGACCGTGCCCCGTGAAGGGTTGGGCACGATCGCCGTGGGCATGGAGCGCTTCGAGTCGGCCGTCGACGCCGATCTCGCGGCCGCGGCCGGCGGCCGGGGCGCATTCAAAGCAATCCGGGGCGAATATGGGTCCGGCAAGACCTTCACCGCGCGCTGGCTCGAGGAACGTGCGCGAGGGGCGGGCTTTGCGACGGCCGAGGTGCAGGTCAGCGAGACGGAAACGCCGTTGCACCGATGGGAGACGGTTTATCGTCGTCTCGTGGAGCGACTTGCGACGTCCGATACGCCGGATGGAGCACTGCGATCGTCGGTCGATGCCTGGTTCTACACTTTGGAGGAGGAGGTGCTCGCCGACGGACGTGTGCCTGCCGAGGATGCGGAGGCCCTGACCGCGGCAACGGATGGCGTGATGGAGCGCCGGCTTGCCACGATCGCGCGAACCGCCCCGGCGTTTTCGTCCGTTTTGCGTGCGTACCGCCGTGCCCTCCTAGCAGAGGATGCCGCACTGGCTGAAGGGCTGATTGCCTGGCTCGGAGGGCAGCCCAACGTGGCCGCATCGGTGAAGAGAGCGGCCGGAATCAAGGGCGATCTCGATGCCTTCGGAGCGATGCATTTCCTGGGCGGCTTGCTGACGATACTGCGGGATAGTGGTCGAGCAGGGCTTGTCCTGGTTCTCGACGAGGCCGAAACGCTCCAGCGCATGCGGGCCGATACGCGGGAGAAGGGGCTCAACGCGTTGCGCCAGTTGCTGGACGAGCTCGACGCAGGGCGGTATCCGGGGCTCTATCTCGTGGTCACGGGAACTTCCGCCTTTTTCGATGGCCCCCAGGGTGTCCAGCGATTGCCTCCGCTCGCCCAGAGGCTTCACACTGACTTTGCGACCGACGCTCGATTCGACAATCCTCGGGCTGTCCAGGTCCGTCTGCCAGGCTTCGATCTGGAGGCGCTCGCGACGGTCGGGCGTAAGGTACGCGATCTCTATGCCGATGACACCGAAAATGCCGATCGCATTCTTCGTGTGGTGGACGACCTCTTCGTCCAGGACCTTGCAAAAGGGATTGCCGGGCGGCTGGGAGGCAAGGCCGGCGTGGCGCCGCGGCTCTACCTTCGCAAGCTCGTCACCGAGGTCCTGGATCGCGTCGACCAGTTCGCCGACTTCGATCCACGCCAGCACTACGCGCCGACCGTGGACGAACGCGAGATGACAACCTCTGAACGTGCTGCAGCCGCGGCATCGTCGGTGGATGATGTCGAGCTAGAACTGTGACAGAAGCTTTCGACGCCCTCCACCCGGCGCTTCGCTATCACATCGTGAGTACCCTGGGATGGCCGGATCTTCGGCTGACCCAGCGGGAGGCCGTTGGACCGATCATGGCCGGCGAGGACGTTCTCCTTCTGGCTCCGACCGCAGGCGGGAAAACGGAAGCTGCGTTCTTCCCGCTCATCTCGCGCATCGCCAACGAGGGCTGGCGAGGGCTTTCGGCCATTTATGTTTGCCCGCTCAAGGCGCTTCTGAATAATCTGGCTCCGCGCCTGGAAAGCTACGCCGGCTTCCTTGGGATGCGGGTCGGGCTTTGGCACGGGGACATTGGGCCCTCAGCCCGCAAGCGGATGCTGGCTGACCCGCCAGAGATCCTGCTGACGACGCCGGAATCCCTCGAGGCGATGCTGATCTCGGCGCGCCTCGACCACGTGGACTTTCTCGGTGGCGTGCGGGCCGTCGTCATTGACGAGTTGCACGCATTCGCCGGGGACGACCGCGGATGGCACCTCTTGTTCCTCCTCTCAAGACTAGAGCGGCTGAATGGGAGGAGGCTGCAGCGGATCGGCTTGACGGCTACCGTGGGGAACCCAGCCCAGTTGCTCTCCTGGCTGACCCTAGGGCGAGAGGGGCGGGTGCTTGGCCTGACGAAGCCCGTGGCCGACGGGGATGTCACCGTCGACTATGTCGGCTCGGTCGGCAATGCCGTCATGGTCATCTCCAGGCTCCATCGGGGCGAACGCCGTCTCGTCTTCGCCGATAGCCGCAACCGTGTGGAGGAACTCGCTGCCGGGCTCCGTGCGGCTGGCGTTCGCACGTTCGTGTCCCACGCATCCTTGTCGATCGACGAGCGCCGCCAGGCCGAGGCGGCCTTCGCGGCTGAGCCTGACTGCGTGATCGTCGCGACGTCCACCTTGGAGCTGGGGCTAGACGTGGGTGACCTGGACAGGGTCTTTCAGGTCGGTGCTCCGCCGAGCGTTGCCTCCTTCCTGCAACGGATGGGCCGGACGGGACGCCGTGCCGGAGCCCGCAGAAACTGTTTGTTCCTGGCTACCGACGAGGAAGAGCTCCTCGCGTGCCTCGCATTGGTAACTTTGTGGAGGGAGGGCCATGTCGAAGCCGTCGTGCCGCCTCCACGGCCCGCGCATTTGTTCGCCCAGCAGGTCATGGCGCTTATCCTCCAGGAGAAGGGGATCGCGCGTGGCGATATCGCAGAGTGGCTGGGGCCGTCGATCGACTGTGTACCGGCTGCGGATCGGCAGGCGGTGCTCGACCATATGCTTGCGACTGGTGTCCTGGCTGAAGATAAAGGCGTCCTTGGGCTGGGACTCGCCGGAGAACGTGAGTTCGGACGACGGCACTTTAGCGATCTCGTGGCTGCTTTCAGCGAGCCACTGCTCCTGGCTGTCCGCCATGGGGCCCATGATCTCGGCTCCGTTCACCCGACGAGCATCACGAGGAAGAGAAATGACGTTATCCTGTCTCTCGGGGGGCGTAGCTGGCGTGTAACGGACTTGGATTGGAGAAGGCGTACCGTTGCGGTCTTGCCCGCTCCGGAGGGCGGGCGATCACGGTGGCTTGGCTCCGGTCGTCCGATGTCGAGCGCCGTTGCGCGAGCAGCCGAACGGATCGTCGCCGGCACGGTGCCAGGCTGCGAACTCTCCCGCCGGGCGAGTGCCAGGATTGAGGAAATAAGGGAGGATCTCACCTTCGTTGACGGCGAGTGTATGCCGGTCGTCACCGACGGTGCCGGAAGAATTACCATCTGGGCCTTTGCAGGCGGAGCTGCGTGCGCGTCCATTGGTGCCGGGTTGGAGGAGCAGCGGCTGTCAATCTCAAGCAGTGACGGCTTTTCGATCACAATGAAGAGCGGGAGCGGGACGCAAGTGGCACAGGCGCTTGACGCCATGGAGCAACACAGTATCCGGCCGCGCCTGCCAGACGATATCGCCGATGCGCTGAAGTTCAGCCTTTGCCTCCCGGACGGGGTCCTTCGGGCCGTCCTCGAGGGCAGGATGTCCGATTCAGAAGGCGTGAGATTGGCGTGTGCAAGGAAGCGTAGGCTGGTAATCTTGACGGGCTGAACGCTTGAGGGCCAGTTATGGGTCTGATGTAACTTAGTAAAATAAACGGCAATCCAGTTGCCCTAGCGAAGCCCGTGGCGCGCTGGCCGCGGCATGCATAGGGGAGCACGCACATAGCCACAAAATAAACGGGCCCGAACCACAAATTGTAGACTTTTTTAAGAGCGACGGAATAAACTTGGCGGCCAGGCACTCGAGACAACAATAAGTTGCCAGTGTTCGTGGCTGATGCGCCAGGGGGATCTCGTTGAACCAGCACAGTTCCGTGCAGAATCCGTTATTCCAGCCACTCAAGGCTGCGACGCTCCTGCTGAAGCAGTCAGTAGAACGAGCTAATGCATCCCCGTTCCTCGGGCACCACAACCTGAAACCTGACCTGGAAAGGCGCGCTGGAGAAGGAGTGCGCACCCTAGTTAACAAGGATGTAGCGCGGTTCCTGCGCCTATACGAGAAGTACACGCTTCTCTGCTCCTGGACGATCGCCAAGGCGGTTGCGGAAGGCTACGCGGAGGACGGGACAGCTAACGTCTACGGCCCAATCGCAAGAGCATTGGACTGCCAAGACATACCGGGCAACTTGAGGGGGAAGCTAAACAAGGCCTTCCGAAACGCATGTGCCCGTAACGGTCTTGCTCTTCCGCCTGTCTTCGGGGAAAGCACCGACTGGGTCGGAGACTACGTAGCCCAAGCCGGTGTCGCTCATGCCCAGCTCAAGAGCCTTGCGGAGGCCTTCGTAAAGGCATCAGTTCGCCTTGGGCCACCGCCGCTCGAGGACACGACGTACCTCCACCACTGGTCCTGCGAGGCGGCTGAACTTGCTCACCCTGGCCTGGTGCGCTTGCGAAAGGTGATTGCGTCCGACACTGTCGGGTATCATGCAACAGTGTTTTCCCGGATGAGCGGAGGCGAGAAACCTCGCAACCTCTTTGAGGAACGCTTCGCTGCCGAGATCACTGCTGCTCGCGAGAAGAGCACAAAGCTGCTCGGCGAGGTGCCCCGGCTTCCGCCGGCCTTAGTCCTGCGAGATGGTGAACTTGCGGTAGAGAACCCAGTTCGAGGACGAGCCATTGTACTGCGGATGAATGGCCGCGATCGCTTCCTATCAGCCGGTTCAATCCTTGCACTTTCTGCTCCGTGGCCGGAGGTGTTGCCCTGGCGTCTTGCAGAGGAAAGCGACGCGACCAAAGAGAATTCGATCACCATTCTCGGCCCAGATGATGTGCTGGTTTTTGATGGCGAGTCGGGTGCCCTCTTACAACGAATTGCTTCTAAAACCACCGCGATCGCCGTCGATGCGACGGGGACCTTTGTCGTAGCCACCAACCCGTTTAACGTAGGCGAGGCCGAAAGTGTCGATATCGGGGGAGGTTACGCTCTCTATGTCTCTGTCGAACAGGCAGTAACCCTACGCATTGGGGAACGCACCATCCGTATCGGGCTCGTGCAGCGTCCGCGTCTTCTCGTCGAAGGTGAAATACTCTCCACTGCCCTCGGGGTGCCGCTCACCGCTTGCCCTTCCGAGGTGCGAATCCTAGCAGATCCTGACACGTTAAGCGAAACTCTAAGTTTGAGAGTCGAGCATCCTGTTCTCTCCTCGGCACTCGACGTGCCGGTCACCAAGTCAGACCAGGGAGTTGCAGTTGCCAAGCTCCCTACTCTGCCAGATCGAGGGGAGTTTGGGGCTCTACGCATTTCGCTTTTACTGAAAGAGCGCGTGCTCGCGCGCACGAGGATCTGGTACTGGCCTGGTCTTATAGGGCTTATTGAGGGGGTCGCATTCAACGCACCCACAATCCCACCAAATCTCGATCTTGACGCCAGCGGTCACGTTGAGATCGGGCCGAGTGGTCAGCTCGAACTCAAAGCGGGTGATGACTACCTGGTCGCAGTTGTTGCCTTCCAATCCAAGACTGAGACCATCACCTTACCATTTCCCCGTCGTGGTGTGGTTGTCTCGGTCGCACCTATCAACGGTCCAGAGCGTTCTCTCCAAATTGGCGAACCACTCGTCTTATCAGAGGGCCTCGACGGCAGCCTTGTCATTCGCTCCTCAAATCGACGGTCGGCGCTTGACATCTGTGGGCGGCAAGAAGCAGAGCCCTTCGCGCAAAGTGGCACTCGTCGTATCCCTCTTGCGGCCCTCCTCATTGGGGATGGCCATAATGAGGTTCGATACTGGCCCGACGGCGATAGCCACCAAGCCTTTACTCTTCTCAAACTTGTCCCATCGACGAACCCAGCAGAGTTCACTTGGACGCCGCGAGCCGAGCTTGTTGAGATCGCAAGCAAATTTCACGTTCCCGTGGATGCAGCGCGGCTTGATCTCGTCCATACCATCAATGGTGACCAGCTCGTGATCGAGGCGGCCGTCGGCCGCCGCCCTGTCCAGTATCCTGATCGTGACAGTATCACGGTCACCCAAACCCGCGCTGACCGAACGGACTTAAGGCTACGGATTGATCGTCGCGTCTTCGCCGAAGGAGTCTGGACTGCCGATCTATCGGTTCGCCTTGAAGGCGAGGAGGAGTGGCGGCCAGTAATCAACGATCGGCACGATATCTATGCTTTCGCGTTTGACGGATGTCAGGCTGGCAGTCTGAGACGAGATACGGCTTCCCAGATCTTCCTACGCCTCGATAAGGCGTTGTCTCAGTGCTATGCGACTCCAACATGGCGAAGCATTGAAGCGGTGCTGGTGCCGGCTTGGAGAACAGTGGGTGAAGGGCTCGCACAATCTAGCCCCGGGCGTTCAGTCCTCCTCCAGGCAGCCGGGCACGCACCCCCGGCGTCAGCCTCATCGTCCTGGGTCCCTATTCAACATCCGCTCGAGTTGACCCCCGACCTTTTTGACGCCCCACTCCAGGACTTCGCAGTATTTGAGCATGCGTCAGGCGAGGGCCTTGAGACGCTCGCGCAAGCATCAAAGCTTTCAACTTGCACAAGTGCTGTACAAGCGCTTGAGAGGTTCAATATCACTCCGCTCTTCTTTACAGCCTTTGCTAATTTCAAAGCAGCAGCTGCAAACCCTTCGCTGCCTCTACGCAATTTTTCATTTGAAAGCTATGCAGCCGCCATCGCCGCTTTGGAAGGTGACCGGAGAGGTCAGTTTTGGTCGCCGGCACGCCCCTGGCTGACCCTGGCCCACCATTCCTGGTGCTGCGAGGCGGCTCTTTCTCGCTTGAGGCAGGTCGCGCCAGCAGGCAGCAGCACCAACCAACAAAGACTACCAGGCGTTATGCGATTTGCTCGCGAGGCTCTGCGTGTCAATGGTGCCAAAGCTCTCGCAGCACCAGCCGCACTAAGCGACGAAATGGAGCTGATTAGCGCGATGCCTGGAGCGATTTCTGCTTTCGCGCGTGCTTGTCGCCGCGGTGAAAGCACGTCGTTTCTCGAAACAATCATGACGCGAAACCAAGAGGCTGGCACCCACACATACCGTAACGCCGCCTTCTTGATCCGGCTCGCACCGGAACTGCTCGCCTTCTATACCACCCTGTGGCATCTCGTGACTCTCAGCGAAGCAAAATGAACGACCTTAATCCTCTCGCCTTCCGTGAAACCCTTCGTGAGACGATGGCGCGCTACATGGCAACGGCCGTGCCCGTGTCCCAACAACGACTGCCTCGTCTTTCGGCAGCCATTCGGGAGGAGTTTTCCTCGGTTGGGACCGACCTCGTGAAGGGGCCTTATCTCGAGATCCTCCCAGATTTCAAAAAAGGGGAGAGTCTGCGGCAGCTTGTTTCCGCTGGTGTGCTGGATAGGCGGTGGCTCGCGATGGAAGAGACAGGACATGGGCACCTGCTCGACCGTCTCCTCCATTCGCACCAGGCGAGAGCCATCCGAACCGCAGCAACACAACAAAATTACCTCGTAGCAACGGGAACGGGCTCGGGAAAAACAGAGAGCTTCCTCTACCCGATCGTTGACTCACTTCTCAAAGATGATCTGTCTCGGCCAGGCGTTCGCGCCATTCTGATTTATCCCCTCAACGCGCTTGCGAACGATCAGCTCTACTTCCGCATCGCGCGCCTCATCCTGCGGGAGCTTGGCGACCCGGGGATTACATTCGGCCGGTTTACCGGCCAGGTCGGATCCGCCGCCACCCGAGAGGAGGAGGAAGCCCGGATTCTCCATAACAAGGCGATCGTACGCGCCCTTAACCTGGATGACTCGGTGCCCCGAAGCTGGCTGCTTTCGCGTGGTGAGATGCTGGCCCGGCCACCGCATATCCTGGTTACAAACTACGCCATGCTGGAGCATCTACTTCTCCTGCCAAGGAATGCCCCCCTCTTCGCTGGAGCACAGCCCCGCTTTCTCGTGCTCGACGAAATTCATACTTATACCGGTGCCCAGGCCGTTGAGGTTGCCTTCTTGATCCGCAAGCTCAAGACCCGGTTGGGACTAGAGCCGAATGCCATTCAAGCCATTGGAACGAGCGCGAGCCTTGATGAGTCTCGAAAGACGGAACTTATCAAGTTCGCCTCTGAGCTGTTTGGGGCACCGTTCCCTGAAGAGCCGGAGAAAGCCGTTATTACAGGCAGCCGGGAGCTGCATGCGGCTCTGCGGGCCGGCGCGGCTGACAAAACACTTGATGCAGACGGTTGGGCGCGAGCCGGGCAGGTCGCAGCACAGATCATGGCCGACAACGATCTTTCGATCTGGACTTGGAATGCACTCTGCACCGAGGCCAGCCTTGAACACTTACAGGTTGATATAAATGCCGCCACGTTGGGCGAGGGTTTGCTCGATGTGCTCCCCGGCTTTTCTGAGGTCCGCAGGCTTGCTGCAATCCTCGCTGAGGGTCTAGCCCCGGTCACGCATGCTGCGGATAGCCTTTTCCCTCAAGCGTCAGTGAGCCAGCGCCTCGAGGCCTTACGGGCTATCGTGTCACTTTGTGTCCTCGCGCGTCGCGACGGGGAATTTCCCATTCTGCCTGCGCGCTACCATCTCGCCGCGAGCGGCATCGAAGGCGGTGTGGTGCGCCTCGATCCATCATCTCCTGAAGGCTGGGCAGATTTCCGAGCTAAGCGATCCTACGACCCAGGCGATGGCACTGCTTATTTCCCCCTTCTTGCATGCCGCAATTGTGGTGAGGCCTATATCGAGGGCTGGGAGTGGGCTGGCGGCATAAGTCCCAAACCGCAGGTCGGTGGCCGGCGAAGAGTGTTGCGCCTCGTGGCCGACGGGTTAGCCCTCGACTCAGACGAAGATGCTGATGGTCCGGATGAAATCGGCGACAGCGCACAAGAGACGGTCACCATCGACGCAAAGACTGGGGCGTTTACCTCGGCTGCGGTCCCGGGCAGTATCACGCTTGCCTGCGCCGAGATGAAAGAAGATGACGAGGAAAGGCGCAGCTACGTCGCTCGCTGTAGTTGTTGTCACGCAACTTCCGGCGTTTACCGCGAGCCTGTCACTCCGCTCCACCCAGGTGATGATGCACTCGCCGCCGTCGCGGCCCAGCAGTTGCTTGAAGCTTTGCCAGGCCAACTGGATGGCGAACCGCGTCCGATGGATGGGCGCAAGGTGCTCGTTTTCTCCGACAACCGGCAAGACGCTGCGTTCTTCGCCCCATTCTTCGAGCGCACAAGCCGTGATCAGGCCATACGAGCTGCGATCGCTAAGGTACTATCAAACCAGCGAGGGGAGACCCTCAAGCTCGACGAACTCGCCGATAGCGTCACACGCGTTCTAAGAAATGGTGGTGAGCGCGCGTTTGCAATTTACGACAAGGAAGGGCACGAGGTTTCAAACAGTCTAACGCGGCGAGCGCTCCTAAACTGGGTTGCTGCCGAGTTCTGCTCTCCCGCTTACGCGCGCCTTTCTCTGGAAGCGCTCGGCCTGGTTCAGGTTGCGTATGAGGACAAATCGCTCGAAAAGGTGGCGGAGCAAATGCGTTTGGCTGCGCCGGAGCTTGGATCCGACGCCAAAGCCATTGCCTCTCTGTTCCTCGATTGGGTCCGTCGCACTCGGGCTATCGGAGATCTCAGTGGGGAGCTAGATCTGACCGACCCCTCCATCTGGGGAGAGCGTCACGCTCAGAAGAACAGGTGCTTTGTTGCAGAACGGGATGCCAAACACGGAGCTTCGGTCCGCAGCATTATCCCTAAGCCGAAGCGAAGCAATCGCTTCACATCGTTCTTGAATGAACTTCTGCGCGATGATGGCAAAGCGCGTGCGGTCGTGGCCGCATTCTTCAACGCAGCTCGCAAGGCGGAACTGCTGGTTCCACGTCCTCCCGGTCACGTCCTTGACCTGCGAAAAGTTCTTTTGTGCAGCGGCGGTGCTGCACCGTTAATGCAGTGTCAGGCGTGTGGCTCCCGGGCGCAGCGCAATATCCGTGGTCAATGCCCGTCCTGGAAATGTGGTGGCACCTTACAGGCCCTCGATCGACCCCAGCGGGATCTGTTTGAGCGCACGAACCATTATGTCCAGCGATACCGCTGCGATGATCCAATGAGCGGCATTGCCCGCGAGCACACGGCGTCTATCGGCACGGAGCGCCGTGAGCGGATCGAGGAGCTATTTCGGGAAGGGAAGGTCAATCTCTTGAGTTGCACGACGACCATGGAGATGGGCGTCGATCTTGGTGATCTTGAGGCCGTGCTCTGCCGCAACGTGCCGCCCGGAATTGCGAATTACCAGCAGCGAGCCGGCCGCGCAGGACGCCGGGCTCAGGCTGCTCCAATTGCACTCACCATGGCGCGCAATGGAAACTTCGATCAGGCCAAGTACCGGGACTTCTCGCTCTACCTAGCGGAAAAGGCTCCCGTTCCCTTTTTGGCTCTGGATAATGCTGATTTCTTCCGTCGGCATCAGCTCTCGCTGGTCCTTTCTTGCTTCTTGCGTAAGCACCTTGAAACCAGCAAGGCTGAAGGGGCACCAAGACTGTCAGACCTGTTTGGGGATTGCCTGGATGAGGCTCGGCTTGATGCATTCAGGGATGCTTATGATGCCTGGGCTGAAAGCGCCGCTGGATTAGCCGCGTTTGAAGAAGCGGAAGCACTTGCTCGCCATCTTCCAGACGAGCTTCGAAGCATCGGGTTTTCGGGGGCAATGCTCCAGGGATACTCACGTCGGCGTATCCGGTGGTTTGCCGAGGGAATCGCCGAGCAGTGGCGTACCTTGCAAGAAAGGCGGCAAGCATTCCGCGACCAGAAAAAGGACAAGGCTGCGGCTGCCATGGAGGCACAGCAGGACAAGCTTCTAGCCCAGTTCCTGGTCAACGCACTCTCCCGCTCGGCGCTCATTCCAACCTACAGCTTTCCAGTCCACAGCTGCCGGCTGGAGATCACAGAGGACTATGATACCGTATCGCACATTGGTCGAAATGACGCTGGGATTCAGCTAGACCGAGACGCGTCCATGGCGATCTCAGAGTACGCTCCAGGCTCTGAAGTGGTGGCCGATGGTCGGATCTGGGTTAGCGCCGGCATTGTGCGCTACCCCAAAGACTTCATGCCTCGTCGACACTATGCGGCCTGTCCGACCTGCCGACACGTCCAGATCGCCGACGTTCGGGACGAGGTTTCAAAGAAATGTCAGCAGTGTGGCGGGTCTGTTGGACCTGTAAGGACGTTCATTGAGCCAAAAGGCTTTCTTACCTCTTATGCGGAACGTGAAGGGCGCGATCCCGGCTCATCGCGGGTGCGCCAAAAGCCTGTTGAAGAAGCTCGTCTCGTCACTCGGGCGCCTGCCCACCTTTACGAGACAACCGATGTCCGACAGGTGTTGACCTTCTTCGCACCAGCTTTTCCGGAGGAGCACGAGAATGTTCCACAGGGTCGGCTCTTTGTGGTCAATCGTGGACCCAAGGGTGGCGGATATGCCCGCTGCCGCAAATGCGAGCATGCCGAACCAGCTCAAAAGAATTTCCAACTCGGCAAACCAATCCTCAGCACCCATAAGGATCCACGTACTGGGGAAACCTGCCCTGTCCCTCAGCTGAATGACCCCGACGATCTCGGGCATGTTTTCGCAACCGATGTTCGCACAATCGCCTTCCGGGCTCCGATGCCGTCGTTCGAGAACGATGCAGACGAGCGTAAACCGTACCAGTTCGCCCGTACATTAGCAGAAGCAGTTCGACTCGCGGCAACCAGAGTCCTTGAAACAAATGGGAGGGGCATTGCCGCAACGGTCCAAGTTGATGGGAACCAGCCAGTCGTGGTTCTATACGATACTGTTGCAGGTGGTGCCGGATATGTAAGGCGCCTGGCCGAGCCGGGCCGCTATAGTACATCGACACTCCTAAAAGCAGCCCTTTCGATCCTGAACTGCTCCGCGCAATGTGCATCGTCGTGTTCCAAGTGTCTGAATGACTATGGCAATCAGCATCATTGGGACGATTTCGATCGCAAGCTGGTTCTGCCCTGGCTGACGGCACTCGTTTCAGACCGTATGCCATCGGTCCGCTTTGCATCACCCAACGCAACCCCATGGACAAATGTTTCTAACGCGTCCTTAAAAGATAAGCTTGCCACGGCCACAACGCTCGATCTTGCTGTCTCGGCCATTGCGGGATCCGGCGACCGTGACCGCGCTGACGAGAGTGTTCGGTTCCTGCGTGACTTTGTCGAGGCATCCCCAAATCGGAGCGTGCGCATCTTCACGCGCGAGCGACCGGCATCGTTTGTGGCGAGTGCGCCTTCAGCACAGGTGGCAGCCCTTGAGGAGCTAGCGCGGCTCGAAAAGAAGGGGCAGGTGGTGTTTCACAAGGTGGATGGAGGATTCTTCCGAAATGACCCGATCCCTCGCCTAGCTGCAACGGTCGCCGAGGGGCGGTTCGCGGTCTTCAGTGATGTCACCCCAGCCCCACTCCTTGACGGTTTACTGGCTGGTCAGTGTTATCTCTGCTCAGCGATGCCAGGCGATGAGGCCGCAAAGTTGGCAGCAACGTTGAACGCGCAGCCAAACGTTCCGAACTTCTTGGGCCAAGTTCTTGCGGAGACATATCTCTTTGACTATCCGCCCGGCGTGCCACGGCCGCTCGAGCAGGCATTCGGCGTCCTCAAAGGCTCCAAGCGTCCTGCAATCACGGTCATTGATCCGTTCCTGCTCAATGGCGATAGGAACAGGGCTCATGCGGCTCAGTTCCTGTCTGAACTCAGTGATCTGACTGAGGACGGCCTTGGTCCTGTTCTGCTTCGCTGGCGCGAGGGCGGCTTCAAAGGATCCGCAGGGCAGCTCCCTGAGCGGGTCGAGGATCAAAAAGCAGCCTTCCGACGGGCGCTTGCGGCCGTTGATCTTGTGGGGCTCAACCCTCGGTTCGACTGTCGTCCTACTCGCGGATCCCACTTCCATGACCGCCAAGTGATCGCCGAGCTTACGTCGGGAGCGGGCCGTGTTGTGTTTCGGTTCGATCTCTCGTCAGGCGTTGATAACTTCATGGATCGTGACAAGGAGGCGAAGGTGTTCCGGACAGCTATTCCAAAGCCCTGAGGCGCGCTCCTGAATTGTGCTTTGCCTGCCGGCTGCTCGAGGCGGGCCCTATCCCAGCGGAAACGATCACTCGTGTGATCCTCGTGAATTGGGATGGTCGGATGCCCCGAGTGCCGACAGATCGACACGGCGAATTGTTCGAAACGGCCGCGTCCGCTCCTTTGTCAGCCCAGGTGAGGTCAGTGTTCGGTTCGATACAGTGATGTCCGGGAGCAGCCAAAGGGACATAAGAGACATCGTGTGAGTCAGAAAAGCGAATGCGCTAGGCGGCTCGGTGTGGAAGGGGGGCGTCATGGCGCGGTTCAAAGCACGAATTCGTCAACGCCAAGGCCCAAGGGACACTTTCATCGAGGCAGAGACCGAGTGGGAGGCAGTTGAGCTTCTGAAAGGGCAATTTGGGCTCAGCAGGAGAGATATTTTCTACATCAAAAAGGCGACAGATAACTCGTGCGCAAGCTTTGCGATGGAACATGAGGCGGAAGAAAGAGAGGAGAGCCCGCTTCAAACGTTCTTCTATACGGCAGTTAGCTTGCTGTTCTGGGTTGTTATTGGAACAGTAATCTACCAGTGCTTCCTGTAACGGCTGATAGCCTAGAAACCGTTCTGTGCCAGCTTGCTCCCCCTATGGATTATCAGGATCCAGTACGTCCTTAAGTAAACGGCCAATCTTCTCCGCATAGGTGAGGCCAGGATCATCCGGGGCCAGAGGGCCGTATATTTCGAGCCCGCTGTGGCCGTTGTCAGCCATGACACACCACTCTGCCTGTGGGTCGTCGAAGGTGTACCGGAACACCAAAGCCCAATCGAGGAAGTCGTTTTGATCCTGCCACTCACTGATCCCATCCAATGGGATTTCCTCCATGAAAGTGAGATCGAAGAACGCTTTCACACAGATTCTAGGGATCGGACCCGCGCTAAAGTCGACCGCTACGACCTTGAAGGTTGTGATGTGGTGCTCCTTGACTGGCGCTAGTGAAATCTCCTCTTTAAGGTTGCATGGCACGAAGAGAACCTCGAGGTGGCTCGCCACGACAGAGCAGATTCGCGCCATCTCGCCTGAGTTAAAGCGCTTCCTCTTGGCCATCTTCCGCCAAGAGGTGGAGCAAGCAATTAGATCCCTAGGAAGGTTAGGCTCATCTTCTGGAAGCTGCCGCTCCGGCCCTCCCCATTTCAGGTAGGCCATCAGGCGATAGGTATAGAAGGGCCCAGTAGCCGGCTGCGTTTGGCTCATAGTTGCTCCCCACCCAATGGGACCTCTTCCCCGCTTCGATCCATCTTGATTTCGCTGATAATCGCTAAGCAACCCCAGTACAGGCATGAGTCTTAGCCTAAGCCGAGGTAGAGTTCCGCATCAACCGGAGATGCGGAACATGAACCAGATGGGCGGCGGCGTTGCCCCCGAGCTAATCCTGTCAAATGGAGATCCGAAGAGTCATCAAGAGCGCATCTATGAGGCCGGATCGTCCATCGACCGAGCTGTAGGATCACTCTTGGGGCTTGCTGTTGGTGATGCTCTCGGCACAACCCTTGAGTTCTCAGACAGGGATACCAAGCCCCACCATACGGAGATAACGGGAGGAGGACCGTTCAGGCTCAAGCCAGGTCAGTGGACGGATGACACGGCGATGGCGCTTGCTCTGGCCGATAGCCTCATCACGTGCGGAAAGCTCGATGCTACGGACCTGATGAAGCGTTTCGTTCGGTGGTGGGAGCACGGCGCGTATTCTTGTACTGGGGAATGCTTCGATATCGGGAACATCACGCGCGAGTCCTTAGAGCGGTTTATCAAAACCGGAAACCCGTATGCCGGACCGATCCATGAACGTTCCGCTGGAAATGGGTCGCTCATGCGGGTCGCGCCTGTTGCCCTGCTTGCTCTGCAAGATGAGGAACTGGCCCTCGAATACGCCCGCGAGCAGAGCCGGACCACTCATGGTGCGCCACTGGCTGTCGAAGCTTGTGCCTTGTTTACCCTGTTGCTGCGGGAGGTAATCGAGAGCGGCAGCAGGGCTGTCCTGAATCGGCGCCCCTGGAAAGGGCATGGGACAATCAGAGCCATCGCGGCAGGTGAGTGGAAAACAAAGTCCCGCGATGAGATCGGTTCATCGGGCTATGTGGTGTCGACATTAGAGGCTGCCCTTTGGTGTGTTGACCGGACAAACAGCTTTGAGGAGGCGTTGGTGCTCGCGGTCAACTTAGCGGATGATGCGGATACAGTTGGTGCTGTTACCGGGCAGCTGGCTGGTGCGCTCTATGGTGCCTCATCGATTCCAGAGCGATGGCTTCAGCCCCTGGCCTGGCGGGAGAAAATCGAACAAGTCGCACTCGATCTCCTGCGAGCATCAAACAAGGCAGCAACTTGACCAAACCTTAGCACAGGTCATGCCGATCGAGGCCCGTTGACCTCCCAGGGCCTCAACCCTGCCGAAGCGTGCTTACCTCCGGCGCTCCAACTCGCGACGCAGGGATTGCACTTCCGCCTGGAGACGTTCCACAGCCCGCGTAAGATCTCGCACCGTCGAATCCGCCACAGCGGGAGCGCTCGAGCTGATCGTTGGTCCAGACGCCTGCTCCTTCGTGCTTGGGCAGTCGGGAAGACCATCTCTCCGATAACGAAGAGAGACGCCTGCGCCAGGAATGACCAGGTAAGTACAGCCTGCATCCGGGTCCCGCCAGGTTGACGGAGGCTCAATTGCCAAAGCTGGGAGCGTCAAGAGTGGAACAGCCACAACCAACCACGTCCGAGTCCAAACCTGTCGAATTTTACTTATGCTCAGGAACGACATGCGACCTCCACTTAAGGACAACCGGCTAACGTGACGTTTGTCCGCCGAATCTGCCGCGCACTCGTCCTGCCGCCAGCTGAAGGACGGGACCGTCGCGCAGCATTCCTCAGAAGACAGGCTTGCTTGAATTAATGTTTCAATCATAGCAACGCCAGCTTACCCAAGCCTCCGCTTACGAGCTGCGTTTCACCTTTAATTTTCGTTTGCAGATGCCAATAGTCGCGGCACGAAGGCTTCGATCTGATCTCGCCAAGCTAAAGGTTTGAGCCAGCGGCCGGGAATTGCCGAAGCGCCGTAGATGGCGCCAGCAAGCTGGCCCGCAACAGCTCCGACGGTATCAGAGTCATGCCCCAGATTGATAGCCAACACGAGAGCGTCCTCAAAGGTACTCGTCTGCCCCACGGACCATAGGGCTGCCTCTAATGTCGATACCACATAGCCTGATGAACTGATCTCATTGCGGCTCTTACGTCGCCAAGAGCCTGCTGCAATGCTCCGAATTGCTTTGTGCCCGATCCACGCCCTGTTTCGGAGCGGCTCGGCTCGACCGAGAATAGCCTCCCTCAACAAGGTGACCAACAACTCACAAGCCTCAACAGCCTCTGAGGCGGCATGGGTGGTGCGGCTCTGATCGCAAGCAATGCGAAGTGCCTTCTCTTCATCATGCAAGGCAAAGAGCGCAACAGGCGCAAGACGCATCAGGGAGCCGTTGCCCGCCGTGTCCTCCTCTGTCGAGCCTGCGAAGGGGTTACCCGTGTCGGTAAACCTCTGGAGAGCCTCCCGGGTTGTGAGGCCGATGTCAAAGCAAGCGCCAGTGCTCGAGTAACGACCCCTCTGCCACCAGGAGACGAAGCGGGACATAAGATCGTAAGGATCAAGGCGGCCAGACATAATGAGGCTATCGGCCAGAGCAAGCGCCATCGCCATGTCATCGGTCCACTGGCCTGGCTTGAGATTGAACGGGCCGCCACCCAGCATCTCCGTATGAAGCGGGTAGGTGTCTCGGGCTGAGAACTCAAGCGTTGCGCCGAGTGCATCTCCTACAGCGAGTCCCAAAAGGGCTCCCTTGGCTCGATCGAGAATATCCAGGGAGTCTGTCAAGAACGGAGAGGTTGTTGTCATGCGATAATCCTTCCAGCAATGCGGGCTTCAGCGGCAAAATCAGAGAGCAAGCGACCGGGCTTGAAACGTCTGTCCCGTTCGACCGGCAGGCCTAGGCGCCCACGCAAAGCTGCAATCTCCTGAAGAGAGACGTAGCCCAATTCCGGGCACCCAAGACCAAGATCACACAAGCCCCAAGCTCGGTCAGGATTGGCAGGATCGAGTTCAACCAGAAGCCAGGTCGCGTTAGCGTCCGGGGTAAAGAGTTTGACGATCGGCGGGAGATCAGGGTCATCGCCATTGGCGATGCGCCAGCCGTGGATCAAGAGCTGAGATCGCTGGCGGGTGGTGATAAGTTTATAAGCCATGAAGCTCTCCTGGCGAGAGATGCTGGTTTCCTCGGGGGCGAGGAAACCGAAGCAACGGCATGTCAGAGGGGCGAACGTAGACAGGTTCGATCCCTATGAAGCCTGTTCCAAGCTGGCTGCGGGATCAGCCTCGACAGCCAGAGCCTCTGGTGTGGACGGAGCCGCATCGAGCTGCAATTCTCCGTCGATAAGCCACCAGTCACAGTAACGTCGGTAGAGGGCGCGAGCGTGGTTGTGCTCGCCGACCTCAGCAATGGCCTCAATGAGGTGCTCCAAGGCGACGTTCACGAAGAGCGCTTGCCCGGACTGCGGTTCGGCAAGGTGCTGAGCATAAGTGGCGGCTGCACCCTGGGCGAGGTGGTTGAGCGTTGGCGCAATGAACAGGTAAATTCCGCAATCGGCCAGGTCGTGTTGAAGCATGACCTGCGCAAGGCAGTGTTGACGAAAGAGCTGCTGGATGGGGTTAGCCCTCAAGCTGGCCGCTTCGGGCTGAATGAAGAGACCTGAGCTAGCACTGAGTTCTGCATAGCGTGAATGCATCGACGGCACCGGCTCCTGGCAGCTCTCACTGTACTTGACCTCGACAGCGATGAAGGCTCGCTTGCCAGAAGGGGTGCGTCCACGGATGAGCAGGTCGAAGGCGGTATGGTCGCCTGTAAAGGCAAGATGGCCGCGGGCAGGCGCGTGCTCGAACAGGATGTCCGTCACTTCCGCCATGAGGCCTGGCAGGATCTCAGCAACGACCTTCGTTGCAAGGGCAAGATCTCGCTTGAGCGGAGCGAAGAGATTAAACACGAGCGGCTGCGATGAAAGAAGGTTCATATGCAGACGATCGACATCGTAGACAGCGCCAATCTCCCGATAAGCCAGCTCGCGCGATGCTACATAGGCGATGGCAGGGCTTAGGAAGTTCGCCCCGGCTAAGCCGGCAGCCATGCTGATCCGAGAGCCAAGCTTGCGGCGGCGACCCTCTGGATCTGTATAGGTGCCAATGGGCAGTCCTCGATCCACGCGCCAGAGTGCCTGAAGAAGGCGGGCGGCGGCCCGAAAACGCTGGTCAGTGGCAATGAAGGCGTGATGGCGCCGGCGAAGGCTCTCGGGAACGAGTGGGATGCCGGGAACTGGTCCAAGACCCGAAGGATCTAGGATCGGATGGGTGTTCAGGGAGGCAGCTGGGAGCGACTGCATCAGAGCGGGGTCGTTTGTCATAACCTGTCCTGCTAAGTCGACCGCGGTCTGCGGTCGCTAGAGGTTCAGGTCAGGCGGGCAGAAGTTGAGAGGAGATACCCGGTGCCAGGTATAAAGGTGCGCAGCTTTCGTGGCTTCAGAAAAGTCCTGGCTTTCCAGCCAGGAAGGTACCTCTCCTATGGGAGAGGGTGTTCGCGAATATGGCAAATCGGCCAGCTATTGCGCAGGGTCTCGAGCACCTACACCCATAGCGTTTGCGCCAGAAAACAAGCAGAAGCGACCAAGTCTTTGAGGTGAAAATTCCGCTCGGGTTCTATTGCTTCCAGGAGGATCTGCAAGCAAAGGTTGCAATGGCTGCCCCGCAGCCGAGGGCCCTAGAGATGAGTTCAATCAGAACTCCAAGCCCAACATTGTAGGTCTATATACCTAATGAATGTCTCTAGTCCCGTAAATCGCGAGGAGCAGACATTCATCGGGCGACAAAACGCTATATTATGCCAGAAGCCACCAAATTAACTCGGAAAAGGTTGATTAAGGAGCTGATTGGAACTTTTTTTGTCACCTGCTGCGTGAACAGGCTGCTCATCTCTATATTGCTCAGTAGAGAGCAATAGCCTTCAATCTCTGCCGGCCAAGGCCCCGGCTTCTCTACGACAAGAGGAGCCGCAATGGCTAATATTCCTAGTAATCCGTCTCAGTCGGATCCGCGCGAAGACCACGTCACGCTCCCGCAGAGTGAAGCCTTGTACACCCACGGGGGCCGGTTAGTGCCCGGCACCGATCACCACTCTGTCACCTACAGGTTGAAAGACCAGCCTTCAATCCACGGTGCTCCTGACCCTCAGCATCGCATCGTTGAAGCAGGGAGTGATCGCAAGATCGATAATCCCCTGGCCTTCCGGCCTGGATCACCTGACGAACCGCCCGCCGCGTCTGTCACAACGCCAATGCCGCCTCTTTCACCAACGCGCGACTCTGGCAGTTCCGTACCGGACGTGCCCGAACCGCAGCCGACGCGGGAGCTTGTTGATGCCTTGCTTCATGTCCACCACACGCCCGTTCTGACGAAACGGTATCGCCGTGGGATGCCCAATGTGCTGGTTTGCGCCGCAGGCCAGGGAACACTAGGCATTCGGATCGGCTCGTGCCTCAATTCAGTTGTGGTGGTCCACCCTGACCCGACAGTGATCGAAGCCGCCAAAGCCCGCCCCGTCGGGTCCTATGGCGCTATTATGCGCACGCTCGAGGAAAAAGGACCTTCGGCCCCGGAGATCCGCGAGCACCCGATCCAGCCTGGCGTGCGTTTCATTCACGCTTCTCCCGAGAGCACCGGCCTGCCCGATGCTTGCTTCGATCTCATCATTGTCGAACAAGCCTATCGGACTGACCTGTCTCGGGTTGCGCGCGAAATGCGCCGCATCGCCCGGCCTGGTGCTGCCGTCATCTACATGGGGTACATGCCCATGCGTGTAGGGCCGGAGGTCGATGATATCATCCGGATGACGTTCGACAGCACGTTGAACAGGTTTCTCACCCCCGGCGAGAGACACCTTTTCGATCGCTTCCGCTCCGCGCCATTTCCGTTTGTGGAGAGAGCCCACGCGATTTCGCCGTATCCAGACGTCCAGCGCAATTTGCTGATGCGGGCGAAGTGGAACCTGTTCGACTTCGTGAAGCATCTGAATGACTGGCCCGTGATCCGCCGCATTGAGGAGCGGGCGATCGAACAGGTCGATGTCTGGCAGATGAGAAGCCTGCTGGCCGAAGCGTGGGGGGCCAAGCGCCGCAAACGCGAAATTACATGGCCGGTCATCCTGCGGGTCGGCTTCGTCGAATAGTTAGCTCCCGCCCTCAATTCGTTGCACCGCAGACCACCCCTGCGGTGCCAGCTCACTCCATAAAGAGGCTTAACAACCTATGTCCCACGACTTCAAAGACACCTGTGATCCGTATGTACTTCTCGCTGAGATCGACGATATCGAGGAGCGGGCCCGCTTCCGGCGCGAGTGGGGGTTGCTCGAAGATGATGAGGATGGCCACCGCGGCTTCTGCCGGTCGACTGGCACGGGTGAACAGACGATGCTCAACCAGGCCGTGGTCGGGTATGACCTCGAGAGCTATCTTGGAGGTTTGCTGGAGCGCGAGGATCTTGTCGCCGCCGCATTACGCCGTGAGGAGTGCGCCCGAGCGGACAAGGCGCGCAGCGCCGAATACCTGTCCTGGTCGGATCTTCAGACCGCATACAGGGCTGCGTCCTTTCTGCCCCAGGAGCGCGGCCTCTACTTCAACGCCTTCATCACGATTGCCTACGAGCCTCTTGGCCTCTCCGACCCAAACGCCATGACACGGCTTCTGACTGATTTTCTGGACGAAGCGGGCGACCAGGTCGAGCGCTGGGGTTACGAGTGGCACACGCTTTACGTTCACGAACACAGCGCCGAGCGGGGGTTGCACACTCATATTGTGGCAACCATCCACCCGAACGTGCGCCATTGCTTTGAGGATTGGGCCCGTGATGGGGGACATTCGTTCTTTTGGCGGCGCTGTCGCGTGACATCTCCCACTGCCGTCGACATCAAGATCAAAGCGCCAGAGACTCCGTTATCGAAGGCCCGCTGGCACTGGGACCGGGTTCAGTACATGACAAAGGGGCTGGATCCGGAGCTGACGGCGCGATGTGTGTCCGACGGACGGGTCCGCCCCCTCTACGAGCTGATCGGCCTACGTGAGCGTTACAGGAACCGGAAAGCTGGCGTGACCCCGTTCAAGCAGCGGGTTGGCACTTCGCGATCCATTGGGAGTGGGGCACAGCAGCAGGCGCGGGATGAAGGCATGCCGATGCTATCGGCTCTCGATGACCGGGCCTGGCCTCATCTGCATCTCGATCACCCGTCCCTGGATTGGGAGCTAAAAGAACATAAAGCCCGGGATGCAGAGCGTCAGCGTCGCAAGGAGGCGCTTAGCGTCGATTTCGACGATGATGACATGATGAAAGCAGTCCGGCGGGCCCGTGAAATCGGGGAGATCCCCGATTATCCAGAGCCGGTACCTGAGGACATGAAGATCACCCTCATGCGTCGGGTTCGCGCAGCGCGTGTTATCGCAAATGCCTGCCGGCATCCCTATACCTGGGACCGCACATGGTCCGGGTGGTGGTATACGCTGCCCGAAGCGGAGCGTTGGGGTGGGCGCAATGTGAAGCGTGGTCTGAAGGCGCTCCAGTCTGAACAGTCCGAATACTAACCAGGGGACCCAGGGCCGAGATCGTGTCTTGGCCCTGGGTCATGGAGCCGTTTTCGGGAAGCGAAGGGGTCGTTTCCGGTAATTGTGACAAAGCGCTCGCGAAATAGATATAATTCTTCAACATCTTAGCAAGGGAAGTCAGTGCCTCTTGGTTCTGAACGCTTATACCTAGCACTCCCAGTCGATCAAGCCGGCCTCAGGGTAGCTTCATAGTCATACGCGGTTCTGGCGGCAGCCCCCGGGGGCGGGAAAGGGGGGAGGAGCTGGGGCGAAGAAAGGCTGTTTGAAGGTGATCAGGGAGCAACGGGAGAGAGAAGGCAAGGGGGAGTCAGGGGCAACAGGAGCTAGGGGGAGGGGACAGGGAGGTAGAGAGATCGGGAGTGAGGGGGGGGGACGACTATAAAGGCATTTCACCAGACTTCCGACAGCGGCCTGAGGCCATACACCCCTAGCGTTGGCACCACGTCGTAATCCGAGCAGACCGTCGAGTCCTGTCAAAAACAAAAGGGCCGGCAAAGCCAGCCCTCCGTCACCCATCAACTATTTTATCCATCAATGCCAGATGACTAGCGGGGGACCGGATCTGCTGGCACGAAGAGATCAAGGTAGGCCCCCATCGCTTGTCGCGCGTGGTCTGGAGAGCCACGATCAAAAGCATGAAGGATTGATTCGACTGCCGAGATGACGGCTTGTTGACTCCCTTTGCGGTGAGCAGTCAGACGCAGTGCAGTACTGCTTGCCTTCCAGAGAGTGTCGAATGTGGCATCCCACCTCCGATCGGCTGCGTACAGAACAACCCGGAGGAAGGCGCGCTGCTCGTTGCAAGGGATCCCGCCCGCTTCAAGGCATTGGACCATTCGATCAACGATCTCCGCCCCGAGAGCAGACTCAAGGCCGCAGGCGCGACAAGCCGCAAGTTCCGCCGCGTCCAGCCAGAAAGCTCTCCACGAAAGATGGGAGCCTTCCGCGGACGCTGTTGCGGACTGGAGGGGTAAAGACGTGCTCTGAAAAGCAGCGATAGTCCGAGTGAGCTTGTCTTGCAGGGCGTCTCCACGTTCCCTCTCAGGCAGGGCGCTGATTGCAGCCAGGATGAATGGCGAAGTGATGGGTAGAGCGCTCTTCGATAAGGGCGCTCCCGGATCCCTCGTACCGGTGGGCTCTTTATAGGGTTTATTCGATACAGCTGACGTCAGCATGATCACGTGTCCTCGAAACATGATTGGATGGGGCTGCAGGAGTCAGAGGAGCAAGGCAAATAAGAGATCCGCTGCGGCCGCCCGATATAGGGAATTCTGGGGTCAAGAATTAGCCATGCACGTGTGGAGGCAAGGGGCTGATTTTCTTGAGGCGCGTTCGGCAGATGGCGCGGCTTTACTCGATCAAGCCTGAGGCCAGGCAGGAATGCCTCTATCTTTTCCTTTTTCAGTCTGGGCGAGCAAGACTGAGGAACTGGTCGAGACCGCGTGCATCTAGAGCCTGCCGGTCGCCGTCACGGAAGATCGTACCCTTGTCAGGGTAAAAACTCAGATCTCCTACCTTGATCTGGTACCGAGTTTTGCGCTGGAAACGAATCCGGGCTTCGGTGAGCTGCTCGAGGGCAGCGCACATCGCCGGCGTGTCGTCCGCTAGGGAAGTACTGTCAAATCGCATAATCTCTCCTTTAATCACCTTGGGCTGCTCCTTCAGGGCGCAGGTGTCCCTGGAAGAGGGATAGGCAGAGAGTAAGAGATTTAGATGGATTGTCAGTAAGTTAGTTTGTTGTTCTGTCTGACGGTTGTCAGAGGGGGCTTTAATAAAATGCGCTCTCGTCAACTGAGCCGCAACCATCTTGATAGGCTAGACCTATAGCGTTTGTCGGTCTTTTTTAGCCACCTTTGTTCCCCTAAAGTTCCACGCCCGAGGGATTGCAGCTGTCGCGAAGATCCTCCTATCATCGTAGGTGGCGAATTGGGGCAGGGGGGCAGCGTGCCAACGCACATTACGGCGCGACTCGCATGGCATGATGATGGCTGGAACGGAAGGGTTTGCAGGAAACCCGAGCGCAACACCTACTGCATTGGCTCGAAATCCTATCCGGGCGATGTCATTGCCAATCAGCGCCAGCTCGATCTGGAGATGACCCACGCAGGGTGCCGTGGCAAAGTGCTCGAGGGTGGTTATGTGCCACCCTGTTGTTACAGTTACAATGCCTTTGGGCTTGAGGAGGTCCCTGCGGCCTCGGATCCTCCTGATTTCTTTTATGGAGGCGCGACTCGGCTCGATTGGACCCTTCCAGGGGCCACCGTTTGTGTTTGGCCCTATGAGGCTATGTACTCCGATGAGGTTCGGGCTGACGGTTATCTCGATAACGATAAGCGCCGAGAGCTGACACTCGACTACTTTGCCCCTATCGAACGGGGCGAAAGCGGCAAAAGCCTGATCTTCTACTACGCTAACTTTTCGAATCCTCTCTCAGAAGAGGAAGCGCCACGCTATGTTCTCGTGGGTGTGTCGCGCATTGCAGCTGTCGGGGAGGAACTTCGGTATGAGAATGTCACCCCAGAGATTGCGGAGCGATATGCTGGGGGGATGGTCTGGGCTCGCAACGTCACCTCACATTATCCTAATGAAGGGCTGCGCCTTCCATACCACCTCTATCGCGACAACCCCGAGATCCTTGCCGACATCGCCGTCTTTCCGGAGAACCCCCTCCTTTGCCAGTACGGCTCTAAGCATCTCACCGACGACTTAGCGATAGGACTCCTGGAGCAGTTCCTGGCTAAGGTGCGCCACCTCAAAGAGATTGGCGATACGTCCGAGAGCTGGGATATTCGGGAAGCCTGGCTCCTCAAAACAATTGCAGAACTCTGGACCCACCGTGGACTGTATCCAGGACTGTTGAGAGCCCTAGACGCTGCCGGCGCAGGTGCGCTTATTGACGGGGCAAAAGCCGTCTGTGAGCAAGAGGGTGATGTTGTCGCTCATCGTCTTGCCTTCGACGTGTTGGACCGCAAGGCGAACAATGCCGTCTCAGCAGGTCTTGATGAACAGACCAGACGCAAATTGTCTAGGAACTGGCAGCTCCTGGAGGAGGATGGTCGAGCACTCCTGCGAGACGTCTTGCCTCGGTTTGATTTCTCGGCCGAGGTTATGTCTGCGATCGTTTCTGATCAGCGGGCTGATTATGGGATCAGCGCCTCGCCGGCTGAGATTGCCGCCAATCCATACCTCTTAAGCGAGCAATATTGCGGGGATTCCCCAGACGATCGAATCCCATGGAGCGCGATCGATCGCGGCGTTCTTCCCTCGCCCGACCTCGGGGGCGAGCCCCTCGCCGGGGTCGATACTAACGATGAGCGTCGGTTTCGGGGCCTGTGCGTTGAGCACCTCCGGCGAGAGACGAAACACACCTTTCGACTTTCAAAGGATGTTTTGGCTGAAATCATGGAGCGAATGGAGCGCCTCCCAGGGTGGAAGCGGGCTATCTTCAACGAGCGCTATTTCACGGTCGACGCAGAGTTTCTCTCAGCAGCGCTCACGCTCGTCCCGCGGGAGGCCGGACTTACCATCTACCTCAAGTCTGTTTATGAGGACGAACGCCTCGTTGAGAGCGTGGTGCGAGACCTCTCGACGCGCCCCGATATCACCCTGCGCCGGCCTGTCACCACGGCGGATTGGACCACATGGATCCAGAAGACAGGCAGTCCGCTCGCCCAGCGAGCACCCAAGGAGTATGCCGACGCTATCGTCGAGCAGGCCGCTACCTGTGCTCAGTTGTTTTCGCGGCCACTCAGTGCTGTCACCGGTGCAGCCGGCACTGGCAAAACCACGGTGATTGAGGCTCTCATTCGCGCGGTTCGCCGCACGGAGGGAGAGGGAGCGGACGTTCTCGTTCTGGCGCCAACGGGAAAAGCCACGGATCGAGTGCGTGAGGTATTCGAGAAAGCAGGCCTCAAAGGCATTCGCACAGTCACAGTGCACTCATTTCTCGCGACGAATGGCTGGCTGAATGACAATCTGACCTTCAAACGCGCAGGCGGAACACGTTCAAACATCAGCACGCTTGTTCTCGACGAGACCTCAATGCTGGACCTCGAGCTTGCAGCAGCACTGTTCCGAGCGATCGATTGGGCAACAGTCCGTCGCCTGATCCTCGTCGGAGACCCTGGGCAGCTTCCCCCAATAGGCCGAGGCCGCGTCTTCTTTGACATACTCGAATGGCTGCGAAGCGAGCAGCCTGAGAGCTTTGGACGCCTCAAGCGGAATATGAGGCAGCTTGTAAACCGCGTGCAAGGTCAGGGGGAGGCAATTGTCAGGCTCTCAGAGCTGTTTATCGTCGACCCTGAGGACAAAAGCCTCCTGGATGACACCACTGATGCCAGCACTCGACTCGATCAAGAGGAGCTGATCGAAAGGATTCACGCCGGCGGCGCGGTCGATCACGATCTCACGGTCGAATACTGGAATGATCCACAAGACCTATCCCGGCTTCTGATCGATGCGGTCGAGCGTAAAATGAGTGGGAGCGCTGCTGATCCGGACACACCTGCATACCAGATATGGCGCTCCGCTCTGGAGAGTGATCCAACGGCTTATCAGGTTCTCACGCCTCACCGGGGTGAACTACACGGTGTTGAAGCTCTCAACCAAGCTATTCAGAAGCGGATCGCCAGTAACGTTATCGAACGGGTTGGTGCCGTTGACGGAATTACGGTTTTCGACAAGGTCATTCAGATCAGAAATCGGCCGAAGTCGAACCCGATTTGGGCCTATGACTGGACAGCAAGGGAGCAGGTCAAGGTCGAGGTATTCAACGGCGAGATCGGGGTGGTCGAAACCTTTGGTTTTGATAACAAGGTCTTGAACCGGCTGCGGACCGGATACGGACCTCGCCTTAAGCGCTTCGCTGTTCGCTTCACGCGCAAGCCAGACCTAGCAATCGGGTACGGAAAGAGCGTTCCTGCCGGAAAAGGTTCATCCGGAAAGCCACGCTACCGAAATGAACCGGTCGAGGACAACCTTGAACTAGCCTACGCTGTCTCTGTCCATAAGGCTCAGGGCAGCGAGTTTGCGCACACCTTTGTCATTATCCCTGCCGCCGCTGGTCGGGGTCTATCGCCGGAACTCGTCTATACAGCACTCACTCGGGCCAGTCGCCATTGCACGCTCCTCATCGAGCGGGATGTTTCGAGCCTTCTGAATGCTCGGCGCCGCGAGAACGCACAAACACCTCAGATCAACTCGTCCCTGTTCGAGTTCCACATGGCTCGCCCGGAACTCCTTCGCCGGCGCAGTTGGTACGAGGCTGGCAAGATTCATGAGGCGCTCAGCGGCGATATGCTCAGATCAAAATCTGAGGTGATCATTGCCAATCTCCTCCACCAAAGCGGCATCCCCTTTCGGTACGAGGAGCCGCTGCTCGCGAAAGATGGCACAATCCGGCTACCAGATTTTACGATCACATGGAGGGGCGAGACCTTCTTCTGGGAGCATCTCGGTCTCTTAGATCAGACCGCGTATGCTGAGGATTGGAAACGAAAGAGAGCCTGGTACGAGCGGTGGTTCCCTGGACGACTGCTAACAACGCAGGAGGGATCGCACCTCAGCCGCCAGGTGGAGGATCTCATTCAAAGAATAACCGAGAATGAGGTGATGGAGCCAGATGAGCCAGTTATTTGACGTGCTCTCGAGAGAATTTCGGCCCGAAATAACGATAATCGGAAATATCTGCAATAGGAGTCGGGACCGTGGTCGCCAACCAGAAGCCAATGGATGAGATTGACTTCACCGTTCCAAATATCCGCGTTCGCGTCATCTATGATGCCTCGAAGGTTGGACTGACGACTGGGCGGACAAGGAAGTATGCCGGCCGCAATCATGCCCTTATCCAGTTTGTAAGCGGTGAAATCGAACCATACCCATTCGGCCAACTAGAGCTTGCTCCAGAAAACGAAACCCGTGCTTCCGCTATTCAAAAAGGGCGTTTTTCCGGGCCTGATGCTATCCAGCGTGCCCTTCTTACAGAGAAAATTCGAGGGCGGCTCACTGACATTTTCTACGCCATGGGATCTGGCCAGGCTGATTTTCATGCGCACCAGTTCAAGCCTGCCCTCAAATTCGTCTCCTCCACCGTAGGGCGCATTCTTATTGCCGATGAGGTGGGCTTAGGAAAAACGATCGAGGCGATCTACATCTGGCGCGAACTCCAGGCACGCGTTGGCGCGCGCCGCCTCTTGGTCGTTTGCCCCGCCGTCTTGCGGACGAAGTGGCAGAATGAGTTGCGCGAGCGCTTCTCCATCGATGCGACCATCGTGAATGCGAGCACTCTGCTCGAGTTATCGAATGATGCCTTGCGAGACCCGACCAAATCGTTCGTCGCCATCGCTGGCTTAGAGAGTATCCGAGCACGGCGCCCCAAAGCGGACGACCCGCAGACCTCACGCTATGCAAGAGACCAGTTAGCCGCATTACTCGCCGAAAATGAGGCGGGATCTGAGTTCTCCTTGTTCGACCTCGTGGTCATCGACGAGGCGCATTACATGCGAAACCCAGAGACCGCGAACCATCATACCGGGTCACTCCTGACCGGTGCATCGGCACACCTGGCGCTCCTCACAGCGACTCCGATTCAGATTGGAAGTGAAAACCTATATCATCTTCTGAATCTCGTCGATCCTGAGCGCTTCTTAAGCCTTGAGGTTTTCAATCTCATCCTTGATGCAAACCGGCCGCTGACACAGGCGCTCAATGCAGTCCTGAGCAATCCCCCTCGCCCGGAAGCGTTTCGGTCCGCACTGTCAGATCTGCGGCAAAGCCGTTTCTTCCGAGATGACCCTATTCTCGAAGAATTTGCTCTCGACCCGAAGGTTCTGGAAACCCACAGTGATCGTGTGCGCGTGGCAAGGGCGCTTGAGAGCCGATCTCTTTTGGGAGACCTGCTAACCCGAACCCGCAAGCGCGACGTGCTTCAAAATAAGGTTATCCGGAACCCTGCCGTTATTAGCGTCGAACTCAATGACGAAGAACGCGAACTCTATAACGGTGTCACAGAACGTCTGCGGGAGCGTGCTTACCAATCTGACAACGCCCAAACATTCGCGATGATTGCACGCCAGCGGCAGCTGGCAAGTTCTATTCCGGCTGCCCTTCAGGGCTGGAAGGAGAAGGAAACGCTGGCGGAGATCTTACAGGAAGATCTTGGTTGCGTTCTGGATGAGGATGAAATCAACCTAGCCAGCGCTACATTCGACGATCTGATGACGCGTCACGATTTCGAGGCGAATGACTCGAAATACGAAAAGTTCAGTGCTTTCCTCAAGGAACGTTGGGCCCAAGATCCCTCCGAGAAAATCGTCGTGTTCTCGTTCTACAGGGGGACCATTCGTTATCTCGAACGTCGCCTCAGAGCGGAGGGGGCTCCGGTTGCTGTTATCCTTGGCGGCATGGGAGAGGCCAAACAAGACGAACTGGCTCGCTTTGCTGATCCAAGTGGCGCTCGGATCCTCCTCTCATCTGAGGTCGGTAGTGAGGGTATCGACCTACAGTTCTCCCGCGTCGTCGTGAATTACGATCTTCCCTGGAACCCGATGAGGGTTGAACAGAGGATCGGACGTATCGATCGCCTTGGGCAAAAAGCTGATCGGATTCAGGTCGTGAGCTTCATTCTCGCTGACACGATCGAAGAGATTATGCTCGAACGGCTTTATAACAGGATCAAGGTGTTCGAGGAGTCCATTGGTGACCTTGAAGAAATTCTTGGGCCTTCACTCGATGAACTGGTTCTTGAGTATTTTCGCGATGGGCTCAGTGACGAGGAGATGGCAAAACGCCTCGATCAAAATGCTCTTGCCGCCGAGAGGTGCCGCCGCGACCTAGAAACGCTTGAGGAAGAAGCTCCAGAACTGGTTGGTCACACCGACTTCGTGCTTTCGAATATCCAGCAAAGTCGCGATGCAGGGCGCTGGATCCGACCTGAGGACGTTCTCACCTTTGTCACCGACTTTTTGATGGAGCACTACCCAGGCTCGTCGATCGAGGCTGACCCGTTGCGCTCGGGGATCTACAGAATTTCATTGACCCCTGAGGCCCGTGCTGCGCTGTCGATCTACATCGATAACCGGCGCCCGAGCCGCGCAACGCGCTTGCACGTTCCCGGGACAACGGTTCAAGCCGTGTTCGATATCAAGCTCCAAGGTGGAGTGCGTCCGCGTCCTGAGATCATTGATATCACGCACCCGCTCCTCCTATGGATTCGAAGTGAAATCGAGCGGATCGGGCGCAAATCCGAACCTGTGACAGCAGTCGAAGTGTCGTCGGCTGAGGCTGGGCTCCCACCTGATCTCTATGTATTTGCAACGGACCTTTGGCGTTTCGAGGGCTTACGCAAGGATATCCGCTTGCGCCACATGGTCATGTCTGCGACGTCGGACGAGTTCCTGCCGACCAATGATGCCGAGCGCCTCATTGATACCGCCGCTCGGCTCGGCACGAGAACGGATCTTCAGCAATACGGCATCCTGAGCGATGATCTTATGGAGGCCTATGCACGCTGCGAGGACGAGTTACTCGACGAATTCTTCGCAGAGCGGAACCTGTTCCGCGGAGAAAACAAACGACGAATCAAACAGGCCCTCCTCGTGATTGAGGAGAGGGGAAGGAAAAAGCTAAGCCAGCTTCGCGAGCGTCTGGACAATCAACGCCGGTCCAACGACCAAAAGCGGCAGAAAGCGGCTTACATGACGGAAGGCCTCATCAAGAAGGCCGAAGCCGACCTGGAGCAGCGTAGGGCACGGATCCGCGCGAATGAAAACCCGGAAACCACAAATAAACCGGTCGCTGGCGGCATCATTGTTATTCGGGAGTGAAGCATGGCAGACAGTCGCAAGGACAGGATCAGAAAAGCATTTTTGGGGTATAAGCCGGCCGACTCCGATCCCAGCGCTTCTTCCAAAGCAGCCCCAATCCCGGAACAGCCGACCGGCGAGCCAATCAAGGCTCCACCGGACTCAGCAGTCGAAAAGCCCAAACGACGAAAGCCGTCCAAAGCAACCATTGAAGCCCAGGCTCCTAATCCCTCGGCTTTAGCCCCCATACCCGTTAAGTCGTCTATCATCGTAGAGACTAAACCACGTAGCGTGAGGAGGTCCACCGCTCCCTCGGTCGATGCTTATATTGGGATCGACTTTGGGACCCGCTTCACCAAGGTTGCGCTTTATCTCCCCCATGTCGAGCTGCGCGAAGTCCTAGCACTGGGGAGCACGGCCGAAAGGCTCCTTCCCTCCAGGCTAACTGTGGGATCAGACAACCTGATTTACCCACCAGATCTCTCGCCCCGTTCTGCCAAGAGCCACATAGAATATCTCAAGATGCAATTGGCTGAGCCGGAGGGCGGCACCTTTGGATCGATCCTGCCAACCACCGACACAGGACATGCGAATGCCATCAGAGCGCTTTCAGCATTCTATGTTGCGGGCGTGATCCGGTTAGCTCAACAAGCAGCCCGCCGGAAGAAAGATCTTGGCGCCAGACGGCGCGTCACCTGGACGGTAAACGTCGGGGTGCCTGTCAAACATTGCGACAGCACCGTCAATGCGATCTTTCAAGAGATGTGTGGTGTCGCATGGTCGTGGAAGGACAAGAAGGCGCAACCAGCTAGCTTGAACGAGTTAGTCAAGGACTATGAAGCCTCCCTCAAGACCTTGCCCAGCGCCTCGGACGACCTGCCTATCCAGGTTGCACCAGAACTAACCGCCGCACTTGCTCATTTCGGAGAGGACAAGAACACGGCGCCTGGCCTTTATGCATTCTTTGATATTGGTGGTGGCACACTCGACGGAAGTGCCTTCCGACTCCAGCGTCAGCCCGACGGACCAAAATTCGACATCTACGCTGCGGAGGTCAATAGTCTCGGGACGATGGCTGTTGCCCGACATGCGCTCACATGTATGGGAAAGAAACCAAGAAGCGCACGTGAACGTCAGACCATGTTGGAGCGCCTTGAACAACAGATCATTCTGGGTGGAAGAACCCCAAGGATCGTTGTGGGCGACCTGGAGCGAAAAGTTCAAGTTCTGCTCCACAGCGTCGTATCCCAAACCCGAAGAAAATGTCAGACTCCATTCTCCGACGATCTCTATGGAGAGCGTCCAGGCCTTCGGACGCTTGCAAATGTCCAGTACCCTGTCATCCCCCTCTTTCTAGGCGGAGGCGGAGCGCGGTCCGAGTGGTATCAGGCGCTTTTCCTCCGCACATCCAATGATCTCAATCAACACCAGATCGGAGTTGGCGGCTATAGCGTGCGCCTTCTTCCCCGACCGCCTGGCACAAAAGATGATGACTATCCCCGCTTTGTGATTGCTTTGGGTCTCACAAGTCGAGGGCTTCACTGGGACCGATATAAGCTTCCAAGCTCTATCCCTCTTCCTCCTCCACCTCCTGAGTGGCAGCCTCCAACTCCATCTCCTGTGACAAAGGATATGGTCTGACAGCGCTAAAGGATCTTGATTCAAACGGAATGCGAGTCTTTGTAGGCGAGCGCGATGCAACACTGGCGGACTGCTGATGGAGCAAAGTGATGGACCCGCACATGCTGGAGCATGGTCCGAGTATCTAACTCCTGTTCAAACCCAGGGCTATCCACTCCGTAGTGCTGGAAGGCAGTCAGCACATATGCAAGTAGTGAATTGTTCCGCACTACCCATAACTTGAGTTGGTGGTTGTATGACTGTTAGGTTTCCTGTCGGCTCCTGTGGCCTGTGCGCTCAGCCCGCACTAGGCGCTGAGCGCAAGACTTGCGAGGGGTGTGGCAGCTCCTATGAGAAGGTATGCCAAAGCTGCGCCGACAGCCGCTGCCCAACCTGTTCTGGAGCACTCGTCCCTACACAGACGGTGTTTCCACATTCGTTGTTCCGCGCAATTCGAGATGCAGATCCGGATCAGGTTCTCAGGCTGATTGATGAACGATCAGTGCGCCTCGATGATCTAGTCAATGAGCAAGGGGACACCCCATTATCGATAGCCGTTCGGCTGGAAGATAAGAAAGCCGCTGCGAAAATATCGGATATCCTTCTGGCGCGAGGAGCGCGTCCAACCGCAAAGACAGGAATCGTAGGCCGTACAGCACTATGCCTTATGGTCTGGTTCCGAGCCTACAACGCTGAAGTGGCGGCACGCTTGCGGAGCTCAGTAGACGCTCAAGATGACGATGGGCGAACAGCGCTCATGTTCGCAGCCAAGGGTTCGGGATTATTCGGGTCTCGACGGGGGAATCTTACCATCGCAAGAGACTTGCTAGCTTTGGGCGCCGACCTTTCTCTCCAGGACAAGCAGGGACTAACAGCACTGGGCTTTGCGATCAGATCCAATGATACCGACAAGAACAATGAAATGGTCGAGTTCCTTCAACAGGAGATGGTGAAGGAGGAGGCAATGCGCAGCTTCAAGCAGCGGCACTCGTATCGGTTTGACGAAAAAGGTCACATGGAGCTTATCGACCGCCAGGGGCAAAAGACCCCCTCACAGAGTGCCACCCGCCAGGAGATGCCCACACGCTACCGTAAGGCGCGAGCCGACGCGACACTCGGCGGACTTCAAGCGACTGTTGAGACAACATTTGGATTGCCTTCGGGATCTGTGAGGTTGATCAATCCTGATGGCCGGAAGCTCCGGTCCGATGCAACGGTTGGGACTCTCCGGAAAGCTTGGGGTGAAGACTGAACGCCCATGCATGAATATTTTAAGTGGCCGCCCAAATCACGTCTGAACTTCTATCGGCGCAGCCGCCTTTGGTGCACAACGAGGGACCGTGAGACGGACCTTGCCGACTTTCTAATGTTCCAGGTCCCCGGGTCTTACCTCACCGTCAGCATGGGTCTGACTTCCAAGAGCGTGCGATGGCAGAGGTGGGATGAGGCGAATGTGCGACGGATTGAGGAACACATCAAATACGACTTGGAGTTTGACGGGTATAAAGTTTCTTCGCGGCGCCTCTCCCAAATCGGTATACCCTGTGATCAGGAATTTGTATGGAGGCTACAAATTCGGCCTGCGTAAACCAGCGGACTGCCACAGCAGGATTATTTCAGCTCCTGTCGTCCTGGCCGAGTTTGTAAGCCTTGCCTTTGAAGCGGGGGGATCACGTGGGTGGTGCCAAAGTCACGTAGAAACACAGGCTCCTTTCAGATACCCATAATATTGCCGAGGTGAGACATTCCACCTTCCGATCTCAAGACCAGGAATTGAAACGCTCCGAAATATTTGGAGGCAAGCGAAGAACGGGACTTTGCGTCCGAGCGTAAACATCGCTGATCAACAGAGACTGACCTTTTGCTGAGCATTCAAATGCCATGCTGATTCCTGGTTCGAAGAGCAGGTCTATTTGAGAGCAAACAAGTTTGAAATTCGTGATGGAACTGGCTCCCGAAGCCGCCAGGTGACGGTAATAGGCCTATCGCCAGTCCAGGACACGAAGTCTACTTCGCCACAGTACGTGAAAGGTGTCGGTTTCGAACCGGTCTTCTTTGTTCGCCGCACCAGCAAATGCACATGGATCCCCATCTCTTTGTGATTTTTAATCATCTGACCATGTTTTGACATCTGGGTTGTTCGATTCTGACTTTGCCAGGAAAACTCGACATCCGAGATGAAGCGGTCGGCATACTGGTGCTCGCCCATCATGCCGTCTTTTTCCAATGTCACCAGGAGGAACAGATGCGGGGACTTGGGAACGAAGCCAGCATTCCACGTCGCCTGATCGAAGCTGAGGCCGAAGGCTGCTGGGATAGCTTCGCGCGAGTAGCGCTCCCAAAGCTTTAGTCCTTCGCCCACTTGGCCGGCCGTTCCCATCGGTTCCATCACCCAGCCAATGTCTCGCAAGCCTAGACGGACACGATCACCCCTTCCAGGGAGTCCAGCATCACCGCCAAACCACCTCCGGAGGATCTCTGGCAGTTGGTTGGTAGGATCCCCGGCCGAACGCACGACGTTTATCGCAATCTTGGCAACAGTCGCCACCATGGGCTGACCGTCGACCGAGATCTCTAATTGTCCCTCTTCCAAGGCGCGTGACCCAGATGTGGAAGGCAAGAAAAGGATAGGGTTCTCGGCGGCGTTCCGGGCGACCCGGCACACAAGGTCTGCACGGGAGTCGTTGCTACGGGACAGATACTGTCCCAGGCGCCAATCGACAACCTCCCTGAGGAGGCGCCCGAGCGCAGGAGGGTCAACAACGTCGAATCCGAAACCAAACTGGTTGCCATCAAGGCGGAAGTAGGGAATGCCGCCGGTTCCGCGGGCGTTCAAAAATGCGTTGATCGGGTTCTTGAGTAGGAGGTCCTTGAGCGCTTTCTCGTCGGACAGGTTGACCGAGAAGTCCTCCTGGAGTTTGTGTATGCGGGACGCGATGTTCGCGACGCGCCGTGTGAGAACATCTAGCGAAGAGTGAACTTGGAGATCATCCCCGTCCAACAGGGCCAACAAGAGGACGATTTTGTAGCTGCGTGTGGCTTCCGTCTTCTCAAGGCTCGTCAGAAAATCCTGGTGGGCCGCCCACACTGCGCGTTCGCCATCATCAAAGCCACGCATACGATCAACAAACCTGAGCCAGGACCTCTCACTGTTGCTTCGCGGGTTCAGGCCCGCGTGAAAGGTCTCTACGGCTGTTGGCCGGGTCCCATGTCGCTCCTCGAACTCTCGGTAGAAGGACTCGAGAGCGTTCTCGGTGCCAGTCGGCTTAAGAAGCTGCCTGAGGATCTCAACCGCAGTCAGGTCGTATGTCACCTCGCAACCAAGCGGCAGGCTGATGCTTTCCGAGATCAGCCCCTCTAGAACTTCTCTGAGCCGGCCACTTGTCTCGGCATCTCGGTTCGCGAGAGCGGCGATCGCTCTGAGCTTCATCAAGAAGGCACGGTGATTCCCGATATAGTCGATGACTGTCAGGTGGTCCTTGCCGTCAGACTTACGGAGGCCACGCCCGAGTTGCTGCATCCAAATGATCGTCGACTCAGTCGGTCGCAGCATCAGCACAGTATCGATGCTTGGAACATCGACACCCTCATTGAACATGTCGACGGCAAAGATGATATCAAGTTCGCCGGCCTCAAGCTTGCTCAGCGAAGTTGCCCGAGGAGAGGAGTTCGGGCCGGAATGAACGGCAACAGCCCGAATTCCCTCCCGGACAAAAAAATCCTCCATAAAATCAGCATGAGTCTGCGAGCAGCAAAAGGCGATACACCGCTGGCCGCCTAGCTTTCGAAACTGTTCGACGATATTCCGCGCCCGGGCTTCCGTTGCGACCGCTGCCGTCAGCTCAGTCAGATCAAACTGAGCGTTCCGCCACGGAATATTGCGATAGTCTACCTCATCCGGAATGCCGTAATAATGAAACGGACAGAGGTGGCCGCCCTTGATCCCCTCGTGGATTCCGGCCTGGAAGACAAGGTTCTCCTGGCACAGCCCTAGAAGGTCGGCACCGTCTGTTCGCTCAGGAGTGGCGGTCAGGCCTAGAAGGAACTTTGGCTGGAAGTGATCGATCGCGCGACGATAGGTGCCCGCGGCGGCGTGGTGAAACTCGTCGATAACGATGTAATCGAATTCGTGCGGCTGGAACCGGGAGAGATGGTTCACGCGACCCAGCGTCTGGATGGACGCGAATAGGAGATCAGCGTCGGTATCTTGGTGTTCACCTGAAAGCCGTCCAATCCGAGCATTTGGACGAACGCGCCGGAACGTCGCGATGGCCTGGTTCAGGATCTCCTCGCGATGGGCAACAAATAAGATCCGGTGAAACTCGGCTCGATTGCTGTCGAAGGCAGCGAGCCAGGTTTTGCCCAAGCCTGTGGCGAGAACGACCAAGCCAGCCGTGAAACCATCCTCACGGGTCTGCTCCAGAGCAGTGAGCGCTGTGCGCTGGATCAAATGAGGTTCAGGAGGGGCGAGCGGTGCCTCAAAGGCGACCCCTGCCTCCTGGAGGCCCGGGATACCGCGACGCTGTTCGTACAGGTCGATCCAGTCTGGAGTTACCGGTACCGAAGCATGGTCGTCGAATAGCTCCTCAAAGCCGCCCCGAATTTCCGAAAAACCGAGCGTGTCATGGCTTGAGACGACCTTGTAGTTCCATTCGATAGACGTGGTCAGGGCAGCTTCCGAAAGATTGGAACTGCCAACGAAGGCGACGCCATCGCTGTCAGTCAAGAAGACATAAGACTTGAGATGAAATCCTCTTGAGGCTGTCTCGTAGACGCGAAGTGTGAGGTCGCCCTCCAGATCGGCCAATCGACGAAGCGCGACTGGCTCCGTCACATTAAGATAGTCGCCGACAAGGATCCGAGCGCGACCGCCCCGCACCAGGAAGTCCTTCAGATGCTCAACAATGAGCCTAGCGCCACTGTCTAGCAGGAAGGCCACGGCAATATCGCACACAGTGGCCTGATCCATATGGACGAGGAGGTGAGGCAGGAAGTGGTCTTCACCACCAGTCACAAGCCGCTGCTGCTCTACGCGGGAGGACGCCTGGGGTGAAAGATAATTTGCCTTGCTCGGGATCACATGCCGGATCCCACCACGGGGATCCGGGACGTCGTCCAGGTATCGGGGGATCACGTGAAGATGGAAATGAAAGACGGTTTGACCGGCCGCCTCCCCGAAATTGAAGCCGACATTAAAGCCGTCTGGTGAGTGGAGGCGCTTTATCGCCTCAATGCCTTTGTCGACGGATTGCCAGACAGCGTTCTTCTCGACGTCGTCAAGGTCGCCCCAGGTTGCCGCATGCCGCCGCGGGACAATAAGGAGGTGCCCGGGCGATACTGGGAAAGCGTCCCAGATGGCAACAACATATTCATCGGAGAAGGCGATTCGGCCGATCTCGACGGTACAGAAGGGGCATGCATTCGTCATAGAGGGAGGTACACGATCCTTCGGCCGTCTCAAGCGGGGCTGAGTATTGCTGGATCAAGGGGCTCAGCCTAGGGATCTAGTGTGTTTTCCACATGTCCCGCATCTATATTGGTGCAACTCCGATCATAGACGGCTCCGACCAAACATCATGTGAGCCGGATCGCCAACACCAATAAAGGGCTGACGATTCCGGGATCTGTAGTGCCGTGGCTCCTCCTGAAAGATCCGACGCTCTTGAGTGAGCGATTCCGTTTTAAGGAACATCCGGCCTTCCTGCGATCCAATTGACCGTGTTGTTCCTGACAATTGACAGCCGGGGTGGCAGGAGATCACCATTCGAGGGTGGGGGCACGCCACAAGGATGGCTGCCATGGACAACTTCGACCACATTCTGAATTGGAAGCTGAAACAGGGCTCGCATACGTTCCCTGGCCAGGACGGCGGAACCTGCATCAACGAAGCCGCCCTCGTCGCGGGTTTCCCATACCGTCCCGTCCGGTCCGTGCAAGACATGCCGGACTGCTTCTCGCGCCCGATCTGTGCGCTGGCGATGCAACTGAACGATGAGGCCACTGATGAGGAGCGGCAGCATCTGCTACCCTTCGTGACCCGTCTAGCCTGCGCCGACACACCGGAGGTTGAGCGCAAACGGGAACTCTATATCTCCTCCCGATTGAGATACCATCTCCCGTTCCGAGCGCGGCTTGATATCCTCGAAGGTGCGCTCGCTGTTGGACGCCAGGCTGACTTGCTGGAGCCGGAGGAGGTGAGGACACGCATGACTGTCGTTCAGCAGAACGCTGCAACACCTACCTCGGTGGCTGACCATCCCATGTTCGCCAAAATCAAGAGCTGGTTCGGCTCGGCCAAGAACACAGAGCCTGTGAGCTGACTGTACGACCCCTCCGAGAGGCGCGGGAGAAGAGACTGGGATGTGGGATTGTCCCGCATCCTGGGTCAGAAGGTTCTAAAATGGAGTGCCCTTAGCTCATGCGCCAGGAGCAGGCCTCTTGGATCATGGGGCTTTAGAGTTATACGACGATATTCAAAAGTAGTCTCTTGTCGTTGAGCTGAGTAGCACAGAAGTTATCTGGCAATACAGAGTCTATCTGAATCTATCTTTGTCAGAACTTGGAAATAGCTTGAGTCTTAAATGGTCGAAATGCGGTAAATCCACTGCAACGTGACTGGATGCATCCGAGCGCTCGACTCATTCTGACTCAGCTTTTCAGTGGAAATCACAATCAAGATTAATCGATTCTTACAGAGCGACTCCACATGTAACACCGAATCGGTTCATCTCTCATGTGTTGCGAGAGAGTGGGGTACCCAACGTCCGATAGCTTAAGGCAGCAAGATCATCAGTGCTTCCGAGAGGTCCCTCGCCAGACGGACTTCCGGAAGATCGTTGTGTTGGTGCTTGAAGAAGCCGGTAGCGAGATCAGTGCCGGCACAAGAGAGCGCGTCGGTCTCATCGGACTGCGATCATCCCCGACCTCGCAACACTCTTCGAACGGGAGAAGACAACCGTGAACTAAGGCTAGGCAAAGCAAAAGGCCCACGAAGCTGGAAACTTCGAGGGCCTTTGGAGTCACCGAGGGATCGGCGACAGGAATGGTGTAGCAACCTCCTTATGCCATCCCGACAAGCTGCATGTCAAGAACATCGGTTTCGGTGAACGCTCCCGCTTTGCCCTCACATTGGAGGGACGCGATGCAACTCGCATCGTCTGGAGGCCGGCGGCTGAGACATGCTGCTCTGGCTGCGAGGAAGTTTGCGCTCAAACCTGGGCGCACTGTTACACGAAAGGAGCTTTCAGCCTCTGCTCGTGATGCTGAAAGGGCGCTCCGTCTGAGCGCGCCGCAACGACTGGTCTTGAGCCAGCTCGTCGTCTGTTGGGGCGAACACCACATCAATAGGCTTCTCGTCTGGCCGTCCAACCAGCGGCTGACGGCGGCCACCGGACTGTCGGAGCGATCGATCCGCAATGCCATCCGGGCTCTGATCGAGCTTCAAGTGCTCATCCCGAAGGACTCCCCAAACGGCAAGCGCTATGCCGTTCGGGATGAGAAGGGGGCTGTTATCGATGCGTTCGGCTTCGATCTGACGCCGCTCTATGCACGCCGAGGCGAGTGGGCCGCCGCCACCGCCGAGCAACAGCAGCGAAAGGAACTTCTAAAGCGCTCCTTTGACGAGATCACGGTCTGCCGTCGTGCCACTGAAGCGGCTTTGAGTGCACTGGCGCAGTACTACCCCGCTGTTGATCGTGCTGCTCTTGAGAGCCGCCTCAGTACACTGAAAGCTCGCACCCCAAAACGCTCCGGGGCGACACTCCCGGCCGGGCTCGTCGAGGTCTGGAACGAGATCAGACAGCTCGCTGAAGAATCCTTCTATCAGGCAAGCTGTGACGGCACGACATGCCGACACATTGAGGCAGAGAATGAATCCTTGAGTGAGACTTGTCACAATGGTCACCAGGATGACACGGAGCTTGCTGCTCAAAGCGCTTTACTCACTCAGCTGCCGCTACCAGCTTTGATCGTCGAAGCGTGTCCTGTGATCTCTGATTGTGCTCATCCGATCCGAGATGTTGTCGATCTTGTTTCGGCCGGACGGTTCCTTCGAGCCTCCTTGGGAGCCCACCCAAGCGCCTGGACTGAAGCTATGGAGGCCATCGGAGCCATCCATGCTGCAACAGCCGTGATCTACGTCCTGCAACTCTATGACGACGATGTCTCAAGCGGCAAACACAGCATCCTAAATCCTGGCGGGTACTTCCGGACTATCATTCGCCTCGTTAAGAGCGGCGAAATCGACCTTCAGACTGAGCTGCTTGCCTTGCGGAGACACAAGCTTGCTCAAGGGAACAAAATCGGTCGGCCGGGGAGTGAAGTATGTTGTGGCCCGCGTCGAAAGACTTGGGTGCATGAGGTACCCTCCCAAGGAAGCCGGCAGCAGCCAGCCGTAAACCGTGTCTGGTGCACGGGGCATCGGAAGGGCACTGTGGGGTTGCCATTTGAAGGGCAGCTGATGGCTGTGACGTCGGGACTATGACTAGGGCAAAGGCCTTATGGGAGGCCCATTCTTATGGAACTTGGACTCTACACCTTCGGCGACGTGGGCACCGATCCGGTGACGGGACGCCAGGTTGGCCCGGCGGAGCGCCTCCGCAACCTGGTGGAAGAGATTGTCCTGGCCGACCAGGCGGGACTGGATGTGTTTGGTCTCGGCGAGCATCACCGGCCCGACTATGCCGTTTCAGCGCCTGCTGTGGCGCTGGCAGCCGCAGCGACCCAGACAAGACGCATTCGGCTGACAAGCGCCGTGACGGTGCTCAGCTCCGATGACCCAATCCGTGTGTTTCAGCAGTTCGCCACCCTCGACAATCTCAGCCAGGGCAGAGCCGAGATCATGGCCGGCCGCGGCTCCTTCATCGAGTCTTTTCCGCTCTTCGGCTACGACCTTGATGATTACGACACGCTCTTTGCCGAGAAGCTGCAACTCCTGATGCAGCTCAACGAAAGCGAGCAGGTCAGCTGGCCTGGCGGGAAACATACTCCCCCGATCACAGGCCGTGGCGTCTATCCGCGGCCCTATCAGGAGAAACTGCCGATCTGGATCGCGGTCGGCGGGACCCCGCAGTCCCTTGCTCGTGCCGGGGTGCTCAATCTGCCATTGGCGCTCGCCATCATCGGGGGAGAGCCAGCGCGCTTTGCACCCCTGTTCGACCTCTATCGGCAGGCGGCCCAGCGCGCAGGCCACGATCCGGCAGCCCTAAAGACATCGATCAACGTGCACGGCTTTGTCGCCACCACTACGCAAGAGGCTGCCGACACCTTCTATGCCCCACAGGCGGAGGTGATGAACCGGATTGGGCGGGAACGCGGCTGGCCGCCGACCAGCCGTGCGCAGTTCGACGTGGCACGGGGACCACGTGGCGCACTCTTCGTCGGAAGCCCTGCGGAGGTGACAGACAAGATCCTAGCGGTGCATGAGATCTTCCGGTTCGACCGCTTCCTGATTCAGATGGCCATTGGCGTGATGGACCACATCAAGCTGATGAAGGCGATTGAAATCTTCGGAACGAGGGTGGCGCCGGAGGTGCGAAAGGCGCTCCGATCACAATGGTAGACGGTATGAACGGATTTCTGAGGAATGGCAGGAGGCAATCGTTGGCGACCGCACTCCCGCGAAGATCATTTGCCGTTGCCTCTTACGGCACGCACCGCGGCATCACTTTAGCGAATAATCAACCCGTCACGCAGGATACTGACCCACTTTAGAAAACGGAATATTTGGTAGAGTCTCCCGATATTCCGGGTCGCGAGCTGCCCCGTGCTTGCAATCTAAGGCTCAAACAGAGACTCTTTGAGAGCGAAGCGCAAATCTGAGCTGTTGCGGGCCTTGTGCATCAGGAACGGAGAATCACGTCGCCGCGCGGTGAGCCGTGCCTGGCCGCGGTGCTTAGCTCATGCCGCCAGCCTGCACGTTTATGAAGATCGAGTGCCACATCGTGCGGATGTCGGTACACGTTTCCTGCCCCGAAGGAGAGGACGTAGGTATCACCTATTGCCGAAGGTCGGGGAACGGACACAACCCCTCCAGAGAACAATGCTCCATGGTGGGTTGCAACTAAGTAGTCGGGGTTCAGCGAACGTCCCCCTATTCGCGCAGCACTGTAATCCGCATCCCCCACCAGCAAGGCTGTCCGACCGCGCCTCAGGTTCACTTGAACAGCGAGCCCCGAGTTGTTCTGATCACCGTAGGGGCCTGAGCAGGAGCTCAGTATCCCAAACGATGTTTGCGCGTGCCCGCTTGTCCACACATGCAGGTTGTTCTTGGCCGCCAAGATATGTGCGAGGCGAGCCGCGCCTGGACCAAGCTTTTGTCTGGGCACGACCCAGGGCCGCTCCAGCAGAGCCGGAAACCTAAGAGCAGCATGGAGGTGATCCCAGTCCCAATGAGAAAGGACGACAGGAGCCCCCTCGCTCATATGAAAAGCCAACTCCGGCGGGGCGGTGTGCCGATTGAAGGATATCGGGAGACCAACATCGTAGAAGAAAATTGCCTTACCCGATGCGTCTCTAACTTGGTTGAAACTCGCTTGGCCGACATCGAACACAACGATATCCGAGGCTGGACGCGATCCAGATAGCTGCCGTAGAACCGTGGAGGGCGAAGATTGGTTGGCAATTGAGGTCAGGCTGCACGCGTTCGAGATGGAAGATGGGAGCCGTTTTGTCAGAACGACTGCCGCTCCCAAACTGGACGGAAGCGGGCCGTCAGCCTCATCATCTACCAGGAAATCAATCGAAGTCGTGTGGCCGGTCGAGTAGGTCGTATACCCCGATCCGGTTAGCCCAGCGTACCAAGTCGGTATTCCGATCCTGGGACGTCGAGTGGTGGGACTGCCTTTTGGAGCAAGCTTAAACTCGAACCAGTCTCCGATCCGAGGTGTTCGACCGGAGACGTTCTCGAAATGGTTCAACGTGGTCACGACGCGGATCAGTCCAAACTTGGACGTAGCCTCTCCGTTCTCAATGGCTTTGGCCACAGCAACGTCTTTGCCATCATGCGGCTTGCCCACCGCGTCGAACTCAAATGAAAGCCGCCTATGGGGTGCCGAGCTCAGAGCATCGATTCGGCTCAACCGTGCTAGGAAGCTCCCGTCCGGGAACTCCCCGGAGGTGTAAAAATCTGGCAGGAAGAAGAAGAAAAAGAAGAAGACACGCCCCCGGATTGATTGCGCGTCGCCAACGAACTGGCGGCCACTAGGCGATACTTGATGGATGCGCCTTGCCGCATTCTTAGATCAACCTGGAGCGATGGACAAGCATCACTCCCTCCAGTTGCATGAATGCTGTGGAATCACGGGTTGATTTCACTGAGGATCTGCCTCCCGCGTCGGCTCATCCCTTCGTGATCGGGGTCACGACCGGGCTTCCGATGAGGAACATCTTTCCGTTCTTTGGCGCTAACATTGATGCAGCGCCTGCCGCCTGTCCAACACGCACCTACCTATCACCGCTGACCTCCCGCTACTTTCCGAGACAGATTGTTTCATACTTCGCACGGTCACAGTCGCCTACTCCGGACATAGGTCAAATCTACTTAAGACAACCAGCTACGTTTGTGAGGATGAGCTCCGGGTCCTTGATACCGAGATCGAGGTTGTCTCCCGGGAAGATCTCTTTGGCTAGTTCCAACCAATCGTTCCCGTTTTTCACAGCGCTCCCGATGGGCTTGTCGACATCGGCGAGTCCCATCTGGGCGGCTCGAATGACAGCGAAGTGGAGATGCGCGCTGAGACCTTTTTCCTTCAGGCAGACACCGTTGCCAGTAAAACCAACCGTGCCGATCAGGTCGCCCGCCTTTACACAGGCGCCTTTCTTCGCCTTGACCTCATTCAAGTGACCGTAGACCGAATAGTCGCCATCCTCGTGGTCGATGATGACAGCAGCACCCATTTTCCCGAAGTTGGCATCGGCGACGGCAATCTTGCCGGGTTTTGTCGCCAGCACATCGGTCTTCTCAGCGGCGTTCATGTCGAGCGCGTTATGATAGCGGTTCCCCTCGCGTCCCGCCCGAAATGAGCCGCCGCCGTTTGGCGCGCAGGCGTCACTAGGCCTGATCTTGGCTCCGCTCTTCACCGGGCACACGAAAGTGTTCTTGAACTTACCCATGTCGTCCAGGGTCGCGCATGCCTGTGCGAATGCTGCGCTTGATATGGCCGCCAGTGGCGCTGCGATCACCAGTGTGCGGAGCAGTTGCGGCATCGGTCATTCCTCCCTAGTCTCTCGGCTCATCAGTGTAGAAGTTGCGACTTTGTTGGATGGTCTAGCACTCCAGTGTTGGATGGAGTGTCCGCCGCGAAGGAGGCGTTCGGCCCAGGCCGCGCCGCTGTCCAAGTATCTCGGCAGTGCATTACGGATTCTTGACAGATCGCAAAGACTCTGGGTTTAGGGGGGCGCTGTTCCGGCAGGCGACGACTTTCTCCAAAGGCGGGAGCGTTCCTTCGACTAAGATCTCGACGCGGCGCGAGAACGGTCGGTTCTCTGCTTGTCCGGGCGCATCCTCCGCCCCCAAACCCTTGTAATCAGTCAGCCGGGCACGACGCTGTGACAAGAGTAGATTTTCATTCCGCACGCCGGTCCGATCCGCCAAGCCCTTGATCATCATGCTTACCTCGGGCACCTCATGTCATGCCGCTCCCCTGATGTCGCGTTCGAACGGGGCCAGTATCTCTTCGCTTCCACTTGCGAAGAAAGCGAAGAACATTCGCAGCCGAGCCACGAGCGTGGCATCGAGTCCCTTGGTGTCAGCAGGCTGTTCGATGATCAAGTCGTTGCTTGCATCCGGTGGTGGCGCGGGCAACAAGTTTCTAGGTAAGTTGTTTGCGGGATCATCGCCTTCAACAGAATGGGGCATGAGAAATACCCTTCCAAATGCAGCGATAGGCAATGGTAGCCTGTATTAGCCATTGTGCTTTGGATGAGGCGCCGTCGCCTTTGGACAAGCGAACGTAGGTGCCTTCCGCGCTTTCATTGAGCCGTTATCCTCCGTGTCAAAGGTGAAACTCACACAGAATATTGTCAAGCTAAACTTATACTGTCATGGTGTCTGCTGCTTGGAACGACAAGACGGTGGCAGCAATCGTCCCGCCAAGGCGCTCCGACCGCAACCAGAAGGGGGCGACGATGACGGCCGACGGCGGTCCCACCATCACGCGCAGGTCCTTGCTCGTTGGCAGTTCCGCGGTCGCGACGGTAACGGCGGTTCCGATCGCTGCTGCGGAAGCGGCCAAAGACCTCTTCGTCGAGACTAGCTACGACGGAGACCGCCTCACGACCGTTCTCCTGCGGCTTGGGCCGCCCAACGCTCCCGAAGGCGCTTCGGTCCGGCTGCACGCCGACGACTTCGATCCGCTTCCGAAGGATCCGGTGAACGGCAGGCCATTTCTCCAATTGCGCGGTCTGGTGCGAAGGGCAGAGGACAACGCGGTCGACTGCAAAGCTCGCCTCGTCATCGACGTTGTTGGCGCCGACCTCTTCAACCTGCGCGCCGGCAACGACGGCCGCCGGCCCTACTACCGCTTCGAGGTCTGGGCCGATCCCTGCCCCGCCGGCAAGGAGCATCAAGCTCCGCACCCCTGGTTCATCCGCCTCACCACAAATGTTTGGCGCAACCCCGGAGGCTCGCCAGGGCTCGACTTCCCCGAGCGACATGTCTCGGGCGACAAGAGGGCTCGGCTGGACCATTTCGCGGCAGGGCTGCAGGGACTCGAGTTGGTGGTCGCCGGGAACTGGGTGCAGGCGACGCTGTCCGCGGTGCTGGCCAAGCCCATCAAAGCAAAGGGGCTGTTTCTCGCCGAGTTGCGGCAGGAACGCGTGCCCGGCGTCGACAGCCCCGGCGTTGCGCCGGAGCCCTCGCTGCTTTGGACCGTGCACCGGCATGCGAACTCGAGCGCGACGCTGTTCGACGGCTTGGTCCAGTTCAGCGTGGTCCGCTTCGGCTGGCTGACCCGAAAAGACGTTGCGAGAGAAAAACCGCGCTTCCACATCGCGTTCGGCAGCGATCGCTATGCGCCGCCGGACGATATCGTCACCCTCGCCATAAAACAGTTCGCCGGATCCCCCGCTAACAAGACCATTCTCACGGTACCCTCCACCGCCGTCACGGTGAAGAGCCAGGTGCGCGCCACGCCGGAGGCCGACAGCGGCCGCCGCGCGGTCACGGTCGCGTTCGGAGGTCAGATCGGGGCGTTGCTCCATGCCGGCACCGAGCATCTCGCCGCGCTCGACATCGAGGCCCGTCTGCCGCCCGGCCCTGGCAAATCAGCGACCGCGGCCACAGCGGCGGCGCGAACGCCGGCGCAGGTGGCGGCCGCGGCAAGACAGGCGGCAGAAGAAGCCGCAGCGCCGAGGTTTCTCCTCAGGGATCTCAGCGGGAGGTGGGAGCTCGTGTTGGCGGGGGTGGTCAAGGCCGGGCCTATTGGGGGCCAGCCGATCGCCACCGTTGTCGAGTCCGTCGAGGATCCACTAAAGGACGTGCTGCCGCCGCCTCCCGGCGACGATCCGCTCGCCAGGCTTGTGACGCGCGCGTGGGGGCCACTGCGGCTTCTGACGGATGCGCAAGACGGAAATGCCGGCCCGCCGGTGCCCGATCGGGACGTGCGCCTCGATGCGGTGCTCGGCGAGCGCACCGTGAACGCGTTCTCCCTGCGCGCGCGATTGGCCGGACTGCCCTTCAGGCTGGGCGACGATCCCACCGGGGTGTGCGAGATCGTGCGGCGCGCACCGCAGCGCCAGCGCCAGATCGACGGCGAGATCGTTCTAGCCTTGCAGGGGCTCCCCGTCGCGGGTTTCGACAAGCTCATCTCAGTCGATGTGGAGGCGCTCGCCAAAGCCGGTGCGCTGCAGCAGCACGGGGTGATCGAGATCGACGGCCCGCGCGCGCCTGCAAAAGGCGGGGCGGCAGCGGCGGCGGACGTCCCGCTCGACGATTTCGAGGTCAAGGTTCGGCGCGCGTTCGATCACACCGTGCTCGACGTCAGGTTCGCCAACATGCGCCTGCGCGCAGGGCTTGATGTCGGAGAGCCGCAGTTGCGGCCTGACCCCGTGCCCGACCCGGCCGACACGCTACCTGTCGACAAGGCCAAATTGCCGGTGGTGATGGCGGTGTTTGCTCCGCAACACGTCGCTGAGCAGGCTTATCTCAGGACCGAGAACCCGGGTGTCTCGCCGCCCGACATTCCTTGGCTGCAGCTTGCGGCCGACCACGACAAGGTCGCCACCGTTGATACGGTCCGGAAGAACTTCGCTGCGCTTCGAACCGGGACGCGTCACGACAAGGCGAACGTCCGCCGCGAGTTGCGCCGGTACGCTGCCGCCTGGCTGGCTGAGGTGCAAAAGAAGGCGCCTGGGCCCGACATTGAAGAGCTTCTGGTTGGGCTTGGGACCTTCGATACGTTCGCCAAGGATTTCGACGCGAGGGCAGCTGGGCAGCGCCGCCTTCCCGACGACCAGAAGATCTATATCGGCTCCAAGGATCTCGACCCTGACGCGAGCGCGCTCGCTTGGAACGTGCTGCGCGCCCAGAGCGGTGGGCAGGAGGCCGCCTCCGCCCGCTTCAAGGGCCGCCTGTTCGGCGTCGAAGCGTGGCGTCCTGACGGGAAGTGGTCCCCACCGGAGAAAACTTCGAACAATCGACTGGTCAGGGAGGCGTTCGAGCGGTTTGCTACCCCCGACCCCACGGTGCGCGCCGCCTTCGAGCGGATCGCCGGCGAGCTGAAGACAACCGTTCTTGAGATCCAGGGGGACAACGCACGGATCGCACAGGAACGCCTGACGGAGGTCAAGGAACGGGTCGCTTTCGACTATAAGGCGTTTCGCGATTTCTGGCGCGAGAGGGCGCTCCGCTCGGACCATGCGGCGGTGAGGGAGAAGGCCGGCGAGTTCATCTCGACCTGGTGGGCGAACGATCTCGCCGGCGACGCGAAAACGTTCGCGGACCGCGTATTCGCCGAATACACCGAGCTGTCAGGCGAAGGGCGGGATCCGTTCAAGACGCGGACGCGGGCACGGCTCGCCGGCTCCTCGCGGCTCGCGTTCAGCTGGATCGATCCCGGCACGCGTGCTCCCGCATCACCGCGCCCGTTCGCGCTGGAAACGTTGCTCGACTGGCGTAAGCGCGAGGCGATGACGCCGCTGCGCGCACGCGTCCTGCGCCAGCGCGAACCGGATGGCACCCTCGCACGGTTTCAGGACGACGCGGAGATGCTGCGCCTCCAGGGGTTCGCGCCGCGCGATCTCGGCACCGTGGCGACTCATACGAGCGAACTCTACACCCACGCCGCCCTGGCGCCGCGGCCCGACGAGAGCGTGATAGAGCTGCCGTTCCGCCTCCAGCTCGCGGCGGCGCAGGACGCAACTTGGGTACAGAGGCAACCCGTCGCCCCGGGCGTCGCTACCGGCGAGGAGCCGTTGGGGGTTCCCCTTCCCCAGTCGGTCCCGATCTGGTCGGCGAACCTGTCACCCGACCATCCGCCAGCGTTGCTGCGCGCGGTTTGGTCGGACGACTTCCGTCCCGCGACCTTCCTGCGCAGGCTGGCGAGCCGGCTGTCGCCTGGCGACGACGCCGTCAGCGCAGCGAGTGTCGCCACGGTGTACGACCCGCCGCCGCGCGGCGCCCGGGCGCCGTGGGCGCTTCCGAGTCTCCAACTCGTCGATGGCAAGGTGGTGGAAAAGCCAGTCACAGCGTCCGACGCAGTCGAGCCGTCGTTCCGCGGCTCGATGGATGCGTTCGACCGGGACCAACTGGTGAAGCTGTCGTCCGTGCACGGCATGCGCACGAGCGGCGCGGCGAACCCGACGCAGCCGGACGAACTTCGCAAAGACTCATCGGTGTTCGCCCCGCCGCCGAGGTACGCGCTGATTGATCTTGAGCTGGAGGAGACGACCAAGCAGGCGGCGAGCGCGATCTACAGGCCGAAGGCGCTCGACTTCCGCGAGCTGCGCCTCACCTCCCTCGGAGGCACGCTGGACCTCGACACTGCGTTCCAGCCGCCCGCGGCCGCCCGCACGCGCGCGCGAGACCCTATCTACGAGGCGTTGGTGCTGCAGCGCTGGCGCCACCGAGCGGTCATCGGTCGCGACATTCACGTCGAACTGGTGTACAAGGGATATCTGTTCCCCTTCGGCTCAAGGGCAACGCTCACGAAGATCACGGAACGACGCTACGACGGGCGGCCTGAAATCGGCACCACGGGGCGCGGCCCGACGGCCTATCTCGTCCAACGCTTCTTCATCCGCTGCTCTGAGCCGATCAAGGAGTCCTATGACGGGCAACCGGACGACGGCCGCGGCTGGCCGTGCCGAACGCTCACCATCTGCACGGAGAAGACGCCCGACCTCCTTGATCCGCTGGAGGGACCATCAGACAGCCGTGGCGGACCACCGGTAGTGTCCGCCAGCGGGCGCATTGCGGTTCCGGGCGGGCGCGGGCTCGCGTTCTGGCCGCGCACCGCTCCGCACGAAGGCGGCAATGTCACCTTCGAGTTTCGCATTGATGCAGCGCCGCAGAGGCTGCGAATGCCGCTCATCTTCGTGGACGCGGTCGCGGCCGACGACAGGGACACCGTCGCGCATCTGGCGGCTTACTACAACGATCTCCCGGGCGGCATCGCCACGGAGACATGGAACCCCGAATTCGATCCTTCGAGCCCTCGCGTGTGCGTGCACGGTGGGGCGGCGCGGCGCTACGCCAAGGAGATCAGCGAGGGAGACACTACCTACGAAACGCTGGCCTGGACGATCGGCGTTGAGGGCCGCCCCGGCCTGCAGCCGGGGGTAGCGCCGCCCTCGCAGGACACGGCAGCAGTGTGCGCCTGCACGGAGAACGGAGCACCTGCTGCCTGCGGCGTTGCCGCCGACAAGCCGTTCTTGGAGCAGCGCGGCATCGCGATCGGGAAGCGGCGCGAGAACTTCGACTTCGCCCCGATCCTGCGGCAGAGCGACCAACCCCCATTCTACCCGTTCATCCAGTTCGCGGTGCTGCGGCTAGACAGGATCGCGCGCCTCGTCGGCGAACGCACGGGCAACACCTGCGTCGCCGCTTTCGACAGCGCGTACCTGCGCAGCGGGCTTCCCGAGCGGAGTGCCGAGGCGCGGCTGACCGATGAGCGCGCGCGCCGCATGGAGGCCGTTCTCAACGTCCTCACGCCGACGCGCCTCGACGCGGGCAACCGCGGCGACCGGGTCGGCGGGATCGGCAGGCCTGCAGGCTGGCTCGCCTTGCTGAGCCGGCGCAACGGCCCGATGACGCTGAAGGCGCCGCTTCGACACGCGAAGCCTGCTGCGCCGCCCGAGTTCAGCTGCGCCCTACTCACGCCGCCGGTGCAGATCGCAGCCCTGGCCCCGCAGCTCCCCTGGTGGAAGACCCCTGTCGGCGACGGGATCGAGCCGGCCCAGTTCGTGCCGCCGGAGGCCGGCGGAAACGAGATCAAGCAACTGATCGAGCTCATCCTCGGCAACGACGATTGCCTCCTGTTTGGCGTGATCAAGTTGAGCGAAGTCATCAGCACCGCGGTCAGCGCTGCCGACATCGCCCCGCTGATCCGGGAGACGATGGAGTACGGCGCTGCGGCGCGCAGAAGCGTCGATGAGGCCATCGCGTTCATCCGCGAGGAGGTGATCGCGCGGCTGCGGACTCTGGCCGCCGACATCGAGACAGCATTCAACGAAGCCAACGTCTCGATCGCAGGCAAGGCGCTCGAGCTCTCGAACGTCTATCCGGCCGTAGCGAGCGCCATCACCGCGCTGCGCCTCGCACTGCAGGCGGTGGAGGGCGAGGCGAACGCGGAAGCGGCGCTGAAGCTGGTGACGCGGATTCCGACGGCGGGCCGCAACCTCGTGGAGGCGCTCGACGCCGTCGCGCGCGACCCGATCTCGCCGCTGAAGCTGGAGCTGAGTCGCTTGTTCAGCGATGAGCTCGGCGATGTCACCCGCTTCCTCGTCTGGGTCGAGCAGTTACGCGCCTTCGCCGCCGCCGACCTCGCTGAAATCGCGGCCCGCGTGATCCTGGGTGAGATCAGGCAAGAGCTACGCAAGCGCCTTGGGACCGCCAATCAGCCCGTCGACCTCGACGCTGCGGCGGCGATCGTGGACACCGTGGTTCCGTTCCTGTCGAACGGGGAAGCACCAAGTGTGACTGATGCCGCGCGCCGCACGGTCGCGCGGATCCTGCGCAGCGCGGTCGATGAGGCCTTCGCGAACGGCGACGACCTACAGGCCGTTCTGCTCAACCTCGACCGGTTCGACGTTGCCGCCGCCACGCGGGCAGCGGCGCGAACCGAGCTCGCCGGCATCGCCGCCGATGGCTGGGACGAGGTTCTCGACGACGTTGACAAGCAGGTCGCTACGGTCGCGACTTTGAAAAGCCTCGACGCCGAGATCAGGCGCCTGACGGCCCGGATCGACGAGTTGAACGGGCTGATTCCGACGAGCGAGGAACTGCGCCAGACCTACACGGAGCTGAAGCGCCAAGCGGAGCGGCAGCTGGCAAAGGCGCTCGATGAGCTCGCGAGCAACCTGTTCGGGTTGAGCTTGGACGACCTGCGCGCAACGAGCGGGCGCATTCGTCTGGCGCACGAGACCTTGGGTGGAGGCGCGCCGCTGGAAGCGAAGGTGGGCGCCGCGTTCGACCTCGCCAAGGAGCTCGACCGGCTGATCCTCGACGGCGCCTTCGCCGCTGAGCTCGACGCGCTCACCCCCGCGGTGCTGGAGAAGGCGATCCGCGCTGCCGCGAACCTCCTTGCCGTGGGGATCGAGGTTGCCGCGTTCCTCACCCGGGACGCTGCACCGGGCGGAGGCACGATCGCCGCACCCGCCGCCCTGCTCGAGGCGATCGACGCTGCGAGCGCGCAGATCGGGAGGCTCGACGCTCAGGCGGGCAGCGGCACCGCAGCCACCGTCGACGCTGCAGTTGAGGCCGTAAACGACGCGTTCGGGTCGACAGCAGCCGGGAACGCTGCGTTCCGCTTCGCGCCCTTGGTCGAATTCCTTGCCGACGTGCTTCGCGCCGAGCGCGATTTCGTCGATGATTTCGGCAGCGGATCCTCCAACGCCTTGAACGCGGTCAAGACAGGGCTCGCCCTGGTCCGCGGAACGGTTGTCGCCGGCTTCCGCCGCTTCGCCGCAACCGTTGGCCGCGCCGACGTCGCCGCGCGCGACCTCGCGGCAAAGGCCGCCGCCGCTCGCGCCAGCCTCGCGGCCGTGCAGGCCACACCCACTTTGGCCAACCTCAACGCCCTGGTCGACGCCTACCCGCATGAGGCGGTCCTGGGTGTCCTCGCGGTTTGGCCACAGATCGCGCAAGACGTCTTCGCCATCGCGAGCGACTGCGCTGGCGCGGTCGCGACGGCGTCGAAAAGTGTCGCCGACGGCATCACAGCCGCGACGGAGGCGCAGAAGGCGGCGCTCCAAACCCTCGCGGGCCGGATCGACGTGGCTGCCGCGCGCTTCGAAGTCGCGGCGCTGGCGGCCGCACAGGCAGAGCTTGCTGCGAGCACGAGCAATGCCCTCGCCACCGCGCAGGCCACCGCGCGCAACCTGATCGAGAGCGTCGCGCCGAATGGTATCCTCGGCGCCGAGCTGGCCCTTTTCCGCCCGGCTTACGACATCCTCCAGGCGCGTTTCTTGAGGACGCTCGGCGAGCTCACCGCCGATAGCATCGCGGCTAAGACGGCCGCCCTGAATGAGGCTCAAGCCAAGCTCGAGCGGGAGATTAACGCGGTTGCCGCGGCGACCACCCTGGACGCCAAGCTGGCTGCCGCAGACACCCTTCGCGGGTCTCTGCAAAGCTCCTTCGCCGAACTGAGAAAGGCCGTCATCACCACGGTCGACGTGATCAAGGACGGCGGTGCGGTGCGCTCCGCCGTGTACGCGGACGCGGCGCGGGCCGTGGCCGCGCTGCAGGCCGCCATGCGCAAGGAGGCAGGTAGGCAGGCGATTGAGGCCCGCAACTGGTTGATCACAGGGGTGTTCGGGCAAGGCCGCCTCGGCGAACTCGTCTCCGTTTACCGCAGGGTTGTCAACGCCCGCGCCAGCGCGCTCGACGTGCTGTCCGGCGCCGATGGGAATCTCTCAGATACCGGCCGCCAGCTCGCGCGGACGCTGCAACTCGTCGGGCTGGCCGGGAACGACTTTGACCCGCGCTTCCTGTTTGTCGCGGTGCGCGGCCCGGAGCGGCCGAGCGATCAGGTCGCGAAAGAGAAAGGCGAACTCCTCGCCGCTAATCCCAAGAGACCTCAGGACGCTCTCGCCTCGGAGGAAAACGCGATCGCCCTGCTCAACTCCGCCGGGCAGCCCGTAGCCAAGCTCGCCCTGCTGCGCGGTCTGCTCAATGAATGGCAGGGGACCACCGGTTTCGCGGTGGCGCAGATCGCGGACAACGTGGGCGATGTTGTCGCCTCGCTGGCACGGGCGAATGTCTCGGCGCTCGTCGACTTCAACGCAGTACGCAACCTCATCGCGCAGGAACTCAAACGGATCGTTCCGACCCGCGTGCGCACAGAGATGACCTTCGACGCGCCCATCGACAAGTTCCTCGACATCTTCGTCCCGATCCCTATCGGGGCTGGCGAGTCGGGCCGTTTCATCGCCACCTCCGTAAATATTGTCGACTTCGGCCCGACGCTCGACGGGGAGGCGCCACGGGTGGAGGCGGCGGCTCAGGCGGAGCTGTCGCCTTTCGAAATACACCTCCTCGGTGGCTTCGATGCGCTCACCCTGGTCTTCTCCGCGGCGCGTATGTCGTGGACGGCGGGAAGCGACCCGAAGTTCGACATCGACTTCGTCGATTTCAGAATCGGTAAGGAGCTCGAGTTCGTCGAGGAGCTGGCTGCTTCGCTCACAGGCAGCGGCGGGGGCGCCTACGTCCGCCGCGCACCAGGTATGGTCGGGATTGAGGCCGGCTACGCGATCAACATTCCCGGCATCAATCTCGGCGGCGCGACGTTTATGAACGTCGGGCTGGCCGCGTCCGCAGTGCTGCCGTTCGAAAAGAAGCCGGCCGCGTTTCGCGCCTCGCTGTCATCGCGCGAAAGCCCGTTCATGATTATCGCCGGGATCTGGGGCGGTGGCGGCCACTTCGCGATCCAATCAGATGGGCGGCGGATCGTCGGCTTCGACGCGAGTTTCGTGTTCGGCGGCGGCGGCGCTGCGTCCTACGGGCCGCTCACCATCCAGGCGCGCATCTCGGTCGGCATCTTCATCAGCAAGGTCGGGAGCTACACCGAGATCTCCGGCGACTTTTTCGCCGGCGGGTCGGGCCACATTGCGATCTTCTCGATCTCCACCTCGCTGACGGTGACGATCGGGCAGGACGGCACCGGCGCGATGACCGGCTCCGCCGTGTTCCGCTATTCGTTCTCGGTTGGGTTCGCCAAGATCAGGTTCGCCATCACGGTGTGGAAGAAGGAAGGCAAGGGCTTCTCCACCGCCGGCAAGACGGCCGGCCTATGGGGCGCGCCCATCCTCCTCGCCCAGGCCGGCGGCGGTGCCATCGCCGGCCCTGCCCTCCGTCTCGACGTGCAAGGCCAGGACGAGAACTACGCGATCTGGCGCTCGTACTTCAGCTCCGCCCGCTCAGTGGGATATTTCTAATGGCACGCCACACGAACGCCACCGAATCAAAGCCGGCGAAGATGCCGCAATACTTCGCCAATGTGCTCGCACGCACCATCCCTTCCGGCACGGAAAACGGGAAGCTGAAACTCACCTTCGCGTTGCGCCCGGTAAAGCCGGCCACGCCGACGCAAGGAGCTGTTTCGCTTGCAGACTGGCCGTCGACCATTGAGACGCTGATGGGACGATGTCAAGTGGAGGTGAAGCTTGTCACCTTCCCCCTGTCCGGCCTGGCCACGCCCTGCAACGCAGGGGAGACGCTGATACTCAGCAGCGCTGCGGAGGGTGATCAACCACCAGCAATCAAGCCCTGGTCGAACAAGCGCGGCAAGCTCGACCACGCCGACGCGATGTGGCGCCGCCTGATGCCGGACAAGCCGGGCGACTTCAAGACGTTCGCGGACGCACTCCAGGCGTTCGAGAAAATCGCGTCGGACGAGCGGGTCGTGTGCCTCAGCGGCAAGGAGGGCGACGTTGCCCTCCTCACCAAGATGGCGCGCGCGCTGGAGTCTCTTCGCGTTGCGTTCGCCCCTGATCCCCAGGCAGAACGTGAGTTGCTTCGCGGCTTGGCCCTCAATGAGGCGAAGAAGTTCCTCGACGGGTCGGAGGTGCTCAAGACGCTTTATACCGAACTCGACGCGGGCGAGAATACGCCCGGGAAAAGCCAGTTGGAAAAGCCACCGAACAACATCACTATCACCAAGAGGAAGCGCAAGGCTGCGATCGAGCTCGGCTTCAGCGATGCGTCGGCGGAGTGCGGGGTGATGCAGAAGCTCGGCATGGCGCTCGCCAACGGTCTCGCCGAAGAGTGCGCAAAGGCGCTACGCGAGCGCAAGGGGCAGGAGAGCTGCGCGCCCGAGCACATGACCAAGGGCCTCCCGGCAATCTACAAGCGGCTGCTGGAACTGAGGATCCGCTTCTTGCTCGGCAGTGCGATCGGCGAGGAAGAATTCGCTCAGCTTGAGGCGAGCCAGTCGCGCACCAATCCAGACGAGACGGTGAGCCCGGGGACGGACTACAAACCGCCTCCGAGCACGGACGACTGGCACGTCGGCAGCGAGCCCGAAGGATACTCCGCGACCGCTCGACTGGTCGCGCTCGACGAGGCGCCAGACATCGGCCGCGTCATGCGTACGTTCTACGACGTCAGCGTCGACTTCGGGCCGATCGCGGCTGCGCTGGCGAGGGCCGGCAATGCCTCCGGGGTCGCCTATATGTTCGTCCGCCTCGCTCCGGCCGAGGGGCTCGCGCCGGGGGTGGAGGCCGCTGGAAGTCATACTCGCTGGACCCTCGCGAAGGCGACCTTCAGGGGGAGCGGTGGGACGGCGGTGCCGCTCCAGTTCCTGCCCGCCACGCGCGAGGAGCTTTGCCTCGTGGCGGGCACGCAGCAACCCGGCGACGACGACATCCTGGCGCAGCGCGACGGAGTGCTGCTCCTCGGCGGCACCACCGCGAACGGCGCGCCGCGCTTCGAGCTGGTGTCGGCCGACCTGCGTTCAGCCGCTCGCGATTTCGAGATGCGCGCGGACAGGATGATGACAGCCGTCCGCCCCGCCGTGGCGAAGCAGCCGCCGGCCACCGAGAGCCCCGACGACACCGCGGCCGGGGCGGAAGGATTCGCGCTCCGCTCGGGCGGCCTGTCAGTCGTGGCGTTCGGTTGCGCGTCGGAGCTTTCGCGGCGGGTGGGCGCGGCGCGGCAGAGCGCCAATGCGGCCTGTGACGACACCTATCTTGATGCCGACGACCTGCTCGTCGGGCGCATTCCGTTCCTTGGCCTCCCGCAGGGAACGCTGAGCGCCTGCGGCTCCATCGTCGTCGACAGCTACGCTTGGCGGCCTCTGACACGCAAGCGCGTCGCCTACGACGACCCGTTCCCCGGCGCGGATCTCGAGAGGACGATCAAAGGGCTCTACGGTGAGGGCAGTGATCGAGAACTGTCGCAGTCGACGGTCGACCGCTCCATGCCTCGCACGGCGAAGCTGACGACGGCGAGCGGGGTTAACGTGACCATCGCAGCGGCGGACGAGGCGGAGATCTCCTTCATCGGGGAGCCGATGGGGCTCGACACTACTGTTCGCGACAAGACCATCACGGCTGATGGCAGGATCGATATTCCGCTCGGCCGCCGCTTCGAGCTCCCGCAAAGCGTCGGCAAGAAGAAAAGCGAGGACAGCGAGCTCACCGGCGTGCTGCGCTTCGGCGCCTTCGGACGGGTCGGCTTCGCCGCCTACTATCTCGGGGGAGCGACACTGAGCGGGGCCGCGGCAAAGGAGGCGTTCGAGGCGATCCCCGCTGCTGCCGTGCCGCGCGGATGCGAGAAGGTGAAGGTTGCAGGCCGGCGCCACCTGCGCAGCGAGCCGGCCGAGGCGGTCGGCGTGCTGATGCCTAAGGAAGAGGCGGATCGGGAAGCTAACGCCTACCGCCGTTGGCGCACGGGAGGCACGGCGCGGCCGCCGCGCTTCGAGCCACAGACAACCTTCACCGTCGCCCTGCGCAGCACCGTCGCCGACATTGCGAGCGATCTGCGCCTCACGGATGTCGGTGAGAGGGACATCACGCGAGTAGTCGTTCCCCCCGTGCTGCCGCTGGCGATGGCCGAGAAGCACGCGGTTTTCGACGACGCGCCGCAGGACTGCTTCCCCTGCAAGCCGCCGAAGATCGAGGTCGTGGAGCGCATCCCGCGCTGGCGCGACGCTTACCATGAGCCGACCAAAGTGGCGCGACCCGTCGATGGCCTGCGCGGCATCCACGCCGACGCCGCATGGGGCGGCTTCCCGATCCTGCGCAGGGACAAGGAGAGCGCGGCAGATAGGATTGCAATCGGTGATGCCGCTTTTGACGACGGACGCACGTGGCTGGAAGAGGCCAAGGACTGGTCCAAGATGCTCGCAGAGGGCGAACGGAGGAAGCCGCCTGCCACCCGCGCTGGCGACGGCGTGTTCGCTCACTTGGCAACCAAGACGGTGGCGCAGGGCCGCACCGTCCCAATCTACCCCGACCCGATGGCGGAGGGCCTGGTCCTGCGGCTGCGCCGGCGCGGGGATCTCTCCCGCGATGCCGATGGCCCGGTGCTCGTCGTTCCGCTGGTGGAGGCGGAGCGCTATCCGGACGTCGTTCCCGTCGCCGTCACCGTGGAGAGAGCCCCCGTCGGCCCTAACGGCAGCCTACCCGCGAGCGCGATCGAACGGCGCGGCTACGTGATCGTGGAGGGTTGCCGCTGCATCAACGTGGTTGTGCGCCTTGCGCCAGGCGACCGGCGGGAGCTCGATCTGTGGCCGCTTCCGTCCGTGCGCACGATGGTCGCGTGGAGCGAGCTGATCGATACCGCGGCCACGATGTGGCTGGAGGGTGGGCTCGCAGGGGTCGAGGGGCTGGCGGAGCCGCCGGCCGACCCATGTCCCGAGCTCGCGCGGTGCGGCATCGCCGGCCACCGTGCCGCCGGCAAGCCCGTGCTGGATGCACTCGCCGAGCGCTTGCGCGAGGTGATGAAGTGCCGCCCGATTCCCCAGCTCGCACGCGTGCGCACGCTCACGGTGACGCATGCGACCACCCGGCCCGTGCTGCATCCCTTTCCCGAGCGCCTCGCGCTGCGCAGGGTCGGCACAGCGCTGCAGAAAGGTGGGCAGCAGTTGGGTGAAGCGATCGTGAGGCGCCCTCAGCCCCTGCCGCCAGAGTGGCAGGCGGGCGGCTCGCCGGAGGCCAACGCTGTTCCCGGCGGCACCTCCGTCGATCTAGCCGGATTCGTGCGTATCCACGTCCCATCCACAGAGGCCGTCGAGGTGGTGGTGTGCGGGATCGCTCCGCTCGGCGAGAAGATGGACGATCCAGACAGAAGGCGCACGCCCGCCGACGTGGTGTTGGGCGAGTACCCTCGACGGAGCCCGGCACCGGACGCGCCCCAGATCCCCGACAGCGAACTGTACGGCTTCAAGGTTTCGCGCTCGGGCGCGGTGACGTTTGCGCCGCGCGAGGCGCTGTGGGCGAAGTTCGGCAACATCGCCGCGCAGGCCGCGCGCGACGCGGCAATGGAGCCGACGGGGGAAGCGTTCCTCTCGCTCCACGCCCTGTTCGCCCGCCCGGAGGCAACCGCGCCAGCCTCGCCGGACGAGGTCACGGCGCAGATCGGGTCGCTCTTTACCGACACGGGCGCGCGCCGGGTCAGGGTGAAGATCCGCGCTGTGTCCAGCCACGCCACGAGCTTTGCGACGCGGCCTTTCGTCCGCAACGGGCTGTACCAGGCGAGCCATCCGCTCCCGGCGGAGGAGACTGTGCGGACGACCGAGTGGTCGGACCCGATCTGGATCCCCGCCTCCGACCGCCCCGCGAGCCCCGTCGCCGCGGCGGAGGCGCACCCCGCGATCAGCGAGCGCCAAGTGAAACCGCGCGGGCGCGGCCATACCGACACCGCCATCGCGGTGGAGCGGGTCAACGCGGTGCGTCTCTGGCTCGCCCGTCCCTGGTTCTCCTCCGGGGAAGGCGAGCGGCTCGGCATCGTTCTCTGGCCGCCGGTCAAGCGGCCAAAGAGGTTGTTCCGCCCCATCCCTGATGTTCGGCGTCCCAGCACGCAGGAGACCACCCCCGTGCTCCCGCGCGTCGACTATATGGTGCTCGACCGCTTTGCCGAAATCGACCTGCCCGGCGCCGGCCCATTCATCTCCCGCTGGGGCTCGGACCCGATCGAGATGTTCCCGATGACGGGGTGGCGCGACTGGCGCATACCCAACAGCGTGTTCGCGGACATGCCGCCCGCCGACACCGAGGACGCCCAGGACGTCGGTCCCTACGGCGCTCGTCTCGTCCAGAACGTGCCGATGCCCATCCCCGAAATGGACAGCAAGGATGACACGTCGCAAAAAGAGCGTGGCGACGGGAAGGACGAGAAGCCGAACTCGATCCAGCGTTACCTCAACGTCGACCTACTCACCTTCGCCCCGCGCTTCGATATCGACCGCGAGCAGTGGTTCGTCGATCTGACGCTCGATCCGGGCCCGATGATCGCGCCATTCGTCCGTCTCGGGGTCGTGCGCTACCAGGAGCACGCTCCTCGCGACCTACAGGTTTCGTATCCAGGAGATCCGTTCCAGTTCCAGATGCTGACCCGGCGCCAGACGACGGTGTGGGTGGAAGCGGATCGCAATGCCCCGGACCGCTCGATCGTGCGAGTGGAGATCTCCGGCCCGGCGAGCCCGGATCCCGAACCGGGTGCGATCGGGCTCATCGATCAAGCCGTCGTCACCCGCGTCCAGGTGCGTATCGTCGGGGTCGACCCGCAGACGGGGATCGTGCGGCTGCGCGCGCAATCGGTCGTCGCGCAGGACGCGTCGGGCGACTGCGCGTGCTGGAGAACCGGGTTCCGCGTGCCCAACACAGCACTGGATCCCAAACGTTTGACGCTGACGGTGTTCGTGGAGGAACGGTCGCACCGGCCTCCGACCGCGCGCACCGAGTTCGAGCGGGATTTCGGCGCCAGCAGCCCGCGTTACGTCACCGAGATCGGAGTGCCGCACCGCCTGGCCCCGCCAGCAAAATGAGGGAGACAGACCATGGCGTTCTGGACGATCATCGGAACAGGAATCGAAGGCGACACCACGGGCAGGACCTTTGGCGTGACGCTAAACACCGCCGACGACACGTGGACGGCGGGCGGCGGCAGCGTGGATATGTTCTTCAAGTCCAAGAGCGGCACCTATAAGCACGTCGTGATCCCGGAGATCGGCGCCCAACTCGCCCATGGGTCAACGGAGATTGCGTTGTTTCGCAACCTCATCGCCACCTCTCCCGTCGGCGCGACTGGCACCGGCCGCGCCTCAGAAAAAGGGGTCAACTTCAAGTGGAAATTGGACAGCAAGTAAATCTGCAGCGGCTGCTTAGACGTGTGTCGAGGATCGGGCGACGGCGATCGAACGCCGCTCCTCGCGCCGAATGGGGCGAGGCGATGCAGCCTCCTAGCCGAACGCGCGGTGCCGCAGGCGGCGATGCGGGTGAGCTGGGGAGAAAGGGCCGTGTCTCGCCGTTTCACAACAATCCTCGACGAGGTCAGCGAGGGCAAGCCCTCTGTGCTCCTCGCTCCCGACGCGGCAGAGCCCATCCGGTGACCCGCGCCGCCATGGGTCGCGAGCGGATACGGCGGCGACGCGTGAGCGCGGGTGCGGGCCCATGGCAATCGCGTTCGCCTTTCCCACGAGTGCCCCGCGCAGACAAAGCCATCGCGGAGGTACGGTGGGGCGCGCAAGTGACACCCTGGCTCAAGTCTCGAGCGCAGCGATGTGCGTCTCTGCGCCAGCGGTGTACTGCTATTGCCAGTGTTTATCGGCTTCATGACAGCTGCTGGAACGCAGCATCAGTTTTATCATGTGCTCAAGTGTCCTGCTATCGTACACGAACGAGCCACGGCCAATGAACGGAGGGATCATCCCATGCGCTCCTACTTCGCCAGTCTCGTATTATTGTTCATACTGTCAACCGGAGCGGTGACAACGACACGCGCCGAAACAGTAGCGGAGAACAACAAAGCAGCGAATCCACCACTATTTTCCGAGTCGACGACGACATGCACCGCACAGTTTAAGTTAAAGCCCGCCGGGATCAAAGACCATCATGGCTTCGTTGTTGTCACTGGACCGAATAATGCTCAACTCGAGATCCGCGGTGGGCCGTCGAAAGGTGGCAGCGGTGACTCTTCAGTGCCAGGATCGACCTCTTCGGGCTCGGGTCTACAACCCTCCGGCAATCCCTTCAACTGCGCGAGCTCCCACGAGTGGGGCGTCGTCGTGCCCTACGTCGGCAAGCACGGACGGTTGGGCACTACAGGCTCGGGTACTGTCATTTATTCACCGGACGGAAAGCCTGAGGACGTAAAGTTCAGTGTCAACATCGGGCCGGGCGCTCAGAAGAATGTTTGTGCTCTGGCAAACTGCATGATGTCGATGGTCAAGACGCTGGGCGCGAGTTGCAAGATTTACACCGCTGGAACTGGAAAGCTCAGGAACTCCAACACTTTGATCTCGCTCGCGCTGTCGTCATGCGGAGTACCGGATCCACTACCTGCGACCATGAGCGCGACCGGTTGGGGGAACGGCTGGGATTAGGTGTGTGGTCCCGGGGGCGGGGCAACGGGTCCTCATGGGACCCAGCGCTCACAGCTCCACGTCGAGGGATGTCACTTCGGCGCTGAGCGGAACGCCGCCGGACGCTCCGCCGGCATGAGCCTCAGCGCCCCGTCTCGTTCCGCAGCCGCCACGGTCACGACGGTCACGGAAACGCGCGCTGCACCGCGTTCGGTTGCGATCGTTCCCGGGACGGCGTTCCGAAGAGGCGCAGCCTTCCTGTTATGAGCGCGGCGGTGTCGCGCAAATATTGATCGTCAATCCAAGAGAGGGGCAGCCCGTCCTCTAGGTAGGTGACTCATTTGGCCCACTCAGATGTGATAGCGGCGAGGGCGAGGCCAGCGAGGTCGTTGCACGCGAGGCGGTCATAGCGCGTTGCGACCCGTCGCCAGTTCTCCAACCGCCCGAACATTCAGGAGAGACTTTAGCTGCCACAAAGTGGTCGACGGTGCCACACGGCAGTGCTACACACGGCTTTGACGACGCGATGCTAAGTGGCTGATCTTGTTAGATTCTTACAGCGGGATGCCCAATCCTCTCCTGGGCACCAACCCTTTCTCAGGGGTTTGATCCGCGATAATCCCGTGAAGAACAGCTTTGAAGATACAGGCCCGAACGTGCTTCTCCGAAGCTGACGTTCTGTCCGATAGGGGCGGACCGGCCCTTCAGTCCTTATCGCCCGATTTCGACATCGGTCGAACGGCAGATTCCCCCGATCAGGCATTGCGTCACGTCGGCGGTTCTGACCCAGGCGGGCTGGGCCGTGGCTGGGCGGATGCAGAAGCTTGAGTCGCGAACGTAGCGGTCGTAGGTCGTGGGTCCCGTGTGCAGCACGACGGCGCCTTGAGACGCGACGATCTGGCGGGCCTGATCACAGGTCATGCTCAGGGTCGTGGCGGCCGGCTGGGCCAGGGCGCCCGTCGAAAGGACGGAGACGGCAAGGAAGGCGAGGAGGGTCCTCATGCTGCCTCTTCCCGGTGGCTGGTCCGACAGGTTCAAGAAAACAAGCCCGTTTGCGTGCTGTTCCATGAGGCAGAAAGCCTGAAAACGTCGGGCGGCCGCCGCGACTTCAGATCACGGTCCTCTCGATGGCGTGGCTCTTGCCGACGTCGGGCACCTCGGCCGGGCGCCGCTTGGCGACGTCGAACGTATCGCCTGCGCTCAGTACGTGCAGGCGCACGTCATACATGGAGAGCGAGCGTTCGGGCTCGGCCTCGGCGATGTTGGAATGGGTCACGCCCGCGCCGTCGACCACGTAGACGCAGCCGCTGCCGATGACCTCGAACCGCTCGTCCTCGAAGACGAGCGCCGTATCCTCGTCGATGCCAATTCCAAGCTCGCGCGGGTTGTGCGCGACCGCGCCGAACAGACGGCCGAAGCGGCCCCGCTCGGCGAAGTGCTGGTCGATGATCATGTTGCGCACCAATCCCAGGCCCGGCGCCATGTGCACGTCACCGATCCTGTAGGATTCGCCGCTCGTCCCTTTCACGAGCATCGTCTCGCTCATGACCGAGGCGCCTGCCGAAGTGCCCGCGAGGAGACCGCCCCGCTCATGGATTTCGCGCACGCGCTGCTCGACGGGCGTGTCGCCGATCTGGCTCGAAATCCGCAGCTGGTCGCCGCCCGAGAAGAACACGCCGGCGGCGCCATCGAGCAGGTCGAGCTTGCTCGGGTCGAGGGTCTCCGCGCGATCCTTCACGTAAAGCTCAGCCAGATCCGTGACGCCGAGATCCACGAAGGCCCGCTCATAGGCCTCGAAATAGCCCTCCGGCTCATGCGAGGCGACGGTCGCGATGACGAGCCTGCCCCCGCCGAGGCGCCGGGCCACCTCGCGCAGGATGACGCGCTCGCCCTCCTTGTCCTCGCCGCCGCCGATGATGATGAGCGGACCCTTCGATCCTGTCCTGGTGCGTTCCACCATGGTCTCGACACTCTCCTCGTACTGATGGGCTTGGCTGATTGGGATCGATGATGCACGCGCCACGGCGCGCCCAGCGTGGCGAGCGCGCCGTGGCGGGCGGGACGGGTGAGGATCAGGCGCTCTTCCGCCACGGCTGGTTCTCGTCCCGCCTTTCCACTTCAACGTCGAAGCGGGCGGCAGGTTGAGGCTGGAAGGTGAGCACCTGCTGCCACATGGCCTCCACGTCGGTCGGCGTGAGCACCACCAGATCGCCCGGATGCGCCATGCCGAGGCAGATTTCGGCAGCCTCGTCCTCTTCGAGGATGCGCTTGATCCGCTCCTCGGGGAAACCTGCCGCCAAGGCCCCTTCGGTCAAAAGCGCGACGATCTCGCCGGGCTTGCGGCCGCGCCGGGCCGGGTCCTCGCGGAAGATGATCTCGTCGAAATAGCGCGTCGCCAGCGCCCCCATCTCGCGCATGTCGTCGTCGCGGCGATCGCCCGGGATGTTGATCATGCCGATCACGCGCCGGTGACGCGGGCGCATCTTCAGGATCAGGTCGCCGAGCGCCCGCAGGCCCGCCGGGTTGTGCGCGTAGTCGAGGATCACCCGGAAGCCGTGCCCGTCGAACACGTTGAGGCGGCCGGGGCTGTGCTCGAACGAGTTGGTGTAGGTGGACAGGGCCAAGCGAATGACATTGACCGGAATGCCCTGCGCATAGGCCATCGCCACGGCGCCCATGGCGTTCTGCACGTTGAACTCGGCCAGTCCATCGAGCGTCGCCGGGATCTCGGCCGCCCGCATCACATGGATGCTGTCGCCGTCGTCGTGGATCACGATCTCGCCGCCCGGAGAGCGTCCCGGCTCGCGCACAACGGCGAAACCGCCATCCTCGATATGCTCGCGCAGGAAGTCCGGCATATCGGCTCCGCCCCGCAGCGAGAAGTAGCCGATCCGCCCGCCTGCCCGGCGGTGCATGCCGACGGTCAGCGGATCGTCGGCATTGAGGATGCTGGTGCCGTTCCGGTGCACGGCCTCGACGACCACCGATTTCACCCAGGCGAGATCCTCGACGGAGTCGATGCCCTTGAGCCCCAGGTGATCGGGCTGGATGTTGGTGACGAGACCGACATCGCATTCGGGAAAGCCGAGACCCTCGCGCAGGATGCCGCCGCGGGCGGTCTCCAGAACCGCCACGTCCACGGTGGGGTCGCGCAGCACCACCCGCGCGCTCCACGGGCCGGAGGCGTCGGCCTCCTTCACGCGATCGTTGTTCACGTAGATGCCGGTCGTCGAGGTCAGGCCCACATTCAGCCCATGGGTGCGCAGGATATGACCGATCATGCGGCAGGTGGTGGACTTGCCATTGGTGCCGGTGACCGCGAGAATCGGGACTCGGACGGGCGTGCCGCGCGGGAAGAGCATGTCGATCACGGGCCGGGCCACGTTGCGCGGGCGTCCCTCCGAGGGCTGCAGATGCATGCGGAAGCCGGGCGCGGCATTGACCTCGATAATTCCGCCGCCGGTCTCGTGCACGGAGCGCGCGATGTCGGGCGCGATGAAATCGATGCCCGCCACATCGAGGCCGACGGCTGCCGCGGCCCGGCGCGCGATCAGCGCGTTGTCGGGATGGATGTCGTCCGTGCGGTCGACCGCCGTGCCGCCCGTCGAGAGGTTGGCCGTGTCGCAGAGATAGACCACCTGGCCCGCCGCCGGGATGCTGTCCGGCTGAAGGCCGGCCTTCGCCAGAACACCGAGCGCGTGATCGCCGATCGTGATGCGGGTCATGACGTTCTCGTGGCCCTCGCCGCGCCGGGGATCCTGGTTCACCTCCTCCACGAGCTCCGCGATGCTGCGGGCACCGTCGCCCACCACGTGGGCGGGCACGCGCTCGGCCACCGCCACCACGTCCCCGTTCACCACGAGAATGCGGTGATCGCGCCCCTTGAAGCAGCTCTCGACGATCACCCGGCGGGAGTGGCGTGCGGCCTCCTTGAAAGCCTGTCTCACCTCCTCGGGCGTGGCGAGATCGATGCTCACGCCGCGCCCGTGATTGCCGTCGAGGGGCTTCACCACCACGGGATAGCCGATCCACTCCGCCGCGCGCACCGCGTCGTCGGCGCTGCGCACCACCTCGCCCTTCGGCACCGGAATTCCCGAATCGGCCAGAAGAGCCTTCGTCAGATCCTTGTCGCTCGCCGCATCGGTCGCGATGGAGGATGTGAGGCCCGTGATGCTGGCGCGGATCCGCTTCTGGTAGCGCCCGGTGCCGAGCTGCACGAGACTCTGGTCGTCGAGGCGCATCACCGGAATGCCGCGGCGCTCCGCTTCCTGCACGAGGGAGAGCGTAGTCGGCCCGAGGGCCTTGCGGCGATGGACGGATCGAAGGGCCTTGAGGGCGGCCTGAAGATCGAAGGCGGCCTGGAGCGCCGGCTCCTCCTCGTCCTTGTAGACGCGATCAAGACCCGAAACGCCCTGAAGCTCTGCGGGAAGGAACCCATCGAGCAGCTGCAGCGCGAGACGCCCCGCCAGCAGGCCCGTCTCCTCCTGCTCGTAGGCGTACATGACGTTGTAGACGCCCGGCTCGCCGCGGACCGAGCGGGTCTTGCCCCGCGTCACGCGGATTCCTGTGAGCGACTGGAGTTCGATGGCCACATGCTCGGCCACGTGCCCAAGCCAAGTGCCCTCCTCGAGCCGCCGGACGAACCCGCCGGGCTCGTGGAAGCAGCAGCCGTGCTGGCGCAGCCCTGGCAGCAGGGACAAAAGCCGTTCCGTGAAACCGGGGAGGCGGTCGGAGGGCCAGTCTTCCAGCGCGCCGAGATCGAGCTTGATCCGGATCATGGGCGTGAGGCTGAAGAGGTGGGGGCCGCGATAGACACCTCTCTCGACGACGCGCATGGGCCTGACCGTTCGGCCGGCAGATTGCGTATCGTGGGAACTCTGCTCTCCCTGCGGATTCACGGTCCTGGCCGACACGGATTGCGGTTGAAACTCTTCGCCCACGCTTGGACTCCTTGAGACATAGACGCGGCAATGGCAGCGCTCGCCCGCGGCGCGCCTTTGCCGGGATAGGGATTCTGGGTGATTAAGAGCGTTCAAAGAAGAACCACTGGCCTGCTAAATCTTTGAGCAGACCTGCTTGTTCCCAGGGCAAGAGGAGAAAATTTGACGTTATTTCGTCTGCCGTTAACCTAGGTTATTGCCTCACCCGGAGCTCGTTATTGTCCGGTCACCCGCCCGACCGGGAACGAACCGCAGCCTGGAAAGCCGCCAGGGCTTCGTCCAGATGGACGGATGATCTCGTGCCCGTCAGGACGATGCCATCGAACGGCTGCTCCAGGATGAAGGCCAGGGCCTCCCGCAGGGCATGGACCGTCTCGCCTGTCCCGTCCGGAACCATCCGGCCCATGCCGAAGGGACGGTTGACCAGGACCTTGAGCCCCGCATTCCGCGCCATCGCGAAGGCGGGCGCCATGCCGGTGGACAGCCGGTTATAGGGAAGCTGGATGACGGTATACGCACCCGATGCGCAGGCGAGGCGTGCGGCGCCGAGGTCGCCGACGCTCGCTCCGAAGGCCTCGATGCCGTTCGATTCCGCATAGGCGATCGCCCGCTCCACGTCCTTCGAGGCGAGCGCCGCGACGCTTGCCTTGTGGATCTGAAGGAGGTCAATGCGCCCGAGCCGCTCCAGGCTCCGGTCCAGGCTCCGGCAAAGGGCATCGTAGGAATGGTCCGTGAAGCCGCTCTGGTCCTCGGCGTTCCAGTGCTCGCCCATCTTGGTGCTGACGGTGAGGCGCGACGCGCTCGCGCCCAGGTTTTTCAGGAAGCGTCCGAAAATCCGCTCGCTGGTGCCGTAGGCGGGCGCGGTGTCGAAGAACGTGACGCCCTTCAGGACCGCATGGTCGAGCAGCGCGAGCGCATCCTCCTCCGCGGGCGGCAGGCCCTGCCGATACCCCCAGGCGCGACCGATGGAGAGAAGGCCAAGGCCCAGGCTGACAGAGCCGTCGGCTGCGGCTTCATTCATCAGGATGCGGCCTTGGGATGGAAGAATGATTGCGGCTTCACGTCCTCCATCCGGAAAATGCCCCGGGTGGAGATCACCTGACCGGTCTCGAGCCGGAGGTTCCGGGCGGTGCCCTGGCCCTTGAAGAGAGCGCCGCGGGCGTCCGGATCGGGATCGCGGAAGGATCCTCCGGCCGCGAGATGGCAGTTCTCCACGGTGATGGCGCCGAGGAGCTGGCTGCCCGATCCCAAGGTGGTCTCGCCGAAAACCGACGCGCCGCCCTGATAGCGCCCGTGATCCCCGATGACGATCCGCGCGCCCGCGCGGTCCGCCTTCGCGGTGAATCCGCCGCATGCCCCGAGCAGGTTGCCGCTGCCGATCGTCACCGTGCCCGTTTCGGCGGCAAGCCACGTGCCGGGATGGAGCGTGTTGCCGTCTCCGATGCTCAGCGCGCCGGATGCGGAGCAATGAAGGGTCACGCCGGGATAAAACACGTTCCCGGCGCCGATGCGTGCATATCGGGCGACAAGCGTGGAGAAGGGGTCGAGAATGACATTGCCCCGTTCCGCGAGGGCGAGCACCGCCGCGATCTCGAGAAGGCCGAGGCTGCGACGCGCTTCGTCGATTCGGGCGATCACGCTTTCGTCAGGCATCGTCGCGTCCTCGTGAAACCTGCGATGCGTCCAGTTAAGGTGCGCAGGCCCGGCCCTGCAAGCGATTCCACCCGCCCGATTCTGAGGGGCTCTCGGCCATTAATTCGAGGATGCCAGCGTCCAGGGGCTCGGCGGAAGGCTTGGCGGAATCAGGCTCACGCCGAACACGTCCAACAACCTGCCGGGGCTCAGCACCGTGCCGGCATTACCCCGCGCCACGAGGCGCCCGGCCTGCACCAGAACCAGGCTGTCGGCGATATCGGCCGCGAGCTGGAGATCGTGCAGCACGGCGATGATGGTCAGTCCTTCTCGCGCAAGGCATTTCGCCTTGTTCAGCAGCGCGAGCTGGTGCCTGAGATCGAGGCTTGCGATCGGCTCGTCCAGGAACAGCACCTGCCGTGTTTCGACGGTGCGGCCCGCTTCGAGCTGGGCCAGAACCCGCGCGAAGTGAACGCGCTGCCGCTCGCCGCCCGAGAGCGTCTGATAGTTGCGGCGGGCGAGATGCGCCACGTCCGCCTGGTCGAGCGCGCTCGCGGCGATCCGCTGGCGGTCGCCGCGGCTCAATCCCCGTCCGATGCCCTCGACGCCCAGATGGGCGACCTCGAAGGCCGAAAACGGGAAACCGAGTTCCGATGCCTGCGGCATGACGGCCCTGGTATGGGCGAGGCGCCAGGCCGGAATCCTGTGCAGCGGAGCGCCGTTGAGCAGGACCTCGCCCGTCGCAGGCGCAAGCTCCCCGCACAACACGCGCAGGAGTGTCGATTTGCCCGCGCCGTTGGGGCCGACGATGATCGTGACCGTGCCCCTTTCGACCGACAGATCGATGCCTTCGATCAGCATGCGTCCGCCCGCCCGGTAGGCGATGTTCCACGCTTCCAGGATCGCGCTCACAGGGCGATGCCCCCCTGGCGTCGCAGCAGCAGCCACAGGAAGAACGGCGCGCCGAAGGCGGCCGTGAGGATGCCGATGGGAAGTTCCGCGGGCGCCGCGACGGTGCGCGCCACCGTATCGGCGCTCACGAGCAGCGCCGCGCCGAGCAGGGCCGAACCCGGCAGCAGCATGCGGTGATCCGGGCCCGCCGTGAGGCGCAGGACGTGCGGCACGACGATGCCGACGAACCCGATCATGCCCGCGCAGGCCACCGACGCGCCGACGGCCACGGCGACGAGCATGATCGCCACGGCCTTCACCCGCTGCACCGGCACCCCGAGATGGAAGGCCTCCGCCTCTCCGAGCGCGAGCGCGTTGAGGCCGCGCGCGAGAAAGGGCGTGAGGAGAAGGACGGGCAGGATCAGCGGCGTTGCGGCCGCGACCTTGGTCCAGGTGGCGCCGCTGAGCGAGCCGAGGGACCAGAAGGACAGGTCGCGCAATTGGCGGTCGTCGCTGAGATAGGCGAGAAAGCCAATGATCGCCCCCGACATCGCCCCGAAGGCGACGCCCGCGAGCAGCATCACGGCGATCGAGGTACGGCCCTGGCGCGTGGCGACGAGGTAGAGCCCCCAGGTGGTGATCAGCCCGCCGATGAAGGCCCCGATGGGAAGCGCGCTGAACGGCAGCGGACCGATCCACGGCGCGAGCAGCGCATCGCCCGCCACGATGGTGATGGCCGCGGCGAGCGCAGCGCCTGCGGAAACGCCGACGAGGCCCGGGTCGGCGAGCGGGTTGCGGAAGAGGCCCTGCATGAGCGCGCCGGAGCAGGCGAGCGCCGCGCCGACCAGCAGGCCGAGCAGCAGGCGCGGCAAGCGCACCTGCAGGACGATCAGCGCGTCGCCGGCGGGCGCGGAGGATTGCCCGGCCAGGATGGTGAGGACGCGCGACGGGGGGACGCCGGTCGCGCCGGAGCCCAGGGCGAGCCCGCTGGCAAGGATAACCAGAAGCGTGAGCACCGCCATCATCAGGGGCTTGCGATCCCGTGCCATGGCGAGGTGCTGCGTGCCGATCGCGCGGTCCGTCACGGCTGTTTCGCCTTGCCGGCCTGGTCGGGATGCAGGGCCGCCATGAGATCGCGCGCGGCGGCCGGCGTGCGCGGCCCGAAGCCGAGAAGATAGAGCGAATCCATCACCACCAGCCTGCGCGTTTCGGCGGCGGGCGTCGCGGCGAAGGCCGGCAGGGTGAAGGGATCCTTCGCGGCGCCGTCAGGGCCGTGCTCCATCATCACGATGGCGTCGGGAGCGGCCGCGATCAGGCCTTCGTCCGACAGGGGCTTCCAGCCGCTCAGCGACGCCGCCGCGTTGCTGGCGCCTGCCAGCGCCAGCATGGCGTCCGCCGTCGTGCCCTGTCCTCCCACGAGGGGGCGACCGTTCTGAAGCGAGAGCACGAAGAGCGCGCGGCTGGGGCGCGTGATACGCGCTTTCGCCTCCGCCAGCTGCGCGAAGCCCTGCTCGATCTCCCGGATCAGGGCCGCGCCCCGCTCGGGGATGTCGAGGATCTGCGCGATCACCCGGACGCGCTCGACGATTCCGGCGGGGCTCGGCTCGCCGGGAACGCGCACGACGGTGACGCCCGCCTGTTCGATCAGACGAAGCGCATCGGGCGGGCCCGCCCCTTCGGCCGCGAGGAGGAGCGAAGGGTTGAGGGACAGCACGCCCTCGGCTCCGAGGGCGCGGATGTAACCCACATCCGCCTTCGTCCTGAGCGCCTCCGCCGGATAGAGGCTGGTCGAATCCACGCCCACGATCTCGGCATCCTGGCCGAGGCGATAGAGGATCTCGGTGACCGCGCCGCCGATGCTGACGATCCGGCGGGCGGAGGCGGCCCGGGCGGGGCGCCCGACGAGCATCAGGGCGGAGCCGGCAACGAGAGCGCGGCGGGAGAGGGTCATGGGATGATCCTTACTTGGTCAGAATGAGTTTGCCGTTCGCCGTGACCCGCAGGCGGTAGCGCTCGCCCCGGTGCAGCAGCACCACCTCGCGGCCCGTCCCAATCAGGCTCGCCACGTCGATCTCCCGCGGGGAAGGCTTGTCGCCTTTGGAAGCCGGGGACGGAGGCGGGTGTTGCACGATTCTCTCCAGTTTTTACGTGTTCTAAACTACGGATCGCTTGGTAGAGGCATGTATTCGCAGTTTAGAATAATGTAAAACTGCCGTTTCACGAGTCTCTATTGACGCGGTTACTTGATTTGGCTATCGGATGTAAAGCCTCTTCCGGCATCGGAGCGGGCCGTAGCCAGCCAGCGTGAATCCGTTTCTGCGCGAGCCAGCCAGTCATCAAGGAAAACATGATTAAAGACTGGGATCGTCAGGATGATTACCTTCCTGCGCGAGGGGCTTCGCGCGTCTGCATCACCGTTTGCTCTTCTGGTTCTCGCGCCTCTGGCCGGCGTTCCGCTCTCGGCGGCGGCGCTGGCCCAAAGTGCGCCTGCGGCGCCGCCCGCCGCGAACGGGGAGCCCGTGCTGGAGCTCGACACCATCACGGTGACGTCCGGCAAGACCGAGGACAGGGTGATCGATGACCTAGCCGGGTCGAGCGTGGTGACGCGCCGCCAGATCGACCTGCTGCAATCCTCGCGCGTGTCCGACGTTCTTCAGGGCGTGCCCGGCGTCGCCGTGCAGGAGACGGGCACCGATCCCGGTCAGGCGGTCAACATCCGGGGTCTGCAGGATTTCGGCCGCGTCAACGTGCTCGTCGACGGCGCCCGGCAGGATTACCAGGTGAGCGGCCACGGCGCGAACGGCACCTTCTACCTCGATCCCGAGCTGATCGGGCAGGTGGACGTGGTGCGCGGGCCGGTGTCCACCGTCTATGGCTCGGGCGCCATCGGCGGCGTGGTGTCCTTCCGGACGCGGACCATCGACGACATCCTGGCTCCCGACGAGCGCTATGGAATCGTGCAGAGGCTGGGCCTGGGAACGAACGGGGCGGGGGCCGTCACCAACACCATGGCCGGCGCCCGCATCGGCACGGCCGCGGACGTGTTCGGCCAGTTCGTCTATCGCAACACGGATACCTATCGCGACGGCAACGGCGACAGGGTCGAGGATTCCGATTCCGAGCTGACCTCGGGCCTGTTCAAGTTCAACGTCTTCCCGGCGGACGGCCATGCCCTGAGCGGTTCGGTTCTGCTGCAGAACTACACCTTCGCCAACAACGGCGACACGGGTGTCGGAACCCGCTTCAGCAACGACGTCACGGCCAACACCTATACCCTCGGCTACCGCTTCAGCCGGCCGGACAATCCCTGGATCGATCTGAGCGTGAAGGGCTATTACACCACCACCGAGGACAACAAGCGGGTCGTGGCGCCGAGCGGAACCTACGGGGCGATCGGCGTGAGGCCGGGCGACATTCTCGACTACAGCATGGACACGCTGGGCTTCGACATCAGCAACACGTCGCGGTTCGACGCTTTCGGGATGGGGCATGCTCTGACGGTCGGTATCGACGGAGCGCGCGACCGGGGCGAAACCGTCGATCGGGCGGGCGGCTACGGCGCGGCCTTCACGCCGTCAGGAGAACGCAGCCTCTTCGGCGGCTTCGTTCAGGACGAGGTGCGGATCACGCCCTGGCTGCGCACGATCGGGGCGTTGCGCTTCGACACCTACGAACTGGATGGCGGCGGCGTCAGCGCGGACGGTTCGCGCGTGTCTCCGAAGATCACGGTGGGCGTGGAGCCGATCACGGGCATCGAGTTCTACGGCACCTATGCGGAAGGGTATCGTGCGCCGTCGATCACGGAAACCCTCATCCAGGGCACCCATCCGTTCCCGATCTTCAACATCCTGCCCAATCCCAACCTCCGGCCCGAGGTCGCGCGCAATCTCGAGGGCGGCGTGAACCTCCAGCACGACGACGTCTTCACGGAGGGCGACAGCTTCCGGGCCAAGATCTCCGTGTTCCAGAACCGGATCGACGACTACATCGACATCGTCGCGGTGGGGCCGGTCTACAACGTGCCGGTCGTGCCGGGCATGCCGGTCGAGGCCTGCGCCTTCGCTCCGTATCTCTGCCTCATCGGGATTCAGGACCAGCAGTATCAGAACATCGCGAGAGCCCGGCTGCACGGAGCGGAACTCGAAGCGGCCTACGACTGGGGCGGCGGATTCGTGACCGTGGCGGGCACTGTCATCGAGGGCAAGAACGACATCACGGGCGATCCCCTGAACTCCGTCATTCCGAACCGCATCAGCACCACGCTCGGCTTCAGGCTGCTCGACAGCAAGCTCACTCTCGGCACCCGCCTGACTCTCGTCGACAGCAGCAAGGAGGATGTCACGAATCCTACCGCAGGTTACGGTCTCGTCGATCTCTTCGCATCCTATCGCTATGACGAGAACATCAGCGGCGACATCACCATCCAGAACCTGTTCGACCGGCAATACACGCAATATCTGAACAGCGAGCCGAGCCCCGGCCTCACGGCCAAGTTCGGTCTCACGGTGAAGTTCGCAAGCCGCTGACAGCCGCTCAACTCCCCCGATCCAAGGAGATCGTTTTCGATGTTCATCGCCATGAACCGCTTCAAGGTTCTCAAAGACGTCACCGAAGAATTCGAAGAGCGCTGGCTCACGCGCGAGAGCCATCTCAACGAACTCGAAGGCTTCCTGGAATTCCACATGCTGCGCGGACCGGAGCGTGAGGATCACGTGCTCTATTCCTCGCACACCCTGTGGGCCAGCAAGGCGCATTTCGAGGCTTGGACGCGCTCGGAGCAGTTCCGCGCCTCGCATACCCGCGCCAGCACCGGCGGCAACAAGCCGCTGACCCTCGGCCATCCCGAATTCGAGGGTTTCGAGGTTTTCCAGACCATCCGCCGCACGCCGAAGGCGGCCTGATGAACGCGATCACGACGATGCAGGACATCGAGGCCTTGATCCGCGAGGATCTCGCGGCAAGACCCGACGGGGTTCTGGAAGCGATCGCGGAGGCGCGCGACGTGCCGCTCCAACGGGTGCTTGATTGTCTGGAACCCCCGGCGGCGGCGCGGGTTTCGGGCGAGCTCTACGAGACGATCTGGCATGATCTCACCACCTGGGGGGACATCACCTTCGTGGTGCACACCCGCGACGGCGTGTTCGAGTGCAAGGGCAGGGTGCCGCCGGGCACGTCGGGACGCGGCTATTTCAACATCCACGGCAGCAGTCCCATCGGCGGGCATCTGCGTATGGATCGCTGCCGCGCGATCTATTTCGTCGACCGCCCGTTCTTCGGCAAGCGCTCCTGCTCGGTGCAGTTCGTGAACCAGGACGGCGGCGTGATGTTCAAGATCTTCGTCGGGCGCAACGAGGACCGCAGCCTCAAGGCCGACCAGCTCGCCCGCTTCGAGGCCTTGCGCGCCGGTTGTCTCGGACGGGGGGAGAGCTAGAGCGCTTTCCCCTTGCGGGGAATCGGCTCATTTCTTCGATTGCCGCATTTTTGATCGGCGAAGCGGAGCCAATTCGCCGAAAAAATGCTCTAGGATCGCGGCCATGATGGAAAAAGACCCAACTCTTCCGGTGGACGACGAGGCGCGGCAGCTCGCCAAGAGGCTGATCCGCACCGCGCGTTCCGGCGCGCTCGCCACCAACGGCGCCGACGCGGGCATGCCCTTCGCCAGCCTGGTGGCGGTGGGCACCGATCTCGACGGCTCGCCCGTGATCCTCACATCGCAGCTCTCGGTGCATACCCGCCTGCTCGCGGCGGACCCGCGCTGCTCGCTCCTGCTCTCCGCCATCGGCAAGGGCGACCCGCTGGCTCATCCGCGCCTCACCCTGCTCGCCGAGGCCGAGAAGCTCGAGCCCGGTTCGGACAAGGCGCAGCAGGTTCGCCGCCGCTATCTCCTGCAGCATCCCAAGGCGGCGCTCTACGTGGACTTTCCCGATTTCGCCTTCTGGCGGCTGAACGTCGCCTCGGGCAGCCTCAACGGCGGCTTCGGCCGCGCCTACCGCATGGCCCGGGAGGATCTGCTGACCGACATGTCCGCCTTTCCGGGCTTTGCGGAGCTGGAGGCGAGCGCCGTCGCGCACATGAACGAGGATCATGCGGAGGCGGTCGCGCATTATGCGACGAAGCTCTGCGGCGGCCGCGAGGGCGCGTGGCGGCTGATCGGGATCGATCCGGAGGGCCTGCAGCTGGCACTGGGCGACGACCTCCTGCGACTGACCTTCCCGCATCCCTTACAAGGACCGGAGGAACTGCGCCCCACGCTCGTGACGCTCGCGCGATCGTGACGGCGGCCCGACCGCATGCTTTGCGGTGGATAGGCGCGGTTTGCTTCCGGTGCCGGATGGAGCGCCCCGACCATGGGCCGAGGCGCTCCAAGGTTTTCTTCATCAGATGACGTAGAAATCCGCATTGGTCAGAGCAGGTTTCGTGGTCAGCTTGGCGAACAGGACGGCCTTGTAGGCGCTGCCGGATCCGTCCTGGTCGTAGTACAGGAAGCCCGACGCCTTGTCGTAGAGGATGCGATCGTCCGACTCCTTGGCGAGCTTGCCCAGCTGGAACGCCCCCTTGGCGAGGGGGCCGGTCGTCTTGAGGCCCGTGAAGATCGCGTTCTCCAGCCGGATCGTATCGTCGACCACCACGAAGTCCTGAATCGTATCCACGTTGGCGGATGCACTCGGGGCCGTATCGAACACGAAGCTGTCCTTGCCGGCCCCGCCCGTGAGGATGTCGTTGCCGCCCTTGCCGTTGATGAGGTTGGCGCCCGCATTGCCCGTGACGGTATTCGCAATGGCGCTGCCGGTGAGGTTGATCACCGTCGTGGCCTTCGCGTCGATGGTGAGCAGAACCTCCACGCTGGCCGTGGACCTCAGGGCATAGCTCGTGCCGGCATAGACCGTGTCGGCTCCTTCGCCGGCGATCTCCTCCACCCAGTCCTGCGCATTGTCGACCACGTAGACGTCGTTTCCGCGCCCGCCTGCCATTCCGTCGGCGCCGCCCTTGCCGTCGATGCGGTTGTTGCCGGCATTGCCCGTGATGTTGTTGTTGGTCGAGCTTCCGGTCAGGTTGATGGCCGCGGTGCTCAACTCGTTGGTGGTCTGGAGGACTTCCACTTCGGCACTGGCGCGCAAGGTGAGGCTCACGCCCGTCAAGACCGTGTCGTAGCCGCCGCCCGCCACCTCGATCACCTGATCCAGGCCATCGTCGACATCGTAGGTGTCGTGACCCGCGCCCCCGTCCAGGACATCGGCTCCGGCTCCGCCCGAAAGGGTGTCCCTTCCATTTCCGCCGCTCAACGAGTCGGCGCCCCCCTCGCCGCTGAGATCGTCGTTGCCGTCGCCGCCGCTCAGGGTGTTGTTGACCCCGTTGCCGATGATGACGTCGTTGACCCTGGTCCCGATGACGATCTCGATGCCGCTGACCTTGTCGACGGTTCCAAAGCCGTCGCGAACTGTGGACCCGGCCAAGTCGGCGCGTATGCCGGCGGGGCCGCCGCGGCGAAGGTCGGGCATGTAGTTGAGCGTATCGATGCCGCCGCCGCCGTTGATGCTGTCGTTGCCGCCGAGGCCTGTGAAGGTCTCATTGGCGGTCGAACCGATCATGGTGTCGGCGTTTCCGGTTCCGCGCACGGCCTCGATGCCGCTGATGGTGTCCTGGAAGCCCCAGGGATCGCTCACGACCCTGCCGGCGAAATCGATCTTGATGCCGTTGCGGCCGGCATAGGCGTCGTACCAGACCGCGTCGATTCCGGCGCCTCCCGACAACCTGTCGGCGCCCTCGCCACCCTCGAAGGTGTCGTCTCCCTCAAGGCCGTTGAGAACGTCGTTTCCGGAGAAGCCGATGAGCTGGTTGTCGGATGCGTTGCCGGTGATGCTATCCGACCAGAAGGTCCCCTCGACGCCCTCGATGAAGGAGAACACGTCCGTATCACCGAACGGATCGGTGAAGGTGCCGGTTCGAAGGTCGAACGTGATGCCCTTGTCGACCCCTTGCGTTCCGGGCAGCCTCAGGTCCCAATAGCTGAGCGTGTCGTAGTCGAGCCCGCCGGCGACGTAATCCTTGCCGCCATAGATCGTGTCCGATCCCGCGCCGGGGTTGTACTGGTTGTTGCCTCTCCCACCCTGGAGAACGTCGTCGCCGTTGCCCGCGAAGAGGGAATCGTCCTTGTCGCCGCCGTCGAGCGTGTCGTCCCCGGCAAAGATGAGGGAGATCACACCCGACGGAGAGTTCCACCCATAGGCGAGGGACGCGCCGAAATCGGCGGCGTCGACGGAGAAATCGGTGATGTCGGCAAGCTTCGTCGTCCAGTCGCGGGTCCAGAGCTGGAGGCCCGTGACGGTGCCGCTGATCCATCCGACCGGGTCCGCCGGATCGTAGACGAGATCCACGCCCTCGACGACGAGCCTCTCCCCGGAGGGGATGTTCATGAAGATGGCGGTGGGAGAGCTCAAGGACACCGATTTCGACGATACTCCGGAGAACATCATCTGGTAGCGGAAGTAATCGTAATCGACAGGTTCGCCATCGAGGCCGATGGCACTGGTGCTTATGGTCGCCATAGAAGTCCAACTTTTGTTATATTATTTCATGAAAACGAGCGTATTCATGTGGCGGAAATTCTATGAGACTTCAGTTTTCGAATGGTGAAAGGCCAAGACTAAACTTAGTCGGTAAGCAGGTATAAGGTAATTCTTTCGTCGATGGGCTGCAGCCGGAGGGGCGAGGCCGTTCTTGGAGCCAGTCACGTCTGTCCTTTCGATGTCAACCAGCGGAGAGAGGAAAACCCGGCTCTCCCGTCCCCGGCATGATCGCCCCACAGCGGCATCTTGGGGCCTTGTCATCCGCCTGCCGAGCTTGCAACAAGGAAGCAGGATCGCGCAGGCCCCGGCGCGGCCCGCCGATCCTCAAACCTCACGCGCGCCATGCTCCTTGCCATCCTGTCCACCCGAATCCGCCCGACCCTTGCGGCTGTCGCCGACGCGGGGGCGAGCTTTGCGCGCAACGACGGCTTGGCCATGGCGAGCCATGTAGCGCTCTCCCTCGTCGTCGCCTTGTTTCCTTTTCTCATCTGCGTGGCGGCGCTCGCGGCCTTTCTCGGCGCGGGGCGCATCTCCATGCATATCGTCCACCTGCTCTTCGACGTCTGGCCCGAGGGCGTGGCGGGGCCGCTGGCAAGCGAGGCGGACAAGGTTCTCGTGCCCAAGCGCAACGTGCTGACGGTCTCCGTCGTCATCACGCTTCTGGTGGCGACCAACGGCGTCGAGAGCCTGCGGGTGGCCCTCTGCCGCGCCTATGGGGCTGCGCGATCCAGGCCCTGGTGGCAGGCGCGGCTCATCGGGATCGGCTTCGTGGCCGGGGGCGCGCTCGCGCTGGTGGCGGCATCCGTTCTCGTGGTGCTGTGGCCCACGATCTGGCGGACCGCCGGATCCTATGTGGCGGACCTGAAATCGGTGCGCCTCACCTACGACCTCGTTCGGTATGCCCTGGCCTCCATCGTGCTCGTGGTGGGATTGACGGCGGCGCATCTCTGGCTGGCGGATACGCGGCCGGCCTTGCGGGACGTCGCGCCCGGCATCGCGGCGACGCTCGTGCTGTGGCTCGCGGGGGCGACGCTCTACGGCGAGTTCCTGGCGCATGTCGCCCACGTGAAAGCGACCTATGCGGGGCTGGCCGGCATCCTGACGGCCTTGATCTTCCTGCAGATCTCCGCGGCGATCTTCATCTTCGGCGCGGAGCTCAACGCCGCTCTGCGCCGCCGCAGGCAGGCGCGGAACGGGCCGCCGGCCGTGGCGCCGGACACGGTTTGCGTGGCGCAGGTCTGATCAGGAACTCACGTCGTCCTGGCGGCTGCGCTCGCAATCCCGCTTCGGGGTTGCCTGCGGCGGTTGCTGTTGCTGCTGGGAGAGGATGACGGCGTCGGCGGCCAGAGGCGCGGGCGACGGGGCTGCCAGGATCGTCAGGACGGCGAGGGAGAGCGCGCGAAGCATGATCGGTCGTTCCTTCATCGAAGCCGCGCCATCCTAGCGCATCGTGCGCAAAAGGGGACCCGGTTTTCGCTGACGCGACCCTTCGGGTCCGGCGGAACGATGCACCCTTGAAATTGGCCCCGAAGCGGCGCCTGAAGACCCTCTTGAAAATTGGACGCGGCAATCCTAACATCATGATCGCCAAGGCCTTTTGCGGCTTGGCCATACGGGCGCCGGCGGGTGTCCGGCGTCCTTGTGGTTACGTTGCTCATTGGAGGATGTAGCTATGAGATCCGCTTTCGACTTTTCTCCCCTCTACCGCTCCACGGTCGGGTTCGACCGGCTGTTCGATCTGCTCGACCAGTCCTCGCAGATCGATTCCATGGCCAACTGGCCGCCCTACAACATCGAGAAGGCGGGCGAGGACCAGTACGTCATCACCATGGCCATTGCCGGCTTCTCGACCGATGAGATCGAGATCACCCAGAAAGAGAACCAGCTTGTCGTCACGGGCCAGAAGAAAGGCTCCGAGGAGGGCAAGCAATATCTGCATCGCGGCATCGCGACCCGCGCCTTCAAGCAGACCTTCAATCTCGCCGACCATGTGAAGGTCACCGGCGCGAGCCTCGAGAACGGTCTGCTGACGATCGATCTGAAGCGCGAGGTGCCCGAGGCCCTGAAACCCCGCCGGATCGAGATCGCGACCAGCGTCAAGTCTCAGCCGCAGCAGATCGAGCACAGCAAGGCCGCGTAACGGCGGAACCCTTTTCTGCGGATCACGGTGCCGACGCGAAGCCGGCACCGAACCGTGATGCGTGCCTGAAAGGAGGAAGGCCGCCGGCCCGGAGCATCGTGCGGACCCAGAGGGCCGCAACAAACGATGCTCCTTCCTCAGGGAGAAAGCATCGGACCCAAAAGTGCAAATCCACTTTTGGGTCCGATGCTTTACGCCTGGCGGCGCTTCCGGCCTGTTGCCCGAGCCGTTTTGCGGTCAGGCCGAGCTGTGCATGAAGAGCGCGGCCTTGACGAGGCGGTCGGGGCCCAGGTCGTCCTGCGCATCGAAGTTCATCAGCTCCGTGAGCCGGCGGCGTGCGCGATTGATGCGGCTCTTGATGGTGCCGATATTCGTGCCGCAGATCCGCGCGGCGTCTTCGTAGGTCAGCCCCTCCGCCGCCACGAGCAGGAGCGCCTCGCGCTGGTCGAGCGGAAGTTGCGCGAGGGCCTTCAGCATGTCATCGAAATCGAGCCGTGACCCTTGTTCCGGCATCACGGCCACCTTCTCGGCCCATGACCCTTCCGGATCCTCGATCTCCCGCTTCTTGCGACGGGCCTGGGTGAGAAAATCGTTGCGCAGGATCGTGAAGAGCCACGCCTGCATGCTCGTGCCGGGCTGAAACTTGTCGAGATTGCTCAGGCCCTTCAGAAGGGCGCCCTGCACCAGATCGTCGGCGCGGTCGACGCTGCCGCAAAGAGAGATCGCGAATGCGCGCAGATGAGGAATGGCGGCGAGCATCTGCTCCTTCAGGGGTGTCTCAGCCGCCATTCGCATCCCTTCCCATTTCAGAACTCACGAACAGACGCCTCTTGGGGGACTGATGCATTAACCTATGTGAAGCTCCGCCGCTTTCCCGGCAGGCCGGACGTCTCGGAACTAATGAGCCCGCGGAAGGCGGCAAGTCTTTACCGGCAGCGCAGTTCCACCATCGAAGGAAAAGGCTTGCGTGGCAATGGATCTTCGAAGGGTTAGCTTCGTCCTGAAGGGTTAAGCTTTCCCAAATCCGAGAATCACATAGGTGAATGAAGGCCCAAGCGAAAGTGACCAAAGTAACTCTTCGTGGCTCGGTGCCTTGATTCGCCCCACCAGCCTTACCCTACTGCCCTCCAGGCCTCCTTGAGCCTGTGATCGACCTGACAGGTAAGCAGATCCCATGCCCCCGACACGCTGCATGATCGTGGAAGACCAAGCTCTGATCGGCCTGTCGCTCGAGGCTTCGCTCGAGGACGCCGGCTTCGCGGTGGAGGGTCCTTTCATGAGCAAGGCCCAGGCCCTGCACTGGCTCGAGAACGATACCCCGGACATCGCCCTGCTCGACATCATGATCAAGGACGGGACATCGGTGGAGATTGCCCGCACTTTGAGGAGCCGTGGCGTTCCCTTCGCGATCTATTCCGGCCTGCCTCCGAGTGCCCAGGGCCCGTTCGAGCTGCAGAACGTGCCGTGGCTGGAGAAGCCCGTCAGCCGGGAAACCCTGATGGCTGTTCTGGAACAGCTCGTGATGCAGCCGCAATATCCGGCACCGGAGGGCGAAAGCCCGTTTTTCCAGTCACCGGGAAGTCCTTGAAGAACATCGGCCTTCCCGGCCGGGCGCGCATCGGCCCGAAGCGGAACACGGGATGGCGGAAACCCGTTGTTCAAGCGTAACGTGTCCTGGAGGATGCCATGCGCGCATCGTTCAAAATCCTGATGGCTGCGGCCCTGTTCCTGGGCGGTGCCCCAGCCCTCGAGCCGAGCCCCGCCTCGGCGCAGCCCCGCTTCGAACGGGGAATGGGCTCCCGGGCCGCCATTCGGGCGCCGGTCTATCGGCAAAGGGCGGTTGCCGGCCCCCGGTATTACCGAGGCGCCCGCTACTACGGTCGCGGCTACGGGGGCTATCGCCCGACCTATTACGGGCGGCGCTACGGGGGCTATCGCCCGGCCTATTACGGGCGGCGCTATTACTATGGCGGCTATCCCTATTATTATCGCCGCAGCTATGGCTATGGCGGTGGTGCGGTTGTGGCGGGATTGCTCGGGGGGCTCGCCCTCGGCACGATCGCGAGCCCGTATTACGGTTACGGTTATCCCTATTACAGGCCGGCCTATTACGGCCCGCGCTGCGTGCTCGAGCGCAGGCGCGTGGTCAACCGCTACGGCCGCCTCGTCTGGCGGCGGGTCGAGGTCTGCTACTGAGGCTGGCCTTATGCCATCCGGACAAGCCCCGCCTCGCGCGGGGCTTGTCTTGATCGTTGAAGATCGCCTTAAGACAGGCTAGAGCCGCACCTGGCATCTTTCGCAACTGGCTTACCCTCCATGACAACGCGCTTTCATCGCGGCGACCTGCCCGCGGATTATCAGCCCGGCTCCGCGATCGCGATCGATACCGAGACGCTCGGCCTCAACCCGCATCGCGACCGCCTCTGCGTGGTGCAGATCTCGAAGGGCGACGGCGAGGCCGACGTGGTGCAGATCCTCAAGGACGGACCCCGGCCCGAGAACCTGATCCGGGTTCTGGGGGACGAGAGCGTCCTCAAGATCTTCCATTACGCCCGTTTCGACCTCGCGGTGATCTTCCATGCCTTCGCGGTGATGCCGCGGCCGGTCTATTGCACCAAGGTGGCCTCGAGGCTGGTGCGCACCTACACGGACCGGCACGGCCTGAAGGATCTCGTGCGGGAATTTCTCGGGATCGAGCTGTCCAAGCAGCAGCAATCCTCCGATTGGGGGGCCGAGACGCTTACCCCCGCCCAGCTCGACTATGCGGCTTCCGACGTGCTGCATCTCCATGCCCTCAGGGACAAGCTCGACCAGAGGCTGGAACGGGAAAACCGGCTCGGCATCGCCCATCAATGCTTCGCCTTCCTGCCGACCCGGGCGCAGCTTGACCTTCTCGGCTGGCCCGAGACCGACATTTTCGCGCATAGTTGACGCAGGCTTAAACTTTCCCGCATAAACCCCATATCCGTCATAACATCGCCATCACCGATCGGCATGGCGCCTGGAGCGGTGAGACGGAAGGGATTGGATTCAACGTGGCGGGATTTCAGGGCACCACGATGCAGGGGAGCCCGGCCTCGAGGCCGGCCGCGCGCACGCGCGCCTTCAACAAGGCCCGACGCCATTCCCGCTGGGTGCGTTTCGCGAAATTCGCCATTCCCGTCGGGTCCGTCCTCGCGATGGGAGTCGTGGGGTTTTTCGCCTATTTCGAACCCTTCAAGCAGATCGAGAACCTGAGCTTCGACAATATCGGGGTCAGCGGCACGAACGTGACCATGGAGGCCCCCAGGCTCACCGGGTTCAAGAACGACAACAGGCCCTATGAGGTGACCGCCAGCGCCGCCACGCAGGACGTGCGCAAGCCCAATTTCGTGGAGCTGAAGGATCTGCGCGCTCGCATCGTCACCGACGACAAAGGCAGCGTTGCCCGGCTCGAAGCCAATATGGGCGTGCTGGACACCCAGAAGGAGCAGATGAACCTGAACCAGGGCGTCCGCGTGACCACGAATGCGGGCCAGGAAGTCCAGATGATATCCGCCTTCGTGGATTTCAAATCCGGCGGGGTCACCTCCAACGAGCCCGTCACGGTGATCCTCGGCGGCAACGGCCGGATCGAGGCCGAGGGGCTGAAGGTCGTCGACAACGGCAAGGTCCTCAGCTTCAAGGGGCGCGTCCGCACCACCTTCATGCCTTCGACGGCCCCCGAGCCTGATGCTCCCGCCCCGCCGGCCACGGATTCCAAGGCCCCCGTCTCCCCTCCTGCCGCCGAACGCCCGGCGGCTCAACCGACAAGTGTTCGTCCATGATGAGTCTCGCACGCCACGCGCTTGCTCTCGCGCTCCTCGTTCCGGCCGCGACCTCCGCCGCCTGGGCCCAGTCCTCCAAGGAGCGCGCGGTGGGCTTCGGCAATTTCGGGTCCAGCAAGGAGCCGATCAAGATCGACGCCAATAAGCTCGAAGTGTTCGACAGGGAAGGACGCGCGGTATTCTCCGGCGACGTGGTGGCCGTTCAGGGCGAGAGCACCATGAAGTGCACCGCCATGACCGTGTTCTACGAGCAGCAGAACCGGGAAGGCGGCGCCGCGCAGCCTGCCGCGCAGCCCGCCGCGGCACCCTCGCAGGCGCCCGGCGAGAGCGCAATCAGGAAGATCGACTGCAAGGGACCGGTCACCATCGTGTCCAAAACGCAGGTGGCCACCGGCGACAATGCCACCTTCGACCGGGGCGCCAACAAGATCCTGCTCAACGGCAACGCCGCCCTCAGCGACGGTCCCAACGTGACTCGAGGGGAGCGCGTGGTCTATGACATCAATACGGGTGTCGCGAGCATCGACACCAAGCCCGGCGGCCGCGTGCGGGCGCTGTTCGTGCCCGGCAGCGGCGGACCGGCTCCGACCGGGGCCGGCAACGCCAAGCCCAGGCCGTAGCTCCTTTCACAGGGCCGGAGGAGATCCGGCCTTCTCTTTGTGGTGATGGATCCCGTGAAGTCTCTTTTCAACCGCGCCCAATCCGCCCCGGCGGACACGACGACCTTGGCCCGCCAGACGACCGGTCCGGCGCCGCATGTCTTCGGCCGCACGGAGAATACGAGCGTATTCGGCGGTCCGGGCATTCTGGCCGTCAAGGGCCTGCAGAAGAGCTATCGCGGCCGCACGGTGGTGCAGGACGCGGGCCTCAACGTGCGCGCCGGCGAGGCGGTGGGCCTTCTCGGCCCCAACGGCGCCGGCAAGACCACGATCTTCTACATGATCACCGGGCTGGTGCAGGCGGATCGCGGCGTGATCAGCCTCGACGGGCACGACGTGACGGGCCTTCCCATGTATCGCCGGGCGCGCCTGGGCATCGGCTATCTGCCGCAGGAGGCCTCGATCTTCCGGGGCCTGAGCGTGGAGGACAACATCCGCGCGGTCCTGGAGATCGTGGAGCCGAGCCGGAAGGAGCGCGAGCGCAAGCTCGATGCGCTCCTCGATGAGTTCAACATCACGCGCCTGCGCAAGGCCCCGTCCATCGCGCTGTCGGGCGGCGAGCGCCGCCGCTGCGAGATCGCCCGCGCGCTCGCGGGCGAACCCACCTTCATGCTGCTGGACGAGCCTTTCGCGGGTATCGATCCGATCGCCGTGGGCGACATTCAGAACCTCGTGCGGCACCTCACCCGCCGCGGCCTGGGCGTTCTCATCACCGACCACAACGTGCGCGAGACCCTGGGCCTGATCGACCGCGCCTATATCATCCATTCCGGCCGCGTGCTCACCGAAGGCTCGCCGGACGCCATCGTGGCCAACGAGGACGTGCGCCGTCTCTACCTCGGCGAGGATTTCCGTCTCTAATCCGATGCTCCACTCCCAGGAGAGCGCATCGGAGAGAGGTCCAGGATCGAGGCGATCCGCCTTTTGACGTTACGGCCGGCACCGCAGTACAAGAATCAGGCATGCAAGAAGCATGCCCGAAGGATGCGGCGATGAGTGCGATGCAACGGCTCGAGATGCGCCAGGGCCAGTCCCTGACCATGACTCCCCAGCTCGTGCAATCCATCAAGCTGCTGCAGCTCTCCCACGCGGAACTGGTTGCCTATGTGGAGGCGGAGCTCGAGCGCAATCCGCTCCTGCAGGAGGCGGAGGCGCAGGGGGATCGCCCCCTTCCGAGCCTCGCCGATTTCCTGCGCGCCAAGCAGAGACATGCGCAATCCGGCGGACGGATGATCCCGGGGCCCCCGCCGTCGCGGAGCGGCGGCGCGGCCGGAGCCTCGTCCCAAGGGGCGGCCTCCCATGCCGAGCTGGGCCCCGAGCTGGAGGCCACCCTCGCGGGGGCCCAGACCCTGACGGAGCATCTCGAGGCCCAGCTCGAGCTCGCATCCGCCGATCCTCCCCTGCGCGAGATCGGCCGGCATCTCATTCATTCCCTCGACGAGGCCGGATACCTCGCCGAAGGGCTGGGGCCGGTGGCGGACCGGCTCGGCGTGTCGCCCGATCGCATCGAGGCCGCTCTGCGGCTCGTCCAATCCTTCGAGCCCTGCGGCATCGCTGCCCGAAACCTGAGGGAGTGCCTGGAAATCCAGTTGCGGGAACGGGACAGGCTCGACCCCGCCATGCAGATCCTGCTCTCGCGCCTCGATCTCGTGGCCCGGCAGGATTTCGCCACGCTCGAGACGCTTTGCGGCGTGGACCGGGAGGATCTCGCCGACATGCTGGCGGAGATCCGCCGGCTGGAGCCGAAGCCCGGCCTTGCCTTCACGCCAGCTCCCTTCGACGTTCTCGTTCCCGACGTGCTGGTGCGGCCGGCGGCGGACGGCGGCTTCATCGTGGAGCTCAATCCCGACACGCTCCCGCGCATCCTGCTCGACCGCAGCTATTACGCCGAAGTGGCAAAGGCCGTGCGGCGGGACGAGGACAGGAGCTTCCTCTCCGATTGCCTGCAGAGCGCAAGCTGGCTCACCCGCAGCCTCGACCAGAGGGCCAAGACCATCCTGACGGTCGCGGGCGAGATCGTCCGTCAGCAGGAGGGCTTCTTCCGGGAGGGGATCGCGGCGTTGCGGCCCATGACCCTGAAGAGCGTGGCCGAAGCCATCGGGATGCATGAATCGACAATCTCCCGGGTGGTGGCCAACAAGGCCATCGGCTCAGGCGGCGTCACCCATCCCATGAGGTTCTTCCTCAGCGCCGCGACCGGCGAGGGGGAGCATGCGGCCAAGGCCGTGCGCCACCGCATCCGTCAGCTGATCGAGGCCGAGACCCCCGAGCGTGTGCTCTCCGATGAGGCACTTGCACAAGTCTTGAGAGCGGAAGGCATCGCCGTGGCCCGCCGGACCATCGCCAAATACCGGGAGGTCCTGCGCATTCCCTCTTCGGCGCAGCGCCGCAGGAGAAACCGGTTCAGGATGTCGTAGCCGCCGCAAATATGTTTGCTTTGCCGGTGGTTCCGGGCATCATGCGCCCAACCAGTCCCGTCAAATGGGCATTTTGAGAGGGAGACCGCCATGTCGCTGAGGATTTCGGGAAAGAACCTCGATATCGGTGAGGCCCTTCGATCCCAGGTGATGGCGCGCATGGCGGGCACCATGTCGAAATATTTCGACGGAGGCTATTCCGGCCACGTCACGGTTGCCAGGGACGGCACCGGATTTCGCACCGATTGCGTGCTTCACCTGACGTCCGGCATCACCATCGAGGCCTCCGGCGCCGCCCAGGATGCCTATTCCAGCTTCGATCAATCGGCGATTCGCATCGAGAAGCGCCTGCGCCGCTACAAGCAGCGGCTCAAGGACCATGCCAGTCCGGGCCAAGCGCGCGAAACCGGCCTGGAAGCCCCCTATGCGGTCTTCGAGGCTCCCACCGACGAAGCCGTGGAGGAGGAGAGCTATCATCCTGTGGTCATTGCGGAAACCACGAAGCCGCTTCATCGGTTTTCCGTCAGCGAGGCCGTGATGCGGCTCGATCTGACGGGAGCTGCCGCTCTCGTGTTCATCCATGCTAGCACCGGCCGCGTGAACGTCGTATACCGCCGCGGTGACGGGGCGATCGGCTGGGTCGACCCACCGCCCGCTCAGCCTTGATGGGGTTAATCCCTCTTGGCCTGGTTTTTGCCTGGAACGGTGAGAGGCCTGAAAGCCTTCACACCCAAATGCAGCGTGATCAATGCCCTTGCTGGATTTTCTAGACCCTCAGGCCGTTCTGCCCGCCCTGCGCGTGGGCAGCAAGAAGCAGGCGCTCCAGGAGCTGGCCACCCATGCGTCCAAGCTCACCGGCTTGCCCGAGAGCGCCATCTACGAGGCCCTTCTCCAGCGCGAACGCCTCGGCTCGACCGGGATCGGAGAGGGACTCGCCATTCCCCACGGCAAATTGTCGGGCCTGACCCGCATCTTCGGCCTGATCGCAAGGCTTGAGAAACCGATCGATTTCGAGGCCCTCGACGGTCAGCAGGTGGACGTGCTGTTCCTGCTCCTGGCACCCGAGGGCGCCGGAGCCGACCACCTGAAGGCCCTGGCCCGCGTGGCGCGGGTGCTGCGCGAGCCCGGCCTCATCGAGCGGGTGCGCGCCACCAAGGATGCGGCCGCCCTCTACGCGATCATGACCGAACTGCCCAAGGCTGCCTGATCTCACCTCAGCGGCGCCATCTTCACGCAAGCTAGGCTGATTATTGTCCTTCCCATAAAAGGGGATCAAGGGCAATGCTGAACCGTGCCGGGTTGCGTTGGCCGTCTGTCAGGGTGCGCGTGGCGACCCTGAGCGGCGTCATGGTGATGGGCTTCGCGGTGATCGGCGCCGTGTTTCAGATCGGCCGTGGCGAGGTGGAGAACGCCCTCAGGACGCAGCGGATCTATTTCGTTCTGGCCGAGAAAGCCTATCAGTTCCGGGGCCGGGTCGATGCCCTGAAGGCCGTCACCCAGGACTGGGTCGCGACCCGCCAGGGACACCATGGCCAAGCCTTCCTGGCGCAGCACAAGGCCCTGGCCGCGGAGCTCGACGGGATGGGGGCGGCGTCGGGAGCGGCTCTGATCAGGGACGAGATCCAGGATCTCCAGCAGAAATCCGCCGTCTTGATCGAGCAGGGGACAGCCCTCGACAAGCTCTATGCCGGCCTCGGCTACATGGCCCATGAAGGGGCGCTGGGGCGCCTTCTCGCGGCGGAGGACAACCTCGAAAAGCTGATCAGGCCGCTCACCGGAAGCGGCGAGGCGGCCGCCTTCCGTTTATGGGCCGCCACCCTGGGAATGTTCCGGCAGGAGGCCCGCCTCCGTCACGTCATGGACGAGACCCTTTTGGGTGCCTTCGAGGTCGACCAGGGCCGCTTCACCCGGGCCCTGGCGCAGCTGCCCGGTGGTCTTTCGGCCGAGAAGGCCTCAATCGAGCGGGCGGGCGAAGCCTATCGGGCCGCATTCGGCGCCTGGACCGAGCTGGAACAGCAGGTATCCGGGCAGAGCGAGCGTCTGAAGGGACAATTCGACCTGATCGTGCCCGTTCTCGATCAGCTCCTGGCCAAGGTTAATGCGGAAGCGGAGCGGACGGCCGAGGCCCTTACGGCCTCGCAGGAGCGCACCTTCACGCTGATCCTGTGGGCGATGGGCCTGACGCTGCTTCTGGGGCTTGCGCTCAACCTTCTCGTGGGGCGCTCGATCTCGCTGCCTCTGACCCGTCTCCAGCAGGCGATGCAGCGCCTGGCCGACGGGGATGCCCGCGTCGAGGTGCCCTCGACCGCCGCATCCGACGAGATCGGCGCGATGGCCCGCACGGTTCTGGTTTTCCGCGACAATGCCCGCGAGCGCGAGCGGCTGACGCAGGAGCGCGAGGGGCAGGCCGCCTTCGAGGCCCGGCGCGCCGAAGTCATCGCCGAGGCGATCGCCGGGTTCGACGCCTCCGTGGAGCAGATCCTCGGAGAGGTCCGCCGCGCGACCGGCGATCTCGCCACGGCCTCCGGGCAGCTGGAAGGCTCGGCCCATCAGGTGACCCAGCAGGCGCAGGTCGCCGGCAGCGTCTCTTCCCGCACGTCGCAGAACATGGCCACGGTGGCGAGCGCGGCCGAGGAGCTCGATGCCTCGCTGGCGGACGTGGCGGCTCGCACGAGCGCCTCGGCGGAGGCCTCCCAGCGTGCCGTCGAGGAAGCGCGCGGCGCCTCCGGCAGCATGACAATCCTGGCGGAGGCCACGTCCCATATCGGGCAGGTGGCCGATCTCATCCGCTCCATCGCCTCGCAGACCAACCTCCTGGCCCTCAACGCCACCATCGAGGCGGCTCGCGCGGGCGAAGCCGGCAAGGGCTTTGCCGTGGTGGCCTCCGAGGTGAAGGAGCTGGCGGGCCAGACCGCCAAGGCCACCGAGGAGATCGCGCGGCAGATCGAGGCGGTCCAGGCCGCCTCCCGTGAGACCCTCGTGGCGCTCGGCTCCGTGCAGGCCTCCGTGGACGATCTCGCCGGGGTAGTGTCGGCGGTCGCCGGAACGGTGAGCCAGCAGACGGTGGCGGTGTCCGAGATCGCGCGTTCCGTCGCGCAGGTGTCGTCGGAGGCGCAGGCCGGGGCTTCGGCCATCGAGACCACCGGGAACGTGGCCGTCCGCTCGCTCGATGCGGCCCGTGCCGTGGCGCGGCTCTCCACGGCCTTGGACGAACAGGCGGAGCGTCTCGGCCGCGAGATCCACCGGTTCCTCGCCAGCGTCAGGGCCGCCTGACGCCTGCGGCTCTTCGCGTGAGAGGTGCCAGGAGCATCGAACGTAAAAAGTGAGAAGCGGTTTTGCGTGACAAGATGCTCTAGGTCTGCGCCGGGCGGTCGTCCTCGCGGGAATGGATGCGAACCCGGCGGTCCCCCGCCCCGTCCGGCCGATCGGCGGAGGCCGGTTCTTCCTGCTCTTCCGTTCGCTCGGACGCCTGCTGCTCGTCGCGGTCCAGCACGCCTTCATCGTCCAGAATCTGCACGACCCGGCCGACCTCGTCGTCGGCGCAGCTCACGATGACCACGGAGCCGCCGTGAAGCACGCCCTCCACATAGGCATCCGTGTCGGCCCGCGACACGCCCGCGTCCTCCAGAAGGGGGGCGAGGTTGATCGAAGTCGACCAGATGTCGATCCCGCTCCTGGGGATGCCGGCCTGCTCCAGACGGTGTGCTGCGATGTCCGCGTGCCGCGCGCTATGGAAGAGGGAGGTGACGGTTTTCGTCATCGGGCCGGTCTCCTGCCAGGTGATGCGGGCTGACCCGCCTGCGAAGAGATGAGCCGATCCTGTTCGACCGCAGACGTCACCGGGGACTCGACGAGGCGACCGGATGGCGAGAGCGATCGGATCGATAGGCTCCATGGACGAGCCGTCAATCTATCATGGTGCGCCTGGCTTCACCATCCGTCCATCCGATGCGCGAGCCCGATCAGGGCTTCTGCGCCAGCTCCCAGACGAGTTGCACGTTCGCGGTGTAGCGGATCGTCGCCGGCGGCACGAGGGGAACGGATTCGGCGCTCTTGGCTGCCCTCATCTCCATCCGCATGTCCGCATACGGCTCGACAGGCTGGGCGGAGCCGTCGCGGATCTCGACCAAACGGCCCAGGGTCACGCCGGCCGCATTCGCGTAGACCTCAGCCTGGCGCTTGGCGTCGCGCACGGCGGCCTCGCGGGCTTGATCGCCGCCTTCCTCCTGGCGGTCGAGCCCGAAGGAGACGGACTGGAAGGTCATGTCACCGCTGGCGAGAATCTCGCCCGCAAGCTGTCCGACGCCGTCGATGTTGCGGGTCTTGACGCGCAGCCGATGGGTCGCGGAGAACTTCGGCTGCTTGATCTCCTTGCCGTCGGGCCCGATCTGCGGCGGCGTCTGGAAGACCTGGAAGTTCGCCGTCTGGATGTCCTCCTTCTTGATCCCCAATCCTTGAATGCGGGCCAGCACGCGCTCGGTGCCCGCGCGGTTCGCGTTCGAGGCCTGGGTCACCGTATCGCCCCTGGTCTCCACGCTGACGAGAATGGTGGCGAAATCCGGCTTCAGCTCGGCCTCACCCGTGCCCATGACGCTGATCGTCGGCTGGCGCGGCGCGGGAGGAGTCTGGGCGAGGGCCGGAGAGGCGAGGCCGAGAGCCGTGGCAAAGGCCGCTGCGAGGGCGAGGCGCATGGTCGAAAGTCCTTTCCAAAACGAAAGCTCCGCCCGAGGGCGGAGCTTGATGGGCGCAACACTCATGCGCGATCGAACCTGAGCGGCCGATTAACGGCCCGTCTTCACCCTGGTCCACAGGCGGGTGACGGTGCGTTGCGAGCGCTCGTCGTAGGCCGTGTTGGTGAAGAGGCGCTTCATGGTGGCCTCGTCCGGATAGATGCCGGGATCGTTGAGGATCGCCGGGTCGACATGCTGCTTGGCGGCGAGGTTGCCGGACGCATAGGACACGTAGTTCGTGTTCATGGCGGCGACCTCGGGCTTCATCATGAAGTTGATGAACGCGTGCGCCTCGGCCACGTTCTTGGCGTCCGCCGGGATCACGAAGCTGTCGAACCACATCAGCGCGCCTTCGCGCGGGATCACGTAAGCGATCTCGACCCCGTTCTTGGCCTCCTCGGCGCGCTTCTTGGCCTGGATCATGTCGCCCGAATAGCCCACCGCCACGCAGATATCGCCGTTGGCGAGCGCGTTGATGTATTCGGAGGAGTGGAACTTCTGGATGTTGCCGCGGATGCGGAAGAGCGCATCGCCCGCCTTGGTCAGGTCCTCGTTGCGCTTGGAATCGGGGTTCAGGCCCAGATAGGCCAGAACGCCGGGGAAGAGGTCCTCGGGGCTGTCCAGCATGTAGATGCCGCAGGCCTTGAGCTTGGAGGCGATCTCCGGCTTCATCACCAGGTCCCAGGTGTTGAGCGGCACGTCGCCGAGAATCTCCTTCACCTTCTTCACGTTCACGCCGATGCCGGTGGTGCCCCACATGTAGTTCACGGCGTATTCGTTGCCCGGATCGAACACGGCGAGGTTCTTCGTGATCTCCGGCCACTGGTTCGGGAGGTTGGTAAGCTTCGCCTTGTCGAGCTTCTGGAACACCTTGGCGCCGATCAGCCGCTGCACGAAGGGACCCGACGGCACGACGATGTCGTAGCCGGACTTGCCGGCCAGAAGCTTGGTCTCGACGATCTCGTTGTTGTCGTAGGTGTCGTAGACCACCTTGATGCCGGTTTCCTTCGTGAACTCGTCCAGCGCCTTGGGATCCACGTAATCGGACCAGTTATAGACGTTGACCACACGCTCTTGGGCGGCGGCGGCGGTGATAAGGCCGAAGCCCAGAGCAACCGAAGCGAGAAGACGGATCATCAGGGGTGGGAACTCCTCTGGAAAGAGAGAAAAGCCGTGGCCGGCGAGACGCTTACTTGAAATCCTCTTGTGTCCGTCGTCAAGGCCGTCCGGGACGGGCTGTTGATGAGGCGCGGCGCAGGCGGGGATGCTGCCCCAGAGGTTTCATGCGCACGGGTCTCAGGCCGCCCGCTTCACCACGTCCGCGAGCCGCTCCAGACCCGCATCCAGCGTCGCGTCCTTCTTGGCGAAGCAGAAGCGCACCACGTTCTTCACCGCGCCTTCGGCGTAGAAGGCCGAGACGGGAATGGCCGCGACCCCGTGCTCCATGACGAGGCGGCGGCAGAAGGCGACGTCGTCGGTCTCGCCGAGGGCCGAGATGTCGATGTTGAGGAAATAGGTGCCCTGGCTCGGGATCACGTCGAAGCCGAGCGTCCTCAGCCCCGCCGTGAAGCGGTCGCGGCTGCGGGCGAAGTTTGCCCGCATCCCGTCGAAATAGCTGTCCTCCTTGGCCAGGCCGTAGGCGACGGCGGCCTGCAGGTTCGGCGGGGTGGTGAAGGTGAGGAACTGGTGGGATTTCGCCAGCACCTTCATGATGTGGGGGGCCGCGGCCACGAAGCCGACCTTCCAGCCCGTGAGGCTGAAGATCTTGCCCGCCGAGCCGATCTTCACCGCCCGATCGCGCATGCCCTCCAGCCCCAGCACGGGCTGATGCTTGATGCCGTCGAACACCACGTGCTCCCACACCTCGTCCGAGATCGCGATGGCGTCGAACCTGCGGCAGAACTCCGCGAGTAGCGCGAGATCCTCGTTGGAGAACACGGTTGCCGTGGGATTGAGCGGGTTGTTGAACACCACCGCCTTGGTCTTGGGCGAGAAGGCCCGGGACAGGGCCTCCTCGGTGAGCCGGAAATGGGGCGGCTGCAGGGTGACGAATTTCGGCACGCCGCCGGCAAGCCGCACCAGCGGCAGGTAGGCGTCGTACATGGGCTCGAAGAGCACCACCTCGTCGCCCGGCTCCACGATGCCGAGGATCGCGCCCGCCAGCGCCTCGGTGGCGCCCGAGGTCACCATCACCTCCGTGTTCGCGTCGAGGTCCACGCCTTGCCAGTGCCGGTAATGCGCCGCGATGGCCGAGCGCAGCTCGGGGATGCCCATCATCGAGGGATATTGGTTGTAGCCGTTCAGCACCGCGTCCGCCGCCGCGCGCCGCACGTCCTCCGGCCCGGGATCGTCCGGGAAGCCCTGGCCGAGATTGATCGCGCCGGTTTCCCGGGCGAGGCTCGACATGACCTCGAAAACAGTGGTGGGCAGGTTCGCGAACAAACGGTTCATGCCGGTCCCTCAAGCGATGCGCGGTGATGTGGATGCGTTCGTACCACGGAAGAATGGGAAGATCGAACCCGTAACATAGGGTGACACCCGGCGGCGGCGTTGCTATCCCGGACGGGTCAACACCAGTTCCATCATGCGTTTGTCCCGGCTGCCCCTCATCCCCGGCCTCATCCTCGTCATCGCAGGCTTGAGCGTCGCCTCCCTCGTCGTCGGGCCAGCCCCGATCGCGCCCCTCCGGGCGGTGACGGCGCTTGTCTCGGACCAGGGCAGCGCCACCGTCGTGGTGCGCGACATCCGTCTGCCGCGAACGCTGCTGGCCATCCTGATCGGCTGGATCTTCGGGCTGACCGGAGCGGGGCTGCAGGGGCTGCTGCGCAACCCCCTTGCCGACACTGCCGTGTTCGGCGCGCCGCAGGCCGCCGCCTTCGGGGCGGTGCTGGTGATCTATTCCGGTCTCGTGGGCGCCCTATCCTGGCTTTTGCCCTTCGCGGCCATCCTGGGGGCGCTCGCCTCGGTGGCGCTCGTGGTCGCCGTCGCCGGGCGCAGGGCCACGGTGGTGGTTCTCGTCCTCTCGGGGTTGGCCGTCGGGAGCCTGGCCGGGGCAGGCACCTCGCTCGCCATCAGCTTGTCGCCCAATCCGTTCGCCGTCACGGAAATCGTGTTCTGGATCCTGGGATCCTTCGAGGATCGTTCGATGGTCCATGTCTGGCTCGCCGCACCCTTCATCCTGGTGGCCTCGGGGCTCGTGCTGTCCTCCACGAACGGGTTGCGGGCGCTGGCCTTGGGAGAGGAGACCGCGCGCAGCCTCGGGGCGAACGTCATGCGCCTGCGGCTCCTGCTGGTGGCGGGAGCGGCCATCGGGACGGGAGCCTCGGTGGCGGTGGCGGGCTCGATCGGCTTCGTGGGCCTCGTGGCGCCCCATCTGACGCGCCCCTTCGTGGGCTACGACCCGGCCCGCACCCTCGTGCCGTCCGGTCTCGTCGGCGCGGCGCTCCTGCTCGCCGCCGACTGCGCCGTGCGCCTCATCCCCTCGCAGACCGAGATCAAAATCGGCGTGCTCACGGCCATTCTCGGGGTTCCGTTCTTCCTCTGGGTGATCGCCCGCCGCAAGGCGGAGCTGGTGGAGATGCCCGCATGACGGAGCTTCACGCCCGCGGCCTCTCGGTCGATCTCGGCGAGCGCCACGCGCTCTCAAAGATCGACCTCGCCCTGCGGCCCGGCCGCCTCACCGTTGTCGTCGGCCCCAACGGGGCCGGCAAGACGACGCTGATGCGCGCGCTCGCGGGCCTTCTCGAGCCGGCGGGAGGGCAGGTGGCCCTCGACGGGCAGCTGATCGCCAACATGAAGGATGCGGAGCGGGCGCGCTCCATCGCCTACCTGCCTCAGGGCGGCACCATCGCCTGGCCGCTTCCGGTGATCGATGTGGTCGCCCTCGGCCGCCTTCCCCATGGCGAGCGACCCGGCAGCCTCTCCCCGGCCGGACGGGAGGCGGTGACGGCCGCCATCCATGCGGTGGGCCTCGAAGGTTTCGCGAGCCGCGCCGCGACGGAATTGTCGGGCGGAGAGCGGGCGCGCGTCCTTTTGGCCCGCGCCCTGGCGACGCAGGCACCCGTGCTCCTGGCGGACGAGCCGGTCGCCGCGCTCGATCCTCGTCATCAGCTCGTCGTGCTCGACGTGCTGAGACGTCAGGCCCGGGCCGGCAGAACGGTGGCGGTCATCATGCACGATCTGACCTTGGCCGCACGCTTCGCAGATGAGATCATCCTTCTCGATCAAGGAAAGGTTGCCGCCTCGGGAGGACCGGAGACGGTTTTGACCGAGGCGGCACTCGCCACCCATTTCGGCATCCAGGCTCATGTCTCCCGGGACGGAGGCCATCTCATCGTGGTGGCGGATCGCCCGCTCCCGGAGATACACCGGGACGACCAATGATCTGAAATTCTGTAACAGCATCGCATTGACAAAGCGGAGAGCTGGATCGATACCCCCACTTCAGGCAACGGCAAGACGATGAATCGGCAGGATTTCAAGAAAGCGCTTATCATTGTGCACGACCTCGTCATGACGGGCGTGGCCGTCGTCGCGACGTTCTTCGTGCGCTTCGAGGGTGCGGTGCTGAGCGAGCGCCTGGTCTATCTGCCCGCCTTCCTGCCGCTCTTCATCGTCTTCGCGAGCGTCGTCTACTGGTTCTTTGATCTCTACCGGTCCAAGTGGCGCTTTGCCTCCCTGCCGGATCTCTTCAATATCTTCCGGGCCTCCACGGTCCTGGCGCTCGCGCTGCTGATCATCGACTACATCGTTCTTTCGCCGCAGTTCTACGGCTCGTTCTTCTTCGGCAAGATCACGATTGCCCTGTACTGGCTGATTCAGATGTTCCTGCTGGGCGGCCCGCGCCTGGCCTTCCGCTATTTCAAGTTTGCCCGCTCGCGCCACACCCTCGGCCGCGACTCGAACACGCCGACCCTGCTTCTCGGTCGCGGCAGCGACATCGAGATCATCCTGCGCGCCATCGAGGCGGGCACGGTCAAGAAGATGCGTCCGAAGGGCATTCTGTCCTACCGCACCGACGATCTCGGCCAGTCGATCCGCGGCGTGCCGGTGCTGGGCACGTTCGCCGATCTCGACCAGGTGGTGGAGGACTTCCGGGCCCGGGGCGAGGTGATCCGCCGCCTCGTGGCCACGCCGGGCGCGCTCTCGCCCGAGGCCAACCCGGACATGCTGCTGGCCCGCTCCCGCCGCCTCGGCCTGCCGCTGGTGCGCGTCACGAGCCTCGGGGAAGGCATGCGCGACGCGGAGCTGGCACCGCTGGAGATCGAGGATCTCCTGCTGCGCCCGACCGTGCAGATCGACCGGCAGCGGCTGGAGACCTTCATTCGCGGCAAGCGCGTGCTCGTGACCGGCGGCGGCGGCTCCATCGGGTCGGAGATCTGCACCCGGGTGGTGGCTTTCGGGGCGAGCGATCTCATGATCCTGGAGAGTTCGGAGCCGTCCCTGCACCACATCCTGGAGCATCCCTCGCTGATCGCCAGCGATGCCCGTGTGGACGGGGTCATCGCCGACGTGCGCGACAGGGCGCGCGTGCAGGAGGTGATGGACGAGTTCCGTCCCGACGTGGTCTTCCACGCCGCCGCTCTCAAGCAGGTTCCCTATCTCGAACGGAACTGGACCGAAGGCATCAAGACCAACGTGTTCGGCTCGGTCAACGTCGCGGATGCCGCCGTGAAGGCAGGCGTGTCCGAGATCGTGATCATCTCGACCGACAAGGCCATCGACCCGGTCTCCATGCTCGGCGCCACCAAGCGCTTTTCCGAGATGTACGCCCAGGCTCTCGACGCGGAATTCAACGGCCACAACGGCGCACCCCGCCTCATCGCCGTGCGCTTCGGCAACGTGCTGGGCTCGGTCGGGTCCGTGGTGCCGAAATTCAAGGCACAGATCGCCCGCGGCGGCCCGGTCACCGTCACGCATCCCGACATGGTGCGCTACTTCATGACGACCCGCGAGGCGGCCGATCTCGTGCTCACCTCCGCGTCCCATGCGGACGACGGGCGTCACGGTCTTGCGGGCGAGGACGGCTCCTACGAGCGTGCCTCGGTCTATGTGCTGAAGATGGGCCAGCCCGTCCGCATCTACGAGCTGGCCGAACGCATGATCCGCCTCGCCGGCTATGAGCCGGGCGAGGACATCGAGATCGCCGTCATGGGCACCCGGCCGGGGGAGCGGCTGCACGAGATCCTTTTCGCCCGCGACGAGCCCATGGCCGAGATCGGCATCGACGGCGTCATGGCCGCCAAGCCCATCTTCGCGGATCGCGCCAAGGTCGATCAGTGGCTCGAGATCCTGGTGAGGGCCGTCGCAGCCGGCGACCGGGCGGCGGCCGAGCGGGTGTTCGAGGAAGCGATCCCCGAATTTAAGCGCCGGGAGCAGAATCGGCAGCATGCCGCGCCAGTTGCGCCAGCCCGTCTCGCGTCCCGTTGACCGGCCGCCAGCCGAGCTTCGCCAGAGCCTCGGGACTCGCCACGAGAGAGCCGGCGATGCGCTCGTAGGCCTCGCCCCGCCCCGTCAGCGCCGCCGCCGCCGCCAGGGCGAAGGACGGCACGGGGAACAGGCCGGGCCCGCGTCCGGCTCCCTTGCGCAGGGCTCCGATGATCTCAGGCACGCTCAGCGGTTCCGGATCGGCTGCGATGAAGGGCCGCCGCAGGGGGCCGGAGGCTCTCAGAAGCGTCTCGAGGGCGCCCGCGAGATTGTCGAGGGACACGAGGGAGCGTTTGGCTTTCAGGCCGCCCAGCGGCAGGGGCCAGGGCGAACGGGCGAGAGCCAGGAGCGACGCCATGTTGCCCTTCACGCCCGGCCCGTAGACGAGCACCGGGCGCAGCGCCGCCCAGTCGATGGCGAGGTCGGCCAAGCCCTTTTCCGCCTCGAGCTTCGAGCGGCCGTAAGCATCGGTGGGCCTGGGCTCCATGTCCTCGGTCAGAACGCCGTCCGCCACCGGCCCGCTCTGCGCGCGGATGGAGGAGAGGAAGACGAAGCGCTTCACGCCCGCGCGTTCCGCGGCCTTCGCGAGCCTGATCGTTCCGTCCGTGTTGATGGCCCGGTAATCGTCCTCGGGACGGCCCGACATGGAATGGGCGAGGCCCGCGGAATGGATCACCATGTCCACGTCGCGCAGGGCCGCCGCCATGTTCTGGGGCGAGGCGATGTCGCCGATCACGGCGCTCGCGGCGCCTTCCGGCACCTCCGAGGGGCGGCGCAGCAGGACCCGGACCCGATAGCCGCGCTTCGGAAGCTCGCTGAGAAGATGACGGCCGATGAAACCCGTTGAGCCTGTGAGCGCAATCAGGGGTGCATTCATCGGGAAACCTCCACAGGTGCCGTCATACGGGATCGGGAAAAGCGCCTGAGAACCAGGCCGACGAGAACGAGCCCCGCAAGCAGGGCCGCAACCTGCACAACGCTCGACGGCCAAACAAGTGTCACCCCGGCGAGCGCGGCGAGCGCCAGATTGAGCACCAGCACATGGGCGACGACGGCCATCATCGAAAAGCCGTTGTCCGTGGCGCGCTGATAGAAGTGGCTGCGATGCGCCTCCCACACCCGCTCCCCCTTCGCGAGACGCCTGAACAGGGTGATGGTGGCATCCATCAAATAGTAGAGCGGCAACAGGATCGCGGCCACGAACGCGCCGGTTCCGGCGAGTTCGAGCAGCATCCAGCCGACGAGCAGGCCGATGGGCAGCGAGCCCACGTCGCCGAGGAAAAGGCGCGCGACGGGCTTGTTGAACGGGGCGAAGCCGAGAAGGGCGCCGCAGAGGGCTGCCGCGACAAACACGAAGGGCGTGGCGGTCATGATGCCGAGGCCGGCCAGGAACGCGGTGATGGGCACCATCTCGGCCGCGGTGATCCAGTCGAGGCCGTCCATGAAATTGACCAGGTTGACGAACCATACGCCCCCCAGCACGAGAACGGCCAGCTGAACGCCATCCGGAATCCAGGCCGGGAAAACGGGCCTGCCGGCGATTCCCACGACCGCCGCGACGGCAACGAGCTGCAGCAGCAGCCGAGGCACGGCAGGCAACGGGCGGATGTCGTCGACGGCGCCGACGACCGCCAGACCGATGGCCGCGAGAAGCACGATCCCGATGAAGCGGAAGCCGTTGCCGCTGCCCCATTCCAGCTTGATATCGGGCGCGGTGACGACCATCAGGATCGCGATCGGGATCACGGTCGCGGCGAGCACCGCGATGCCGCCGCCCTGCGGCGTGGGGATGCGGTGGCTCGAACGCGCATTGGGCCTGGCAAGCGCATAGCGCTGAAGCAGCGGCATCAGCACCACGATCAGGGCCGCTGACAGAAGGGCCGAGACGACGAGCAGGCCGGCCAGCACGGTTTCTCTCTCCAGCGGGCCGAGAACGCCGAGAGCGAAGTTCCGGAAGGAGACCATCTTAGCTCCCGTGATACTCGCGGTACCACGCGACGAAGCGGTCGACGCCGTCCTTCAGGGAGGTCGCAGGCGCGAAGCCCACGTCCCGGCGCAGGTCCGTCACGTCGGCGCGCGTCTCCAGCACGTCGCCCGGCGGCAGGGGCACGTCCACGCGGTTCGCCTTCCGGCCCAGCGCCGTCTCGATCAGGGCGATCAGGTCGTTCACCTCTTCCGGGTTGTCGTTGCCGATGTTGTAGAGCCTGTGCGGAGCGGCGCTGGTGGCCGGGTCGGGGCGCTCGGCGTTCCAGTCCGGATCGGGGGAGGGGGCCTTCTCCACGAGCCGCACGATGCCCTCCACGATGTCGTCCACGTAGGTGAAGTCGCGCCAGACCCGGCCCGCATTGGCCACCTGGATCTCCCGGCCCTCGGCGATCGCGTGGGTGAACTTGTACACCGCCATGTCGGGCCTGCCCCATGGCCCGTAGACCGTGAAGAAGCGCAGGCCCGTGGAGGGAAGGCCGAAGAGCGAGGCGTAGGAATGCGCCATCATCTCGTTGGCCTTCTTGGTGGCGGCATAGAGGCTGATCGGGTGCTCGGTGCCGTCATGCTCGGAAAACGGCAGCTTGCGGTTCGCCCCGTAGACCGAACTCGACGACGCATAGACCAGGTGCTGGACACCTCCGTGCCGGCAGGCCTCCAGCATGTTCATGAAGCCCATGAGATTGGACGAGGCATAGGGCGTGGGGTCGACGAAACGGACGCCGGGCTGAGCCGCGAGATGGATCACCCGCTCGAAGCGGTGACGCTGGAACAGGTCGCGGGTGGCGGCCGGATCGGACAGGTCGATCCGCTCGCCCAGGAAGCTGTTGCGGGGCGAGAGCCTGGCGAAGCGCGCCTCCTTCAGGGCGACGTCGTAATAGGGGGTGAAGCAATCGACCCCCACCACGTGATGGCCCAGCGCCAGCAGGCGCTCGGCCACATGATAGCCAATGAAACCGGCCGCTCCGGTCACGAGGATGGGTGTCGGCATGCAATAACCCGCTCGGCTGTTTGTCGGCCCGTCGTTTCATGCGGACCGAAGATTCGCGTCGGCGAGGATGAACTTGGTTCTTCGCACGATGCGCTAGACGGCGGGCACCTTAGCGGTCCTGGGCCAATCCGCAACCGCTTCTCCACCGGATGCGTCCAAGGTCACGGATTGCCGCTCGCGCGCCACGAAGGCGGTCGGCATCACCGATTGCATCTCGGCTTCCAGGGCGCGGATGTAGGCGTCGTCGTGGCCCGGATAGAGGTGGAAGATGGCCAGGGCCTTCACGCCTGCGGCGCCGGCGAGTTCCACCCCCTTCCTCCAGGTGGAATGGCCCCAGCCCCGGCAGCGCGGATATTCGGCCTCGGAGAACATGCCGTCATAGATCATGAGATCCGTGCCGCGCACGAAATCGGCGAGGGCCTCGTCCGGCCAGGGTTCGGAATGCTCGATGTCGCTGATGTAGCAGACGCTGCGGCAGCCGTGCCGGAAGCGGTAGCCCGTCGCTCCCCCGGGGTGGTTCAGGGAATGGGTTTCGACGCTGGCGCCGTCGTCGAAGGTCAGGGTTTCCCCGGCTCTGAAGCCCACATGCTCGAACTGGGCCGGAAACTGGCTCAGGCGCACCGGAAACAGCGGCGGCGAGAACAGCTTGTCCAGGGAATCCATGGCGCTGTCGCCGTCGAGATTGCCGCAATAGGTGCGGACCAGCCGCTCCTTGGTGAGGGCGGGCTTGAAGAAGGGCAGGCCGCCCACATGGTCGAGGTGCAGATGGCTGAGGAGGATGTCGATGGTGTCGGGCACGTCGTCGCCGAGCGCGCTGCCGAGCGCCGCGATGCCGGTTCCCGCATCCACGATGAAGAGGCGCTCGCCGCAGCGGATCTCGACACAGGCCGTATGGCCGCCGAATTCCACGAACTGCGGGCCTGAAGCGCATGTGGAGCCGCGGATGCCCCAAAAGCGGACCTGAAGCTCGTCGGAAGTTGCAACTCGGCTCATCGTTGGATCATGCCCGGCTGGAAACCCCATCTCTGTGCGATACCGCACACCACATTCAGATGACCCCAGGAAATTCCGGATAGCAAGTGCGGGCCGTCATGCACTCATCGTCTCCGGTTCCCGCGCCCGGGGAACCGTCACAGGCTCGCCCCGCTCGAAACGGATAACGGCATCGAAAGGCGGATGATCCATGGCCGGGGAAATCGCGGGCGTGACGATGACCAGCCCGCGGCCGACCATGGCGCGGCGAAGGGCCGAGACCAGCCTGTCGGCGGCCGGTCCCGGCAGCCCGTCGAGGGCCCGCTGCACCACGAGAACGCTCGGCCGGCGCACGAGGCAGCGCACCAGGTCGACGGCGGCGATTTCGGTGAGGCTCAGGTCGTCGCCCTGCGGGTCGATCGGAAGATCGAGGCCGATGCGGGACACCTCGCCGTCCAGCCCCCGCTCGGTGAGCACCCGGCGGATCACGTTCTGCACGGCGTCCGCCGCGCCGGCCTGATCGGCGGCGATACGCCCGAAGAGCAGGTTGTCCTGCACGCTCGCCGCCGAGCAGAAGCTCGCCTGGTCGTAGAACTCGATGGAGGGCTTCAGGCTCACCGGCAGCATGCTGGCGAAATCGCCGCGGGCCGTGAGGATCCGCGCTTCGAGCGCCTCGTCGAGGAGCCCGAGGCGGTGGCGGCTTTCGTTGTAGCGCAGCGCAAGGCCGATGAGGCGCTCCTGATCGCGCCCGGGCCGCCGCTGGCTGCTCTGGCGCTCGACCAGATCCTGGAAATAAGGGCGGTCCGAGGCGGAGAAGAACGAGAAGCGCTCGAAGAGCGGATGCCCGTCCGGAACGTCCGCGAAGATCTCCACCATGCTCGAGGCGATGGACAGGCCGATCCGGCTCAAGGTCTTGGTGAGGTCGTTCGCCTCCAGGATGGCGCGTGCGTAGGGATGGGCCGAGAGCCGGTCCTCCCGGAACGTGTCGCCCACCGGCTTTCCGAACAGCAGGTTCTCGCCGATCGTGGCGTAGCGGTTGTAGCGGGCGGCATCGAAGGGATCGACGAAGCGGTCGAGGCCTTCCTCGCGCAGGGCCGACTGCACGAACCGCCGGGCCTCCACAATGGCCGCCGCCACCGCGGGCTCCCGCTTGGGATCGAGCGTTCCGGACAGGCCGCGCGCATGGGTGAGCCGGTCGAGCCCCGTGATCGCGACGGCCTCCGACAGGCGGTGCTCGAGCTCCTCCGCGGGAGCCTGGCTGCCGTAGAGAAGGTTTTCGCGCAGGCTGCCCTCGATGAGCACGGTCTCGCCCGCGAAGGCGATGCGCTGGCTGCGCTCGAAGGGATTGGCCTCGACCAGATCGACGCCGCCATAGGTGATGCGCCCGACCGAAGGGTGGAGCTGCCCGCTGATGAGGGCGGCCAGCAGCCGCGGGCCGGAATCGCCGTCGCCCACGAGGGCGACATGGGACGGAAAGGCGAGGTTCAGGTTGACGGAGGTGATCCGCGCGCCGCTCGCGGGGTCATAGGCCGAGACGCCCTGCGCCACGAAGGCGCCGTTCTCCGGCAGCGAGACCTTGCCCTTCCGAACGTCGCGGGGCGTCAGGGCGGACAGGCTCTTGGCCACGTCCGTCAGCAGGGCGCGGGCCCGCACGGCCATGCGATGCCAGTGCACGAGCTCGCGCACGCCGTAGGCGGCCAGCGCCGAGGCCAGCGCGCAGACCGCCACCGTGCCCGGCGTCAACGGGTGCGACCGGGCAAACCACGCGCCGAACGCCAGCACCGCGACCGGCGCCAGCATGAGCACGACGGCCGAGGTGGAATCGACGAGGGCCAGACGGTATTCGCGCCGGGCCACGGGACGATGTCCCTCGACGAGAAGACGGCGCACCCGGTCCCGCTCGTAATAGCCGGTGCCGTGGGCGCGCATGGCCGGGATGCGGTGTTCGAGATCGGCCAGGATGCCTTCGGCGACCTCGCCTTCCCGGCGGCGGGCGTGGGTGGCGTCGAACCGCAGGAGGGCCCGCCGCCCGTTCAGGATGGCGCCGAGCGCCAGCACGGCGGCCAGCACGGCGCCGAGCGACCAATCCATCACGAGCACGGACGCGAAGGCGAGCCCGATCATGCCGCCGAGCTTGACCGGCACGAAGAGGCTCAGGCCCAGCACCGAGTTTTCCCGGGCAAGCCCGTGGGCGGCCAGCGCCGTGGCGGTGGAGACATCCTCCTGCGCCGTGGGCGGCGCCTTGAGGATGGCCTCGAGAGCCCGGGCGCGGAGCGCCGCCAGGGCGCGCGAGCCGATGCTCACGGCGATCCAGTCGAGGGGGATGAGCAGCAGCGCGATGAGCAGGGGAACGAGCAGGATGCCGACGATGGCGGCGAGCAGGAAAACGTCGGGACCGAGGGGGATTCCCGGAAACAGAACGAGCGGTTCCGGCCGGATGCCCGCCGGCGGCGTGAGGACGACGCGCAGCAGGGGAGGCGGCGTCCCGCCCGTGCCTGAGACGGCCCAGTCCACCACGACCCGGATCAGGTCCAGGCCGGCCAGCAGGAGAAGACCGGACAGAGCCAGAAGAGCAAAGCCGAGGACATGACGGAGCGGAGAGGTTTTCCACGCCAGGCGCAGCGGGTCGCGCTCCATGACACCTCCTTCGTCGATGATGTCTCAAGTGGGATCGAGGTCGCGCAGGAAAGTAGAGCATCGTGCGGAAAAGTGGATCCGGTTTTCACTAACGTGGCCCTACGGGTCGCTTGCGCGGCCCTTCGGATCCGCCCGAACGATGCTCTTCCCTTGAGAGGATAGCATCGGATCAATCCACTTTTGGGGTTGATCCGATGCTATAGCGAAGGCTGGCCGCTCCGGCCAGTCCAAACTCTGCCTTTGGCCCTCGCCGCTCCGCTTTTCGCCCCTATGTCCCCTCCAGGTGCATGTTCCAAGAGGGTGTTCGGACTCCATCATGTCGTCTTCGCTGCCGGTCGACCCGGTTTTCCACCTCATCCTGGAGACTCCAGAGCGCGTGCCGTCGCCCGCTCTGCCGAGCCGCCTGCGCGGGCTCTTCAGGGAACTGGCCGGAGCGGACCCGCAGCGGCCGGTGGAGGAGATCGAGGATCAGATCTGGACGCTATGGAGCTCGCATGAGGACCGGGTAGCGGAGGAGACCCTGGCGGCGGCGGTGGAGGCCATCGCCTCGGGCGAATTGCAGAAGGCCAAGCCGCTGCTCGATCACCTGGTCGCCAAGCACCCCGACTGGGCGGAAGCCTGGAACAAGCGCGCGACGCTCGCCTATATCGAGAAGCGCGATGCGGACAGCCTGCTCGACATCGCCCAGACCCTGCGTCTGGAGCCCCGCCATTTCGGCGCCATCTCCGGTTTCGGCAATGTCTGCCTGCGCAACGGCCATCTCAACGAGGCCCGCGCGGCCTTCCAGATCGCGCTCGCGATCAACCCGCACATGGAGGAGCTGCGGGACATGCTGGAGAATCTCTCCCCGCACAATCTGATGCTTCATTGATCATCGCCCGGCGCCTAAGCGGGGGGAATCCGGAGCCTCTTCCGCCACATGGCCAGCTCTCACCCGATCATCCCCGGCCTTGAGCCGGGCCCCCACGTCTTCGAACTGCAACGCGAAAAGACGGAGATGGCCGCAACAAGTGCGGCCATGACGGGGAGAGGCACGGCTCCGACACCCCCTGGTCCCAGCCTCTCCCATGCTATCACCGGCTTCGTGCCGGTGAGCCCTTTGGGGTGAAGCGCGGCGCGCTTCTCACGCGCGACATTCCTGCCGTTGCAGGACCGGACTGAGCGGCTACTCTGCCTCTCATGTCCGATTCGTCCGCCCTTCGCGTCTCCAACATCGTCTTGTCCCCGGATGGGCGGCAATCGCCCGTGGCCGCCGGCATCCAGCGCGGCGTGCGCCGGCTCTTCGCCCAGCTCGGCCACGTGACGCTGCCCGAATTCACGCTTGCCAACGGACGGCGCGCCGACCTCATCGCGCTTGCGCCGGACGGCGTGCTGACGATCATCGAGATCAAGTCGAGCGTGGCGGATTTCCGGGCCGACCGGAAATGGCCCGATTACGAGGATTTCTGCGACCGGTTCTACTTCGCCATTCCGGAGACGGTGCCGTTCGACATCCTGCCGGAGGATCGCGGCCTGATCATCGCCGACAGCTTCGGCGCGGCGGTGCTCCGTGAGGCCGCGCATCATCCGCTCGCCGGTGCGCGCCGCAAGGCCGTGACCTTGCGCTTCGCCCACGCGGCCGCCTCGGCCCTGCATGCGCTGGCCGATCCGGACCGGATCGCGGACGGACGCTTGTGACGGCCATAGGGCTCAGCGCGGCGCGCGCTTGGCGAGAATCCGCTGCAGCGTGCGGCGGTGCATGTTGAGCCGGCGCGCCGTTTCCGACACGTTGCGGCCGCACAATTCGTAGACGCGCTGGATGTGCTCCCAGCGCACCCGATCGGCCGACATGGGGTTTTCCGGCGGCAGGGCGCGTTCGCCCGGCTGGGCCATGAGGGCCGCGTGGATCTCGTCCGCGTCGGCGGGTTTGGCAAGATAGTCGAACGCCCCCATCTTCACGGCCGTCACCGCGGTGGCGATGTTGCCGTACCCGGTCAGAATGACGCCGCGTGCATCGGGGCGGCGGTTCTTCAGCCGCTCGATGACGTCGAGGCCGTTGCCGTCGCCGAGCCGCATGTCGATCACCGCGAAGGCCGGCGGATCGCTGTCGATCGCCGCGATGCCGTCGGCCACGCTTTCGGCGACGCGCACCTGATAGCCGCGGCCTTCCATGGCGCGGGCGAGACGGGTCGAAAAGGGCCGGTCGTCATCCACGATCAAGAGGCTCTTGTCGGCTCGATCCTCGAACGCAACAGGCGCGTCGGCCATCAGAACATCTCCTTGCATAACGGAACAATTCCTTCCTGAAACAGGCCGAAAGGCCCATTCTAGATATGGGAATTCTTCCCCTGTTCTTTGAGAGACCCCGTGGAGTCTCCCTGCGGCGAAATTGCCGCACCCTGTTCAAACGCATGACGGGGCCAAACGATCCGCGCGACCGCTCCCGTGGCGGGCGGGGCGGCGTTGGTCAGGACCAGTTCCGCGCCCGAGCGCTCGATCAGCGTCTTGGCGATGAACAGCCCCAGACCCAGTCCGCCTCCTTCGTCGTTGTCGGCCTCGGTGCGCTCCGCCGCGCTGCGGGTGGTCACATAGGGTTCGCCCACACGAAGCAGAATATCGGGCGCGTAACCCGGTCCGTCATCGCGGATCTCGATGAAAACCTCGTGAGGGCTCCATCCCGCCTCGATAGTGACCTGGCTGTCGGCGAAGTCCGTGGCGTTGTCCAGAATGTTCGAGAGGCCATAGACGACCCCAGGATTGCGGCGGCCCATGGGCTCGGGCCCGTCGCCGCGGGTCGACACCCGCACGTCGAATCCCACCGCGCGCTGCGGCTCGACGATCTCCTCGACGAGATGGCTCAGCGAGACCGTCTCGAGGAAGCCTTCTTCCTCCTCCCCCATGGAGGTGAGCTTGGTGAGGATCGAGCGGCAGCGCTCCACCTGCTCCTGCAGGAGCCGCAGGTCCTCCGCCACCGGGCCGTCCTTGGGCAGGGCATGCGCAAGCTCCTTGGACACGAGGGCGATGGTGGCGAGCGGCGTCCCGAGCTCGTGGGCCGCGGCCGCCGCGAGGCCGTCGAGCTGCGAGAGGTGCTGCTCGCGGGCCAGGACGAGTTCCGTCGCCGCGAGCGCCTGCGCGAGCTGGCGCGCCTCCTCGGCCACGCGCCAGGCGTAGATGCCCGTGAAGACGGTTCCGAGAAGGATCGCCGTCCAGATCCCCGAGACGTAGAGGAAGGGAAGGCTCAGGGTCTGTCCGGGAAACCAGGGCAGGGGCCTGTGGGTGAGCACGAGAAAGGTGGCGCAGCCCACGGCCAGGAGGCCCAGCGCGAGAGTCCGCTCCGGCGTGAGTGCGGTGGCCGAGATCAGCACCGGCGCCAGGAACAGCATGGCGAACGGATTCTCCAGCCCGCCCGTGAGATAGAGCAGCGCCGCCAGCTGCAGGATGTCGAAGCCGAGCAGGGCCGTGGCGGCGTTGTCGCTGAGCCGGTGGCTCGCGGGATACTGGATGCGCAGCAGCAGGTTCGTCCACACCGATGCGGCGATCACGAGAAAGCACAGTTCGAAGGGGAGCGGGAAACCGAGGCCGAACCGCACGGCCGCGACCGCCGCCGACTGGCCTGCGACTGCGAGCCAGCGAAGCCTGACCAGGGTGTCGAGACGGAGCTGGCGCGGCGACGGTTTGAGACTTTTGGTGGGGATGGCGGCCATGATCGAACAGAATAGGGTCGTTGAACCGTTCGCCAAGCAACGGACTCAGGGTAAACAATCCTATTCGTCGGAGCCGGATGCTCCAAACGGGGTAAAGCACCAGGGAATTCGGCGGCAATGGATAAGGACGTTGCAATAAGCGAAAGGAACTTTAATCTTAAAATTACGGTTGAGGATAAAGCCTACCCCGCGATGCGGGAGAAACCAGGCGCCCGGCCTTTGGGGATACAGATGAATTTTTCATATTACTGGTACGATACGGCACATTGGCTCCTGAAGCCCGCCCGCGCCGCCTCCGATATTACAAAGCTCTTCTTCGACAATCCTGTTAATCCGCTCACCAACACCCCTTACGCGCGCACGGTTTCCGCCGCCTGCGAGCTCTTCGAGCGTACGACCCGCCGCTACGCCAAGCCCGAGTTCGGGCTCGGCACCACCACCCTCGGCAACCGGCAGGTGGCCGTGACCGAGGAGACCGTGTGGGAGCGTTCCTTCTGCCGCGTGATCTCCTTCAAGCGCGACCACGCCATGGCGGCGAATCAGCCCAAGCTCCTCATTGTCGCTCCCATGTCGGGCCACTACGCCACGCTCCTGCGCGGGACGGTGGAAACCTTCCTGCCCACGCACCAGGTGATGATCACGGATTGGGCGGATGCGAGCATGGTGCCCCTCGCCGATGGCCGCTTCGACCTGGACGACTACATCGACTACCTGAAGGCCATGTTCCGGGATCTCGGTCCGGACCTTCACGTGATGGCCGTGTGCCAGCCGGCGGTGCCGGTCATCGCCGCCGTCGCCCGCCTCGAGGCCGAGAACGATCCGGCGATCCCGCGCTCTATGATCCTCATGGGCGGTCCCATCGACACCCGCCGCTCCCCGACGGCCGTGAACCGGCTGGCGGAAGAGCGCGGCATCGAATGGTTCGAACAGCATTGCATCGTGAGGGTGCCGCCCACGCATCCGGGCTTCTGGCGCGAGGTCTATCCGGGCTTCCTGCAGCTCTCCGGCTTCATGGCCATGAACATCGACCGGCATCTCTCCGCCCATTGGGAGATGTTCAACCACCTCGTGGAGGGCGACGGCGATTCGGCCGAAAAGCACCGGGATTTCTATGACGAATATCTCGCCGTCATGGACCTGACCGCCGAGTTCTACCTACAGACCGTCGAGAAGGTGTTCGTCCGGCACGAACTGCCCAAGGGCGAGATGATGCATCGGGACGAGCCGGTGGATCTCAAAGCCATCCGCCGCTGCGCCATCATGGCTATCGAGGGCGAAAGAGACGATATTTCAGGGGTCGGCCAAACCCTGGCGGCCCTCGACCTGACCCCCAATCTTCCGTCCGACAAGAAACTCTATCACCTGCAGGCCGAGGTCGGTCACTATGGCGTCTTCAACGGTTCTCGGTTCAGGGCTCAAATCGCTCCTCGAATCGTTGAATTCATTCAGAAGCAGGGCTGAGAACCACCCCGGAGGGTCTCGTCAAGAGCGTAGCAGCGTTCTCGATACGTTCCTGGGAGCGGCAAACGGCTGCGCTGACAGAATCGACGTGAGCGGGCAGATTGCGGACATGAAATCCGCTCTGTTCCGCCGCGTTCCTGCGGACCCACCTCATTTGAGAGTTTCCCACGAGGGCCAGACATTCAAGGTGGCCCTCAAACGGCGTCCGACCGCCAAACGGATCACGCTGCGCGTCTCCCACGCGACCGGCGAGGTCGTGCTCACGATCCCCGAGCGCACCGATGTGGGCCTGGCCCAGAAATTCGCCGACAGCCACAGCGCATGGATCGCAAGCCGCCTGGCCAAGGTGCCGGACCGGGTGCTCTTCGCGCCCGGCGCGCTCGTTCCCCTGCGCGGCGTGCCGCACCGCATCGTCCATTGGTCCTCGATCCGCGGGATCACCCAGGCGGCCCGCGACAGCGCGGGCGAGCCGATCATCGCCGTTGCCGGCGAGGCCGCCCATGTGGCCCGCCGCGTGCGCGATTTCCTGGAGGCCGAGGCCAGGCGCGATTTCGCCGCTGCCGTGAGAAAGCATACGGCTCAGCTTGGGGTTCAGGCCAAGCGCATCACCGTGCGCGACACCAAGAGCCGCTGGGGGTCCTGCTCGGCCAACGGCGCTCTCAACTTCTCCTGGCGCCTCATCATGGCTCCGCCCTTCGTGCTCGACTATCTCGCGGCGCACGAGGTGGCGCATCTGCGCGAGCTCAACCATTCCTCGCGGTTCTGGAAGATCACCTACCAGCTCTGCCCGCGCACCGACGAGGCGGAAGCCTGGCTCAAGGACTACGGCAGCGCCCTGCACCGGATCGGGTGAGGGGGCTGCCGGTTCCGGCACGCGAACGCCATCAGCTTCGAAAAGCCTGAATGGCCATGGAAGGCCTTTCAGTAAGGGCTTGATTCGAGGGCGCTGAAACATTTTTCCATTCCCCAGAAGGTTGTGGCGGTGGTGTCTCTCATGGGGCTCGTCGCCGCCATGATCGCCGTGATGGCTTGGCACAGGACGACCAAGCTCAAGACCGCCATGGAGGTCGCAGGCTTCCGCGAAGAGGCCGCCCGCGAGGCCATGGACCTGCGGGTCGGCGTCATCGCGATCAGCCGCATGACCTATCAGCTGGCGCAGGAGCCCCGGCGGGCCGCGGATTTCAGCCAGGAGTCCGACCGGCAGAGGAAACCGAAACCGCGGCCCGTCACGTCCTGACCTCGTCCTCAGGCATCGTGGGAGAGGCCGAGCATCTGCGCCAGCAGGTCAACGGCGTCCTGGCGAATGTCGGGGCCGCGTGACCGGCGCGCCGGTCATCGGTTTGAGAGAAAAGAAGCGGATGACAGGTGGGGCTTTTCGGCTTAGGCCAGCCCATCGCCTGTCATGACCGTTCCGATTCCATGCTCAAGCCCGATACCCTCGCCCTGACCGCCGTGCTGGCGCTGCTCACCGCGCTCGGTCCTCTCTCGACGGACATGTACCTGCCCTCGCTGCCGGATATCGCGCTGGGCCTGCAGGCGACCACCGGGCAGACGCAGATGACGCTCTCGGCGTTCCTGATCGGGTTCGCGGCAGGCCAGTTCTTCTACGGGCCGGTGTCCGACCGGGTCGGCCGCAAGCCGGTGCTGCTCCTCGGGCTCGGGCTCTTTACGGTCGCCAGCCTCGTCTGCGCGCTCGCGCCCAATATCGAGATCCTGATCGCGGCACGCTTTCTTCAGGCGCTCGGTGCCTCCGGCCCCATCGTGCTCGGGCGGGCGATCGTGCGCGACTTCTACGAGGGGCCGCGCGCCGGCAAGGAATTGTCGCGCATGGGCTCGATCATGGGCGTCGTGCCGGCCGTGGCGCCGGTCCTGGGTGGGTTGATCGCCCAGGCTTACGAATGGCGTGCGACCTTCGTGGTCATGCTGGCCTGCGGCGTCGCCCTGGCGGCCGTCGTCCTGCTGCGCCTGCCCGAGAGCATCCGGACGAAATCCAGCGATCCGATCTCCTTCGCGGCGATTCTCCGGGGCTTCGGAACGCTGCTGCGCCACCCGGGCTATCGCACCTATGTGAGCTTCTCGATGCTCGCCTATGGGGGACTCTTCGCCTTCATCTCCGGCTCGTCCTTCGTGCTGCAGGGGGTGTATCGCCTGGACGAGCTGGCTTACGCCTTCTCCTTCGCCTTCATGGTCGTGGGCTATATCGGCGGCACGGTCCTGGCGCAGCATCTCGTCGGCCGATACGGACTCGACGGCACCATCCGGTTCGGGGTGGCGAGCCTTGCGGCAGGCGGCGCGCTGATGTTCGTGCTCGTCGCGTCCGGCGTGCCGTCGTCCTTCGCCATCACCGGGCCGATGGCGATCTACGCGATGGGCGTGGGCCTCACCATGCCGCAGGCCATGGCCTCGGCCCTGATGCCGTTTCCGGAGCGCGCGGGCGCGGCCTCGTCGCTCCTCGGCATCTGCCAGATGACGTTTGCCGCCATCCTCGGCATCGTGCTGGGTCAGAACCTCGGCGGCTCGGCCCTGCCGCTGCCCACCGCCATCGCGGGCACCGGCATTGCGGCGCTGATCGCCTTCGCGGGGACGGGGCGGGCGCGCGGAAAGCCGGCGTAAGACGGGTCAGGACATCTCACCGGTCAGAATATCGGTCGCCCGGTGGTCGTGCGGCACGCCCTGGATCAGGATGACGTCGCCCGTGGAGTTCCGGGCCCGCAGGGGCAGGATCTCGTGGTAGGCAGGGGAGGCCGTACCAGTCGAGGGCGTGGGCCCTTCATGCGGCTATGACGCCCGGAAGGTCACCGGGCCGGATAGATCAGATGTAAACTATATAATGTCAGAACGTGCTCGTTGAAAAGGGAGACCCCGGAGGCGCTCGGCCGCTCGAGAAGGCCCGAGTGACGAGATTCCCTTATGAAGTAACGGGTTCGTGGAATGCGCCGAATCGCCCGCTGGCTCGCAAGACGATTTTGCGAGAAAGCAAATTAAGAGGATTTCCTAGAGTCCGAACAGCTTTTCGAAGAAGTTCTTCTCGCGCGACGCCCGGCGCTGCGGCTGTGGCTGAGGCTGAACCCAGCCCGTGTCGTCGTTGCCGGCATTGGCATAGCGCGGATCTGCGCCGGAGCCGGCCACGGGCACGTCGTCGCGGAAGCGCTCGAGGCCGGGCAGCGGCACGGGCTGCTTGTCCTTCAGGGCGATCTGCATGAAATCGTGCCAGACCTCCCTTGGCAGATTGCCGCCGCTGACCCGCTTGGTGAGCGCCCCGTCGTCGTTGCCGAGCCAGACGCCGGCCACGAGGTTGCCCGTGAAGCCGACGAACCATGCATCCTTGTAATCGTTGGTCGTGCCGGTCTTGCCGGCCATCGGCCAGCCGGGAATCTGCGCGGCCCTGGCGGTACCGATCACGAAGGTGTTGTGCATCATCTCGTTCATCATCGCGACCGCGGACGGATCGATGACGCGCCCGAGGCCGCCGGCGGAGGCCGGGCGCTTGTAGATGATCTTGCCGTCGAGGGTCTTCACCTCGGAGATCACGTAGGGCGTCACGCCGGTGCCGCCGTTGGCGAAGGCCGCATAGGCGCCCACGAGTTCGAGCGGCGTCACCTCCGAGGTGCCGAGCGCGAGCGAGCCGTTCGCCTGGAGCGGCGAGGTGATGCCGAGCCGCTGCGCGGTCTGCGCCACGTTCTTCGGGCCAACCTCCATGTTGAGCTTGACCGCGACGGTGTTGAGGGACAGGGCCAGGGCATCGCGCAGGGTGACGGGTCCGCGATACTTGCGGTCGTAGTTCTGGGGATTCCAGCCCTTGTAGCTGACAGGAGCGTCCTCCATGACCATGTCTGGCGTATAGCCCCGCTCGACGGCGGTCAGATACACGAACGGCTTGAAGGAGGAGCCCGGCTGGCGACGGGCGGCGGTGGCCCGGTTGAACTGGCTCTCCTCGTAGTTGCGGCCGCCGACAAGGGCCTGAACCCCGCCGTCCGGCTTCATGGCCACGAAGGCGCCCTGGCTCACGTTGAACTTCTGGCCCTTGGCGTTGAGCTCGTCCACCAGGACGCGCTCGGCGGCGGCCTGGAGCTTGGGATCGATCGTGGTGAAGACCGCGATGTCCCCGTCGATGGTGCCGACGAAATCGTCGAGCACGTCCATCACGTAATCGGCCGCGTAATTAGCCGAGCCGGCACCGTTGGGGCGCACGGGCTCGGCCGGTTGGCCCAGGGCGGTCTTGGTCATGTCGGGCGTGATGAAGCCGAGTTCGTGCATGGCCGCGATCACGAGCTGCGCGCGGGCATTGGCCCGGTCCGGGTTGCGGTTGGGCGCGAGGCGCGAGGGCGACTGGACGAGGCCCGCGAGCACGGCGGCCTCCGAGAGGGACACGTGGCGCGCCGACTTGCCGTAATAGCGCTGGGCGGCGGCCTCGACGCCATAGGCGCCCGCGCCGAAATAGACCCGGTTGAGGTAGAGCTCGAGGATCTGGTCCTTCGAATAGTTCCGCTCCAGCCAGAGGGCGAGAATGGCCTCCTGGATCTTGCGCGAGGCGGTGCGCTCCTGGGTGAGGAAGAGGTTCTTGGCGAGCTGCTGCGTCAGCGTCGAACCGCCCTGGAGGCCGCCGGAATGGGTGAGATTGCGGTAGACCGCGCGGGCGATGCCCTGCGGGTCGATGCCGAAATGGTCGTAGAAGCGCCGGTCCTCGATGGCCACGAAGGCTTTCGGCAGATAGGGCGGCAGCTCCTTCAAGGTGACGGTGCGTCCACCCGTCTCGCCGCGGTTCGTGATCAGCGAGCCGTCATTGGCCAGGATGGCGATGTTCGGCGGACGCTTGGGAACGGTGAGTTGGTCGATGGGTGGCAATTGCGAGGCGTAATAGGCCACCACGCCGCCGACGGCAATGACGCCCCAGAGGCAGAGCACGACGCCCGCATAGACCAGCTTGCTCAGAAACGAGCGGCCCTTGCGCCTGGCCTTCTTGGGTCGGGAGCCGCGACGCAGCGGCCGTTCGTCATCGCTGTGCCTCGAGCTACGTCGTCCTGCCATGGATGATCCCCCTGCCCGGTCTTCGGGCGAGAGGCGAAAGTCCAGCTCCCCCGCCCCCGTAGCGGGCGCATCGAAAACCGGCTCACGCCGGTCACGTCCCTTCGCCACGTCTGTTTCTAACCCCGCATTCCTTCGCCGCCGGTTCGATTCCGGCCTTGATGCTCTGGAGCACTCTAAATGTGGCGGTTTAAGGGGCAGTTAACCGCTCGGAACAGTGGAACTGCCGAGTCTGCGCCGCGTTCGCTGCCTTATGAGCGCTTATGTCGTCGTGCTGGCGGGCTTCGGGGTCGTCGTTCTGCTGACCGCCTGGCTTCCCATGGTCCTGAAGGAGCTGCCCCTGTCCCTGCCGATCTTCTGCGTCGGCCTGGGCGCGCTGATCTTCGCGATCCCCCAACTGCCGGGTGTCCTTCCCCATCCCATGGAGGAGCTTGCTCTCGTCGAGCATCTGAGCGAGCTGGTCGTCATCATCTCGCTCATGGGCGCGGGCCTGAAGATCGACCGGCCCTTCGGGTGGGGCCGGTGGAGGCTCACTTGGCGGCTGCTCGGAATTTCCATGCCGCTGACCATCCTGGGCCTCACCTGGCTCGGCTCCAGCTTCCTGGGCCTGAGTCTGGCCGCGGCGGTTCTGCTGGCCGGGGCCCTCGCCCCCACCGATCCGGTGCTCGCGAGCGACGTGCAGGTGGGGCCGCCCGGCGGCGGGCAGGAGGACGAGGTACGCTTCACCCTCACGTCGGAAGCGGGCCTCAACGACGGCCTGGCCTTTCCGTTCATCCTGCTCGCCCTCGCGCTTGCCCAGGAGGCGAGCATGGGAAGCCTGGCGGAATGGTTCGCCTATGCGGTGTTGTGGAAGATCGGAGCGGGCGTCGCCATGGGCTTCGTGGTCGGGCGCGTTCTCGGATGGCTCACCTTCCATCTGCCGAACCGGGCCAAGCTCTCGCGCACGGGCTCGGGTTTCGTGGCGCTCGGCATCACGTGCCTGGCATATGGCGTCACCGAGATGGTGAAGGGCTACGGCTTTCTCGCGGTCTTCGTCGCCGCGCTCGCGTTGCGGGCCACGAAGCGGGAGGATGCCTACCACGAGAAGCTGCACGACTTCGCGGAGGAGCTCGAGCGTCTTCTCATGATGGCGCTGCTCGTGCTTCTGGGCGGCGCGATGACCGGCGGAGAGCTGTTCCGCGCGCTGAGCTGGGACGTGGCGATCTTCGGCCTCATCGCGCTGTTCGTGATCCGGCCGCTCGCCGGCTGGATCGGGCTGATCGGAACCGATCCTCCGCCGGGCGAGAAACTGGCGATCAGCTTCTTCGGGATTCGCGGTCTCGGCTCGATCTATTACCTCGCCTATGGCCTCAATCATCATGAATTCGACGGCGCGGACACGCTCTGGAGCACGGCGGGCTTCATCATCCTCGTGTCCATCGTGCTCCACGGCATCACGGTGACGCCGGTGATGCGCCACCTCGACCGCCGGCGTAAACTCGCGGCGGGCGCGTGACGGTCACTCCGCCGCGAGCGGCAGCTCGCCCGTCTCGGGATCGGCCTTAGCCAAATCGTGGATGCGCCGCAGGTCGTTGAGGAAGGCCTCGTAGGCCTCGCGCTTCGTCGCCTCGTCGGGCAGGCGCAGCAGATAGCTGGGATGCACCGTGACGTAGCCGTCATAGGTTCCGAAGCGCGCCCGCCCGCGCGAGCGGGAGATGGGCGTCGACTTGCCGGTGAGCGCGAGAACGGCCGTTGCGCCGAGCGCCACCACGAGCTTGGGACGCACCAGTTCCAGCTCCTTCATCAGCCAGGGCCGGTAATGCTTCACCTCGCCGGCGGTCGGCTTCGCGTGGATGCGGCGATGACCGCGCTGCTCGAACTTGAAGTGCTTCACCGCATTGGTGAGATAGGCCTGTCCGCGGTCGATCCCGGCTTCCCGCATGGCCTTGTCGAGGAGTTTGCCGGCCGGCCCGACGAAGGGGCGGCCCTGCAGATCCTCCTGATCGCCCGGCTGTTCGCCCACGAACATGATATCCGCGCGTTTCGGCCCTTCGCCGAAGACCGCCTGCGTGGCGCCGGGCACGAGCGGCCCCGCTTTCGCGATGATGGCGTTGAGTTCTTCGAGCGTCTTGGGCTCCTGATCCCACATGGCCTCGAGAGCGCGCTCCGGCGTGCGTTTGGTGGGCATGGTCGCCTCCTGTTCGATCATGATTTCAACGCGCTGGGAGGCGGTTTGGATCAAGCCCGGGATCGAGGCGGTTTCCGGCAGGTTGCGCCAGTACTTCTTCGGCATCTCGGCGCGCATCGCGGCGGGGTTCACCCGCGCGGGGTTGAACACGCTCTCGTAATAGCCGCGCCAGCCCTCCTCGAAGCTGTCCTCGTCAGGCGCGTCCTCGCGTCGGGCCGCCGGGCCGAAGCTCAGCGCGTGCCGATCCCAGCGCATGGAGCCGATGGGGGTCAGGATGGTCCAGTCGAGCGAACGGAACCGATCGATGAAGAACGGGGCCGAGGCCTCCAGGATGAAGTGCTCCGGCTCGTACCAGGCGGCGAAACGCTCGAGATTTTCGCCGCCCATGCGCCGGAAGCGCACGAAGGCGTACATTTTGTGAAGGTCGCGCCGCACCGTGCGGGCCATGGCGTCGACCCGGTGCACGAGGGGATCGCTCGCGATCTCCAGGAGATCGCGCTCGCCGTTCAGCACGCGCCAGACGAGCTGGTAGAGCAGGGCATAGCGCTCAGGATCGCTGTGGCACACGCCGAGCTCGACGAGGCGCGCCACGCTGCGCGGCAGCGCGACCGGCGGCGCATCGCGCACCTCCTCGCCGCCGAAGAGGCTCGGAGCATCGTCGAGCGACCACACGATGTGCTGCGGCGCGAGTTCCTCCGCCATCAGCCAGCGCACGGCCCGGCGAAAGCCGTCGAGGTCCGCGCCGTTCCTGAGAGTGATGCGGTGCAGGTTCATGCGAACAGGCTCAGTTGCTGGGGTTTCTCGATCAGACGCTCCCGCAGATCCTGCCGGTCGAGCTTCGCTTTGGGATGATGATCGGCGGCGATCAGGAAGGCCTTGGCGCGCCTGAGGCCGGAGGTCAGGCGCGCCACGTCCTTGAGCCGCAGGGTGGTGTGCCGCCGCGCCGCCACGATCTTGTCCACGGCGCGGGCACCCAGACCTGGAACGCGCAGCAGGATCTCGCGTTCGGCGCGGTTCACGTCGACGGGAAAGAGGTGGCGGTTCCTGAGCGCCCAGGCGAGCTTGGGGTCAATGTCGAGATCGAGCATGCCCCGGTCGCTGCTTGCGGCGATCTCCTCCGCCTGGAACCCGTAATACCGCATCAGCCAGTCGGCCTGGTAGAGCCTGTTTTCGCGCATGAGCGGCGGCGGCTTCAGCGGCAGGATGGCGCTCGAATCGGGAATCGGGCTGAAGGCGGAGTAATAGACGCGCTTCATGGCGTAGTGGCTGTAAAGCTTGGCCGAGGTGCGCAGCACCTGCGCGTCCGTTGTGTCGTCCGCGCCCACGATCACCTGAGTCGTCTGCCCGGCGGGAGAGAAATGGCGGCGCTCCTGACGGGCTTCCTCGATGCGCTCGGACATCTGCGCCATGGCGCCCTCGATGGACGCGCCATCCTTCTCGGGCGCCAGCCGCTCCAGGCTCTTTTCCGTCGGCAGTTCGAGGTTGATGGACAGGCGATCCGCCCAGAGACCCGCCTCCTCGATGAGCCAGGGGCTCGCCTCCGGAATCGTCTTCAGGTGGATGTAGCCGCGAAACCCGTGATCCCGCCGCAGCTTCTTGGCCGCCAGCAGCATCTGCTCCATGGTGTAATCGGGCGAGCGGATGATCCCCGACGACAGGAACAGGCCCTCGATGTAGTTGCGCTTGTAGAACTCGACCGTGAGCGTGACCACCTCGTCGACCGAGAACTTCGCGCGCCTCACGTTCGACGAGCGCCGGTTCACGCAATAGGCGCAGTCGAACAGGCAGTAATTCGTCAGGAGAATCTTGAGCAGCGAGACGCAGCGCCCGTCCGGCGTATAGGCGTGGCAGATGCCGGCTCCCGTGGTGGACCCCAGGCCGTCGATGTCGGCCTTGCGGCCCGGCGCGCCGGACGAGGAGCAGGAGGCGTCGTATTTGGCCGCATCGGCCAGGATCCGCAGCTTGCGGCTGAGCTTCTCGTCCATGGAATCAAAGGCCTTCCGCTGGCATGTTCGTGTTTTGTTCTAGCATGGAAAATGCGGGAAGGCGAGTTCGCCAGCAGGGGCGGGTGGTCGCATTCGCTCAAAGGAGCTGCCGAGCAGCCGGCTGGTCAGGAGGCAGGCTCTCGCATCCGGAGGGCTGAAGAGGTTTGCCCCAGCTTTACCCGGCGGCGATAGAGCCTTCGGCGGCAGGCCGATGCAGGGTGCTCTGGATGCGGCGAAGCCGGGGGAAAGAGCCGTCTTGCGACGAAAGAAAGGGGCCCCAGGCCCCTTTCCCTTGTCGGATGCCGATGAGCTTAGCGGCTCATCTTGAATTCGGGCATGCCCTGCAGCTGTTCCTTGGTCATGTTGACCATGGCGTGATCGGGCGCCGTGCGGTTCGCATTGTTGCCGGCGGTCGTGTTGGCCACGGAGCCGGTGGTGTTCGGCGCGGTGCCGGCCGTGTTGCCGGCCATGCCGCCGGTCGTGCCGCCCGCACCGGTTGTGCCGCCCGCACCGGTCGTGCCGGTGGCATTGTTCGAGGCGGACGCATTGGTCCGCGGCTCGTTCACGAACTTGACCTGCTCGAACGGGATGGCCACGTCGCGTTCGCCGATGCCGAGGAAGCCGCCGACGCCGACCACGACGGCCTGGATCTTGCCGCTCTGATCAACCAGCATTTCGCTGATGTCGCCGATCTTCTCGTTGTTGTTGTTGTAGACGTCCAGGCCCTCGATCTGCGAAGCGCGCCACTGGCCGGGCTGGATCTGCGTCATCGAGCCCGCACCGCCCATGGTCGAGCTTCCGGCGGCGGACGAGCCGGTGTTGTTCATCGTGGGGGCGGCGCCGGTCGACGGATTGGCGGTCGAGCCGGAGCCGGGAGAGGTCTGCGCCAGCGCAGGGGCGGCCATCAGGGCTGAACCGAGAAGAGCCACCGCAAGATGTTTCGCAACCATGTATTCCTCCTAAGCGTGTGAATACGGCGTGAAGCGCCGCTTGCTGTCACAACGGGCCAGGTGGGAATTGGTTCTGTCATGAATCTTCACAGTCTCGCGGGCGCGCTCCCGGAAGGGTGGCCGGACCGGTCCGGCCACCTGAAAGGCCTTGTGATATCAGGCGAGGGTGAAATCCATGGTGATATCGGCATTGAGCACTTTCGAGACGGGGCAGTTCTTCTCGGCCGTGCGGGCCAGCTCCTCGAATTTCGCCCGGTCGATGCCGGGAACGTTGGCATTGAGCGTAAGAGCCGATTTCGTGATCACGAACCCGCCGCCCTGCTGCTCGACCGAGACCACGGCCTCGGTGGAGAGTTCCGTCGGGGTGAAGCCCGCTCCCTGCAGCTGGAAGGCCAGAGCCATGGTGAAGCAGCCCGCATGGGCCGCGGCAATCAGCTCCTCGGGGTTCGTGCCCTTTTCGTTCTCGAAACGGGTCTTGAAAGAATAAGGCGTGGACGACAGCACCCCGGAATCGGACGTCAGTTGCCCTGATCCATCCTTGCCCGTGCCCTGCCAGACGGCTCTTGCCTTTCGGTTCATCGTGATCTCCTTTGAAGGTCGACGGGGGTGATGTAGGACGAAGCCTTCCGGGCTCCAGCCTGGCGCTGCGCAAAGCAGCCTTGCCGCCACGTCGCTTCGGACCCGGCCACGTGAGACATATTCATGATCCACCTTCATCCCCGCCTGCGGCCCCGGCTTCTCGGCTCGACCCTCCTGGGGATCCTCGTGTTTGCCGTCCTGCCGCGAACCTGGGAGGTGGTCTCGCGGTTCCTGATAGCGTGGGACGTCGGTGTCGGCTGCTATTTGGCGCTCGCCTGGAGGATGGCGGCGCGCTCCAGCACCGCGAAGATGCAGCAGCGGGCGGGGACGGAGGACGAGAAGGCCGTGGTGATCCTGATCCTGACCCTGTCGGCGGCCGCCGCCAGCCTCGTGGCCATCGGCATCGAGCTGTCCGGCATTCGCGATGCCGGAAGCGAGAAGGGCTTCCGCCTCGCGGTTGCGGGCGTCACGATCCTGTGCTCCTGGTTCTTCGTGCACACGATCTACGCCATTCATTACGCGCATGAATATTACGGCGACCGGGGCGAGCGGCGGGGCTTGGCCTTCCCGCATGACGACAAACCCGACTACTGGGATTTCCTCTACTTCTCGTTCAGCTTCGGCGCGGCGGCCCAGACCTCCGACGTGTCGATCGTCTCCAAGCGGATGCGCCGTCTGAGCCTGGCCCATGCGATTCTGGCCTTTCTGTTCAACACCACCATCCTGGCGCTCGCCGTCAACGCGGGGGTGGGGCTGCTTCAGTGAGACCGCCCTAAAGCATCGGATTAATCCGATGCTTTCTTCTTAAGTTAAGAGCATCGTTTGGTGCGGCCCTCCGGATCCGAACGATACTCCAGGCGCGCGCGTGCATCGCCATTGCAAGGGACGCGCACTCGTGCAGATTCGTGGGATGCCGATGTCCTTTCCGTCCGTGGCCGCCGCTCCGATTCTCGAAACCGAGCGCCTCGTTCTTCGCACCCACGGCGTCGCCGATTTCGCCGGGAGCCTGGCCCTCTGGAGCGATCCCGAGGTGACGCGCTTCATCGGCGGACGGCCGTTCACGCAGGAGGAGATCTGGAGCCGCCTCGTGCGCTATGTGGGACATTGGGCGTTGCTGGGCTTCGGCTACTGGGCGGTCGAGGAGAAAGGCACCGGCCGCTTTCTCGGCGAGGTCGGCTTCGCGGATTTCAGGCGCGTCATCGAGCCGTCCTTCGACGGCATGCCGGAGATCGGCTGGGTGATCGCGCCCTACGCGCACGGCAAGGGCTATGCCACGGAGGCCGTGCGCGCCGCGATAGTCTGGGGCGACGCTCACCTCGAGGCGGCCCGCACCGTCTGCATCATCGCCCCGGAGAACCGGGCCTCGATCCGTGTGGCGGAGAAATGCGGGTATCGGGAGTTCGTGCGCACGACCTACAAGGACAACCCGACGATCGTGTTCGTGCGAGACCAGCCGAGCCGTTAGGCCTCTGGATCGTCCCTCTCTCCGTCGATGACGCTGCGGGCCACGTCGAAGCGAAAGCCCGCACGGGCGAGGGCCGCGAGATCCTTGTCGCGATACGGGGCCCGCTCGCCCGGGCGATAGGGGCCGAGCTTGCGGCGGCGGGCGAGCGCATGGGCGGCCTTTTCCTCGTCCTCCTCCTCGCCACCCTCCAGGGCCGCCGCGATGGTGGCGCGGTTCACCCCCTTGGCCGAAAGCTTCGCCTGGATCGCCCGCGCCGAGCCGCCGCGGCGACGTAAGGTGGCCACGCGGGCTTCCGCGTAGCGGGTATCGTCGATGAGGCCGGCGCGCAGGCTCTTGGCCACCACCTCGTCGATCATGTCCTGGAATTCCGCCGGATCCTCGCCGCGCAGGCGGCAGCGCTTGTCGACCTTGCGCCTCAGGACGCGCCGCAGGTTCTCGGCCGAGGAGGCATAGCGTTCGAGATAGGCGAGCGCCGCCCGCTGCAGATAGGCGGCGCTGACCTGCCGTGGAGGCTTCCGGACGGGCTTCCCGTCGTCCGTCATGCCTGATCGGCCTCGGGCGGAAGGGAGGTCTCGCCCGGCTTCTCCACCTGTCCCCCGCGTTGCAGCTGCAGGGCCACGAACCAGCAGAACGACGCCCAGGCGGCGCCGACGGACCAGCCGGCCACCACGTCGCTCGGCCAGTGGACGCCCAGATACACGCGGCTCGCGCCCACGAGCAGGGTCACCCCGATGGCAAGGCTCATGAGGAAGGCGCTGATGCGGCGGCTTTTCTCCACGCGGGCGAGGAGCGCGCCGAGCGTCAGGTAGGTGATGGCCGACAGCATGGCATGGCCGCTCGGAAAGCTCGCGGTATAGACACGCGTCGCATGGGGCACGAGGTCGGGCCTGGGCCGCTCGAAGCCGATCTTCAGGCCCGTCGAAAGCAGCGTCCCGCCGACGATCGAGATAAGCACGAGAAGAGCCGCGCCACGCTTTCCCACCATCAGCAGATAGGCGACCGTCGCCGCGGTGAGCAGGGTCAGGATGGCGTAGCCGCCGAGACCCGTGAAGTCGCGCGCGGCCTCCTCGAGCCAGCTCGGTCCCAACGGGTTGGCGAGATCCTGAGGATTGCGCAGGGCCAGTAGAATCGCGCTGTCGAGGGCATGGGTCTCGCCTTCGGAGACCTCGTCGGCGACGGCCATGAAGGCCCAGGCGAAGAAACCGCAGGCGGAGAGCGACAGAAGCGGGCCGATCTGGTTCAGACGCAGGCCAAGCCAGACGCTTCTGATAGGGGCGAGATAGGTGTTCATGAACGCTGGAGATAGGGGCGGGCGGCGATCCGGCGAGGGCATGTCAAAGCTCCAGCATCCGGCGCCACTCCTTGGGGGCCTCGATGCGGGCGAGCCCGAGCCACCCGGCCATCAGGCGCAGCTCGTCCGCGAGGGCGGGCGCGATCTCCTCCGGCGCGATGGCTCTCTCGGGATGGATCGCATGCGCGATGAGGGTGCCTCGCGCGCGATCCGCCTTCAGGTCCACCCGGGCGACGATCCTTTCGCCGAGCAGGAAGGGCAGGCAGTAATAGCCGAACTCGCGCTTCTCGGCGGGCGTGTAGATCTCGATCCGGTAGCGGAAATCGAACAGGCGCTCCGTGCGCGTGCGTTCCCAGACGATGGGATCGAAGGGCGACACGAGGGCGCGCGCCTCGACGCGGCGCGGCAGCTTCGCCTGCGGATCGAGATAGACCGGTCCGCTCCAGCCTTCGACAGTCACTGGGATGAGGTCGCCCGCTTCCACGAGTTCGGGAATCCGGCGCTTGGCATCCTGCGCCTCCAGGCGGAAGTAATCCCGCAGGCAGCGCTCGGACGCGATGCCGAGGGCCCGGATGGAGCGCCTCAGAAGTTCCCGCTGGGCCTCGTCCTCGGCGGGCGTGGGCGCGCTCAGGATGTCCGACGGCAGCACCCGCTCCGGCAGATCGTAGAGGCGCTCGAAGCCCCGTCGCGTGGCGGTGGTCACCTCGCCGGCCCAGAACAGCCATTCGAGGGCGCGCTTGCCATCGCTCCAGCCCCACCAGGACCCCTGGCCCTTGCCGCCCATCGACAGATCGCCGGCGCCGATCGGTCCGCGGGTTGCGATTTCCCGCCGCACCTCCTCGATGAAGGCGCGCTTCTCCCGGCCGAACCGCGCGAGCCCGCCATAGATGCCCTCGCCTGCGGCGGCACGGGCCATGCGCCAGCGGAACAGGGGCTGGAGGTCGAGCGCAATCAGCGAAGCCTCGTGGCCCCAATATTCGAAGGTGTCCCGCTTCTTCGGGTGATAGGCGAGTCTTTCCAGAAGCGCGCGGTCGTAGGCGCCGAGCCGCGAGAACAGCGGCATGTAATGGGCGCGCACCAGCACGTTCACGGAATCGATCTGCAGGAGATGCGAGCGCTGCAGCAGGCGCTTGACATGCCGGGCATTCGCCCGGTCGGGTCGTTCTTCGTGGAGGCCTTGGGCCGCAAGAGCGATCCGGCGGGCCTGAGCGAGGGAGAGCTTGGTGCGGGCGGTCATGGGATTCGTGCGGAAACAGGCAACCAGCTAGCGTGACCGCGACGTGTCCGGCAAGGGCCTTGCATCGGGCGCGGCCGCCTGAACCGTTCTCGGGGGCGGCGGTTTTGTTGTCGTGACGCCCGGATCCGGCATCCGACCATCTCCGGCGCATATCTGCCCTGCAACAGGATTTGGGACAAAACGGCGCCGATCTCCTAGAGGGGCGAGCCCAACCGCGAAGGATACCGATGGATCAGCCCGCCCTTCAGGCCGCGAGAGGCCATGCGACTCCCGTCTTGAGCCACGCTGAAATCCGCACGATCATCGTCGGCATCATGCTCGCGATGCTGCTGGCGGCCCTCGACCAGACCATCATCGCCACGGCGCTTCCCACCATCGGCCGCGAGCTCGGCGACCTGGAGCACCTGCCCTGGGTGGTGACGGTGTACCTGCTCACCTCCACGGCGGTCACGCCGCTCTACGGCAAGTTCAGCGACAGCCACGGCCGGCGCGCCACCATGCTGATCGGCATCGTGATCTTCATCGTCGGATCCATCGCCTGCGCGGTCGCACCCACCATGCTGGCCCTCATCCTGGCGCGGGGCGTCCAGGGCCTCGGCGGGGGCGGCCTGATCGCCCTGGCCCAGACCATCGTGGCCGATATCGTCGCCCCCAGGGAGCGGGGCAGATATCAGGTCTATTTCGCCAGCGTCTTCATGACCGCGAGCCTCGTCGGCCCGGTGCTCGGCGGCTTCTTCGCGGAGCATCTGCACTGGTCGGTGATCTTCTGGATCAACCTGCCGCTCGGCCTCCTGGCCTTCGTCCTGGTCTTTCACAGCCTCAAGAAACTGCCGCGCCACGACCGGCCGCACCGGCTCGACCTCCTCGGTGCCCTGCTTCTGGTCAGCGCGACGGTCTCGTTACTGCTGGCGCTCAGCTGGGGCGGCCTGCGCCATCCGTGGTTGTCCCTGCCGATCTTCGGGCTCGTCGCGGGTTCGCTGGTTCTGTCGGGCCTGTTCGCCATCCGCATGCGCCTCGCGCCGGAGCCCCTCATCCCGCCGGGCGTGCTGCACAATCCGGTCGTGCGCATGGGCGTGCTCTCCGCCTGCTTCGGCATGGGCACTTATATCGGCCTCACCATCTACCTGCCGGTCTATTTCGAGGCCGTGCGCGGGCTCTCGGCCTCGCTCTCGGGCCTGGCCCTCATTCCGCTCATGGCGGGCACCGTCTGCGGCACCATGATCTCCGGGCGCAGCATGGCGAAGGTGAAGCATTACAAGCGCCTGCCCCTCGGCGGCCTCTTGGTCGCCATGGTGGCGACCGGAATCCTGGCCGCCTTTGCGCGCGATCTGTCCATCGCGGCGGTCGAGATCCTGCTCGCCGTCATCAGCATCGGGCTCGGCACGCTGCTCCCGGTATCCACGGTGGCGATTCAGAACGCGGTGATGCCCCACGAACTCGGCACCGCGACCGGAACGGCCAATTTCTTCCGCTCCCTCGGGGGCGCGCTCATCGTGGCGGTCTTCGGCGCCATCGTGCTCAGCGGCTCGGGGCTGTCGGGAGCCGCGAGCTTCGAGAGCCTGGGAGAGGTGGCGGCCAAGAGCGGCATCAACCTCGCCGACATCTTCTCCTATGTTTTCATCGCCGCCATCGTGGGCTTTGGTCTCGCCCTGGCCTTCCTGCTCGCCATGGAGGAGCGGCCCCTGCGGGGCGGCGCCGTGAAGGCGGCGGAGGCGGCCGTCGCCGATTGATCAGCGCCTGCGCCGCGACCGCAGGAACAGGATCACCACCGCGAAGACGATGATCAGGCCCGAGATCATCATGCCGAAGACCCCGAAGGCTCCCTCGACCCGCTCCGTGCCCGGCGGCTGGGTGCTGGGCTCCGTCAGCCCCCCGCCCGGTTGTCCCTGGGCCTGAACCCGGACGACAGGGGCGTGATGAAAAGGGTGGCGATCCTGGGCGATTCGGAGATCGGGAAGTGGCATGGCTTTTCCTGGAACGGCTTTCCCTGGTAATCGCCTCTCCCGCCCTCCGGTTTCTTCGCCTCTGCGGCGTCATGCCTGGGGATAGCGGGGCTCACCTGTGGAGGACTCCCGGTCCTCCGGCACTTCCACGAGCCTTGCCGTGTTAAGGCATCGGACCCAAAAGTGGTCCTGCACTTTTGGGAGCCATCCGATGCTTTCTTCTTTAGTGAAGAGCATCGTTTGTTGCGGAAAACCGGATCCACTTTTCCGCACGATGCTCTAGAAGCAGGGCTGTTTCGAAACCTTGCGAGGGAGGCTGATGAAGGTCGGCATTGATATGGGGGTCGTGTCTTCCGCCCCCGGAGGACAGAGGGCTCAGCTCGATCTGGAAGAGCTGCTGGCGACGCGCCTGCTCGTCCAGGGCAATTCCGGCTCCGGCAAGTCGCACCTCCTGCGCCGCCTTCTCGAGCAGAGCGCGTCCCTCGTGCAGCAGGCCGTGATCGATCCGGAGGGAGATTTCGTCACGCTCGCCGACAAGTTCGGCCACGTGGTGGTGGATGCCTCCCGCAGCGAGGGCGACATCCAGCGCATCGCCGCCCGCGTGCGCCAGCACCGGGTCTCGGTGGTTCTGAGCCTGGAGGGCCTCGACGCCGAGGCGCAGATGCGCTGCGCGGCGGCGTTTCTCGGCGGCCTCTTCGATGCGGAGCGCGACTTCTGGTACCCCATGCTCGTGGTGGTGGACGAGGCGCAGCTCTTCGCCCCCGCCGCCGCGGGCGAGGTTTCGGACGAGGCCCGAAAGGTCTCGCTCGGGGCCATGACCAATCTCATGTGCCGCGGCCGCAAGCGCGGGCTGGCAGGCATCATCGCCACCCAGCGTCTGGCGAAGCTCGCCAAGAACGTGGCGGCGGAGGCCTCCAACTTCCTCATGGGCCGCACCTTCCTGGACATCGACATGGCCCGCGCCGCCGACCTTCTGGGCATGGAGCGCCGCCAGGCCGAGATGTTCCGCGACCTGGAGCGGGGCCATTTCGTGGCGCTCGGCCCTGCGCTCTCGCGCCGCCCGCTGCCGATCCGCATCGGCGAGGTGGAAACCGCCGCCCGCTCGGGCTCCTTCAAGCTCATGCCGCTCCCCGAGCAACCCAAGGAGGATGCGCGCGATCTCATCTTCAAGGCGGGCGAGGACGAGGTGACGGCCCGCCCCCTCATGCCGCGCCGCGCGCCGCCGCCGCCGCCCGCGCCCTCCACCAACGATCTTCTGGCCCAGCTCGCCCGCACCCGCGCGGCGGCGGCCCCCGAGCCGCAGGTCGAGGAGGCCACCGAGGA
>NZ_SPJX01000058.1 GCF_004458765.1 Microvirga pakistanensis | reverse complement strand
GGCGCGGGCCAGCACCGTGATGCCGGTCTGATCCGCCTCCAGCTCCTGCGAGCGGGAGAAGCTCGCGAGCGTCGACCGGGCCTGGTCCTGCACCACCGCGGCCTCCCGGGAATCGTTCAGGACGTTCTCGGCCACGCGCTCGATCAGCTCCGAGCGCGCCTGCAGCTCGCTGCGCTGCGACGCATGGCGGAGGGTGACATGGGCGATCTCATGCGAGAGGACG
>NZ_SPJX01000072.1 GCF_004458765.1 Microvirga pakistanensis | reverse complement strand
TCCAGCCATCGATCTGGCGGACGTGGTCGACACGCTCATCATGGCGCGCCGGAAGCACCCGGGTGCCGCGAACAACCTCGATGCGCTCTGCTCGCGATATGGAATCGACAAGTCCAAGCGCACCAAGCACGGCGCGTTGCTCGACGCCGAGATTCTGGCCGAGGTCTATATCGAACTGATCGGCGGACGTCAGGTGGGATTCGACCTCTCGGCTCAGCCCGCG
>NZ_SPJX01000442.1 GCF_004458765.1 Microvirga pakistanensis | reverse complement strand
TCCAGCCATCGATCTGGCGGACGTGGTCGACACGCTCATCATGGCGCGCCGGAAGCACCCGGGTGCCGCGAACAACCTCGATGCGCTCTGCTCGCGATATGGAATCGACAATTCCAAGCGCACCAAGCACGGCGCGTTGCTCGACGCCGAGATTCTGGCCGAGGTCTATATCGAACTGATCGGCGGACGTCAGGTGGGATTCGACCTCTCGGCTCAGCCCGCG
>NZ_SPJX01000059.1 GCF_004458765.1 Microvirga pakistanensis | reverse complement strand
CGTCTGACGCATGTTCTGTGGACCGGCAAGGCCCGGACGCCCGGCGGCACGGCGCGCAACGCCGTGTTCTACGGCGACAAGGCCATCGACCGCTCGCCCTGCGGGACGGGACCCTCCGCCCGCATGGCGCATCTTGCCGCGCGCGGCGCCTTGAAGGAGGGCGACGCCTTCGTGCACGAGAGCATCATCGGCTCTACCTTCACCGGCCGCATCGAGGGCCGCG
>NZ_SPJX01000297.1 GCF_004458765.1 Microvirga pakistanensis | reverse complement strand
CGTCTGACGCATGTTCTGTGGACCGGCAAGGCCCGGACGCCCGGCGGCACGGCGCGCAACGCCGTGTTCTACGGCGACAAGGCCATCGACCGCTCGCCCTGCGGGACGGGAACCTCCGCCCGCATGGCGCATCTTGCCGCGCGCGGCGCCTTGAAGGAGGGCGACGCCTTCGTGCACGAGAGCATCATCGGCTCTACCTTCACCGGCCGCATCGAGGGCCGCG
>NZ_SPJX01000686.1 GCF_004458765.1 Microvirga pakistanensis | reverse complement strand
GGAGGTGCTTGTCATGTCGAAGAGGAGTTTCGACAAACTCTCTCCGGAGGATCAAAAGGCGCTGCGTGAAGCGGCCAGGGAGTCGGTCGCGAAGATGCGTGAGCTCTGGGACGCGCGCGAGAAGGATGCGGAGAAGAAGATCCGGTCCAGCGGCAGCCAGATCAACAATGTCGACAAGCAGCCCTTCATCGACGCCATGAAGCCCGTCTACGAGAAGTACGCG
>NZ_SPJX01000113.1 GCF_004458765.1 Microvirga pakistanensis | reverse complement strand
GGAGGTGCTTGTCATGTCGAAGAGGAGTTTCGACAAACTCTCTCCGGAGGATCAAAAGGCGCTGCGTGAAGCGGCCAGGGAGTCGGTCGCGAAGATGCGTGAGCTCTGGGAAGCGCGCGAGAAGGATGCGGAGAAGAAGATCCGGTCCAGCGGCAGCCAGATCAACAATGTCGACAAGCAGCCCTTCATCGACGCCATGAAGCCCGTCTACGAGAAGTACGCG
>NZ_SPJX01000008.1 GCF_004458765.1 Microvirga pakistanensis | reverse complement strand
GGTGCGCCTGCCGCGCATCATCATGGATCCCTTCCAGCCCCTGAGCTTCAAGCAGGAGCAGGACACCAATTTCCGCGATACGGTCGTGACGCTGCTGCTCGACAATTCCGGGTCCATGCGCGGACGCCCGATCACGGTGGCGGCCACCTGCGCCGACATTCTGGCGCGCACGCTCGAGCGCTGCGGCGTGAAGGTCGAGATCCTCGGCTTCACCACCCGCGCG
>NZ_SPJX01000699.1 GCF_004458765.1 Microvirga pakistanensis | reverse complement strand
GGTGCGCCTGCCGCGCATCATCATGGATCCCTTCCAGCCCCTGAGCTTCAAGCAGGAGCAGGACACCAATTTCCGCGATACGGTCGTGACGCTGCTGCTCGACAATTCCGGTTCCATGCGCGGACGCCCGATCACGGTGGCGGCCACCTGCGCCGACATTCTGGCGCGCACGCTCGAGCGCTGCGGCGTGAAGGTCGAGATCCTCGGCTTCACCACCCGCGCG
>NZ_SPJX01000019.1 GCF_004458765.1 Microvirga pakistanensis | reverse complement strand
TTGCTTGCCAGGCATATCCGGCGCTCACGGCTGCGGGCCGTGGCTGGTGCGCGGAACTAGGTCGTCCGCTTGCCGAATATGCCGCCTCTTTACGATTTCAAACATCCGCGCGTCCCGCACACAAGAGGGGAGGCGCGAACCTCATGACAAGATCCTTCGCGCCAAAGCGCAAAGAATTCCGGAACCCACCCCTTAAGGAATGGTGGAGCCTGTCGGGATCGAA
>NZ_SPJX01000393.1 GCF_004458765.1 Microvirga pakistanensis | reverse complement strand
CGTCGAGCAGGAAGGCGTCATGGCCCTTGTCGCTCTCCACCTCCACGAAGGCGACGGAGGCGGCAGCCGCGTTGAGCGCATGGACGATGGCGCGCGAGTCCGATGTGGGGACCAGCCAGTCGGACGTGAAGGAGATCACGCAGAAGCGCGTGGCCGAACCCTTGAAGGCTCTGGCGAGCGAGCCGTCATGTTCGGCGGCGAGGTCGAAATAATCCATGGCGCG
>NZ_SPJX01000475.1 GCF_004458765.1 Microvirga pakistanensis | reverse complement strand
CGTCGAGCAGGAAGGCGTCATGGCCCTTGTCGCTCTCCACCTCCACGAAGGCGACGGAGGCGGCAGCCGCGTTGAGCGCATGGACGATGGCGCGCGAGTCCGATGTGGGGAACAGCCAGTCGGACGTGAAGGAGATCACGCAGAAGCGCGTGGCCGAACCCTTGAAGGCTCTGGCGAGCGAGCCGTCATGTTCGGCGGCGAGGTCGAAATAATCCATGGCGCG
>NZ_SPJX01000196.1 GCF_004458765.1 Microvirga pakistanensis | reverse complement strand
GCAGTTCCGCAGCACGTTCGGGTGCACCATGCCGCAGCCGAGGATCTCGAGCCAGTCGTTGCCCTCGCCGAAGCGGATCTCGCCACCTTTTCGCGAGCACTGAATGTCGACGTCCGCCGACGGCTCGGTGAAGGGGAAGAAGGACGGGCGGAAGCGCATCTTCACCCGCTCGACCTCGAAGAAGGCCTTGCAGAACTCCTCGAGGATCCACTTCATGTGCGCG
>NZ_SPJX01000085.1 GCF_004458765.1 Microvirga pakistanensis | reverse complement strand
GCAGTTCCGCAGCACGTTCGGGTGCACCATGCCGCAGCCGAGGATCTCGAGCCAGTCGTTGCCCTCGCCGAAGCGGATCTCGCCACCTTTTCGCGAGCACTGAATGTCGACTTCCGCCGACGGCTCGGTGAAGGGGAAGAAGGACGGGCGGAAGCGCATCTTCACCCGCTCGACCTCGAAGAAGGCCTTGCAGAACTCCTCGAGGATCCACTTCATGTGCGCG
>NZ_SPJX01000282.1 GCF_004458765.1 Microvirga pakistanensis | reverse complement strand
TCGGCAATGACGAGGCAGCGCGCGCGATGGCTTTCCACGCGCAGGACTGCGAGCATGGCCTCGAATGGGTAATCGACATAAGCGCCCTGCGAAGCCGGCGCACCCGAGGGACTGAGGAAAAGACGCTGAAGCTGGAATGCGTGATCGATGCGGATCGCACCTGCATGCCGCATATTCGCGGCGACAAGGTCCCGGAAGGCCGCCAAGCCCTGTTCCTCCAGCG
>NZ_SPJX01000512.1 GCF_004458765.1 Microvirga pakistanensis | reverse complement strand
TCGGCAATGACGAGGCAGCGCGCGCGATGGCTTTCCACGCGCAGGACTGCGAGCATGGCCTCGAATGGGTAATCGACATAAGCGCCCTGCGAAGCCGGCGCACCCGAGGGAATGAGGAAAAGACGCTGAAGCTGGAATGCGTGATCGATGCGGATCGCACCTGCATGCCGCATATTCGCGGCGACAAGGTCCCGGAAGGCCGCCAAGCCCTGTTCCTCCAGCG
>NZ_SPJX01000525.1 GCF_004458765.1 Microvirga pakistanensis | reverse complement strand
GTGAAGCCCGGATCGCACAGAAGGCGTCCGCCGATTTCGACCGGCGGGAAGACGGGCGTGATGGCGGATGTCGCCAGGAGGTGCTCGGGCGCAACCTCCCCCTGCGCGGTAGCGAAGACAACCTCGTCGCCCGTTTCCAAATCGACGCAGACGGCGGTGAAGCGGATGTCGCCCCGGTTCAACCGTCCGAAATCGATAAGCCGCTCCAGGGTGTCCCGCAGCG
>NZ_SPJX01000483.1 GCF_004458765.1 Microvirga pakistanensis | reverse complement strand
GTGAAGCCCGGATCGCACAGAAGGCGTCCGCCGATTTCGACCGGCGGGAAGACGGGCGTGATGGCGGATGTCGCCAGGAGGTGCTCGGGCGCAACCTCCCCCTGCGCGGTATCGAAGACAACCTCGTCGCCCGTTTCCAAATCGACGCAGACGGCGGTGAAGCGGATGTCGCCCCGGTTCAACCGTCCGAAATCGATAAGCCGCTCCAGGGTGTCCCGCAGCG
>NZ_SPJX01000537.1 GCF_004458765.1 Microvirga pakistanensis | reverse complement strand
TAGCGGCTCGGTCCGCTCTCCTTCGAGCCGACCCGCCTGCCGTTCGGCGAAGAAGAGATGGCGCAGCGCTGCCGCCTCGCGTGTCTGGCGGAGCCGCTGGAACGTCGATCGGTCCTCGGCCAACGCCTCGCCAGCGGGAGCCGTCGCTGCGCGGCGCACCGCCTCGATCGCCTCTGTGATTCCAGGATGGTTGGGGCGGGAGGTCAGAGCCGACACACAAGCG
>NZ_SPJX01000550.1 GCF_004458765.1 Microvirga pakistanensis | reverse complement strand
TAGCGGCTCGGTCCGCTCTCCTTCGAGCCGACCCGCCTGCCGTTCGGCGAAGAAGAGATGGCGCAGCGCTGCCGCCTCGCGTGTCTGGCGGAGCCGCTGGAACGTCGATCGTTCCTCGGCCAACGCCTCGCCAGCGGGAGCCGTCGCTGCGCGGCGCACCGCCTCGATCGCCTCTGTGATTCCAGGATGGTTGGGGCGGGAGGTCAGAGCCGACACACAAGCG
>NZ_SPJX01000567.1 GCF_004458765.1 Microvirga pakistanensis | reverse complement strand
GCTCGCGATCAGCGCCTCAGGGGGCAAGAGATCGCTGAGTTGCTTGAGCACATCAGTTTTGGTCTCCATGTTCTCGTAAACGGCTTCGATGACGATATCGCAATTCTCGAGGGCCCTCACATCGGAGCCTATCGTCACTTGCCTAGCGACCATCCCAGCGGAATCCGCCGAGCGCCGAGCCAGAAGCTTAGCGATGCGTGCCGGCGCTTGCGTCAGAAAAGCG
>NZ_SPJX01000539.1 GCF_004458765.1 Microvirga pakistanensis | reverse complement strand
GCTCGCGATCAGCGCCTCAGGGGGCAAGAGATCGCTGAGTTGCTTGAGCACATCAGTTTTGGTCTCCATGTTCTCGTAAACGGCTTCGATGACGATATCGCAATTCTCGAGTGCCCTCACATCGGAGCCTATCGTCACTTGCCTAGCGACCATCCCAGCGGAATCCGCCGAGCGCCGAGCCAGAAGCTTAGCGATGCGTGCCGGCGCTTGCGTCAGAAAAGCG
>NZ_SPJX01000406.1 GCF_004458765.1 Microvirga pakistanensis | reverse complement strand
GAAGCTGCTCTCTGGTCATCATGACGATGATCGCATCCGGCTCGGGTGCATTGGCAGTGGCGCCCGTGCCCGTCTGGGTTGCGCCAGTCTGTGCTGCGTTCTGGCCGGCCGGTCCCATCGTTGAGCTGGTGCCGGCGGTGTTAGTTCCCGCCGTACCTGTCGTGGGAGCACGGGTCGTGCCAGTCACAGACCCTGTCGCATTGGCGTTCTGCTGACCTGAGCG
>NZ_SPJX01000649.1 GCF_004458765.1 Microvirga pakistanensis | reverse complement strand
GAAGCTGCTCTCTGGTCATCATGACGATGATCGCATCCGGCTCGGGTGCATTGGCAGTGGCGCCCGTGCCCGTCTGGGTTGCGCCAGTCTGTGCTGCGTTCTGGCCGGCCGTTCCCATCGTTGAGCTGGTGCCGGCGGTGTTAGTTCCCGCCGTACCTGTCGTGGGAGCACGGGTCGTGCCAGTCACAGACCCTGTCGCATTGGCGTTCTGCTGACCTGAGCG
>NZ_SPJX01000595.1 GCF_004458765.1 Microvirga pakistanensis | reverse complement strand
GACGACGAGTACAACCCGGAAGCGGCCAAGAAGCTTCTGGCGGAAGCCGGTTATCCGAACGGTCTCGAGACCGACCTGTGGGCGATGCCGGTGCAGCGTCCCTACAACCCACACGCCCGCCGCATCGCGGAGCTCATGCAGGCCGACCTCGCCAAGATCGGCGTGAAGGCTGAGATCAAGAGCTTCGAGTGGGGCGAGTACCGCAAGCGCGCTCAGGCCGGCG
>NZ_SPJX01000446.1 GCF_004458765.1 Microvirga pakistanensis | reverse complement strand
GACGACGAGTACAACCCGGAAGCGGCCAAGAAGCTTCTGGCGGAAGCCGGTTATCCGAACGGTCTCGAGACCGACCTGTGGGCGATGCCGGTGCAGCGTCCCTACAACCCAAACGCCCGCCGCATCGCGGAGCTCATGCAGGCCGACCTCGCCAAGATCGGCGTGAAGGCTGAGATCAAGAGCTTCGAGTGGGGCGAGTACCGCAAGCGCGCTCAGGCCGGCG
>NZ_SPJX01000397.1 GCF_004458765.1 Microvirga pakistanensis | reverse complement strand
GGTGTCCTCCATCTGCGACCGGCTGGCCGTCGCCTTCGGGGCGGAGCTCGCCGGCATCGTTCCGGGCCGCGTCTCCACTGAGGTGGACGCCGACCTGTCCTTCGACACGCACGCGACCGTGAACAAGGCCCGCTCGATCATCAAGGCCTATGAGGAGCGCGGCATCGGGCGCGACCGCATCCTGATCAAGATCGCCTCCACGTGGGAAGGCATCCGCGCGGCG
>NZ_SPJX01000700.1 GCF_004458765.1 Microvirga pakistanensis | reverse complement strand
GGTGTCCTCCATCTGCGACCGGCTGGCCGTCGCCTTCGGGGCGGAGCTCGCCGGCATCGTTCCGGGCCGCGTCTCCACTGAGGTGGACGCCGACCTGTCCTTCGACACGCAAGCGACCGTGAACAAGGCCCGCTCGATCATCAAGGCCTATGAGGAGCGCGGCATCGGGCGCGACCGCATCCTGATCAAGATCGCCTCCACGTGGGAAGGCATCCGCGCGGCG
>NZ_SPJX01000619.1 GCF_004458765.1 Microvirga pakistanensis | reverse complement strand
TTCGAGCTCAACAAGCCGCACGATCTGGCGCAGGAAGTGTTCGGACCCGTGCTGCACGTGGCGCGCTATAAGGCCAATCGCCTCGAGGAGGTGATCCAGGCCGTCGAGGGACCGGGTTATGGCCTGACGCTGGGCGTTCACTCGCGGATCGACGCGACGGTCGACCGCATCGTCGAGGCTTTGTCGGTCGGCAACGTCTACGTGAACCGCAACATGATCGGCG
>NZ_SPJX01000714.1 GCF_004458765.1 Microvirga pakistanensis | reverse complement strand
TTCGAGCTCAACAAGCCGCACGATCTGGCGCAGGAAGTGTTCGGACCCGTGCTGCACGTGGCGCGCTATAAGGCCAATCGCCTCGAGGAGGTGATCCAGGCCGTCGAGGGAACGGGTTATGGCCTGACGCTGGGCGTTCACTCGCGGATCGACGCGACGGTCGACCGCATCGTCGAGGCTTTGTCGGTCGGCAACGTCTACGTGAACCGCAACATGATCGGCG
>NZ_SPJX01000151.1 GCF_004458765.1 Microvirga pakistanensis | reverse complement strand
TTCACCGGCATCGAGATTCCCTCCGAGATCAGCCTTGCCCTGTCCGCTTATCGCGGCGGATTGCCGGGGGCGCGCTGGATCGATCCTGAAAACTATCACATCACCCTGCGCGTCATCGGCGACATCGATGCGCGCATGGCGGACGATGTGTGTTCGATCCTCGGCGATTCCCGCTGGCGGGAGCCTATCGCCATCACCCTCGACGGGCTCGACACGTTCGGCG
>NZ_SPJX01000344.1 GCF_004458765.1 Microvirga pakistanensis | reverse complement strand
TTCACCGGCATCGAGATTCCCTCCGAGATCAGCCTTGCCCTGTCCGCTTATCGCGGCGGATTGCCGGGGGCGCGCTGGATCGATCCTGAAAACTATCACATCACCCTGCGCTTCATCGGCGACATCGATGCGCGCATGGCGGACGATGTGTGTTCGATCCTCGGCGATTCCCGCTGGCGGGAGCCTATCGCCATCACCCTCGACGGGCTCGACACGTTCGGCG
>NZ_SPJX01000677.1 GCF_004458765.1 Microvirga pakistanensis | reverse complement strand
GGGCCGCTTGCCCGGGGGACAGCAGAGCGCCGGTCATGAGAGGGGTCCCTCCGGCGTCGGGATAGGGTCTGCCGGCGGTAGAGTTCCTCGACCGAACAGCACATTCAGCTCCTCCCACATCTGCTCGCCAAGAAAGACGAGCCAGGTGATACCGGTGATCGGCCAGGCAATATGGATGACCCACAGCGGCAGTTCGGCCAGTTCGGAGATCCGATACCAGGCG
>NZ_SPJX01000210.1 GCF_004458765.1 Microvirga pakistanensis | reverse complement strand
GGGCCGCTTGCCCGGGGGACAGCAGAGCGCCGGTCATGAGAGGGGTCCCTCCGGCGTCGGGATAGGGTCTGCCGGCGGTAGAGTTCCTCGACCGAACAGCACATTCAGCTCATCCCACATCTGCTCGCCAAGAAAGACGAGCCAGGTGATACCGGTGATCGGCCAGGCAATATGGATGACCCACAGCGGCAGTTCGGCCAGTTCGGAGATCCGATACCAGGCG
>NZ_SPJX01000441.1 GCF_004458765.1 Microvirga pakistanensis | reverse complement strand
GTCCTTCAGGGGCAGCTTGTCGTTCGGGCACTTGGTTTCCTGCAGGCACAGGATATCGGGGCGCCGCTCCTTCAGGAAGCGGGCGACCTGGTCGATGCGCAGGCGGACGGACTTGATGTTCCAGGTGGAGACGGTGAGTTTCACGGAAAGCGGCCCCTCGATCAGTCGTCCCGGGCTACGACAGATTTTTCCCAGAGGGAAGGGCTGCGGGCCCGCTGATGCG
>NZ_SPJX01000107.1 GCF_004458765.1 Microvirga pakistanensis | reverse complement strand
GTCCTTCAGGGGCAGCTTGTCGTTCGGGCACTTGGTTTCCTGCAGGCACAGGATATCGGGGCGCCGCTCCTTCAGGAAGCGGGCGACCTGGTCGATGCGCAGGCGGACGGAATTGATGTTCCAGGTGGAGACGGTGAGTTTCACGGAAAGCGGCCCCTCGATCAGTCGTCCCGGGCTACGACAGATTTTTCCCAGAGGGAAGGGCTGCGGGCCCGCTGATGCG
>NZ_SPJX01000061.1 GCF_004458765.1 Microvirga pakistanensis | reverse complement strand
TGCTTGCCACCTTCGGCGTCGTCCTCGTGGTGCAGGATCTCACCATCCTGATCTTCGGCCCGGAGGACATCCTCGGCCCCCGCGCTCCGGGCCTGCGCGCGCCCGTCGACAGTCTCGGACGGCGCTTCCCCTCCTACGAACTCGTGCTCATCGCGGCCGGGCCGATCGTCCTCGGGCTCGTGTGGCTTCTGCTGCGCAAGACGCGTTTCGGCGTTCTGGTGCG
>NZ_SPJX01000246.1 GCF_004458765.1 Microvirga pakistanensis | reverse complement strand
TGCTTGCCACCTTCGGCGTCGTCCTCGTGGTGCAGGATCTCACCATCCTGATCTTCGGCCCGGAGGACATCCTCGGCCCCCGCGCTCCGGGCCTGCGCGCGCCCGTCGACATTCTCGGACGGCGCTTCCCCTCCTACGAACTCGTGCTCATCGCGGCCGGGCCGATCGTCCTCGGGCTCGTGTGGCTTCTGCTGCGCAAGACGCGTTTCGGCGTTCTGGTGCG
>NZ_SPJX01000123.1 GCF_004458765.1 Microvirga pakistanensis | reverse complement strand
TTCAGCGTCAGATACGACTCGTTCTGGTTCGATAACGCGATCTTCAAAAAGCTCGGCTCAGGTTCGGCGACTTCGCCGAGGAGGGTGAACAAGGAGTTCTTCATCACTGGTCCCGCGGCCAAGGAAAGGGACGATTACCTGATCTACAACAAGAAGACCGGCGTGCTGTACTACGACGCGGACGGCTCGGGCTCGGGCAGGGCGGTCGAGGTCGTCAAGCTCG
>NZ_SPJX01000362.1 GCF_004458765.1 Microvirga pakistanensis | reverse complement strand
TTCAGCGTCAGATACGACTCGTTCTGGTTCGATAACGCGATCTTCAAAAAGCTCGGCTCAGGTTCGGCGACTTCGCCGAGGAGGGTGAACAAGGAGTTCTTCATCACTGGTACCGCGGCCAAGGAAAGGGACGATTACCTGATCTACAACAAGAAGACCGGCGTGCTGTACTACGACGCGGACGGCTCGGGCTCGGGCAGGGCGGTCGAGGTCGTCAAGCTCG
>NZ_SPJX01000032.1 GCF_004458765.1 Microvirga pakistanensis | reverse complement strand
CGGTCTCGAAGCAGACGATGGGGATCGGATCGTCGCTGTCGATGAGCATGGGAAACTTCATGACGAGCGGGGTCGGGTCGTCCTCCCGCTCCACCGACCAGATCTGGGCCAGTCCGCCGGTGCCCAGATGCTCCTTGAGCGTGAACCCGTCGATCACCATGCCCGGCGAGAGGCGAAGGCGCATGCTCAGCGACCCTCCTCGAGACGCCGGGCGAGTTTCTCG
>NZ_SPJX01000102.1 GCF_004458765.1 Microvirga pakistanensis | reverse complement strand
CGGTCTCGAAGCAGACGATGGGGATCGGATCGTCGCTGTCGATGAGCATGGGAAACTTCATGACGAGCGGGGTCGGGTCGTCCTCCCGCTCCACCGACCAGATCTGGGCCATTCCGCCGGTGCCCAGATGCTCCTTGAGCGTGAACCCGTCGATCACCATGCCCGGCGAGAGGCGAAGGCGCATGCTCAGCGACCCTCCTCGAGACGCCGGGCGAGTTTCTCG
>NZ_SPJX01000488.1 GCF_004458765.1 Microvirga pakistanensis | reverse complement strand
GCCTGACGAGCTACCGGGCTGCTCCACCCCGCGCCATGCGGGCCAGGATTGCCGGCAATCCTGGCCATGTCGGCGTTTGCACGCCGTGCGGCCTACAAACACAAACCGCGGGGGCTCGGGAGGAGACACCGCGGTGTGATTGTCAAAAAGGTAAAGAGGCGGTTTGTCCTTGGCAGGCCCGGCAATGACCTACTCTCCCGGGTCTTGAGACACAGTACCATCG
>NZ_SPJX01000239.1 GCF_004458765.1 Microvirga pakistanensis | reverse complement strand
TGCTCGGCATCGCGGAGCGCGCCGGCATGCCCTTCGGCATCATTGCGCAGGCCGCCGCCCGGCTTCACGAGAAAGAGCTGATCACCTATCCGGATGAGGATTGAGCCCGGGGTGCATCCTCGTGCCGCGACTGCGCCGCGGCGGTGAGAAATCGGCCCAGCCGCGGTCCCGGTCCGAGATCGCGGCCACCGGGAGAGGCCATCTGATGGCGAAGGCCGGATCG
>NZ_SPJX01000268.1 GCF_004458765.1 Microvirga pakistanensis | reverse complement strand
TGCTCGGCATCGCGGAGCGCGCCGGCATGCCCTTCGGCATCATTGCGCAGGCCGCCGCCCGGCTTCACGAGAAAGAGCTGATCACCTATCCGGATGAGGATTGAGCCCGGGTTGCATCCTCGTGCCGCGACTGCGCCGCGGCGGTGAGAAATCGGCCCAGCCGCGGTCCCGGTCCGAGATCGCGGCCACCGGGAGAGGCCATCTGATGGCGAAGGCCGGATCG
>NZ_SPJX01000692.1 GCF_004458765.1 Microvirga pakistanensis | reverse complement strand
TGGAAATCCGGTTTTTCATCGGAAGCCGCTGCCCACCTCTGCAGGTGCGGCGGAAATGTTCACGTTCGGCCCTTTTCGTTTGCCACGACATAACGTATCAATCGGCCATCAGTCCTCGCTTTTCGGAAAAGACCCATGGCCGACTATTACTTCGATCCAGCCAACCCTCCCACCTATGCCGCCGACGGCAGTGTGGTCCTCCAGGAGGGCACCGCGTTCGTCG
>NZ_SPJX01000641.1 GCF_004458765.1 Microvirga pakistanensis | reverse complement strand
TGGAAATCCGGTTTTTCATCGGAAGCCGCTGCCCACCTCTGCAGGTGCGGCGGAAATGTTCACGTTCGGCCCTTTTCGTTTGCCACGACATAACGTATCAATCGGCCATCATTCCTCGCTTTTCGGAAAAGACCCATGGCCGACTATTACTTCGATCCAGCCAACCCTCCCACCTATGCCGCCGACGGCAGTGTGGTCCTCCAGGAGGGCACCGCGTTCGTCG
>NZ_SPJX01000005.1 GCF_004458765.1 Microvirga pakistanensis | reverse complement strand
TGTGCCGAGGGAGATGAAGCCCGCTCCATCGTTGATGGCTCCCAGCCCGACTGCTCCTGCCGCCACATCGCCCGCGCCGCCGGCAACGACGACGTCGCTGCGCATTCCCCAGTCCCTGGCGATCTCCGGTTGCAACAGGCCCGAAGGTGCCGAACCCTCGACGAGTTCCGGCATGTGCGAGCGGTCGAGGCCGGTTGCCGCGAGGGCCTCGTCCGACCAGTCG
>NZ_SPJX01000218.1 GCF_004458765.1 Microvirga pakistanensis | reverse complement strand
TGTGCCGAGGGAGATGAAGCCCGCTCCATCGTTGATGGCTCCCAGCCCGACTGCTCCTGCCGCCACATCGCCCGCGCCGCCGGCAACGACGACGTCGCTGCGCATTCCCCATTCCCTGGCGATCTCCGGTTGCAACAGGCCCGAAGGTGCCGAACCCTCGACGAGTTCCGGCATGTGCGAGCGGTCGAGGCCGGTTGCCGCGAGGGCCTCGTCCGACCAGTCG
>NZ_SPJX01000229.1 GCF_004458765.1 Microvirga pakistanensis | reverse complement strand
GCGTCGCAAGATCGAGAACGATCCCGCCAATCCGATTTTTCTGCAGACCGTGCGCGGGATCGGCTATCGCCTCGTGATCGACCGATGAAAATCGGCGCGGCCCTTCACTACCCGCCGCTCGATCGGGCGGCGCGCTGGTTCGGCAGATTTCTGCCGAAGGGGCTTTATGCGCGCGCGCTCATCATCATCATCGCGCCGGTCATCCTGCTGCAATCCGTGGTCG
>NZ_SPJX01000368.1 GCF_004458765.1 Microvirga pakistanensis | reverse complement strand
GCGTCGCAAGATCGAGAACGATCCCGCCAATCCGATTTTTCTGCAGACCGTGCGCGGGATCGGCTATCGCCTCGTGATCGACCGATGAAAATCGGCGCGGCCCTTCACTACACGCCGCTCGATCGGGCGGCGCGCTGGTTCGGCAGATTTCTGCCGAAGGGGCTTTATGCGCGCGCGCTCATCATCATCATCGCGCCGGTCATCCTGCTGCAATCCGTGGTCG
>NZ_SPJX01000286.1 GCF_004458765.1 Microvirga pakistanensis | reverse complement strand
GCGCCAGCTCGAGAAGCTCGATGCGGCCCACCCCAAGCCCGTGCGTCCCGGGCCCGTCCGCGGAGCACGGGCATGAAGCAGGCGGCCGTTCAAACCATCCGGGAAGTGAAAGTCCTCGCCGAGCCGCTGCACGCGGTCGATGCGGACGGAATCTTCGAGGGCTATGCCAGCCTGTTCGGCGTGGCCGATCTCGGCAAGGACGTGGTCATGCCCGGCGCCTTCG
>NZ_SPJX01000373.1 GCF_004458765.1 Microvirga pakistanensis | reverse complement strand
GCGCCAGCTCGAGAAGCTCGATGCGGCCCACCCCAAGCCCGTGCGTCCCGGGCCCGTCCGCGGAGCACGGGCATGAAGCAGGCGGCCGTTCAAACCATCCGGGAAGTGAAATTCCTCGCCGAGCCGCTGCACGCGGTCGATGCGGACGGAATCTTCGAGGGCTATGCCAGCCTGTTCGGCGTGGCCGATCTCGGCAAGGACGTGGTCATGCCCGGCGCCTTCG
>NZ_SPJX01000558.1 GCF_004458765.1 Microvirga pakistanensis | reverse complement strand
GAGATCGAAGGTCTCCACGTCCTCCATGTGCTCGACGCGCTGACGGCGCACGGTGACGCGCGCGGCAAGCCCCGCCTCGCGCACATGCCGCTCGCCGATCGCGGCGGGGTGGTCGGCCGGTTCAAGCGCGACCGCAGCGAGATGGGGAAATGTCTGGCACAGGGTGATGGAGAGACCCGCCGCCCCGGCGCCGATATCGAGGAGGCATGCGCCCGGTCTTTCG
>NZ_SPJX01000522.1 GCF_004458765.1 Microvirga pakistanensis | reverse complement strand
GAGATCGAAGGTCTCCACGTCCTCCATGTGCTCGACGCGCTGACGGCGCACGGTGACGCGCGCGGCAAGCCCCGCCTCGCGCACATGCCGCTCGCCGATCGCGGCGGGGTGTTCGGCCGGTTCAAGCGCGACCGCAGCGAGATGGGGAAATGTCTGGCACAGGGTGATGGAGAGACCCGCCGCCCCGGCGCCGATATCGAGGAGGCATGCGCCCGGTCTTTCG
>NZ_SPJX01000683.1 GCF_004458765.1 Microvirga pakistanensis | reverse complement strand
GGCTGGGACGCCTTCGGCATGCCGGCGGAGAACGCCGCCATGCAGAACAAGGTCCACCCCAAGGAATGGACCTACGCCAACATCGCCACCATGCGCGCCCAGCTGCAATCCATGGGCCTGTCGCTCGACTGGAGCCGCGAGGTCGCCACCTGCGATCCGAGCTACTACAAGCACCAGCAGCGCATGTTCCTCGATTTCCTCGAGGCGGGCCTCGTCGACCGCA
>NZ_SPJX01000472.1 GCF_004458765.1 Microvirga pakistanensis | reverse complement strand
GCCTCGAGCCGGAGCGGCAGGCCGGCGTCAGCCCCTCCCCTGCTGCTCGGCGGAGAGCATGTTGTCGTCCGGGGTCATGACAGCGCGGTCCCAGATCATTCACCTATTCTCCCCAATGCTGCATGGCTTGAGGGTGCGAGCCTGTTCGATCCGGACTCGCTCTGATCCAATCGGCGGCGGAGACTCAATGTCTCGCCGCAGGAGTCGAAGCGCCGAAATACAG
>NZ_SPJX01000589.1 GCF_004458765.1 Microvirga pakistanensis | reverse complement strand
GCCTCGAGCCGGAGCGGCAGGCCGGCGTCAGCCCCTCCCCTGCTGCTCGGCGGAGAGCATGTTGTCGTCCGGGGTCATGACAGCGCGGTCCCAGATCATTCACCTATTCTCACCAATGCTGCATGGCTTGAGGGTGCGAGCCTGTTCGATCCGGACTCGCTCTGATCCAATCGGCGGCGGAGACTCAATGTCTCGCCGCAGGAGTCGAAGCGCCGAAATACAG
>NZ_SPJX01000234.1 GCF_004458765.1 Microvirga pakistanensis | reverse complement strand
GGCGCGGGTGGCCCATTTCATGAAGCGATAGCGCTCGGCATTGCGCCCATATTCGCGCTCCATGTTGCGCCGGAGGGCATCGGGGGAGCCGAACACATCCACGCCGAGGGACTGGTCGGTGGAGACGTCGACGGGAAGGACAGGATTGAGCCCGGTCGGGTCGTATCCGGCTTCCGCGAGGGAGGCTCGCATCCCGGCAATGTCAACCAGGGCCGGGCCGCAG
>NZ_SPJX01000137.1 GCF_004458765.1 Microvirga pakistanensis | reverse complement strand
GGCGCGGGTGGCCCATTTCATGAAGCGATAGCGCTCGGCATTGCGCCCATATTCGCGCTCCATGTTGCGCCGGAGGGCATCGGGGGAGCCGAACACATCCACGCCGAGGGAATGGTCGGTGGAGACGTCGACGGGAAGGACAGGATTGAGCCCGGTCGGGTCGTATCCGGCTTCCGCGAGGGAGGCTCGCATCCCGGCAATGTCAACCAGGGCCGGGCCGCAG
>NZ_SPJX01000449.1 GCF_004458765.1 Microvirga pakistanensis | reverse complement strand
GCAGCCCCCTCACCCGATCCGGTGCAGGGCGCTGCCGTAGTCCTTGAGCCAGGCTTCCGCCTCGTCGGTGCGCGGGCAGAGCTGGTAGGTGATCTTCCAGAACCGCGAGGACTGGTTGAGCTCGCGCAGATGCGCCACCTCGTGCGCCGCGAGATAGTCGAGCACGAAGGGCGGAGCCATGATGAGGCGCCAGGAGAAGTTGAGAGCGCCGTTGGCCGAGCAG
>NZ_SPJX01000635.1 GCF_004458765.1 Microvirga pakistanensis | reverse complement strand
GCAGCCCCCTCACCCGATCCGGTGCAGGGCGCTGCCGTAGTCCTTGAGCCAGGCTTCCGCCTCGTCGGTGCGCGGGCAGAGCTGGTAGGTGATCTTCCAGAACCGCGAGGAATGGTTGAGCTCGCGCAGATGCGCCACCTCGTGCGCCGCGAGATAGTCGAGCACGAAGGGCGGAGCCATGATGAGGCGCCAGGAGAAGTTGAGAGCGCCGTTGGCCGAGCAG
>NZ_SPJX01000643.1 GCF_004458765.1 Microvirga pakistanensis | reverse complement strand
GGCTATCCGGGACGCCGAGGACAGCCCCTGCCGTTCCGATGGCGCCGTGCAGCGCGCACAGCGCCACAACGATCGCGCTGGCTTGCCCCGGCGTCGCTCCGCTCTCGAGGACCAGGTGATGAAGGTGATCGCGATCGGCCGAGAAGGGACTGCGCCCTGCCCAGATCCTGCGAACGATCAGGCTGAGCGTGTCGAGAGCGGGAACGGCGAAAAGCCAGAGCAG
>NZ_SPJX01000599.1 GCF_004458765.1 Microvirga pakistanensis | reverse complement strand
GGCTATCCGGGACGCCGAGGACAGCCCCTGCCGTTCCGATGGCGCCGTGCAGCGCGCACAGCGCCACAACGATCGCGCTGGCTTGCCCCGGCGTCGCTCCGCTCTCGAGGAACAGGTGATGAAGGTGATCGCGATCGGCCGAGAAGGGACTGCGCCCTGCCCAGATCCTGCGAACGATCAGGCTGAGCGTGTCGAGAGCGGGAACGGCGAAAAGCCAGAGCAG
>NZ_SPJX01000385.1 GCF_004458765.1 Microvirga pakistanensis | reverse complement strand
GCCAGGGCCGCCAGCGCTCCGCGAGGATCGTGAGCGTCTTCGCATCGGGCCGCTCGTCCAGCCCATAGGCGATCCGGGCAGCCTCCTGCACGGCGAGGTCGCCGCCCGGGACCGCGTCAGGGTGGCCGAGGCAGAAGAGCAGGTAGATGTCGGCCGTCCAGGGGCCGATGCCCTTGACCCGGGTGAGAAGGCTGTGCGCCTCGTCGGCCGGGAGGCCGTGCAG
>NZ_SPJX01000254.1 GCF_004458765.1 Microvirga pakistanensis | reverse complement strand
GCCAGGGCCGCCAGCGCTCCGCGAGGATCGTGAGCGTCTTCGCATCGGGCCGCTCGTCCAGCCCATAGGCGATCCGGGCAGCCTCCTGCACGGCGAGGTCGCCGCCCGGGAACGCGTCAGGGTGGCCGAGGCAGAAGAGCAGGTAGATGTCGGCCGTCCAGGGGCCGATGCCCTTGACCCGGGTGAGAAGGCTGTGCGCCTCGTCGGCCGGGAGGCCGTGCAG
>NZ_SPJX01000471.1 GCF_004458765.1 Microvirga pakistanensis | reverse complement strand
GCGAGCATGTGGGGCGACCCGCAGCCGGTAGGATAGCCTGCCACGTCGAACAGGTCCTTGGCGGCGAAGGTCAGCCCCGAGAGCGGGCCGCGCTCCGCATGTGGCACGGCACCGGCCGGATAAGGCATGAAGGCGCGAGCGGGATCGGCATCGAGGAGCATGGGGGCCATGGGGCTAGGGAACGGGTCAGCAAATGTGTCATTCCTCTCCTGGAACAGGCAAG
>NZ_SPJX01000706.1 GCF_004458765.1 Microvirga pakistanensis | reverse complement strand
GCGAGCATGTGGGGCGACCCGCAGCCGGTAGGATAGCCTGCCACGTCGAACAGGTCCTTGGCGGCGAAGGTCAGCCCCGAGAGCGGGCCGCGCTCCGCATGTGGCACGGCAACGGCCGGATAAGGCATGAAGGCGCGAGCGGGATCGGCATCGAGGAGCATGGGGGCCATGGGGCTAGGGAACGGGTCAGCAAATGTGTCATTCCTCTCCTGGAACAGGCAAG
>NZ_SPJX01000546.1 GCF_004458765.1 Microvirga pakistanensis | reverse complement strand
CGATATCTCCGCCTTCGAGAAGGAAACGCTGGAGAAAATCGGCATGCCGCGGGAGATCATCATGCGCCATCGCACGCCCCACTTCACCCATGTGTTCGCAGGCGACGGCTAGTCCTCGGGCTATTACAGCTATCTCTGGTCCGAGGTTCTGGACGCCGACGCCTTCACGGCCTTCGAGGAGACGGGCGACGCCTTCAACGGGGAGATGGCGGAGAAGCTCAAG
>NZ_SPJX01000083.1 GCF_004458765.1 Microvirga pakistanensis | reverse complement strand
CGATATCTCCGCCTTCGAGAAGGAAACGCTGGAGAAAATCGGCATGCCGCGGGAGATCATCATGCGCCATCGCACGCCCCACTTCACCCATGTGTTCGCAGGCGACGGCTATTCCTCGGGCTATTACAGCTATCTCTGGTCCGAGGTTCTGGACGCCGACGCCTTCACGGCCTTCGAGGAGACGGGCGACGCCTTCAACGGGGAGATGGCGGAGAAGCTCAAG
>NZ_SPJX01000176.1 GCF_004458765.1 Microvirga pakistanensis | reverse complement strand
CGGGATCAGGGCGCCATGGGCATTCGCCAAGCCATGCACCATCCGGAACCCGAGCCGGACGGCGAAACGCTTCGGGCTCCGGGTCGGCTCCAGGGTGCAGTCCCAGCGGGACTGGTTGATGTCGACAGGATGCACTTCGACCCCGTGAGCTTTGGCATCCCGCACCAGCTGGGCGGGCGCATAGAAGCCCATTGGCTGCGAATTGAGAATGGCGCAGCAAAAG
>NZ_SPJX01000022.1 GCF_004458765.1 Microvirga pakistanensis | reverse complement strand
CGGGATCAGGGCGCCATGGGCATTCGCCAAGCCATGCACCATCCGGAACCCGAGCCGGACGGCGAAACGCTTCGGGCTCCGGGTCGGCTCCAGGGTGCAGTCCCAGCGGGAATGGTTGATGTCGACAGGATGCACTTCGACCCCGTGAGCTTTGGCATCCCGCACCAGCTGGGCGGGCGCATAGAAGCCCATTGGCTGCGAATTGAGAATGGCGCAGCAAAAG
>NZ_SPJX01000467.1 GCF_004458765.1 Microvirga pakistanensis | reverse complement strand
CGGGGCCGGGGACCGTGATCGGCCCGGTAGAAGGCCTGCAGCAGGCCAAAGCGCCCGACCGGCGAGGCGCCGTCGCCTTCGCGCTTGGCGCGGCTCGTCCCTGAACGTCCGCGCGCGCAGGGGAGAGTGAGAGTGCCGGCCGTCAGCCGGCCCCGGCGGTGATCGAGGGGAGAACGGTGAACGCGGATGATGTCGACGCTGGTTCGTTTCATAGCCGTGGAAG
>NZ_SPJX01000248.1 GCF_004458765.1 Microvirga pakistanensis | reverse complement strand
CGGGGCCGGGGACCGTGATCGGCCCGGTAGAAGGCCTGCAGCAGGCCAAAGCGCCCGACCGGCGAGGCGCCGTCGCCTTCGCGCTTGGCGCGGCTCGTCCCTGAACGTCCGAGCGCGCAGGGGAGAGTGAGAGTGCCGGCCGTCAGCCGGCCCCGGCGGTGATCGAGGGGAGAACGGTGAACGCGGATGATGTCGACGCTGGTTCGTTTCATAGCCGTGGAAG
>NZ_SPJX01000631.1 GCF_004458765.1 Microvirga pakistanensis | reverse complement strand
GGCGATCCGCTCGCTCATGCAGGCGGGTGAGGAGCCGGTAAAGAAGACCGCGCGCAAGTCCCTGCGCCTCTTAGGGAGCGTGGGCGAGCCGATCAATCCGGAGGCCTGGGACTGGTACCATCGCGTGGTCGGCGACAGCCGCTGCCCGATCGTCGACACCTGGTGGCAGACGGAGACCGGCGGCATCCTCATCACGCCGCTGCCCGGCGCGACGAAGCTGAAG
>NZ_SPJX01000528.1 GCF_004458765.1 Microvirga pakistanensis | reverse complement strand
GGCGATCCGCTCGCTCATGCAGGCGGGTGAGGAGCCGGTAAAGAAGACCGCGCGCAAGTCCCTGCGCCTCTTAGGGAGCGTGGGCGAGCCGATCAATCCGGAGGCCTGGGAATGGTACCATCGCGTGGTCGGCGACAGCCGCTGCCCGATCGTCGACACCTGGTGGCAGACGGAGACCGGCGGCATCCTCATCACGCCGCTGCCCGGCGCGACGAAGCTGAAG
>NZ_SPJX01000056.1 GCF_004458765.1 Microvirga pakistanensis | reverse complement strand
GCTTTTTGGGATTAGCTCCCCCTCGCGGGTTCGCTGCCCATTGTCACCGCCATTGTAGCACGTGTGTAGCCCAGCCCGTAAGGGCCATGAGGACTTGACGTCATCCCCACCGTCCTCGCGGCTTATCACCGGCAGTCCCCCTAGAGTGCCCAACTGAATGATGGCAACTAGGGGCGAGGGTTGCGCTCGTTGCGGGACTTAACCCAACATCTCACGACACGAG
>NZ_SPJX01000030.1 GCF_004458765.1 Microvirga pakistanensis | reverse complement strand
GCTTTTTGGGATTAGCTCCCCCTCGCGGGTTCGCTGCCCATTGTCACCGCCATTGTAGCACGTGTGTAGCCCAGCCCGTAAGGGCCATGAGGACTTGACGTCATCCCCACCTTCCTCGCGGCTTATCACCGGCAGTCCCCCTAGAGTGCCCAACTGAATGATGGCAACTAGGGGCGAGGGTTGCGCTCGTTGCGGGACTTAACCCAACATCTCACGACACGAG
>NZ_SPJX01000033.1 GCF_004458765.1 Microvirga pakistanensis | reverse complement strand
GATCCTCGCGCACGGTGGCCCGGCGCTGCCATTCCTCCGCATCGCCCGTGAGGATCGACAGGATCGCGTCGATCCCCGCATCGATGCCGCCCGCGAAGTCGCCCTGCTGGACTTGCGGGGCGATCGCGGTGGTGGTGATGACCTTCGCGAGCGCATCGGTGAGAGCGCCTTCGAGCCCGTAGCCCACCTCGATGCGCACCTTGCGCTCAATGGGAGCGACGAG
>NZ_SPJX01000476.1 GCF_004458765.1 Microvirga pakistanensis | reverse complement strand
GATCCTCGCGCACGGTGGCCCGGCGCTGCCATTCCTCCGCATCGCCCGTGAGGATCGACAGGATCGCGTCGATCCCCGCATCGATGCCGCCCGCGAAGTCGCCCTGCTGGAATTGCGGGGCGATCGCGGTGGTGGTGATGACCTTCGCGAGCGCATCGGTGAGAGCGCCTTCGAGCCCGTAGCCCACCTCGATGCGCACCTTGCGCTCAATGGGAGCGACGAG
>NZ_SPJX01000250.1 GCF_004458765.1 Microvirga pakistanensis | reverse complement strand
GCGGTGCCGCATCCGCCGCGTCTCCGGCGAGCCCCTGAACCTCAACGCCTTCCGCCGCCGCCTTGCGGTGGCGCGCGCGGGCGTCGACACAGCCACCGCCGAGGGCACGGACTGGGACCGCGCGGTGGCCTTCGCGGGCGCGCTCGAAGAGGACATCCAGGGCGTCTATCTGCTGCTGGCCCGCGCCGCCATGGAAGGGGCCGCCTGTCCGCCGGACGGCGAG
>NZ_SPJX01000025.1 GCF_004458765.1 Microvirga pakistanensis | reverse complement strand
GCGGTGCCGCATCCGCCGCGTCTCCGGCGAGCCCCTGAACCTCAACGCCTTCCGCCGCCGCCTTGCGGTGGCGCGCGCGGGCGTCGACACAGCCACCGCCGAGGGCACGGAATGGGACCGCGCGGTGGCCTTCGCGGGCGCGCTCGAAGAGGACATCCAGGGCGTCTATCTGCTGCTGGCCCGCGCCGCCATGGAAGGGGCCGCCTGTCCGCCGGACGGCGAG
>NZ_SPJX01000190.1 GCF_004458765.1 Microvirga pakistanensis | reverse complement strand
GGGCGAAGCCCCCGCCGAGATGGTCGCGAATGCCCCCGAGGGCCATCTGCTCCAGGGTGAGGAGAAAGCCATGGCGGGCTCCGCCGTCCCCGGCGCGGCCCGCATAGCGGACCAGGTATTCGAGGATCGTGGGATTGGGGAATTTCGGCGCGCCTTGAAGACCGCCATGCCGGGTGTCGATCAGCTCGGTGAGGCGCAGGCCCATGCGGTCGAGATCGGCGAG
>NZ_SPJX01000615.1 GCF_004458765.1 Microvirga pakistanensis | reverse complement strand
GGGCGAAGCCCCCGCCGAGATGGTCGCGAATGCCCCCGAGGGCCATCTGCTCCAGGGTGAGGAGAAAGCCATGGCGGGCTCCGCCGTCCCCGGCGCGGCCCGCATAGCGGAACAGGTATTCGAGGATCGTGGGATTGGGGAATTTCGGCGCGCCTTGAAGACCGCCATGCCGGGTGTCGATCAGCTCGGTGAGGCGCAGGCCCATGCGGTCGAGATCGGCGAG
>NZ_SPJX01000273.1 GCF_004458765.1 Microvirga pakistanensis | reverse complement strand
GGCCCCCTGGGCCAGGCACTACCGCATGCGCTCCTATCTCGAGCAGGAGCTGCCGGCTCTGGTTGCGGAGAACCTGCCGGCCGACCTGGAGCGGCAGGGGATCATGGGCCAGTCCATGGGCGGGCACGGGGCGCTGACGATCGCGCTGCGCAACCCCGGCCGCTTCAAGGCGGTGTCGGCGTTGGCGCCGATCGCTTCACCCATGAACTGCCCGTGGGGCGAG
>NZ_SPJX01000554.1 GCF_004458765.1 Microvirga pakistanensis | reverse complement strand
GGCCCCCTGGGCCAGGCACTACCGCATGCGCTCCTATCTCGAGCAGGAGCTGCCGGCTCTGGTTGCGGAGAACCTGCCGGCCGACCTGGAGCGGCAGGGGATCATGGGCCATTCCATGGGCGGGCACGGGGCGCTGACGATCGCGCTGCGCAACCCCGGCCGCTTCAAGGCGGTGTCGGCGTTGGCGCCGATCGCTTCACCCATGAACTGCCCGTGGGGCGAG
>NZ_SPJX01000389.1 GCF_004458765.1 Microvirga pakistanensis | reverse complement strand
TGGTGAAGAAGGGATCAAAGGCCCGCTCCAGCACGGACACGGGCATTCCGATGCCGGTGTCCGTCACGGTGATCCGAACCCACCGCCCGTCCGGCATGGACTTGCCGGGGACTTCCGCCGGATTGGGAGACGGGCCGGTGGTTTCGGTCGCCAGGGTGATGGTGCCGCCGTCCGGCATGGCATCCTGGGCATTGAGCACCAGATTGAGCAGCGCCGCCTCGAG
>NZ_SPJX01000690.1 GCF_004458765.1 Microvirga pakistanensis | reverse complement strand
TGGTGAAGAAGGGATCAAAGGCCCGCTCCAGCACGGACACGGGCATTCCGATGCCGGTGTCCGTCACGGTGATCCGAACCCACCGCCCGTCCGGCATGGACTTGCCGGGGAATTCCGCCGGATTGGGAGACGGGCCGGTGGTTTCGGTCGCCAGGGTGATGGTGCCGCCGTCCGGCATGGCATCCTGGGCATTGAGCACCAGATTGAGCAGCGCCGCCTCGAG
>NZ_SPJX01000562.1 GCF_004458765.1 Microvirga pakistanensis | reverse complement strand
CGGGCGCCCATGCGCGCGGATGCGGCCGCGGCCTCGGCGCCTGCATGGCCGCCACCGACCACGACGACGTCGAACATGTCGAGGGAAGGGATCTGACTCACCGAATTCTCCCTGCCTGGGGTCTAAAACCTCACGGTGGTCAGGTCAAAAGGGCAAAATGTTCCACGTGAAACATTCGGCCTCTCCACCAGCTTCACACAAGGTTCCCACAGGCTGTGCAGAG
>NZ_SPJX01000603.1 GCF_004458765.1 Microvirga pakistanensis | reverse complement strand
CGGGCGCCCATGCGCGCGGATGCGGCCGCGGCCTCGGCGCCTGCATGGCCGCCACCGACCACGACGACGTCGAACATGTCGAGGGAAGGGATCTGACTCACCGAATTCTCCATGCCTGGGGTCTAAAACCTCACGGTGGTCAGGTCAAAAGGGCAAAATGTTCCACGTGAAACATTCGGCCTCTCCACCAGCTTCACACAAGGTTCCCACAGGCTGTGCAGAG
>NZ_SPJX01000355.1 GCF_004458765.1 Microvirga pakistanensis | reverse complement strand
CGCGCTCCGACAGGGCGAAACTGGTAGCGACGCCCCTGGTCATCTCGCCCAGATAGAGCTGCTTCTGGTCCTCGCGGCCTGCGAGCAGAACCGGGAAGGCTCCGAGCTGATCTGCGCATAGGATGGCGGCCGTGGACGAGCAGCCCGACCCGACGCGCTCGACCACTGCGACCGTCGATGTCAGGCTCGCGCCCTCGCCGCCGTAAGCCTTCGGAATGAAGAG
>NZ_SPJX01000568.1 GCF_004458765.1 Microvirga pakistanensis | reverse complement strand
CGCGCTCCGACAGGGCGAAACTGGTAGCGACGCCCCTGGTCATCTCGCCCAGATAGAGCTGCTTCTGGTCCTCGCGGCCTGCGAGCAGAACCGGGAAGGCTCCGAGCTGATATGCGCATAGGATGGCGGCCGTGGACGAGCAGCCCGACCCGACGCGCTCGACCACTGCGACCGTCGATGTCAGGCTCGCGCCCTCGCCGCCGTAAGCCTTCGGAATGAAGAG
>NZ_SPJX01000708.1 GCF_004458765.1 Microvirga pakistanensis | reverse complement strand
TCGCAAGATCATTTCCCTGCGCAAGCGCGACTATGCCGAGCGCCAGGAGGAGGAGGCGATCCTCGAACTCTACATGCAGGCTCTCGGGATGCCTGTCTGATTCCACGCGTGGTGCGCGCGGGACCTCTCATGCGCAACACACCCGTGACGAAATCTTATCCGAAACGGATTCAGCGCATTCGACCTGCGACGTGGCACGAGAGCATTTTTCGGCGAAGTGGAG
>NZ_SPJX01000571.1 GCF_004458765.1 Microvirga pakistanensis | reverse complement strand
TCGCAAGATCATTTCCCTGCGCAAGCGCGACTATGCCGAGCGCCAGGAGGAGGAGGCGATCCTCGAACTCTACATGCAGGCTCTCGGGATGCCTGTCTGATTCCACGCGTGTTGCGCGCGGGACCTCTCATGCGCAACACACCCGTGACGAAATCTTATCCGAAACGGATTCAGCGCATTCGACCTGCGACGTGGCACGAGAGCATTTTTCGGCGAAGTGGAG
>NZ_SPJX01000659.1 GCF_004458765.1 Microvirga pakistanensis | reverse complement strand
GCGATCCCCTGTCCGATATCCAGCACCACGAGAGGCCGGCCTCGGGTCACGGTGGAACGCCACCAGCGCTCGCTGCGACGGGCGAACATCTTGTCCAGGGTCACGCCGGGACTGATGCCGAGATAGGCCTCGCGCCAGGCGGCGTCGAACACCCTGGACAGGGCTGAGGCGTCATCGGGCTTGGCATGACGGATGCTGACGAGGAGGTCGCTCATGGCTTGAG
>NZ_SPJX01000613.1 GCF_004458765.1 Microvirga pakistanensis | reverse complement strand
GCGATCCCCTGTCCGATATCCAGCACCACGAGAGGCCGGCCTCGGGTCACGGTGGAACGCCACCAGCGCTCGCTGCGACGGGCGAACATCTTGTCCAGGGTCACGCCGGGAATGATGCCGAGATAGGCCTCGCGCCAGGCGGCGTCGAACACCCTGGACAGGGCTGAGGCGTCATCGGGCTTGGCATGACGGATGCTGACGAGGAGGTCGCTCATGGCTTGAG
>NZ_SPJX01000060.1 GCF_004458765.1 Microvirga pakistanensis | reverse complement strand
GCACGCAGCTCGTGGCCAAGGGGCACAACTTCCCGCTCATGACCCTCGTGGGGGTCCTGGATGCCGATATCGGTCTCACCTCCGGCGACCCGCGGGCCGCCGAGCGCACCTGTCAGATGCTGCAGCAGGTCACGGGCCGCGCCGGACGCGGCGAGAAGCCGGGCAGGGCCCTCGTCCAGACCTGGCAGCCGGATCATCCGGTCATCGCCGCCCTGGTGTCCGG
>NZ_SPJX01000334.1 GCF_004458765.1 Microvirga pakistanensis | reverse complement strand
GCACGCAGCTCGTGGCCAAGGGGCACAACTTCCCGCTCATGACCCTCGTGGGGGTCCTGGATGCCGATATCGGTCTCACCTCCGGCGACCCGCGGGCCGCCGAGCGCACCTTTCAGATGCTGCAGCAGGTCACGGGCCGCGCCGGACGCGGCGAGAAGCCGGGCAGGGCCCTCGTCCAGACCTGGCAGCCGGATCATCCGGTCATCGCCGCCCTGGTGTCCGG
>NZ_SPJX01000655.1 GCF_004458765.1 Microvirga pakistanensis | reverse complement strand
GGCCCATCACCTCCCGCGCCAGGATCAGCCGGTCGAGGTCCTTGTTGGCAATGGCGAGCGCCTCTTCGAGCACCTGGCAGAAGCCTTCCAGCTTTTCGCGGGCGCCCTCCCGTCCCTGCGGGCGAAATTTCGATTGCTTGAACCCGGCTGCCAGCGGCAGGAGATGATGGGTGAGCCCTCGGGTCCGCAGGATGGTCCCGGCCATGATCAGGCCTAGCCACGG
>NZ_SPJX01000127.1 GCF_004458765.1 Microvirga pakistanensis | reverse complement strand
GGCCCATCACCTCCCGCGCCAGGATCAGCCGGTCGAGGTCCTTGTTGGCAATGGCGAGCGCCTCTTCGAGCACCTGGCAGAAGCCTTCCAGCTTTTCGCGGGCGCCCTCCCTTCCCTGCGGGCGAAATTTCGATTGCTTGAACCCGGCTGCCAGCGGCAGGAGATGATGGGTGAGCCCTCGGGTCCGCAGGATGGTCCCGGCCATGATCAGGCCTAGCCACGG
>NZ_SPJX01000459.1 GCF_004458765.1 Microvirga pakistanensis | reverse complement strand
GGGCGGGCGCCGTGATCCTGGCCAAGACCAACATGGTGGAGTTCGCCTTCTCCGGCCTGGGCCTCAATCCCCATTACGGCACACCGGGCAACGCCGTGGATCCCGCGCGGAGTCCCGGCGGCTCGTCCTCGGGGGCGGGCGTCGCGGTGGCGGAAGGAACCTCCGAGATCTCCATCGGCAGCGACACCGGTGGTTCCGTGCGCATTCCGGCGGCGCTCAACGG
>NZ_SPJX01000308.1 GCF_004458765.1 Microvirga pakistanensis | reverse complement strand
GGGCGGGCGCCGTGATCCTGGCCAAGACCAACATGGTGGAGTTCGCCTTCTCCGGCCTGGGCCTCAATCCCCATTACGGCACACCGGGCAACGCCGTGGATCCCGCGCGGATTCCCGGCGGCTCGTCCTCGGGGGCGGGCGTCGCGGTGGCGGAAGGAACCTCCGAGATCTCCATCGGCAGCGACACCGGTGGTTCCGTGCGCATTCCGGCGGCGCTCAACGG
>NZ_SPJX01000445.1 GCF_004458765.1 Microvirga pakistanensis | reverse complement strand
GGCGTATGGTCGGAATGCACTGGTCGAACCCGCCGCACATCATTCCGATGATCGAAGTCATCGGGGGCGAAAAGACCGCTCCAGAAACCGTCCAAACCATCCGTGAGCTCAGTCGCTCGCTCGGACTCCTCCCCGTGGTGGTGAAGAAGGATGTGCCTGGCTTTGTCGAGAACCGGGTGCTCTACGCGCTGTTGCGTGAGGTGGTTGACCTCGTAGAGCGCGG
>NZ_SPJX01000223.1 GCF_004458765.1 Microvirga pakistanensis | reverse complement strand
GGCGTATGGTCGGAATGCACTGGTCGAACCCGCCGCACATCATTCCGATGATCGAAGTCATCGGGGGCGAAAAGACCGCTCCAGAAACCGTCCAAACCATCCGTGAGCTCATTCGCTCGCTCGGACTCCTCCCCGTGGTGGTGAAGAAGGATGTGCCTGGCTTTGTCGAGAACCGGGTGCTCTACGCGCTGTTGCGTGAGGTGGTTGACCTCGTAGAGCGCGG
>NZ_SPJX01000494.1 GCF_004458765.1 Microvirga pakistanensis | reverse complement strand
CGGAGCTAAGAGGGAATCCGGTGAACCATTGAGGTGAATCCGGGGCTGCCCCCGCAACTGTGAGCGACGAGTCTCCTGCCATCCAGCGTCACTGGTGAGCGATCACCGGGACGGCCGGCAGAAGGCGACGACCCGCAAGCCAGGAGACCTGCCCAGGGCTGACGATCATGTCCTCGGGCGGGGTGCCCCGATGGATCGCTCAGTGCACCGCGCCATTGCGCGG
>NZ_SPJX01000198.1 GCF_004458765.1 Microvirga pakistanensis | reverse complement strand
CGGAGCTAAGAGGGAATCCGGTGAACCATTGAGGTGAATCCGGGGCTGCCCCCGCAACTGTGAGCGACGAGTCTCCTGCCATCCAGCGTCACTGGTGAGCGATCACCGGGAAGGCCGGCAGAAGGCGACGACCCGCAAGCCAGGAGACCTGCCCAGGGCTGACGATCATGTCCTCGGGCGGGGTGCCCCGATGGATCGCTCAGTGCACCGCGCCATTGCGCGG
>NZ_SPJX01000553.1 GCF_004458765.1 Microvirga pakistanensis | reverse complement strand
GCGTTCCGGTGCTCTGCCGCATCGATACGCTCGAGGAAGTGGAGTACTTCCGCAACGGCGGCATCCTCCAATACGTGCTGCGCCAGCTCGCGGCGTAAGCCCGAAGGCCAAACCGCCCGCTCTTCGGATGAAGAGCGGGCGGTTTGTGTCTCGACTAAATGCCTGAGGCACGAGTCCTTAGCTGTGCTACTCGGTCAGTCTGTTGATCAGATATTTGTAGCGG
>NZ_SPJX01000439.1 GCF_004458765.1 Microvirga pakistanensis | reverse complement strand
GGCGATAATGATGATGGCACCTTGAACCGCGCCCACGAGGAACTCGGAGACGAAGTTCGACAGCACCATGATATTGGCGACGAGTTCGAGGATCACCGCACCGACGACGGTGCCCCAGATACGGCCGACGCCGCCCCTGAGAGCGGTGCCGCCGATGACGACGGCGGTGATGGCCTGCAGTTCCCACAGGAGACCGGTGGTTGGTGTGGCGGAGCCGAGGCGG
>NZ_SPJX01000293.1 GCF_004458765.1 Microvirga pakistanensis | reverse complement strand
CGATGGAGCCACCGGCCGCGCTTGTCCAGATCAAGGACGGCAAGTGCGAGGCATGGGCCTGCGTTCAAGCTCCGCAAGCCACCCGCACTCGCCTGTCTGAGCGTCTTAAGAGTCCCGAGGAGAACGTGACCGTCAACGTCACGCTGCTGGGGGGCGGCTTCGGCCGAAAGTCCAAGCCGGATTTCGTGCTCGAAGCCGGTCTGATCAGCCAGGCCATGGGCGG
>NZ_SPJX01000509.1 GCF_004458765.1 Microvirga pakistanensis | reverse complement strand
CGATGGAGCCACCGGCCGCGCTTGTCCAGATCAAGGACGGCAAGTGCGAGGCATGGGCCTGCGTTCAAGCTCCGCAAGCCACCCGCACTCGCCTGTCTGAGCGTCTTAAGATTCCCGAGGAGAACGTGACCGTCAACGTCACGCTGCTGGGGGGCGGCTTCGGCCGAAAGTCCAAGCCGGATTTCGTGCTCGAAGCCGGTCTGATCAGCCAGGCCATGGGCGG
>NZ_SPJX01000261.1 GCF_004458765.1 Microvirga pakistanensis | reverse complement strand
GGATAGGTCTTGAAGCCGACCAGCACGTCGGCATTGGCGACCATGCGTTCGGTGATGTTGCCATGAAGATCGAGGGCGACGCCAAGCGGCACATCCGGCGCGACGGCGCGACCGCGCGCGAGAAGTTCTCCCTCCCCGTCGTCAAAACTTTCCGTCACCATCGCACCGTGAAGATCGACAAGAATGGCGTCACATCCGTTCCGGACAGCCTCGACGATGGCGG
>NZ_SPJX01000492.1 GCF_004458765.1 Microvirga pakistanensis | reverse complement strand
GGATAGGTCTTGAAGCCGACCAGCACGTCGGCATTGGCGACCATGCGTTCGGTGATGTTGCCATGAAGATCGAGGGCGACGCCAAGCGGCACATCCGGCGCGACGGCGCGAACGCGCGCGAGAAGTTCTCCCTCCCCGTCGTCAAAACTTTCCGTCACCATCGCACCGTGAAGATCGACAAGAATGGCGTCACATCCGTTCCGGACAGCCTCGACGATGGCGG
>NZ_SPJX01000141.1 GCF_004458765.1 Microvirga pakistanensis | reverse complement strand
GCGACCGCGCCAGCGCAGTCGCTCGCGATGGCGAAGACGTCTTGCGCGATCTGTGGCCAAACCGCGAGGACACCCAGGACCGCCTCATGCGGGTAGGCGTCGACCAGGGCGGTGAGGTTGGCCAAAGTGGGTGTGGCCTGCACGGCCGCGAGGCTGGCGCGAGCGGCGGCGGCCTTTGCCGCGAGGTCGCGCGCGGCGACGTCGGCGCGGCCAACGGTTGCGG
>NZ_SPJX01000325.1 GCF_004458765.1 Microvirga pakistanensis | reverse complement strand
GCGACCGCGCCAGCGCAGTCGCTCGCGATGGCGAAGACGTCTTGCGCGATCTGTGGCCAAACCGCGAGGACACCCAGGACCGCCTCATGCGGGTAGGCGTCGACCAGGGCGTTGAGGTTGGCCAAAGTGGGTGTGGCCTGCACGGCCGCGAGGCTGGCGCGAGCGGCGGCGGCCTTTGCCGCGAGGTCGCGCGCGGCGACGTCGGCGCGGCCAACGGTTGCGG
>NZ_SPJX01000437.1 GCF_004458765.1 Microvirga pakistanensis | reverse complement strand
TGCCCCGATGTTCGAGGAGTATCTCAACAGCCCGCGCGACACGCCGCCGACCGATCTGCGGACGGATATCTATCTTCCTCTGAAGTGAGGCCTGCATTCCGAAAAAGAAAATGGCGCGGCCGAGGCCGCGCCTTTCTCGTCTTCACAATGAAGCCTTGAGCTTACTCGCCGGCGTTCGCGGCCTTCTGCTGGTCGCGCTGCGCCTTCTCGGCGTCGCGCTCGG
>NZ_SPJX01000515.1 GCF_004458765.1 Microvirga pakistanensis | reverse complement strand
TGCCCCGATGTTCGAGGAGTATCTCAACAGCCCGCGCGACACGCCGCCGACCGATCTGCGGACGGATATCTATCTTCCTCTGAAGTGAGGCCTGCATTCCGAAAAAGAAAAAGGCGCGGCCGAGGCCGCGCCTTTCTCGTCTTCACAATGAAGCCTTGAGCTTACTCGCCGGCGTTCGCGGCCTTCTGCTGGTCGCGCTGCGCCTTCTCGGCGTCGCGCTCGG
>NZ_SPJX01000667.1 GCF_004458765.1 Microvirga pakistanensis | reverse complement strand
CGTCACGGCGACAGGCTCGGAATCCGAGGTTCCGTCGTTCACGAAGTAGACGAAGGTGTCGGTCCCGGTGAAGTTCGGATCGTACGGCGTGTACGTGAAGGTGCCGTCGGACTTGGGGCTCAGCGCGCCATGGGAGGTGTTGTAGAGGAGGCTGGCCGTCAGCGCGTCGCCGTCCGCATCGGCATCGTTCCCGAGTACGCTCTGCTCGCTCGTCACCGACAGG
>NZ_SPJX01000493.1 GCF_004458765.1 Microvirga pakistanensis | reverse complement strand
CGTCACGGCGACAGGCTCGGAATCCGAGGTTCCGTCGTTCACGAAGTAGACGAAGGTGTCGGTCCCGGTGAAGTTCGGATCGTACGGCGTGTACGTGAAGGTGCCGTCGGAATTGGGGCTCAGCGCGCCATGGGAGGTGTTGTAGAGGAGGCTGGCCGTCAGCGCGTCGCCGTCCGCATCGGCATCGTTCCCGAGTACGCTCTGCTCGCTCGTCACCGACAGG
>NZ_SPJX01000231.1 GCF_004458765.1 Microvirga pakistanensis | reverse complement strand
CGACGCCCGGTTCGGGCGCCCTGCCGGATGCTGGCGACCGTGACGCAACCGACACCACCAGTTCGTAGCAGGAACCGATCATGGTGCAGAACAAGAATTCCGAACCCCGCGGTCCCACCGAGCGGCCCGACCCCGAGGCGGCCGCCCGCAATCCGAGGCCCGACTCCCAGGACCGCCCCGGTTTCGATCTCGGCGGTTCGGTCGATGAAACCAATGCGACAGG
>NZ_SPJX01000646.1 GCF_004458765.1 Microvirga pakistanensis | reverse complement strand
CGACGCCCGGTTCGGGCGCCCTGCCGGATGCTGGCGACCGTGACGCAACCGACACCACCAGTTCGTAGCAGGAACCGATCATGGTGCAGAACAAGAATTCCGAACCCCGCGTTCCCACCGAGCGGCCCGACCCCGAGGCGGCCGCCCGCAATCCGAGGCCCGACTCCCAGGACCGCCCCGGTTTCGATCTCGGCGGTTCGGTCGATGAAACCAATGCGACAGG
>NZ_SPJX01000047.1 GCF_004458765.1 Microvirga pakistanensis | reverse complement strand
CGTTCTCGACGGTGAGGTGCAGCGCGAACGGCCCCTCGAAGGACTTTCCCGTCGCGCGGACGGTCCCTGACACGTGCCCCATCAGGACCGCCTCGGCGCCGTCGACGAGGACGGTGTCGACAGAGGCACGCGCATCCTTGGGCACGGTGTATTCCATCAATTCAGTGAACTGGGCAGCGCATTCGGCGGCGGTGGAGCGCGGGCGGATCCACGGAGCGGCAGG
>NZ_SPJX01000295.1 GCF_004458765.1 Microvirga pakistanensis | reverse complement strand
CGTTCTCGACGGTGAGGTGCAGCGCGAACGGCCCCTCGAAGGACTTTCCCGTCGCGCGGACGGTCCCTGACACGTGCCCCATCAGGACCGCCTCGGCGCCGTCGACGAGGAAGGTGTCGACAGAGGCACGCGCATCCTTGGGCACGGTGTATTCCATCAATTCAGTGAACTGGGCAGCGCATTCGGCGGCGGTGGAGCGCGGGCGGATCCACGGAGCGGCAGG
>NZ_SPJX01000319.1 GCF_004458765.1 Microvirga pakistanensis | reverse complement strand
GGTGCCGCAAACAACCCCTGACGCAGCTCGGAGGGTAAATTCTCCAGAACCCGCAACTCGCCCCGCACAATCCCGTGCGCCTTGGCATGCGAGGTGCGGACAGAACGGCCGGAGCGCTCCCGCGTGGTCCGGCCACCGCTGGCCATCACCTCGATGATCCTGTCGGTTGTCTCCTGTTCGTCCGGCCCGATCTCCTCGACATCGTCTCGGTAGCGAACGAAGG
>NZ_SPJX01000379.1 GCF_004458765.1 Microvirga pakistanensis | reverse complement strand
GGTGCCGCAAACAACCCCTGACGCAGCTCGGAGGGTAAATTCTCCAGAACCCGCAACTCGCCCCGCACAATCCCGTGCGCCTTGGCATGCGAGGTGCGGACAGAACGGCCGTAGCGCTCCCGCGTGGTCCGGCCACCGCTGGCCATCACCTCGATGATCCTGTCGGTTGTCTCCTGTTCGTCCGGCCCGATCTCCTCGACATCGTCTCGGTAGCGAACGAAGG
>NZ_SPJX01000224.1 GCF_004458765.1 Microvirga pakistanensis | reverse complement strand
CCGCGCGCCGCCGCCGCCGCCCGCGCCCTCCACCAACGATCTTCTGGCCCAGCTCGCCCGCACCCGCGCGGCGGCGGCCCCCGAGCCGCAGGTCGAGGAGGCCACCGAGGACTCGAAGGCGGAGCGCGAGGCCGCGCTCGACGCGATCCTGCGCGAGATCCTCGACGATCCCGAGGCGGCCTTCCGGTCGGTGGCCGTGCTCTATCAGGATTTCCTCGTGCGG
>NZ_SPJX01000466.1 GCF_004458765.1 Microvirga pakistanensis | reverse complement strand
CCGCGCGCCGCCGCCGCCGCCCGCGCCCTCCACCAACGATCTTCTGGCCCAGCTCGCCCGCACCCGCGCGGCGGCGGCCCCCGAGCCGCAGGTCGAGGAGGCCACCGAGGAATCGAAGGCGGAGCGCGAGGCCGCGCTCGACGCGATCCTGCGCGAGATCCTCGACGATCCCGAGGCGGCCTTCCGGTCGGTGGCCGTGCTCTATCAGGATTTCCTCGTGCGG
>NZ_SPJX01000038.1 GCF_004458765.1 Microvirga pakistanensis | reverse complement strand
CGTGAGCTGATAGAGCGAGAGGTGCTCCACGGCATAGCCGATGGCCTGCTCGAGCTCGGCCGCCCAGGCCTCAGGCGTATGCCCGGGGCGGGCATAGATCAGATCGAAGGACTAGCGCTCGAAAATAGAGGCAGCGATCTTCACGGCGGCCAGGGCCTCGTCGACGGAATGCATGCGCCCGAGGCGCTTCAGGTCGGCATCGTTGAGCGCCTGGACGCCGAGG
>NZ_SPJX01000694.1 GCF_004458765.1 Microvirga pakistanensis | reverse complement strand
CGTGAGCTGATAGAGCGAGAGGTGCTCCACGGCATAGCCGATGGCCTGCTCGAGCTCGGCCGCCCAGGCCTCAGGCGTATGCCCGGGGCGGGCATAGATCAGATCGAAGGAATAGCGCTCGAAAATAGAGGCAGCGATCTTCACGGCGGCCAGGGCCTCGTCGACGGAATGCATGCGCCCGAGGCGCTTCAGGTCGGCATCGTTGAGCGCCTGGACGCCGAGG
>NZ_SPJX01000534.1 GCF_004458765.1 Microvirga pakistanensis | reverse complement strand
TGGTTGTCCCGTAACGGCATGTCGCGCGTCGAGTTCGCGCGGCGGATCGGCGTCACTCCCGGCGCCATCACCCAAATGTGCAATTCGGATCATGCCTGGCTTTCGCGGGACCCCGCGGAACTGATCGCCCGCGAGACCCGCGGAGCGGTCACACCCAATGATTTTCTGCCCCTATCCGCCCAGGAGGCCCTGATGTCCAATTCCGTCACCGAAGCCATCGAGG
>NZ_SPJX01000278.1 GCF_004458765.1 Microvirga pakistanensis | reverse complement strand
TGGTTGTCCCGTAACGGCATGTCGCGCGTCGAGTTCGCGCGGCGGATCGGCGTCACTCCCGGCGCCATCACCCAAATGTGCAATTCGGATCATGCCTGGCTTTCGCGGGACACCGCGGAACTGATCGCCCGCGAGACCCGCGGAGCGGTCACACCCAATGATTTTCTGCCCCTATCCGCCCAGGAGGCCCTGATGTCCAATTCCGTCACCGAAGCCATCGAGG
>NZ_SPJX01000089.1 GCF_004458765.1 Microvirga pakistanensis | reverse complement strand
GTGGGGCCGCCGGAGCCGTCGGGCTTCTGGTAGTTGAGGCCCCGGGCCAGGATGCGGGCCGTCGTGGTCTTGCCCACGCCGCGGACGCCGGTGAGCATCCAGGCCTGCGGACTGCGGCCGGTCTCGAAGGCGTTCGAGAGGGTCCGGACCATCGCCTCCTGACCGATCAGGTCGTCGAAGGTGCGCGGACGGTATTTACGGGCGAGAACGCGATAGGGAGAGG
>NZ_SPJX01000207.1 GCF_004458765.1 Microvirga pakistanensis | reverse complement strand
GTGGGGCCGCCGGAGCCGTCGGGCTTCTGGTAGTTGAGGCCCCGGGCCAGGATGCGGGCCGTCGTGGTCTTGCCCACGCCGCGGACGCCGGTGAGCATCCAGGCCTGCGGAATGCGGCCGGTCTCGAAGGCGTTCGAGAGGGTCCGGACCATCGCCTCCTGACCGATCAGGTCGTCGAAGGTGCGCGGACGGTATTTACGGGCGAGAACGCGATAGGGAGAGG
>NZ_SPJX01000168.1 GCF_004458765.1 Microvirga pakistanensis | reverse complement strand
CTTCCGCGTAGCGGGTATCGTCGATGAGGCCGGCGCGCAGGCTCTTGGCCACCACCTCGTCGATCATGTCCTGGAATTCCGCCGGATCCTCGCCGCGCAGGCGGCAGCGCTGGTCGACCTTGCGCCTCAGGACGCGCCGCAGGTTCTCGGCCGAGGAGGCATAGCGTTCGAGATAGGCGAGCGCCGCCCGCTGCAGATAGGCGGCGCTGACCTGCCGTGGAGG
>NZ_SPJX01000695.1 GCF_004458765.1 Microvirga pakistanensis | reverse complement strand
CTTCCGCGTAGCGGGTATCGTCGATGAGGCCGGCGCGCAGGCTCTTGGCCACCACCTCGTCGATCATGTCCTGGAATTCCGCCGGATCCTCGCCGCGCAGGCGGCAGCGCTTGTCGACCTTGCGCCTCAGGACGCGCCGCAGGTTCTCGGCCGAGGAGGCATAGCGTTCGAGATAGGCGAGCGCCGCCCGCTGCAGATAGGCGGCGCTGACCTGCCGTGGAGG
>NZ_SPJX01000166.1 GCF_004458765.1 Microvirga pakistanensis | reverse complement strand
GAGCGCTTCGCGGGGCTCACCAGCATCCAGATGGGAGGCGCCAATCTGGGCACCCTTGCGGCGACCGCGCCGCTCGCCGCCTCGGCCGCCGCCATCGGCTGGCGGGACTCGGTCCTGGTCGTCGCGGCGATTACCGTCGTTCTGGCGCTGGCGATCATTGTCGCGGTCCCCAGGGACGCCGACAACGCCAAGGGACGGGAGAGCTGGTCGGAGGCCTTCCGGG
>NZ_SPJX01000066.1 GCF_004458765.1 Microvirga pakistanensis | reverse complement strand
GAGCGCTTCGCGGGGCTCACCAGCATCCAGATGGGAGGCGCCAATCTGGGCACCCTTGCGGCGACCGCGCCGCTCGCCGCCTCGGCCGCCGCCATCGGCTGGCGGGACTCGTTCCTGGTCGTCGCGGCGATTACCGTCGTTCTGGCGCTGGCGATCATTGTCGCGGTCCCCAGGGACGCCGACAACGCCAAGGGACGGGAGAGCTGGTCGGAGGCCTTCCGGG
>NZ_SPJX01000036.1 GCF_004458765.1 Microvirga pakistanensis | reverse complement strand
GCCCATGTCGGGTCCGTAGAACAGATACACGCCGATCCGCGGGTCGGGCCGCCGCAGCGCCCCTTCCACGTCGCCGGCCTTGACGGCGACCATGTCAGAACATCCCTCTTACAGGGGGAAGATGTTCTAAGTTCTTGAAAAGACGCATTTTCTTTCGCAAAACCGGACCCACTTTTGCGGAAAATGCTTCAGCTGCCAGCAGAGAGCGTCGCCGCCAGACGGG
>NZ_SPJX01000620.1 GCF_004458765.1 Microvirga pakistanensis | reverse complement strand
GCCCATGTCGGGTCCGTAGAACAGATACACGCCGATCCGCGGGTCGGGCCGCCGCAGCGCCCCTTCCACGTCGCCGGCCTTGACGGCGACCATGTCAGAACATCCCTCTTAAAGGGGGAAGATGTTCTAAGTTCTTGAAAAGACGCATTTTCTTTCGCAAAACCGGACCCACTTTTGCGGAAAATGCTTCAGCTGCCAGCAGAGAGCGTCGCCGCCAGACGGG
>NZ_SPJX01000146.1 GCF_004458765.1 Microvirga pakistanensis | reverse complement strand
GCTAACGCTGGGCCTGGACCACCAAACCCAAGCGCTTCACCAGTCCGGTGCTCTAATACAGCGGCTGGACCACTTCGGCCATGTCACCTCAATCAGGCGCTACCTCATCTCAGCAGAGCTGCAGTATCCTCGAGAGTGGCCTTGAAGCGCCGCACCATGTCGTGGACCTGATCCTCGGAGATGATGAGCGGGGGGCAGAACGCAATCACGTCGCCGATGGCGC
>NZ_SPJX01000704.1 GCF_004458765.1 Microvirga pakistanensis | reverse complement strand
GTGAACATCCAGCCGTAGCCGCGCTCGAAGCGCGGCTTGGGCGGGGGCAGCAAGGCGCGCCTCATCTCGAGTTCCTCGTCGGAGACTTCGAGGGTGATGCGGCGTGCGGGACTGTCCACGGTGATGATGTCGTCCGTACGCACGAGGGCGAGCGGTCCGCCCACATGCGCCTCCGGTGAGACGTGAAGGATGCAGGCGCCGTAGCTGGTCCCGCTCATGCGGG
>NZ_SPJX01000310.1 GCF_004458765.1 Microvirga pakistanensis | reverse complement strand
CGGCGACGGAAGGCGGCGAGCGAACGGGTGCGCTCGTCGTCGTCCGAGGTCGCAGTGGCAAGCGTCAGGCGGCCGCGACGGCGCTCCTCGCCGGGCACGGCCCTCGGGGCCGTAGGGGGGGCGACGGGCTTGGCCGCGCCGGGACGGCGGGCTGTCCGCGGTGCCTCATCGTCGTCCATATCGACCGCCGGGCCACGGGCCGCGACCGGCGGAGCCGTGCGGG
>NZ_SPJX01000336.1 GCF_004458765.1 Microvirga pakistanensis | reverse complement strand
CGGCGACGGAAGGCGGCGAGCGAACGGGTGCGCTCGTCGTCGTCCGAGGTCGCAGTGGCAAGCGTCAGGCGGCCGCGACGGCGCTCCTCGCCGGGCACGGCCCTCGGGGCCTTAGGGGGGGCGACGGGCTTGGCCGCGCCGGGACGGCGGGCTGTCCGCGGTGCCTCATCGTCGTCCATATCGACCGCCGGGCCACGGGCCGCGACCGGCGGAGCCGTGCGGG
>NZ_SPJX01000338.1 GCF_004458765.1 Microvirga pakistanensis | reverse complement strand
TCGCTCGGGTCCACCGTGTCCCGGTCGGCCGTTCCGCTGCCATGCGCCACCCATGTTCCGCCGCAGGCCCGCACCACCGGCTCCAGGGCGGACACCAGCCCGCTCGCGGGACTCTGCAGGGAGATCTCGCCATCGGCCGTTCGGTTGTGGATGTAAGGCTCGCGGTTCGAGACCACGATCACCTCGGATCCCGACAATTCGTTGGAGAGGGCGGCACGCAGGG
>NZ_SPJX01000647.1 GCF_004458765.1 Microvirga pakistanensis | reverse complement strand
TCGCTCGGGTCCACCGTGTCCCGGTCGGCCGTTCCGCTGCCATGCGCCACCCATGTTCCGCCGCAGGCCCGCACCACCGGCTCCAGGGCGGACACCAGCCCGCTCGCGGGAATCTGCAGGGAGATCTCGCCATCGGCCGTTCGGTTGTGGATGTAAGGCTCGCGGTTCGAGACCACGATCACCTCGGATCCCGACAATTCGTTGGAGAGGGCGGCACGCAGGG
>NZ_SPJX01000596.1 GCF_004458765.1 Microvirga pakistanensis | reverse complement strand
TCTCGATGCGTGTCTTCGGCCCGATCCGCCCCAGGAGGCGCCGGATCTTGCGCGGATCCACGGCCACGCAGCCTTCGGTCGGCAGGAAGCCCGGACGGGCGAGATGGAGGACGATGGCGCTGCCGCGGCCGCGTCTGATGGGACCCCGGTTCCAGGCGATATCGACCACCACGTCGTAGAGATGATCGTCGCGCCACATCCTCTCGTGGCTCGTGGGGCAGGG
>NZ_SPJX01000174.1 GCF_004458765.1 Microvirga pakistanensis | reverse complement strand
TCTCGATGCGTGTCTTCGGCCCGATCCGCCCCAGGAGGCGCCGGATCTTGCGCGGATCCACGGCCACGCAGCCTTCGGTCGGCAGGAAGCCCGGACGGGCGAGATGGAGGAAGATGGCGCTGCCGCGGCCGCGTCTGATGGGACCCCGGTTCCAGGCGATATCGACCACCACGTCGTAGAGATGATCGTCGCGCCACATCCTCTCGTGGCTCGTGGGGCAGGG
>NZ_SPJX01000128.1 GCF_004458765.1 Microvirga pakistanensis | reverse complement strand
GAGCCGGCGGCTACGAGCCGCTGCAATCCCGGGATCCCGCCGTGCTCTATCAGGACGTGCTCCTGGCGCTTGCGCCCCACCGCGGCGTCAACAACGGCAGCCCGTCCCTTCCTGCGGGATGGCTGCACGCCCTGGCCCTCCGCGAGGGCGAGCGCGTCGCGCAGATCGGGGCGGGAACCGGCTACTACACCGCCATCCTGGCGGAACTCGTCGGAGAGAAGGG
>NZ_SPJX01000040.1 GCF_004458765.1 Microvirga pakistanensis | reverse complement strand
GAGCCGGCGGCTACGAGCCGCTGCAATCCCGGGATCCCGCCGTGCTCTATCAGGACGTGCTCCTGGCGCTTGCGCCCCACCGCGGCGTCAACAACGGCAGCCCGTCCCTTCATGCGGGATGGCTGCACGCCCTGGCCCTCCGCGAGGGCGAGCGCGTCGCGCAGATCGGGGCGGGAACCGGCTACTACACCGCCATCCTGGCGGAACTCGTCGGAGAGAAGGG
>NZ_SPJX01000720.1 GCF_004458765.1 Microvirga pakistanensis | reverse complement strand
CGCCGAGCATAAGCCGGCCCGAACTTCTTACCCCAGCGCCGGATCGTCTCGTAGGAGACGACGATACCGCGCTCGAGCAGCATCTCCTCGACAAGCCGCAGGCTCAGGGGACACCGGTGGGGCTTGTAGCTGAAGGGTTTGGTCATGCTGCGGCTCGTAAGCCATAACCCTCTGACCAAACGTTACCGTGACATCGCCGATTGTGGACCTGAAAGGCGTGGAG
>NZ_SPJX01000450.1 GCF_004458765.1 Microvirga pakistanensis | reverse complement strand
CTCCGCCGCGGTCGATCAGGCGGCCGTGCACTGGATCCTGGCGCTCGTTTTCCTGCGCTTCCTCGAGGACAACGGCCTGCTCGATCGCCCCATCGTCTCTGGCGTGGGGGACCGGCTGGAACTGGCGCAGCTGCGGCAGCGTGAGCACTTCCGCGTGCGCCCGACGGACAGCGACGCGGAATACCTCCTCGCCGCCTTTGAGGAGCTTGCCCGCTTGCCGGGG
>NZ_SPJX01000303.1 GCF_004458765.1 Microvirga pakistanensis | reverse complement strand
CTCCGCCGCGGTCGATCAGGCGGCCGTGCACTGGATCCTGGCGCTCGTTTTCCTGCGCTTCCTCGAGGACAACGGCCTGCTCGATCGCCCCATCGTCTCTGGCGTGGGGGAACGGCTGGAACTGGCGCAGCTGCGGCAGCGTGAGCACTTCCGCGTGCGCCCGACGGACAGCGACGCGGAATACCTCCTCGCCGCCTTTGAGGAGCTTGCCCGCTTGCCGGGG
>NZ_SPJX01000422.1 GCF_004458765.1 Microvirga pakistanensis | reverse complement strand
GACGCGCTTGCGGGCAGGCGCTTCCTGTGCGGGCGGTTTTCAGTGGCCGACATCTCCGCCTTCATGGCGGTGCATTATGCCCGGCGCCTCGGCGGACCGTCCCTGAAGCCGGTCCCGGCGCTGGCCGCCTGGTACGCCGGCTTGTCCGAACGGTCCGCCTTCGGGCGGATCGTTGCGGAGATCGCCGAGGCGGACCGGGAGCTCTCCGCACCTGTGGACGGGG
>NZ_SPJX01000027.1 GCF_004458765.1 Microvirga pakistanensis | reverse complement strand
GACGCGCTTGCGGGCAGGCGCTTCCTGTGCGGGCGGTTTTCAGTGGCCGACATCTCCGCCTTCATGGCGGTGCATTATGCCCGGCGCCTCGGCGGACCGTCCCTGAAGCCGTTCCCGGCGCTGGCCGCCTGGTACGCCGGCTTGTCCGAACGGTCCGCCTTCGGGCGGATCGTTGCGGAGATCGCCGAGGCGGACCGGGAGCTCTCCGCACCTGTGGACGGGG
>NZ_SPJX01000100.1 GCF_004458765.1 Microvirga pakistanensis | reverse complement strand
GGGGGGGGGGGGGGGGGGGGGGGGGGGGGGGGGGGGGGGGGGGGGGGGGGGGGGGGGGGGGGGGGGGGGGGGGGGGGGGGGGGGGGGGGGGGGGGGGGGGGGGGGGGGGGGTGGGGGGGGGGGGGGGGGGGGGGGGGGGGGGGGGGGGGGGGGGGGGGGGGGGGGGGGGGGGGGGGGGGGGGGGGGGGGGGGGGGGGGGGGGGGGGGGGGGGGGGGGGGGGGG
>NZ_SPJX01000674.1 GCF_004458765.1 Microvirga pakistanensis | reverse complement strand
GGGGGGGGGGGGGGGGGGGGGGGGGGGGGGGGGGGGGGGGGGGGGGGGGGGGGGGGGGGGGGGGGGGGGGGGGGGGGGGGGGGGGGGGGGGGGGGGGGGGGGGGGGGGGGGCGGGGGGGGGGGGGGGGGGGGGGGGGGGGGGGGGGGGGGGGGGGGGGGGGGGGGGGGGGGGGGGGGGGGGGGGGGGGGGGGGGGGGGGGGGGGGGGGGGGGGGGGGGGGGGG
>NZ_SPJX01000715.1 GCF_004458765.1 Microvirga pakistanensis | reverse complement strand
TATATCAACATAGCCTCGCGCGTTCTGTCGGGAAAATAGGAACCATGGATCAGCCCCTCGATCAGGACTGTCCCCCCGCTCCTGTGCCCGAGGGAGCGGAAGTCCGGGAGCGTTCCATCATCAACCGCCGAGGTCTTCACGCCCGGGCCTCGGCCAAGTTCGTGCAGACCGTCGAACGCTTCGATTCGGATGTCACCGTCACCCGCTGCGGCGAGACGGTGGG
>NZ_SPJX01000680.1 GCF_004458765.1 Microvirga pakistanensis | reverse complement strand
TATATCAACATAGCCTCGCGCGTTCTGTCGGGAAAATAGGAACCATGGATCAGCCCCTCGATCAGGACTGTCCCCCCGCTCCTGTGCCCGAGGGAGCGGAAGTCCGGGAGCTTTCCATCATCAACCGCCGAGGTCTTCACGCCCGGGCCTCGGCCAAGTTCGTGCAGACCGTCGAACGCTTCGATTCGGATGTCACCGTCACCCGCTGCGGCGAGACGGTGGG
>NZ_SPJX01000049.1 GCF_004458765.1 Microvirga pakistanensis | reverse complement strand
TGTTGGTGTACGCTCTGGAGGATTTCATGAGGCATTCTCGCAGCGGGAGGCTCAAGTCGCTGCTGCTGCCCACCGTCGTAGGATCCCGGGGGCCCCTGCCACACCCTTCCAGTCCCGAGCCTTTCGTACCATATTCGTTCTATGGCCAAATCACCCAAGAAGCCCAAGCTTTCCACCGGGAAAGCATCCAAACCTGAGCTGAAGCCGCTGGATCCCTACCTGG
>NZ_SPJX01000513.1 GCF_004458765.1 Microvirga pakistanensis | reverse complement strand
TGTTGGTGTACGCTCTGGAGGATTTCATGAGGCATTCTCGCAGCGGGAGGCTCAAGTCGCTGCTGCTGCCCACCGTCGTAGGATCCCGGGGGCCCCTGCCACACCCTTCCATTCCCGAGCCTTTCGTACCATATTCGTTCTATGGCCAAATCACCCAAGAAGCCCAAGCTTTCCACCGGGAAAGCATCCAAACCTGAGCTGAAGCCGCTGGATCCCTACCTGG
>NZ_SPJX01000157.1 GCF_004458765.1 Microvirga pakistanensis | reverse complement strand
GCGCCCGCCGCCGGCCATGTAGAGCATGTCGCCCTGGCCCAGGAGCTGCTCGGCGCCCATCTCGCCCAGGATGGTGCGGCTGTCGATCTTGGAGGTCACCTGGAACGAGATGCGGGTCGGGAAGTTCGCCTTGATGGTGCCGGTGATCACGTCGACCGACGGGCGCTGCGTCGCCAGGATCACGTGGATGCCGGCCGCGCGCGCCATCTGGGCCAGGCGCTGG
>NZ_SPJX01000197.1 GCF_004458765.1 Microvirga pakistanensis | reverse complement strand
GCGCCCGCCGCCGGCCATGTAGAGCATGTCGCCCTGGCCCAGGAGCTGCTCGGCGCCCATCTCGCCCAGGATGGTGCGGCTGTCGATCTTGGAGGTCACCTGGAACGAGATCCGGGTCGGGAAGTTCGCCTTGATGGTGCCGGTGATCACGTCGACCGACGGGCGCTGCGTCGCCAGGATCACGTGGATGCCGGCCGCGCGCGCCATCTGGGCCAGGCGCTGG
>NZ_SPJX01000597.1 GCF_004458765.1 Microvirga pakistanensis | reverse complement strand
GGCATGCCCGGCCAGCCGATGCACTACGTCGTGCCGGCCAAGAGCGCGAACAAGGAGCTCGCCGAGAAATTCGTGGCCCTCGCCACGAGCCCGAAGGTGCAGGCCGAGGGACTCGTCAAGCGCTTCAACTGGTATCCGGGCATCGATGCCCAGCATGTTCAGGCGAATCTCGACAAGGAGACCTGGGCCAAGCTCTTCACGGATATCTCGCCCGAGGAGCTGG
>NZ_SPJX01000126.1 GCF_004458765.1 Microvirga pakistanensis | reverse complement strand
GGCATGCCCGGCCAGCCGATGCACTACGTCGTGCCGGCCAAGAGCGCGAACAAGGAGCTCGCCGAGAAATTCGTGGCCCTCGCCACGAGCCCGAAGGTGCAGGCCGAGGGAATCGTCAAGCGCTTCAACTGGTATCCGGGCATCGATGCCCAGCATGTTCAGGCGAATCTCGACAAGGAGACCTGGGCCAAGCTCTTCACGGATATCTCGCCCGAGGAGCTGG
>NZ_SPJX01000164.1 GCF_004458765.1 Microvirga pakistanensis | reverse complement strand
TGGTGTCAGCGAACGCACCTCCCGCAAGTGGCTAGCCGCTTCGAAGCCGAGGGGCCCAACGGAGCTGACAACCGCTCATCCCGCACGTCGGCGCGTGCGCACTCCGCCGCCCTCAGCTGTTTATTATACGTAAGACTTCGCCGGCACAGCAGCCGCGAAAGAACGGCGGGAGCCGCCACGACCCCCTGCTCCTCCAGAAGTCGAGCCGCGAGTTCGGGCATGG
>NZ_SPJX01000473.1 GCF_004458765.1 Microvirga pakistanensis | reverse complement strand
TGGTGTCAGCGAACGCACCTCCCGCAAGTGGCTAGCCGCTTCGAAGCCGAGGGGCCCAACGGAGCTGACAACCGCTCATCCCGCACGTCGGCGCGTGCGCACTCCGCCGCCATCAGCTGTTTATTATACGTAAGACTTCGCCGGCACAGCAGCCGCGAAAGAACGGCGGGAGCCGCCACGACCCCCTGCTCCTCCAGAAGTCGAGCCGCGAGTTCGGGCATGG
>NZ_SPJX01000209.1 GCF_004458765.1 Microvirga pakistanensis | reverse complement strand
CCCTGGGTGCGCGAGCGGCTGGGGCTCGACGCACAGTGGAGGCTCGGCCCCCTGGAGCGAGCCTTCGTCCGCACCATGGCCCGGGCGAGCGACCGCCTCGTCCTGCCCTCGGTCCCCGCCGTCCAATCCTGCCGCCGCCTGGGCCTGCCGGATGATTATCTTTATCGGGGTGAGAGGACCGCCGCGCCGTGACAAGGCCCGTCACGGATCGCCCGCGTCATGG
>NZ_SPJX01000421.1 GCF_004458765.1 Microvirga pakistanensis | reverse complement strand
CCCTGGGTGCGCGAGCGGCTGGGGCTCGACGCACAGTGGAGGCTCGGCCCCCTGGAGCGAGCCTTCGTCCGCACCATGGCCCGGGCGAGCGACCGCCTCGTCCTGCCCTCGTTCCCCGCCGTCCAATCCTGCCGCCGCCTGGGCCTGCCGGATGATTATCTTTATCGGGGTGAGAGGACCGCCGCGCCGTGACAAGGCCCGTCACGGATCGCCCGCGTCATGG
>NZ_SPJX01000044.1 GCF_004458765.1 Microvirga pakistanensis | reverse complement strand
TTCGTCGCCGTGGAGGACGAGGAGTTCAAGCAGGCCGAGACCGCCGGCGGCTACGCCAAGGAGATGTCGGCCGAGTACCGCGAGAAGCAGGCGGCGCTGGTCGCCTCGCACCTCGCCAAGCAGGACATCGTCATCACCACGGCCCTGATCCCCGGCCGCCCCGCGCCCAAGCTCGTCAGCCGCGCCATGGTCGAATCCATGAAGCCCGGCTCCGTGATCGTGG
>NZ_SPJX01000152.1 GCF_004458765.1 Microvirga pakistanensis | reverse complement strand
TTCGTCGCCGTGGAGGACGAGGAGTTCAAGCAGGCCGAGACCGCCGGCGGCTACGCCAAGGAGATGTCGGCCGAGTACCGCGAGAAGCAGGCGGCGCTGGTCGCCTCGCACATCGCCAAGCAGGACATCGTCATCACCACGGCCCTGATCCCCGGCCGCCCCGCGCCCAAGCTCGTCAGCCGCGCCATGGTCGAATCCATGAAGCCCGGCTCCGTGATCGTGG
>NZ_SPJX01000549.1 GCF_004458765.1 Microvirga pakistanensis | reverse complement strand
GACGGGGGAAGGGCGCCGCTTCTCTCGAAAGAGACGGCCGGGACGAGCCCGGCCGAGACGGGAAGCGGCCTTCCATGAAAGGTCTCACCGGTCCGCCTTCAGTCCCTGCGCGTCGCGCATCAGGTATTTCTGCGTGATCGGCTCGATCATGTCCCGGATGAGCTGAGCGGTTTTCTCCTCCTCCCGGAGGGTCTCCTGGAGTGCCGGGATGAAGCGCTGGTGG
>NZ_SPJX01000625.1 GCF_004458765.1 Microvirga pakistanensis | reverse complement strand
GACGGGGGAAGGGCGCCGCTTCTCTCGAAAGAGACGGCCGGGACGAGCCCGGCCGAGACGGGAAGCGGCCTTCCATGAAAGGTCTCACCGGTCCGCCTTCAGTCCCTGCGCTTCGCGCATCAGGTATTTCTGCGTGATCGGCTCGATCATGTCCCGGATGAGCTGAGCGGTTTTCTCCTCCTCCCGGAGGGTCTCCTGGAGTGCCGGGATGAAGCGCTGGTGG
>NZ_SPJX01000134.1 GCF_004458765.1 Microvirga pakistanensis | reverse complement strand
CCGCGGGTCGACACCCGCACGTCGAATCCCACCGCGCGCTGCGGCTCGACGATCTCCTCGACGAGATGGCTCAGCGAGACCGTCTCGAGGAAGCCTTCTTCCTCCTCCCCCCTGGAGGTGAGCTTGGTGAGGATCGAGCGGCAGCGCTCCACCTGCTCCTGCAGGAGCCGCAGGTCCTCCGCCACCGGGCCGTCCTTGGGCAGGGCATGCGCAAGCTCCTTGG
>NZ_SPJX01000701.1 GCF_004458765.1 Microvirga pakistanensis | reverse complement strand
CCGCGGGTCGACACCCGCACGTCGAATCCCACCGCGCGCTGCGGCTCGACGATCTCCTCGACGAGATGGCTCAGCGAGACCGTCTCGAGGAAGCCTTCTTCCTCCTCCCCCATGGAGGTGAGCTTGGTGAGGATCGAGCGGCAGCGCTCCACCTGCTCCTGCAGGAGCCGCAGGTCCTCCGCCACCGGGCCGTCCTTGGGCAGGGCATGCGCAAGCTCCTTGG
>NZ_SPJX01000120.1 GCF_004458765.1 Microvirga pakistanensis | reverse complement strand
TGCCATCATCAATACGGGCTCGAAACAGGGCATCACCACCCCGCCTGGCGACACCGCCTATAATGTGTCGAAGGCTGGCGTCAAAGTGGTGACGGAAGCCCTGTCGCACGACTTGCGCAACAGGCCGGGCTGCCAAGTGACCGCCCATCTTCTGATCCCCGGCTTCGTGTTCACGGGTTTCACCCGGGCCAGGGGCGTGACCGAGAAGCCCGCTGGGGCTTGG
>NZ_SPJX01000101.1 GCF_004458765.1 Microvirga pakistanensis | reverse complement strand
TGCCATCATCAATACGGGCTCGAAACAGGGCATCACCACCCCGCCTGGCGACACCGCCTATAATGTGTCGAAGGCTGGCGTCAAAGTGGTGACGGAAGCCCTGTCGCACGAATTGCGCAACAGGCCGGGCTGCCAAGTGACCGCCCATCTTCTGATCCCCGGCTTCGTGTTCACGGGTTTCACCCGGGCCAGGGGCGTGACCGAGAAGCCCGCTGGGGCTTGG
>NZ_SPJX01000315.1 GCF_004458765.1 Microvirga pakistanensis | reverse complement strand
TCGCTTGGTCGATCTTCTGCTGAGCCGTCCCCAGATCGGCTTGGAGCGCGGTGACATCCGATACAGCTGCCTCTAGAGTACCAATGACCCTGTTGACCAGATATCCCCGGGGTGCGTCATTGAGCCCGGCGATCCCGATACCAAAGGCCATCGTGTAGCCCATGGCCAAATCCCGGAAGGCAGCGTGGTCAGCCGTAGCAGATGTCTCGACTCTCTCCGTTGG
>NZ_SPJX01000606.1 GCF_004458765.1 Microvirga pakistanensis | reverse complement strand
TCGCTTGGTCGATCTTCTGCTGAGCCGTCCCCAGATCGGCTTGGAGCGCGGTGACATCCGATACAGCTGCCTCTAGAGTACCAATGACCCTGTTGACCAGATATCCCCGGGTTGCGTCATTGAGCCCGGCGATCCCGATACCAAAGGCCATCGTGTAGCCCATGGCCAAATCCCGGAAGGCAGCGTGGTCAGCCGTAGCAGATGTCTCGACTCTCTCCGTTGG
>NZ_SPJX01000681.1 GCF_004458765.1 Microvirga pakistanensis | reverse complement strand
CCATCGGCTTAGAACTTGACCTCGGGCGGCCGCTCGGAGCCGGCGGTGGCCGTAAAGGTCTCCATGGGCTTGGCGTCCGGGTAGACGACCGACGCGATCCAGCGACCGGGACCGGTGCGCAGCTCCGTGTTGTAGGCCTGCACCGCCGTGATGTAGTCGCGGCGCGCCACCGCGATGCGATTCTCCGTGCCCTCCAGCTGCGATTGCAGGGCCAGGAAGTTGG
>NZ_SPJX01000271.1 GCF_004458765.1 Microvirga pakistanensis | reverse complement strand
CCATCGGCTTAGAACTTGACCTCGGGCGGCCGCTCGGAGCCGGCGGTGGCCGTAAAGGTCTCCATGGGCTTGGCGTCCGGGTAGACGACCGACGCGATCCAGCGACCGGGAACGGTGCGCAGCTCCGTGTTGTAGGCCTGCACCGCCGTGATGTAGTCGCGGCGCGCCACCGCGATGCGATTCTCCGTGCCCTCCAGCTGCGATTGCAGGGCCAGGAAGTTGG
>NZ_SPJX01000170.1 GCF_004458765.1 Microvirga pakistanensis | reverse complement strand
TCGCGACCTTCGCGGCGAAGACCACGGCCTCGGGATCATCGCCGTTCACGTGGAAGATCGGCGCCTCGACCATCTTCGCCACGTCCGACGGATAGGGCGAGGAGCGCGAGACGCGCGGATCGGTGGTGAAGCCGATCTGATTGTTGATGATGAAGGAAATCCAGCCGCCGGTGCGGTGGCCGCGCAGGCCCGAAAGCCCGAAGCATTCCGCCACCACGCCCTG
>NZ_SPJX01000191.1 GCF_004458765.1 Microvirga pakistanensis | reverse complement strand
TCGCGACCTTCGCGGCGAAGACCACGGCCTCGGGATCATCGCCGTTCACGTGGAAGATCGGCGCCTCGACCATCTTCGCCACGTCCGACGGATAGGGCGAGGAGCGCGAGAAGCGCGGATCGGTGGTGAAGCCGATCTGATTGTTGATGATGAAGGAAATCCAGCCGCCGGTGCGGTGGCCGCGCAGGCCCGAAAGCCCGAAGCATTCCGCCACCACGCCCTG
>NZ_SPJX01000144.1 GCF_004458765.1 Microvirga pakistanensis | reverse complement strand
CGGGCGGCGTGCGGGTCGATGCGCCGGAACTCGGCGGGCAAGGCATGATGCGCCACCTCGGCGATGGCCCCCGCCATCTCGACGCCCGTGGGACCGCCGCCAACCACCACACAGGTGAGCAGCCGCCGCCGTTCCTCGACATCTTCGATCAACTCAGCCTGCTCGAAGGCCATCAGGATCCTGCGGCGGATGGCGGTCGCGTCCTCGATCTGCTTCAAGCCTG
>NZ_SPJX01000329.1 GCF_004458765.1 Microvirga pakistanensis | reverse complement strand
CGGGCGGCGTGCGGGTCGATGCGCCGGAACTCGGCGGGCAAGGCATGATGCGCCACCTCGGCGATGGCCCCCGCCATCTCGACGCCCGTGGGACCGCCGCCAACCACCACAAAGGTGAGCAGCCGCCGCCGTTCCTCGACATCTTCGATCAACTCAGCCTGCTCGAAGGCCATCAGGATCCTGCGGCGGATGGCGGTCGCGTCCTCGATCTGCTTCAAGCCTG
>NZ_SPJX01000455.1 GCF_004458765.1 Microvirga pakistanensis | reverse complement strand
TTGCGCTTCATCAGGCCGTCGAGGATGCGGATCAGGTCGCCGCGCACGGTGCAGCAGATGCACCCGTTGTTCATCTCGAATACTTCCTCGTCGGCGCCGACAACGAGCTCGGTGTCGATGCCGATCTCGCCGAACTCGTTCACGATGACGGCATATTTCTTGCCGTGGGGTTCGGTGAGGATCCGGTTGAGAAGGGTGGTCTTGCCGGCGCCGAGATAGCCTG
>NZ_SPJX01000264.1 GCF_004458765.1 Microvirga pakistanensis | reverse complement strand
TTGCGCTTCATCAGGCCGTCGAGGATGCGGATCAGGTCGCCGCGCACGGTGCAGCAGATGCACCCGTTGTTCATCTCGAATACTTCCTCGTCGGCGCCGACAACGAGCTCGTTGTCGATGCCGATCTCGCCGAACTCGTTCACGATGACGGCATATTTCTTGCCGTGGGGTTCGGTGAGGATCCGGTTGAGAAGGGTGGTCTTGCCGGCGCCGAGATAGCCTG
>NZ_SPJX01000363.1 GCF_004458765.1 Microvirga pakistanensis | reverse complement strand
GCTGACGATCGCGCTGCGCAACCCCGGCCGCTTCAAGGCGGTGTCGGCGTTGGCGCCGATCGCTTCACCCATGAACTGCCCGTGGGGCGAGAAGGCGCTCCAGGCCTATCTCGGGCCGGAGCGGGCGGCCTGGCGGGACTACGATGCCTGCGCGCTGATCGAAGGCGGCGCGCGCGTGAGCGACATCCTGGTCGACCAGGGCACGGCCGACGGCTTTCTGGAC
>NZ_SPJX01000301.1 GCF_004458765.1 Microvirga pakistanensis | reverse complement strand
GCTGACGATCGCGCTGCGCAACCCCGGCCGCTTCAAGGCGGTGTCGGCGTTGGCGCCGATCGCTTCACCCATGAACTGCCCGTGGGGCGAGAAGGCGCTCCAGGCCTATCTTGGGCCGGAGCGGGCGGCCTGGCGGGACTACGATGCCTGCGCGCTGATCGAAGGCGGCGCGCGCGTGAGCGACATCCTGGTCGACCAGGGCACGGCCGACGGCTTTCTGGAC
>NZ_SPJX01000622.1 GCF_004458765.1 Microvirga pakistanensis | reverse complement strand
GGTCTGGCCGCACGACAACGCGCTGATCGCCTTGGGCCTCGCCCGCTACGGCTTCAAGCGGGAGGTAGCCCGGATCTTCGACGGTCTGTTCCACGCCTCTGTCTACATCGAGTTGCGGCGGCTGCCGGAACTGTTCTGCGGCTTTCCGCGCCGACGCGGCCAAGGACTGACATTCTACCCGGTCGCCTGCGCCCCACAGGCCTGGGCGGCCGCAACGCCGCTG
>NZ_SPJX01000579.1 GCF_004458765.1 Microvirga pakistanensis | reverse complement strand
GGTCTGGCCGCACGACAACGCGCTGATCGCCTTGGGCCTCGCCCGCTACGGCTTCAAGCGGGAGGTAGCCCGGATCTTCGACGGTCTGTTCCACGCCTCTGTCTACATCGATTTGCGGCGGCTGCCGGAACTGTTCTGCGGCTTTCCGCGCCGACGCGGCCAAGGACTGACATTCTACCCGGTCGCCTGCGCCCCACAGGCCTGGGCGGCCGCAACGCCGCTG
>NZ_SPJX01000201.1 GCF_004458765.1 Microvirga pakistanensis | reverse complement strand
CTCAAACCTCACTGGAAGCTGAACGGATTGTGGCGAAGCACGGGCACAACTCTGTTTCATTCCGGACGGTAAACAGAGTGTTAAGCCGCCCTTTCACATGGCTCCTCTCTCCGTCAGCCGTCGTCCGGAGCGGCACTGAAAGCAGCACGCGCACCAGATCCGCCTGTCGGTTGGTCTCCGTTTTCCGGAAAAGGTTTTTCAGGTGGAAGACAACGGTCGTCTG
>NZ_SPJX01000200.1 GCF_004458765.1 Microvirga pakistanensis | reverse complement strand
CTCAAACCTCACTGGAAGCTGAACGGATTGTGGCGAAGCACGGGCACAACTCTGTTTCATTCCGGACGGTAAACAGAGTGTTAAGCCGCCCTTTCACATGGCTCCTCTCTCAGTCAGCCGTCGTCCGGAGCGGCACTGAAAGCAGCACGCGCACCAGATCCGCCTGTCGGTTGGTCTCCGTTTTCCGGAAAAGGTTTTTCAGGTGGAAGACAACGGTCGTCTG
>NZ_SPJX01000679.1 GCF_004458765.1 Microvirga pakistanensis | reverse complement strand
GGCGAGTTCCAGAACCTTCAGGCCTGCAAGCGGTTTCATGCAAGATCAATCCATTACGGCATCAAGGCCGCGCTTCAATCCGACGAAGGAACAGACACGGCGCGCCGCCAACAGGGTGCCGGCGACGTAAGGCGCCGCCGAGGATCCGGCATCATGACGGATCACGAGGCGCTCGTTGTCTGCGCCGAACACCGCCTCGCATGACAGCACGAAGGACGGCATG
>NZ_SPJX01000243.1 GCF_004458765.1 Microvirga pakistanensis | reverse complement strand
GGCGAGTTCCAGAACCTTCAGGCCTGCAAGCGGTTTCATGCAAGATCAATCCATTACGGCATCAAGGCCGCGCTTCAATCCGACGAAGGAACAGACACGGCGCGCCGCCAAAAGGGTGCCGGCGACGTAAGGCGCCGCCGAGGATCCGGCATCATGACGGATCACGAGGCGCTCGTTGTCTGCGCCGAACACCGCCTCGCATGACAGCACGAAGGACGGCATG
>NZ_SPJX01000075.1 GCF_004458765.1 Microvirga pakistanensis | reverse complement strand
CGGAAGACAAGATCGCCGCCATGGAGGCCGCGGGCATCCGCGTGTCCCCGTCGCCGGCCCGCCTCGGCAAGACCCTGGTCGAGGTTCTGAAGGGCAAGTAACCAACAATAACGGCCGCTCCGGTTACGGAGCGGCCCAACTTCTTTTGGATAGGCAATCGCCATGGCACGCCAAGACGCCAACGAAAACTTCCTGAACACCGCTTTCCTCTATGGCGCCAATG
>NZ_SPJX01000527.1 GCF_004458765.1 Microvirga pakistanensis | reverse complement strand
CGGAAGACAAGATCGCCGCCATGGAGGCCGCGGGCATCCGCGTGTCCCCGTCGCCGGCCCGCCTCGGCAAGACCCTGGTCGAGGTTCTGAAGGGCAAGTAACCAACAATAAAGGCCGCTCCGGTTACGGAGCGGCCCAACTTCTTTTGGATAGGCAATCGCCATGGCACGCCAAGACGCCAACGAAAACTTCCTGAACACCGCTTTCCTCTATGGCGCCAATG
>NZ_SPJX01000279.1 GCF_004458765.1 Microvirga pakistanensis | reverse complement strand
GTTCCCCAATCGTTCCACGTTGAAGCCCGCAAGCTGCTTCTTGAACCCGCCGGGCCCGAGCAGGACGTTCTCAGCAGGAACACGACAATTTTCGAAGTAGAGCTGCGACCAGTCCTCGCCGCTCATAAAAGAGGAGGGTTTTCCGATGGTGAACCCGGGTATGCCGCGCTCGACGAGGATTGATCCGATACCGCCGGTACCCGGCCCGAACCGGACATAAATG
>NZ_SPJX01000165.1 GCF_004458765.1 Microvirga pakistanensis | reverse complement strand
GTTCCCCAATCGTTCCACGTTGAAGCCCGCAAGCTGCTTCTTGAACCCGCCGGGCCCGAGCAGGACGTTCTCAGCAGGAACACGACAATTTTCGAAGTAGAGCTGCGACCATTCCTCGCCGCTCATAAAAGAGGAGGGTTTTCCGATGGTGAACCCGGGTATGCCGCGCTCGACGAGGATTGATCCGATACCGCCGGTACCCGGCCCGAACCGGACATAAATG
>NZ_SPJX01000039.1 GCF_004458765.1 Microvirga pakistanensis | reverse complement strand
CCCGGTTGGGCGAGCCTCTTGAATGCAAACGTATCTATTCCCACATGGAAGCCGTGACGGCCAGACGGCGTCACGAGACCCAGATCCAGCCTCAAGAGAGGTGGATCTTCAGGAGATGCATGTTGCTTCTGAAGGAGGATATGCCATGCGACAGTTCGATCTTGCTCCCCTGTACCGCAACACGGTCGGTTTCGACCGTCTGTTCTCGATGCTCGACCAGATG
>NZ_SPJX01000530.1 GCF_004458765.1 Microvirga pakistanensis | reverse complement strand
CCCGGTTGGGCGAGCCTCTTGAATGCAAACGTATCTATTCCCACATGGAAGCCGTGACGGCCAGACGGCGTCACGAGACCCAGATCCAGCCTCAAGAGAGGTGGATCTTCATGAGATGCATGTTGCTTCTGAAGGAGGATATGCCATGCGACAGTTCGATCTTGCTCCCCTGTACCGCAACACGGTCGGTTTCGACCGTCTGTTCTCGATGCTCGACCAGATG
>NZ_SPJX01000175.1 GCF_004458765.1 Microvirga pakistanensis | reverse complement strand
CTTCCTCCTGGGCCGTTCTTCCCTCTAGGCCCGGTGCTCATGGCAGGCTGTCTCTCCTGATCGGATCGACAGAGGTGGCTCACGCTGCCATGCTTTATTTTCGAGCGGGGACATAATTATCCCTCTCCATCAGGCCTTCAAGCGGCAAAGCTCTCATTACTTGGTCGGATATCCTTTTGACCCAGAGATGATTTATTCGTTAAGTGAATAAATGACTGCTATG
>NZ_SPJX01000376.1 GCF_004458765.1 Microvirga pakistanensis | reverse complement strand
CTTCCTCCTGGGCCGTTCTTCCCTCTAGGCCCGGTGCTCATGGCAGGCTGTCTCTCCTGATCGGATCGACAGAGGTGGCTCACGCTGCCATGCTTTATTTTCGAGCGGGGAAATAATTATCCCTCTCCATCAGGCCTTCAAGCGGCAAAGCTCTCATTACTTGGTCGGATATCCTTTTGACCCAGAGATGATTTATTCGTTAAGTGAATAAATGACTGCTATG
>NZ_SPJX01000232.1 GCF_004458765.1 Microvirga pakistanensis | reverse complement strand
CTCGACTTGACGGTGATGGGCGCTTCAAGCTCGACCGTATCACCGGTAAACGTGACGGGTGGCCCGTTGCAGGCGGCCTGGGCGATACCCGGAAGCGCAGAACCCAGCGGACTGGCCACGGTTTGAAGCAAAGACTTGGGTGCGAGCATGAATAGGTCTCCCTTAGGGCAAACCTATATAGCGTTACTAGGTTACCCAGTAAGGAGAGGTGAATTGTTTTATG
>NZ_SPJX01000194.1 GCF_004458765.1 Microvirga pakistanensis | reverse complement strand
CTCGACTTGACGGTGATGGGCGCTTCAAGCTCGACCGTATCACCGGTAAACGTGACGGGTGGCCCGTTGCAGGCGGCCTGGGCGATACCCGGAAGCGCAGAACCCAGCGGAATGGCCACGGTTTGAAGCAAAGACTTGGGTGCGAGCATGAATAGGTCTCCCTTAGGGCAAACCTATATAGCGTTACTAGGTTACCCAGTAAGGAGAGGTGAATTGTTTTATG
>NZ_SPJX01000697.1 GCF_004458765.1 Microvirga pakistanensis | reverse complement strand
GGGCCTGAGCGACCTGCGGGTGGTCGGCTCCATGCACGAGCGCAAGGCGCTGATGGCGGAACTCTCCGACGGCTTCATCGCCCTGCCGGGCGGCCTCGGCACGTTCGAGGACTTGTTCGAGGTCTGGACCTGGGCCCAGCTCGGTTATCATAAGAAGCCCTGCGCCCTGCTCAATGTCGCCGGATTCTACGACAGGCTCGCGGATTTTCTCGACGATGTGGTG
>NZ_SPJX01000258.1 GCF_004458765.1 Microvirga pakistanensis | reverse complement strand
GGGCCTGAGCGACCTGCGGGTGGTCGGCTCCATGCACGAGCGCAAGGCGCTGATGGCGGAACTCTCCGACGGCTTCATCGCCCTGCCGGGCGGCCTCGGCACGTTCGAGGAATTGTTCGAGGTCTGGACCTGGGCCCAGCTCGGTTATCATAAGAAGCCCTGCGCCCTGCTCAATGTCGCCGGATTCTACGACAGGCTCGCGGATTTTCTCGACGATGTGGTG
>NZ_SPJX01000203.1 GCF_004458765.1 Microvirga pakistanensis | reverse complement strand
GACCCCGACCGCAGAGTATGGGTTGCCGAGCGCGCCGAGGAAGCGGCGGGCGTTGTCGGGATTGTCCCTCTGGTTGATGCCCACCAGCCGCACGGACGGGTCCCTGGCCAGGTCCACGAGGAGCGGGTGCTCCTGGCGGCAGGGGGCGCACCAGGAAGCGAACACGTTCACGATGGTGACGCGGCCCTTCAGATCCTCGTTGGAGAAGCCCGGCACGGGCTTG
>NZ_SPJX01000630.1 GCF_004458765.1 Microvirga pakistanensis | reverse complement strand
GACCCCGACCGCAGAGTATGGGTTGCCGAGCGCGCCGAGGAAGCGGCGGGCGTTGTCGGGATTGTCCCTCTGGTTGATGCCCACCAGCCGCACGGACGGGTCCCTGGCCAGTTCCACGAGGAGCGGGTGCTCCTGGCGGCAGGGGGCGCACCAGGAAGCGAACACGTTCACGATGGTGACGCGGCCCTTCAGATCCTCGTTGGAGAAGCCCGGCACGGGCTTG
>NZ_SPJX01000020.1 GCF_004458765.1 Microvirga pakistanensis | reverse complement strand
GGACGTCGGCGCCCGGCTTCTGGATCAAGGTGAGGCAGTCCGCTTCGCTCTTGAGAAGGCCGAAGATCTCACCGCACTTTGCCGTCTTGCTGATACCGTTGGCACGATGGAGGAGATGTTGCTGCTGACTGTCGAGCACTTGAACACGAGGCAACAGTTCGGTCGGGCGCTCGCCACTTTTCAGGTGTTGCAGCATCGTGTGGCGGAGATGTTCACCGAGTTG
>NZ_SPJX01000118.1 GCF_004458765.1 Microvirga pakistanensis | reverse complement strand
GGACGTCGGCGCCCGGCTTCTGGATCAAGGTGAGGCAGTCCGCTTCGCTCTTGAGAAGGCCGAAGATCTCACCGCACTTTGCCGTCTTGCTGATACCGTTGGCACGATGGATGAGATGTTGCTGCTGACTGTCGAGCACTTGAACACGAGGCAACAGTTCGGTCGGGCGCTCGCCACTTTTCAGGTGTTGCAGCATCGTGTGGCGGAGATGTTCACCGAGTTG
>NZ_SPJX01000365.1 GCF_004458765.1 Microvirga pakistanensis | reverse complement strand
CGGGGGAAAGAGCCGTCTTGCGACGAAAGAAAGGGGCCCCAGGCCCCTTTCCCTTGTCGGATGCCGATGAGCTTAGCGGCTCATCTTGAATTCGGGCATGCCCTGCAGCTGGTCCTTGGTCATGTTGACCATGGCGTGATCGGGCGCCGTGCGGTTCGCATTGTTGCCGGCGGTCGTGTTGGCCACGGAGCCGGTGGTGTTCGGCGCGGTGCCGGCCGTGTTG
>NZ_SPJX01000105.1 GCF_004458765.1 Microvirga pakistanensis | reverse complement strand
CGGGGGAAAGAGCCGTCTTGCGACGAAAGAAAGGGGCCCCAGGCCCCTTTCCCTTGTCGGATGCCGATGAGCTTAGCGGCTCATCTTGAATTCGGGCATGCCCTGCAGCTGTTCCTTGGTCATGTTGACCATGGCGTGATCGGGCGCCGTGCGGTTCGCATTGTTGCCGGCGGTCGTGTTGGCCACGGAGCCGGTGGTGTTCGGCGCGGTGCCGGCCGTGTTG
>NZ_SPJX01000155.1 GCF_004458765.1 Microvirga pakistanensis | reverse complement strand
TGCCCGGTGATCGGGGCGGTATGAAGATCCGACACTTGGGGCTTGCGGGTCTCCTGCACCTTCCGGAAAAGGTCCTCGCGCCGACTATGGAGCAAGGGCGAACCATAGGGCCCGCGCGTGTTGAGAAGCACCTCGCCGCCAGGCTCGATCAACGCCACCCAGGAAGGAGCGGCGAGTCCCGCCTCCTGCGCCTGCTTGTGGAAGGCAGCGAAATCACGGTTTG
>NZ_SPJX01000252.1 GCF_004458765.1 Microvirga pakistanensis | reverse complement strand
TGCCCGGTGATCGGGGCGGTATGAAGATCCGACACTTGGGGCTTGCGGGTCTCCTGCACCTTCCGGAAAAGGTCCTCGCGCCGACTATGGAGCAAGGGCGAACCATAGGGCACGCGCGTGTTGAGAAGCACCTCGCCGCCAGGCTCGATCAACGCCACCCAGGAAGGAGCGGCGAGTCCCGCCTCCTGCGCCTGCTTGTGGAAGGCAGCGAAATCACGGTTTG
>NZ_SPJX01000202.1 GCF_004458765.1 Microvirga pakistanensis | reverse complement strand
CCCTGGGATAGCTTCAGCAATCCTGCAGTTCGAGCAAGTCGCGGATGGCGCGCCAGAGCGCGTCGAGCGTTCGGGCTTCGGCTTTGCGCAAGTACGCTCTAATCTAGGGGACGGCCTGTTCAATTGAATTCGGATCGCGACTGTAGGGTGGCAGCAACAGGAACCAAAATGGTCTGGTTTTTCCAGTGGCCGAAGGGTGCCTTGGCGAACAGCCGCTGCCCCT
>NZ_SPJX01000178.1 GCF_004458765.1 Microvirga pakistanensis | reverse complement strand
CCCTGGGATAGCTTCAGCAATCCTGCAGTTCGAGCAAGTCGCGGATGGCGCGCCAGAGCGCGTCGAGCGTTCGGGCTTCGGCTTTGCGCAAGTACGCTCTAATCTAGGGGAAGGCCTGTTCAATTGAATTCGGATCGCGACTGTAGGGTGGCAGCAACAGGAACCAAAATGGTCTGGTTTTTCCAGTGGCCGAAGGGTGCCTTGGCGAACAGCCGCTGCCCCT
>NZ_SPJX01000313.1 GCF_004458765.1 Microvirga pakistanensis | reverse complement strand
CTCGTGCCGCATTTCGAGAAGATGCTCTACGACAATGCGCAGCTGCTGGAGCTCTACGCGCTGGCCCATGCCGAGACCGGCCGCGCCCTGTTCAGGGACGCGGCGGAGGGACTCGTCACCTGGCTCGAACGGGAGATGGTGACGCCGGAGGGTGCCTTCGCGTCCAGCCTCGATGCCGATTCGGAGGGAGAGGAAGGCCGCTTCTACGTCTGGACCCTATCCG
>NZ_SPJX01000244.1 GCF_004458765.1 Microvirga pakistanensis | reverse complement strand
CTCGTGCCGCATTTCGAGAAGATGCTCTACGACAATGCGCAGCTGCTGGAGCTCTACGCGCTGGCCCATGCCGAGACCGGCCGCGCCCTGTTCAGGGACGCGGCGGAGGGAATCGTCACCTGGCTCGAACGGGAGATGGTGACGCCGGAGGGTGCCTTCGCGTCCAGCCTCGATGCCGATTCGGAGGGAGAGGAAGGCCGCTTCTACGTCTGGACCCTATCCG
>NZ_SPJX01000517.1 GCF_004458765.1 Microvirga pakistanensis | reverse complement strand
CGTTCTCATGCTGGAACGTTTAGCCGAAAGGACCCCTGCCCATGCTGTCCACTGATCAACGCGGTAACATCCTCGTCGTCCAGGTCGAGGAGAAACGGATCGACGCCAGCACGGCGCCTATCTTCAAGGACGAGATGACGAGGTGCATCGAGGGCGGGCAGAACCAGATCGTCCTCGATCTCAGCCGGGTGGACTTCATCGACAGCTCGGGGCTCGGCGCCCT
>NZ_SPJX01000226.1 GCF_004458765.1 Microvirga pakistanensis | reverse complement strand
CGTTCTCATGCTGGAACGTTTAGCCGAAAGGACCCCTGCCCATGCTGTCCACTGATCAACGCGGTAACATCCTCGTCGTCCAGGTCGAGGAGAAACGGATCGACGCCAGCAAGGCGCCTATCTTCAAGGACGAGATGACGAGGTGCATCGAGGGCGGGCAGAACCAGATCGTCCTCGATCTCAGCCGGGTGGACTTCATCGACAGCTCGGGGCTCGGCGCCCT
>NZ_SPJX01000477.1 GCF_004458765.1 Microvirga pakistanensis | reverse complement strand
CCATTGGGACCCAGTGGTCGTGCGATCCCAGCGACATGGCATCCCTGATCGGCAAGCTCACGGTGCTGACGCATGACCTGATGGCGGCCCGCAAGTAGCGAGACCTCATCGAGGGGCTTCGGGTAGATCCGCATCCCTATGCGCGTGCTCTTCCGAAGCGGAGCCTTACAACCGATTAAGGGGGCCTATTGTTCAGTGAAGAAGGTGAGCACCACCTTGCCCT
>NZ_SPJX01000691.1 GCF_004458765.1 Microvirga pakistanensis | reverse complement strand
CGATAGAGGGGAACGGCATCCGCGGGCCGGCCCGAATAGGAGACCTGGTCCGCATATTCGAGCAGGAGCTCGCCCCGGCGCTCCGGCGCCGAGGCAATGGCCTGTTCGAACCGGCGGGCCGCCTCGCGATTGTCGTTCGTCGAGGCCGCCTGACGGGCCTGTTCGATCACCTCCTGGGGAGATTGCGCCACAGCGGAGGATAGGGCGAGGCCCGACCCCCCAA
>NZ_SPJX01000088.1 GCF_004458765.1 Microvirga pakistanensis | reverse complement strand
CGATAGAGGGGAACGGCATCCGCGGGCCGGCCCGAATAGGAGACCTGGTCCGCATATTCGAGCAGGAGCTCGCCCCGGCGCTCCGGCGCCGAGGCAATGGCCTGTTCGAACAGGCGGGCCGCCTCGCGATTGTCGTTCGTCGAGGCCGCCTGACGGGCCTGTTCGATCACCTCCTGGGGAGATTGCGCCACAGCGGAGGATAGGGCGAGGCCCGACCCCCCAA
>NZ_SPJX01000411.1 GCF_004458765.1 Microvirga pakistanensis | reverse complement strand
TCGATGTAGTTGTGACGAACCTGCAGGAGATGCGTGGTCTTTCCTGCGTTCATCACCGAGTAGAGGAAGTGGAGCTTTGCCATGAATCCATATTACATATGGATCGCGCGCGTCTCCACCGCGAGTGCGGCTTCCTTCACAGCTTCTGCAAGGGTCGGGTGAGCATGGCAGGTGCGCGCCATGTCCTCCGACGAGGCACCGAACTCCATGGCGATGGCCGCCT
>NZ_SPJX01000405.1 GCF_004458765.1 Microvirga pakistanensis | reverse complement strand
TCGATGTAGTTGTGACGAACCTGCAGGAGATGCGTGGTCTTTCCTGCGTTCATCACCGAGTAGAGGAAGTGGAGCTTTGCCATGAATCCATATTACATATGGATCGCGCGCTTCTCCACCGCGAGTGCGGCTTCCTTCACAGCTTCTGCAAGGGTCGGGTGAGCATGGCAGGTGCGCGCCATGTCCTCCGACGAGGCACCGAACTCCATGGCGATGGCCGCCT
>NZ_SPJX01000277.1 GCF_004458765.1 Microvirga pakistanensis | reverse complement strand
TTCGGCTTTGCGCTGGCCCGCCTGCTCTGGCTTCCCGACGGCTCGCGCATCCTGGCCTTCGCGTTCGCGCTCACGGTGAGCGAAGTCCTGCGCGGCCATCTCTTCACCGGTGTCCCCTGGAACAATCCCGGCATGGCGCTCGGCCAGAACCTCTGGCTCATGCAGAGCGCCGCGTTCCTCGGCCTTGATGGCCTGTGCTTCCTCGCCCTGGCGATCTGCGCCT
>NZ_SPJX01000345.1 GCF_004458765.1 Microvirga pakistanensis | reverse complement strand
TTCGGCTTTGCGCTGGCCCGCCTGCTCTGGCTTCCCGACGGCTCGCGCATCCTGGCCTTCGCGTTCGCGCTCACGGTGAGCGAAGTCCTGCGCGGCCATCTCTTCACCGGTTTCCCCTGGAACAATCCCGGCATGGCGCTCGGCCAGAACCTCTGGCTCATGCAGAGCGCCGCGTTCCTCGGCCTTGATGGCCTGTGCTTCCTCGCCCTGGCGATCTGCGCCT
>NZ_SPJX01000009.1 GCF_004458765.1 Microvirga pakistanensis | reverse complement strand
TCAGGGCCGTGCTCCATCATCACGATGGCGTCGGGAGCGGCCGCGATCAGGCCTTCGTCCGACAGGGGCTTCCAGCCGCTCAGCGACGCCGCCGCGTTGCTGGCGCCTGCCCGCGCCAGCATGGCGTCCGCCGTCGTGCCCTGTCCTCCCACGAGGGGGCGACCGTTCTGAAGCGAGAGCACGAAGAGCGCGCGGCTGGGGCGCGTGATACGCGCTTTCGCCT
>NZ_SPJX01000713.1 GCF_004458765.1 Microvirga pakistanensis | reverse complement strand
TCAGGGCCGTGCTCCATCATCACGATGGCGTCGGGAGCGGCCGCGATCAGGCCTTCGTCCGACAGGGGCTTCCAGCCGCTCAGCGACGCCGCCGCGTTGCTGGCGCCTGCCAGCGCCAGCATGGCGTCCGCCGTCGTGCCCTGTCCTCCCACGAGGGGGCGACCGTTCTGAAGCGAGAGCACGAAGAGCGCGCGGCTGGGGCGCGTGATACGCGCTTTCGCCT
>NZ_SPJX01000280.1 GCF_004458765.1 Microvirga pakistanensis | reverse complement strand
TCAGCTGCTGGCGCGTGGGCTTGACGCCCTCGAGCTCCGTGAGCTCGGCCACGAGGCTTTCCTCGTCCATGGTCACCCACCGTCCCAGCCGCTCGAACACGCGGATCGCCAGGTTGGCCGCCGCGGCCTTGGTGAAGGTGAGGCAGAGAATGCGTCCGGGCAGGGAACCGCTCAGCAGCAGGCGCACCACGCGGTCGGTCAGAACCTTCGTCTTGCCCGCGCC
>NZ_SPJX01000479.1 GCF_004458765.1 Microvirga pakistanensis | reverse complement strand
CAGCAAGTCGGGCATTCTATGATAGTTTCCGGTTTGGCCAACTTGGGGCGGGTCGGAACCGTTCCGCGATCTCAAACGCCGCTGTAGGATCGGCCGCATCCAGCAGCTGGACCCCGGGGAAGATCACAACGGCGACGGCTCGGCCCATGGCAGTTTCTGCCGGATTTACATCATCTCAGACGGAACGTGGGAGCTGTAGGCCCAGGAGCAAGATGCACATCCT
>NZ_SPJX01000142.1 GCF_004458765.1 Microvirga pakistanensis | reverse complement strand
CAGCAAGTCGGGCATTCTATGATAGTTTCCGGTTTGGCCAACTTGGGGCGGGTCGGAACCGTTCCGCGATCTCAAACGCCGCTGTAGGATCGGCCGCATCCAGCAGCTGGAACCCGGGGAAGATCACAACGGCGACGGCTCGGCCCATGGCAGTTTCTGCCGGATTTACATCATCTCAGACGGAACGTGGGAGCTGTAGGCCCAGGAGCAAGATGCACATCCT
>NZ_SPJX01000173.1 GCF_004458765.1 Microvirga pakistanensis | reverse complement strand
CCTGCATGCTCGTGCCGGGCTGAAACTTGTCGAGATTGCTCAGGCCCTTCAGAAGGGCGCCCTGCACCAGATCGTCGGCGCGGTCGACGCTGCCGCAAAGAGAGATCGCGACTGCGCGCAGATGAGGAATGGCGGCGAGCATCTGCTCCTTCAGGGGTGTCTCAGCCGCCATTCGCATCCCTTCCCATTTCAGAACTCACGAACAGACGCCTCTTGGGGGACT
>NZ_SPJX01000215.1 GCF_004458765.1 Microvirga pakistanensis | reverse complement strand
CCTGCATGCTCGTGCCGGGCTGAAACTTGTCGAGATTGCTCAGGCCCTTCAGAAGGGCGCCCTGCACCAGATCGTCGGCGCGGTCGACGCTGCCGCAAAGAGAGATCGCGAATGCGCGCAGATGAGGAATGGCGGCGAGCATCTGCTCCTTCAGGGGTGTCTCAGCCGCCATTCGCATCCCTTCCCATTTCAGAACTCACGAACAGACGCCTCTTGGGGGACT
>NZ_SPJX01000103.1 GCF_004458765.1 Microvirga pakistanensis | reverse complement strand
AGGACGACGACGAGGCTTACGAGGACGGGCCCGTGACGCAGCCCGTTCCCCGCGCCGCCCTGCGGCCGGAGCCGGCCTCGGCTCGCGTCGCGCCGGCTCCGGGCGCACCGACACCCGGCCGGCGCATGGCGCGCGAGGCACAGCCCTCGCTCTTGGACGACAGCAATTATCAGCTGCCGCAACTGAACCTGCTCGCGGAGCCCAAGAAGTCGTCGGCCCCGCT
>NZ_SPJX01000501.1 GCF_004458765.1 Microvirga pakistanensis | reverse complement strand
AGGACGACGACGAGGCTTACGAGGACGGGCCCGTGACGCAGCCCGTTCCCCGCGCCGCCCTGCGGCCGGAGCCGGCCTCGGCTCGCGTCGCGCCGGCTCCGGGCGCACCGAAACCCGGCCGGCGCATGGCGCGCGAGGCACAGCCCTCGCTCTTGGACGACAGCAATTATCAGCTGCCGCAACTGAACCTGCTCGCGGAGCCCAAGAAGTCGTCGGCCCCGCT
>NZ_SPJX01000004.1 GCF_004458765.1 Microvirga pakistanensis | reverse complement strand
CGGCAGCGCAGGCACCGCGGGCAGGATGAGGTCGGTTCCTGCCAGGGACATGACTGCGCAGAGCATCAGTAGGACGAAGATGGTACGACGACGGGAGCCGCTTACCGGGCCGTCCCGCCGATCTTGAAGAGATGCGAGCATGATGGAAACTGTCTTTGATGTCAGGGAGGCCGCTTGATGCATCGTCTCCGGGCGGGAGAGGACGGCCAAGCCGAGTCCCGCT
>NZ_SPJX01000327.1 GCF_004458765.1 Microvirga pakistanensis | reverse complement strand
CGGCAGCGCAGGCACCGCGGGCAGGATGAGGTCGGTTCCTGCCAGGGACATGACTGCGCAGAGCATCAGTAGGACGAAGATGGTACGACGACGGGAGCCGCTTACCGGGCCTTCCCGCCGATCTTGAAGAGATGCGAGCATGATGGAAACTGTCTTTGATGTCAGGGAGGCCGCTTGATGCATCGTCTCCGGGCGGGAGAGGACGGCCAAGCCGAGTCCCGCT
>NZ_SPJX01000343.1 GCF_004458765.1 Microvirga pakistanensis | reverse complement strand
CCCCGGCGCAGGGCTGCCAGGGTCTTGCGTTCCACGGGAGCGAGCGGCGGAACCACCGGTTTCTTCGGCTGGGGCGGCAGCGGGGGCAGGGGCGCGGCGGGCGCCGGGGGACCCTGCGGGGCAGGGGTGGTCGCGGTCTTCTCGTCCGGCTCGGGCTCCGGCGGCAGCGCCTTGCCCTTCATGGGCGTCACGTGGCGAGCCACGTGCGACCACAGCCGCCGCT
>NZ_SPJX01000656.1 GCF_004458765.1 Microvirga pakistanensis | reverse complement strand
CAAGCCTTTGCCGGGGCGGGAAACGATCGTGCTGACGCGTGATTCCGGCTTCTCCGCGCCGGGCGTTCACGTCGTTCACGGGTGGGCCGAGGCGGTTGCCAGGGGCGAGGACCTGGCCAGGAGGATGGGAACCGACTCGGTTGCCGTCGTGGGAGGCGCCGAGATCTACAAGCTCGCCTTGCCGGAGGTGGGGAAGATTTACCTCACGGAGGTTGCGGCCGCT
>NZ_SPJX01000256.1 GCF_004458765.1 Microvirga pakistanensis | reverse complement strand
CAAGCCTTTGCCGGGGCGGGAAACGATCGTGCTGACGCGTGATTCCGGCTTCTCCGCGCCGGGCGTTCACGTCGTTCACGGGTGGGCCGAGGCGGTTGCCAGGGGCGAGGAACTGGCCAGGAGGATGGGAACCGACTCGGTTGCCGTCGTGGGAGGCGCCGAGATCTACAAGCTCGCCTTGCCGGAGGTGGGGAAGATTTACCTCACGGAGGTTGCGGCCGCT
>NZ_SPJX01000705.1 GCF_004458765.1 Microvirga pakistanensis | reverse complement strand
CTCAGCTGACCTGATCTGGCTGCGATCAACCATCCCCATGCAACACATATCGAACCGGAGAAGACAGACGTGAACTAAGGCTAGGCAAAGCAAAAGGCCCACGAAGCGGGACCTTCGAGGGCCTTTGGAGTCACCGAGGGATCGGCGACAGGAATGTTTTGAGCGACTTCCTTATGCCATCCCGACAATCCGCGTGTCAATAGCATCGGCTTCGGTGAACGCT
>NZ_SPJX01000526.1 GCF_004458765.1 Microvirga pakistanensis | reverse complement strand
CTCAGCTGACCTGATCTGGCTGCGATCAACCATCCCCATGCAACACATATCGAACCGGAGAAGACAGACGTGAACTAAGGCTAGGCAAAGCAAAAGGCCCACGAAGCGGGAACTTCGAGGGCCTTTGGAGTCACCGAGGGATCGGCGACAGGAATGTTTTGAGCGACTTCCTTATGCCATCCCGACAATCCGCGTGTCAATAGCATCGGCTTCGGTGAACGCT
>NZ_SPJX01000135.1 GCF_004458765.1 Microvirga pakistanensis | reverse complement strand
GGAGCGATGGGCGGGCCTCGGCGACGTTCGGAACTACCGCCAGCATCGAACTGTCGCGGACGAAGCCCTGATCACCTATGAGCCGCCTGTCCCACTGACGCCGGCGCAGGACAAGCGCTTGGAGGAGAGCACCGCCACGTTGCAGGAGTATAGCGTTATCGCGTGGGCCACGAAGTCGCTTCAGGAGAACGTCCTTGCCGACGGTCTGACCTTAGCCGACGCT
>NZ_SPJX01000031.1 GCF_004458765.1 Microvirga pakistanensis | reverse complement strand
GGAGCGATGGGCGGGCCTCGGCGACGTTCGGAACTACCGCCAGCATCGAACTGTCGCGGACGAAGCCCTGATCACCTATGAGCCGCCTGTCCCACTGACGCCGGCGCAGGAAAAGCGCTTGGAGGAGAGCACCGCCACGTTGCAGGAGTATAGCGTTATCGCGTGGGCCACGAAGTCGCTTCAGGAGAACGTCCTTGCCGACGGTCTGACCTTAGCCGACGCT
>NZ_SPJX01000570.1 GCF_004458765.1 Microvirga pakistanensis | reverse complement strand
TGTTTCCGGCCAGGTGCCGATGGAAAAGGGCGAGATCGTGCCTGGCGGCATCATTGCCCAGAGCCGCAAAGCCATTGAGAACATGATCGCGATCCTCAAGGAAGCCGGCTAGGAGCTGGAGGATGTTGTGCGCGTCGGCGTCTGGCTTGATGATCCGCGCGACTTCTGGAGCTTCAACAGCGTCTACGCGGAGTACTTCGTGGCCAACCCGCCCGCCCGCGCT
>NZ_SPJX01000270.1 GCF_004458765.1 Microvirga pakistanensis | reverse complement strand
TGTTTCCGGCCAGGTGCCGATGGAAAAGGGCGAGATCGTGCCTGGCGGCATCATTGCCCAGAGCCGCAAAGCCATTGAGAACATGATCGCGATCCTCAAGGAAGCCGGCTATGAGCTGGAGGATGTTGTGCGCGTCGGCGTCTGGCTTGATGATCCGCGCGACTTCTGGAGCTTCAACAGCGTCTACGCGGAGTACTTCGTGGCCAACCCGCCCGCCCGCGCT
>NZ_SPJX01000147.1 GCF_004458765.1 Microvirga pakistanensis | reverse complement strand
AGCGTCTCGACTTCCGTGACGCTCAAGGAGCGCGGGAAGAGCGCAGGGTCGGGCTTCGGGCGCGGGCGTGGAAGAGCGGGCGCGGGTTTCGGCGTGTCGAGGGTGCGGGCACGCCGGCGGTAATACTCTCCCGACTTCAGCATGGCGTTCCACGCCTCCCGGCCGGTGAAAGCCTTGAGGCGCTGCAGGAAGCGCGAGGGCACCATGGGCGAGCCGTCGCGCT
>NZ_SPJX01000331.1 GCF_004458765.1 Microvirga pakistanensis | reverse complement strand
AGCGTCTCGACTTCCGTGACGCTCAAGGAGCGCGGGAAGAGCGCAGGGTCGGGCTTCGGGCGCGGGCGTGGAAGAGCGGGCGCGGGTTTCGGCGTGTCGAGGGTGCGGGCAAGCCGGCGGTAATACTCTCCCGACTTCAGCATGGCGTTCCACGCCTCCCGGCCGGTGAAAGCCTTGAGGCGCTGCAGGAAGCGCGAGGGCACCATGGGCGAGCCGTCGCGCT
>NZ_SPJX01000719.1 GCF_004458765.1 Microvirga pakistanensis | reverse complement strand
TGCTGGTCGAGGACGGCCGGGTGGTGGGGGTGGCCACCGGCGACATGGGCGTCAGCCGCAACGGCGAGCCCAATGCCAACTTCACCCGCGGCATGGAGCTGCGCGCCCGCTCCACGATCTTGGGCGAGGGCGCGCGCGGCTCGCTCACCAAGCAGATGGTCGAGCGCTTCGGCCTGAATGCGGGCCGCGACCACCAGAAATACGGCATCGGCCTCAAGGAGCT
>NZ_SPJX01000508.1 GCF_004458765.1 Microvirga pakistanensis | reverse complement strand
TGCTGGTCGAGGACGGCCGGGTGGTGGGGGTGGCCACCGGCGACATGGGCGTCAGCCGCAACGGCGAGCCCAATGCCAACTTCACCCGCGGCATGGAGCTGCGCGCCCGCTACACGATCTTGGGCGAGGGCGCGCGCGGCTCGCTCACCAAGCAGATGGTCGAGCGCTTCGGCCTGAATGCGGGCCGCGACCACCAGAAATACGGCATCGGCCTCAAGGAGCT
>NZ_SPJX01000651.1 GCF_004458765.1 Microvirga pakistanensis | reverse complement strand
TGCAAGCCGTTCATCGCGCGGCAGATCGAGCTGGCCTCTCCCGAATTTCTTCTGTGCCTCGGCGGCCCCGCAGCCCAGAACCTGCTCGGCCTGAAGGACGGAATCCTGCGCCCCCGGGGGCGCTGGTACACCTACCAGGCCGAGGACGGCCGCGAGATCCGGGCGATGCCGACCCTGCATCCGGCCTATCTGCTGCGCCAGCCCCTGCAGAAGCGCCTCGGCT
>NZ_SPJX01000001.1 GCF_004458765.1 Microvirga pakistanensis | reverse complement strand
TGCAAGCCGTTCATCGCGCGGCAGATCGAGCTGGCCTCTCCCGAATTTCTTCTGTGCCTCGGCGGCCCCGCAGCCCAGAACCTGCTCGGCCTGAAGGACGGAATCCTGCGCACCCGGGGGCGCTGGTACACCTACCAGGCCGAGGACGGCCGCGAGATCCGGGCGATGCCGACCCTGCATCCGGCCTATCTGCTGCGCCAGCCCCTGCAGAAGCGCCTCGGCT
>NZ_SPJX01000417.1 GCF_004458765.1 Microvirga pakistanensis | reverse complement strand
GACAGAGATCAAAGGAACCATCGCGATCCTCGGCGCGGCAGCGGCCGGCGTCGTCGCGGTTCTTGTCGGTGCCCTCTACTGGGCATGGCCCAGCACACCTGACCTCCCGGGGTCCGCCGCGACGCCCCAGGCGGCTGTGCAGCAGCCCGCCCCGCAGCAGCAGCCGGCGGCCGAAGCGCCGCCCGCCAGGGCCGCGGAGCCGAAAGCCCCGGATACGAAGGCT
>NZ_SPJX01000079.1 GCF_004458765.1 Microvirga pakistanensis | reverse complement strand
GACAGAGATCAAAGGAACCATCGCGATCCTCGGCGCGGCAGCGGCCGGCGTCGTCGCGGTTCTTGTCGGTGCCCTCTACTGGGCATGGCCCAGCACACCTGACCTCCCGGGTTCCGCCGCGACGCCCCAGGCGGCTGTGCAGCAGCCCGCCCCGCAGCAGCAGCCGGCGGCCGAAGCGCCGCCCGCCAGGGCCGCGGAGCCGAAAGCCCCGGATACGAAGGCT
>NZ_SPJX01000314.1 GCF_004458765.1 Microvirga pakistanensis | reverse complement strand
CGATGATGATGGTCAGGAGCAGAAGCCCGGCCACCACCATCCGCACGAGCCCGGCGCGTTGCAGGGCTCCGGCATCGGCCTCGCGCATCAGCCGGTTCGTCGCATCGCTCAGTCCCCGTGGGCGTCGGCGGTTGCGGAGGAAGCCCCAGACGGATCGGATATGTGATGGACGGTCCACGGGGTTCTTTTCGTTCTGGCCTGGGTTTATGTACGGCACGTGGCT
>NZ_SPJX01000574.1 GCF_004458765.1 Microvirga pakistanensis | reverse complement strand
CGATGATGATGGTCAGGAGCAGAAGCCCGGCCACCACCATCCGCACGAGCCCGGCGCGTTGCAGGGCTCCGGCATCGGCCTCGCGCATCAGCCGGTTCGTCGCATCGCTCATTCCCCGTGGGCGTCGGCGGTTGCGGAGGAAGCCCCAGACGGATCGGATATGTGATGGACGGTCCACGGGGTTCTTTTCGTTCTGGCCTGGGTTTATGTACGGCACGTGGCT
>NZ_SPJX01000305.1 GCF_004458765.1 Microvirga pakistanensis | reverse complement strand
CAGGGGACATCGTGGGCCGAACCTGGGACGAACTGACGCGCTCCGTCGTGTCGGATCCCGAGGGGGAGATCGCGGGATGCTTCGCGCGCCGTGAGACCTGGACTGCGAGGACTGTCTCCTGGGCGATGGACGATCCATCCCTGGAGGTGCCGGTCGCCTTGGGCGGCGTGCCGGTCTTCGGCGCCGACGGGGAGCTCAGCGGGTATCGGGGCTTCGGCCTGCT
>NZ_SPJX01000557.1 GCF_004458765.1 Microvirga pakistanensis | reverse complement strand
CAGGGGACATCGTGGGCCGAACCTGGGACGAACTGACGCGCTCCGTCGTGTCGGATCCCGAGGGGGAGATCGCGGGATGCTTCGCGCGCCGTGAGACCTGGACTGCGAGGAATGTCTCCTGGGCGATGGACGATCCATCCCTGGAGGTGCCGGTCGCCTTGGGCGGCGTGCCGGTCTTCGGCGCCGACGGGGAGCTCAGCGGGTATCGGGGCTTCGGCCTGCT
>NZ_SPJX01000717.1 GCF_004458765.1 Microvirga pakistanensis | reverse complement strand
TCGGCAAAACGCATTTGGCGCGTGACCTGGTCGCGGAAGACTTCGCCTAACCCTACTTTCGGTCGGAAGCAATGGAGCATTCCCATGAAGCTGACCGGCATTCATCATCTCCCCGCCGTGACCGCCGATGCCTCAGGCAACCACGCCTTCTACACGCAGGCCCTCGGCATGCGGCTCGTCAAGAAGACCGTGAACCAGGACGACGTGAGCGCCTATCACCTCT
>NZ_SPJX01000658.1 GCF_004458765.1 Microvirga pakistanensis | reverse complement strand
TCGGCAAAACGCATTTGGCGCGTGACCTGGTCGCGGAAGACTTCGCCTAACCCTACTTTCGGTCGGAAGCAATGGAGCATTCCCATGAAGCTGACCGGCATTCATCATCTCACCGCCGTGACCGCCGATGCCTCAGGCAACCACGCCTTCTACACGCAGGCCCTCGGCATGCGGCTCGTCAAGAAGACCGTGAACCAGGACGACGTGAGCGCCTATCACCTCT
>NZ_SPJX01000354.1 GCF_004458765.1 Microvirga pakistanensis | reverse complement strand
CCATCGACGCCATGTACGACCGGGTCAAGCAGGCGACTATGATGGAAACGGACCGTCCGCACGTGCTGCGCGAGATGGCCTATGTGTGCCGTCCGGCGGGGACGCTCTCCAGTCCCGGCGTCTATGGCGGGCTTCTCGACAAGATCCCCTTCGGGGCGATCATGAACAAGGGGCTCACGATCCGCACTGGTCAGACCCATGTGAACCGCTGGACCGACGATCT
>NZ_SPJX01000648.1 GCF_004458765.1 Microvirga pakistanensis | reverse complement strand
CCATCGACGCCATGTACGACCGGGTCAAGCAGGCGACTATGATGGAAACGGACCGTCCGCACGTGCTGCGCGAGATGGCCTATGTGTGCCGTCCGGCGGGGACGCTCTCCATTCCCGGCGTCTATGGCGGGCTTCTCGACAAGATCCCCTTCGGGGCGATCATGAACAAGGGGCTCACGATCCGCACTGGTCAGACCCATGTGAACCGCTGGACCGACGATCT
>NZ_SPJX01000153.1 GCF_004458765.1 Microvirga pakistanensis | reverse complement strand
GTGCTCGTCGGGCTGATCGCCATGCGGATCCTGCCCGTCGCGCAATATCCCGAGATCGTGCCGCCCCAGGTGGTGGTCTCCGCCACCTATCCGGGCGCGAGCGCCCAGACCCTCGCCGAGACCGTGGCCGCGCCCCTGGAACAGCAGATCAACGGCGTCGAGGACATGATCTACATGCAATCGACCTCGACCGGCTCGGGCACCATGAGCCTGTCGGTCTTCT
>NZ_SPJX01000074.1 GCF_004458765.1 Microvirga pakistanensis | reverse complement strand
GTGCTCGTCGGGCTGATCGCCATGCGGATCCTGCCCGTCGCGCAATATCCCGAGATCGTGCCGCCCCAGGTGGTGGTCTCCGCCACCTATCCGGGCGCGAGCGCCCAGACCATCGCCGAGACCGTGGCCGCGCCCCTGGAACAGCAGATCAACGGCGTCGAGGACATGATCTACATGCAATCGACCTCGACCGGCTCGGGCACCATGAGCCTGTCGGTCTTCT
>NZ_SPJX01000227.1 GCF_004458765.1 Microvirga pakistanensis | reverse complement strand
GCCGATCCACTCGACCGCAGGATGACGCGCCGCCACCTCACCCCGGAACAGGCCGACCCGGCCGGCGCCGATAATGGCGAGACCGATCCCCTTAGCTGACTTTTTCAAATGGTCCTCCCTTGATGTCCGCGATGGCTGAGATCGCATTGTTGGAAAGCGGCAAAGTGACGGGCTCGTTGGTTTCGGCCGAGAGATCGGCCGCAGTGTAGGTCTCCATGACCAT
>NZ_SPJX01000370.1 GCF_004458765.1 Microvirga pakistanensis | reverse complement strand
GCCGATCCACTCGACCGCAGGATGACGCGCCGCCACCTCACCCCGGAACAGGCCGACCCGGCCGGCGCCGATAATGGCGAGACCGATCCCCTTAGCTGACTTTTTCAAATGTTCCTCCCTTGATGTCCGCGATGGCTGAGATCGCATTGTTGGAAAGCGGCAAAGTGACGGGCTCGTTGGTTTCGGCCGAGAGATCGGCCGCAGTGTAGGTCTCCATGACCAT
>NZ_SPJX01000374.1 GCF_004458765.1 Microvirga pakistanensis | reverse complement strand
TGAGACTTCCTCTTTCATTGCCCGTATGCTCGACTCGTTTGGCTTGAAGGTCTCCACAGGACTCGCGGGCACTGGTGTGGTTGGGACGCTGTCGAGGGGCACTTCCGGCCGGTCCATTGGGATCAGGGCCGATATGGACGCCCTGCCCATCGAGGAACTCGGCCAGGCCCCGTACAAGTCGCTCAGGCCGGGCAAGATGCATGCCTGCGGCCATGACGGCCAT
>NZ_SPJX01000394.1 GCF_004458765.1 Microvirga pakistanensis | reverse complement strand
TGAGACTTCCTCTTTCATTGCCCGTATGCTCGACTCGTTTGGCTTGAAGGTCTCCACAGGACTCGCGGGCACTGGTGTGGTTGGGACGCTGTCGAGGGGCACTTCCGGCCGTTCCATTGGGATCAGGGCCGATATGGACGCCCTGCCCATCGAGGAACTCGGCCAGGCCCCGTACAAGTCGCTCAGGCCGGGCAAGATGCATGCCTGCGGCCATGACGGCCAT
>NZ_SPJX01000366.1 GCF_004458765.1 Microvirga pakistanensis | reverse complement strand
CCGGCGATGGCACGAATTTACTGGCATGACCGCCGAGCAATCCGAGGGAAATGGCTGGCAGAATGCCGTTCACCCAAGGGATTTGCCCGCGGTCAAGGCCCAATGGCGCCAGTCCGTCGAAACCGGCGCGCCTTACGAGACGGAGTACCGGATCCGAAACGCCGCGGGTATCTTTGAATGGGTTCTCAGTCGCGCTGTTCCTATCCAGGATCTTTCAGGCCAT
>NZ_SPJX01000414.1 GCF_004458765.1 Microvirga pakistanensis | reverse complement strand
CCGGCGATGGCACGAATTTACTGGCATGACCGCCGAGCAATCCGAGGGAAATGGCTGGCAGAATGCCGTTCACCCAAGGGATTTGCCCGCGGTCAAGGCCCAATGGCGCCATTCCGTCGAAACCGGCGCGCCTTACGAGACGGAGTACCGGATCCGAAACGCCGCGGGTATCTTTGAATGGGTTCTCAGTCGCGCTGTTCCTATCCAGGATCTTTCAGGCCAT
>NZ_SPJX01000180.1 GCF_004458765.1 Microvirga pakistanensis | reverse complement strand
TGCGCCATTCCATGGGCTGGCCGCTGCCGAACAATTCCGGCGGCGGCTCCTGGCTCTATCATTTCGACGACCACCTGGTGTCGGTGGGCTTTGTGGTGCACCTCAACTACACGAACCCGACGCTCTCGCCCTTCGACGAGTTCCAGCGCTTCAAGACGCACCCGATGGTGCGCGACGTGTTCGAGGGGGCAAAGCGCATCGGCTACGGGGCCCGCGCCATCAT
>NZ_SPJX01000204.1 GCF_004458765.1 Microvirga pakistanensis | reverse complement strand
TGCGCCATTCCATGGGCTGGCCGCTGCCGAACAATTCCGGCGGCGGCTCCTGGCTCTATCATTTCGACGACCACCTGGTGTCGGTGGGCTTTGTGGTGCACCTCAACTACAAGAACCCGACGCTCTCGCCCTTCGACGAGTTCCAGCGCTTCAAGACGCACCCGATGGTGCGCGACGTGTTCGAGGGGGCAAAGCGCATCGGCTACGGGGCCCGCGCCATCAT
>NZ_SPJX01000693.1 GCF_004458765.1 Microvirga pakistanensis | reverse complement strand
CGTGACCTGGCCGGAGCAGAAGGCGCCGCGATTGCAGGCGGTGCTGCGGGCGATCGAGGAGCGGCACGGCAGCCTGTCCCTCGATTTCCTCAAGGAGATGCCGGTGGAGGACGCGCGCGCCTGGCTCGAGAGCATTCCGGGGATCGGACCGAAGACGAGCGCGGCCGTTCTGTCCTTCTCCACCCTGCGGAAGGCCGCGCTGCCGGTCGACAGCCATCATCAT
>NZ_SPJX01000624.1 GCF_004458765.1 Microvirga pakistanensis | reverse complement strand
CGTGACCTGGCCGGAGCAGAAGGCGCCGCGATTGCAGGCGGTGCTGCGGGCGATCGAGGAGCGGCACGGCAGCCTGTCCCTCGATTTCCTCAAGGAGATGCCGGTGGAGGAAGCGCGCGCCTGGCTCGAGAGCATTCCGGGGATCGGACCGAAGACGAGCGCGGCCGTTCTGTCCTTCTCCACCCTGCGGAAGGCCGCGCTGCCGGTCGACAGCCATCATCAT
>NZ_SPJX01000386.1 GCF_004458765.1 Microvirga pakistanensis | reverse complement strand
CGCGATAGAGCCGCTCGGCTACGTTTGGCTTGCAGTAACCGAAGCCGCCCCAGATCTGCACCGCGGCGTCGGCCGCCCTGTGTGCCACTTCCGATGCATAGAGCTTGGCCAGTGCTCCGAGATTGGCGACGTCCCGTCCCTCGTCATAAGCCTTGGCGGCCTCGTAGAGCATCATGCGGGCTGCGGAGATCTCGACAGCCATGTCCGCGAGCTTGAAGCCAAT
>NZ_SPJX01000454.1 GCF_004458765.1 Microvirga pakistanensis | reverse complement strand
CGCGATAGAGCCGCTCGGCTACGTTTGGCTTGCAGTAACCGAAGCCGCCCCAGATCTGCACCGCGGCGTCGGCCGCCCTGTGTGCCACTTCCGATGCATAGAGCTTGGCCATTGCTCCGAGATTGGCGACGTCCCGTCCCTCGTCATAAGCCTTGGCGGCCTCGTAGAGCATCATGCGGGCTGCGGAGATCTCGACAGCCATGTCCGCGAGCTTGAAGCCAAT
>NZ_SPJX01000076.1 GCF_004458765.1 Microvirga pakistanensis | reverse complement strand
TTTCGCAAACCCCAATTCGGGAGGCTCTCAGCCGACTTGAAGCCGAGGGTTTGGTGGTGAAGACCCACCTCGTCGGTTACAGCGCGGCACCTCAGCTCACGCGCAAGCGGTGCGACGAGCTCTACGAACTCCGCCTGCTGCTTGAGCCCCATGCAGCTGGCAGAGCGGCCGAGCTCATGGACGAAACAGCGCTCGGCGAGCTCAAGCACCTTGCTGCAGCAAT
>NZ_SPJX01000564.1 GCF_004458765.1 Microvirga pakistanensis | reverse complement strand
TTTCGCAAACCCCAATTCGGGAGGCTCTCAGCCGACTTGAAGCCGAGGGTTTGGTGGTGAAGACCCACCTCGTCGGTTACAGCGCGGCACCTCAGCTCACGCGCAAGCGGTTCGACGAGCTCTACGAACTCCGCCTGCTGCTTGAGCCCCATGCAGCTGGCAGAGCGGCCGAGCTCATGGACGAAACAGCGCTCGGCGAGCTCAAGCACCTTGCTGCAGCAAT
>NZ_SPJX01000181.1 GCF_004458765.1 Microvirga pakistanensis | reverse complement strand
AGCCACACCTCCACCCACGGCGCCTTCGGCTCCCTCGCTCACGGCATCGGCACCTCCGAGGTCGAGCACGTGCTCGCGACCCAGACCCTGATCCAGAAGAAGGCCAAGAACATGCGCGTGACCGTCGACGGGCAGCTGCCCGCCGGCGTCACGGCGAAAGACATTATCCTGGCCATCATCGGCGAGATCGGCACCGCGGGCGGCACCGGACACGTGATCGAAT
>NZ_SPJX01000192.1 GCF_004458765.1 Microvirga pakistanensis | reverse complement strand
CGGATTTCTCCAAAGACATGTTTTGCTTGCCAGGCATATCCGGCGCTCACGGCTGCGGGCCGTGGCTGGTGCGCGGAACTAGGTCGTCCGCTTGCCGAATATGCCGCCTCTGTACGATTTCAAACATCCGCGCTTCCCGCACACAAGAGGGGAGGCGCGAACCTCATGACAAGATCCTTCGCGCCAAAGCGCAAAGAATTCCGGAACCCACCCCTTAAGGAAT
>NZ_SPJX01000119.1 GCF_004458765.1 Microvirga pakistanensis | reverse complement strand
TCGACGGCACGCCCTTCCATTTCTTCGAACTCGACCAGCCCCATGCTGCGCGATTCGATCGCCGCGACCCCGACGCGCCCGGGCGCTACGCCAGGGACGTTCTGGCCGAGCCTTTCGGCGCGCGCGCCATCCGCCACATGAGCGTGATGCATGCCACCGCATGGCGGAGCGATCCCTGGTCGCAAGCCTCCTGGGCGGTCGTTCCGCCCGGCCTCGCACCGAT
>NZ_SPJX01000424.1 GCF_004458765.1 Microvirga pakistanensis | reverse complement strand
TCGACGGCACGCCCTTCCATTTCTTCGAACTCGACCAGCCCCATGCTGCGCGATTCGATCGCCGCGACCCCGACGCGCCCGGGCGCTACGCCAGGGACGTTCTGGCCGAGCATTTCGGCGCGCGCGCCATCCGCCACATGAGCGTGATGCATGCCACCGCATGGCGGAGCGATCCCTGGTCGCAAGCCTCCTGGGCGGTCGTTCCGCCCGGCCTCGCACCGAT
>NZ_SPJX01000500.1 GCF_004458765.1 Microvirga pakistanensis | reverse complement strand
TCAACACAGATGGGCATCCTTCTTGCCGACGCGATTATGGGCAGAGGCGATCGCAATCCGGTCAATGGTCTGGAATGGCCGACCATCGCCGGGTACTCAGGAAAACCATGGGTCCTCCCGATGGTTGGCCTCTACTACAAAATGCTCGACAAGATCCAATAAGAAAAGGCGGCCTGTGCCGCCTTTCTCGCGTGCGTCCCGTGATGACGTTCCCGCCGCCGAT
>NZ_SPJX01000097.1 GCF_004458765.1 Microvirga pakistanensis | reverse complement strand
TCAACACAGATGGGCATCCTTCTTGCCGACGCGATTATGGGCAGAGGCGATCGCAATCCGGTCAATGGTCTGGAATGGCCGACCATCGCCGGGTACTCAGGAAAACCATGGTTCCTCCCGATGGTTGGCCTCTACTACAAAATGCTCGACAAGATCCAATAAGAAAAGGCGGCCTGTGCCGCCTTTCTCGCGTGCGTCCCGTGATGACGTTCCCGCCGCCGAT
>NZ_SPJX01000348.1 GCF_004458765.1 Microvirga pakistanensis | reverse complement strand
GCCGCTCTGGCTGCAACCGGCCTGAGCGCGCGAGTTTGCGACGCGGCTGAGGCTCGCGTTCAGCCACGCTAGCCTGCCTCCACTCTTCAAGCCAGCAGATGACCAGAGCCAGTCCTCCCACCGATCCCGCAAGACCAAGCCCCGCTCGATGAAGCGGGGCTTGGTTTTTCCGCGCCGTGGTAGCGTCGGGATGGATGGCCGTCGTGCCGTTTGAAAGTCCGAT
>NZ_SPJX01000017.1 GCF_004458765.1 Microvirga pakistanensis | reverse complement strand
GCCGCTCTGGCTGCAACCGGCCTGAGCGCGCGAGTTTGCGACGCGGCTGAGGCTCGCGTTCAGCCACGCTAGCCTGCCTCCACTCTTCAAGCCAGCAGATGACCAGAGCCATTCCTCCCACCGATCCCGCAAGACCAAGCCCCGCTCGATGAAGCGGGGCTTGGTTTTTCCGCGCCGTGGTAGCGTCGGGATGGATGGCCGTCGTGCCGTTTGAAAGTCCGAT
>NZ_SPJX01000561.1 GCF_004458765.1 Microvirga pakistanensis | reverse complement strand
GCGTCGGCTCCAGGAAACGGGCGGCGAGAGCAAGGCATGCCAGGAGATAGACCATGCCCATCGGAACGCCCATGAGCAGGCCGGCGAGTTGCTGATCCTCCAGAGCCCCCAGTCCCCACGTCGCCGTCCGATTAAGGTACCACTCATAAAGAGGATCGGGCGCGAAGGTAATCAGCGCACTGAGGAAGCCGCTATGAATCAGCGTCAGGAATCCGGCCGCGAT
>NZ_SPJX01000555.1 GCF_004458765.1 Microvirga pakistanensis | reverse complement strand
GCGTCGGCTCCAGGAAACGGGCGGCGAGAGCAAGGCATGCCAGGAGATAGACCATGCCCATCGGAACGCCCATGAGCAGGCCGGCGAGTTGCTGATCCTCCAGAGCCCCCATTCCCCACGTCGCCGTCCGATTAAGGTACCACTCATAAAGAGGATCGGGCGCGAAGGTAATCAGCGCACTGAGGAAGCCGCTATGAATCAGCGTCAGGAATCCGGCCGCGAT
>NZ_SPJX01000064.1 GCF_004458765.1 Microvirga pakistanensis | reverse complement strand
TTGTTGCGGCCATCTCCGTCTTTTCGCGTTGCAGTTCGAAGACGTGGGGGCCCGGCTCAAGGCCGGGGATGATCGGGTGAGAGCTGGCCATGTGGCGGAAGAGGCTCCGGAGTCCCCCCGCTTAGGCGCCGGGCGATGATCAATGAAGCATCAGATTGTGCGGGGAGAGATTCTCCAGCATGTCCCGCAGCTCCTCCATGTGCGGGTTGATCGCGAGCGCGAT
>NZ_SPJX01000284.1 GCF_004458765.1 Microvirga pakistanensis | reverse complement strand
GCATCGCCTACGACCGGCGGGCGCATGGCCGCTCGAGCGATCCGGGTCGAGGCTACGACTACGACACCCTGGCGGACGATCTGGCGGACGTCATTCAGGCGCTGGAGCTGGGGAGCGTCACTGTGGTGGCGCACTCCTTCGCCAGCGGTGAGGTCGTGCGCTATCTGACCCGGCATGGCTCGGGCCGGATCGCCCGGGTGGTGCTGGTCGCCCCGGCGGCGAT
>NZ_SPJX01000309.1 GCF_004458765.1 Microvirga pakistanensis | reverse complement strand
GCATCGCCTACGACCGGCGGGCGCATGGCCGCTCGAGCGATCCGGGTCGAGGCTACGACTACGACACCCTGGCGGACGATCTGGCGGACGTCATTCAGGCGCTGGAGCTGGAGAGCGTCACTGTGGTGGCGCACTCCTTCGCCAGCGGTGAGGTCGTGCGCTATCTGACCCGGCATGGCTCGGGCCGGATCGCCCGGGTGGTGCTGGTCGCCCCGGCGGCGAT
>NZ_SPJX01000689.1 GCF_004458765.1 Microvirga pakistanensis | reverse complement strand
CTGGGTTTCACGCCCTATATCGGGGCGGGTATCGGACTGGCGCGCAACACGCTCTCCGACGATGTGCGGACGATCCATGACGCGACCACGGGGATCGAAACCGTGGAGCGCATTGCCGGCGGCAAAGATTTCAGTCTCGCTTGGGCCCTCATGGCCGGCGTCGGATATCAGCTTTCATCGAATTTCACGCTCGATCTCGGCTACCGCTATGTCATCCTCGGCG
>NZ_SPJX01000346.1 GCF_004458765.1 Microvirga pakistanensis | reverse complement strand
CTGGGTTTCACGCCCTATATCGGGGCGGGTATCGGACTGGCGCGCAACACGCTCTCCGACGATGTGCGGACGATCCATGACGCGACCACGGGGATCGAAACCGTGGAGCGCTTTGCCGGCGGCAAAGATTTCAGTCTCGCTTGGGCCCTCATGGCCGGCGTCGGATATCAGCTTTCATCGAATTTCACGCTCGATCTCGGCTACCGCTATGTCATCCTCGGCG
>NZ_SPJX01000093.1 GCF_004458765.1 Microvirga pakistanensis | reverse complement strand
GATAGGGCTCGACGAAGTTCCAGGAGCCCATGTTCTTGGGCTCTTCCTGGCACCACACCACATCGGCCTTCTTGAAGCGGGAGAGCTCGGCGGCCAGGGACTTCGCCGGGACCGGGTAGAGCTGCTCGACGCGCAGCAGATAGACGTCGTCCAGCCCACGCTTCTCGCGCTCCTCGAGCAGGTCGTAATAGACCTTGCCGGTGCAGATCACCACGCGCCGGAT
>NZ_SPJX01000290.1 GCF_004458765.1 Microvirga pakistanensis | reverse complement strand
GATAGGGCTCGACGAAGTTCCAGGAGCCCATGTTCTTGGGCTCTTCCTGGCACCACACCACATCGGCCTTCTTGAAGCGGGAGAGCTCGGCGGCCAGGGACTTCGCCGGGAACGGGTAGAGCTGCTCGACGCGCAGCAGATAGACGTCGTCCAGCCCACGCTTCTCGCGCTCCTCGAGCAGGTCGTAATAGACCTTGCCGGTGCAGATCACCACGCGCCGGAT
>NZ_SPJX01000584.1 GCF_004458765.1 Microvirga pakistanensis | reverse complement strand
TAAGCCCCCCTCACGCGAGCGATCATCTGTTCCACATGGGCGATCGGCGTCTCCGGCAGGATGCCGTGGCCGAGATTGAAGATGTGCGGGCGGCCGCGCACCGCCGCGAGACTGCGGTCGATCCCCTGGTCCATCGGCTCGCCCCCGGCGATCAGCGCGAGCGGATCGAGATTGCCCTGGGTGGCGACGGTATCCGGCAGGGCCGGGAGCACCAGGGCCGGAT
>NZ_SPJX01000342.1 GCF_004458765.1 Microvirga pakistanensis | reverse complement strand
TAAGCCCCCCTCACGCGAGCGATCATCTGTTCCACATGGGCGATCGGCGTCTCCGGCAGGATGCCGTGGCCGAGATTGAAGATGTGCGGGCGGCCGCGCACCGCCGCGAGAATGCGGTCGATCCCCTGGTCCATCGGCTCGCCCCCGGCGATCAGCGCGAGCGGATCGAGATTGCCCTGGGTGGCGACGGTATCCGGCAGGGCCGGGAGCACCAGGGCCGGAT
>NZ_SPJX01000275.1 GCF_004458765.1 Microvirga pakistanensis | reverse complement strand
AGCGCGCCGCGCTTCACCCCAAAGGGCTCACCGGCACGAAGCCGGTGATAGCATGGGAGAGGCTGGGACCAGGGGGTGTCGGAGCCGTGCCTCTCCCCGTCATGGCCGCACGTGTTGCGGCCATCTCCGTCTTTTCGCGTTGCAGTTCGAAGACGTGGGGGCCCGGCTCAAGGCCGGGGATGATCGGGTGAGAGCTGGCCATGTGGCGGAAGAGGCTCCGGAT
>NZ_SPJX01000653.1 GCF_004458765.1 Microvirga pakistanensis | reverse complement strand
CGCCGTGCATCTCATCGACGGCATGCGCGGGCGCACGCGCGCCTTCGTGCAGGTGCAGAACGGCTGCGACCATCGCTGCACCTTCTGCATCATTCCCTACGGCCGCGGCAAGTCCCGCTCGGTGCCCATGGGCGCGGTGGTTGAGCAGGTGCGCAATCTCGTGGAGCACGGCTCGCGGGAAGTGGTGCTCACCGGCGTGGACATCACGAGCTACGGCAAGGAT
>NZ_SPJX01000205.1 GCF_004458765.1 Microvirga pakistanensis | reverse complement strand
CGCCGTGCATCTCATCGACGGCATGCGCGGGCGCACGCGCGCCTTCGTGCAGGTGCAGAACGGCTGCGACCATCGCTGCACCTTCTGCATCATTCCCTACGGCCGCGGCAATTCCCGCTCGGTGCCCATGGGCGCGGTGGTTGAGCAGGTGCGCAATCTCGTGGAGCACGGCTCGCGGGAAGTGGTGCTCACCGGCGTGGACATCACGAGCTACGGCAAGGAT
>NZ_SPJX01000392.1 GCF_004458765.1 Microvirga pakistanensis | reverse complement strand
AGAGCTGGTCGACCATGGAGCGCTGGATTTCCTGCCAGGGCGTCTGGCTCGCCGGATAGGCATAGCCGCCGCGCGCCTCGAGATCGGCACGGCGCTTCTCCAACTCCTCCTGGGAGAGAAGGATGTCGGCGGTGCGCTTGTTGAGATCGATGCGGATGCGATCGCCCGTCTGCAGCAACGCCAATCCGCCGCCAGCCGCAGCTTCAGGCGACGCATTGAGGAT
>NZ_SPJX01000586.1 GCF_004458765.1 Microvirga pakistanensis | reverse complement strand
AGAGCTGGTCGACCATGGAGCGCTGGATTTCCTGCCAGGGCGTCTGGCTCGCCGGATAGGCATAGCCGCCGCGCGCCTCGAGATCGGCACGGCGCTTCTCCAACTCCTCCTTGGAGAGAAGGATGTCGGCGGTGCGCTTGTTGAGATCGATGCGGATGCGATCGCCCGTCTGCAGCAACGCCAATCCGCCGCCAGCCGCAGCTTCAGGCGACGCATTGAGGAT
>NZ_SPJX01000055.1 GCF_004458765.1 Microvirga pakistanensis | reverse complement strand
GGGGACATTGTCTACTTCGTGCGGGACAATGGCGTCGGCTTCGATATGAAGTACGTCAACAAGCTGTTCGGGGTTTTCCAGCGCCTGCACCGGATCGAGGATTTCGAGGGACCCGGGATCGGGCTGGCCAATGTCCGGCGCATCGTCGAAAGACACGGGGGGCGCAGCTGGGCCGAGGGCCAGACCGATGGGGGCGCGACCTTTTACATTGCCCTGCCCGAGA
>NZ_SPJX01000573.1 GCF_004458765.1 Microvirga pakistanensis | reverse complement strand
GGGGACATTGTCTACTTCGTGCGGGACAATGGCGTCGGCTTCGATATGAAGTACGTCAACAAGCTGTTCGGGGTTTTCCAGCGCCTGCACCGGATCGAGGATTTCGAGGGAACCGGGATCGGGCTGGCCAATGTCCGGCGCATCGTCGAAAGACACGGGGGGCGCAGCTGGGCCGAGGGCCAGACCGATGGGGGCGCGACCTTTTACATTGCCCTGCCCGAGA
>NZ_SPJX01000109.1 GCF_004458765.1 Microvirga pakistanensis | reverse complement strand
CCGCCGAGCCGCTGATCAGGAGAGGGCCCGAGCCGAGCACGCGAATCGCGTCGCGATAGGTCATGAGGCTCGGCGGGATGATGGTGCGCCCGCCGGGAGCGATGGCCTGGAGGTAGATGTTTCCGTGCTTGGCGTCGAGGGCGGCGGTGAACAGCCCCCGCCGTTCGTTCACCATGAGCGGAGCCAGGAAGGCCGAAAGGGTGGCCACGCCCACCACGGGGAT
>NZ_SPJX01000582.1 GCF_004458765.1 Microvirga pakistanensis | reverse complement strand
CCGCCGAGCCGCTGATCAGGAGAGGGCCCGAGCCGAGCACGCGAATCGCGTCGCGATAGGTCATGAGGCTCGGCGGGATGATGGTGCGCCCGCCGGGAGCGATGGCCTGGATGTAGATGTTTCCGTGCTTGGCGTCGAGGGCGGCGGTGAACAGCCCCCGCCGTTCGTTCACCATGAGCGGAGCCAGGAAGGCCGAAAGGGTGGCCACGCCCACCACGGGGAT
>NZ_SPJX01000505.1 GCF_004458765.1 Microvirga pakistanensis | reverse complement strand
GCGCAACCGTGGCATAGCGCATGAACGTTGCACTGCCGGTGCCTGTGTCGGGAATAGACTTGCTGTAGTAGCCCGCCGGATCGGCCGGTGGCCCGCGCCACTCAACCTCCGGTCCCGCCTCGGCAAGGAGCGCATCGAGGGCCGGACGATCGGGCAGGCTTTCCGCGTCGGGGAAGCGACCACGAACACGGGCCCGCAAGGCATCCACACCAAGGCCCCTGAT
>NZ_SPJX01000358.1 GCF_004458765.1 Microvirga pakistanensis | reverse complement strand
GCGCAACCGTGGCATAGCGCATGAACGTTGCACTGCCGGTGCCTGTGTCGGGAATAGACTTGCTGTAGTAGCCCGCCGGATCGGCCGGTGGCCCGCGCCACTCAACCTCCGTTCCCGCCTCGGCAAGGAGCGCATCGAGGGCCGGACGATCGGGCAGGCTTTCCGCGTCGGGGAAGCGACCACGAACACGGGCCCGCAAGGCATCCACACCAAGGCCCCTGAT
>NZ_SPJX01000413.1 GCF_004458765.1 Microvirga pakistanensis | reverse complement strand
GAAACCCTGATGGCTGTTCTGGAACAGCTCGTGATGCAGCCGCAATATCCGGCACCGGAGGGCGAAAGCCCGTTTTTCCAGTCACCGGGAAGTCCTTGAAGAACATCGGCCGTCCCGGCCGGGCGCGCATCGGCCCGAAGCGGAACACGGGATGGCGGAAACCCGTTGTTCAAGCGTAACGTGTCCTGGAGGATGCCATGCGCGCATCGTTCAAAATCCTGAT
>NZ_SPJX01000684.1 GCF_004458765.1 Microvirga pakistanensis | reverse complement strand
GAAACCCTGATGGCTGTTCTGGAACAGCTCGTGATGCAGCCGCAATATCCGGCACCGGAGGGCGAAAGCCCGTTTTTCCAGTCACCGGGAAGTCCTTGAAGAACATCGGCCTTCCCGGCCGGGCGCGCATCGGCCCGAAGCGGAACACGGGATGGCGGAAACCCGTTGTTCAAGCGTAACGTGTCCTGGAGGATGCCATGCGCGCATCGTTCAAAATCCTGAT
>NZ_SPJX01000616.1 GCF_004458765.1 Microvirga pakistanensis | reverse complement strand
GCTCGAGACGGTGATAGACCACCTTGTAGCCGAGGCGCCTGGCGATCTCGGTCTGCAGGGCCTCGATCTCGTCGGAGTGGAACTCGATCACGGCGCCGGTCTCAAGGTTGAGGAGATGATCGTGGTGCTCGCGTGCCGCCTGCTCGTAACGGGAACGGCCGTCGCGGAAATCGAGCCGCTCCAGGATGCCTTCCGTCTCGAAAAGCTTCACGGTCCGGTAGAC
>NZ_SPJX01000274.1 GCF_004458765.1 Microvirga pakistanensis | reverse complement strand
GCTCGAGACGGTGATAGACCACCTTGTAGCCGAGGCGCCTGGCGATCTCGGTCTGCAGGGCCTCGATCTCGTCGGAGTGGAACTCGATCACGGCGCCGGTCTCAAGGTTGATGAGATGATCGTGGTGCTCGCGTGCCGCCTGCTCGTAACGGGAACGGCCGTCGCGGAAATCGAGCCGCTCCAGGATGCCTTCCGTCTCGAAAAGCTTCACGGTCCGGTAGAC
>NZ_SPJX01000116.1 GCF_004458765.1 Microvirga pakistanensis | reverse complement strand
GTAAGCGGACAAGGCGGAGAGCAATGATGAGCGACACGAAACCCTCTTCCGGCGCCGTTCTGCGCCCATCCGAGATCAAGGCCGCCGATCGTGGAGGCGGTGCGAAAACCAGTCCGCTCGTCAGCCGGAAGGTTGGCTCGACGAGTCTCCTGAATGGCATCACGTCCTTCGAGCCGGGAGCAGCAATCCCTCTTCACAAGCACAATTGCGAGGAAAGCGTGAT
>NZ_SPJX01000529.1 GCF_004458765.1 Microvirga pakistanensis | reverse complement strand
GTAAGCGGACAAGGCGGAGAGCAATGATGAGCGACACGAAACCCTCTTCCGGCGCCGTTCTGCGCCCATCCGAGATCAAGGCCGCCGATCGTGGAGGCGGTGCGAAAACCATTCCGCTCGTCAGCCGGAAGGTTGGCTCGACGAGTCTCCTGAATGGCATCACGTCCTTCGAGCCGGGAGCAGCAATCCCTCTTCACAAGCACAATTGCGAGGAAAGCGTGAT
>NZ_SPJX01000121.1 GCF_004458765.1 Microvirga pakistanensis | reverse complement strand
CTTCGGTTCGGACGACGAGGATGCGCCGCCGGAGATTCTCTACGCCTCCCTGACGGTCGGGGGCGAGGCACGCCGGGTCTACCGGTTTCAGGGAGAAGACGGATCCGTCGAGTATTTCGACGAGAGCGGCCGCTCCCTGAAGAAGTTCCTGCTCCGCAAGCCGATCACGGACGGGATTCTGCGTTCCGGCTTCGGGTCGCGCTTCCACCCGATCCTCGGCTAT
>NZ_SPJX01000678.1 GCF_004458765.1 Microvirga pakistanensis | reverse complement strand
CTTCGGTTCGGACGACGAGGATGCGCCGCCGGAGATTCTCTACGCCTCCCTGACGGTCGGGGGCGAGGCACGCCGGGTCTACCGGTTTCAGGGAGAAGACGGATCCGTCGATTATTTCGACGAGAGCGGCCGCTCCCTGAAGAAGTTCCTGCTCCGCAAGCCGATCACGGACGGGATTCTGCGTTCCGGCTTCGGGTCGCGCTTCCACCCGATCCTCGGCTAT
>NZ_SPJX01000026.1 GCF_004458765.1 Microvirga pakistanensis | reverse complement strand
GTGCATCCTGGTACGGCCCCGGTTTCCATGGGCGACGGACCGCAAGCGGTGAAACCTTCAATACCAATGACCTGACGGCGGCGCATCGCACCTTGCCCTTCGGCACCCGGGGGCGCGTCGTGAACAAGCGCACCGGAAAGTCGGTGGTGGTGCGGATCAATGATCGTGGCCCCTATGCGCATGGTCGTGTCATCGACCTCTCCCGCGCCTCGGCTGAGGCTAT
>NZ_SPJX01000626.1 GCF_004458765.1 Microvirga pakistanensis | reverse complement strand
GTGCATCCTGGTACGGCCCCGGTTTCCATGGGCGACGGACCGCAAGCGGTGAAACCTTCAATACCAATGACCTGACGGCGGCGCATCGCACCTTGCCCTTCGGCACCCGGGTGCGCGTCGTGAACAAGCGCACCGGAAAGTCGGTGGTGGTGCGGATCAATGATCGTGGCCCCTATGCGCATGGTCGTGTCATCGACCTCTCCCGCGCCTCGGCTGAGGCTAT
>NZ_SPJX01000672.1 GCF_004458765.1 Microvirga pakistanensis | reverse complement strand
CGGCAGCAGGGCCGGATCAATCCCGACCCGTTCGATCAGGCTCGAGGCCCAGCTACGCTTCATGGTGTTGAAAAGACCGGTTCCGGATGCATCCGACACCTCTGTGGCCACGTCCCCGGTCAGGACAAGCCGAAGATAGTCCTTAGGGTTGAGAACGTAGCGCAGCCGCCGGTAGAGGTCCGGCTCGTGCCTTTGCATCCAGAGGATTTTGCCGCCGGTGTAT
>NZ_SPJX01000269.1 GCF_004458765.1 Microvirga pakistanensis | reverse complement strand
CGGCAGCAGGGCCGGATCAATCCCGACCCGTTCGATCAGGCTCGAGGCCCAGCTACGCTTCATGGTGTTGAAAAGACCGGTTCCGGATGCATCCGACACCTCTGTGGCCACTTCCCCGGTCAGGACAAGCCGAAGATAGTCCTTAGGGTTGAGAACGTAGCGCAGCCGCCGGTAGAGGTCCGGCTCGTGCCTTTGCATCCAGAGGATTTTGCCGCCGGTGTAT
>NZ_SPJX01000015.1 GCF_004458765.1 Microvirga pakistanensis | reverse complement strand
ATCCGTTCATACCGTCTACCATTGTGATCGGAGCGCCTTTCGCACCTCCGGCGCCACCCTCGTTCCGAAGATTTCAATCGCCTTCATCAGCTTGATGTGGTCCATCACGCCCATGGCCATCTGAATCAGGAAGCGGTCGAACCGGAAGATCTCATGCACCGCTAGGATCTTGTCTGTCACCTCCGCAGGGCTTCCGACGAAGAGTGCGCCACGTGGTCCCCGT
>NZ_SPJX01000235.1 GCF_004458765.1 Microvirga pakistanensis | reverse complement strand
ATCCGTTCATACCGTCTACCATTGTGATCGGAGCGCCTTTCGCACCTCCGGCGCCACCCTCGTTCCGAAGATTTCAATCGCCTTCATCAGCTTGATGTGGTCCATCACGCCAATGGCCATCTGAATCAGGAAGCGGTCGAACCGGAAGATCTCATGCACCGCTAGGATCTTGTCTGTCACCTCCGCAGGGCTTCCGACGAAGAGTGCGCCACGTGGTCCCCGT
>NZ_SPJX01000438.1 GCF_004458765.1 Microvirga pakistanensis | reverse complement strand
TTCAGGCCGGCTTCCGCGAGCAGCGCCTTGGCCTTGGCGACATCATAGGCGTAGCCCTTGTACTCCTTGTCGTAGCCCGGCATGAGCGGCGGGAGAATTTGGTTCGCCGGACCCGCGCGGTTGTTGATGATACGGACGATGCGTTCCTTGTTGACGGCCATGTTCAGGGCCTGACGGACGCGCACGTCGTCGAGCGGCTTGATGCGCGTGTTCAAGGTGACGT
>NZ_SPJX01000580.1 GCF_004458765.1 Microvirga pakistanensis | reverse complement strand
TTCAGGCCGGCTTCCGCGAGCAGCGCCTTGGCCTTGGCGACATCATAGGCGTAGCCCTTGTACTCCTTGTCGTAGCCCGGCATGAGCGGCGGGAGAATTTGGTTCGCCGGAACCGCGCGGTTGTTGATGATACGGACGATGCGTTCCTTGTTGACGGCCATGTTCAGGGCCTGACGGACGCGCACGTCGTCGAGCGGCTTGATGCGCGTGTTCAAGGTGACGT
>NZ_SPJX01000272.1 GCF_004458765.1 Microvirga pakistanensis | reverse complement strand
CAAGAAACTCACCCAACTCGCTGAATTCAGCTATACTATTGAGCTTCTCCTTGATCTCAGCACGGCTCATACCAAGAAATAGCCCTCGCACAAAGATATTATCCAGGCCTGGTGCCTCCATATCTAACCCGAAGCTTAGATTTAGAAGCGGCGCAACTCGGCCCACAACAACGGCTTGTCCCTGCGTGGGCGCATAAAGTCCCGCCATCACCCGTAGCAGCGT
>NZ_SPJX01000050.1 GCF_004458765.1 Microvirga pakistanensis | reverse complement strand
CAAGAAACTCACCCAACTCGCTGAATTCAGCTATACTATTGAGCTTCTCCTTGATCTCAGCACGGCTCATACCAAGAAATAGCCCTCGCACAAAGATATTATCCAGGCCTGTTGCCTCCATATCTAACCCGAAGCTTAGATTTAGAAGCGGCGCAACTCGGCCCACAACAACGGCTTGTCCCTGCGTGGGCGCATAAAGTCCCGCCATCACCCGTAGCAGCGT
>NZ_SPJX01000716.1 GCF_004458765.1 Microvirga pakistanensis | reverse complement strand
TGAAGAGGAATGTCTCCACTCCCCACACCGGACATGTCAAAGGCTGGTAAGGTTCTGCGCGTTGCTTCGAATTAAACCACATGCTCCACCGCTTGTGCGGGCCCCCGTCAAGTCCTTTGAGTTTTAATCTTGCGACCGTACTCCCCAGGCGGAATGCTTAAAGCGTTAGCTGCGCCACTGACGAGCAAGCTCGCCAACGGCTGGCATTCATCGTTTACGGCGT
>NZ_SPJX01000337.1 GCF_004458765.1 Microvirga pakistanensis | reverse complement strand
CAACCCATCCGATCGTGATCGGCATTCTGGCCGGTTCCGCCCTCCGCCCCATCGCTTCCGCGGTCCCGACACCGATCTGGCAGATCATGGACCTGCTGGCGAGCGCGGCCGGTCCCTGCGCCCTGATCTCCATGGGCATCGCGTTGCGCCGCTACGGGATGAAGACGGGGTGGAAGCTGCCGACGGTGATTTCCGTGCTCAAGCTCGTGGTTCACCCGCTCGT
>NZ_SPJX01000400.1 GCF_004458765.1 Microvirga pakistanensis | reverse complement strand
CAACCCATCCGATCGTGATCGGCATTCTGGCCGGTTCCGCCCTCCGCCCCATCGCTTCCGCGGTCCCGACACCGATCTGGCAGATCATGGACCTGCTGGCGAGCGCGGCCGTTCCCTGCGCCCTGATCTCCATGGGCATCGCGTTGCGCCGCTACGGGATGAAGACGGGGTGGAAGCTGCCGACGGTGATTTCCGTGCTCAAGCTCGTGGTTCACCCGCTCGT
>NZ_SPJX01000341.1 GCF_004458765.1 Microvirga pakistanensis | reverse complement strand
CTGAGCAGGCGGTTCTGCCGGATCTGCACGATGCGCTCCGGAGTCGCCACCAGCCCCACGACGAGCGATCGTCGCGCCGCCTCGAGCTTCGGCGGCAAAGGCATCCCGGGACCGAGAGGAAAATTCGCCGTCTTCAAGCCGCGGTTGGCGAGATAGATCGCCGTCGGCGTCTTCGAGGTCCGGCTCACGCCCATGAGGATCACATCCGCCTCGTTCAAATCGT
>NZ_SPJX01000071.1 GCF_004458765.1 Microvirga pakistanensis | reverse complement strand
CTGAGCAGGCGGTTCTGCCGGATCTGCACGATGCGCTCCGGAGTCGCCACCAGCCCCACGACGAGCGATCGTCGCGCCGCCTCGAGCTTCGGCGGCAAAGGCATCCCGGGAACGAGAGGAAAATTCGCCGTCTTCAAGCCGCGGTTGGCGAGATAGATCGCCGTCGGCGTCTTCGAGGTCCGGCTCACGCCCATGAGGATCACATCCGCCTCGTTCAAATCGT
>NZ_SPJX01000133.1 GCF_004458765.1 Microvirga pakistanensis | reverse complement strand
GGGGCGCTCGCTGTCGGAGGGGAGGATCTGAAAGGCGGATACAAGCTCCATCGCGTGTCCCTGAAGGGCTTCTCGCAAGAAACCCTTCAGGGACAACAGACGATGCGCGGACTGGATCCTGGCCGGCGATCAGGCCGGACGGGGCACCGTTCGTGCGCGCGCCTTGAGAAGCTGGGACACGACGACGGGGCTGGCGATCGCGAGCCCGACCAGAGTGGTTCGT
>NZ_SPJX01000516.1 GCF_004458765.1 Microvirga pakistanensis | reverse complement strand
GGGGCGCTCGCTGTCGGAGGGGAGGATCTGAAAGGCGGATACAAGCTCCATCGCGTGTCCCTGAAGGGCTTCTCGCAAGAAACCCTTCAGGGACAACAGACGATGCGCGGAATGGATCCTGGCCGGCGATCAGGCCGGACGGGGCACCGTTCGTGCGCGCGCCTTGAGAAGCTGGGACACGACGACGGGGCTGGCGATCGCGAGCCCGACCAGAGTGGTTCGT
>NZ_SPJX01000035.1 GCF_004458765.1 Microvirga pakistanensis | reverse complement strand
TCAAGGAGATGAGGGACCGCGCCGGGAGTTTCGCCGGATCGCCTGGGGAGCTGCGGGACCGGTACAGGGCCGGAATTCAGAAAACCATCGCCAAGCTCTACAACCTCGAGGGTCCAACCATCGCTGCGGTCAATGGGCCCGCCTATGGCGCCGGATTTGACATCACCTGCGCCTGCGACATCCGCATCGCCGCCGAGAGCGCCGTCTTCGCCGAGAATTTCGT
>NZ_SPJX01000402.1 GCF_004458765.1 Microvirga pakistanensis | reverse complement strand
TCAAGGAGATGAGGGACCGCGCCGGGAGTTTCGCCGGATCGCCTGGGGAGCTGCGGGACCGGTACAGGGCCGGAATTCAGAAAACCATCGCCAAGCTCTACAACCTCGAGGTTCCAACCATCGCTGCGGTCAATGGGCCCGCCTATGGCGCCGGATTTGACATCACCTGCGCCTGCGACATCCGCATCGCCGCCGAGAGCGCCGTCTTCGCCGAGAATTTCGT
>NZ_SPJX01000193.1 GCF_004458765.1 Microvirga pakistanensis | reverse complement strand
CTGGGCGCGCAACGCGTTCATCGTCCTGAATCGTGCGGTCAGGCGCCCCAGTGTGAGTTCGCCCATCCCGTCGAGGGCCGCTGCCCCGAGGGCCATCATGAATTCCTGCGCGTCGCTCTTGGGAATTCGGTACTTCGTCTCAAGCTCGCGCGACATTCTCACCATGGCCGCGTCGCCTTCGACGGCGGCACGGAGGACTCCGAGGTCGGCGCGAAGAGAAAGT
>NZ_SPJX01000367.1 GCF_004458765.1 Microvirga pakistanensis | reverse complement strand
CTGGGCGCGCAACGCGTTCATCGTCCTGAATCGTGCGGTCAGGCGCCCCAGTGTGAGTTCGCCCATCCCGTCGAGGGCCGCTGCCCCGAGGGCCATCATGAATTCCTGCGCTTCGCTCTTGGGAATTCGGTACTTCGTCTCAAGCTCGCGCGACATTCTCACCATGGCCGCGTCGCCTTCGACGGCGGCACGGAGGACTCCGAGGTCGGCGCGAAGAGAAAGT
>NZ_SPJX01000623.1 GCF_004458765.1 Microvirga pakistanensis | reverse complement strand
TCGAGACTCATCAAGGCTCGCGCTCGTTCCAATGGCTTGAATGGCATTCGGCTCTAGTCCCAACCGGGTCTTGAGCTTGCGGATCAAGAAGGCAACCTCAACGGCCTGGGCCCCGGTATAAGTATGAATTTCGTCGAGCACGAGAAAGCGGGGCTGTGCTCCAGCGAAGAGGGGGGCATTCCTTGGCAGGAGAAGTAGATGCTCCAGCATGGCGTAGTTTGTA
>NZ_SPJX01000598.1 GCF_004458765.1 Microvirga pakistanensis | reverse complement strand
TCGAGACTCATCAAGGCTCGCGCTCGTTCCAATGGCTTGAATGGCATTCGGCTCTAGTCCCAACCGGGTCTTGAGCTTGCGGATCAAGAAGGCAACCTCAACGGCCTGGGCACCGGTATAAGTATGAATTTCGTCGAGCACGAGAAAGCGGGGCTGTGCTCCAGCGAAGAGGGGGGCATTCCTTGGCAGGAGAAGTAGATGCTCCAGCATGGCGTAGTTTGTA
>NZ_SPJX01000511.1 GCF_004458765.1 Microvirga pakistanensis | reverse complement strand
AGCAGCTTCGGTTCTCCCTTGGCTCGCATGCGTGCAGGTGCTCGCGGCCCTTCGGAGCTTCGGGGAAGTCGGCCTGCATCACGCCAAGAAAACCTCTCCTCTCATCGCGATGTCCCTCGTGAGCCTGCTCATCGGAGCCCCGATCTACTGGATCGTAGCCTTGAACGCCGGGATCGTCGGGGTCGCGGCCGTGTGCGCAGGCGTCATGCTCGTGCGCACCGGT
>NZ_SPJX01000054.1 GCF_004458765.1 Microvirga pakistanensis | reverse complement strand
AGCAGCTTCGGTTCTCCCTTGGCTCGCATGCGTGCAGGTGCTCGCGGCCCTTCGGAGCTTCGGGGAAGTCGGCCTGCATCACGCCAAGAAAACCTCTCCTCTCATCGCGATTTCCCTCGTGAGCCTGCTCATCGGAGCCCCGATCTACTGGATCGTAGCCTTGAACGCCGGGATCGTCGGGGTCGCGGCCGTGTGCGCAGGCGTCATGCTCGTGCGCACCGGT
>NZ_SPJX01000077.1 GCF_004458765.1 Microvirga pakistanensis | reverse complement strand
CGTTTCGAGCCGGACAGCAGCCTCTCGCAGCTCGGGTCGGGCGGGCTGCTCGCCGAAGAGAACACCGCACACGAGGGAGAGCGCGAGAGCTTCGCTTCCCCGTCCCTGGGACGCCGCGGCAAGAACAAGAGAGGCGGCCGCCCCGCCTTCGACCCCAAGCCGCTGGATAAGGGCCGAACGGACGTCTTGAGGAAGCCGAACGAGACGATCGAGGCCAACCGGT
>NZ_SPJX01000427.1 GCF_004458765.1 Microvirga pakistanensis | reverse complement strand
CGTTTCGAGCCGGACAGCAGCCTCTCGCAGCTCGGGTCGGGCGGGCTGCTCGCCGAAGAGAACACCGCACACGAGGGAGAGCGCGAGAGCTTCGCTTCCCCGTCCCTGGGAAGCCGCGGCAAGAACAAGAGAGGCGGCCGCCCCGCCTTCGACCCCAAGCCGCTGGATAAGGGCCGAACGGACGTCTTGAGGAAGCCGAACGAGACGATCGAGGCCAACCGGT
>NZ_SPJX01000292.1 GCF_004458765.1 Microvirga pakistanensis | reverse complement strand
GCCTCGGCCTTCTCGAGATCGCGGCGGTGCTCGCCCTCGCGGAACGGGGCAATGTCATTCTCGACCCCTTCTCCACGCTTGTCGCCCGATATGCACGCATCGGCGCCGGGACCGTGTTTTATCCCGGCGTGACCCTTCATTGCTCCGCATCCGGCGCGCTGAGCATCGGAGACGGCAACACGCTCCATCCCGGCACGTGGCTTGCCGCCGAAACGGGCACGGT
>NZ_SPJX01000213.1 GCF_004458765.1 Microvirga pakistanensis | reverse complement strand
GCCTCGGCCTTCTCGAGATCGCGGCGGTGCTCGCCCTCGCGGAACGGGGCAATGTCATTCTCGACCCCTTCTCCACGCTTGTCGCCCGATATGCACGCATCGGCGCCGGGAACGTGTTTTATCCCGGCGTGACCCTTCATTGCTCCGCATCCGGCGCGCTGAGCATCGGAGACGGCAACACGCTCCATCCCGGCACGTGGCTTGCCGCCGAAACGGGCACGGT
>NZ_SPJX01000069.1 GCF_004458765.1 Microvirga pakistanensis | reverse complement strand
GCGTTCCGGTGCTCTGCCGCATCGATACGCTCGAGGAAGTGGAGTACTTCCGCAACGGCGGCATCCTCCAATACGTGCTGCGCCAGCTCGCGGCGTAAGCCCGAAGGCCAATCCGCCCGCTCTTCGGATGAAGAGCGGGCGGTTTGTGTCTCGACTAAATGCCTGAGGCACGAGTCCTTAGCTGTGCTACTCGGTCAGTCTGTTGATCAGATATTTGTAGCGG
>NZ_SPJX01000171.1 GCF_004458765.1 Microvirga pakistanensis | reverse complement strand
CCCGCAAGGTCGTGACCATCGTCGAGTAAGGCAGCTCCCCTCGGACAATGCCGCCCCAAAGCCGAGCGGCATTGCCCTTCAGCGAGACACATCCAACGAAAAAGGCCCGGGGTTCCCCGGGCCTTTTCTGTCGCGGATGCGACGGATCTTAGTAGGTGCCGAAGCGGAAGTTCAGACCGGCGCGAACCACGCCGAACTCGGCGTCGTAGTTGCCGACTGCGGT
>NZ_SPJX01000263.1 GCF_004458765.1 Microvirga pakistanensis | reverse complement strand
CCCGCAAGGTCGTGACCATCGTCGAGTAAGGCAGCTCCCCTCGGACAATGCCGCCCCAAAGCCGAGCGGCATTGCCCTTCAGCGAGACACATCCAACGAAAAAGGCCCGGGTTTCCCCGGGCCTTTTCTGTCGCGGATGCGACGGATCTTAGTAGGTGCCGAAGCGGAAGTTCAGACCGGCGCGAACCACGCCGAACTCGGCGTCGTAGTTGCCGACTGCGGT
>NZ_SPJX01000395.1 GCF_004458765.1 Microvirga pakistanensis | reverse complement strand
ATTCGATCACGTGTCCGGTGCCGCCCGCGGTGCCGATCTCGCCGATGATGGCCAGGATAATGTCTTTCGCCGTGACGCCGGCGGGCAGCTGCCCGTCGACGGTCACGCGCAGGTTCTTGGCCTTCTTCTGGATCAGGGTCTGGGTCGCGAGCACGTGCTCGACCTCGGAGGTGCCGATGCCGTGAGCGAGGGAGCCGAAGGCGCCGTGGGTGGAGGTGTGGCT
>NZ_SPJX01000593.1 GCF_004458765.1 Microvirga pakistanensis | reverse complement strand
CATAGGTTGTTTTCAGGAGGGGCAGTCATCGATAGGGATAGCACCGGCTTCGGTCGAGGGAGAGCCCAAAGTGCTCTCCGAGCTTGCGAATGGCTTCCCCGTGGTCCGGGTCGGGATCCCTGTTCTCAGGTCCGACAACGATGATCTTGAAGGATGGGTCGTTGCGTCCGCGCGGCGGAAGCATGGCTGTTGCAAGCCCATTGCCCTCCGCATCGCGCAAGGT
>NZ_SPJX01000712.1 GCF_004458765.1 Microvirga pakistanensis | reverse complement strand
CATAGGTTGTTTTCAGGAGGGGCAGTCATCGATAGGGATAGCACCGGCTTCGGTCGAGGGAGAGCCCAAAGTGCTCTCCGAGCTTGCGAATGGCTTCCCCGTGGTCCGGGTAGGGATCCCTGTTCTCAGGTCCGACAACGATGATCTTGAAGGATGGGTCGTTGCGTCCGCGCGGCGGAAGCATGGCTGTTGCAAGCCCATTGCCCTCCGCATCGCGCAAGGT
>NZ_SPJX01000507.1 GCF_004458765.1 Microvirga pakistanensis | reverse complement strand
GCCGTGTCCGTTCGGAATTGTCGGAGCGGTTCGGCGGCATTACCAGCTTCACGCGCGCGCCCGCCGAAGGCGTCTGGAAGGAGGGCGGCCATACCGCCCATGACGATATCGGGGTCTTCGAGGTGATGGTCCGCGAGACTGATCATGCCTGGTGGGAAAACTATCGTGCCGAGCTGGAACGCCGCTTTCGGCAGGAAACCATCGTGATTCGCGCCATCAAGGT
>NZ_SPJX01000352.1 GCF_004458765.1 Microvirga pakistanensis | reverse complement strand
GCCGTGTCCGTTCGGAATTGTCGGAGCGGTTCGGCGGCATTACCAGCTTCACGCGCGCGCCCGCCGAAGGCGTCTGGAAGGAGGGCGGCCATACCGCCCATGACGATATCGTGGTCTTCGAGGTGATGGTCCGCGAGACTGATCATGCCTGGTGGGAAAACTATCGTGCCGAGCTGGAACGCCGCTTTCGGCAGGAAACCATCGTGATTCGCGCCATCAAGGT
>NZ_SPJX01000291.1 GCF_004458765.1 Microvirga pakistanensis | reverse complement strand
TCGTCGAGAATACGGACGACCCCCGACTCCTCGGCCTCGACCCGTTAGGCCCTAAGGTCACGGTGGTGGGCGGCGCCGGGATCGATCCCGAAGTCCTCGGCCCCTCCCCCCGTCCCGCCGAGCCGCCCCTGAAGGTTGCGCTCGTGGCGCGCATGCTCTGGTCGAAGGGCGTGGACCTCGCCGTCGAGGCCGTCCGCAAGGCCCGAGGCCAGGGCGCGGAGGT
>NZ_SPJX01000617.1 GCF_004458765.1 Microvirga pakistanensis | reverse complement strand
TCGTCGAGAATACGGACGACCCCCGACTCCTCGGCCTCGACCCGTTAGGCCCTAAGGTCACGGTGGTGGGCGGCGCCGGGATCGATCCCGAAGTCCTCGGCCCCTCCCCCCTTCCCGCCGAGCCGCCCCTGAAGGTTGCGCTCGTGGCGCGCATGCTCTGGTCGAAGGGCGTGGACCTCGCCGTCGAGGCCGTCCGCAAGGCCCGAGGCCAGGGCGCGGAGGT
>NZ_SPJX01000663.1 GCF_004458765.1 Microvirga pakistanensis | reverse complement strand
GAGACCACCGGGAACGTGGCCGTCCGCTCGCTCGATGCGGCCCGTGCCGTGGCGCGGCTCTCCACGGCCTTGGACGAACAGGCGGAGCGTCTCGGCCGCGAGATCCACCGGGTCCTCGCCAGCGTCAGGGCCGCCTGACGCCTGCGGCTCTTCGCGTGAGAGGTGCCAGGAGCATCGAACGTAAAAAGTGAGAAGCGGTTTTGCGTGACAAGATGCTCTAGGT
>NZ_SPJX01000322.1 GCF_004458765.1 Microvirga pakistanensis | reverse complement strand
GAGACCACCGGGAACGTGGCCGTCCGCTCGCTCGATGCGGCCCGTGCCGTGGCGCGGCTCTCCACGGCCTTGGACGAACAGGCGGAGCGTCTCGGCCGCGAGATCCACCGGTTCCTCGCCAGCGTCAGGGCCGCCTGACGCCTGCGGCTCTTCGCGTGAGAGGTGCCAGGAGCATCGAACGTAAAAAGTGAGAAGCGGTTTTGCGTGACAAGATGCTCTAGGT
>NZ_SPJX01000642.1 GCF_004458765.1 Microvirga pakistanensis | reverse complement strand
CCTTCGCGGCTCTGGTGACCCTGCTGTTCATCCTGACCGTGGCCGGGGCCGACAACGCCTACATCCTCTGGGGTCTCCTGTTCCTGTCCTTCGGCTGCCTCGGCTATGTCAGTCCCTCGACAGCGGTGCTGGCGCTGGAGGACCATGGATCGATCGCCGGAACGGCTTCTGCGCTCATGGGCACCCTGCAGCTCAGCACCGGCGCCGTGATGATCGCGCTGGT
>NZ_SPJX01000003.1 GCF_004458765.1 Microvirga pakistanensis | reverse complement strand
CCTTCGCGGCTCTGGTGACCCTGCTGTTCATCCTGACCGTGGCCGGGGCCGACAACGCCTACATCCTCTGGGGTCTCCTGTTCCTGTCCTTCGGCTGCCTCGGCTATGTCATTCCCTCGACAGCGGTGCTGGCGCTGGAGGACCATGGATCGATCGCCGGAACGGCTTCTGCGCTCATGGGCACCCTGCAGCTCAGCACCGGCGCCGTGATGATCGCGCTGGT
>NZ_SPJX01000195.1 GCF_004458765.1 Microvirga pakistanensis | reverse complement strand
CCATGGTGTTGCAGTGACCCACGGACGGAGCGGAGGAGCCGACGATATCGATGAACTGCTGGTAGTCGATGTCGCCCGCCGCATGACGCTCGCGCGCCTTCCACACGATCGGACCGGAACCGGTGCGCTCGCCCTGGTGCCAGCCGTTGAGCATGGGACCCACATTGAGCGAGATCGCCGGGATGTTCACGGTCGCAGCCGCCATCAGGCAGGCCGGCATGGT
>NZ_SPJX01000416.1 GCF_004458765.1 Microvirga pakistanensis | reverse complement strand
CCATGGTGTTGCAGTGACCCACGGACGGAGCGGAGGAGCCGACGATATCGATGAACTGCTGGTAGTCGATGTCGCCCGCCGCATGACGCTCGCGCGCCTTCCACACGATCGTACCGGAACCGGTGCGCTCGCCCTGGTGCCAGCCGTTGAGCATGGGACCCACATTGAGCGAGATCGCCGGGATGTTCACGGTCGCAGCCGCCATCAGGCAGGCCGGCATGGT
>NZ_SPJX01000707.1 GCF_004458765.1 Microvirga pakistanensis | reverse complement strand
AGTTGAGGTGCACCACAAAGCCCACCGACACCAGGTGGTCGTCGAAATGATAGAGCCAGGAGCCGCCGCCGGAATTGTTCGGCAGCGGCCAGCCCATGGAATGGCGCACCAGGCCGGGCTGGAACTTCTCGGGCCGCACCTGCCAGAGCTCCTTGAGGCCGATGCCGTATTTCTGGTGGTCGCGGCCCGCATTCAGGCCGAAGCGCTCGACCATCTGCTTGGT
>NZ_SPJX01000034.1 GCF_004458765.1 Microvirga pakistanensis | reverse complement strand
AGTTGAGGTGCACCACAAAGCCCACCGACACCAGGTGGTCGTCGAAATGATAGAGCCAGGAGCCGCCGCCGGAATTGTTCGGCAGCGGCCAGCCCATGGAATGGCGCACCAAGCCGGGCTGGAACTTCTCGGGCCGCACCTGCCAGAGCTCCTTGAGGCCGATGCCGTATTTCTGGTGGTCGCGGCCCGCATTCAGGCCGAAGCGCTCGACCATCTGCTTGGT
>NZ_SPJX01000581.1 GCF_004458765.1 Microvirga pakistanensis | reverse complement strand
ACCTCGCCTCGGTATCCCTATACCCGCGCGCTGCTCTCGGCGGTGCCGCGCCTCGGCAGCCTCAAGGGCCAGCCCTATCCCAAGCGCATGCCCGTCCTGGTCATGGACGGACGCGCGCCGAGGCAGACCGGCGAGATGCACGAGCAGAAGACCGCCGACTATACCAAGCCTCTGCTCCAGGTGGAGAAGCTCACCACGCGCTTCGATGTCGGCCGGTCGCTGT
>NZ_SPJX01000351.1 GCF_004458765.1 Microvirga pakistanensis | reverse complement strand
ACCTCGCCTCGGTATCCCTATACCCGCGCGCTGCTCTCGGCGGTGCCGCGCCTCGGCAGCCTCAAGGGCCAGCCCTATCCCAAGCGCATGCCCGTCCTGGTCATGGACGGAAGCGCGCCGAGGCAGACCGGCGAGATGCACGAGCAGAAGACCGCCGACTATACCAAGCCTCTGCTCCAGGTGGAGAAGCTCACCACGCGCTTCGATGTCGGCCGGTCGCTGT
>NZ_SPJX01000143.1 GCF_004458765.1 Microvirga pakistanensis | reverse complement strand
TCCTGTCGAATCCCGTCCCGGCCGCCGGCGTCGCGGCCGCCTCGGGGGGCAATCACGGGGCGGCGGTGGCCTATGCGGCCCGCCAGCTCGGCGTGAAGGCCCGCATCTTCGGTCCCGAGATTTCAAGCCCCGCGAAGATCGCCGTCATCCGCTCCCACGGGGCCGAGGTGGTGATCGGCGGCGCGCGCTACGCGGATGCGCAGGAGGCCTGCGACCGCCATGT
>NZ_SPJX01000614.1 GCF_004458765.1 Microvirga pakistanensis | reverse complement strand
TCCTGTCGAATCCCGTCCCGGCCGCCGGCGTCGCGGCCGCCTCGGGGGGCAATCACGGGGCGGCGGTGGCCTATGCGGCCCGCCAGCTCGGCGTGAAGGCCCGCATCTTCGTTCCCGAGATTTCAAGCCCCGCGAAGATCGCCGTCATCCGCTCCCACGGGGCCGAGGTGGTGATCGGCGGCGCGCGCTACGCGGATGCGCAGGAGGCCTGCGACCGCCATGT
>NZ_SPJX01000211.1 GCF_004458765.1 Microvirga pakistanensis | reverse complement strand
AGGGCGTATGAAGGCGTGTCGCCCATCAGAGCAGCCCTGGCGGCCAGCAGCAGCGCCTCACCCAGCTCGCGTGCATGCTCGGCCGTCATGGCGACCGGCATCTGCCGGCGCCCCCCCTGCTCGTACTCCTCCGGCGTGGTGGCCATCTCGATCACCATCATGGCGTCCCGCCCATCGAGCGTGCCAACGGAAAACGACGTGAGTGCGCAGATCAAGTCCATGT
>NZ_SPJX01000182.1 GCF_004458765.1 Microvirga pakistanensis | reverse complement strand
AGGGCGTATGAAGGCGTGTCGCCCATCAGAGCAGCCCTGGCGGCCAGCAGCAGCGCCTCACCCAGCTCGCGTGCATGCTCGGCCGTCATGGCGACCGGCATCTGCCGGCGCACCCCCTGCTCGTACTCCTCCGGCGTGGTGGCCATCTCGATCACCATCATGGCGTCCCGCCCATCGAGCGTGCCAACGGAAAACGACGTGAGTGCGCAGATCAAGTCCATGT
>NZ_SPJX01000081.1 GCF_004458765.1 Microvirga pakistanensis | reverse complement strand
CGCCCGGACGGAACGCTCGAGGATGTGCTGGAGGACAACGGCGGCGCGCTCACCAACGTGGTCGGCATGGCGCTGCGGCTCATCGCGGTCGTCAAGGCGGACGTTGCGCGCGTCCTCGCCTTGGACGAGGCCGATTGCTGGATCGCGCCGGATCGGGTCTCCTCTTTCTACAGGGTCCTCGAGGACGGGGCGGCACGCCTCGGCGTGCAGTGCTTCGCCGTGT
>NZ_SPJX01000670.1 GCF_004458765.1 Microvirga pakistanensis | reverse complement strand
CGCCCGGACGGAACGCTCGAGGATGTGCTGGAGGACAACGGCGGCGCGCTCACCAACGTGGTCGGCATGGCGCTGCGGCTCATCGCGGTCGTCAAGGCGGACGTTGCGCGCTTCCTCGCCTTGGACGAGGCCGATTGCTGGATCGCGCCGGATCGGGTCTCCTCTTTCTACAGGGTCCTCGAGGACGGGGCGGCACGCCTCGGCGTGCAGTGCTTCGCCGTGT
>NZ_SPJX01000415.1 GCF_004458765.1 Microvirga pakistanensis | reverse complement strand
CGCGCTTCCGCAAAGGGGGCGAGCAGGGCCAGCATCTGCGAGGCGATGCCGCCGGCGCCGTGAAGGCCCACGATCAGCGGCGCGGGCTTGGCCGGGTCGAGCCCCGGCGGACTGAGCACGATTCCGTCTCGCCCCTTGCCAAGGTCGAGCGCATGACGTCCCGGCGGCGTGCCGGCCGGGGCCGCGATCGTCTCAGGCCGGGCGCTGAGACGACCTGACGTGT
>NZ_SPJX01000062.1 GCF_004458765.1 Microvirga pakistanensis | reverse complement strand
CGCGCTTCCGCAAAGGGGGCGAGCAGGGCCAGCATCTGCGAGGCGATGCCGCCGGCGCCGTGAAGGCCCACGATCAGCGGCGCGGGCTTGGCCGGGTCGAGCCCCGGCGGAATGAGCACGATTCCGTCTCGCCCCTTGCCAAGGTCGAGCGCATGACGTCCCGGCGGCGTGCCGGCCGGGGCCGCGATCGTCTCAGGCCGGGCGCTGAGACGACCTGACGTGT
>NZ_SPJX01000086.1 GCF_004458765.1 Microvirga pakistanensis | reverse complement strand
GATTGAATGGCCTTGTCGAACATGGTCTTGAGCTCAAAATCGTCCTTGCGCAGGCCCACGGCCACGCCGCGCCCGAGCACGTCGCCGCTCACGGCACCGCCCACCATCTCCCTGTCCTTGAACTCCGGCTTTTCCGTCGAGGCCTTCAGGGAGGAGTGAGCCGCGAAGATCGCGTCGATGCGCCCGGCCGCTAGGTCGAGATCGTGCTGCTCGGTGGTCTTGT
>NZ_SPJX01000320.1 GCF_004458765.1 Microvirga pakistanensis | reverse complement strand
GATTGAATGGCCTTGTCGAACATGGTCTTGAGCTCAAAATCGTCCTTGCGCAGGCCCACGGCCACGCCGCGCCCGAGCACGTCGCCGCTCACGGCACCGCCCACCATCTCCATGTCCTTGAACTCCGGCTTTTCCGTCGAGGCCTTCAGGGAGGAGTGAGCCGCGAAGATCGCGTCGATGCGCCCGGCCGCTAGGTCGAGATCGTGCTGCTCGGTGGTCTTGT
>NZ_SPJX01000304.1 GCF_004458765.1 Microvirga pakistanensis | reverse complement strand
GATGGCCGCAACAGGCGCGGCCATGATGGCAGGAGACCATGACGGCGCAGTGCGGGGGTGACGGTGTGGGAGCGACACGTCTCTGCGAAGCGCGACGGGTGAACTCCCCTTCAGGGCAGCCGCCGTCACGGCGCGGCGGCGGAACGCTGGCCAGCCGAAGCCGTTCTCCGCTGAAGCAATCTCGAGAGGAGGCTCGCCATGGATCTGTGGCGGATGATTTTGT
>NZ_SPJX01000654.1 GCF_004458765.1 Microvirga pakistanensis | reverse complement strand
GATGGCCGCAACAGGCGCGGCCATGATGGCAGGAGACCATGACGGCGCAGTGCGGGGGTGACGGTGTGGGAGCGACACGTCTCTGCGAAGCGCGACGGGTGAACTCCCCTTAAGGGCAGCCGCCGTCACGGCGCGGCGGCGGAACGCTGGCCAGCCGAAGCCGTTCTCCGCTGAAGCAATCTCGAGAGGAGGCTCGCCATGGATCTGTGGCGGATGATTTTGT
>NZ_SPJX01000444.1 GCF_004458765.1 Microvirga pakistanensis | reverse complement strand
TGGGCCAGTCCCGGATGAACTCGCTCATAGGCCGCGAACTGCTCGTTCCACGATGCCTCGAGCGCCGCGCCGGCATCCCGAGCATCCCATGCGCTGCGGACAGCATGGGGACCTTCGAAGGCGGGGTGCGGCCAGCCGAGTTCGGAACGCACTGCAGCCACCTCATCGGCTCCCAGCGGCGCGCCATGGCTATCGTGAGTACCTGCCTTGTTGGGTGACCCTT
>NZ_SPJX01000566.1 GCF_004458765.1 Microvirga pakistanensis | reverse complement strand
TGGGCCAGTCCCGGATGAACTCGCTCATAGGCCGCGAACTGCTCGTTCCACGATGCCTCGAGCGCCGCGCCGGCATCCCGAGCATCCCATGCGCTGCGGACAGCATGGGGAACTTCGAAGGCGGGGTGCGGCCAGCCGAGTTCGGAACGCACTGCAGCCACCTCATCGGCTCCCAGCGGCGCGCCATGGCTATCGTGAGTACCTGCCTTGTTGGGTGACCCTT
>NZ_SPJX01000057.1 GCF_004458765.1 Microvirga pakistanensis | reverse complement strand
GGCGGTACTGGGCATCGTTAAGGCTCTAGGGGCAATCGATCAGTCCCCAGCGATCCTCGGCGGTCTCATTGCATCCGCTCTCGTCGGAACTTTCGCGGGCATCTTCATCTCCTATGCATTCCTGTCTCCGCTTGCGAACAAAGTGAAGGCAACCCGTGAGAAGCAAACCCGTGTCTATGTCATCGTCAAACAGGCGCTCATTGCCTACATGAACGGCGCCCTT
>NZ_SPJX01000339.1 GCF_004458765.1 Microvirga pakistanensis | reverse complement strand
GGCGGTACTGGGCATCGTTAAGGCTCTAGGGGCAATCGATCAGTCCCCAGCGATCCTCGGCGGTCTCATTGCATCCGCTCTCGTCGGAACTTTCGCGGGCATCTTCATCTCATATGCATTCCTGTCTCCGCTTGCGAACAAAGTGAAGGCAACCCGTGAGAAGCAAACCCGTGTCTATGTCATCGTCAAACAGGCGCTCATTGCCTACATGAACGGCGCCCTT
>NZ_SPJX01000637.1 GCF_004458765.1 Microvirga pakistanensis | reverse complement strand
TCTCCCTCCTTCGTCAGCTCGAGGTCGATCAAGCCCAGATGGCTGCCCCAGAAGCCGGCCATCACGGCGGGCTTGCCGTGCAGGGTGCCCTTCTGCACGTCGACGCCGGGACTGTTGTTGAACTCCTTGCCGCCCGGGAACACGAAATGCTGGTGGCCGGTCAGGATCACGTCGATGCCGTCGACCTTGGCCAGATGCAATGCCGCGTTCTCCTCGCCTCCTT
>NZ_SPJX01000028.1 GCF_004458765.1 Microvirga pakistanensis | reverse complement strand
TCTCCCTCCTTCGTCAGCTCGAGGTCGATCAAGCCCAGATGGCTGCCCCAGAAGCCGGCCATCACGGCGGGCTTGCCGTGCAGGGTGCCCTTCTGCACGTCGACGCCGGGAATGTTGTTGAACTCCTTGCCGCCCGGGAACACGAAATGCTGGTGGCCGGTCAGGATCACGTCGATGCCGTCGACCTTGGCCAGATGCAATGCCGCGTTCTCCTCGCCTCCTT
>NZ_SPJX01000283.1 GCF_004458765.1 Microvirga pakistanensis | reverse complement strand
TCACGAAGGGTTTCCGGGTCCGGTCGATGGTGAGCGCCTGGGCCACCGGCTGAAGCGTCCTCTCCACTTCGCTCGCCAGGATGGTCCGCACCTCCTGGGGCGAGATCTCCTGGTTGTAGCGGCCGGCCGAGATCGCCTCCGTGATCCGCATGGCGGTGGGCACGCCGAGATCGGCCTGGATCAGGGCGTCCTCCAGATCCTGGAGGGTGGCCTCGTCGAGCTT
>NZ_SPJX01000104.1 GCF_004458765.1 Microvirga pakistanensis | reverse complement strand
TCACGAAGGGTTTCCGGGTCCGGTCGATGGTGAGCGCCTGGGCCACCGGCTGAAGCGTCCTCTCCACTTCGCTCGCCAGGATGGTCCGCACCTCCTGGGGCGAGATCTCCTTGTTGTAGCGGCCGGCCGAGATCGCCTCCGTGATCCGCATGGCGGTGGGCACGCCGAGATCGGCCTGGATCAGGGCGTCCTCCAGATCCTGGAGGGTGGCCTCGTCGAGCTT
>NZ_SPJX01000371.1 GCF_004458765.1 Microvirga pakistanensis | reverse complement strand
GAAGAAGGAAGAAGAAGCGTAGGCGGCGGTGTCCTTGCGCCGGTCCGGATGGACCGGATGGAATAGACATCGACCTGATCTATGCTTTTGGTGAGTACACCGCTTCGGTTTCGGCCGGAGTGAGATGGACTCTGTCAATTTGCGTAGTGACATAGTCGAGATCGAATTCTCTTTAAACGTGAGAGTTTGATCCTGGCTCAGAACGAACGCTGGCGGCAGGCTT
>NZ_SPJX01000225.1 GCF_004458765.1 Microvirga pakistanensis | reverse complement strand
GACCTCGCGCCCCCTCTTTGGCGGGTCCTTCGGCCGGAATCGAAGCCGGTCTGCATCCAGGCTCTCCCTGCGTGACCTGACGCAGAGGCAGTCACGATCGCAGATCATCTCCTCGAATTCCTCCAGAACGATGTGCGCCTGGAAACAGCGCTCGTCCTCCCTTTCAGGCCAACATCGGCTCCATCGCCCATGCGGTGCTTCACCGGTTCGTCGACGGTCTCTT
>NZ_SPJX01000158.1 GCF_004458765.1 Microvirga pakistanensis | reverse complement strand
GACCTCGCGCCCCCTCTTTGGCGGGTCCTTCGGCCGGAATCGAAGCCGGTCTGCATCCAGGCTCTCCCTGCGTGACCTGACGCAGAGGCAGTCACGATCGCAGATCATCTCATCGAATTCCTCCAGAACGATGTGCGCCTGGAAACAGCGCTCGTCCTCCCTTTCAGGCCAACATCGGCTCCATCGCCCATGCGGTGCTTCACCGGTTCGTCGACGGTCTCTT
>NZ_SPJX01000387.1 GCF_004458765.1 Microvirga pakistanensis | reverse complement strand
TTGGTCGTTCCGCTGACGCCCCATCATCGCTGCGTCTCCCCGCAAATCCTAACGAGAACGGAATCATACCCCTCGCGCCGACACAACCGAGTTCTTCAACAGCATCGGTCATTATCTGTCTTTGGAAGTGGGGCCACGAAGGTCCGCCCACCACGCACTCTCAGACCTTGGGCCGGCTCGTCGGAAAGCCTCGCCTAGCTGCTGGTTCGGCAGGTTGTCGATTTACCCGCTCGGGTCAGAGTTGCCCCCTCCCCTTTGATCCAGAACTCGACGTCGCCCTGCATATACCGGCCTCCATCCGCAGAGAGGGCCTGCGGGAGCGTCGTCTCAGTTGAGGATCCGGCATCGACGAGCTTCACTGATCCCAGTGAGGTGCTTGGGGGAGAGAACATGGCTTGTAGCTTTGTGCCATCGGCGCAGGTGTAATGAACAGGCTTAGGGTCCTGGCCCGTCGCTCCATGGGCGACGCCTACCAGAAACAGCGCGGTCAATAGCGCGCAGCCGAGGGAAGGTGTCGAACAATTCATGAGACATTCCCTTCTCTACTACCCGCCTTCAGCAACGCTACATTAATGCAGTTTTGCCATCCCGAACGGATCTATTGCAATTTCTGACGTCATTCAAGCGAAGGCCAGATCGGAACTCAGGTTAGGCAGCAGCGCTGAATATGTGAGTAATGAAATCATGCTGAGCCTCATGTTGTTCGCTGGTACACTGACGACCTGCGTCTTCCGGATCATTTCCATAGCCTCATAGCCGGCAATCGTCCGCGAGGTGGACGTGAAGCTCTTGAAGCCCAGCCCTGGACGGACCAGCCGCTTAATGCGCCGGTGATCCTGCTCGACGATGTTATTCAAGAACATCACCTGCCGGAGTTGGGCAAAGCGCCAGAGTTTTCCACGCAGCTTCATGGCTTTTGCCGCGTTTAGATAAGCAGTATTCTTGTCGACCGCGATCGCCCGCGGATTGACGGTGTGCGGCAGCCGCCTTGCGGGAGAGCCGCCAGGCGGCTGCCGCATCCCGCTTGGGTGAGAGCAGGCAGTCGATCGTCTGCGCGCTGGCATCAACGGTCTGTAGAGATAGACCCATTTACCCTTCAACCGAATATATGTCTCGTCCACCCTCCTGTATTCGTTCGTCATGCGGCAGGTGCGGATGGATGCGCCTGTCGATCTCGGGTGCATAAGCCTGAATCCAGCGAAAGAGAGTCGTGTGGTCCACGTGAATGCCGCGGTCAGCCAGCATGCGTTCCAGATCACGATAGCTGATCGGGAATTGCAGATACCAGCGCACCGCTCATAGGATGATCTCCACAGTGAACTGCCGGCCCTTAAACGGGTCCTTGTTATTGTGCTTCACCGTTGCCCCCTTAGCACCCTCACGTCATAGCTAGGGCAGGCGAAGCTTCAAAGCTGCAACAGAACCCGTCGCAGGAGCTTCCGACAAGCAGAACGGCGAACACGCAACAGACATAACGGATGAGCATCATGAGCACCCGAGATCGAGCTGTTAGTGGCGAGAATAGATTCCGCCCAGATTCGCGTGGCTCAAGTCTTTTTCTCGCTGAGAGGCCCTTCCTGAGTTGATGAGCTATTAGGCAAGGTCATAGTCTGCGGGAGGTAAGAGAGCCAATCAACGATCCTGCCCGGCCCAAGCTCTCTCTTTGCACGTGCGCTTGCAAGCCGCTGCTTCTCCAATCTCTGCTGGCGCTCAGCCCATTCGTTCACGGCAGTGGCAACGCGCCCGAAGTAAGCAGCCGGTGCACCCGCACCCGCAACAGCGTGTCCCGTCTCACCGCGACGGCGGCCCATCCAAACGCCAAGCACCCGCTGCTCGCTCCAGCCGATAAACCAGGCATCGGCGTTGCCGGTTGAGGTGCCGGTCTTCCCGTAGGCAGCCCAGCGCTTCAACTGCGCCGCGCGCCCGGTCCCACTCTGGACCACTTCACGCAATACTGCCTGGGTGGGCGGAACGCATTTCTCCGGGATGACCCTCTTCTTCATTGGAGTGAGAAAGTCAGCTCGGACTTGGCCGCGGCCATCAACCACCGCCAGCACGCCCGATGGAGTGATGCGGTAGCCGCCATTGGCCACAGCTGTGTAGGCTGCCGTCATGGCCATGACATTGCTCGAGTGCGAGCCGAGGATAAAACCGGCATCAACTGCGTGGCCCGGATCAATCCCAATGCGCCGGCCGACCCCAGCGACGGTGTCAGATCCGATCTCCTGCGTCAGTCGCACAGCCGCGGCATTGCGCGATGACGCAATCGCCTCCTTCAGGGTCGTCTGCCCGCGATAGCCCAAGTCGCCGTTCGCCGGCCAGCTCCCTCTGACCGGCTGGTCGATGACCAGGCTCTCGGGAGATTTGCCGGCCTCGCAGGCGGCAACCAGCAGCGGCAGCTTGGCTGTTGAGCCAGCCTGTACGCGAGCCTTCACGGCGTTGTTGAACTGCCGCTGGGACCAGTTGACGGAGCCGATCATCGCCTGCACCCGCCCATTGGGCGCCATCATCACTGCGCCCGCATCATATTGGAGCGGCACGGCTCCTTCCTTGACCAGCCTGCTGAGCTGTTGCTCCGCAATATGCTGGACGCGCGGGTTCAGGGTGACAAAAAAACGGACCGTCTCGCCCGGCTGCACGTACTTGTCGGCCCAGGTCTCCACCACCCACTCAGAAAAGGCCTGCGGCTGGATCTTGAACTCCGGCAGCACCCCGGGGCGGATGCCAGCCTTCTCAGCCTGGCGCCGCTCTCTATCAGTGATCCGGCCCTGCTGGGCCATGAGATTCAAGACCAAAAGTGCCCGTTCGTGTGCCCGCTCCCGCGTCTTTTCGCGAAGCGGATTGAGCCGGGCCGGCGCCTTGACCATGCCGGCCAGCAGAGCGGCCTCGTACAGCGTCAGGTCCTTGGGTTCTTTGCGGAAGTAGTGCCGGCTCGCCCGGTACAGCCCGACGATATCGCGTCCACCGAACTCGATCTGATTGAGGTAGGCGGCCAGAAGTTCCTCCTTGCCGACGGCCTCATCAAAAAGGCCGGCGTACCAGACCTCCGCACCTTTACGCTCGAGACGCGTGAGCACGTCACTGGCGCGCAGATCGTGGAACACTAGGTTTTTGAGCAATTGCATCGGGATCGTGCTGCCACCTCGGGTGAGGCCGCCTTTGAGCACGGACAGCAGCGCGGCAACATCAACGCCGCCGTGGTTGAAGTAGCGCTTATCCTCGACGGCGACGATCGCCTTCTTCATCACCTCAGGGATCTCTGAAGGTGAAAGAATGACTGGGCAGCGGCAGTAGGCGTCCCATCCCGTCCTGGTGCGGGTGACCATTACCTGGGGCGAGGCCACCAGGAGGCGCAGGGATCGAGGCTGGAGATCCCAGAAGTGAACCGGATCTGCGGCCTGTGCGATGGGTGAGTGGGAGAGGCTGGCGAGCAGGAAAGCAGTGGCAAGAGCCAGAGCGCGGGTCATTTGAGGCCCTGTGACGCGCCGACCGATTCGGCGCTTAGGCCCTCAACAAACAAGAAAACTATGGCCGAAACCGGTATGATGTTACTGCCAAGTTAAGTTGCTGTGTCTCAGGGCTCTATAGTCCGCTCGCACTATTGCCTTAACGAAGGGACACAGCCTCACCTCGTGCTTCTCGCCTTTGTTGAGCGGCACCACCTCTGAACGTGGATGTGTCGCAAATGTTTTGTTTCAGAGTTTCATCTGCTGAGATCTCGGTCGCAGTAGTGGAGGACGTGGTGTTCAAGGGCGGGAATTTCGACCGATCGATGATCCCGCTCTGCGTCCAGTGGTATCTGGCTTACGGCCTGAGCCTGCGGAACCTGAAGGAGATGACGGCCGAGTGCGGCATCTCGGTCGATCATGCGACCATTCACAGGTGGGTTATTCGGTAATCACCCGAACTGCTGGACACTCCGTGGGCAATGATCTGGGGCGGGAAGCGATGGCGTTTGTAGCTGACAGGCTTGATCATGCCACCCCGTCTAAGGCCTCTCTCCATCCTCGGGTTAATGTGACACCACCCGCATTGTGCCCGACGGCATTTACAGCAAGCAAGCCAAACATTTTAGGTTAGCCGCGGTACGCTGCCGGTCACCTGGTTCAGCCCAAAGCAACGCTATTGGCATCACCGCCCGAAACGACCCAAAAGGGCAGAGGCACGCGCGGCAGGCCAACGTCGAGCTGTCAAAGGCGCTACGCCTAGTTCTACATCAACACCTTGGCCCGGTTCGAGATTGACGCTCTGCCCAGAGTTGGATCTGGCGCCTCTGGGAAGGTTGGCGCGCCGGACAAAGACGAGACCACTGACCACGAAGACCGCTGTCTTGCCGCCGCTGACGTCAACCGCCCACTGAGTGCCGCGCGCTGTGGCGACTGTCTGTGGCGTCAAGATGCGGAAAGGTAACCTGCCGGAGCGCGCTGGTGCATCAACGAAAAGCGCACCGCTTTCCAAGTTGGCCGCATCAGGCTGGCCATCCTGATTACGATCCAAGAGCGTATACTTGGCGCCTGCATCGGCTTCGATGGTCAGGCCGTCCGGGCAGCGCACGATTTGCCGCTTTGGAGCGTCCGCTGGCTGCGGTGGACACTGAGTTCCTTGAGCTAACGACCCGCTGGGAATAAACAGACATGTGAGACTTGCGAGCATCATGAGAAGCGGCGCGCCAGCAGGAAGGTGCATTAGATGATCGGCGAACCTCGGCTTCGTCATGGAAGTTGTCCTAGAAGCAACCTGTGAACATCATCAACTCAAGAATTAATTGGTTGAGGAATAATCGGATATCTCAAGTTAAAGATACTTGAACTGTTCCATGCTCAAATCCGATAGGAGAAAGTAAGTTCTCTTCACTTGAAGATAGCACTCAAGCAGGCCTGATGGTCACGCTTCCTTCGGGTTGGGAACATAGAAAGGTTCGTAAACGCCTCCCCCAGCGAGTTTATCCCAAACCGTGAGTGCGTCTGAGTGCTTCTGCTTCCTCGTAGCGGCCTAATTTCCCCAGCAAGCACGACAGATTGACGAGATACGTTTCGAAATCTGGGTGTTCACGACCGAGGCTCTTCTGGCCGATGTCGAGGGCCTCCCTGAACAGCGTCTCCGCTTCGGAATAACGGCCAGAGGCATAGTAGAGGTTGGCAAGATTGTTGAGCCAAGTGGCGACCTCGGGATGCTCGCGGCCGAGATTCTTTTCACTGGCTGCAAGTGCTTCCTTGAATAGCGCCTCCGCCTCAGTATAACGACCAGTCTCACTGTAGAGGTTGGCGAGATTGTTGAGACGGCTGGCGACATCGGGGTGTTCCTTGCCGAGGCACTTCTCGGCAATAGCAAGTGCCTCCTGGAACAGTGTTTCCGCCTCGGCGTAACGGCCAGAGGCGTAATAGAGGTTGGCCATACTGTTGAGCCAGGTGCCAACATAGGGATGCTGGCGGCCGAGGCTTTTCTCGCCAATGGCAAGTGCTTCCTTGAACAGAGGCTCCGCCTCGGCATAGCGGCCAGTTTCACTATAGAGGTTAGCAAGATTGTTGAGCCAGATAGCGACATCGGTATGCTCGCGGCCGAAGCTCTTCTCACTGACTGCGAGCGCCTCCTGGAACAGCGATTCCGCCTCGGAATAACGGCCGGTGTTGCTATAGAGAAGGGCGAGATTGTTGCGCCCGGCTGCGAGATCGGGATGCTCGCGGCCGAGGCTTTTCTCGCCAATGGCAAGTGCTTCCTTGTACAGAGGCTCCGCCTCGCCGTAACGGCCACGCCCATGAAGATAACTGCCAGCATTGTTGAGAAGCTCAGCCAGCTCCGCCGAGCCTGAGCCCTGATGGATCAATTCGCGCAGCGCCAGCACATGTGGCAGGAGCGCAGCACACCGAGGCCACGTGCTAGTCTCTCTGTAGCCTGTCTTCGGGAAAGTCCCGACGAGTCGGCGGATCACTCTTTCGACAGTTGCTGCTATCTCGGCTCGGACAGTGAGGCGTCCACGCATGGCGGCTTGCACGAGACGGTGCAAGGAAATCGCGGGCTCGCCACCATCTAACTTCGAATGCTGGATAAGCGATACGGCCGTGAGGGCTATCAGCGCCTCAGCACACTCGTCCTCATCCGAGATCTCACCGGTGATAAGATCGAGCGGAATGGCCTCCGGCGCTAGAAAAGCGCAGAAACCGAGCATGGTTTCAGCAGCGGGCTGTTCGATCACGGCTTTGTCGATGGCAAGCCCGAAGGTCGCCGCAACACTTGCCGGATAGGCTGCACCCTTTGGAGACTTAGAAATATACGCGTCGATCTTCTCGCGATAGGCGTCGAAGCTCACGCCGCTTAGACGGCAGTAAGCACCCGCATGGTCCAGCGCTAGCGGCAGATAGCCGAGCGACTCAGCCAGCCGCGCGGCACCCGGCTCATCCACGCGCCCTGCCCGCTTCTGTAGGAGGTCCACAGCCGCCTCGCATCCGAGTGCATCCAGCTCCATCTCCGCCGCCCGACCACTCCAGTCCGTCCATCGTGTTGTCAGCAGAACTCGTGCCCCTGCCGAAGGCAGAAGGTTGTTGAGCACATCGGGGGATTCGACATTATCGTAGATAAGCAGGTACGGCACAGCCGAACGAGCGAGATAAGCCAGACCTGCGTGGGCAGCCTTCTCCTGGTCGGCTTCCTCGGCGAAGCGCAAATCGAGCCGGCCCGCCAACGCCGCTAGGCTGGCGAGAAGAACGGTCCGGCTCTCCGCTGGGGCCCACCAGACGCCAGCATATTCGCCGCCATGGCGCTGAGCATATTCAGCCGCAAGGGAGGTTTTGCCGATTCCGCCAAGACCGCAAATCGCAACCTGGGTGATAGCAGGTGTCTGCTCGGTGCTCATAAGCAACTGATGGAGCTTGGACAGACGGCTTTCTCGTCCGGTGAAGTTGAGATCTCGCTGCGGCACATTGAAGATCTTGGGCCGGCGGGCTGCTGTCGGGGGGTGTCCTTCGGCTGCCGCGAGGATGCGCCCCTTGCGCTCTTCGGGGTCCGTGATACCCACGAGATCGCCATAAACGACACCAGCTAGGAGACCTTCAGGCGCGACATCCTCAAGACGGAGGACGACAAGGCGGCGTTCGCCGCCGGCCCTGGCAGCGGCGGCCAGGAAGTTGGTCAGCTCCGCAAGGGTGAAATCAGACGCATCATAGTCCTTGGTCAGCAGTACGATGAAATGGCGGCAGTGCTTCAGCGCCCTATGTATAGCGGCGAGAAAGTTCGCCGTATAGGGAATGTCGAAGTCTTGGACGAAGGCCGTGTAGCCCGCGTCGATCAGAACCTGGGCGACCTCTTGTGCGATGAGCGCATCGGCGCCGCGTCGGCTTACGAAGTAGTCAGTAGAGGGCCCTACTCCGATGGATGTGCTCTCAGTGTTCTTGCCGCCGGACGATCCGGATGAGCCCCTCACGCTGGGATCGGTCATACCTCACCGCCTTTTCTCGGCTGACGTGGATCGGTAATCTCACCAGAGAAACACAATAGGGAAGCGAGCCCTGATCAACAAGCGAACAACCCCGGGGCCGCCAGTTTATACCGGGAAGAACCGAGTTTGCGAGGAGTTGGCGCATGGAGGTCCGATCTCCTAAAGTCCGGAGGCTGAGATCATAGACCAGGTCCCGTCAGACGCAGAGCAGGATCACAGGTCGACCAAAATGCCTGCCCTTGAACACGGCACTCCCCATCGCTGAGCCCAGAATGGGTTGGCTGAAACTCTGAAACAACAAATTTGCGACGGATCCGGGTATCGGGGTCAGCTAACGACGATGGCCTCTCACGGGTTGTCCGCGTCCATCGATTGTGACGTCGTAAGATCGAACTGTGGCTCGACCCAGCAGTACGCGGCGTACCGAATCTCAGACCGAGCGGAGTGCGGCGGCGGTTACGCAGGCAGCAGTGGGCGGCCGACCTGTTCGAACGTGACACGTATTCGCACCAGTTTGCGGCCTTGGGTGAGCCGACGAGGCAGCAAAAACGGACCTGCCGCAAACCCTTCCGTAACTGAGTTCGGTATACGCCTCGGGCATGCTCCAGAGGTGCAGATTTTCAAAGGCCGTCACGTCGATCGCTCGGTGATCCTGCTGTGCGTCCGGTGGTACCTCGCTTACGGCCTGAGCCTGAGGAACCTGGAAGAGATGATGGCCGAGCGGGGCGTGGCGGTGGATCACGCCACCATTCAGCGCTGGACCGTCCACTACGCTCCGCTTCTGCTGGAGCAGTTTAACCCACGCAAGCGAGCCGTCAGCCGGACGTGGCATGTTGATGAGACGTATGTCAAAGTTCGCGGTCGCTGGATGTACTTGTACCGCGCCATCGACGGCCATGGCGACACGGTCGAGTTCTGGTTCAGCGAACGGCGCAATGTGACTGCCGCCAAACGGCTCCTGCGCAGGGCGCTCAAACGCCATGGAGATGGTCCACATTTCGTCCATCAGCATCCATCATAATTCATCAAGGCACATGAAGAATAACAAAGATTAGGACCATACATCTCAGTATAGGTAGCCCCCTTCGGCGCCAAGAATGCCGCTCTATCGATCATGGTCCGGGGGAGACAGGGATGCCTTCGAGCGCGTCGAACCGTATTTCCGTGCCATGGGCACGACGATTACCCACGTGGGTGAGACCGGGCCGGGCAGACGGTCAAGCTCTGCGGCCAGCTCGTTTGCGCCATCAACATCCAGGCCATATGCGAAGCGCTTGCTCTTGGCTAGGTCTCCGGCGTGGACCTCGACCAGCTCCGCAATGTACTCTCGGGCGGTTTACGACTAGGCTGCACGAGCGGTAATCGCAAGCGGAACCGATGGGTTCGTGACGGGGCAGTTAATTTCCAGCGATCTACGCCGAAGTCATGATCTATTCGAATACCAGATATGCAAACATCGGCATTTTGCGCTGCAGCGGAACACTATAGCCCATCTCGTAAGCCGCAAAAACGTCTCTTCCTTTCCAAAGTCGCCAATCAAACATGATTATTCTCAACGCACTTCGTTTTGTACGGCTTCTGTACACCGATGTTATTGAGATGCAGAAGACCATCAAAATACGCTATCCAAAGCTGCGCAACGATCACGCGTGGTAATATGAAAACGGTCCAGGAGCGCGCGCTCCGTTACGAGCTTCAACTGCATCACATATAATCAATGATCCTGCTCTTGCCGGTCGATAGGCATGAGCGCATGACTCTTAACCAGCAAGAGGTTTTATAAACTTGAGTGCGCCACTCGAACAGATGAACGCGCTCATCAGGAGAGGTCGTGGTTAGCCCTTAAGACCAGCCTTGGTAGCTTGTCACTGAATGGCAAAGCAAATACTTATATTGAGATCGCCTCTTTCATCGCAGCAGGAGGTGACCAGACGCTCAGAGTGGGCGTTGTTCCAGCGACTTGCGATCTGGGACGGGAGAATGTCATGTTAGTCGCCGCCGATGTGATGACTACTGACGTCATCAGCGTGTCGCCGGAAACCCTCGTCCAAGACGTTGCGAAACTGCTTTATAAACATCGTATTAGTGGTCTCCCCGTCGTCGACGATGAAGAGCGCGTCATAGGGATCGTCAGCGAAGGAGATCTTATCAGGCATGTCGAAGCCATCGGTGAGCAGCGCAGATCCTGGTGGCTCGCGCTTTTCTCAGACGAAACCGCGTTGGCGCGCGACTACGCCAAGATCCACGGACGCACCGCGCGGGATGTCATGACGCCCAAGGTCATTGCTGTGGACGAGGCGACGCCGGTTGCCGAAATCGCGATGCTCCTCGAGCGTCATCGGATCAAGCGCGTTCCAGTTCTGAGTGAAGGCAAGTTGATCGGAATCGTGACCCGAAGCAACCTTATTCAGGCACTGGCGACCGCTGATGTCCATGAAACGGTCGATACCGGAGACAGCACCATTCGTGAGCAGCTCATTAAGGAGCTGAAGGCGCAGCCATGGGCCCGCCTCGCAATGGTAAACGTGGCCGTCAAAGACGGTATTGTTCACCTTTTTGGTCTCGTAAGGACAGATGAAGAGCGTAACGCCATTCGGATTGCTGCCAAGAACATATCCGGCGTGAAGGGTGTCGAGGACCACATCAAGCGCTGGAAGCCCATGAACGATCTCTAACTCAACTCTCCCTCGAAAGAGGCTCATGATCGCTGGAACTACGACAGCCGGCTCCCCTACTCTAACGACGCTCAAGAATGGTGAACGCCGGTCCGGCGCCAATCATGACGAAGACAACCCGAATGATGTGATGAGTGGCAACGAAGGCTACATCAATTCCCAGCGATAAGGCCACGAGGCTCATCTCCGCCAGCCCCCCAGGCGAATAGGCGAGGGCAAGAGGAACAAAACTGTAAGCCGAACTGTGGCTGATCCCAGTGGCGAACAGGAATGTGATCAACAGCAGAATGAACGTCGATCCCAGCGAAAGGACGAGTATACGTACAATCTCGCTTGGCGACGTTCCGGCGAAACGGCAGCCAATGGTGGTTCCGAGAACGACTTGAGCCACGTTGACAATTTCATAGGAGGGCACGAAGTGCGTCCACCCGAGTGTGTGGACCGCAGCGCTCACCATCATAGGGCCGAGGAGAAGCCGAGCCGGCAAACGCAGAATATGACCGATGATTGCGCCTGCCGCGACACTCAACAGGAGCCATGCGTGACTGGTCCATGGCGCATCGACTACAGAAAGGCCGACCTGAGGGCGCGCCCCTAGCGAAACGCCGCTCATGAGTTGCATCAGGAACGGCAGTGTGAGAACCACGAGAAGCACACGGGCCGAATGGACAAGAGCGATTTTACCCGCATCCCCACCCTTGTGCTCACCCAGGATCACCATCTCAACGAGGCCACCTGGCATTCCCGCGAAGAACGCAGTTGGGACATCGAACCCTGCAATGCGCCTGAAGTAAGTCACGCAGGCAGCGCCACTAACGATAATGAACCCCGCAAGACCGATTATGGTAGAACCCCACGTGGCGATGCTTCCGAGGGTCTGCGAGGTGAAGCCTGTTCCCAGCATGACCCCGATCACCATGGTCATCGGAGGGCGAACAACCGCTGGAGCCCCGATCGGCACTCGCAAGATGGCCGCAACCGTGCATGCTGTCATGGAACCCAGCATCCATGGAAGGGGTAGCCTCAATGAAGCGAACAGCCATCCTCCGAGCGCTCCAAGGGCTATCGCAACCATAAAGCGCCGGTACCCGAACTCGTCGGGCGAGAAGCCTCGCACCCAAAGCTGCAGTACGTCAGCAAACTTTCCGATAACGGTCGTGATACTCGAGTTCACTTGCCAAGACTCTTTCTCTCTTCGCTCTCTGGAGAGAACGTCTACCCGAAGGACGGTGCATTGCCAACGCTGTCCTGTTTTGCTGCATGGATCCGGTTTGCGCGATCCTGGCAGCACAATCTTGATACAAAAGCCGGAGTCGACCGTGACAGGATCCGAAGAGAATCTGCCGCTTCAGCCGAAACGGCACTGAGAGCGCGCGGGAGCATGGACAGTACATCGACGCGAAGAGTAGACCCGGTTAGAGAACGAGCAACCCTACAGTCACTGTGATCAGGATGACCAAAGTCGTTCCCGTGAAGACCGCGATGTGACGCCAGCCAATGCGCAGGAGAGACGTCAGCGAGGTGCCAAGCCCCAATGCCGCAATAGCAATCAGCAGGCCCCAGCTGGAAAGCTGGATGAGGGCGGCCTTGATTGGAGCATAGACAGGCAGGAGATCCGGGGCGAGCGGCATCATGCTGTTGACGAGACTAAAGCCGAGGAAAGCGAGTGCGAAGACCGGCACTGGCACCTTAGCCGCGGCGTGCTCAGTGCCGCTGCGGGTGAACCACCAGCCGATCGCCAGCACGGCTGGAAGGAGCAGGAACACGCGGAAGAGCTTGACGATCACCGCCGTGTTGCCGACGGGCTCAGACACCGCATAGCCGGCTCCGACTACCTGGGCCATATCATGAATCGTGGCTCCGAGCATGAAACCTGTCGTCTGTGAGTCTAGGCCGAGCAGAACGCACAGCGGCGGGTAGAGGATCATGACGAGGGTCGAGACGGCGTTGGCGGCCACGACCGTGAACGCCACATCCGCTCCCTTCTGCGAGTAGGACGGCACTACCGTCGCCGTCGCGAGCGTAGCCGACGCACCGCAGACGGCCGTGGCGGCGCCGGCGAGCGCCCCATAGCCGTCGCCTACCTTGAACCACCGCGCCAAGTAGACGCCAGCAGCAATCGTCACTGACATGGCGGCAATCATCAGCAGGGCGGATGAGAGGCCGAGCTCGATAATATCACTGAGCGCTATGCGCACCCCAAGTAAACCGATGGCGATGCGCAAGAGCTTCTTGACGCACCAAGTGATGCCTGGTTGGAGTGCAGGCCGCGATGCCAGACCATTGAGGGCGATCCCGATGATGAGGGCGATTACAATGGCCGGTAGCGTGTACGACCAGCCTGTCGCCTCCTTGAGGGCTTTCGCGAGGACAGGTTCGGCAAAATACGAGCCCGCCGCCACCCCAGCCGAAAGGGCGATGCCGGGACCGAGGCTGCGCATCGTACCCACGACTCCCTCTGTTGATTCTTGGATGGTTGTGGCGGCTTTCGACATTATTGCTCCAAACCGTTCGGGATATATGCGGAGATGGATTGTTAGATCGCGCGCCGGAGAAGATCGACGAGATCCAGCCTTTCCCACGTAAATGATCCATTCTCGTCCCCTGCCCGCCCGAAATGACCATAGGTGGCGGTAGGTAGATAGATAGGCCGGGCAAGTTCCAAGCGATCGATGATACCCCGTGGCGTGAGATCCACATTCTCCCGGATCGCCTTGCTGATCCGCTCGGTCGGGACATGATCGCCACCCTCGGCCTGAACGTAGATCGAGACTGGCTCGGGAACGCCAATTGCATAGGCGAGTTGAATGAGGCACCTTTCCGCGAGCCCGGCCGCGACCACGTTCTTGGCCAAATGGCGCGCCGCATAGGCGCCGGAGCGGTCGACTTTGGTCGGATCCTTGCCGGAGAATGCGCCGCCGCCATGCAGAGCCGCGCCGCCATAGGTGTCTACGATGATCTTGCGGCCGGTCAGGCCCGTATCGCTCTCGGGACCGCCGACGACGAAGCGACCAGTCGGATTGACCAGAACGCGCTCTGCCCCTGAAGCCCATTGTTGACGGAGCGTGTCGTTCAGAACAGGTAGGACAAGCTCCCGCACGTCGTCCTGAGACAAGTCCGCACGATGATGGGTTGATACCACGACCGTATCCACGCCGATCGGCTTACCAAGCTCATAGCGGACGGTGACCTGTGATTTCGCATCGGGCAGGAGGCCGGCGATGCGACCAGACTTGCGAGCGGCCGCCAGATTCCGCAGGATCTGGTGCGCGAGGACGATTGGAGCCGGCATTAACTCCCTTGTCTCGTTGCAGGCATAGCCGAACATCATGCCCTGGTCACCCGCGCCCTCGCTGCGGCGGTTACCCGCGTCCACTCCCCTGGCAATATCCGGCGACTGGTTGTGTACGAGGACAGAGATGTCGATGTTTCGCCAGTCGAAACCCGGAAAGTCGTAGCCGATGCCCCGCACCGTCCGCCGTGCGATCTCCTTGAGTGCCTCTGAGTCCAGCTGCGCGGTGCTGCGAACTTCGCCGGCAAGAACGATGGTGTTCCTCGTGCAGAGTGTCTCAAGTCCTACCCGCGAGTCTGGATCCACCCGGAGGTAGGCATCCAGGATCGCATCGGAAATCTGGTCGCATACCTTGTCCGGATGTCCCTCCGAGACGGATTCGCTGGTGAAAAGAAAATTGTTGGCTTGCAGCATGGTCTCAATCTCATGGTCGTTGAGCAACGGGCACCTTCATGGCGGGGCGACAGCCTGCGGCCCTCCGCCTTTGTTGAGCGTTCATCCGCTAGGCGGCCTTACCAGGGTAGGCCGCTGCCTTCACCGCGGTCCTTCGGCGTCTACGCACGGTCTGGATCAGCGGCAATACGAATACGATCAGTGAAATGGCCAAGCAGATGGCCGAGATCGGATGGGAGACGAAGACGGTCATCTCGTCGCCCGACATCACGAGGGCCCGTCGAAAATTGGATTCCATCATATAGCCGAGAACGAGGGCGAGAATGATGGGCGCCGGCTCGATATGCACCTTGGAGAGGCCGTAGCCGATGATGCCAAAACCGACGGCAACCCAGATCGAGAAGATATCCTTGGACTCCGAGAAGGTGCCAAGGAGACAGACGGCGCAGACGATCGCTGCGATCACACCGCGTGGAATCTGCGTTAGGCGGACCCACAGCCGGGTGCCATAGAGGCCGAGCAGGACCATGAATGGCATGCCAACCAGAAGTGAGATATAGATGGAGTAAGGGATCTCGGGGTGCTGGGTGAAGATTAGAGGTCCGGGAGCGACGCCGTGGATCGCCAACGCGCCGATGAGAACGGCGGTGCTGGCCTTGCCCGGAATGCCAAGCGCCAGCATGGGCGCCAACGCGCCCGGCATGCAGGCGTTGTTCGACGTCTCAGCAGCCACAACGCCCTCGGGATTGCCGCTGCCAAAGCTGTCCGGGTCTTTGGAGAGCCGTTTCTGCACCGTGTACGCGACGATGGAAGCAATGGTGGCGCCGGCCCCGGGAATGACACCGACAATGTAGCCGATGAACGTACTGCGGACCATGTTGCCCATGTGCGGCTTCATCAATCCGAGCTGGCCGTTAACACCCGGGATGTCACGCATCGGCGTGGTGGGCTCATCGGTCGTCTCCAGCATGCGCAGCACCTCGGACAAGGCAAACAGACCGATCAGAGCCGACACGAACGGGACACCGCTGAGGAAGCCGTCGTCGAAAACGAAGCGTGGCAAACCATCGACGGGATCCGTTCCGATTGTGGTCAGAAGCAGACCGAACAGGAGTGCGACGAAACCGCGGATGATGGAGCTCCCCGACAGGGTGGAGATAAGGCTCAGCCCAAGGACCGCGAGCGCAAAGTACTCTGCGGGCCCAAACGCAAGCGCGAACTTGGTCATCCAGCTGACGGAGAAGATGAGAAGGATCGTGCTGAGGACGGAGCCAAAGGCAGACCCCAGGATAGACAGAGTGAGCGCGTGGCCGGCCTCGCCTCGCTTGCGCATCGGATACCCGTCGAGGGCGGTGATCGCCGCAGACGGCTCGCCCGGGGTGTTGACGAGAATGGCCGGGATGGCGCCCGAATATTCGGAGGCCATGTAGACAGCGATCAACATGACCACCGACACCACGGGGTCGAGGCCGAACGTAAACGGAATGAGCAGGGCCATGCCCACGCCCGCCGAGAGGCCGGGCAGCGCACCGACGAGATAGCCGACGACAACGCCAGCGAAGAGACCGGCGATGACCTGCCACGAGGAGAACGCCGCCAGCCCAGCTGTGAATCCTTCGAGCATCAATGACCTCTCATGGGAGCGGGGTTTGCAGGATCATCTCGAAAATGATCTTGGTGAATAGGAGAAAGCCGGCCACGCAACCACCGACAAGAAGCGGGCGATTGATGTCCGCAAGATAGAGAAACGCCGTGAGGAAAATCCCCATCGCGATGTAGTAGCCCGCGTAGGACATCATCAGCGGGAAGGCGATGAGCAGAAGTGCACCGATCAGGACGTGAAGAGGCCGACGAATCGTGGAGGACTCGCCGGCATGACCTGTCGCCAAGCGCAAGACTGCTCCACCGACAAGGCCCAGTGCGCCGAGGAGCAGAAGAAAGGCCAGCCCCTTGGGGAAGTCGGCCGCGCCGATGGCAGTGCCCGAATAGTCCGGCAATCTTATCGCCTCGACCATGAACCAGGCTGCAATGCCTGCAAGTCCAAGTCCGGCGACTATGTCGCCGAGCTCGGATCTAATGGTGATTTCCTTGGCGGGTGGCAGCGAATCCTCGTGCATGACGTGATCAGCCAAATTCATGGGTATGGCCTTGTCTCTCACCATTGGTTTCATCGCTCCAGAGAGAGCGACTGCATCCACTGCTTGGTCAATACATCCTGCTGCTTGGCATATTCGGCGAACTCCTTCGGGCCGAGGAAAGCGGGAACGAGCGAGGACTCGTTGATGTAAGCCTTCATGTCAGGCGTCTCGAGCGCCTGCTTGATAGCGTCCGCGAGCTTCGCCTTGACCGAGTCGGGCATGCCCTTCGGTCCAATGACGCCGCGCATCTGCTGCCAAGACGTATCCGCCTTGTAGCCTTGTTCGGCTAGGGTGGGAGCATCGGGAAGTTGGGGCACACGCTCGTCGGCCATGACTCCAATCACGCGCATGTTGCCGGCTGCCACATGGTTCTTGACGAGGTCAACGTAGGCAATCGCCACTTCCGCATGGCCCCCAAGCACAGAGGTCACAGCGTCACCCACACTGTCGAATGGCACCCAACGCACTTTGTTGGATTCGAGATTGGCGGCCTTTGCCATGATTTCCCAGGCGAAGTGGCCGCCAGAGCCGCGCACGAATCCTGCCATCACTACGCTGCCTGGCTTGGCATTGGCAGCGTCGACGAGATCCTTCATCGTCTTCAGCTTACTGTCATTCCGGACGACGACGAGGTAAGGTTCGTTCACCAGCCGTGCGATCCAGTCGAAGCTATCGACATCGTATTGCTTGAGAGTCTGATTGAAGGCTCCGATATGCGTGCTCGTCACTGCTCCAATCGTGTACCCGTCTGGCTTGGCCTTCTTCAGATCGGCCAGCTGTGCTGCACCGCGTCCACCGGCCTTGTTCTCGACCGGCAGCGGAACCCCCAGGGTCTTCTCCAGCACCGTGGCGAGTTTGCGCGCCATGATATCTGTCGCCCCACCGGGAGAGACGTGCAGAATGTAGCTAATGGGACGCTCAGGATATTCCGCTCTCGCTGCTGCCGAATTCGCGATGAGGGCAACGGTGAGAGCCGCCGTAGAAATAAAACGAAGCAACATGTTGGTTTCCTCCATTGAGCCTTTTTGCTGGAGGCCTGCTTGGCTGCCGGCTCGTTGCTGTTGGGGCTCCCTGACGCGTGAGCGAATAGCCCTGTTTCACGGTGCATATCCTCGCCGCACCGGCCCGCTTTGCTGAAACTTGAGTATACCCTTCACCTATCTTGTACTCCGGATCATGAAGAGTAGTTGCGATTGATGCAACCATTTATTTCCATGGTCCGTTGGCTGCGTGATCTCCTTGAGCTGAGCCTTCTTGAGAATCCCGTCAGCCTCCCATGTGCCAACCGCCGTTCACATGCAGGATCTGGCCGGTCATGAAGCGAGCCGAGGGACCGGCAAGAAAGCGGGCCGTCCGAGCGACCTCGTCGGCCCTGCCTGGACGGCCAAGGGGCACCGGCCGCGTGCGGAAGTGCTCAGGTACGCCGCCCGTGCGGGCAGTCTCGATGTAGCCTGGTGAGATGCAATTGACTGTTATTCCAGAAGCGGCGAGTTCGGCAGCTAGCGCTCGGGTCAGACCGGTAACACCCGCTTTGGCGGCAGCGACATGGGCACGATGGCTCACCCCAGCATGGGCCGCGACTCCGCCCATCATGATGATGGAGGCCGCATCGCTTTGACGCAGATAAGGAAGGGCCGCCTGCGAGCACAGGAACGACGCGTCAAGTATGCTCGACACCACCCGCCGCCACTCATCGTAGCCGATCTCAGAAATTGGACTGTCGGAGCGCAGAGCTGCGTTGTTTACGAGAACGTCGAGTGATCCAAAATGCTCGATGCAGGCTGCCACCAAGCCCTTAGCGCCTTCGGGATCCGTGATATCGGCCAAGTGCACGGCGGCACTTCCGCCACTGGATCGAATGATGGTGGCCGTTTCCTCTGCCTCGGTCCGTGAGCTCTTAGCGCCGATCAAAACGGACGCGCCGCCCTCCGCCAGCGCAAGGGCGACGGCGCGGCCGATGTTCTTTGCGGCGCCAGTGACGATGGCAACCCGGCCCGACAGTTCACGATCATCCATTTTGAAGCTCCTGGGCGGACGGCGTTTCCTTGTTCAGAGCACTGACCGTGAGTATGCGGCGCGCAATGTCGAGATGCAGTCGCTCGACCATCTGGCCGTTGACCTTGACGACACCGACATTCGCGTGAGCCGGATCATCGAAGGCAGCTTTGACCGATTCAGCCCATGCCACTTCCGCTTCGGTGGGCGAGAAGATCCTGTTGCAGGTGTCTACCTGCTTCGGATGAATCAAGGTCTTTCCGTCCATGCCGAGATCCCGCCCGATTTCGCATTCGCGGCGGAAACCTTCGTCGTCCTCAAGATCATTGTATACGCCGTCGAGGATTGCCAGCCCGCTGGCCCGTGCGGCGGCAATGCAGTTCATGAGCCAAGGCAGGATCGCAGAACGGTCCTTACCTAGCCTGACGCGAGTATCCTTGGCGAGATCGTTGGTGCCCATCACGAACACCGCAAGACGATTGCCCTCGCCGCGTGTGGTATCGGCGATGGCAAGCGCATTCAGCATTGCTCGGGGGGTCTCCATCATGGCCCAGATCCGGATGGTCTTCGGCGCAGCCTGCCCGTCCATCAGTCGCGCCACAGCCACGATGTCGTCCGGGGTCTCCACCTTGGGAATCAGGATTGCATCAGGACAAACCGCGCAGGCTGCCGCAAGATCATCGGCGCCCCAGGACGTGGAGAGCGCGTTGATGCGGATGACGGTCTCATGGCCGGGGTAGTTCCGGGCCTTAACAGCCTCGCAGACTTGACTGCGAGCCCGCACCTTCGCATCCGGCGCAACGGCATCCTCAAGATCGAAGATCAGGGCGTCCGCCGAGATCTCACGGGCTTTCTCGAGCGCGCGGGCGTTCGACCCAGGCATATAAAGGGCGCTCCGGCGTATCAATTCGATCACAGTCATCTCCTGGAAAGAGCATCACTCATCAAGTCGGTTCAGTTGGACCGTCGGTGCGCGACGGTGGTCCTGAAGGAAGGCGGCGCGCTCGTCCCGGCTATTTCGACGATTCCGGCGGCCCCGGTGGCAAAGTAGCAGTTGGCGGCATCCAACTCGCTCGCGCGCCGATAAAGCGGCAACAAGAGACGCGCGATTAGGAGATTGGCCAAGGCGGCAAGTGAAATGACGGAACCGGCCCCCGCGATGTCGTCCGCGATGGCTAAGGGGACGATCGGACCGATGGCTGTACTGGCGAGAGCCAATCCTAATCAATAGCCTACCGATGGGGGCGATTGACCGATGCCAGAATGCTTCAGCGCCCTCATCGCTAATGCCGCACCCGTCATCCAGGCGACCGTCTGCCCGAAGGCGGAGGCTAACACTCTGCCAAACGTAGCGGTCAACACGCGCATAGAACAATCGAAAATCCATTGCGCATCCAGTGCCTTCACCAGTGTTTCACGGTTCGCCGGAGCGGTACGCCCGCCCATATTGCAAATACTAGAATGACGTAGTAGCAATAACAACCACTAAATGCCCGAGCCGACAAGAACCCTGTTTCGAAGCTGCGCAAGAGGTCGATTCATGCCTGTCGTCAGCCGTGTGACCCTCCGGCATCTCAAGATGCCCCTGGTCAGGCCCTACCGTCTCTCCTACCGGACGTTCGAAGAGTTCGAGCCTTATCTCGTTGAGATTGAGGACAGCGACGGCCGCTCCGGCTTCGCCGATGCGCATATCTCGCCAGGCTCGAGCAGCGAGACCCGGGAGGGCGGCTGGCGCTTCGCGTGCGAGCGCATTGAGGAGATCCTCGGGCTCCCCAGCGGAGCCGCGAAGGACCGCTTGCTCGCCCGGTTCCCTGAGAGCAAGGCCGCCACGACGGCGCTCGTCAGCGCCATTGAGGTGATGGAGCGCAATGTCAACCTGCTGGTCACCCAACCTGTGACCTTGCCCCTCCTCGTGCCGGTGAACGCCCTATCGCCGGGCGATGTCGGCCAGGAGGTGGAAGATCTCCTGGCGAAGGGGTTCACAACCTTAAAGGTCAAGGTTGGCAAGGACGTTGACGCGGATCTGAGCCGGATCGCCGCCATCCAGGACGCTTCACGGGGCCGAGCAACCCTGCGCCTCGATGCGAACCGCGCCTATACCCGGGACCAGGGCGTTGCCTTCGCATCGAGGCTGTCCCCGGACGCCATCGAGCTATTCGAGCAGCCCTGCGACGCGGACGACTGGGACGCCAATGCAGCGGTTGCAGCCGCCTCGCGCGTGCCGCTGATGCTTGATGAGCCGATCTGCACGCTCGCCGACATCGAACGTGCGGCTACGATCGGGAATGTCGGCTTTTGCAAGCTGAAGCTCAAACGCTTCGGGGGTCTTGATCGGCTGCGGGAAGGCCTGGACGCAGTGCGGGCCCGAGGCATGCAGCCGGTCCTCGGTGATGGCCTAGGCAGTGAGGTGCAGGGCTGGCTCGAAGCCTGCGTCGCCACGCATACCGTCGACAATGCTGGCGAATTCAACGGCTTCCTGAAGCCTCATGACAGGTTGTTCGAGAACCCCCTGCCCTTCTCCAACGGCTCCATCCACTTGCCGGAAGGGTACTGGCCTCGCCTCGACCGAGCGGCGGTGGACCGCTTCACCATCGAAAAGCGCACCTTTCACACATAGGAATCGGAGAAACATCAATGGCACACGATACGATGCTCGCCGAACTCGACCGCCGCAGAGGAGCGGCCCGGCGCATGGGAGGCGAGGACAAGCTCGCCAAGCGTAGGGATCGGGGACAACTCAATGCCGAAGAACGCCTCAGTGTGCTCGTAGACAAGGGCAGCTTCATGGAGGTGGGGCTTCTCGGAGCGTCCGGCGTTTTCGAGTCGGACATCCCGTCCACGCCACGTGACGGCAAAATCACCGGATTTGGCAAAGTCGACGGGCGCGATATCGGCGTCGTCGTCAACGACTTCACGACAAAAGGCGCCTCCACCAGCGCGACCAACTCCAAGAAGATGGGCTATATCCGCAAAGTATGCACCGAGAAGGGGATGCCCTTCGTGCATATCGGCGAGTCGACGGGCGCCCGCCTTCCCGATGCCATGGGTTCGAAAGGAATGGGATCGCTGCTCGGCAACGACCCGACCCAGTTCCGGCGCATGCGCGACACCCCCTGGGTGGCCGCCGCGCTCGACACCTCCTTCGGATCGTCGGCCTGGCTGTGCTGCTGCGCGGATTATGCTGTAATGAAGAAGGGCTCGATCATGTCGGTGTCGAGCCCGCGCCTCGTCTCGATGGCGATCGGCGAGAAGGTCGACTTGGAGGAGCTCGGCGGGTGGCGGCTCCATGCCGATCAGACCGGCCTCATCGACCACTTCGTCGATACAGACGAGGAGGCGATGGTGGCCATCCGGCACTTCCTGTCCTATATGCCCTCCCATAACGGTGAACTGCCGCCCGTCGCGCCCGTTGCGGAAGGATCAGGCGAAGGCCAGGAGCAGATCCTCGACATACTCCCTGAGAAGCGCACGCAGGTCTACGACATGAAGAAGATCATCAAGATCATCTTCGACCGTGACAGCTTCCTCGAAATCAAGCCGCGTTTCGGCAAGCCTGCAACGGTGGGCTTGGCGCGCCTCGACGGCAAGACGGTTGGCGTGATCGCCAACAATCCGCAAGTGGGCGGCGGCGCGCTCTCCGCGGAGGCCTGCCGCAAGATCATCGATCTCACCGTGCTCTGCGACAGCTTCAACATTCCCATCATACGCTTGATGGACACCCCCGGCTTCGTCGTAGGCCTCGATGCTGAGCGACGCGGCGCTCCTGGGCACATCATGAATTTCATGAACGCCACGAGCCTGACAACAGTGCCATCGATCACCGTGATCTGCCGCAAGGCCTATGGCCGTGCCTATGTGGCCATGGGCGGCGGCGTTCAGAACGACACTATGGTGGCTTGGCCCACCGCCGAGGTAAGTTTCATGGACCCCGTCTTCGCGACCAACATCGTCAAGAATCTTGCACCGGGCCAGGAGGGTTTCGAGGATGCTCTCGCGGAGATCCAGAAGGATCTGGAGATTTGGGATATGGCCCGAATCTTCTCCGCCCATGACGTCATCAAGCCGCAGGAAACCCGCAACTATCTCATCCGGATGCTCGACATCCAGCAGCGCCGGCGCTCGAAGGGCCTTGGACAACATCTGATGCGCACCTGGCCCACGAGCTACTGAGGCAGATCATGAATCATCACGATATCAACAGCGCCACCGCCATCGTCGCCAAGGCCCGCACCGAAGGCCGCACGGCCCTAGACGAGAGCGCTGGCAAGACGCTCCTTGCGCGGTTCGGAATCCGCAGTCCGCGGTCAGCGGTCGCCGCCACCGCCAAAGAGGCGGTGGCTATTGCCGAGAAGCTGACGCCGCCCTTCGTGGCGAAGGTCGTTTCGCGCGACATCCTGCACAAGTCCGATGCGGGCGGCGTCGCCCTAAACCTAGCTGACGCTGCGGCGGTGGGTGCCGCCGTTGAGGCCATGCAGGTCAAACCGAAGATCGCGTCTGCCCAGGTCGAAGGCTGGCTTGTCGAGGAAATGATCCCCGCCGGACGCGAAGTGGTGGTCGGCGGCTTTCGCGACCCGCAGTTCGGCCAGATGATCATGGTGGGCCTCGGCGGCATCTTCGTCGAGGTTCTGAAGGACGTCGCCTTCCGTATTTGTCCAATCACCGCCAACGATGCACGCTCAATGCTGGCCGAACTGAAAGGCCACGAACTCCTCAAGGGAGCTCGCGGGGAAGCAGGTGTCGACGAAGATTCCCTCGTAGACCTGATGGTACGCATCGGAGGCGAGAGTGGCTTGCTGATGACATTGGCAGAGGAAATCGCGGAGGCGGATCTCAACCCGGTGATTGTCTCGACCAACGGTGCGATGGCGGCGGATGCGCGCTTCCTTCTGACCTCTGAGGAAAAGCATGCGGATGACGGCGAAGAGGCCGCACCCCACATACCGCCGCTCGAGGCGTTCAGGCCTCTGTTCGAGCCCAAGACAATCGCAGTTCTTGGGGCTTCGACAAAGGATGTTGCCATCGCCAACACGTTCATCCGGCGGCTGAAGGAATTCGGCTATGGCGGCGCAATCTATCCGATCCATCCGTCCGCGACTGAGATCGAAGGTTGCAAGGCCTATTCCAGCCTCGCTAGTACGCCCGAGCCCGTCGACTACGCCTATGTGGCAATCGGAGCGCAACGCATTCCAGACGCCATTGCCGAGGGCAAGGGACGCTGCCGGATTGCTCAGGTGATCTCCTCCGGTTTCGGCGAGGTGGAGGAAGGCAAGGAGCTGGAAAAGGACCTGCTGCGGAAGGCCCGGGCGGCCGGCGTTCGTGTGATTGGCCCCAACTGCCTCGGTACCTACTCGCCGCGCGGTGGGCTGACGTTCCCGTCTGGAGCACCGAAAGAGGTCGGACATGTGGGCGTCGTAGCCCAATCCGGCGGCCTGAGCACCGATATCATCAAGCGGGGGCAGTGGCGTGGCTTGCGGTTCAGCGGCCTTGTTACCATCGGCAACAGCGCCGATGTGACGCCACATGAACTGCTCGAGTACTACTTTTCGGATCCCCAGACCCGGGCGATCGGCCTCTACATCGAGGACGTAAAGGACGGCCGGGCCTTCTTCGAACTCCTGCGCTCGCCCCTTGCGACGAAGCCGGTGGTCATCCTGAAAGGTGGACGATCCAGCCAAGGCCGTATCGCAGCTGCGTCTCATACCGGTGCGCTCGCAGGTGATGACAAGGCATGGGATGCCCTGACGAAGCAGGCGCCGGTCGTGCTGGTTCCAACGGTGGACGCCTTCATCGACACGCTGCTCGCCCTCCAGCATCTGCAGCTTCGGCCGTCGAAGCCCACGAAGGCGGTGACCCTGTTCGGAAATGGCGGCGGTTCGAGCGTCCTCGGCACAGACGCCTTCGCGTCCGTCGGGCTCGATGTCTCGCCGTATTCCGGCCGGGCGCGGGACCTTCTGGAGGGCATGGGCCTGCCGCCCGGCACCAGCGTAGCCAATCCGATCGACACGCCGGTGCGGACGCTGCAAGAACGGGACGGCTTTGTAGCCGGCGAAATCCTGGACATCGTCTACGAGCATGCAGAGCCCGATGCGATCGCAATGCACCTCAACCTCGCAGCCTTCGTCGGCCGCGGGACGGTCGATCCCATCGACAACCTTTTCTCTGTCGTCGCGCAGGTGCAGGAAAAGTGGCCCGGCGTCGCCCACTTCGCGCTGGCCCTCCGGACCGACGGCTCCGTCGAATTGGACGAGCGTCGCCGTCACTACCGTGACAAGGCCAGGGCGATCGGCGTGCCGGTCTTCGATGAGATCGCCCCTATGGCCTTGGCTCTCGCCAATGTAGGCCACCTCGAGCGTCAGCTCGCCGCGAGAGGGAAAGTCTAGGAATGAACGGGACCGGGCTCGATGTGTTCAGAGCCCGGTCTTTTGCTTGAACGAGACGACCTGTTCAGGAGAGAAGCAGGCCATGCGCAGCGCCTTCAGATGCGGCCCGAACTCTGCATCGATCTGTGGTCCAAAGCGCGCGAAAATCTCGGCCATGTAGTAGTCGTGGCGGATAAGAGACTGCGCGAGGTTTACGATTGGCCGGTTGCGCGAATGGGCTGCGGTCACCTCACCGTCCATGGCAGCGGTCAGCATCTCGGTATGGTCAACGGCAACGGTAAAGAGATTATCCGCGCTTCCCATGCGAACGCCGCTTCCCTCATGGATATAAACTCGGCAGCGATCGGTGAAACGAAACTCGTCTGCATCGAACCCGAACAGGACGATCAGCGTCTCGACGCCACGCTCGGCGGCAGCCTTGAGGGCGGCCTTGTGCCGCCGCAGCACATCGTCGGCAGCCTTGATCCAGATCACTTTGCGGCTTTCGGAGATCAGATCACGGATCTTGTCATGGACTGCGAGATCACCGCGTAGAGTCCAGACATATTGGTCGTCGCTACTGGGAGCGATGACCGACAGACGCTCGGCAAGGTCATTGCAGAGGGTTTGCGTCTGTCGCGCGATGGTATCGAACAACTCGCTTGGCTTGGCCGCCACATAGCGCACCGGCGTCTCGCTGACCGGCAGCACTGCGGCACGCTGGGCCAGAGCCTCCAGCGCTTGGTACGTATTGGGTCGGGGCACGCCCGTGCTCTTCGAAATCTCGTAAGCGGTCGCAGGCGACTGGCGCAGAAGCTGGATATAGACCCGCGCCTCGTACTCCGTGAATCCAAGGCGTCTCAAATCGCCTGAGAGTTCATTTGATGTATGGGTAACTGCAAGTTTGCCGGCCACTAGGAACCTCCATTGCGAGCACCTTTACCCGACAGGCTATAATGAGCAAAGACAGGAAGCGGGCTCCACAATCCCGCCCCGTTATATCATGTGATCTTCGAGATGCCTTTCCAAGCCATGGGAAGCAGCACCGCAGCGAGGGCAGCCTTGACTGCATCACCTACCAGGAAGGGCGCTACGCCGGCGAGAAAAGCCTTTTCGGCTCCCAGTAGAGCCGCCAGCCAGACGAAGCCGAAGAGCGTGATGACTGCCGAACCCAGGATCATCCCCAGAAGGGTGAGCGGGATGGAGCGGCTCCAATTCGTTTCCGCGAGCCAACCCGTCAGGGCCACGGCGGGCAGGAAACCGGCGAGGTAGCCTCCGGTTGGACCGACGAAGTGGGCCACGCCGCCGCCGCCGGTGAACACCGGCAAACCCATCGCTCCTTCAGCGAGGTAGAGCGCCACGGTGGCTGTGCCGAGTCTCGATCCGCATACGAAGCCGATGAGCAGGATGGCGAAGGTTTGCATCGTGACAGGCACAGGCCACATGGGAACTTTGATGTGAGCGCAGACCGCAATCAGCAGGCTTCCGGCCACGGCGAGAAGAGCGCCCCGCACAAGGCGGCGATTTCCGCCCGGAGCCCAGGCAGCGTCGATTAGAATGGGAGCCGATGACATGGTTTCCTCCTTTTGGAACTACGCGGCGATCAGTTGAGCGCGTCGGCTATCGATGAAGCTGGTATGAACGTCCCCCCTGGCGAATTGATCGTCCCCAAGGCAGGCGACTAGGAAGTCGCGATTGGTCCGCAGACCCTCTATTCGAAAGGCCGAAAGGGTGTCGATCAGACGCCGGCGAGCCTCTGTCCGGTCTGCGCCCCAGGCAATGACCTTCGCGAGCATCGGATCGTAGTAGGGGGTGACAGTATCGCCGCCCCGGTAGCCGCTGTCGATGCGCACGTACGGTACGTCCGACGGCCCAGCGAAGGCTTCCAGCGTGCCGGGGGACGGCATGAACATCTTGGCCGGATTCTCGGCATAAAGCCGAGCTTCAATAACGTGCCCTTGGCAAGTGACCTCACTTTGGTCGAGTCCCTTGAGGGATCCGCGGGCAAAGGTGAGCTGCATGGCGACGAGATCGCGCCCAGTGACCATCTCGGTCACCGGATGCTCGACCTGGATGCGCGTGTTCATCTCAAGGAAGTAAAACGCGAAGGTTTCCGCATCGACGATGAATTCGACCGTTCCCGCCCCACCATATCGCACCGCACGAACGAGGCGTAGCGCAGCCTCGGCCATCTCCTGACGCACTGCATCCGGCAAGCCCGGCGCCGGGCTTTCCTCGATCACCTTCTGGAATCGCCGTTGCAGTGAGCAATCACGCTCGAAGAGATGGACGGCGGTGCCGTCGCCGAAGCCAAATACCTGGATTTCCACATGGCGCGCCTTGGGAACGAAGCGCTCCAGAAACACCGATCCGTCGCCGAAGGCCTTGGCTGCCATGGACTGCGTTGCCGTCACCGTTTCGGCGAGCTTGTCCTCGCTATCAACGCGACGCATGCCAATGCCGCCACCGCCCGCGGCGGCCTTGACCAGTAGCGGGTAGCCAACGGCCTGCGCGGCCTCGCTGAGACCATCGAGAGCCTCTGGCTGAAACCTTTGGGATCCGGGCACAATCGGCACCCCTGCCTGGTCGGCGATCTCCCGCGCCCGCTGCTTGTCGCCCATGCTGCGAATAACTTCCGGTGCCGGGCCTATCCAGGTAAGGCCCGCAGCGATCACCTGCTCGGCGAAGGCGGCGTTCTCGGACAAAAATCCGTAGCCCGGGTGGATGGCGTCAGCGCCGGAGCGAGCCGCCGCATTGAGCACGGCGTCGACCTTGAGATAGCTTTCGCGCGCTGGCGCAGGGCCGATGAGATGTGCTTCATCCGCGGCTTCGACGTGAAGCGATCCAGCATCAGCCTCCGAGTAAATGGCAACTGTCGAGAGGCCGAGTTCCTTGCACGAGCGAAACACCCGCAACGCGATCTCGCCGCGGTTGGCAACAAGAACCTTCTGCATCATGGACCTCATACCTCGATCCGCGCAACGACGGACCCTTCCGCAACTGTGTCGCCTTCAGCCACGAGAATTTCTGAGAGGCGACCATCCTCCGAGGCCATGATCGGGATCTCCATCTTCATGGACTCCATGATGATGATGGGATCGTTCTCGCTCAGTTGATCCCCCACCTGCGCGACAATCTTCCAGATATTGCCGGTGATTTCGGTCTTCACGTCCACGAAGCTCATTTTGCGCTCCCTTCCTCGGCCATTGCGGTTGACTGCGAACTTAAACGGGTCCAATAGTAGTTGCAAGAGCTACTACGGAAAGAGTTGATGACCGAGACTGGAATTTTCAGGGAGTGGATCGGGCGCACCGAGACGACGACACAGGTGGCAGAGCGCTGGCCGATCCTTGGGCTTTGCGCTCTTCTGGACAAGCCCGAGGCCCCAAGTCCCGGCGAGCCCATTCCGCCTGCAGCCCACTGGACCTATTTTAGTCCTACCGTTCCACAGTCGCAGATCGGAGCCGACGGCCATCCGGAGCGCAAAGGGTTTTTGCCTCCTGTCGTCCAGCCGAGACGGATGTGGGCGGCAAGTGACATCACCTTCTCAGGAGAGATCCACATTGGTGACGTCGTGACCAAGACTGCACGGATCGTCGACATCTCCGAGAAGGAGGGGAAGACGGGAGCGCTGATCTTCGTCATGGTAGACAATCGCTACCAAGTGGATGATCGAGAGGTGCTGTCCGAGCTCCAGACCCTCGTCTATCGCGACCATCCGGGTCCCGGGGAGAGCCCTCCCCCCGCCAAGGCGGCACCCGCGAACCCGGCTTGGTCACATCGGATCGACCCCGACCCTGTCTTGCTGTTCCGATATTCGGCCGTGACCTTCAACGGCCATCGCATCCACTATGACGAGCCCTATACGACGCGCGAGGAAGGCTATCTCGGCATTATCGTGCAGGGGCAGCTAACGGCCACGCTGTTGCTAGATCAATTCCACACGCGTTTTCCCGGCTGCCCGATCCGCAGCTTCAACTTCCGGGCCGTCAAGCCGCTCTTTTCAGGACATCCCTTCTTTCTTGAGGGCGCAGAAAAGAGCGACGGCTCCTATGCGCTTTGGGCCCGTGATGAAGAGGGCGCATTATCCATGGCTGCCGAGCTCAGCTACGAAAGGCACCATCGGTAAATTCAGGAAACGGGGCGCCGTGCACACGTGAACGGCGTTCGCATGGAGTACATAACATCAGACCGGAGTGAGGGGCGTACAAGAAGCACCCTGGAGGAACGTGATGACACCTGACACCGAACCCACGCCCAAGCGCCAGCGCGCAGAGGACCCCATCGCTCCGGTCAGCCGACGTAGTTTCCTCAACAATGTCGGTCTTGCCGGACTCGGCGCCGCAGCCGGCGCGGTGCTGCCACTCGACTCCGGCCCATCTCCGGGATTGACGTCGACGGCACAGGCCCAGACTGCCACGCCTCCCACGGGCGCCCCCCAGCCACAGGGCCCACCCCCCTTCGACTACCCAGGCAAGGAGAAGGGGCTTGTCGTCTTAGGCGAGCGTCCCTTGGTGGCTGAGACGCCCGAGCACCTGCTCGACGACGAGACCACGCCGATCTCGAAGTTCTTCATCCGCAACAACGGCCAGATCCCGGAACCGGCGGCGAACCCGGATGCCTGGAAGCTGACGGTCGACGGCGAGGTCAACAACCGGTTTGAACTGACGCTGGCCGAGTTAAGGTCCCGCTTCCAACCCAGAACCTACCGCATGGTGCTCGAATGCGGCGGCAACGGCCGCTCCTTCTTCCAGCCGCAGGCCAGAGGCAATCAGTGGACCAACGGCGGCGCGGGCTGCGCCGAGTGGACCGGCATTCCGCTCGCTGAGGTGCTCCAGGCCGCAGGGCTGAAGGACACGGCAAAGTACACCGCCCATTACGGTGCCGACCCGCACCTGTCGGGTGACACGACCAAGGAGTCGCTCTCCCGCGGCATGCCCATCGCCAAGGCGGTGGAGCCGCACAGCCTGATCGTCTACGCCATGAACGGCGAACCCCTGCCCAACATCCATGGCGGACCGCTGCGCCTCGTCATCCCCGGCTGGCCGGGCTCGCTGTCGCACAAGTGGCTGACACGGATCACGATCCGCGACCGGGAGCATGACGGCCAGGGCATGACCGGCACCTCCTACCGCGTGCCGAACACGCCCATGGTGCCGGGCGGCAAGGCGGACGAGAAGGACTTCCGCATCCTCGAATCCATGCCCGTGCGCAGCATCATCACCGCTCCGGCGAACGGCACAAGGCTGCCGGCCGGAACGCGGAACGTGGCGGTGCGCGGCGCTGCCTGGGCCGGCGATCTCACGGTGAGCCGCGTCGACATCTCGATGGATGCCGGCCAGACCTGGACCCAGGCGACGCTCGCCCCGCCCCGCAACCGCTACGATTGGAACCGGTGGACGGCGACCTTGCAACTGCCGTCGGACGGCTATTATGAGATCTGGACGCGGGCCACGGACTCGAACGGCCGGATGCAGCCGCCTGTCGCCCATAACTGGAACCCGCAAGGGTATGGCGGCAACACCATGCACCGCGTGGCCGTCCTGGTGGGGTGAAGGTCATTGGTTGTCCGACGATTCCACTGGCTGCCGATGCTGGCCCTGGCGGCATCGGCCACTTTCGCCACCGCGCAGGCTCAGCAGAGACCTGCGGAGGCCTTCGCGCCCAAGGACGAGCGGATCGAGGACCTTCCGGAAGGGCCGGGCCGGGACGAGACCTTCGGCCTATGCTCCGCGTGCCACGGTTACAGACTGGTGTCGAACCAGGGTATGACGCGGGACAAGTGGGACGAGACGATGACCTGGATGACGGAGCGGCACGGCATGCCCGACATCCAGGGCGCCGACCGCGACCTGATCCTTGATTATCTGGCCACGCACCATCCCCCCAAGGCGCCGGCGCGCGCGGGCGGGTTCAGGAACCCATTCGCGCCGCAATAGCATTGGGTCAGGCTACGCGAAGACGGTCTCCCGCCGTTTGCGATGTGGCAAGATCAAAGTGCTTTCCAGAGCCACTACCTCAGCCTGCGCAGTGTTGTGAATGAGGCTGTTCAGTCCTGGATCGGCGCGTCGAACCTCCCCTGGCCCGATGGAGCAAACACCCAATGACGGAGCCTTCACCTCAATCTAGATCAGCGGCTGCAGTGGAATTCGATCCGGCGAGCAACGGCTGGGAGCCACATTCCGATACGGGATTCATCGGTCTAATCGGCCCTCTGTGGCAGAGATGGGATGGCGAACACTGGCTACTGGGACTCGTAACCCAGCCGAAGCATCACAACCGGCGCGGCGTCGTGCAGGGTGGCGTGTTGATGACTCTCGCCGATAGGGCGCTCGGAATGACGGCGTGGCACGAAAACGGGCGCCGGCCACAGGCGACTGTACAACTTGATGTTCACTTCGTGGAAACGGTCCGGATTGGGGAGTTCATAGAATCAAGATGCCAAGTCGTGCGACGTACACACTCAATCGTCTTCATGCAAGGCACCCTCACCGTCGGCTCCCGCACGGTCGCAACGGCAAACGGCATCTGGAAGACCCTCGGCGCGGCAAAAAGCACTCCAGACTGACAAGCGGCTCTTTCCGCTCCTCGCAAAATTGGCTGAGTGCCAAAGATGCAGCGAGACTGCCGTCGGTGGGACTTGAAATTCGGTCCGGATTGCGCTCAGCGCCAAGCGCCGAGTTACCATGACATCCACCGTATGGACGAGGTCGTGGTCATGATTTCTGGCGGGAAGCACGGGTTGCGGCAGGCGTTCGATCAGGACGGCTACTTGCTGGATGAGATCGTCCAAACACGCCGCGATCCTGAGGCAGCGAAGCACATATTGCGACGCCTGTTGCTAGAGCAGAGTTGACCGGGCATCAGATATTGCCCTCTGTCAAGAACCGCTCGCACATGAAGCGGAACGACCGAGCAGAGAACGCGCCTCTCCCGCTGTGCCGGACGGAACAAGTAATGCAGAGCCTCCGATAATCGGGGGGCTACAGAGGCTCGTCGGAGATTTCTATGCCTTGCGCAACCTCTCCATTCCACCTGCTTCCAGGCCTCAGGCTCTAGCTCTAGCTCTCGCAATCCAACCTCACAGTCTCGATATCCCGGCGAATGGAGAGTCGCGGCAGGCCTCGATGCCTGAGCCACCAAGAAAGCCAAGCGCGAATGGGAGAGGGACCGACTTCGATCATAACACGTCAGAGCATGAGGTCATGAAGAACAGCGCTCACAGGCCGGAGGCATGACTACACCCTTCCGACAGGCTCGAACGTCATCAACAGTCACATTTCCAAGCGGACGCCATCCACACTTGGCAGCGCCAGCCATGACTCAGGCATGTGATCATAGGCCTGCGCAATATTCCGCTCATTATTGCGCTTTTCGCATCAATTCACCTTATCACAAAACGTTTGACCCAACCGCCAGCTCTAGGTTCCACTGAGTTATTGATCGGGAGAATCTAGGGATTTGTCACGGTTTCATCCTGACAGCGTGGAAAATCGCAGCGCAGCATCGTATTCGCGGCCGATACAATGTTCCGGCTCGAGATTAAAACTGTGCTCTTCGCGATTGCTCTGATTGGCCCGAAATTAACAGGACAAATGGAGAGCTTATGTCAGAGTCTTTGCGTGTGTTGGGAGTCGAAACCGAGAACGGCACACAGGCTACCGAATATCTCGACTGGTCCGAGACAAGGGGCAAGTACCTCGACGAACTCATTGAGTTCCTGAGGATGCCGACCGTGTCAGCGCGCGGAGACATGGAGCCGATGAAGGCTGCCGCAGATTGGCTGGTCAGGCGTCTTCAGTCCCTGGGAGCGCAGACCCAAATTCTCGAAAGCTCTGGATTTCCGATCGTTTACGGCGAGATCAAGGGCGACAGCTCCCGCAGTATCCTGTTTTACAACCATTACGATGTCCAGCCGCCGGAGCCCTACGAGGCATGGAACAGCGATCCTTTTGAGCCAACAATTCGTGATGGCTATCTTTTCGCACGCGGCTCCGACGACAATAAGGGTTCTCTGATGTCGCGGATCCACGCGGTGGAGGCGATCCTCAAGGAGAGAGGCAGCCTGCCAGTCACGGTGAAGTTCCTATTCGAGGGAGAGGAAGAGTCCGGATCCGCTAGCCTTCCCGGAACTGTGCAGCGGTACAAGGATCTGCTCGCTGCCGATGCGTGTATCTGGGAGAATGCGAGGCGCGACGATGCCGGGAACCCGAGTGTCGCCCTCGGCAACAAAGGAATGTACTCGTTCGAGATGCGCGTTCGCACCGCCAACACGGACTCGCACTCCGGAAAGGCAAATATCTATCCGAACGCAATTTGGCGTCTGATATGGGCGCTCTCAAGCCTCCGCGGTTCCGACGGAACCATTCTGGTCGACGGCTTCTACGATGGCGTTCCTCCTCTCTCTCAAGCCGACGAGGAACTATGCCGTAGTACCCCTGCCAACGGAGAGGCACAGGCACGCAAGCTCGGCCTAACGGAACTTATGTCCGGTAACGACAACCTTTCAGTCAACCGCGCTCTCTATTACACGCCGTCGTTCAACATCCAGGGAATTAGCGGTGGTTACACGGGCCCCGGACACAAGACGGTCATTCCCTCGGAAGCATTCGCCCGGATCGAGTGCCGTCTCGTGGGCAATCAGGACCCGGAGGACATCGCCGGGAAGATCACTCGCCAGCTGGAGAAGAACGGCTACAGCGACGTGGAGATCATTAGTAAGAAGGCCGGGGCTTGGCCCTATCGCACGGCCGTCGACCATCCTTTCGTTCAGTTGGTGAGTCGCGCGGGTGCGGAAGTGTATGGACGCCCGATCGTGCTCATGCCGAGTTCCCCCGGGACGGGTCCCCGCTACGTATTCAAGTACGTACCGAACATGCCGATCGTCGCGCTCGGTGTTGGGCACGCGAACAGCCGGGCACACGCGCCCAATGAAAACATCGCCGTCGAGGACCAGTTCCTAACTACGAAGCATGTGGCCAGCATTCTGCGACACTTCGGCGACGCGGACAACTCGGGCGATGTTGAACGGAACAAATGAGAAGGAGGGCACGGACATGAAACGTAGATTGTTTGCAGGCATGATGCCTAAGGTCGCGGCGATAATGCTGGCATCTGCAGGACTGAGTGCGGCGCAGGCGAGAGACCTCGTCGTCGCGCAGGGGATCGACGTTCCCGGATTCGATATTCACAACCACAGCACGACTGCCGTCGAAGCGATCTTCGTGAATATCTTCGACTACCTGGTGATGCGCGACGGGAAAGGAGACCTCCAGCCAGCTCTTGCAACAAGCTGGGAGCAGGTCTCCGACACAGCGATGCGGTTCAAGCTGCGTGAGGGAGTTCTCTTCCATAACGGCAAGGAGCTGAAGGCTGAAGACGTGAAGTTCTCGATCGAGCGTCCTGCACTCGACAAAAACGTCATGCAGAACTCGTTCTACAATACGATCAAGGAAGTGGAGATCGTCAACGATCGGGAGGTGATCATTCATACCAAGGGTCCGGATCCCATTCTGCTGAACCGGCTAAGCCGCATCGGATCGGGAATCGTTCCAAAGCACTACGTGGACGAAGTCGGCTGGAATGGATTTGCGACCCGGCCAATCGGCAGCGGACCATTCAAGTTCGTGGAATGGAAGCGCGACGATCGGGTCGTCATGGAGGCTTTCGACAAGCACTGGCGTGGGAGGCCTGTGTGGGACAAGCTCATCCACCGGACAATCCCGGAGGATTCCACGAGGGTCGGCGAACTCTTGAGCGGCGGCGTTGATATTGCGACCAACATTCCCAGCCAGGACGTGGAGCGGGTAAACAGCTCAGGCAAAGCGGTCACAAAGCCTTGGCAAAGCTTCCGTGTCATGACCCTGTTCGCTAACATGAAGGAAGGATCTCCACTGGCGGATCCACGCGTGCGTGAGGCCGTCGATCTTGCCATTGACGAGAAGGCGCTCATCGATACAGCGATGAGCGGATTGGGGGTCCCGGTGCGGGGATCCGTCGCTCCTGGTCTGAGTGCCGTGCCAATGGATCTGCACAACACTTATCTCTACGACCCCGATCGAGCCGTGAAGCTGTTGACGGATGCGGGATACGGACCCGGGCAGTTGTCGATCAAGCTGCAGGGACCCAGCGGGCGATATGCGCTCGATGTGGAGATGATGGAAGTCATTGCCGTCATGCTTGAGGCCGTCGGCATCAAGGTCGAGATCGAAGCGCTCGAATGGAGCGCCTATCAGAGCCGGATCTGGGAGCCCAACAAGATCGAGGGGCTTGCCCTTATCGGCCATAGCAACTCGCTTCAGGACGGCTTTCATGCCGTTCAGCGCGCTCGCTGCGGCTATGAGTTCAGTAAGAAGACCGGCTGGTGCGACAAGCGGTTTGACGAGTTGGTAAACCAGTCTGCCGTCACGGTGGATCCGAAGAAGCGTGACGAGTACTTGTCGGAAGCGTTTCACCGTCTGACCGACTCACGCTCGATCCTCTTCCTGTTCCAGGTGCAGAACATCATCGGGATCAACCGGGCCGTGGCATGGGATCCGAGCCCAGATGAGCAGCTTTGGATGTTCGACGCCAAGCCGGCGAGCAATTGAACGAGCCTCCGGGCGCGCTCGGAACAGAACGAAGAGGATAGGCATCGGTCATGATCAACTACGTCATTTGGCGCATACTCCAGATGATCCCGATATTGCTGGGCGTTACCCTCATCGTCTTCGTGTTGCTGCGCGTGTCCGGAGATCCAGTTCTACTGATGCTTGGTGAGGATGCTCAACCCGAGCAGATCGAGGCGCTTCGGCTGGCGCTGGGACTGAATAAGCCATTGTATCAACAATACCTGATGTACATGGCAGATCTCCTCACCGGGGATTTCGGAAATTCACTCCGCTACAACGGTCAGCCTGCGCTGCAGGTGGTTTTGGAGCGGCTACCCGCAACGGCGAGTCTCGCAGCGACAGGGTTGCTGTTCGCCGTCGTCATTTCCCTTCCTGCTGGAATCGTCGCGGCTCTGAAACAGCACCGGATGGCGGATCACATCGCCTCGTCCTTTTCCATTCTTGGGCAGGCGATGCCGAACTTTTGGCTCGGGATCATGCTGATCCTGATCTTCGCCGTGACACTCGGTTGGTTCCCCGTGTCGGGGAGCGACAAGCCCCTATCGGTCGTCCTGCCGGGCCTGACTCTCGGCTCGGGACTCGCGGCGATGCTCACGCGGATGCTGCGGTCGTCCCTGCTCGAAGTCATGCAGCAGGACTACATCCGTACGGCACGCGCGAAAGGCTTGTCGCAGAGTACGATCATCGTTCGACATGCCCTCCGTAACGCCGCTCTGTCCTACCTTACCGTGATCGGTCTCGAAGCCTCGGCGCTCATGGCAGGTGCCGTCGTGACGGAGCAGGTCTTTGCATGGCCAGGGATCGGCCTGTTGGCCATTCAGGCGATCAACTCGCGTGACATGGCCGTGGTTCAAACCATTGTCATTCTCTCATCGGTCATTGTCATGAGCATGAATCTCATCGTTGATATCCTGTATTCCGTCGTCGATCCGAGAATCCAGCATGGCTGATACCGAAACGCTCCCGGGCTTGAGCCCGCCTCTCGTTGTACCGGCCCGCAGACTACATCTCAGTCCGCTGGCGGCATTCGGCCTGGCGATGCTGACGATATTCGTCCTTATGGCAGTCCTCGCTCCCCTTCTCGCGCCTTATGACCCGACGACTCCGAACCTGCGGGCCCGCCTCGTGCCGCCCATGTGGGTTGCCAAGGGCAGTGCAGATCATATTCTCGGCACCGATCACTTAGGCCGAGATATGTTGTCGCGCCTGATCTACGGCAGCCGCATAGCTCTCAGCGTCGGGTTCCTCGGCGTTGTCCTCGCGTCGTTCATCGGCGTGTCGGTCGGTCTGATTGCTGGGTTCTGGCGAGGGCCGGTCGATTCCATCCTGATGGGGGCGGTCAACATCCTGCTGGCGATCCCCAATACGCTCCTGTACCTCACGGTCCTGGCAGTCTTTGGGCAGAGTCTGCTGCTGATGATCATCGTTATCGGCTGCATCAATTGGACGACCTTCGCCCGCGTGGTGCGGGGAGAGGTTCTCAGCCTGAAGGAGCGGGAATTCATTGAAGCTAGCCGCTCGATCGGGCAGCACCCCGTGGTGACGCTCCTGCGGCACGTTTTGCCGAACGTGCTTGGCCCCATCATCGTAATCGCGACGCTGAACGTTGCGGCCCTTATCATTCTCGAAGCATCATTGTCCTTTCTCGGTTTCGGCGTGCAGCCCCCTACGGTGACCTGGGGCAGAATGCTGGCGGATGGCAGAAACTACATCGCCACGGCCTGGTGGCTGGCGGCCATACCGGGTCTTATGATTACTACCCTCACGCTGTCTCTGATCTTCATCGGCGATTGGCTGCGCGACAGGTTGGACCCGCGGAATGCATCGTAATCGCCAACTATCATCCGAAATCTTACGGCAGGACCACCAATCGGTGAGGGAAGGACCAGCGACTGAAATGAGCGCGAAAGCTGAGACGGCATCGCCGGTGCTGTTTGTGAAGAACCTCAGCACATCCTTCCGCATGCAAGACGGCCGGTTCCATAAGATCGTCAAGGATGTCTCGTTCGACGTCGGGCCACGGGAAACCGTTGCCCTCGTGGGAGAGTCCGGTTCAGGAAAGAGCGTCACGGCTCTCTCGATCATGCGGCTGCTCGCAGCGTCCAACAGCCGTGTGGAAGGGAGCATCCAACTCGGCGGGACGGAGCTTCTGGCGCTGCCGGAAGCGAAGATGCAGGCCGTTCGGGGCAATGAAATCGCCATGATCTTCCAGGAGCCAATGACAAGCCTGAACCCCGTGCTTCCCATTGGTAGTCAAATCGCGGAAGTGTTGACCCGCCATCGCGCCATGTCTCAGTCGGCAGCCCACGCGGAGACGATCAGGCTTCTCGAAAAGGTGCGAATCCCAGAAGCGAGGTCCCGCTTCGCGGAATATCCTCATCGGCTATCAGGCGGCATGCGGCAGCGCGTGATGATCGCCATGGCCCTGGCCTGCCGGCCAAAACTGCTCATCGCCGACGAGCCGACGACGGCCCTCGACGTCACAATCCAGGCGCAGACGCTCGCTCTGATAAAGGCGCTCCAGGATGAAGACGGCATGTCGGTACTCTTCATCACCCACGACATGGGGGTGGTGGCCGAAATCGCCGACCGCACCGTCGTGATGTTCAAGGGTGAGGCTGTAGAGGTCGGGCGGACGGAGGACATCTTCAATCAGCCCCGTCATCCCTATTCCCGTACTCTGCTGTCCTCGGTGCCGAAGCTCGGATCAATGACCGGGGTTCCGGAGCCGATGCGCCTTCCGGTTTTCGAGACCAGCCGCGAGAATGCCGAGACCGTGCCAAAGGCGCGGCGTTCGAAACCCGGCGCGGATCAACCCCTGTTGTCGGTTCGAAACCTGACGACGCGGTTCGATATCCGCTCCGGGCTGCTCCGCAGGGTCAGTGGGCGCGTACACGCCGTGGAGAACGTGTCCTTCGATATCATGCCGGGGGAAACGCTATCCCTCGTGGGGGAATCCGGCTGCGGCAAATCGACCACTGGGCGTTCCGTGACGCGTCTTGTCGAGCCGACGAGCGGCGAGATTCGCCTCGTTGGAACCGACATCATGGAGCTTAACGGCAGGGCGCTTCGCGCCATGCGGCGCAACGTTCAGATGATCTTCCAGGATCCCTTCGCCAGCCTTGATCCCCGCACCACGGTGGGGGCCGCGGTCGCGGAGCCAATCCTCACGCACGAACTGGAGACCGGCCCCCATGTGAAAGAGCGGGTCGCCGATCTTCTCAGGCGCGTCGGACTTGGTCCCGATGTAGCGGGGCGCTATCCACACGAGTTCTCAGGCGGCCAGAGGCAGCGGATCTGCATCGCAAGGGCCCTCGCCCTGGACCCCAAGCTCATCGTCGCCGATGAGGCCGTCTCCGCGCTGGACGTATCGATCAAGGCCCAAGTCATGAACCTGCTGCTCGATCTGCAGGAGACACTCGGTCTGGCTTATCTCTTCATCTCGCATGACATGGCAGTCGTCGAACGTGTGAGTCACCGCGTGGCGGTGATGTATCTCGGCGAGATCGTTGAAATCGGACCGCGATCGGCTGTTTTCGAGAATCCGCAGCATCCCTATACGAGGAAACTGATCGCCGCTGTTCCGATCCCGGATCCTGCGCGGCGCGGCGTGAAGCGCCCTCTCCTGAGCGACGAGATCCGCAGCCCGGTTCGTCCGACTGGTTATGAACCTGCCATCCGCGTGTACCGCGAGGTCTCGCCGGGGCACTTCGTCCAGCAATGGGGAGAGGAGTGGGGGAACGCGGCATAATCCCACCCGATGGGTTCGGGAGAAGGGCGCATGTCTGCACCATGCCTGGGACGGTCAACGAAAGTTCAGATGCGTCTCACCTTCCTGAAATGGCTTTCAATGGCATGCTTGAAGCTTCGCGCGGCAGGCGTCAGGGATCGCGACCGGAGATAGATCGTGGATAGCCGCGACGTGATCCGCGGCGGGTCGATGGGCCGGGCTGAAAAGAAATCGTCGGAGCGGCACTGAATGCTGGCGCCGCTCTGGATGGATATCCCCTCTCCACGCTCGACGAGTTCGTAGATCATTTGGGGCGTATTGACGGTGATCAGATGGTTCAGTCTGAACCCTTCTCGGGCGGCCGCTGCATCAAAGATCTGGCGGATGACCGATGTGGGCGGGAAAGAGATCATCGGCTCGTCTTGAAGGTCCGAAAGACTCACTCTGTCAAGTGCCGAGAAGGGATGATCCTTCCTGACGATTATGTGGTATGTCGTTTCACAAAGTTCCTCGACCACGAGATCGTCGTTGGATTGCATGAACGACGCCAAGGCGAAGTCCGCGACCCCTGAACGGATATGATTGACGACTTCGCCGCGCAGGGCTTCCCTGATGTCAATGACGACCTTCGGGTGCTGCCTGCGGTAATTCGAAATAATCTCGGCAATAAGTCCGTTGGCAAGAGAAAGGGGACAGGCCACAACCACGTGACCGCCGGTTTCATTCCGGAGCGAGGAAAGAGCCTCGGCGGCAACATCGAATTCGCACAGGATGCGATCAATGATCGGAAGGAAGCCAGCGCCGGCCGATGTCAACGTAACATTCCGGGTGTCCCTGTGGAACAGCTCAAAGCCGAGCTTCTCCTCCACGGAACGGATGACCCGCGAAAGACCGGGCTGCGACATCCTGAGTTCTGCGGATGCGGCGATGAAACTCGAGTATCTGGCAACTGTCTGCACGGCCCGCAATTGCTTGGAGCTGAGATCGGGAAGCGTTGTAGCCATCCTAAACCCCCGAGTGTGAGCGAGCCGGCGCGGAGACGGGCAGTTGTCGACAATTTGCACGTATCCTTCATCAAAAGCCTTCGCGCATCAATAGGTGAAGGGTCGCAGGAGGAAACAAATGTTGTTACATCGACGCATGAGCGTGGGGCGGAGTGGCCGACCTCTCAGCGCCTGCTCTGGGATGGCGTCGTCAATCCAACACGTTGAGACTGGTCATCGCTGTTGGCGCATCGGATCAGCGGCCGATGGTGTCACCAATTACCTCGTCCCAAACCAGAAACGCCTGTGCTCAATTCACGCAATGAGCGGCAGTACTGGTGTTTGCCGAGCGACGGATGAGGTTGTCTTCTGGACAGTAAACGTTGAGCCTATCGCGGCCTCAATCTGCCTCATTGGAAAGGCCATCCGACACCTTTAGTGGTGGTCGGCGTCGGACGGGTGGTCTGCGAGCCTCTTGATCTCGATCACCGCAGCCTTGATCAAGGCAGAGACGACGAGGAGTGTCACAACTGTGGTAAAGGATCCTTCCTGAACTCCCGGGTTCATCCCAACCAGCGGTATCAGCAGCAAAGAGGGAATGCCAATTGATGGCAGTGGGTGAGCATTCGTGCCGGAACGCGATAAATCGACCTTGATCGGGACCATCATGACAAAGTGGCTCCGATTGATCCTTTCAGTGAGCCCCACGAACACATCGGCCGGTGCTGTCCGTTGCTCGTGACCATAGAGATGCACCGGTGGCAGAAGGCGATAGTTGACGGAATGGCAAAACCGGCAGCGCGGCCTGGAGCGCCCTGTGATAGGCTCGTATAGTGGATGATGCTTCGCCCTGAACAGCTAAGGCCCTGCACTATATTGTAGAGATCGCTATGTCCGGTTGCCCATCGCGATCATGATCCGTGAGTTTGCCACGACACCCGATGAACCCAATACACTCATCAACAGCCGCTGAGATACTGCCTCTGACTGGGTTCGCCTGTCACCACGGGCAGGAGAGCCTCGTGCTCGGCGAACGGACGGACGGCACGATGGCTCACATCTCGGAGGTCACCTCCGGTCTTGGATGCAACTGCGTCTGCCCAGCATGCGGCACCCGTCTCGTCGCCCGCAAAGGCAATAAGCAAGACCATCACTTCGGGCACTATGGGGTCGGGGACGGCCGGCCCTGCCAGACCGGCCCGGAAACGGCTCTGCACAAATTTGCCAAGGAGGTGCTCGCCCGCCGTCTTGAACTCGTGCTCCCCTCCTTGGAAGCCGCCGAGGGTCCAGGCAAATGGGTCGGGTACCCGGGAGGAATCTGCCATTTCGATGCTGCCTACCTGGAGAGCAGGCTCGGCGAGATCGTCCCCGACGTGATTGTCCGCAAGGCCGAGCGTCACCTCCTGGTCGAGTTTCTCGTCACGCATGCGTGCGATGAGGCAAAGATCGCCCGGATCGGGGCCATGGATATGGCCGCCATCGAAATTGATTTGTCGGGCCTTCCTCGGAACATCTCCCGCCCAGACCTTGAGAACGCCATCCTCACCACGGCGCCGCGACAATGGCTGCACAACCCGAAGCTCCGCGAGGCTCAAGCTCAGCGGGAGAAACGACATCGGGAGCGGGATTTGGTCCTGCGCCGGGCAGTCGCTCCCTTGCGAAGAGCTTATATGGCAGCCTGTGCGGAGGTCTGCTCAATGCCGATCTCCTGTCTGGCCTACAACCGGATTGTCGGCCGTCATTTGGCTCATGCCGTTGGCATCGAGGTGCCGGGGATCGGCTGCTTCACCGTTTCGCCGCGCGACTGGCAGGCCCTTATTCTGGCAGACGCGGTGGACATCGCAGCCTCGGGAGGCAAAGGTCTCATCACGACTGCCGGTGCCCTGCGGAAGATCCGGGAGCGGGGCTGGCTGCGCCGCCGATTCAGCAGGTTGACGGATGGCGAAGCTGCCGCCATCCGGGCCGACGGAACGCCCTTTGATCACCCGGCCAATGCAGTGGCTGCGTGGGCAACCACTCTGTCACGGCTCGGCGTTCTTCTTCCGGCCGGAGCCGGAGATCGGTGGATCGTTTGGCAGCTGACGGCGGGCCAGATGCGTGGGCGTCAAACATCAAAGCGGCTCTGAATCCCGCCGCGAGCCGATCGGCTCTGGATCTGCTCCCCTTCTCGGAGCCGAGAGTGCGCCAGGAGCCTCACAGAGCTTCGCATCGTCTGGTGTGCACGGGGTGCGCACGGCTCATTCTGCAGGTTTCACGAATGGAAGCCTTCGGCGAACGGCGGAAGGCTTCTGTCCTCTCCAATCGTCCGCTTGGGCGAGGTTAGCTGCCCTTGGGCCTATGTCTCAGAAGTGTCAAGAGGAGACATAAGCGGATAGCTGCCCCGGGCGCGAAGGACCTCATCAGCCTTGGTCTAACAATGGTTTGGCAGGCAGGCTCTCCCGTGCCTTCACTGTGACAGCACTTGAAAGGGAGCAAGGATAATGAGCCCTACCCACGCCAGAACTGGGGAAAGAACAAGATCAGCACCGTGAACAATTCTAGCCTTCCCAGCAGCATGCCAAAGCAGAGGAGCCATTTGGAGGCGTCCGGGAGTGCGGCGAAGTTGCCTGCAGGACCAATGATCGGACCCAGGCCAGGTCCGACATTCGACAGCGCTGCCACGGCGGCACTGGCGCTGGTCAGGAAATCGAGATCGAACGCCATCATGGCGACCGTGAGCGTACTGTAGCAGACGAAGTACAGCGAGAAGAACACGACTACGGATCCAATCACGTCGTCGGGCAGCAGCCGGCCCGCATAGACCCGGGGAAACACGCCTCGTGGGTAGAGGAGACGCAGGAACTGGCTCTCGAGCATGCGGATCATCACCTGAAAGCGGAAGATCTTCATCCCGCCCGAGGTGGATCCGGTGCAGCCGCCCACGAACATGAGGCCAAAGAACAGCCCGATCATCAAGTTGCCCCACAGCGTGTAATCGGCCGTGGCATAGCCGGTGGTCGTCACCACTGACACCACGTTGAACGCGGCCAACCGCAGCGCATCGGCAGCACTGTGCCTGCCTGTGAGGGTCAACCATGCTGCGACAATGACAATGACAGCCGCGAGCAGGCCTACGAGGAACCAGACCTGGCTGTCGCGAAGGGCCTCGCGCTGTCCCTGAAACAGGCGCAGATAAAGTACGAACGGCAAGGCGCCGGAGAACATGAAGAGAGTCGCAATCCAATGTAAGGCGGCACTATCCCAGCGCGCCATCGAGCTGTCGGAAGTGGAGAACCCAGCCGTTGAAACCGTCGAAAGCGCATGGGCAAGTGCCTCGAATGGCGTCATCGCCACCAGCCAGTAGGCAAGCCCGCAAGCCACCGTGAGGGCTACATAGATCAGGACGATACCGGTCGCGATCTCCCGTACGCGTGGCATGACCTTCTCAGAGCGGTCGGAGGATTCCGTCCGAAACAGCTGCATGCCGCCGACGCCAAGGGCCGGCAGGATCGAGATGGCCACGCCGATGATGCCGATGCCGCCCAGCCATTGCAGCAGCGCCCGCCAGAGAAGAATGCCTTGGGGAGCATCGTCGAGGCCAACGATCACAGTTGCGCCAGTCGTCGTCAGACCCGAGACGGACTCGAAGAACGCGTTGGTGAAGCTGTCTCTGAGCTGGGAATAGTCGGAGATGTAGAGCGGAATGGCCCCAAACAGGGCAATGGTCGTCCATGCAACCGGCGTGAGAAGAAAGGCTTGGCGCAGGGTCAGCCCGCCGGACAGGCGGCAACGGGTTGCACGGGTCAGGGCTGCCGCGCAGGCAAAGGTGATGCCGCTTCCAATCAGAAAGGCTCTCCAGTCAGGATCACCCGTGAGAGCGTCGATGCCTGCGGGCAGGAGCATCGCTGCCGCGAGGGCGAGGAGCATACGCCCCGTCAGGTGGAAGACTGGACGGATGTGGGGCGGAGCCCAGGCGCCTGAATATGATCTCTCACGCATAAGACGGCCTAGTGCTACATTTCGTTCGATGGGCCGGCCAGCACAGCCTCGGCCTTGCGCAGGGCCTGGTAAGCCACCACGGCGATGATGCCGTCACCGGGACGCACCCGTGTCGAACTTGTCGGAATGATCACCTCACCATTGCGCACGATGGCTCCGACCAGCATGCCATCCGGCATCCCGGCCTCTCGCAATGTGCCCCTTACCAGCCGCGAGCCCTCCTGCGCGGTCGCCTGGATCACCTCACCGAAATCCTCTCGGAGCGTATAGAGAGCGGAGATCGAGCGGTGGCGCACATGGCGCAGGATCGTCGAAATGGTAATGGCGCTCGGGCTCACAACCGCATCAATGCCGAGTGCCGGCAGCACATGCTCGTAGGAGGTCTTGTTCACCAGGGTGATGGCGCGGGTGCAGCCCTCGCGCTTGGCCAGAACCGACGCGAAGATGTTCGTCTCGTCATCGTTGGTGACCGCAATGATCGTCTCAGCGCTTTGAACATTGGCCTCGATCAGCACCTCCTTGTCGAGAGCATCGCCCTGGATCACCACGGCGGCATCCCTGAGTTCTCGGGAAATGTACTCGGCCCGCTCCCGCGAATGCTCGACTATTTTGAGCGAGACGTACGGAGCATGCCGGGCGATCCTGCTCGCCAGGTTGAGGCCGACATTGCCGCCGCCCACGATGACGATGCGGCGAGCGATCTGCTCTTCATGGCCCAGAAAACTCATGACGCGGCCTATGCGGTCCGTCTGGGTGATGACGTAGACGTCGTCACCCTGCTGCACCTGATCCTCGGCCCTCGGCACGAAAGCATGACCGTTGCGAACGATGACGCCGACGACAATTCCAGAGCCGCCCGACGTGGAGAGCTCCTTCATTCGTCGCCCGACCAGGGAGCAGGCGCCCGTGTTGCAGTGGACCCCGAGGAGGTGAACCTGACCGTCGGCGAGTGCTACGGTATCGAAGGCACCAGGTGTCTTGAGCCGTCGGACGATACCATTGGCGACCTCGACCTCGGGCGAGATGATCACATCGATGGGCAGCTGGTCAGAAGCGTAGAGCCCCTGCCAGATCGGCTCCAGGTAGCCGTGATGCCGGACACGGGCGATGCGTCGCCGGACATTGAACAGGGAATAGGCCACCTGGCAGGCGACCATGTTAACCTCGTCTGAGCGAGTCACGGCGATCAGCATGTCCGCATCCCGCGCGCCCGCCCGCTCGAGAACCTCGGGGTGTGAGGCGTGACCGACCATCCCACGGACGTCGTAGCTCTCGTCTGCCCGTCGGGCCTGCTCCGCTGAGATGTCGACCACCGTCACATCAATGCCCTCGGTGGCAAGATGGCGGGCAATGGTCGAACCCACCTGCCCGGCACCGCAGACAATTACTCTCATGGCGCCCTCTTCACCCGAATAGACTTGGCGTCAGACTCATATAGAGCAGCTTTCCCCGTGGAATACTCAGGTACGGTGAAGACACACGTGCAAGGACCTTTCCTGTTGGCGTGCTGCCTCTCGCGCCTTGGCGTCTGGCTTTGCCGAAACCTTTAAGGCCCAGCATGCAACCGATGGTGGCGATAAGGGCAGCGATCGGACAAAAATCCGATGGTCCGCACTGGGTCCGACCAGGAAATCCCATAGCCTTCGGGAACGTCTGCTGTTCCCGGCTTGAGCTGACACTCGGCATTCTTCGGCTCAGCGGGATCACTGTCCTGGGGCGGTGCACTCCTGTTCCGCCGGTCGATCCTTGAGAATGGAAAACGCCGAGCCTCTTGGACAAGCTGTGCCGATGGTGACCTCACAACCCATTCGTCAAGCTCGATCGGCTCCTGTTGCAGCAACGCGACACAGCCGATGTTTCTGCTGGGCCGACCTGGAACTGACGCTCGGTTCATGTCGAGTAGCCACTCTTTTTC
>NZ_SPJX01000666.1 GCF_004458765.1 Microvirga pakistanensis | reverse complement strand
GCGAAGGTGGGCTTTCCGGTTGACCGCGTGATCGGCGGCATCTGGTCCGGCTCGGAAGAGGACGTCCGGCCGGCCGGAGCGGTCGCGAAGGGCTACCTCGCCATCACGCCGGTCCCGGCCGGCGCCGACTTCGAGATTCACAAGAAGCTCAAGGAGCACATCCTCGACAAGGGCCTCAGCGATCTGAAGGACCTGAAGAGCTTCGGCTCCGTCTACTACAATT
>NZ_SPJX01000661.1 GCF_004458765.1 Microvirga pakistanensis | reverse complement strand
GCGAAGGTGGGCTTTCCGGTTGACCGCGTGATCGGCGGCATCTGGTCCGGCTCGGAAGAGGACGTCCGGCCGGCCGGAGCGGTCGCGAAGGGCTACCTCGCCATCACGCCGTTCCCGGCCGGCGCCGACTTCGAGATTCACAAGAAGCTCAAGGAGCACATCCTCGACAAGGGCCTCAGCGATCTGAAGGACCTGAAGAGCTTCGGCTCCGTCTACTACAATT
>NZ_SPJX01000330.1 GCF_004458765.1 Microvirga pakistanensis | reverse complement strand
CTCGATTTTGCCGGCCACATCGGCAGCCGGACCTGACATGTCCAACCCGTCCGAGTGCGTCCGCTTTACCCCGCGCAGCTGACAAGATTGTTCTGTTTTAGGTGTGCCGATGGTGTCGATAAAATCCAAAACTTGACTGAGGCGATCAACCACCAGAACCGGCCTGGCTATTCTGTCCCAGCATCTCGTATGTCATGCGAACAGAAAACTGGGTTTGCCGACTTTACCAAAACGATCTGCCAGAGCCCGGACTTCAGCTGCCTTTTGAGCGTGCCGTGTTCACATTCGATGCCCGTTGCCAAGTCAGAAGATCGGCAGACTTGGTTGCTTGGATGGGCGACAACGACTGACCCGCCCTCGTCCTTCCGCCTCACCCAACTGGACCAAAGTCCCGTCAAACTTCGTACGTAGGTCCGTATTGAACGCTTCACCATCTCCATCACAATGATCTCGTACCCGGCTTCGAGTTCACCACGCACAGAGGCCGGACGGGATCAAGGGGACTGCAATGATCTTAGAGAGGCAATGCCACAGAGTGGGCCAATTTCCGCGCTGCCGGGCGAAGCTCACGGAAACGTACAGGACAGACGGCAGGTCCGAGACTGCCGCAGCATTGCTGCCCCGAATGTCTGCTCCAATCGGGGCCTCCAAGCCGATGCAATCGCCTGTGTGGCAGGACCCGCTTCCGAGAAACTACAATGATTATTTCGACACCGCTATTGCGCGACTGAAGACTGAGCGGCGGTATCGCTCCTTTGTGGATCTCGAGCGCATCGCAGGCCGCTTTCCGGCCGCGATCTGGCATGCTCCGGACGGCCCGCGCGAGATCACCGTGTGGTGCTCCAACGATTACCTCGGCATGGGCCAGCATCCTGTCGTTGTCGAGGCGATGATCGATGCGGCGGCGCGCCATGGCACGGGCGCCGGCGGCACCCGCAACATCTCCGGCAACAGCCATCCGATTGTGGAACTCGAGGCGGAGCTTGCCGACCTGCACGGCAAGGAAGCCGCTCTGGTCTTCACCTCCGGCTATGTTTCGAACCAGACCGGCATCTCGACGCTCGCTAAGCTGATCCCGAACTGTCTCATCCTGTCGGATGAGCTCAACCACAACTCGATCATCGAGGGTGTGCGTCAGTCAGGCTGCGACAAGGTGATCTTCCGCCACAACGATCTCGAACACCTGGAGGAGCTGCTCCAGGCGGCGGGCCGCCGGCCCAAGCTCATCGTGTTCGAGAGCGTCTATTCCATGGATGGCGACGTGGCGCCTATCCGGCAGATCTGCGACTTGGCCGAGCGCTACGCTGCTATGACCTATATCGACGAGGTGCATGCGGTCGGTATGTATGGCCCACGCGGTGCGGGCCTGGCGGAGCGGCTCGGCGTGATGCCCCGCATCGACGTGATCGAGGGCACACTGGGCAAGGCCTTCGGCGTCATGGGCGGGTATATCGCGGGATCGGCCTCGGTCATCGATGCGGTTCGCAGCCATGCCCCCGGCTTCATCTTCAGCACTGCGCTACCGCCGAGCGTGGCCGCTGCGGCCACGATCTCCGTGCGCCATCTCAAGGGCTCATCCATCGAGCGTCAGGGACAGCAATGCCAGGTGGCGCGGGTCAAGGACGCGCTGATCCGGGCGGATCTGCCAATGCTCGCCACGCCGACGCACATCGTGCCGGTGATGGTGGGCGATGCGGAGGCCTGCAAGGCGGCCTCGGACCGCCTTCTGGAAAAGCACGGCATCTACATTCAGCCGATCAATTATCCCACCGTGCCCCGCGGCACGGAGCGACTGCGCATCACCCCTGGCCCGCTTCACACTGACGTCCATGTGGAGGCGCTGACAAGCGCGCTCGTTGAAACCTGGAAGGCACTCGATTTGCCGTTCAGGGGATTGGTGCTCGAGGCGCGTGAGCGCACGCTGGCAGCTCGGCAAGCGGGGCACAGACAGTGATCCGCACTGCTTTTCTCCTGCTTGCAGCATTGTCTGCTGGCGGCCTCTGGTACGTGCTGGCAGGGGCGGAAGGACAGGCCTCGGCCCAGATCTCAGTGGCCAAAGTGTCAGGGGCATCAAGTCCGACTTCCGATCCTTCAGCATCAGCGCAGGGCTCGCTTCCGCAGAAGAGGTCATCCCCAATCGCCGTGATCACGGCTCCTGTTCGCGCAAAAGCAATGCCCATCACCCGGACGAGCATAGGCTGGATCGAGCCGATCGCGCGCGTGACTGTCCGAGCCCGCCTCGACGGCACCATCGTTGAGCGGCGTATCCATGACGGTGCGGAGGTTGAGGCCGGGGACCTTCTATTCCGCCTTGATGATCGCGAACTCCAGGCGCAGATGGTCCGCAGTGAGGCAGCCCTCGCCCGCGATCGAGCCGTGTTGGACAAAGCGGAGGCTGCACTCAGACGAACCCTCGAGTTGCTGTCCCGATCTGTCGCCACCCAGGCCCAGGCAGAGGATGTCGCTGCCGAAGTCAGGATCGCCGCCGCCAATGTTGCCGCGAGCGAGGCGGCCCTGGCCATGGATCGGACCAGGCTGGGGCACACCAGGATCACCGCTCCCATCAGCGGACGCGCTGGTGTCGTGCAGGGGAGTGAAGGCCATGTCGTGCGCGGCTCCGATCTGTCCGGAGATGGGCTTGTAGTCATTACACGGATGTCGCCCTTGCAGGTCTCGTTCTCCCTGCCGGAGCGCGATCTTCCTTTACTGCGTGCGGCTCTCTCTCGACCTGGGGGCAAGAGCATCGGGCGGGTTCTCACCAGTCAGGATGGCTCAACGTCGGCAGAGGCGGACCTGACATTCATCGACTCATCCATTGATGTCAGTTCCGGCACCATTCTTGCCAGAGCCACCCTGAAGGCCAGCAACGATTTGTGGCCGGGCCAGTATGTTCGTGTTGAACTGACGCTCGGAGAGTATCCCGATGCGACGGCTGTTCCGCTCGTTGCACTGCAGACAGGCCGCAGCGGCCATCATGTCTTCGTTGTCCGACCGAGTGGTGTCGTCGAGATGCGCCATGTTGATCCTCTCCACACCAACCAAGACGAGGCTGTCATTGCCAAGGGCCTCATCCCCGGCGAGCGCGTGGTGGTCGAAGGCCAAGCACGCTTGCAGCACGGTAGTATGATTGCAGAGACGGCCATTGCTCCAACACCGCTGGCGCAGAGCTCTCTCAGCGCCGACGCCCGACCTGTGCGCCCATGAATATTTCGGCCCCCTTCATCAGACGGCCGGTTGCCACAATCCTGCTGATGGTAGCCCTGACACTCGTTGGCCTCATGGCCTGTCGGCACCTTCCTGTCGCAGCCCTGCCCCGCATCGATATCCCGACCATTTCCGTCTCAACCTCGCTGCCCGGTGCCAGCCCCGAGACCATGGCAACCACCGTCTCGACGCCCCTCATCAAGGAATTTTCGACCATCCCTTCCGTTCGGGAGATCAGCGCGACCAACATTCAGGGCGCATCCACCATCACTCTGGAGTTTGCACTGGAGCGCGACATCGATATGGCGGCGACCGATGTTCAGGCCGCCATCGCACGCGCCCAGCCGCAGCTGCCAGTTGAGATGATAGGCTCGCCCGTCTACCGTAAGCTCAACCCAGCGGACGCGCCGGTCATGCTGATCATCTTGAGAAGCGACACGCATCCCCTCTGGCGGCTCGATGGATTCGTCCGCACCGTGATCTCACCACGCCTCTCCGCAATCCCCGGCGTCGCTCAGATTACAATCGCCGGAGGACAGAAGTATGCGGTGCGCATCCAGGTTGATCCCTTAATCCTGGCGGCCCGTGGCATCAGTGTGGACGAGGTGGAGCGCGCCGTGCGCGCCGCCAGCGCCCATACGCCCGTCGGCTCCCTCGTGAGATCGGACCAGCAGCTCGCCATCGAGGTCTCGACCCAACTCGGTGACGCGCAAGCCTGGCGCGATCTCATCATCGCGAACCGCAAGGCGCGTCCCATCCGCCTTGGCGACATCGCCAAGGTGATCGACTCCGTTGAGGATGAGCAGCGCGCGAGCTGGCACAATGGTTCACCCGCGCTGGTTTTGGCGGTGCAGCGCCAGCCCGATGCTAACACGATTGAGGTGGTGGACAGGATTCGGGCAGCCCTGCCCCGTATCCAGATTGAGCTGGGGCCCAGTGTATCCCTCACCACGATGAACGATCGCTCTTTGTCGATCCGCACGGCCATCGATGATGTCACCTTTACTTTGGTGATCACCGTCGGCCTTGTCTGCGCTGTCCTTTATCTCGGTCTTGGCCGTCTCGCCACGACGCTGATCCCGAGTGTCACCATTCCGGTCTCGATTGTGGCCACTTTTGCGGCCATGTATGCTCTCGGCTTGTCCGTGGACAACATCACGCTGCTGGCATTGACCCTCTCGGTCGGTCTCGTGGTCGATGATGCCATTGTGGTGACCGACAACATCGTGCGTCACATTGAGGCTGGAATACCGCCTCACGCAGCGGCCCTGAAGGGAGCGAAAGAGGTTGCCTTCACGGTCGTATCCATCACCGTTTCGCTCATCGCAGCGTTCATTCCGTTGCTGATGATGGAGGGCGTGGTTGGACGCATTCTTAGCCCATTTGCCATGACAGTCTCGGTGTCTCTGGCGATCTCCGTACTGGTCTCCCTGAGCCTTACCCCGATGCTCGCCGCCCAACTGCCCGGCGTCAGGGAACGGAAAGGCGGCCGCCACAACCTGGCGGATCGCGCGATGTCGAGACTGACACACTATTATACCATAGGTCTGGATCTAAGCCTAAGGTTTCGTCCGCTGATGCTGATCGTGTTCGTCGTCAGCCTTGTCGCCTCAGGCTGGCTGTTCCGAACCATTCCGAAGGGTTTCCTCCCTCAGGAGGATATCGGGCAGATCATGATCTCAACCGAGGCGCGCCAGGATGTGTCCTTCGCGGCGATGGTCGAGTTGCAACGTCAGGTCGAGCAGGTTTTGCGCGCCTCCTCTCATGTGGCCGAGGTGGTCTCGGAGATTGGCACTACCGGCACCACGCGCCTCAATGAGGGGCGTTTGTTTGTAGAGCTGAAAGCCAAGGCTGGGCGCTCTCCGCTTCCGCAGGTATTAACTGATTTACGCCGCGATCTGGATCAACTGCCCGGTATCGAGAGTCATGTCACAACGGCTCAGAACGCCCGGATGGGAAACCGGTCTGGCCAGAGCGCATATCAGCTTACAGTGCAGGCTCAGTCCCATTCTGAGCTGCAGAGCTGGTCGGCGCGGCTGGCTCACCGGATGAGCCAGGATGCCATGTTCATTGGCGTCCGCGCGGATCTGAGGGAGACCACCTTGCAGGCTACCCTCCACGTCGACCACGACAAGGCGCGCCAGCTCGGGATCACGGCTGAGCAAGTGCGCTCGACTCTGCACACCGGCTTCGCCGCACGGCAGGCGGCGACGATCTATGGCGGCGCGGACAGCTATCAGGTTCTGATCGAGTTTGATCCCCGCCTTGCCTGGACCATGAACCCGCTCGATCTCGTGACTGTTCAGTCCGAAAGCGGCGTTCTGGTCCCGCTCTCATCCTTTGCAACCATTGAGCAAACGGCGGGTCCGCGCTCCATCGTCCAACTGGGACAGCGGCCAATCGTGACGATCTCCTTTGATACAGCGGCTGGAGTTCCGCTCGGCGAGGCCGTGAATCGGATTCATGCCCTCAGGCTCGAAGAAGGCGTCCCTGCAACCATAACCACCGACTTTACCGGGACAGCTCGCGTCTTCCAGGACATGGTACGCGATCAGCCGCTGCTGCTCGCGGCAGCGATCCTGACAATCTACATCGTCCTCGGCATGCTGTACGAGAGCCTTGTCCATCCCGTCACGATCCTGGCGGGCTTGCCGGCCGCCGCCATTGGGGCGGTCGCCGCCCTTTACCTTTGTCAGATGGAATTGAACATCATGGGGCTGATAGGCGTCCTATTGCTGTTTGGGATCGTCAAGAAGAACGCCATCATGATGGTTGATCAAGCGATTGTTCATCAGCGCGAAGGTCTCCCGCCGCTCGCTGCGATCCGGGAAGCCTGTCGCATGCGCTTTCGTCCGATCCTGATGACCACTGCCGTCGCTCTGGCCGGCGCGGTCCCGATTGCCATTGGCCACGGGGCTGGTTCCGAGCTGCGTCAGCCGCTTGGGATTGCGGTCATCGGGGGCCTCATCGTGTCGCAGTTCCTCACCCTCTTCATCACGCCTGTCTTGTATCTTTACCTGGAGCGGCTCTCCGGAATTGGGCTGCGCCCGTTCTGGATCAGTAAACGACGCCCCGCATAGCTCAACTGGTGAAGGTCAACATTCCGTCAAAGACTAATCAACAGCAAATGAAATGAAGGTCCGCGCACCGCCTCATGAGCAGACGGAGGTCATACTTCCGAGAAGTGGCAATATGAGACCTACCGCTCCGCAGCCCCAAACCCTTGTGGCCTCGGGCGACCTAGGAAGGTCGCTAGGGGGTGATCTTCCCTCGAAGCGACCTTTAAGCCTTTTTCTCTTTTGACCGCGCGTGCGTCCAGAGAGCACATTGAGCACCTCAGAGCAAGGTGTGACGATGCCTGTAGATCGTAGGCTTCTGAAACAAGCCTTGGGTGAACTGGTCAGGCTGAAGACCGGTGCAGAGAACCCGAGAGGCTTTTTGGCTCAGCTTTACAGCTCCGCACTTGCTGAGTGGGCTGGACAGCTGGGTGTGGATCAGCGCAAGCTCAACAAGCTGGTTCAAGTCCGAGGCGTGGTTTCCGACCGTCGGCTTCACTAGAGACAGAACCGGACCGAGATCGACCACGGCAGCTTGCCTGCTCGAAAGCTGCCCTATCAACTTCGCCGTTAGAAGCTGAGGCGGACACCGGGCCGACCGGTTTCCTCTGAATGGAGGCGGCAATGGCCCGCTTCACCGCAAAGGTTCACGGATTCTTCGTGTGGCTGCCAGTCCTCCTTTGGGCTGTGCCGGTCCATGCGGACCCTTTCTTCGTCCGGGCCTACGGCAGGACGTACAAGATCGATCCTCGCTATCCAACCGACGAACCCAAGGGGCCGAAGCCGCAGGAGGCCATGAGAGCCCTTCCGTCCGACCTCGCGAAAGGCCCAGGTTTCAGGCCGTCGCACGAGCAGGTGCTTGCCGAGGTCGAGGAGAGGGTCTGGATCGCGCGCACCCAATTCGATACCGCATTGGAGAGGACCTCCACCGCTCAAGGGTGGCGGGGTACAGGGACCAACGCCACGGCCATGACAGGATCCCTTGCGGCCGGAGCAGAGCAGAGCCGTTCATCGGAATTGCAGGCTTTGTACGATCGCCATCGGGCCCTCAACCTCCTTGTACGGGAATTGCGGAGGTCCATGGACCTGCCGGTGAGAACACCGGAAGCAGGGTTCTCCCGGCCGAAGCTGACGCCCGAGATCGAGGCCAGCTACCGCAGCCTGAACTTTGATCCCCTGGAGGCCTACTACAGCTTCAGACGCGTCAAAGCCGCCTTTCGCTCCAATGATGTCCGACTCCTCGTCCGGGTGGCCCACTATCCTCTGGTGGTGACCGGAAGGACCAGGCGGAACATTCGCAACCATGATCAGCTCATGGCGGCGAAGGAGATGGTCATGGACCCACGTATTCGCGAGGTTGTTGCGAAATCCACCTTCGAGGCACTCTTCGTGCGGGACAAGGGGATGATGCTTGGACAGGGCGAGGTGTGGATCACCCACAACCAGTCCGGCTTCGGATTAGGTGTCATCAATCTCGAATGAAAGCCATCCCGCGCCAGTCATATCCCTTCATGGCCAAGACAGTGCGCCGGCCTTTCGTTCGCTTCGAGGCATGGGAAAGGAGCTCCGAATGATCACAGCTGAGCAGTTCAGGATCGTTGCTATGGCAGCCTTGGTGTCACTCCTGGGGATGGCCACCGCAGCGGGTGCCGCACAATGTGGCAACACGGCGGCGGGCTTCGAAACATGGAAGCAGCAGTTCGCCGATGAGGCGAGGGCAAGGGGTGTCAGCGCCTCGACGGTCGCAGCCCTCATGGGAGCAAACTACGCGACGACAACCATCAAAGCCGACCGGGGCCAGCGGAGCTTCCGCTTGTCGCTTGATCAGTTTCTCGCCAAGCGGGGCGGCTCGACTATTGTGGCGCGGGGGCGTTCGCTCAAGCAATCGAATGCGGCCCTCTTCGCATCCCTTGAGCAACGCTACGGCGTCCCGCCGGGGCCGCTCCTGGCCATCTGGGGCATGGAGACGGCGTTCGGGCGGCAGCGTGGGAACCAGAACACCCTGTCGGCGGTGGCGACCCTCGCCTATGATTGCCGTCGGTCGGCCTTCTTCACCGACCAGCTCTACGCCACCCTGACCCTGATCGACCGCGGTATTCTCTCGGCCGGCACGCGAGGCTCCATGCACGGCGAGATCGGCCAGACCCAGTTCCTGCCCAAGAGCATCCTGAACTACGGCACTGGGGGCGATCTCAACAACGCAGCCAACGCGCTCGCCTCAACGGCCAATTTCCTCAGGGCTCATGGCTGGCGTGCGGGCGCAGGCTACCAACCGGGAGAGCCCAACTTCGGCGCGATTCAGGCCTGGAATGCCGCTTCGGTCTATCAGAGGGCCATTGCGCTGATCGGTCAGCAGATCGATGGAGCAGATGGACCGTCCGCAAGACGCTGAGGGCGCGCCTCGCCGCCCCGTTTCCGCCAGGAGAAAGCAGATCCGGCAGCGCCGTGCAACTGGATCAAACCGCCGGCGCTCATCTGAGCGCCGACGCATGGCCAGGACTCCCGAACACGAGGTGCCCCCTCCCCTATGACACCCGGTCAGCACAGGCTCGCTGGACCGCAATCGCGACAGAGCCGCTCTGGGTCACACCCGGAAATCTGCCGTTCTCCCCCACTGTCCGCTTTGGCCTGCCTACCTGACCAAGCCTCTGGGTGGCGGGTCTCCGATGCAAGCTCGTGCGTTGTTGCTTCAGCACCACCGTCCCAGGAGCCATCGTGTCTGACACCAGCATCGCAGAAACCATCGCCCAGGTTCCTCTCACCTTCTCCGATTGGCAGCCGATCCGGCACATCAAGGATCCGTTCCTCAAAGATCTCTCCGCCGTCACGCGCATCGGCGATTGTCTCTTTCTCGCCTGCGACGAGACCGCAAGCGTCGAACGTCTCCGGCGCTTGGACGATGGCAGCTTCGGCGACCATCGGCATTTTATCCTGGATGCTCTGGTCGACCTGCCTGTCGGTGCCGATGGCGAGATGGACATCGAAGGCCTCTGTGCGGCGGACGGCTTTCTCTGGATCGTCGGCTCCCACTCGCTCAGGCGCTCCAAGCCCAAGCGCGATGAGAACGACCGGACCAAAGCACTTCAAAATATGGAGGAGATCGAACGCGAGCCGAACCGCTACTTCCTCGGCCGCATTCCTCTGGTGGAAGAGGCACCAGGGCTCTTCTCCCTTGCCCAATCAGACGGGGAGCGACAAGCTGCTTGGTTCAAGCTGAGCAAGAAGCAGAGCGCCCTGGAGCGGTGGCTTGCGGCCGACCCGCACCTCGGCCCTTTTCTGGACATCCCGTCGAAAGAGAACGGCTTCGATGTTGAGGGTCTGGCGGTGCATGGAAACCGGGTCTGGCTTGGGCTCCGTGGGCCTGTGCTTCGCGGGCACGCCGTCGTTCTTGATCTCGAGGTGAAGCAGAAGGCGCCCAATCGGCTGAAGGCGCGCCGGATCGATGGCGAGCGGCGCTACCGCAAGCACCTGCTCGACACTCGGGGTCTGGGGATCCGCGACATGCGCTTTGACGGAGATGATCTTCTGCTGCTGGTGGGGCCGACCATGTCCCTGGAGGGTCCGGCCTTTGTCCTGCGGTGGCGGGACGCGGCGCATGATAAAGCCTCTGGTGTCATCGCTCCAGAGCGCATCGAGACAGTGGCCGAGCTGCCCTACCTGCTGCATATGGATCACCCGGAAGGGATTGAGCTCTGGCCTGAGGCCGGCGCGGGCGCCCTGCTGATCATCTACGATGCTCCGGCGCCGGAGCGGACAGATCCGGGCACGTCCACGGTGCGGGCTGACGTGGTCGGTCCGAGTCGAGTCCGACCGCGCTAAATCTAACGCGGCGTCCGGCTACCTATTGGCTCCCTGGGCGAAGACAGCTCAAAGGGCAGATGCCGGTAACCCTTTGAAGGTATTGGTGAGCGCGCCCGGACTCGAACCCAGGACCCTCTGATTGAAAGTTAGGTGCTATTCCGTTCAAATCTTCGGCGTGTGATGCATCGTGTGTCACGAACTCCTGGCGCACAGGGGTTTTCGTTGCCTATTGCGTCCGATCCTGAGTGGTCATTGCTGATCGCGTGCTTACCATGTGATTACCGGAGTGGTCATGGCGCCCCCTACTCCATCCCCCGGACGTTCAACAAGCGGCATGCCGACGGCATGCAGAAGGTGCGGAAGGCTGAGGGACCCATGACATCCAACCGCAAGAAACCGCCAGTACCAGATCCGATCGTCGCCGCGGCACGCCACCGCGATGCGATGAAGCGGATTGGTGGCGACATTGAGCCATCCAGCCCCAAAGCATGTGAACCGTGGGTTGGCCGGGCGACCGCACCCGTTCCGCTGGCAACAAGCTCGGACGGAATGGTGGAAAATCTGCCACGAGCCCAGGGGCGCCCTGCAGTGCCTCTTGGATCAAACCATGCCCTGGGCTGGACGTCGGCTTTTACCGCCAAAGCCGACTTAACCCTCAAGTCCGAGTAGTATCATTATGAGACGTTCTGGGGTCACAGCCGCTCAACACCCAAACCGCGACGGTTCACAAGCAAATTTTGCAGCGAGCCGGGTATAGAATAGCGTTCAAGGCTAGGCTCTGGCGCTTGGCCTTTCTGCTCGGTGTCGAACTCATCATTCATTCAATCCTCGCGCTCCAGCTCGCAACAAGATAACGATTTGGGGGTCACTAAGCCATTCTATCCTGGTCTGCTCATCAACAGTTTCGTCAACCTGCAACGTGCAGCCCGGGCGAGGCAAATTCCACAGCGGGAAGGCTATTCTGCGGAGTTCCTGGCGAAACCGGAGATATCGTCAAGCTCTTGTCAAGGCGGAGGCTGAACCATAATTATGCGCCGAATTTGGCCATCGGGTACCCGCCTCAATGTCAATGATCTCAACCATCCCGTCAGCCGAGATGGCAGACGCAGCCAATCTCGACTTCCTGGACAACAGCGAGATGGGCCAGCGCACGCGGGGCTATGACTGGTCGCAGACATCGCTCGGGCCAATCTCAGCCTGGCCGCAGAGCCTGAGGACCACAGTCGGCACCCTCCTGCGCTCGCCCGTGCCCATTGTCCTGTTGTGGGGACCTGATGGCATCATGATCTACAATGATGCCTACTCGGGCTTTGCAGGCGGCCGTCACCCGCTCCTGTTTGGCTCGAAGGTGCGCGAGGGCTGGCCTGAGGTCGCCGACTTCAACGACAACGTGATGAAGGTCGGCTTGAGCGGGGGCACCTTGTCTTACCGGGACCAGGAACTTACGCTCTACCGCAAGGGTGCTCCCGAGCAGGTCTGGATGAACCTGGATTACAGCCCTGTCCTGGACGAGAGCGGCCGGCCGGCGGGCGTGCTCGCCGTCGTGATCGAGACGACAGAACGTATCCTGGCCCAGCGGGCACTTACACAAACCCAGGAACGGCTGTCCTATGCTCTCACTGCGGCAGGTATGGTTGGCACGTTCGACTGGCACATCCAGACCGATACGTTCTATTCGGACGCGCGGTTCGCGACCATGTTCTCGGTCGATCCTGAGAAAGGAGAAGCCGGCACGTCGCTTGCAGAGTACGTCGCTGGTATCCACCCCGACGACCGGGAAAGGATCGGCCACGCGATCAACCACACCATTGCGACCGGCGAAAAGTACGTGCAGGAGTATCGCCTGCTCCAGAAGGACGGCACGACCCTCTGGATCGATGCACGGGGCGAGTGCCTGTACGATGACGAAGGCAAGCCATGGCGCTTTCCCGGCACCGTGGTCGACATCACCGAGCGTAAACGTGTCGAGGAGCAATTAGCTGAGACCTCGCGCCGGCTTGATGCAATCTTGAACAACACCAAGATGGCGGTGTTCATGATGGATGACCGCCAGCAGTGCGTCTACATGAACAAGGCGGCCGAGGAGTTAACCGGCTACACGCTCGCGGAGACACAGGGCCGTCCTCTTCACGACGTCGTCCATCACACCCGCCCCGATGGCACGCCCTACCCCCTGTGCGAATGCCCCATTGACCAGGCTCTGCCCGAAAATAACCAGGAGCAAGGCGAAGAGGTCTTCGTCCACAAGGATGGCAGCTTCTATCCCGTGGCCTTCACCGCCAGCCCGATCCGGAACGAAGCTGGGCGGCCCATCGGCACAGTGATCGAGGCGCGTAACATCGAGCAGGAGCTTCGGGCCAGGGCGGCGCTCGAAGCATTCAACGCCACCCTTGAGCAGCGTGTGACAGAGGCCATCGCCGAACGGGAGAAGGTCGAGGCCCTGCTTCGTCAATCGCAGAAGATGGAGGCACTGGGCCAGCTCACGGGCGGCGTGGCCCATGACTTCAACAACCTGCTTCAGGTGATCAGCGGCAACCTTCAGCTTCTTTCCAAGGATATCGCCGGTAACGAGCGGGCCGAGGCCCGGGTGCAGAATGCGCTCGCTGGCGTTTCGCGCGGGTCCAAACTCGCCTCCCAGCTCCTCGCCTTCGGCCGCCGCCAGCCGCTGGAGCCCAAGGTCGTGAACGTCGGCCGCTTCGTCAAGGGCATGGATGAGATGTTGCGCCGGGCGTTGGGCGAGGAGATCGAGATAGAGACGGTGGTCTCCGGCGGGCTGTGGAACACGCAGGTCGATCCGGGTCAGATCGAGAATGCCATTCTGAACCTGGCCATCAATGCGCGCGACGCTATGGCTGGGCGCGGTCGTCTCACGATTGAGGCCGGCAATGCCCTGCTGGACGACCGCTACGCCCTTCAGCACGATGTGACCGCGGGCCAATACGTCATGCTCGCCGTCACAGATACCGGAAGCGGCATTCCACCCGAAATCCTGGAGCGGGTATTCGATCCATTCTTCAGCACCAAGCCGGAAGGCAAGGGCACTGGACTGGGCCTCTCCATGGTGTATGGCTTCGTGAAGCAGTCTGGCGGCCACATCAAGATCTACAGCGAGGTCGGCCAAGGCACGACGGTCAAGATCTATCTGCCGAGAGTGCACGAGCAGGAGGACGTGCTGACCGACCTACGCACCACTCCTGTGCGGGGCGGAACAGAGACCATCCTGGTGGTGGAGGACGACGAGGACGTGCGCGAGACTGCGGTCGCGCTGCTGTCGGATCTGGGCTATCGCGTGCTCAAGGCCCGCGATGCGATGAGCGCCCTGACCGTGATCGAGAGCGGGATCGAGATCGACCTGCTGTTCACCGACGTGGTCATGCCCGGCCCGCTGCGCAGTCCCGAGCTGGCGCGCAAGGCACGGGCCCGCCTGCCGCACATCGCGGTGCTGTTCACCTCCGGCTACACCGAGAATGCTATCGTGCATGGTGGGCGCCTTGATCCAGGGGTGGAGCTCCTGCCCAAGCCATATTCGCGGGAAGACCTGGCGCGGAAGATCCGTCATGTGCTGGCCAATCAGCAGCAACGTAACCAAGCCGCGGCATCGTCACCGTCTCACCCTCAAACCACGGCGGCAAAAGTCGCAAGCATCACAAGATGGACCATTCTGCTGGTCGAGGACGATGAGCTGATCCGAAGCAGCACATCTGAGATGCTGGCCGAACTCGGCCATACTGTAGTCCAGGCTGCTGACGCGAAATCGGCCCTGAAGGCTCTAGAGGGAGATCCGGTCGACATTCTAGTGACCGACGTTGGGCTTCCAGATCTCTCCGGGGTCGAACTAGCTCGGCGGGCCTCGGAATATCGGCCTGGCATGGGAATCGTCTTTGCAACCGGGGATGATGCCGTTACAGCCGAGCAAGACCTGGAAAAGGCCGTCCTGCTGGTGAAGCCCTATGCCATAAAGGATCTGGCGCACGCTTTGGCCTCGGCGGTTTCCAGTTCCCGACTTGATGCAGCGGAGTGATCCGCTGCTAACCTGTTCAAACAGCATCCCTGATCAGCTTTGGATGCGTCGAGTGTGGATCACCGGCGGGCGACCATTCCGGCTCTGGAAGGCGATTCACGCTCCCGTGCCCGATAGAGCAACGCCCCCTCTGGCGTGGCTGCGCCCAGGCGGCCCGCCGCGACGATGGCAGGGCGGGTCCCAGACCGCCCCAGGGCTCGAGGCGGAACCCGCCGGCATGCCACCTGCTTGAAGGCCTGCCCTGTGTGGATCTCAGAGGACCTTAGATGAACTACGGGACAAGGCAGACATTCTGAGGGAAGGCTCCGAGATGCAGAGTGGGTGGTCTACTAACCCATACCAGGATCTGAGGCCAAGCTTGCGGCTCAAGCCGCGAACGTAGGTCCGCCTTGGGTCAAACACTCACGTTCCGGACGCTCGACGAACGTTCGCTCTTAAGTGACGAAACGGAAGTAGTGCTTACGTCTCAGGAGTGCCAATTGCAGTCGTTCGTGGCTGATCGGCAATGTTCGGGCTGCCGGCTACCTAGGTCATACCCAAACGGGCAGACGCGGATATTCGCGTGACCCGGACATCGAGAGAGATTATTAGTGCGGCATGCATATTCGCACCGCCCGTCCCGAAGACGCTCCCGCCATCTGGTCGATCATCGAGCCGGTCATTCGCGCTGGCGAGACCTATGCGTTTGACCGGGACATGACCGAGACGGACGCGCTGGCTTACTGGCTTGGCCCGGACAAGGAGACGTTCATAGCCGAGGAAGGCGGAACGATCCTCGGCACCTACTACATGCGCCCGAACCAAGCGGGTGGTGGCAGTCACGTCTGCAACTGTGGCTTCATGACGGGTGCGGATGCTACGGGGCGTGGGGTGGCGCGGCAGATGTGCGAGCACGCCCTGGCGCACGCCCGGTCGCGCGGTTACCAGGGGATGCAGTTCAACTTCGTGGTGAGCACCAACGAGCGGGCGGTGCGCCTCTGGCGAAAGCTCGGCTTTGAGATCGTCGGTCGGCTCCCTCTGGCCTTTCACCATCCGGTCCACGGCTACGTCGATGCGTTGGTGATGTTCCAAGCGCTTTGAGAGCCGCTCCGCGCACACCTACAGTCCCGCCTCGCGCAACCATCCTTCGCTGAGGCATGTCCCTGCGGACATGAGTTCAAGCCATCTGAGGCTCATTGTGGCGCAGGGGGCAGCCAATTTGCGTACTCATGCCGATGTGTGCCAGGAGGGTGGGCCATGACGGACACACGCCCAACCGATGCGGGTCGTGAGGAACACGATCTGCTTACCCGTTTCAGCTTGACAGGCGAAGGAAGGGGGAGACCAGGAGCGTTGCAGTCTTAAGGCCTATTGTAGCCCCCTGTCCAAACTGGTCTGGATGGCAGAGCCTCCAAGCATGCAAAGTTTAGCCGACGCCCAGGCGGAAAGCGGGCGGCAGAAATTACTTGATCAGATTTGTAGGTGGGCCATCTCGGTGCGGTGCAGATCGAGTACACGGAGGTGAGACAAGGGAGCGCAACTCCTTGCACCCTCTCAGCAAAGGAAGCGGTATCGGAAACGGAGCTGGGATCAATTACTCCGTGAGCTACGTGTCCCAACCCTAGGATGGTCCGGAATAGGTCAATCTTTCACGTTCCGGCTTTCCGAACAAACGTCTGCACATGAGTGTCGAAGCGGACCAAACGCTTACGTCTCAGGAGAGCCATGAGCAGTCCCTCCCTTAAAGTGCCTAGCCTCAGTCCGACGGCCCCTACCCAGGTTTCAGCCGCGGGGCCGAAGCGCCTCGACGAGAGCCTTCAGACGAGCGATCTCGCTCTCCAAGAGTTGCACCCGGGCTTGCAGTTGCAGCAGTTCTTCGCCTGTCAAATCATCGATGCCAGAAAGCGCCTCGGAATAGAGACGCATCCTTTCTAATAACCACCTCATCTTCCCTCCTGGTCGTTTAGACCGCCTTGAGTCTGCGACGATCGTTCCAGGCAGTGCCGAAGCAGGTCGGCCCCGTCGGCCACGAAATGATGCTCCATGCGGGCACCAAACCGACCCCAATGGGGGTGGCAGCCGCCAGCAGGTCTCTGCCGGCTCGCGTCAGGGAGAGCCTACGGCCGCGACTGTCATCGGGATTGACAGTCACCGCGACAAGCCCGCGTTGCTTCAACGGCTTGAGGATTGCGGTAGTCGTCGTGCGCTCTCTGCCGAGCCGTTCCGCGACCGACGCAATCCCTTGCGCGGGTGTCTGCCTGAGCAAGGCGAGAAGCTCAAATTGCCCATTGGTCAGGTCGAGCGGTCGTGGCGCCTCGTCGAGACGTCGCGCGACCACACGGGCAGCGCGTTGCAGGCGCAAACCAAGGCAGCGATCGAGCATGTGACGAGGGGTCTCAAGCGGAACGTCGTGCACTGTGAACTACGTCTCCTCATTTGGTGCCCATAGCCCAGATCAGCGCTATTCCGCTGCCGTGGCTACGACGGGCAGTCTTTGCGGCTTGGAGTCCTGCTTTTCCTTAAGTCTCTCATCGGTTGCCGCAGGCTTGATCCGGAACCAGGCCGCATAGAGAGCCGGAAGGAAAAGCAGGATCAGCACCGTGCCGATCGCCGTGCCACCGATCAGTGTGTAAGCCATCGATCCCCAAAAGACGGAGTGTGTGAGGGGGATGAAAGCCAGCACAGCGGCAAGTGCGGTCAGGATCACGGGCCTCGTGCGTTGCACCGTGGCCTCGATGACAGCGTGATAGCCGTCGAGGCCGGCAGAACGGTTCTCCTTGATCTGTTCGGTCAGGATCAGCGTATTGCGCATCAGGATGCCGGCCAGTCCGATCAGACCCAGGATGGCGTTGAACCCGAAGGGCTGGTCGAAGATGAGCAACATCGGCACGGCGCCGACGAGGCGAAGCGGCGCCGTCAGCAGCACCATGGTCATGGTCGCGAAGGATCGCACCTGCAACATAATGACGATCAGCGTGACGGCGATCATGGCCGGGAAAACCTTGACCAGGGCATCGTTGGCCTTGGCAGCCTCCTCGATCGATCCTCCCAATTCGATGCGATAGCCAACCGGAAGAGATCCGATCAGCGGCTGAAGGGCCGTGATGATCTGCTTGGACACCTCCGGCGGCTGGGTCGCTTCATTGATGTCCGAGCGGATCGTGATGACAGGCGTGCGGTCACGACGCTTGAGGATCGCCTCCTCCAGATGGATTTCCGAATGGCCGATCTGGTCGAGTGGAATCTGGCGGCCGCCCCGGCTCATCAGCGAGAAATCCGCCAGCTGGGTCGGATCCAGCCGCTCGCCGCCGGGGCTGCGGGCCACGACGGGGACATTGCGGATATCCTCGCGAACCTGCGTGATGGGAAAGCCGGTGAGGAGGAACTGGAGCTGCTGGCCCCCCTCCGCCGGCGAGAGGCCGATGAGGTCCAGTCGATCCTGATCCGGGATGAAGCGCAGCACGGGTGTGCGGTTGCCCCAATCGCGGTTGGCCTGTCGCCCGTCCGGGACGCCCCGCATGATGTCGAGGGCCTTTTCGGAGATGCTGTACAGGTGCGCAGGATCCGGCCCCATAATCCGGAATTCGACCGGGAACGGCGTGTAGGGTCCGAACACGAGCTGCGTGATGCGCACGTAGGCCTCGGGTGCGAGCCCCTGTGACACCGCCGCTCGGGGCCGGTGCTTCAACGCCTCGCGCGCCTCAGCGTGCGGGGTCAGCACGACGATCTTGGCGAAGGCAGGATCAGGCAGCGCCGGCGCCATCGCGAAGAAGACGCGGGGCGCGCCCTGACCGACATAGCTCGTGACGATCTTGGCCTCGGGCTGGCCGTCCAGCCACCGTTCGAGCTTCTCGACCGTCGCGGCCGTCGTCTCGATGCCGGTGCCTTCCGGCAGCCGAACCTCCGCCAGCACTTCAGGGCGGTCGGATGTCTGGAAGAACTGCTGCTTGACGGCGCCCATGCCGACACCGGAGAGCGAAGGCGATGCCAACGATACCGCAGGTGACGAACTTGTGGCGCACGGCAAAGGTGATGAGCCCTCGCAGGCGCCGATAGTTCGGCGTGTCGTAGATCGCGTGGTGGCCGCCTTCGATCAGTTTGATCGCAGGCAGCATCTTGACGCCGAGATAGGGCGTGAAGACCACCGCGACGATCCAGGAGACGATGAGGGCGAACCGATGCCGGTGAGGCAGACCAGCGCGGCGTCCATGATCCAGCCCTGCTCCTCGATCACGGCCGACAGGGTTGCCAGCGTGCCCACGACGCCCTCGCCGAGCGCGATGATCGCGAACAGGCCGTGGCGCTCGACGATATGGTGGGCGTGCCAAGGCGTGCCTCCACTCCTGTGCTCGGCGATGAGGGGGCCTGCCAGTTCGACGACCGCGAGGAAGGAGGCGAGGACGAGGGTCACGACGAACGGGAGGTCGAGAAGGATCAGCGCCACCCAGCCGATCTGAGCGATCGAAATGGCGACGGCATACGTCACGCAGGCGCGGCGCCGGGATAGGTCCTGTCTGCCCGCGCGCAGCCATTGGAACACGATGGCGATGCGCATGATCACGTAGCCGAGCACCATCACCGAGTTGTCCAAGTGTCCGCCGTGCTCGATGGAGGCGAACATGCGTGGCAGTCCGAGGGCCAGGACCAGCACGCCGATCATCTGGACCATCGTGACAAGACGGAAGATCCAGTCGTCCGTGTCGTAGGTCGAGGCAAACCAAGAGAAGTTGACCCAGGCCCAGCAGATGCAGAAGCTCGCGAAGGCGAAGCCGATCAGGGCGGTGGCGTAGTGGCCTTCTGCCATAGCATGGGCAAGCTGGGAAGCCGCGAGCCCGAAGCTGACGACGAACATCAGGTCGAACAGCGGTTCGAGCGGAGTCACCCCGCGATGGGCCTCGCGCGGGTCACGCCCGGCCATCCGCCGGGCATGATGGTGAAGCGTCTCGGAGCCAGCCGGCATTGCGCTCATGAACATTCTTCAGACGGATACTGGTGACGGTGAGCAGTGTTCGCCTCGCCATGCTTGTTCGCAAACGATGCGAGTGCTGCGTTTTGTATGAAAGTGCCCATTTCACCTGATCTGCCAGTGTCATAATCTTGCTGTATAGTCGCGCTTCCATTCAGTCGCCGAATCGTTTCCGAGGAGCGGGACGTGGCTGACGTATCCGGACGAGGCCTGGGTAAGTTCGCGGGGCTCGATCAGCCGCCCACCCTCATTGCCCGCGCCCTGCCCCTTGCCGAACTCTCTGCAATGCGGGTGCTCTGGAGCGATACCGGATCCGGCAATCCAACTCGGCTCGACCGTAACAACGGCTATCTGGTGTGTTTGCAGCGGCGCGATCTGCCGGCCGGCCCGTATTGGGTGGATGACCGGCCCATGCAACGGATGCCGATCAATAGCGGGCAGTTCCTGCTGCTCGATCTCAACGAAGAACACTCGTCCCTGCAATATGGGTCCGTCGATTGCATCTCCATCTACTCCTCGCGGGATGCGTTGAGTCGGTTTCAGGAAGAGCATGGGCTCCCTCCCGTCGGACAGCTTCGGTCCCCACGCGGCATCGCATTCGAGGACGATGTAATCCGCAATCTGGGAGAGTGCCTGGTGCCGGCCTTCGAGTGGCCCGAGACCGCGAACCAGCTCTTCGTCGACCATGTCGCGCTGGCCCTGCTCGCACATCTCACCGGGTTCTACGGCGAGCAGCCTTCCGTCCTGCGGCCATTCAGGGGAGGATTGTCGCCCTGGCAGGAGCGCCGGGCCAAGGACATCCTGCTGACCCACATCGACGGAAAGGTCGGCCTCGCCGAGCTTGCACGGGAGTGCGGCCTCTCCCGCAGCCACTTCGCACGGGCGTTTCGGACGGCGACGGGACTGCCGCCGCACAAGTGGCTCCTTGCGCGGCGCATCGAACTTGCGCAGGAACTGCTCCGGAACCCGAAGCTGTCCCTCAAGGAGATCGCAATCCGCTGCGGCTTCACCGACCAGAGCCACTTCACCCGCGTGTTCTCGAAGAACATGCACGCATCGCCCGGCGACTGGCGACGCCTTCGCTCGTAGTGCGGGCACATGAAGGACGAATCCCGTCGAAGGACTACCGCCCACTGACTCCGGTCAAGCACCGGTCCCATTCGGGCGTGCCGCCGAAGCGCTCGACAAGGGTGTCGATCAGGACCCTGACCTTGCCCGGGACATGGGAGCCCGGCGGCCGAACTACGTGGATGCCGTACTCGAGCCTTGGATGATCCGGCATGAGGGGTTCGAGGGCGCCGCTCGCAATGGCGTCGGAGACCAGGAACGATGGAAGGTCAGCGATCCCGAGCCCTGCGATTGCCCATTGGAGAATGGCTTCCCCGCTGTCCGACCTCAGCCGGCCCTCGGGCCGGATCGACACCCGGCGCCTTCCCGACTCGAACTGCCACTCCGGAACGAGGCTGCCCGTGTAGATCAGGCATTCGTGTGCGGTGAGGTCCTGCGGCGTGCCTGGTCGCCCACGGCGGGACAGGTAGTCGGGACTTGCGACCAGCACCGCATGGACAGGCGCGATCCGGCGAACGATGAGGCTGGAGTCGCTGAGGGAGCCGATTCGGATCGCGGCGTCGAACCGCTCCCCGAGCAGGTCCACAACTCGGTCCGTGTACGAAACATCTAGCTCAAGGGCGGGATGGAGACGCGCCAGATCCCCCAGGACCGGCGCAAGGTGCCTCACACCGAACGCCAGCGGGGCAGAGAGGCGAAGGCGCCCGCGCACCGACCGTCCCTGCTGCGCGACGGAATCGCGCGCTTCCTCGATCTCGCTCAGGATCCTGTCGCACCGTGCCTTGAACTCGGCACCGGCCTCCGTCGGGCTGATGCCGCGCGTGGTCCGGGTGAGCAGTCGCGTGCCGAGTTCCGCCTCCAGGCGCGTGATCCGCCGGCTGACGATCGACTTAGAGACTCCCAGGCGGGCTGCGGCGCGGTTGAGGCCGCCGCTGTCGACGACCTCCACGAAGCTCCTCAGGTCGTCCAGGTCGTTCACAGCGGTGTTCCTCCCTATGCAACAGCATGGTGCGGATTATGCGTCTTATGCCGCATGTCGTGAACCACTAAATCGGGCGCACCGCAATGACCGAAACCTTTGGAGGGATTGTCATATGTCCACAGCTCTCGTCATCACCAGCAGCGCGCTCGGTGAGGCTTCCGTCTCCAGCCGGCTCGTCGAGGAAACCGTCGCCCGCCTGCGCTCGCACGATCCCGCCCTGCGGGTCATTGCCCGCGACCTCGGACGCGATCCCGTTCCGCACCTGACCACCGACGCGGCCACGGCGCTGCGCGGCGGAGAACCCATCAACGAGGCCCAGGCCGTCGCCCGCACCCTGTCGGACGGGCTGATTGCCGAGCTCAAGGCCGCCGATACGCTCGTCATCGGGGCGCCGATGTACAATTTCGGCATGCCGTCGACCCTGAAGGCCTGGTTCGATTACGTGCTGCGCGCCGGGATCACGTTCAGCTACAGCGAGAGCGGCCCCGAGGGCCTTCTCAAGGGCAAGAGCGCCCTTGTCATCGAGAGCCGCGGCGGACTCTACAGCGAGGGACCCGCGCAGGTAATGGACTCGCAGGAGCCGCATCTGCGCAACCTTCTCGGCTTCATGGGCATCACCGACGTGACCTTCCTGCGTGCAGAGAAGCTGGCTTTCGGACCCGAGGCGCGCGATCAGGCCATCGCAGCCGTGCGCCGACAGATTTCGGAAACGGTCGGCGAGGCCTGCCGCAAGGCGGCCTAGCCGCCATACGGCCTCAGAGCCTGGGACGATCCGTTCTCCCTTGCCGAAGGTCCTCCCACATTCCCCTTTCGGTGACACGGCCGCCTAACCAGCAGACGCTTGTGCCGTGTCTGTCTGTCGCCAGCGGACGAAGCTGCCCTCTCGGAAGAGGGGTGTCGACAATCCTTCCCACCGGCGCGTCCGCGACATTCCAAGCGGGATCGCACCACAACCCGGATCGAGCATGCACCTTGGGCGGAAACCTCGGCCGTAGGGGCAGAACACGGGACCACCCGCGGTGGCATGCTCAGCAGCACGGCCTCGTCCGGAGCCCTCACCCGCACCGGGCCGTGCTGCCCTTTTGTGGTGCCGAGAGCACTCACGGGAGCTTGATGTCGATGTAAGGTGAGCCGGCACCGTAGCGCACCTGCCGGGCCCGCTTCTCCCAGATCGCTTCCCGTGCCTCGGCAACGACCGCTGCCTCGATGCGGCCGCCCGAGAGCGAGCCGGCGAAACCGCTGTCCGCCGCCACACCCATCAGCGCCCCGATCAGTCGGGACGACGAACCGGTCAGGCCGGTGATCGTCACCAGGGCAATCTGCTGACCGCGCTGTCCAGCTTCCACGACGAACCGCAGGACATCGAGCGGGGTCGAGGCGTCGGAAGCCGCCAGAGGTCCGGGGAACCGGTCTGGCTGGTCACCGCCCCGGATGGCAGGAGTGCATTGCAACATCGTTCATCCTAATTCCATGAGCAGGCCGGCTGTACCCCAGGTCCGTCGACCACCCACCGAGGCCGTCTCGCCTCAAGCGGTCAGGACGTCCTCGATGCGGATCGGCAGGTGACGCACACGCTTGCCCGTTGCATGGTGGATCGCATTGGCGATCGCAGGGGCCATGCCGACGAGGGCGATCTCGCCGAGGCCCTTCACCCCAAGCGCGTTGACATGCGGATCGTCCTCGTCGACGAACAGCGCCTCGAGCTGCCCGATGTCGAGGTTCACCGGCATGAGGTAATCGGCCATGTGGGCATTGACCGGGCGTCCGTCGCGCACGTCGAGGGCCGTCTGCTCCATCAGGGCCATCCCGATGCCGCCGATCATGCCGCCGGTGCACTGGCTCGAGGCCAGGAGCGGATTGACGATGCGGCCCGCCCCATAGGCGCCGAGGGCCCGCCGGACCCGGATCGTGCCGACATCCGGATCGATCGCCACCTCGGCGAACACGGCCCCGAACGAATGCATGGAGTAGCGCTGGGCGGCCGCGGGATCGCGGTGATTTGAGGCATGCGCCTCAATCGGCTGCCCGCTGCCCGCGAGAATGTCGCGATAGGGCTGCCCTGCGGAAGCGTCCCCAAGCCGGCGTACGCTCCCGCCAATCCACTCGACGCCCTCCAGGGCCGCGCCGAACACGGGTGAGCGCTGGTCCGCGATCGCACGCCGCGCGACCTCGTCCCGTGCGGCGAGGCAGGCGGCGCGGACCGCCGAGCCGACCGAGGCCATCGTCATGGAGCCGCCATGCGGGGGCGCAGGCGGGAAGTCCGAGCGCCCGATGCTGACGCGGACCTGCTCGACCGGGATGCCGAGCGTCTCGGCCGCCACCTGCGTCATCGAGGTGTAGGTGCCCGGTCCCATGTCGCTTGCGGCGACCTCGACCGCGGCAGTGCCGTCCGCATGCAGCCGGACGCGCGCGCTCGTGGGAAGGTACCAGACCGGATAGGTGGCGGAGGCAACGCCCAGGCCCACCAGCAGCCGGCCGTCCCGCATGGAGCGGGGCGCCGGGGTGCGCTGGGCCCAGCCGAAGCGCTCGGCGCCGCGTTCGTAGCACTGCACCAGGGAGCGGCTGGAGAAGGGCTTGTTCTCGCCCTCGTCCATCGTCGGCTCATTGCGGCGGCGCAGCTCGATCGGGTCGATGCCCAGCTCGTAGGAGAGCTCGTCGAGCGCGGATTCGAGGGCGAACATCCCGCTTGACTCACCCGGCCCCCGCATATGGTTCGGCGTCCCGATGTCGAGCGGGGTCAGCCGATAGCTTGTGCGCACGTTAGGGCAGGAGTACATGTAGCTCGTGGCGGAGAGCAACGCTTCCGTGAACTCCTCGTAGCGGCTCGTCTCGCCGTTGCCCTCGTGGATGATGCCCGTAATCCTGCCATCCCGGGTCGCGCCGATGGCGACGCGTTGCAGGGTGCGAGGGCGGTGCCCGGTGGTGAAGAACATCTGCCTTCGGCTCAGGACGAGCTTGACGGGCCGGCCGACCTGCCGCGCCGCCATGGCCGCGATGGTCACGTGCGGCCATGTCCGCAGGGACGTTCCGAAGGCTCCGCCAATGAAGGGGCAGTTCACCTGCACGTTCTGGACAGGCAGGCCGAAGATCGCTGCGATCTCGGCCTGTTCGTTCACCACGAACTGGCTCTTGCTCCACAGGGTGAGCCTGTCGCCCTCCCAGGCGGCGACGACCGCGTGCGGCTCCATGGGGTTGTGGTTCTCGCGTGCCATGTCATAGGTCACGTCGACCTTCACGGGGGCATCCGCCAGCGCCCGATCCGCGTCCCCGCGGGCCGCATGGGAATGGCCCCTGGAGCCGGATGGTTCCACCGCCAGCGCCTTCGGGTCGCGCGGATCGACGACCGGCCGCTCGGCCGCATAGCTGATGCGCAGCGCGTTGGCGGCACGCTCAGCGTGGTCAAGCGTGTCAGCCACGACGACCGCAACGGGCTGGCCGTAGAACCGGACCTGATCGTCCTGGAGCACATGCAGCCGTTCCCCGACCTCCGGGTCGATGAAAGCCTTGTGCGGCCCATAGGCCAGGCGTAGGGCGTTGCGGTGACTGATGACCTCCACGACTCCCGGCATGGCCCGCACTGGTGCATCGTCCAACGCTGTCACCCGGCCGAGGCCGGCAGTCGCACTGACGATCACGGCATAATGCTGGGCGTGCTGGTTGAAGTCGGCCGCATAGCGTGCAGCGCCCGTGACTTTGGCCCGCCCGTCAACGCGGGTGACCGGTTTTCCAATCAAGGTAGTGGTCATGCCGTCCCTCCCGCCATCTCGAGCGCGCGGACAATGGTCCGCGGCAGCAGTTCGACTTTGTAGTGGTTGTGCGACAGCGGGCGCGTTCCCTCCAGCGCGAGGTGAGCGGCCTCCGCGAAGGCATCACGGCCTACTGGCTTACCCCTGAGTGCCTCCTCCACTGCCCGCATGCGCCAGGGGCGCGTTCCCACTCCGCCGACGGCAACACGGGCCTGCCGGATGGATCCACCTTCCAGTTCCAGGGCCACGGCGGCCGAGACGAGCGCGAACTCGTAGGAGGCACGGTCCCGGACCTTGAGATAGCGTGCCTGCCGCGCATAGGGACCGCCCGGCACCCGGATCTCGACGATCAGCTCGCCGGGACGCAGGGTATGCTCGAGATGGGGCGTGTCTCCAGGAAGCCGGAAGAGTTCCTCCACCGGGAAGGTGCGCTCGCCATTGGGCCCTCGCACCCGCATCGCGGCACCGAGCGCGACCAGGGCGACGGCAACGTCGGACGGATGGGTGGCAACGCAGTGATCGCTGGTCCCGAGGATCGCGTGCCCGGCATTGAGGCCGTCGATGGCCGAACAGCCCGACCCGGGATCGCGCTTGTTGCAGGCCGCGTCCAGCATCCGGAAGTACGGGCAGCGCACCCGCTGCAACAGGTTGCCGCCCATCGAGGCCATGTTGCGCAGTTGCGGTGAGGCCCCCTCGATCAGGGACTCGGCGATCAGGGGCTGGAGGCGTTTCGTCTCCGGATGGGCCGCGACATCGCTCATGCGGGCGAGTGCGCCGATCACGAGATCGGCCCCATCCGCGCGGATGTCGGTCATCGGCAGGGCATTGATGTCGACCAGACGCTCGGGACGCTCGACCTCGTCACGCATCAGGTCGATGAGAGTAGTGCCGCCGGCAATGTAGCGGGCGCCCGCCGCGGCCGCGCGGATCGCGTCCTGCTCGGTCCGCACCTTCTCAAAACTGAATGGCAGCATCGTCAGGTCCTCCCTGCTGCATCGGCAACCGCCGCGACGATCCCGGGATAGGCGGCGCAGCGGCAGATGTTGCCGCTCATCCAGAACTGGATCTGCTCGGGCGAGGTGGCGTGTCCCTCGGCGATGCAGGCGACGCCCGACATGATCTGGCCTGGCGTGCAGAAGCCGCACTGGAACCCATCGTGCTCGATGAAGGCGGCCTGGAGCGGATGGAGCTCATCGCCCCGGGCCAGTCCCTCGATCGTGGTGATCTCGGCACCATCGTGCATGACGGCCAACGTCAGGCACGACGTCACGCGGCGCCCATTGATGAGCACCGTGCAGGCGCCGCACGCACCCTGGTTGCAGCCTTTCTTCGTGCCCGTGAGGTCGAGCGTCTCACGCAGGACGTCGAGTACCGATTGCCGGGGATCGACCTCAAGCTCCCGTGCGCTGCCGTTGACGACCAGGCGGATGCGCGTCGTCGGTGCGGTTGCTGGACCGTCTGATGAAGCCGGCTGCGCGGCCGCCGCGGGGGCGGCGGCAAGGGAAGCCGCTCCTCCGGCCATTTGCAGGATCGAGCGGCGGGAAAGTCCGCGCTGGGGCTCCTCGTCTCCGGACGACGATCGTCCCTTGCCCAAGGGGGCATCATGGTTGGATTTGGTCATGGTGGCTCCTGGTCGGGATGCGGCCGTGCCTGGCCGACGCTGTGTCGACACCTGGTGAACTGCGCGCTAAGCTTCCGCGACCCTGATTGAGCTCGCCAGTGTCGGGAGTGCTGCGTTTTGTACGTTAGTGCTCGATTTTGGGCCCTCACCCATGACCCACAGCATCAGCCCTCACGGGCATGTGATGTGAATGGAGCTCGCAAATGGCGACCGGATCCTATGGCCAGCGCTTGGGCAAGTCCGTTGGGGTCGACGACCCTCCGGCCTTGACGGTGCAAGTCCTCCAAAGGGCGACCTTCGCGGCCACCCGTATCCAGTGGGACGACAGGGGAGAAGGGGTTGCGGCGCAGATCCCGCGGGAGGATGCGCATCTCGTGTGCTTGCAGCGCCGCGATATCCCGACCAATCCGTATTGGGTGGACGGTCGTCCGGTGCCGATGAGTCCGGTCAGGGGTGGACAGTTCACGCTGCTTGACCTGAACCTCGGGCACGCCTCGTTCCTGCGCGATCCCATCGACTGCGTGGCGATGTATCTGCCGCGCCAGGCCCTCGATGGGATTGCGGACGAGCACGGGCTGCCGCGGTTCGAGTCGATCAGTACGCCGCTCGGCGTTCCCGTCGACGATGCACGCGTCCGGGCCCTGGGAGAATGCCTGCTACCCGCGCTGGAGCGGCCTGAGCAAGCCAACTCCCTGTTCGTGGAATACGTGGCGCTGGCCCTGCTCTCGCACCTCGCAGGCACGTACGGCAACGCGCCGATCCCAATCCAGCTCAAGCGCGGTGGACTCGCGCCCTGGCAGGAGCGCCGTGCCAAGGAAATCCTCGCGGCACATATCGACGGCAATATCGCTCTCGATCGGCTCGCCAGCGAGTGCGGCCTCTCCCGAAGTCATTTCGCCCGTGCTTTCCGCATGACGACCGGCATGCCACCGCACAAGTGGCTCTTGCAGCGGCGCATTGAGGTTGCGCAGGGTCTGCTCAGGACCACGACGCTTCCCCTCGGGGAGGTCGCGAACCAATGCGGGTTCGCCGACCAGAGTCACTTCACCCGTGTCTTCACTCGGATGGCGCAGGCATCGCCAAGCGAGTGGCGGCGATCGCTCTCAGGCTTGGTCGTGAGACCTGAGCGATAGCACCCTTGGGATGCTTACCTTTGATGCCTGCGTTCACACAGGATGCAGGGAATGTCCGCTCGGGGTCGAACTGAGCCGTTGGGCGTGGCCTTATAAGGGTCAGCTTACTCTATGACTACGGAATTTCGGCTTTCGTCTGCTTCGTGCCGATTTGAGACCTTCCATGCGTGGAGGCTGTTGCGGCTTTAGCTGTCAACCGCTTGCGGTACGAATTCGGCTATGGCCGCACTTGGAACGAATTGCGGAGTGCAGTCGCAACAACTCCCGATTTAACCCACCGCTCCTGCCGCCGATAGTCTGATGAAAGAGCATGCTGCACCCCTCACGCGGTGGGAACGGTGCCACCGTCGATGACATATTCGGCACCGGTGATGGTCGCGGCGCGATCGGAGGCGAGGAAGGCGATCAGGTTAGCCACTTCCTCCGGCGTCGAGGGCCGACCGATCGGGATTCCACCGAGCGAATCCATGATGATGCGTTTGCCGCCCTCGTAATCGGTGCCAGCATCCTGTGCGAGCCGCTCGGCCAGCCGCACCGACGCCTCGGTTTCAATCCATCCAGGTGAGACCCGCGTCACGCGCACCCCCTTCGGCGAGACCTCCTTTGAGAGACTCTTGCTGTAGGTCGAGAGAGCAGCTTTCGCGGCCGCATATGCGGTCGTCGCCTCCGGCAATGGCAGTTCTCGTTGGATGGACGTGACGTGGATAACGACGCCGCGGCCCTGCTCGACCATCGCAGGCACGAGTTCGCGATCAAGCCTGACGGCTGCCATCAGGTTAATATTGAGCTCGTTTGTCCATTCCGCGTCGCGCAGCGCTGCGAAGCCGCCTGCCGGGGCGGAGGAGCCGCCCAGCATGTGGACCACGATATCGACCCCGCCCAACCGCTCACGCACCGCGGCCGCGAGGGTGGCGCAGCCCTCCGGGGTCGTGAGGTCGGCGGCAACGAACATCGCCTCGGAGAGCGTATCCGGCCGGGATCGCGCCGCCGTCAGAACCTGCGCGCCGAGCTCGCGAAACAGCGCGACGGTGGCCGCGCCCGCACCGCGCGTGCCGGAGGTGATGAGGGCGCGCTTGCCTTCGAGTGTGAGAAACCCGGTCATGCGCCGATCTCCAGGCCCGCGATCCGGCTACCTTCGAGTCGGAACGCGAAGGTGAGCATGGCAGGGCTGCCCGGGAATTGGCCGGTCACCCTGGCACGAACTTTCGCAAAATCGCCGCTCCCGGCCACATCGAGTGGCTCGATCACATGCCGGTACCTCGTCTTCACGTCACGCCACCACGCCTTGATGGCCCGGTGACCAGCGTGGAACCGGCCCTCATCCTCAACGACCGCATCGGGTGTAAAGGCGTGGATCAGCGCATCGCTGTCACCTCCCTTGTCGGCATCGAAATAGGTCTGAATCGGGAAAGGTAGGTTCATCCGGCGGCTCCTTCGGTTCGACGATGATGTCCTCCTGGATTTAGACCTGGACACTTGTTTCGATAAGCGGGATAAAACTGGACGAGGCATTTCGAAATCCAGGACAATGTATCGACCAGGCTTGAATGATCTCGACGCGGTGGTGGCGATTGCGCGCAAGGCTTCGTTCCGTGCCGCGGCGCTCGAACTGGGCATGTCGACGACCGCGCTCAGCAATGCCGTCGGCAAGCTCGAGGCGGGCCTCGGCGTCCGCCTGTTCAATCGGACGACGCGCAGCGTCTCGCTCACCGATGCCGGACGCCTGTTCATCGAACAGGTCGGCCCGGCCTTGCAGGACATTCACGGCGCCATGGAAGCCGTGCGGTCGCAGCAGGCCACGCCGTCAGGCACGCTGCGCATCAACGCCTTTGCCTTGGCGGCGCGCGAGATTCTCTCGCCGCTGGTGCTGGAGTTCCTGCGCCGCTACCCGCAGGTGCATGTCGATCTCGTCACCGAAGGACGACTGGTCGACATTGTCGCCGAAGGCTTCGACCTCGGGGTGCGGGGGGCCGATCTCGTACCCAACGACATGATCGCGGTTTCGCTTGGGCGGCCACAGCGATATGCCGTCGTCGGTTCGCCGGCGTATATCGAGAAGCATGGGAAACCGCAGGTGCCGCCTGACCTCCTCCATCACCCCTGCATTCGTGTCCGCCTGCCCAACGGCACCCTCTATCGGTGGGAGTTCGAGAAAGACGGCCAGACGGCCCTGATCGCCGTGAACGGTCCGATCACTTTGGACGAAGCCAGCCTGGCGCGGACTGCGGCTCTGGAAGGTCTCGGGCTCGGATTCTTCATGGAACAGAACGTGCGTGCCGACATCGAAGCCGGACGCCTCATTCGCGTGCTGGAAGACTGGACGCCACCCTTTGGTGGGCTCTGCCTCTACTACCCCGGACGGCGCAATCCATCGGCAGCCCTGAAGGCATTTATCGGCTTGGCCCGAGAATTGAGTGCAGCATAACGATATTGATCGCCCACGCCAAAGAGTTGGCTGAGGCCTTGAGGTGAGTGCCTAAGCGGCACTCATTGGCATGAATGACTGCGTCGGCTGTAATGGTCTGGACCGGCCGTTCTTACCGGCACACCCTTCATCAGGGGCGCCCAGCACGAGGATCTGAGCCATGCCTACCGCTCCGTTTCATCAGGTTGCCACCCTTGGGGATCGACATCGGTAAGAACAGCTTCCACCTCATACAAGTAACAGCCGATTTTGCGACGGAACCCTGGGATGACGTTGCCCGCATAGCAATCGCACTCAAGACGCCTATTGAGCTCCCTCTCGGGGACGGCATACCGAAGCCACGTGCCTGCCTTCGCGGACAACTCGGGTGGCCGACTGGAAGACAAATCCCGACGCCTGATGCGATCTGGTAGCTCTCTATTGCCATAGCCGTTATCGGATCTGGTCTGCTAAGCTCTTCTGTGAGCCGTGTTCACGCGACACGCCTGTGGAAAGCAGGCGCGCAACGTAGGATGGACGCAAGGGAGAGCCGAAGGCACTCAGCTCGCCCGGCGAAGGGTAAATTCAAACGTAAGTCGGTTCAGTGTTGAGTGCCGTTGGCACCTCATGAGGTAGACCATGCCTACTAGGGCTTTCGGTGACCGCACGCTTGATGCCCGTCAGGATCGGCCCGATATGCGCGACCGGATTTTCCAACCGCGTCTGACCTTTCTGCCTCCGAGCTACCCGCCCAAACGTTGGATTGAGACCTATCTCCCCCTCTATGAGGAAGCGGGGCTCGTGCTCGATCAAGGGGCCGAGGGAGCCTGCACCGGCTTTGGGCTTGCCGCGCTGATCAACTACGTGCAGTTTCGTCGCGAGATCGAGGCGTCCCGCCAAGAGGAACGCGACACGCAACTGCCCGGGGTGGTCAGCCCACGAATGGCCTATCACTTGGCGCGCATCTACGATGAATGGCCCGGAGAGGATTATGAAGGCTCCAGCTGCCGTGGTGCGATGAAGGGCTGGTTTCATCATGGCATCTGCTCGGACGCCCTCTGGCCGTACCGGCGGCGTGGCCAAGTTGCCTTCGTGCAGCCCAAGCTGGGCTGGGCTGCTGACGCCGCAACCAGGCCGCTTGGCGCTTATTATCGAATTATTCACGACGCCATCCCGGATCTTCAGGCCGCCATTGCCGAGGTGGGCGCGATCTACGTATCCGCCTGCGTTCACGATGGCTGGCAGGTCGCCGGGGAGGCTAAGAAGACGCAGCGCAGGCGCACCAAGACTGCCCCACAACTGAGTGGGGTACCCACCATCGCGTGGTCTCCCGAACGAGCAACGAACGGTGGTCATGCCTTCGCGTTGGTAGGCTACGATGACGAGGGCTTCATCATTCAGAACTCCTGGGGGCCCGACTGGGGCTTTCATGGCTTTGCGCGCCTCACCTATCCCGATTGGCTCACGAACGGCATGGATGCATGGGTTGCGACCCTCAGCGCTCCCATTCGCGGCGAGGCTCCAGCAATCGTTTTGTCGGCGGGCCGAACAATCCCGGCAACCGCGCCTGACCTGAAGCGGGGACTGGCAGGCGGCATCACCGCAGGCGCCGTGGCGGCGACGGCAAGCGACAGCAACTGGAGTCTGGAGCAGACGTCGCAGCACGCTCTGGTACTGGCGAATGATGGTCGGCTTGCATCCCAAATCGTGATTGATGCCGCAGACGCCGCCGACGCGGCCAAGCGGGTGGGACGCGCCTTGCCGGGCGAATGGCTGGCTGGCCCGGCGGGGAAAAGCGGCAAGATCGCGCTCTACGTGCACGGCGGGCTCAACGACCTGCGCGCGAGCTTGGCCCGTGCCAAGGTCCTCGGCCCCTGCCTCACGAGCAATGAAATCTACCCGATCTTCGTCTGCTGGCAGTCCGGCTATCTCGACAGCTTGAAAAACATCATCGGGGACACGATCGAGGATATCTTCGGCACTGCGCCTGATCCCCGGTCAAAGCAGGCCCAGGGGTTCTTCGAAGATGCTCGTGATCGCGCGCTTGAGACGTTTGCCATCCCGGCGGCTCGACCGATCTGGCAACAAATGAAGCAGAATGCCGTCGCAGCAACCGAGCGAGAGGGTGGCGCTGCGTATCTTGTCGAGCAGCTAGCGATACTCGCCAAAGCGCACCCCAATCTCGAGGTTCATCTGGTTGGGCACTCCGCAGGAGCGATCATGATCGGGCCGCTTCTCGATTTGCTGCGCTCGCGCAGGATCAAGGTCGGATCCTTGTCCTTGTTTGCTCCGGCATGCACGGTTGATTTTGCCAATATCTACTACGCCCGGCACATTGGCACGACAGTTCCAGCCGGCAAGGTGTCGATTGACATTCTGAGTGATCCGATCGAGCAGAGCGATTCGGTCGGCCCATATGGCAAGTCGCTCCTGTATCTCGTGTCACGCGCCTTGGAGAACACTCACAAGACGCCGATTCTTGGGCTTGAAGCTGTGTGGCGGCCTGAGCTGGATCGCAAGGATCTGATGGCCAATCCGCAAAAGCGGGGGCTAGGCGCCGTCACCGCTGCTGAGGCGATTCGACCGCCGAAATCGGTTGAGGTCTGGCGGCAGCATTGGTCAGGCTGGAAGGGCGCAACCCTAAAGATCCTGGGTGAGCGGCAAGTTTGGGACGGAGCCAAGGCGATCCCGGCTAATCATAGCTGCTTCGATAATTGGCAAGGCTGCATGGCAGCCACTATCGAGCGGATCAGGGGAGGAAAACTGAAAGCCCAGCTGCTGCCTCTTGTGGATTTCTGATCAACATAGGGTTCGAAGCCGAGCCGGAAGATCGAATGCCCACTCCTTCGCGCTGGGCGGGAGCACGAGGGTGCGTGTCCAAGTCCTGCAGGACGGACGAGATTGTCGCTGCCGCGAGGGCCGTGACCGCGGGGGACATCTACATCTCCCAGAACTTTGCAAGCGAGGTGATTTCGGCCTTGAG
>NZ_SPJX01000090.1 GCF_004458765.1 Microvirga pakistanensis | reverse complement strand
GCTCACGCAAGTCTCGGGACAGAGGAGCTGGCATGGGATGCCTCCCGGCCGATCACAATCAACCCTATGGAATCAGCTCTCCCGATTCCACGCAAATGCTGCACGCTCTAGGAGTCGCGTGTTTCCCGGACTTAGAACGCTCCCGCGAAGACGGGAGGCTCGGAGACGACACCTGCTCTCCGCCGTTTTCGGAAAACAACCTGCTTCGATTCGTGTCCCTGTTCAAACGCCTCATTCCCGATCTCACCCATGTCAGCCGCGTTGAGCAGGTTCGGATCTGCGCCGGTGTCCTGACGGGCTTTGTCATCCTGGGCCTGATCAGAATGGGCTCCCGTGGGCTGGTGGACGGGCTGCCTCTTCTCAGTGCTCCCCTGGGAGCGTCCGCGATACTCCTGTTCGCGCTGCCGGGGAGCCCGCTGGCGCAGCCGTGGTCGATCCTCAGCGGGAACATGATCTCGGCCATAGGGGTCGCCTGCGCCCGGTGGATTTCAGAGGAGCTCCTCGGGGCTGCCGCGGCCGGAACCCTGTCGGCAGCGGCGATGTTCGTCCTGCGGTGCCTCCACTCGCCGAGCGGTGCCCTGGCACTCATCGCCGTTCTCGGTGGTCCGGCGATCAAGGCGGCGGGATTCGGCTTCGTCATTTGGCCGGTTGGGACCGGTTCGCTGATGATGCTCGCGTTTGCGCTCGTCTTCAACAACCTGACCGGCAAACGCTATCCCCACCTGTCCAAGCCCGCTCCGGTGAGCCGGCACCGGACCACCGACCCCGCACCCATGGAGCGCGTGGGGGTCAGAACCAGCGGAATCGATCTTGTTCTCTACCGGTACGACCAGGTCATCGACATGGATCGCGACAGCCTGGAGAACCTGTTCCAGCAGGTGGAGATGCAGGCCTACAACCGGCGTTTCGAAGGAATGACCTGTGCCGAGATCATGTCGCGGGACGTGGCAGCGGTCACCCCAGAGACGCGCCTGCGAGAGGCATGGCAGCTCTTTCAGAAGCATCGCATCAAAGCGTTGCCCGTCGTCTCCGGCACGCGCAAGGTGACGGGGATCGTCACTCAGACCGACCTAATCTGGCACATTGACTGGGATGCGCGCCCGGGATTGAGAATGAGTGTTCCTGAGATCGCCCGACGGGTGATCCGCCTCGACCGCAAGGTCGGGGAAATCATGACATCACCCGTTCAGACGGCCCGGGAGGACACTTCCCTGGCAGAACTGGTGCCTCGCATGGCAGAGGCAGGACTGCATCAGGTCCCGATCGTCGACGGGGAGGCCCTGCTCGAGCATCATCACCCGCGCCTGCACCGCACGGCAGAACCACCCGACGAGGGCGGTTCTGCCAGTTTGCGGGCTGTCTCTGGATCAGGTTCAAGCCGCGGCATTCTTGACGAACCGGTCATCGAAGGTGGCAGCAAGATCGACCTTAGCATCCTTCAGCTCCGGATCGAGCATCTTCAGCATGTCCATGACGCTCGCCATGCCGTCGGGCGGCACGATGCCGGTCCGGGAATAGCTCTCCAGCGAGTTCTGCACCGCCTTGATATAAAGCGGCTTGTCACCAAGGTGATATTCAGGCGCGACCGTGTCGGCGACGTCCTCCGGCTTGGCTGTCTGGAGCCACTTGAGCGACTTCATAAAGGCATTGACGAGGCGCTGCGTCGTCACCGGGTTGGCGTCAATGAAGTCCTTCTTGGTGTAGAGGGTCGCGGCCGGATTCGACCCGCCGAAGAGCGCCCGCGTGCCCGCCTCGGTCCGGGTGTCGATCAGGATGGCAATTTCGCCCTCCGACTCCAGCTTCGAAATCACTGGGTCGAGATGCGCGATCACCTCGATCTCGCCCTTCTGCATGGCCGCGACGGCGCTCGCGCCCGATCCAACGCCGATCAGGGCGGCGTCCGTGGGCTTCAGTCCGGCCTTCACCATGGCATATTGCGTGGTCAGGGCCGTGGAGGAACCCGGTGCCGTTACGCCGATCTTAAGACCCTTGAAATCGGCCGCGGACTTGACTTGGCCGGCCTTGTCCTTCTTGACCGCGATCACGATGGCCGGGAAGCGGCCGAGCTCGGTAATGGCGCGCACGTCCTGACCCTTGGCCTGCATACGGATGGTATGCTCGAAGGCGCCGGTCACCACGTCGACAGAACCGCCGATCAGCGCCTGGAGCGACTTGGCGCCGCCGCCGAAATCGTTGATCTCGACCTCAAGCCCTTCCTCCTTGAAGAAGCCTCTCCGCTCGGCAATCGTCAGCGGCAAGTAATAGAGCAGGGGCTTGCCGCCCACGCCCAGAGTGACCTTGCTCTTCTCGGGCTTCTCCTGCGCGAAGGCGCTCGAGCTGAGCCCTGCGGTCAGAGCGGCCGCGCCCGCTCCGATGAGAAATTGACGGCGTTCCATCCTGATCTCCCTGCTTGGATGCAGATTCTAGCAGCGAAGGATTCCCTATCCCTGCCCGTTTGTCGACGGGGCGGGGCGCCAGACGAGGAGCCGCCTTTCGATCATCGTCACGAACGCGTCGATGAGGATGACGAAGATCGAAAGGATGACCATGCCGGCAAAGACGCCGGTTACGTCGAAGACGCTTTCCGCCTCGTGAATCTTGTAGCCGAGTCCGGCCGAGGAGCCGAGATATTCACCCACGACCGCGCCCACGAGCGCGAAACCCACGGAGGTGTGCAGGGATGAAAACATCCAGGTCAGAGCCGCCGGCCAATAAACATGGCGCAGGAGCTGACGCTCGTTCAATCCGAGCATGCGCGCATTGGCGAGCACAACCGGGCTCACCTCGCGCACGCCCTGATACACGTTGAAGAACACGATGAAGAACACCAGGGTGAAGCCGAGGGCCACCTTGGACCAGATGCCCAATCCGAACCATAAGGCGAAGATGGGCGCGAGCACCACGCGCGGCAGAGCGTTCGCGGCCTTGATGTAGGGATCGAACACGGCGGCCAGCAATTCTCGCCGGGCGAACAGGAAGCCGAACAGGATGCCGCCCCCGGCTCCAAACGCGAAGGCGAGAACCGTCTCCAGCAGCGTGATCCAGAGATGCCCCCAGATCTCGGTGGAGGTGAGTTCCTTCCAGACTCGCGCCAGCACGTCGGCCGGCGTCGAGAAGAAGAACTGCGTCTGTTTGGTCGGGGCGAGGATCGGATAGGCCGTCAGGACGTGCCAGAGCAGCAGAAAGCCCAGACCGACTGCGACTTGGAGCAGGACCAGCTTCATCCGGTTCATGCGGAGGCTCCTTCTCCCTGCGCGTAGGCCTTCTGCACCTCGACGCGAAGGCTTGCCCAGATTTCCTTGTGAATGTGATGGAAGGCAGGTTCGAGGCGAATCTCTGCGATGTCACGGGGGCGTGGCAGCGTGACCGGGAAGTCCCCGATGATACGGGCGGCAGGACCGGCCGACATGACCACGACCCGGTCCGAAAGGGCGATCGCCTCCTCCAGATCGTGCGTGACGAACAGCACCGCCTTGCGATCGGCCGCCCACAGATCCAGGAGCAGGTTGCCCATGATCTGCCGGGTCTGTGCGTCGAGCGGCCCGAAAGGCTCGTCCATCAGCAGGATCTCGGGATCGCGGATGAGCATCTGCGCCAAGGCGACCCGCTTTCGTTGCCCGCCGGACATCATGTGCGGATAGCGGTCCACGAAGGCAGCCAAGCCGACCCGGCGCAGCCACTCGCGGGCCTTCATTTCGGCATCGGCATGCGACGTTCCCTTCGGCTCCAGAGCGACCGCCACGTTCTGAAGCGCCGTCTTCCACGGCATCAGGGCATCCTGCTGGAAGAGGTATCCTGCCCGGCCGTTGAGACCTTGCAGCGGCACGCCCAAAATCTCCACATCACCGCTCGACGGCTTGAGCAGCCCCGCAGACGCATTGAGCAGGGTGGACTTGCCGCAACCCGTCGGTCCGACGATCGCGATGAATTCACCCGGCTGCGCAGCGAGGTCAATTCCCTGCACGGCGGTGTAGCCTCCGACCTTCGATCCGAAGGTAATGGCCATATTGCGGAGTGAGACGGCTGGAGCAATCGGTGATGTCAGCATGAGGCTCGGCGTTTCCCACGCCTGTCGGCGGCGCTTAACGGCATCCTAGTGGTTCAGATATCAATGGCAAGTGGATGCGGCCGGCGCGCTCGGGCTGGATGCTTCCGTCGAACCGCAAAAGCCACTCTGTTACGGCGGGGAGACCAGGGCCCACGGGCGTCTTTCCGCATCCTTCGAAGCGCATTTTTCAGCCGCATTGCTGTGAACGAGGGTTGGGTCGATATCGGCCAGCCATTCAGACGTTTCATGCGCCGGAAGGGATCGACCGCGAAGGGAACGACCAGATCGCCTGCAGTGATCGTCTGATCATCGAGAGGATTTGTTGCGAACTCTTCAGTAACTGAGTTCGGTTTATGCCTCCGGCAAGCTCCGGAGGTGCACGATGTTCAAGGGCCGTCATTTCGATCGCTCAGTGATCCTGCTGTGCGTCCGCTGGTACCTAGCGTATGATCTAGGCTTGAGAAACCTCGAGGAGATGATGGCTGAGCGCGGCATCTCCGTGGATCATACGACCGTTCATCGCTGGACTTTCTACTACACGCCGCTCCTGCTGGAACAGTTCAATCAGCGCAAGCGCCCCGTCACCAGCAGATGGCATATTGACGAAACATATATGAAGGTTCGTGGTCAGTGGCGGTATCTCTACCGGGCCATTGACAGCAACGGCGACACGGTTGAGTTCTGGTTCAGGGAGCGGCGAAACCTCGCTGCGGCCAAAAGGTTTCTGCGCAAGGCACTCAAGCGGCATGGCCGACCCGAGCAGATTGTCATCGACGGCAGTCAGACTAATCGTGAAGCCGTCCTGCTGTGTGACACTGCAGATCGGCTTCAGGATCGGTCGAGACGCGAGCTGAAGCCGATCCGGATCCGGCAGAGTGCCTACCTCAACAATCGCATTGAGCAGGATCATCGTGCAGTCAAGCGACGGATCCGACCGATGCTCGGGTTCAAGTCGATGGCATCCGCTCGGGCAATCCTGGGTGGAATCGAAATGGTTCACATGATGCGCAAGGGACAGGCGAAGTATGCTCCTAGTTCGCAGCTATGCCTCACCGAGCAATTCCACATCTTGGTTGCGTGAGGCCTGCGGGTGGGATAGCCCACTTCCTGTCCTCATCCAATATTCGCGACAGAACCCGCAAGACAGGTGCCTTTGGGGGGAAAGCGGCTCTCCGTCGACGAGAAACCGAGTTCGTGTCGCACGAGGTTCATCAGGTCGGCCGAGTCCTTCCGGTCATGGATCGAGAAGGCGGGATCCAAGCCGATCTCAAGTGCGTAGTCGCGCAGGAGCCTCGCGCCGCTGCCGTGGAACGTTCCGGCCCAGGTGAGAGCATCGGTCATCACACCCGCGCTCTGGCCCAAGACCTGTGCGGAAATCCGCTCGACCCGGCGCGCCATCTCGGCGGCCGCCCGGCGGGAGAAGGTCAGAAGAAGGATGCGACGTGGATCGGCTCCGTTGACGATCAGATGAGCCACCCGGTGGGCCAGGGTGTTGGTCTTGCCCGAGCCAGCTCCTGCGATCACCAAGAGCGGGCACGTGGATGTTGGAGCCCTCCCGTCAGTGAAACCGTGCTCCACCGCCCGACGCTGTTCCGGGTTGAGCTTGTCGAGATAACCGGCCGAAATGGACACTGACGAATCGTCCCACGTTTCTTCTCGGACGATTGATCCTTGTTTCTGGTTTTGTTCGCAAGTGGCGATTGGCTGCTCGCCATCCATGTCCTGCTGAGAGAGGTCTGCTCCTCGGAAGAAAAACAAATTTGGTCACGAACCACAGACTACCGTGCCGCGCCGTCGTTCCTTAAGCCGGAGATAGAACCATGAGGGGCTTTCTGCTTGCTGCGATCAGGATTGTCTTTGGTCCTGCCGCAACTCTGGCTGACGGCTTGAGCCTTGCAGGCTCGCTCTGGCAATGCACCCGCTCGACCGATCAGTCTCAGTTCGTGATCACGTTCTATCCGGGCGGAGGGGGCGGAGGGGGCGAGTTGGAGAACAACGAGGTCAGCCCCTACATCTTTGATGCATCCCGAACGAAGCCCGGAGAGTGGCCAGAGCAATGGGAGCAGACAGGCCAGCGTTTCACCTGGAAGGTTCCTGATCAGAGCATTCGGATTGAAGGGAGCCTTTCAGGTCCTGGGCAGGCAACTGCGCGGCTTACCGGCACCGAGACTTCGTCGGGAGAGCGCTCGGCTGTCACCTCCACCGCCCTGTCCAAGCTGCAAAAGGCGGGGAGGGGTTGGTAATCCCCAAGAACAACCATTTGATCGACCTGGATCGGGAAGACGGCGAGCTGAAAGTGCTGGCGGGGATCTCCCTGCAGGAGCAAGGAGGACGATAAGAGTAATGGCTGCGGGGAGCAGGACTCAGTCGCACACTTTGGTTCGGCGGACTGTGACATCACCAAAGGCGTCGATCCGCTTCGTCACGACGACGCGGCACTCCTCGACTGGCGTAGGGATGTCGACAACTCTCTCCCAGTATACAGGTGGAGGCACGACCGGCTGCACCGAGACGATCGGGACCTCCCGGGAAGGGACCAAGGCGGGTCCCTCATACCCTTGGCTATACTCCAGAGGCACAATCGGCAGAGGCTGCTGTGGGACAAGACCTGGCCCCTCATAGCCGTCGACAAAGCGGCGTTTGATCACGCGGCGCTCAATGATCCTGTGCTCGACCGGCGGCGCGATATACGTCTCCTCGATCGCGAGCCGAGACGGGACGGGTAGGCGCTCCAGAACCGCTCCTTGATCCTCGAAATAGGGAGGGAGATCCGCGGCTACAGCGACCGCTGTACTCACCAGAGTCGATCCGCCGAGCACCAATGCGACCAAACTCGCTTGCGCAACGTTGTTCAGACCAATCGCCTGCATGTGAGCTCCTAATGTCCTCCAAAGGGAACGTCGGCTTACGGTCAAGGTTCCGCCTTTGAGCATTCTGGCCCTCAAATCAGGCCGACGGTGCGACCAAATGTTCGCCCTGCCCAGCTTGCGAATTGTATATCAATCCTTATATCAGCCTTACCCCAGCGGACATTGTTGTAGACTTCGACAGCGGCGGGCGTCACCGCCAGCGTCGAGGTAGTCGTGTTAGGACGGATGCAATCCGATACGGCTTATTCCTGTGCTCGCCTGACGATGCGAGCGCCCGTCTGGTACCCTATCAGCCCAGGCCCGTAGTGCGCGAGGCAGAGGTGCGAAGGCACCCTGTCCGTTCGCCCCGGAGCCTGGGCTTTTCCATTGTCTCTCAGACGCCGTTCAGGCTCTGGGTATGGCGGATCGAGCCCTACTGGCTTCCTTTGCGGATTGCAGCAATCAGCAATTCGGCAGCAACCACCGCTCCGTCGCTGCGGATGGTCTTGGCGATGGTGGCCGCCCGATTGCGGGTCTCCGGCGCCAGCGCTGTCCTGAGCGGAGCCAAGAGCGTCTCGGTTCTCGGAATAGGGCTATCGTGCGCCGCACCAATGCCGAGTTCGCTGACACGACTGGCCCAGTAGGGCTGATCGGCAACCTGGGGCACCACCACCTGAGGTGCGCCAGCGCGTGCGGCGGCCGTGGTCGTTCCGGCACCGCCATGATGCACGACGGCGGCGACCCGCGTGAAGAGCGCCTGCTGGTTAACCTCACCGACAGCAAAGCAGTCTTCCTGATCATCAATAAGAGCCAGATTGGCCCAGCCCTGGGCGATGATCACGCGCCGGCCCTGCGCGCGAACTGATTCAATGGCGATGCGGACAGGGTCTTCCGTGGCGTGCATGGCCATGCTGCCGAAGCCAACATAAACCGGGGGATCGCCTGCATCCAGAAACGCTTGTAGTCCACCCGGGAGCGGGCGCTTGTCCGGCAGGATCCAGGCGCCGGTCTGAATGGCCTCGGTCAGGTCGTTTGGTTGCCATGGGCTCAAGGTCGGATCCGATGCCAGCCATGGTCGATGTGTGAAGACATGATCGCGGACATTGTCCACCCCTGATAAGCCGATTGAGACGCGGTGGGTGTTGACCGCCACGCCGAAGAGCGCGTTCTTCGCCTGTGCGTTGAACTCCCACAGGGCCAGGTTATCGGTCAGTTCCGGCGGGTGCGGCCAGCCTGGATACTCCATAGGTGGATGGTGCGGCGACGGCGCCATGAGCGGACAAAAGGCTGCCCAACTGAAATGAATACCCAGCTTCTCAGCCACGGCCTGTGCCGCCGCAACCGACGGGAACAGGCCAGTTGCGACGATGGCATCGCAGCCCTCAGCCACCGCAGCAATCGCATCGAACTGAGCCGGAACCATCTTAGCCGCGAGCTCGGGGAGGCGCAGACCTGATTGCTTCGCCTGCGCGATCCACTGGCGCACCGGCATGAAGGCCGGTACCAGCGGAAGTCCCTCCCGCTCCAGCACCTCGACAAACTCCGCATCGGCCGGAGCGGAGATCAGCGCCCCCACGCCAATCGTCTGCAAGGCCTGGCCAAGCGCCGCCAAGGGCTGGATGTCCCCACGCGACCCATAGGTCGACAACAACACACGCATTTTCAAAGCTCCCTCATGTTTGATCGAGGGCAGCGTTTATGGGCCATGACGGGGGGCTTGCCGCAAGCCGGGGGCCCGCTACAAATCAATAATGGAAGGACGTGATCGCTCTTCCATTTTCCCTTAAGCTGTCAACATTTCTTGCAAGGTGCTGATCGGCCAGCGTCGCTACGAGTTGACGGATTTCGAGTGGTCGGTGATCAAGCCGCTGCTACCGAGCAAGCCGCGCGGGCTTGCTCTCGTCAAACTCGCTTCAGCCAAAATCTGGATGCGCTTTACGATTCGATGACCTATAAAGGCCCCTCGGACGCTCGGAGAGACGTTCAGACAGGAGCCCGATCATGATCAAGATGAGCGTCTACTATCCGGCCAATGGCGGCTCGAAGTTCGATCACGACTACTACCGCACCCGCCACATGCCACTGATCCAGGAACGGCTCGGCGATGCCTGCGTGCGCTACGAGATCGATAAGGGCCTTGCGGGTCGCGAACTTGGAAGCGCACCGGAGTTCGTCGCGGCGTGCCACGTCTACTCGCCGAACCTGGCGATATTCCAGGAGGCATTGGGTCCCCACCGCGCGGAGATCGCCGCGGATGTCGCCAACTATACGGACATCACCCCCATCGTGCAGATCAGCGAAGTCGTTGAAGGATAGGGGGCTTCGGCGCGTCAGGGGGAGCCGTTGAACTATCCGGGATCGGCGTAGTGCTGGCGCACCTGATCCTTGGTGACGTAGCCGGTGCCGAACCGGTTGACGATCGGGAACATATAGTTGCAATCGAAGCGAAAACTACATTGCTCTCGTCAAACTCGCTTCAGCCAAAATCTGGATGTGCTTTATGAGTCAGTGACCTAGGCAATGCTACGATTGCGTTGAAGGGAGCCTGTGGCGAACTAACCATCGTCAGGCGCCTGAGACTGAAAAAGCTTCAATGTGCTCAGCGCATCACCGGTCGCCGCGAAAGCAGCCGTATTGTCGAAAATGCACCATGCTGCTCGTCCGGCGTCCGCATGATCCCCAAGCGTCTCGACGGCTTCAGCGATGGCCTCTTGTGAGTACGCCGAGTAATACATCTTCGGCGACCCATGTAGGCGGTAGTAGACCAGCCCAGTCCAGCCGCCGGGAGTTCCGGCATTTGGATGAGGCTTGGGGTCGGCAGCCACCCGGGAAATCCGCTGCTCCACGAGAAAGGCATCGACATCGGCGTTGAACCATGACGCATGCCGGGGCTCACAGACAACGTCTCCGCCGAAAGAGGCTCGAACCGTCTCGATAAATGGCCCCACAACTGCAGGATCAAACTTCAAGCTTGGAGGAAGCTGAATCAGGACCGGCCCGAGCTTTGGGCCCAGTCCGCCGATCTCTCCCAGAAAGCGCTGCAACGGCTCGTCGACATCGCGCAGACGGCTTTCGTGGGTGATCGTCTTCGGCATCTTCACGGCAAAGCGGAAGTGATCCGGGACATCACCGGCCCAGCGCTGATAGGTCGACAAGCGATGCGGGCGATAAAAGGAGGAGTTGATCTCGACGCCGTTGAACCGGCTCGCGTAGCGCACGAGATGGCTGCCCTCGCGCGGGAAAGCATCGTCGTATTGCTTTGGGATCGCCCAAGCAGCGGTCCCAACATAGATGCGGTGCTCACTCAACTTCGAGGTCTGAGCAGTGTACTGTTTGGGGTTCGCCCCGCTTGAGCTTTCCAGCCGCAGCATCGAGCTTCTCGCGGCTGTTCCCATGCTCTTTGATCAATTCTTCAGCCTGCGTAACACTGATGCCGTGCTTCCGGGCAAAGTAGCCGACCTCGTACCCTTCTCCGCCGGAGACCCGGCCCCGATCAGCACCACCGCGATTGGTTTTGTCATCAGACATTCCGTTACTCCTTACACAACAATCCCGGTTCCAAAATGCGCCACAAGGGAGAGTGGTTTCCTGGGCCTTCAACAAACCCAGAGACACCTGTGGAGAACTCGGAACGAGTCATTTCGGGGCGACGTTGCTGACTCGTGAGGGGACCGGTCAAAGTTGGCGGGCCTGTCACATAGTAGCGCATCACTGGGAGTTCTACCCATGGCTGAACGGACGGTTTGGAAAGGTCATATCAAGCTCTCTCTCGTGTCCTGTGCGGTCGGCCTATATCCCTCCACATCGTCAGGTGGGAAGATCCGGTTCAACACCCTCAATCGCAAAACCGGCAATCGCGTGAAGCGCCAGTTCGTCGACAGCGAGACGGAAGAGGTCGTCGAGAGCGAAGACCAGGTCAAAGGCTTCGCGGTCGGCAAGGGCAGCTACATCCAGGTCGAGGACGAGGAACTTGACGCCCTCAAGGTGGAAAGCACCCATACCATCGACATCGAAAGCTTCGTGCCGCGCGAGGAGGTCGATGAGCGCTTTCTCGATACCGCCTACTACATCGCTCCGACTGACAAGGTGTCGAATGAAGCCTTCTGCGTCATCCGCGATGCGATCCGCGACAAGGGCATGGCTGGCATCGCCCGCATCGTGCTGGCGCGGCGTGAGCGCATGATCCTGCTGGAGCCTTTGGACGAGGGCCTTGTCGGCACGACGCTGCACGCAGCCGACGAGGTTCGCGACGAGGACAAAGTCTTCGACGAGATCAGCGAGGTGAAGTATCCCAAGGAGATGAAGGATCTCGCTGCCCACATCATCGACAGCAAGGCGGCCCACTTCGATCCGAAGCAATTTGACGATCGATACGAGGAAGCAGTCGCCGAGCTGCTGAGATCGAAGCAGGCCGGCAAGCCTCTGAAAGCGGTGTCGTCCGAGAAACCGTCGAATGTCGTCAATCTGATGGATGCGCTCAAGCGCAGTGTCTCGGCGGAGAAGGCAGGATCCACGGGCAAGAAGGCTGCTCCGGCGAAGAAAGCCGTAGCGAAGTCCAAGGCAGCGAAAAAGCCCGCGCCCAAGACGAAGGCTCGCAAGGCCGGCTAATCCCGACGAGTTGTGTTGCGTAGGAGAGTGTCATGGTCGCGGCATCAGCCCGTCCGAAAGCCCGAAAGGTACCGTCGCGAGGCCGAACTGCCACGAAAAGAACTTCCGTTTCTCTCGCCACCTACCGAGCGAAACGCGACTTCTCCGTCACGAGCGAACCCAAGGCGAGGAGAGCCGAGTCTCAGGGCGACCGCTTCGTGGTGCAGAAGCATGATGCTCGCCGCCTGCACTACGATCTGCGGCTGGAGCTCAATGGAGTCCTCAAGAGTTGGGCAGTCACAAGAGGCCTGAGCCTGGTCCCGGGCGAGAAGCGGCTTGCAGTCCATACAGAGGATCATCCTCTGCGGTACATTGATTTCGAGGGCGTTATCCCGGCCGGCCAATATGGCGGGGGGACCATGATCGTCTGGGATCAGGGCCGCTGGATTCCTGAAGGCGACCCGCACGCGAATTATGCCCGGGGCCGATTGACCTTTACCCTCGAAGGCGAGCGTCTCAAGGGCAAGTGGCATCTCGTGCGGACCCGCGGCAAGCCGGGCGAGAGGAATGAGCAGTGGCTGCTGCTCAAGTCCGACGATGAGGCTGCCCGCACCTCTGAGGATCCTGACATCCTGGAGGAGGCGACGACTTCGCTCAAATCGGGTCGGACGATCGAGGAGCTTGCAGCGGAAGGCGAGGTCCGCGTCGATCATGCCGCGCGCGAGAACGTAGCCAAGGCGCGAGCCAGCAAGCCGAAGCGGCCGACCAAGATCGCGGGAGCTAAGAAAGGCATTCTCCCGGCCTTTGTCGAGCCGTCCCTGGCACAACTGGTTGAGAGTGCCCCAAGGGGTGGCAACTGGCTGCACGAGATCAAACTCGATGGTTACCGCATGCAGGCCCGCATCGATGGCGGCCAAGTCCAACTTTTGACACGGAAGGGTCTCGACTGGACAGCGAAGTTCAAGCCTGTCGCCAAAGCGCTGAAGGATCTAAAGGTCCCATCAGCGTTGCTCGACGGCGAAATCGTCGTGGAGGATGAGGCAGGAGTTTCAAGCTTCTCGGCGCTGCAGCAGGAGCTCAAGGGCGGGAAGGGTGAGCGCTTCGTCTACTATGTCTTCGATCTGCTTTATCTCGACGGGGAGGACCTCAGGAAGGCGACACTGGCAGACCGAAAGGCGGCCTTGCGGCTCCTGCTGGATGACCTGCCTCAGGGCGGCGCCATCCGCTTCAGCGACCATCTCGAGGAGGATGGCGCAACTCTCGTTAGGCACGCCTGCCGGATGGGTCTGGAGGGGATCATCTCCAAGCGCGCCGAACGGCCCTACAGATCGGGTCAAGGCGACGACTGGGTCAAGTCGAAGTGCACGCAGCGCCAGGAGTTGGTGGTCGCCGGATACATGCCCTCAAGCGCGAGCAAGAAGGCCGTGGGCTCTCTGGTCATGGGTGTCTATGAGGCCGGCAAGCTCATCCCTGTCGGTCGCGTTGGCACGGGCTTCACATCGGAGGTGGCAGGCGCTCTCTACAAGACCCTCACGTCTATAGAGATGAAGGCCTCACCCTTTGCCAGCAAGCTCCCTGCTGCTGCCAGTCGGGGGGTAAAGTGGGTCAGGCCCGAGTTGGTCGCCGAGGTCGAGTTCCGCGGGTGGACCCATGACGGCATGGTCCGGCAGGGCTCATTCCAAGGGCTGCGCGAGGACAAGGATCCCCGGGAAGTCGTGCGGGAGGTAGTCAGGCAACCACCTTCCGACGCAGGCCCTGGCGCTACAATCCTTGAGAAAGCCCATCTCACCCATCCCGGCCGGGTGCTGTGGGAGGACGAGGGGATTACCAAGCTCGGTCTCGCCGAGTTCTATACGGAGATCGCCGATTGGATCCTGCCTCACATCGTGAACCGGCCGCTCTCGCTCCTGCGCTGCCCAGGCGGATCGCAAAAGGAGTGCTTTTTCCAGAAGCACGCTTGGGCAGGTCTTGATGAGGATCTCATCCAGAGGGTCCGGGTGGGCGATGACGAGGCGGTCGCTATCCAGGACCTGTCCGGCCTTCTTGATCTGGTGCAAGCCGGCGTTCTCGAGATCCACCCATGGGGCTCGACGCTGAAAAACCCGGAGAAGCCTGATTGCCTCATCTTCGACTTGGATCCGGGGGACGGCGTCAGCTGGGACGCTGTGATTCAGGGTGCGATCGACGTGCGTCACTACCTCCAAGGCCTCGATCTTGTGAGCTTCGTCAAGACATCCGGCGGCAAGGGTCTGCATGTTGTGGTTCCCCTCCGCCCAAAAGCCTCTTGGGATGAGGCCAAAGCGTTTGCGGCCGGTGTTGCAGCAGCCATGACGAAGGCGAGCCCTCTCCTGTACACCGACACCATGGCGAAGCGAGCCAGGACGGGCCGGATCTTCATCGACTACCTTCGCAACGGGCGGGGAGCCACGGCTGTGGCGCCCTATTCCACGCGAGCCCGGGCTGGAGCTCCGGTGTCAACACCACTGTCGTGGGAGGAACTGTCGACGATCCGCAGCGGCAACCAGTATCGGATTGGCAATCTGGCGGCGCGGCTGTCCCATCTTCAGGGTGACCCGTGGGCGGATTTTGGAGGCGTCGATCAGGTGGTTCCGAGAGCAGTGAAACGTCGGTAGTGGAAGTCCATCTGGATCGGAGGCCACCAGGAGGTGCGGCTGTAGGTGAGGAGGTTAAGATCCTTGGCCGGCCCGTGGCGGACAGGCCTCGAGGCTTCAGTTTGAACCGACGAGTGCCTGCAAAACGAATGCTGCAGCCAGTAATGCGGTTAGCACAGCAAACACAGTCAGGGTCCGCTTATTCTGAGTGATCGGGTCCTGTGGACGGCCGCAATAAGGGCACACACTCAAGTGGTCCGGGATCACGCGTTCGCAAGTTGAGCAGGCCATTACGAAGGCATCTGAATGGTTTCCGGTATGGTCAAAGACAAAAGGCCCGACCAATGCCGGGCCTTGGCACCCACTACTCTGCCGGGGAAGTCGCGCAGGAGCCTGGCGCCGATGCCGTGGAACGTACCGGCCCAGGTGAGAGCATCGGTCATCACGCCTGGGTTCTGGCCCAGAACTTGACCCGCGATCCGCTCCACCCGGCGCGCCATCTCGGCCGCGGCCCGGCGGGAGAAGGTCAAGAGCAGGATGCGACGTGGATCGGCTCCATTGACAATCAGATGGGCCACGCGATGGGCCAGGGTGTTGGTCTCGCCTGATCCAGCCCCGGCAATGACCAGCAGCGGCGCAGCCGGGTTTGAGCCATCGGCCAGAACACCGTGCTCCACCGCCTGACGCTGTCGCGAGTTGAGTTGGTCCAGATAGGCAGGGTGCACGGACACAATCGAATCATTCCTCATTTACCCGCTATAGACTCCTATTCCCGTTTTGTTCGCAATGGCTCAGCTTGCCATCTCCCCGCAAAGGCGCGACAATCTGTTCGTCATTTGTTCTTTATTCCGCCACACAAATCCTTAGGGTCTGGCTCTTCTGTTTAGCACTGGATTCGGGATGAACACGGATAAGACAAAAGCGATCGAGACTGCCGTCAGTCAGATTGAACGGGCCTTTGGTAAAGGCGCCATCATGCGCCTCGGCGGCGATCAGGTTGTCGAAGTCGAGACGGTCTCCACCGGATCGCTGGGGCTCGACATCGCTCTTGGCGTCGGCGGTCTGCCGCGCGGTCGGATCATTGAGGTTTATGGGCCGGAGTCGTCGGGCAAGACAACGCTTGCGCTCCAGGCCATCGCCGAGGCTCAGAAGAAGGGCGGCGTCTGCGGCTTCATCGATGCCGAGCATGCATTGGATCCAGTTTATGCCCGCAAGCTCGGGGTCAGCCTAGACGATCTCCTCGTGTCTCAGCCGGACAATGGCGAGCAGGCGCTCGAGATCGCCGACACGCTTGTCCGCTCAAGCTCGGTGGATATTCTCGTCATTGACTCGGTGGCGGCGCTGACCCCGAAGGCTGAGATCGAGGGCGAGATGGGCGAGAGCCGGCCCGGTCTTCAGGCCCGCCTGATGAGCCAGGCCCTACGCAAGCTCACCGGCTCGATCAGCCGCACCAAGACGATGGTGATCTTCATCAACCAGATCCGCATGAAGATCGGAGTCATGTACGGAAGTCCTGAGACGACCACAGGCGGCAACGCCTTGAAGTTCTACGCCTCTGTCCGTCTCGACATCCGCCGGACCTCAACCTTGAAGGACCGGGATGAGCCGATCGGCAACCAGGTTCGCGTGAAGGTGGTTAAGAACAAGGTCGCTCCGCCTTTCAAGCAGGTCGAGTTCGACATCATGTTCGGTGAAGGCATCTCGAAGATGGGTGAGCTGATCGATCTCGGCGTGAAGGCCAACGTGGTCGAGAAGTCCGGCGCCTGGTTCTCCTACGACAGCCATCGGCTCGGCCAAGGCCGAGAGAACGCCAAGACCTTCCTCAAGGAGAATCCAGAGATTGCGGCCGAGATCGAAGGCAAGATCCGCCAGAATGCCGGTCTCCTGATCGCGGAGCTACAGGGCAACGATGATGTGAGTGCATCAGAGGATGCAGCCTAAGGATCTCTCGTCACGGAACCATAGACACCCTGCGGGTCGGACGGCTCTCCATTCCCTCAGAAATAAAGGCCGCCCCTTGGTGGGCGGCCTTCTCGTTACTCGAAATCCTTAAAGTGTACTCAAGCCGCTTCAGCCACACGGGCTGCGCCTGCCTCGTCCATGGCACGCATGTAGACGTCGAGCAGGCTATCGTGCTTGCTGCGTCCATCTTGATCCTGCTTACGGAACTTGATGATCTCCCTGAGGATCTTCACATCGAGACCGGACAACGCTTCTCGATCGAGCGACGAACCTTCCACTTGAACCCACTTCTAAAGGCTACGCCGCGTTCGGGCGAACCTGTGGGGGGCAGGAACGCGCACTACGAACACTTCGTGACATCATGAAGGGGCTACGATGGCGCCCGAAATCTCTCGAAGGCCGTGATCCGCCGGGTGAACGGCTCCACGTCCCAGCGGTAGGTCTCTTGTCTCAGGAACTTCAGCTCCGCCTCGTAGATATCCTCGCCGATCTCGATGAACCATGACTTCGGACGACCGTCTTTGCCGTCGCTCCATCGATAGCCGCGCTTCTTGAGTTCATCCTTCATGTCAAAGGGAGAGCCTTCCGCCCAGACCCGCAGCAGGGCTTTGCGCGCTGACGCCACAAGATGGGACACAGCGCAACCCGCATCGCCGGGGAGGGGAGCTGCTAGCACCTCTAGAAGGGCGTGGCAGTCCTCGACGGCCCGATGGCCTTGATGGAACCAGCCGCATTGGGACGGCAGGTAGCCGAGCTTCGAGCCTTCAAAGCCGAAATCCGCCCAGGACACCTCCGCATGAGAGCAGGCCCAAGCCTTTAGCGAAAAGCCACGGGCCAAGCGTTCAAAGAAGGGCCGGTCGAAGCGGGCGTTGTGGGCGATCACCAGATGAGCCGGCTGGATGAACGCCTCAACAGCGTCCAAATCGATCGTGTGGACCTCGAATATACATTCCAATCTAGCCTCTAATCCTATCAAGTTGGCTGGTCCCGAACCTTCGGAAGAGTGGATGAGGATGCTGCAATCTGAGAAGAGGATGGACCCCAACCAGCACGTGCTCGCTCCTCAAGTCTTCGAACAAACAACGCTGCCGGATAACTAACTGAAAAATAAAGGATTCCTGTAACCGTATAGATGGTGAAGTACTGATAGCTCCTTGCTGATATGATTTGTCCTGTAAACATAAGTTCTTGAACAGTGACAACTGATGCAAGCGCGGTATCTTTGAAGAGCGCAACTAGATAGTTTCCCAGTGCCGGCAACACTATCCTAAAAGCCTGCGGTAGAACGACCAGTCTAAACGCGAGGAGCGGAGACAAAGCGAGAGATCTCGCAGCTTCAATCTGACCACGTGGGACGGCTTGGATCCCGCTGCGATAGACCTCACTCATGTATGCGGTGTAGTTTGCGGTTAGGCCGATGACTGCGGCTGTAAATGGTTCAAGGCGAATCCCGACGCTCGGGAGAACGTAATAAATGTAGAGGAGCTGAAGGATCAGTGGCGTTCCCCGGATGAACTCCACATAGAGATCGGCTGGTAGTCGAATCCAGCGCGTTCGTGCCAATCTCGCGAGGGCAACCGGAATACCGAGGATCCCGGCTAGGATGATTACGATAAGGGTAAGAAGGACCGTGGTCAGCAGTCCCTTGAGAAGGACGTCGCCATAGTCCCGAACAACCGAAAGATTCAGAAGGTCCATACTGGCTTCTCGATCCTGCCTGCCCCAGAGGGGCAGGCAGACCTATGCTGGGTCAGAGCGGGAAGAAGAACAGATTGCGGTTAGACAAGCCATATTTCTTGAGAATGGCTGAAACCGTGCCGTTGCCGCGAACTTCGGCGAGTCCTTGCGTGAACGCCGCACGCAGAGTGCAGTCCTCCTTCCGGAGGGCGTAGCGTGCGTAACCGTAGCCATATTTGAAGATCAGTTCGTCCGGAACCTTGACGTTGTTGACGATTTCGATCGGCGCTGACTCGTTGGCCTTAAGGAATTCCAAAACCTTGACATCGTCCTCGACAATAGCGGGAACGCGCCCGGTTGAGATCGCGGAGAACTCTTCGGCATCCGTCTGGAAAGCAACGACATCCGCGCCGATTTTCCGCAAGTACTCGTCGGCAGCTGAACCAGCGATAGCGCCGATCTTCTTGCCTTTCAGCATGTCGAAAGAGGTCACATTCTCGGGATTCCCTTTCTGAGTGACAATGGCTGGCCCGTACCACCACGCCGGTCCAGTGAACGAAACGACCTTCAGCCGATCCGGCGTGATGTGGATGTTGGACGATACCGCGTCGATCCGTTTCGCCAGCATAGCAGGAATGAGTTGCCCGAAAGGTGCAACCTCATATCGGATCTTCGTGACCCCCATCCATTTAAGGGCGGCCTCATTGATCTCAACATCAAGGCCGCTTGCTTTGCCTGTCGTGGGATCAAGAGAGGTATAGGGAGGGGAGGGCGAGATGCCCAGAGTTATGCCGTCCTTGACGGCCTTCTGGTATGAGCCGTCGCCACAAGCGTCGAATAGCGGCGATGCTTCATGCTGAAATTCCTCCGCACTTGCAGTTGTGATGAAGAGGCTCAAGGCGAGCCCGATGGCTGTTCTCAACATAGTCTAGTTCCTCCGAGGTTCTTCGAACGGCCGTTTTCCGGCTTCTTGTATTGATATATGGCTGTTGTGCCCTTCAGCGGAACATTCAAATCGAAATGGCGCCTAATGGCGAGACGCCAGGACTTGTTCGCATTCAGGACATCCGGCCTAACCCTTTCGAAATAGCTTCCTTTGTCTTAGAATCGTTCTCTGCATATTCAGAGAAACAGCGGCGACGGATCCGGAACGAACTTTCGGATCTTGTCACGGTCGATCTCCACACCTAGGCCAGGCCGTTCAGGAATGGACAGATAGCCTTCGCCATCGAGCTCGAAGGGCTTCACGAGAATGCCATCGACATAAGGGCTTCCGCCGATGAATTCCACGAGGTCCGCATCCGGGAAGGCCGATGCAATCTGTAGATCGGCGGCGACGCCAAGCGCGGTATTCCAGCCGTGGCCGATATATTTGACGCCGAATTCGGCCGCCATCCAGGCGATCCGCCGCTGTTCGCTGATGCCGCCGACCTTGGTGACATCCGGCTGAACGATGTCGAAGGCACCCCGGGTCAGCCATGGAATGAAGGCTTGGCGTCGGGTGAGAACTTCGCCTCCGGCGATCGGAACCGGGCTGACCCGCCGGAGGTGACAGAAGTCATCGAGCGCATCAGGCTTGAGCGCCTCTTCGAACCAGCCAACATTGTAGTCTTTCAGCATCTCGGCAGTCCGTATGGCCCACTTGAGCCCATGCGGCCAGTATGCGTCACTCGCGCCCGCATCCACGAGCAGCTTGTTGTCGTGTCCGGCCGCTTCGCGTGCGGCCCGAACGATGGCTTCATCAAGCTTCGTGTCCAGCGCCCGCCCAAACGGTCCCCAGCCGATCTTGAACGCGCGGAAGCCCTTTTCGCGGTATTCGGCGATGACATCGCCCATCCGGGCTGGCTCCTCCATGAGAAGAGAGCAGTAAGGCTGAACCCGGCGCCGATAGGTACCACCAAGCAAGCGTCCGACCGGCATTCCAGTGGCCTTGCCCAAAATATCCCAGAGCGCGATGTCAATGCCGCTGATGGCATGGGTGAGCGTTCCACCTCTACCCATCCAGAAAGTGTTCTGGTGCAGTTTCTCGGTGACGCGCTCGGGTTCAAGCGCATTTTCTCCGGCATATAGGGGCTCGAGAACTTTCAGTCCGGCTTGGACGAGGCGACCGTCGGTGAATGCACTGCCGAAGCCCGTGATGCCTGCATCTGTATGCACGGCAATAATGGCATGGATCGAGTCCTCCGGCTTGATCTCCGCTGACCATCCGCCTTTTGGACTCTCTCCGAAGAGGGGAGCTGCCTCGATCGACCGTATCCTGATCGGCGGAATTGCCGCCGCGTGTCGGGTGTGGCCGGTCGCTGAATCTGCCATGTGGGGTACCTTATTTTGGAGGGTGAGGGAAAAAGCCGGAAGAGGGATCAGGTGTTGTCGACCGACTCCCGCTCAGCCCGGCGTCGGGCAATGAGGCCAATGAAATCGACAGCGTGGGTTTGAATGTTGATGTGGTCGTCGAGAGCCTTGGTCATCGCCTTCAGGTCACCGGTCTCGAAAACGCGCACAAGCGCTCGGTGCTCTTGGACGATATCGGCCATATTCTTCCCGAGGGTTGATAGACCGACAATAATGGTGAGCTGCCGGGACAGCATCTCCCAGAGATCGCAGATCACCTCGTTCCCACTGAACTGGCACAATGCCCGATGAAAGGCGGTATCAGCGTTTGCAAGCCCGTAGGCATCTCCACGCGCTCCCATCAGCTCGAGTTCGTCAATGTGGTGATGCAGGAGCTGCACCTCCTGCTTGCCGTTGCGTCCGGCCATGATGGCCCGCGTCGCAGCAGCCGTTTCCAGGGCGACCCGCGCTTCGATCAGGTGGTCGATCCGCTCCTGCGTAACTGTGCGCAGGCGGATACCCTTATAAGGCTCGTTGACGACAAGACCCTGGCTCTCGAGGATCCGCAGCGCCTCCCGCACGGGGACCCGGCTGATGCCGAGACCCTGTGCGAGCTCGGCTTCGACGATCCTATCTCCGGGAAGAATACGGCTCGATGCAGCTGCCGCAACAATCTCATCGATGACCATGTCGACCAGCGTCCGGGGTTTCAATGGTCGCCACCCGTTCTGTGGTGCGGCTTCAGCGCGTTGCTGACTCGGCGCTTCTCTTAAACTGGTTTTCGTCCTTGTCATCACTCAGTCACTCAAGATTTCTGGCTGGTCCGAGAGCCGCTACCGAACGCACTGGACCAGCTGGCCGCCGATCCCGTCTGCTCCTGCCTCAAGGAGTCGCGCCCGGATCAGGATGGCCATTGACATGTCGTAGAATCGTATACCAACATACGATCAGCAAAACAAGATCGCATGGGGAATGAGACAATGGCCGGTGACGAGTCCAAAAGTCGAATTCAGTATGGGGTGGATTTCGACAGGGCCGGGCGTCAGGCCGGCTATCTGCGGGCGCCTCTATCTCGCAACATGTCGGGGTGGGGCACGGTGGAGATCCCCATCGTTTGCGTGAAGAACGGCTCCGGACCGACGGTATTGCTGACCGGCGGCGTCCACGGGGATGAATACGAGGGGCAGATCACGGTCTCGGACCTCGCCCGCACGCTGGACCCCATGGCCATTCAGGGACGTGTCATCATGCTTCCTGCGGTCAATGTGCCGGCCGTCTTGAACGATACGCGCCTGTCGCCTGTCGACCATCGCGACCTGAACCGCTGCTTCCCGGGGAATCCCCGCGGCACGTTCTCGGAGATGCTGGCCCACTTCATTGACACGGTCGTGCTGCCGCTGGTGGACGTCTCAGTAGACGTCCACACCGCCGGGCATTCCATGGAGTCGGCCCTTTCGACCAATATGCATTATCTGCCTGATCCACAGATGCGTAAGCGCACCATGGATGCAGCAGCAGCCTTCGGGGCGCCGTTCAACGTCGTGTTCTGGGGTGTCGACGAGGGAGCAACCTTGACCTCCTCCGTCGAGCGCCGTGGCATCCTGTCACTTGGAACGGAGCTCGGCGGGTGGGGCCGCGTCAACGTCGAAGGCGTGCGCATCGGCAAGCGGGGCCTGACCAACGTCCTCAAGCACCTTGGCGTCATGGAGGGCAGACCGGACACGTCCCAACGTGACGGGTCGCCCGGAACGCGCCACATGATGGTGCGTGATCAGGATTGCTATCTCTTCGCCCCTGCCGGCGGCGTCTTCGAGCCGCGGCATCTGGCGGGAGCGGCCGTCGAAGAGAACGATATCGCAGGCTACCTCCATTTCGTCGAGGACATCAACCACGCACCGACCGAGATCCGCTACCGTCGATCGGGCGTGCTCTGGATGGCATCGGGACCGGGCCGCGTGCAGCGCGGCGATGTCGTCGCCGTGGTGATGAACGACTACGACGATGCGCTCGCAGCTGCATGAGGGTTAGCCGCGCTGAAGCCAGATATGAACGGTATCAGCCCGAAAGACGCGCGGCCGGCGGAAATTACAGAACAGAACAAGGCGAGGGTTCGACGCCCGGAGTCTTGCAAGAGGGTATACGGCCTTAGGCCAAGACAACGGAGGACGAGATGAATCACTACAAAGGCTTTGGCATAGCCGTGTTGGGTGCGGCCATGCTGTTGACGGTCCCTGGAGCAGCTTTTGCTCAAACCAAAGGGGGCGATGTTGTCGTTGGCATCGTCCAGGCTCCCCCATCCCTCGATGCTCATGTGACCACGGCGCAGGCGGCGAGAAACGTCACGCTACATCTTTACGAAACGCTCTTTGCGCGCAACGAGAATGCAAAGCCCGTTCCCGAACTGGCGGAGGGCGTGAAAATCTCCGACGACGGAAAAACCTACGTCTTCCCGATCCGCCAGGGAGTAAAGTTCCACAATGGCAAGGAGCTCGACGCGAACGATGTCGTCGCATCGCTTGAACGGTACCGCAAGATCGGCGCCTCTGCCCCTCTGCTGAACGCGGTCGACACGGTCCGCGCGACCGGTCCGCGGGAGGTAACGATCACGCTGAAGGAAATCCAGTCCACTTTCCTCGACAACCTATCCTCGCCGCGTGCGCCGATAGCGATCTATCCAGCCGAGGAGGCTGCCAAGCCAGCGAACCAGATCAACTACATCGGCACGGGTCCATACCGGTTCGTCGAGTACAAGCCCGACAGTCACGTGAAGATCGAACGTTTCGACGGATACGTGACGAACCCTAACGCCAAAGGCCGTGACGGTCTGGCCGGTAAGAAAGAGGTCTTTCTCGACTCTGTAACCTTCCGGTTTATGCCCGAAGCCGGCGCTCGCAATGCTGCACTGGAGGCGGGTGAGGTGCATTTCCTGGAAACTGTCGATGGGCCGACTGCGAAACGTCTACAGAGCGACAAGAAGTACGCCGTTTACAAGGTCCTTCCCTTCGCCTTCCAAGTGATCAAGTTCAACCATGCTCAACCACCCGCAAGCGACGTGAACTTCCGTCTCGCTGTACAGGCCGCCCTCGACATGGAAGAGGTCATGGCGATCTCCTATCCTGATATCTATCAGATGGATGGCGCATGGCTCTACCCGGGCGCTGCCTTCTACACGAAATCCAATACGGAGAAGTACAACCAAGCCGATCCGGAAGCTGCGAAGGCCCTGCTCGCGAAGTCGGGCTACAAGGGCGAGAAGCTCACCTTTATCGTCGATAATCTGCGCGCCAACACGGATACGGCTACGGTAGTGCAGCAGCGGCTGAAGGATATTGGGATCAACATCGAACTCTCGGTTGCGGACTGGCCAACCGTTTCAAAGCTCGGCTTCACACCAACGGGCTGGAACTTCTGGGCGCACGGTTACGGAATTGAACCCTACGAGGGACCTGCCTCGGTGATGGCCCCTTGGGTCAACGGCACCTCGCAGCAGAAGAAGGACGGGAAAATCGACGAGTTCTACGCCGCCCTGACGACAACCATGGACGAAGGAAAGCGTAAACAGATTTTCGCAGATTTCCAGAAGCACATGTACGACAACGCCGTCGCAATGAAGGCTGGCAACTACGGCCTCTTCCAGGTGTCAAGCGCGAAACTGAAAAACTTCGAGCCCTCCCGGATCCCACGCATGTGGGGAGTGTGGCTGGCGCAGAACTGAAGATGCCAGGCGGGTAGGGAATGCCTCTACCCGCCCCGAAAGGAGGGGTGATGGCGAGGTTTCTGACTAAACGGCTTGCTGGCGCATTTGTCGTCCTCGTGCTCGTGTCGCTGATGTCATTCTCGATTATCTGGCTCGTGCCGGGCGATCCAACTGCGGCTTTTCTTGATACCAGCGCCACACCGGAGCAGGTGGAACGGCTGCGCCGCGAACTTGGCCTCGACCAGCCTATTTTCATCCAGATGCTCGAATGGTATGGGCGCATCCTGCAAGGTGATCTTGGGCATTCCATTCTTCTCAACCGCAGCGTCACGGCAGCCATCCTTGAACGCCTGCCGGTAACGCTCTCGCTTGCTAGCATCGCGCTCGCGCTTGCTCTCTTAGCCGGCATCTCGGCGGGTATCGTGGCTGCGGTCAACCACAACCGCTGGCCGGATCAGGTCGTCATGACGGTTGCCCTGTTCGGGTTATCGGTTCCAGATTTCTGGCTCGGGATCATGTTGATCCTGCTGTTTGCTGTGAAACTCGGCTTCTTCCCGACCGGCGGGTACGTTCCACTCGGCGAGGATCCTCTCGGCTGGCTGGGCAGCATCTTCATGCCAGCCATGACGTTGGCGGTCATTCAGGTTGGCTTCATCGCACGCATGACCCGCGCATCAATGCTGGAAATCTTGAACCAGGACTTCATCCGGACGGCCGACGCCAAGGGATTGAAGCGCATGGATATCATGCTGCGCCATGGCCTCCCGAACGCGCTTGTTCCTGTTCTCACAGTAGCGGGGATCGTCGCGGGGGCTCTTCTCGGTGGTGCCGTAATCATTGAGCAGGTCTTCTCCATTCCGGGGGTAGGGCGGCTCATCATCGGAGGCATTCTGTCGCGAGACTACCCGGTTATCCAGGGCGGTCTGCTGTTTCTGGCCGTGATCTACCTCGCCGTAAACCTTGTCGTTGACATCCTCTATGCCTTTGTTGATCCGCGAGTTCGTTTGGAATGAGTGCTGTCGTATCCGGCTTGGAAGCATCCAGCCAAAGTCCCACTTGGCACGCCGCGACGCGGCTCCTGCACAATCGTTCTTTTTTGATCGGCGCTGGGCTGGTGCTTGCCATAGCCCTGATGGCCCTTTTTGCCGACGCGCTGGCTCCCTTCGATCCGCTGCGCAACAGTTTTCGGACACGGCTTCTTGCCCCGGATGGGCGCTACTGGTTCGGCACGGACCATTTCGGCCGAGATATCCTCTCGCGCGTGATCTTCGGTGCGCGGATCTCCCTCACAATTGGCATTCTCACGGCGCTCCTGACTGGTATTGCGGGAACGCTTATAGGGGCGACGGCGGGATTCTTCCGGCCGCTGGACAACCCCGTGATGCGCCTGATGGACGCCCTGATGGCATTTCCGGCGATCCTACTCGCGATCGCCGTCGCCGCCGTTCTCGGCGCGTCAGTGACGAATGTCATCATCGCTCTGGCCATCGCGACCACGCCGCATACGGCTCGCATCGTGCGCGCATCGGTACTCGTCGTGCGCGAACAGGAGTTCGTCCTGGCTGCGCGGGCGCTCGGCGCCTCGGAAACGAGGCTTCTTTTCCGGCACGTGCTACCCAATGCTCTTGGCCCGCTGATCGTGCGTCTAACCTATGTGTTTGCGACAGCTATTTTGGCAGAAGCAGCCCTGTCGTTCATCGGGGTCGGCCCGCCGCCGCCGGCACCATCGTTTGGCAGCATCATCGCGCAGGGGCGAGACTTTATCGCGGAAGCACCCTGGATCACAATATTTCCTGGCCTAGCCATCATCATATCCGTTCTAGGACTGAACCTACTCGGTGACGGGCTGCGCGATGTCCTCGACCCACGGATGAGGACCTGAGGTGACGAAGATGACCCGTCCCATTCTCGAAATCAAAGGTCTCACGACGACTCTGGCTAATAGCAAGGCCACGGTCCTCGAAGATGTATCCTTCTCCCTGCAACCAGGCGAAGTACTTGGCGTGGTGGGCGAGTCCGGGAGCGGAAAGAGTATGCTCGCTCTTTCCGTGATGGGCCTCCTCCCAAAGGTGATCCGGCGAACCGCCGGGTATATCATCCTCAATGGTGAGGATCTGACCGGCTCGCCGCCCGAGCATTGGCGGGAAAAGCGCGGACGAGACCTCGCCATGATCTTCCAGGAACCTATGACTGCGCTCAACCCCGTCATGCGGGTCGGAGATCAGGTCGCGGAGGTTCTGCGCCGCAGAGGCGTTCCTGCCGAGAAGGCCCGGCAGGAGACAATTAATCTCTTTATGCAGGTCGAGATTCCCTCTCCTGAGCAACGCGTTAGAGCCTATCCGCACGAATTGTCGGGCGGCATGCGCCAGCGGGTTATGATTGCCATCGCGCTTGCGGCGGACCCAAAGGTTCTCATCGCGGACGAGCCAACAACCGCGCTCGATGTAACTGTTCAGGCGCAGATTCTCGACCTTCTGCGCAAGCTGCAGAGAGAGAGGGGATTATCCCTGCTCTTCATCACGCACGACCTTGGCGTCATCGCAGAAATCGCGGACCGGGTTTTGGTTCTGTATGCCGGGCGTGTTGCGGAACTTGCTTCCGTCCGGAAGATCTTCGACAGCCCGCAGCACCCTTACACGCGCGCCCTGTTAGCTTCGATCCCGCAGACCAAAGGGCCGCGTGGACGGCTCGTGACCATAGAAGGAGCAGTGCCATCCGTTGGCACCATGCCTAAAGGATGTCGTTATGCGCCGCGCTGCACGTTCCGGCGCGACATCTGCGAGCAGGAGCCGCCCCGATTAGGCATTGTCGGGCCCAGCCAGGCCGCGGCATGTCTACAACCCTTTGGCTTCGAGCAGCCACAAGAAGAGGCTCTGGCATGACGTCCGAAACAGTCATTGAAGCGCGCGGCTTGACCAAGGTCTTTGGTGGTCGGAGCGGGATCTTCAAGGGGCACTCCGCAGGGACGCGGGCCGTGGACGGAGTCGACCTCGCCGTGCGCTTAGGCGAAACCCTCGGCCTCGTCGGCGAATCTGGTTGCGGCAAGTCGACCACTGGTCGCCTGCTCCTTCGTCTGATCGAGCCCACTACTGGATCCGTCTTCTTCAATGGACGCGACCTGACGGAACTGTCCAAAGCGGAACTGCGCCGCAGCCGACGAGAAATGCAGATCATCTTTCAGGATCCCTACGGCTCCCTCAATCCGCGTATGACAGTTGGCGATGCGATTGCCGAAGCCTACGTGATCCACGGCATCGGCGATTACGCCACGCGGCAGCGCTCTGTCCGGGAAATGTTGGATTTGGTGCGCCTCCCGCATTCGGCGGCTGCGCGTTATCCGCATGAATTCTCCGGTGGCCAGCGCCAGCGCATTGGAATCGCCCGTGCCCTTGCGCTGAGACCAGGTTTCGTGGTGTGCGACGAGGCGGTCTCGGCCCTGGACGTCTCCGTCCAGGCGCAGATCATCAACCTCTTGCAAGACTTGCAGCGTGAACTGAACCTGACCTACCTGTTTATTTCACACAATCTGTCGGTTGTGCGCCATATCTCTGACCGGGTGGCGGTGATGTACCTTGGACGCATCGTTGAGATTGCCAAGGCTGACGCCCTGTTTGCGAACCCGGCCCATCCGTATACGCGGGCACTTCTCTCGGCTATCCCCCGATCCCATCCAGATGAACTCCGCCACCGACACCAGCTGAGTGGGGATCTGCCGAGTGCGCTCGCCATACCACAGGGCTGCCGCTTCGTTTCTCGCTGCCCCTTTTCGCAGGAACGCTGCCGGACCATCGATCCGCCGCTCGGCTCCTTGTCTGATCACCGCCTTGTCGCCTGCCACCGCGCCGCCGATGGCACGCTCCCCGTCTTTGAATTGAATGCCTGAGGAAACACGATGCCGAAAGTTCTAGTCGTTGAGTGCATGCAGGAGATCTCCTCCTTCAATCCGCTTCCATCCGAATACGAGAATTTCCATATCGAACGGGGTGAAGAGCTTTATGCCCAGCGGGGGCTCAATACGGCCATTGGCGGAGCCCTGTCCGTGTTCGAGGAAAGTCCTAACATTTCTCTCGTTCCGGTTATCGGGGCGCGGGCGGGCAGCGCTGGTTTGCTATCGGCGCATGGCTGGCAAAGGCTCTCGACGGAAATCCTGGACGGGCTCAAGGCACGCATGGACGATGTGAACGGCATCTATGTCTCGCTACACGGAGCCATGGGTGCCGACGGCGAACTTGATCCAGAGGGATATCTTCTGTCCGAGATCCGCTGCATGGTGGGACCTGACGTACCCATCGTTATATCGCTCGATCTGCACGGTATTCTGACCGACAGGATGCTACGCCAGATCGACGGGCTGGCGATCTATCACACGTATCCGCATGTTGATTTCGCAGACACGGGCAAGCGTGCTGCCCGGCTTCTTCTGACACTGCTCCAGGGCGGCAGGAGGCCCGTGATTGCCCGTGCGGTCATTCCCGCTCTGGTGCGTGGAGACGAACTGATCACCCGAACCGGCTGCTATGGCGATCTTATCCGTGAGTGCCAGCGCATCGAGAGGGACGGTACCGCGATGGCGGCCGGGATCATGATCGGAAATCCCTTCACCGATGTCCCGGAACTCTGCACCCAGGTGCTGGTGATGACTGATGGCGATGAAAGCGTTGCTCGCCGCGAGGCCGAACGCCTGGCGCAGGAATTCTGGCAGCAGCGGTTCCGGATGCAGGGCAAATTGATCCCCCTCGACCGGTCTATCGCCCAGGCGAGCACGATCAATGGCCCTGTCGTCTTCACCGATGCCGCGGACGCCACATCGTCAGGAGCGACCGGCGATTCCAATATCATCCTCAAAGCCCTGCGCGATGCAGGATACAGGAAGCGCGTCCTGGCGCAGATCGTCGACCCTCCGGCGGCTGCCGCGGCACAAAAAGCGGGGGTCGGAGCTACGATTGAGGTCACCCTCGGTGGTTTCTATGACAAGAAGCGTTTCGAGCCAATGCCCGTGCGCGCCGAGGTCCAGTCCCTGTCAAATGGGCGCTCTCAGCTTGAGACTATGAAAACCGGCCTAGACGCGGGCCCGACGGCGGTTCTGACCTTCGACAACTTCACAGTGGTCGTGCTCAGCCGAACCGTCAGCCTGTTTGATCGCGCCATGTACTATTCCAACGGGCTTGATCCGCAGGATTTCGACCTCATCGTTGTCAAGTCGCCTCACACGGAGCACCACATGTATGACGGCTGGGTCGAGAAGAACTTCAATATCGACGCGCCGGGCGCAACTTCGGCGAACCTGCAGACCCTGGGACACACAATCTGCGCCCGGCCGATGTATCCGCTGGACGAGATCGTCGAGTTCATCCCAACATCCAGCATCTATGCGCGCTAGCATCCATCAACCCCTCATCCGCTAATGGCTACCACTATGAAGATTGAATCGGTCGACTTCTTTTACTTGGCGATGCCTGAGATCACGACGGAGGCCGACGGCAGCCAGGATGCGCTGCTGGTGCGTGTCACAGCAGGCGGGTATACCGGCTGGGGCGAGTGCGAGGCCTCGCCTCTTGTTTCGATCGCGGGCTTCGTCTGCCCCATGTCCCACGGGGTCTGTCAACCCGTCGGGGCCTCGGTCCTGGGCCGGAACATCGATTCTCCTGACGACATCGCGCTCATTGCGGCAGAGGTCGAGTACAACAGCATGGATCTGCTGCAGGCCGCGCACACGTTCTCCGGCGTGGAGATGGCGTTGTGGGATCTACTCGGAAAGGCGAGGGGTGAGCCTGTCTGGAAGCTTCTTGGTTACGACGCGTCCCACAAAAAGACACCTTACGCGTCCCAGCTTTTTGGCGATACACCACATGAGACGTACCAGGGCGCGGTGAAGGCCCGGAAGGACGGCTTCAGGGCAGTCAAATTCGGTTGGGGGCCAATCGGGCGCGGCCGGGTTGAGAGTGATGAAGAACACTTTCATGCGGCACGCGAGGGATTGGGGCCCGATGGCATCCTCCTGGTTGATGTCGGACAAATCTGGGGCGAGGACGTGGAAGCCGCGGTGGCAAGACTGCCTGCGCTGGAGGCGACGGGTGCCACGTGGCTGGAGGAGCCTTTCCATGCCAGCGCGCTTGAAGCCTATGGTGCACTCGCCCGCCGCAGTGGCAAGGTGAGGATCGCTGGTGGGGAGGGGGCGCACAACGTTTCCATGGCGCGACATCTGATAGACTACGGTGGTGTAGGGTTCATTCAGATCGATTGTGGCCGCATCGGCGGCATCGGACCAGCCAAGAAGGTCGCGGACTACGCCGCAGCCCGTAATGTCACATTCGTGAATCATACGTTCACGTCCCATCTGGCCTTGAGTGCGTCATTGCAGCCTTATGCTGGTCTCGCAGACCACACGATCTGTGAGTTTCCGTTTGCACCTAAGCCAATAGCCCGCGAATTCACAGCCAACGCTCTGCAGCGGGACGAGAACGGCGAAATTGCTGCCCCCGATGCTCCAGGTCTCGGGATTAAAATCGATCAGGAAGGCGTCCGGAAATATCTTCTTGACCTCGAGATCAAGGTGTCAGGACGTACGCTTTATGTGACACCAGAGCTGGCATAGGGGAAGACTCCAGCGCCGTTGTTCACGGGGCCGGCGGCTCCTCTAGATCGAGAACCGGATATGTCAGGTGTTGCCGTCGGCGCGGCATTGCTCGTCGCCTCAAGCCTACTCTCGACCATGGAGGTGATCTGCGTTCGCCTTCTCGAAGGGCATGCCAGCAATGGGCAGATCCTTTTGTTCCGAGCCGGCGGACAGCTTGCTTTGGTGAGTGCGAGCATTGCATTCGTCGGAGGGCTTCCCATTCTCCGCACGAAACGGCTTTCTGTCCACCTGATCCGCGCGGGCCTCTCTGCTGGGTCATGGTGGCTGTATTATGCAAGCTTCCAGACTCTTGATCTCGCACTCGCCACAACGCTTAGCTTCTCCAGCCAGATCTTTGTCGTCATTCTGGCGACACTGTGCCTGGGTGAGCGCCTGACTCCGCGCAGGCTCAGCGCGACACTCCTCGGCCTTTTTGGAATTGCCATCGCCGTGCGTCTCTGGGGCGTTCAGTCTATCGACGGTCGGGCCCTGTACGGTCTCGCTAGCGCTCTCCTTGGTGCGGTGATGCTCGTCATCACGCGCTCGCTGTCGCAGACTGAGCGGACGCAGACGATCATGTTCTATATTGGAGTGATCGTGTTTCTGGCCGCAGTGCCTCAGGCGGCACTAGACTGGAGGTCCCTTGCGGGACGCGATTTAGTGCTTCTCCTGGCTATGGGACTTCTTGGTACGAGCGCCATGTGGCTTATGGTGGAGGCATATCGGTACGCGGAAGCCTCTTCCTTGGCACCATTCCCTTACTTCCGCCTGATCTTCTCGGTGGTGGCTGGATCTGTCTTCTTCAGCGAAGTTGTGCGGATGGAAACCTTGGTTGGTGCCAGCCTGATCGTCGGGAGTGTACTCCTTATTATCTCTGAGGCGCAAAAACAAGCCACTAACCTTAGTGGAACCCGACCACGATTGATCTCGCAATGGAAGAAAAGGCTAGGTAATGAGCAGCAATAGGCGATTTGAAGGGCGCAGTGCCATCGTCACCGGGGGCGCATCGGGTATCGGCCTTGGCATCGCGACGAGGCTCGTATCCGAGGGAGCGCAGGTCGCGATCTGGGATATGAGCCCTGGTGCGCTTGCGGATGCGCGTGAGAAAATCGGCAGCGGCATCACGGCGGTGCGCGTCGACATCACGGATCCGGAGGACGTGCATGCCGCACGGGAGGAAACGCTTTCCGCCTTGGGCGGGATTGATGTTCTGGTGGCATGCGCAGGCATCACAGGTCCGAACACGACGACCTGGGAATATCCCATCGACGCCTGGCGGAAGGTCGTGGACGTCAACCTCAACGGTCTGTTCGATTGTAATCGCGCCGTCGTTCCTTCGATGCTCGAGGGTGGCTATGGCCGCATCGTCAACGTGGCCTCTGTCGCTGGCAAGGAGGGCAACCCGAACGCCTCGGCCTACAGCGCCTCGAAGGCTGCCGTGATCGGTCTGACGAAATCCCTCGGCAAGGAGCTTGCCAAGAACAGCATCACGGTGAACTGCGTAACGCCGGCCGCGGTCCGCACTCCGATCTTCGACCAGATGAGCCAGACCCATATCGACTACATGCTGTCAAAGATCCCGATGGGGCGCTTCGGCGAGGTCGAGGAGGTGACCGCCTTGATCTGCTGGCTTGCCAGCGAGGAGTGTTCCTTCACGACTGGCGGCGTCTTCGACATCTCCGGCGGGCGCGCAACGTATTGAAAAGGCAATCTCCGTTCGGCCCGCGGGATCATGCCGCAATTTGCGATACTCACGCCGTGTATAAAAAATAGGAAGCAAGAAATGACTAACAGAACCAAAAGGTGCACACCCGATCAGCTTCGCTCCCGGCTCTGGTTTGACAACCCGGACAATCCCGGCATGACGGCGCTTTATCTTGAGCGCTATCTGAACTTCGGTCTGACCGGCAAGGAGCTGCAG
>NZ_SPJX01000718.1 GCF_004458765.1 Microvirga pakistanensis | reverse complement strand
CCGGACGCCCCGCAGCAGCCCTGATCCCTGGTGCCCGCCTGGTGGTGTACGAGGGTGCTCCACACGGGCTCTATTTCACCCACAAGAAGCGCCTGAACCAGGACATCGCAAGCTTCGTCCGCGAGACAGCCCAGGATGGCTGATGATCCTCGCGACGAGCGTCTAACGGAAGGCGCCTCTGTTGCACCAACCATGGCAGGACTCAGGATTTGGGAGCGGCCCACCCGACAGGCAAGCTATGGCATGTACTCCCGAAATCTAATGCAATGGAGCCGTTGATCCTCCATTCCTGAGCACGGTCTCGACAGCTACTGCAATTTCACAGTCATCGAACTCGAAACAACCACAGCTATCAATCGTAGCCTTCATGGCGTGACAGTAAATCTCGAGCCAAAACGGCGGAAAGCCAACGCAGGCCGCCTCAGGCTCAAGTTCTGTTAGGCGGACCTCGTAGGTGCCAATCCAACCTAACGTGACGGTGCGACGGTCATCTGCGCGGGGGGCAAATACCAGCTGCACGTAAGCTCTGATTAGTCGTTGCTCGATCGCGTCCGGGCAGAACTCAAGTTCGACACAGTCATAGAAGTGCTCTGGATGCAAACTGGTCATATCAGTTCCGCGGAGATGAACAACCCAGCAACAATCGGACATTATCCCGACTAGCCCAGCATGAGCTCGCCAGTTTTCTGCTAACCGCCTACAAGCCGAAGGCGACGTGTCGGCCGCAGGCATTCGCCTTGGCAATGTTCACTTCATGAACTTTTGGCTTTGATGCGATTGAAAAAGGTTCGGATTTCACGGGCAGCAACATCGGGGATTTCAGCATGAACATAATGGCCTGCATCGGCGAACCCGATGCTGTAATCTGACCAATACTCCCCGAGCCGATCAGACCACTCCGGCGGGATCAACGGATCGCGTTGGCCCCAAAGAAAACGTGTCGGTACTGTGATCGGCGGCTTCGGCGGAAGCTTGCCTTCCAGCCACAATCGTCGGGTCGGCGCCGAGCTCAGGTACCAGTCAAATCCTCCCTGGATGTTGCCAGGCTTCATGAAGTTATCCACATAGGCTTCAAGGAGGTCGGCGAAGACACTCGGGTTGTCGCCGGACCAGTGATCGAGGAAATGCCGCAAGTAGATGCGGCAGGCATCTCTCGAGCTGCCCACCAGTTCAGCCGCCCAAGGCAATTGCTGGAAGTACTGATACCAGACTTCGATGAGATGGCTTGGTTGCCCATACCGGGATCCTAGTCCTGGATATGGGGTGCAGAAGTAGAAGGTTCCCCAAAGGCGCGTGGGTGTGCGGTGCGACATTGCTTGGGCCACATAGGCTCCGAGATCCCCTCCGACAACACCAAATTGCTCGATCCCAAGTGCGTCCATCAGCGCAAACATATCATCAGAGTGCCTTTCGGCGGTCGCGGTCGAGTCCGGCTCTGGGAACGGTTTTCCAGTGTCACCACAGCCACGAAGATCGGGAGCAATCAGTTCGAAGTCACCTCCGAGCCGCTCCATGATGGGACGCCAGACTAACCAGAATTCTGGCCAACCATGGAGAAGCAGGAGCGGCCTTCCGCGACCGAACCGGGCAACGTTGATCCGCAGTCCATTCGCCGACACACGGTCCTGTCGAATCCCAGAGGCTGCTGCTGCGGCAAATGCTTCGTCTAAGGCTGCCATCGGTCCTCCTCGGGTCCTGCCCTATCCATGCTTCGATGTTTAAGCAGATCCGTCCAATACGATCTCAATACACTTCCAGACCCGAGCCATATCGCGGAGGATACTGATCCCTTGGGCTTTCCTGGCGCGGCAGAGGGCGGTAGAGTTAGTCATGGAACTGCGTCACCTTCGCTATTTTGTTGCTGTCGCCGAGGAGTTGAACTTCACCCGCGCGGCGGAACGACTACACATCGCCCAGCCGCCTCTCAGCCAGCAGATCAAACAACTCGAAGAAGAGATCGGCGTGGTTTTGCTTCAGCGTGGCGCCCGGCCGCTCCGTCTGACTGACGCCGGCCAGGTCTTCCTGGATCGCGCCCGCCAGGTTCTGATGGATTTGGATGCCGCAGTGGCTGAGACTCGTCGCAGGGGGCGGGGCCAAACCGGAAGATTATCAATTGGGTTTGCCGGATCCGCAATGTACGTGCTTCTTCCCGAAGTCATTCATCATTATCGTGAGGCCTGCCCGAACGTCGAGTTGGTTCTTAATGAGATGCTGGCCTCAGAGATTGCGGAGGCCCTGCAGGATCGGAGGATCGATGTTGGGTTCGCCCGTCCGCAGCTTCCGGCCGATGATCGCGTCGCCCAAAGGCTTGTTCTTGAGGAGCCGTATGTAGCAGCGCTACCGGCTCATCACCGCCTTGCTGGCAACAGCTCTATCAAGTTGTCTGAACTCGCTGACGACGGGTTTGTACTATACCCGTCAGCCGAAGGACCGAGCGTGACGGACCTGATCGTAGCGGCCTGCCGCGAGGTGGGCTTTGTCCCTCGCATCGTCCAGGAGGCGCTCCATCTGCAGACGGTCATCAACCTTGTGGCCTCTGGTGCCGGCGTTTCACTCGTGCCAAAGGCAGCCGCCGACTGCCAGATCCGCCGCGGGGTGAGCTTCCTGCCGCTGCTCCCGCCAGCCCCAATGGCACCCCTCACGCTCGTCTGGCGCGAGGACGACGTGTCAGCTGCGCTTCAACGTTTCCTCGCTGCGGTTGACTTAGAGGGGCTTCGTTTGGCTGAGGCCTCTCAAACTATAGCCACTGCGTCTGGAACTGTATCGACATAGTATTGGTCAGATCGCCAAGGGCTGTTCAAACCTTTGGTCATGAGCGAACTCGATTCACCCAAGGGATTGATCATTGTGACTGGCGCCTCGCGAGGCATAGGAGCGGCGACTGCGCGTTCCTTGGCTCAGCGCGGTCACCCGATCTTGATCAATTATTCCCGTGATACCAGCTCAGCTGAGGAGTTGGTGGCGGAGCAATCCCGACTCGGCTTCATCGTCGAAAGCGTCCGGGCTGATCTTGCGACCGAGACAGGTGTGCTCGACCTGTTTGCCGCAGCAGATGACCTCGGAATCCCTCTGAGTGGTCTCGTCAACAATGCCGGTGTCACTGGTGGTTTTTCGCGCGTCGCCGACTTGAAGGACCATGTCCTCCGCCACGTCCTGGCGGTTAATGTGGCGGGCTGCTTCTTGTGTGCCAGAGAGGCCGTTAGACGAATGTCGCGGCAGTGCGGCGGTCAAGGAGGCAGCATTGTGAATATTTCATCGATCGCCGCAAAGCTCGGCGGCGCCGGCGAGTGGATACACTACGCAGCGAGCAAAGGAGCCCTCGACACACTGACCATTGGGCTGGCGCGCGAGGTGGCCGGAGAAGGGATCCGCGTCAATGCCGTTGCCGCGGGTCTGATTGAAACAGATTTGCACGCTGCCGCGGGTGCCCCAGACCGATTGGATCGCCTGGCACCAGGAATTCCCATCGGAAGAGCCGGAACTACCGACGAGGTTGCCGCGGCAGTAGTTTGGCTGATGTCCAGTGCCGCCTCGTATGTGACGGGGGCGATCCTGCCAGTTGGAGGCGGCCGGTAGTTTGCCGCAATACTAAGCTTACCGCAGCTGCGTGGATCTGGACTGCATTGGTTATCCGGCAGTGACCCAAGCTCACGCTGAAGCCTATCGGCGTCCGTCGGGTTGAGGCGGCAATTTCCAAGCCGGTTTGTCTTTGTCCAGTCCTATTACCTGCTGGGTAATCGATCCAGCCTGAATGCTGCTCTAGCCTTCCAGGCACATCGTGAACGGAATGAAGATGAAAGGTTGATCAATGAGTGCCCTCAACAGCAATACTGCCGGTGCCAATCAGCAGGTCGGAGGTAAGGTTCTGGCTGATCGCGTTGCCCTCGTTACAGGCGGCACCAGCGGCATTGGAGAGGCGACCGCTGTTGCCTTCGCACAAGCCGGAGCCAGCGTGGTGATCAGCGGGCGCCGGCGCGACGTCGGAGAAAGGATCGCGGCTTCGATCGTTGCTGCAGGTGGCAAGGCTCATTTTATTGGGTGCGATCTGAAGGTCCCGAGCGATATTGAGCAACTGGTTCAAGTCTGCCTGACCCGGTTCGGGGGGCTCGACATCGCGCTCAACAACGCTGGAGTTTTGGGGTCGCCCAACCTCATCGCGGACGAAACCATGGAGAACTACGACGAGGTGTTCGACACCAACGTTCGTGGTACGCTGCTGTGCATGAAGTACCAGATGGCGCACTTCATGGGCCAGAGGCGGGGTGTGATCATCAACAATACCTCGGTCTACGGCAGTGTTGGATTTGCCCAATGCGGATCGTATGTGGCCGCAAAGCATGCCATCGAGGGGCTGACAAAGGTCGCAGCTCTTGAAGGGGCACAGCATGGCGTCCGGGTGAACGCCATTGCTCCAGGTTACACCCGAACCAACGTCCGCTCGCACCTCGATCTCGGTGACGAGGTCGACCAATACATGATCGGACTGCAGCCACTCGGCAGGATCTGCGAGCCATCTGAGGTTGCCGCGGCTGCGGTGTTTCTCGCGTCCGATGGAGCGAGTTTTATCACCGGAACCAGTCTCCCGGTCGACGGTGGTTATCTGGCTCAGTAGCCTGACAGGGATGGCACAGTTAGCCGGAGGAACTTCGCTGCTGCAAAGATTGCTGATCGTGGTGAATGTGTATCTCACCTACCGCGGGGCGTCGTCACTCGCGGTGAATCCAGCGACGTCAGCCCCACGATTCTGGAACCAAGGCATACGATGACGGGCCTCGGCAGTACTTGAAGTATGATCGAAGAAACGGAAGCACTCTAGCACACAGTCGCACGAGCACTCAGTTAACCTCGGCGGGTAGCGCTTCGACTGTATCCGTCATAGGAGGTAACGAGTTACGAACAATACCTGGAATACTCTTGTTGAGACAAAGGCAACGACATGCAGATTGAGCTCCTCGAGGCATCCGCTCCCTCGGGAGCGGATGACGTGACGGCTGGCCTGCGGGTCATATGATCGAGCAGACTGGCAACTTACCGCGTATTCCGTTAGCTTTGCTCATGCGCGATAATGACAATCATGTGCGCCGGGGGCTTCCGTGGAACCATTGCTGCCTGCTGGTTGCAAGACGACCATTTCCGGGTAGATGTGGCCCTGCGTGGGCGGAGTTATGGCACTCTCGTGCTCGGCGTGACTGAGAAGGCTGCTTGTGTACTTGGAGTGATCGACGCGAAGCTGACCACCTCAATCTTTCAGGCGCCTAGGTTTTATCAGACGCAAGAGCATGCTGAGATCCGCCGCCTAAAGGTTCGCCCGCCCGGTTATGATCGGATCTGGATGGTAAAGCGGTGGGTTTGACCCATCACCCGCGGGTTAAATGCTTCGGATAAGCACAGAACAGGTGACCGATTGGCAGGTGACGTGAGCGCTTCTGTGCCCAATCAACGGGCAACTTACCAAATGCTTGCCTCCCTCCGACTTGACAAAGAATTTGTTCTCGGTAGTTTAGACACAGCAAAGGCAGATAGCCGACGCTTCGTGGCAGAGCCGCCGCGAGACATCCATGGTAAGGCACCATGAGATTAGCCGCTCGTAGGATACGAGCGCGTACAACTTCCACTCAATCACATCCTCTTGGCCGGATGAGCTGAACTGGCAGCTGCCCCGCGTGCCTGCGAGCCCCATAAGCACTTGGCTCTGGAGGAAATCGCATGCTTAGACGTACTTGGACAAAGGTTGGCCCTCGCTCGCTGCTTTGCGTATTGGCGCTGGGCGCGGGCCTTGCACCGCAAGCCAACGCGGCCGATCCATTGAAGATCGGCGCAATCTTCGACCTTACAGGCGATTTGAACATCTACGGTGTTCAACAAATGCGCGGTCTTCGCTTGGCTGTCGCAGAACTCAATGCAGCGGGAGGCGTCGGCGGCCGGCGGGTCGAGGTCATCGAAAGTGATGCGCAGTCAGAGCAAGCCAAGTACACCCAATACGCAAATACGTTGGTTATGCGCGACCGTATCTCGGCTTTGTTCGCGGGCCTGACCAGTTCCGCGCGTGAAGCAATCAGACCGATCGTACGACGCAGCAACACGCCCTACTTCTACACCTCTCTTTATGAGGGGGGTGCTTGCGATAAGCAAACGTTTGTAACAGGTCCATCGGCCTCGCAGCAATTGAGCGTCCTTGTCGAGTGGGCCATCAAGACATACGGACCGCGCATCTACATCATGGCTCCTGACTATAATTTTGGAACCATATCCGCGAGCTGGGTGGCCCATTATGCTCAAAAATTCGGCGGCACGGTGGTCGGAACCGACCTCCTCCCTCTCACCGTGACGGACTTCTCATCAACGATCCAGAAGATACAGCGAGCCAAACCGGATTTCGTCGTGGCTCTGCCTGTTGGTGCAAACCAAACTGGTTTCATCGAGCAATTCTCCGCCGCAGGGCTGAAGGACAAAGTCGGTCTTGTCTCAACCAACTATGGTTCTGGAAACCAACAGGTCGTCGTGTCGCCAGAGGCGGGGAAGGACATCGTCGCATTTCCGGAATACATGATGTGGGTCAACAACCCGGAGAACGATGCTTTCCGACAAAAATGGGAGCAGGCGTACGGAACCGATGAGCCCATCATCGGGACGGCCGTAGATACCTATAATGCCGTTCTCCTGTGGGCGAAAGCCGTGGAGAAAGCCGGGACTGCGGATGCGGCCCAGGTCATCGAGGCGCTCGAGAGTGGGTTGACCCTTGAGGCCCCCAATGGCCTCGTGACCCTCCTGCCGCAGTCGCATCACCTCCAAATGAACATCTATGTTGCACGGGCCAACACGCAGCGAGGCTTCGACATCATTGAAACCCGTCCTGCGGTACTTCCGAGTTTCGAGAGTGAAGTCTGCGATCTGATTGGGAAGCCAAAAACGGCGAAGCACTTCACGCCACCCGGCCTTTGATCGGTCACCCCCTGTTCTGCAACCGATCATTCCGGAGGCATACATGACTCTCGATTACATCGCGATAGCTATTCTATCGTCGTTATCCACTGCGTCTATCCTTTTGATCGCAACCTTGGGACTTGCCATCGTCTTCGGACTAATGGGCGTCATTAATCTCGCCCACGGCGAGATGATTATGTTCGGCGCCTATGCAGCGCTCTTGTCGACACGGCTTGGGGTGCCGTTCCCACTCGCCGTTCTGCTTGCAACAGGAGCAACAGCATTGTTCGGGGCCGTTGTGGAGATCCTGATCATCCGCCGTCTTTACGGAAGAATGCTCGATACGATGCTCGCGACCTGGGGCCTGAGCCTGGCGCTTTATCAATCGGCAGTCTTGGCGTTTGGCTCCGTAACGCCCGGGATTGGTATGCCGCAAATGACTGTTCGGATCGGGCAATACGGCGTTTCGGCCTACATGGTGTTTTTGATCTTCGTCGCCGTCTCATGCGTTGCCGGTCTCTTCTGGCTCCTGACCCGAACAGGATATGGGATCATGGCACGGGCAGCGATCGCTGATGCCGAAACGGCGTCCGCCATCGGGATTGAATCCAGCCGCATGAACACCGTGACGTTTGCTCTCGGTGCCGGGCTCGCCGGGTTTGCTGGAGCGATCCTGCTACCGGTATTCCCCGCTACGCCCAGTATGGGGTTTGCCCTGGCGATCAAGGCATTCCTGGCGGTCGTTGTTGCCGGTCCACTTCCCCTCAGCGGAACGGTGACCGCCATTGGTACCCTAGGTACCGCGGGCGGAATCACATCGAGTATTTGGTCAACGGCCGCTGGCGACCTCTTCTTCTTTGGCACAACCATTCTCATCCTGCGCCTTTGGCCAAACGGCATCTCATCACTGTGGCGATACAAGTTGTAGAACGGCTGACGGGAGGAAAGATTATGAATAGCAGCGTCTTTACATCCAGGCGCCTCATCTCGCCTGAGCAAATGCTTGGATCGCGGTGGTGGTGGGGCCCCGGACTCGCGGTTGCGGCCCTGATCGGCGCGGCTTCCCTTTTCGCGGATCCCTATCTCGCTTACGTCGCTTCGTCCTGGATCATTTTTGGCTTGCTCGGTCTGAGCCTTGATCTTGTATGGGGACGCTCCGGTATCCTGAGCCTGGGCCAGACAGCGTTCTACGGCATTGGCGGCTATCTCGGCGGCATCGCAGCAATCAATCTTTCCGAACTTGCTGGAGGCACTTTGGTCTGGAGCTTGCCTGTTGGAGCGCTCGCTGGAGCTCTCTTTGCAGCCTTGGTTGGCGGACTGATCTTCTATAGTCGGATTGGGACATTGCAGGCCACTGTATTAACGTATGCCCTGACTCTGGTCCTGTGGACTGCAGCTGTGTCCTTTAAGATCACCATTGGTGACGCGGTCGTGGGTGGTGACAATGGCCTGTCGGATATCCCGGGCTTTGTCTCCTTCACCGGGGAGGTTATGGATCCGAAGGGCACGTTCATCGTCGTTCTGACGGTGGCAACAGTGGTTCTCATGCTTGTGCAGGCGCTGTTGAGGACACCGTTCGGGACGATCTTGTCATGTATCCGGATGAACCCGACCAAAGCGGAGCTGCTCGGCTATGACATACGGTACTACCAGCTCGCTGTCTTCTCCCTGTCGGGCGCGATCGCTGGGCTCGCCGGTGCTCTTTATGGAAGCTGGTCGAATTATCTCAGCCCCTCGATCTTCAGCCCACAGGAGGCGCTGCTTGTTCCAATCTACGTGCTGGTCGGCGGGCGCGGAACCCTGATCGGCCCGTTTGTAGGAGCGGTTGTCGTCGGAGGATTGTCCTTCTGGCTCGGCGGTGGCGTTATCGGGGGCCAGACCACGCTCATTATGGGCCTTGGCCTGATTGTACTGGTGCTCTTTTTGAAGCGTGGCATCCTCGGCACGATCATGGATGTGATTGCCACGGGTCAGGGCAGTATACGCCTGAACAGAACAGGCGGATCTGTTGACGACCATGCCTCTTCGCTCAAGATTGACTTGGCCCAGCTGAGGGGCCTTGTCGGGCGACGAGGCGCAAACCAGCCAAGCTTGCGTTCTGAGGGAGCCGTCAAGAGGTTCGGGGGTGTTACCCCTGTCAAGAACATCAGCCAAAGTTTCTCGCTTGGTCGGGTGCACTGCCTGATTGGCCCTAATGGCGCGGGCAAGAGCTCCTTCCTCCGCTGCTGTACCGGCTTCTACCGCCTGAACAGCGGCAGCGTCTTCTATGGGAAGGAGGAAATTACCCGCTGGCCGATGTTCAAGAGAGCCCGCGCCGGCATTGGGATCAAGACGCAAGCGGCACAGGTCTTCGATGAGTTTGATGTCTATACGAACCTATGGATTGCTGCCTATCGCCATCACGGGAACGCAGCAGAGGCGCATATTCATTCAGAGCAGATGCTGCGTATGCTGGGGCTCATGGCCAAAGCCGGTAAGCCGGCCAGCGAGTTGTCCCACGGCGAGCAGCAATGGCTCGATATCGGAATGGTGCTTTGCACGGCGCCTTCGGTGCTCCTCCTCGACGAACCAGCTGCCGGAATGACAGGTGAGGAGACCCGACATCTCTCCCTCCTCGTTAGGATTTTGGCGCAGGAGGTCGTGGTTGTGGTCGTAGAGCACGACATGGAGTTCATCCGCACACTCGATGCCGAAGTGACGGTTCTTCATCAAGGTGCCGTATTCGCCCAGGGTTCGATAGACGACCTGCGCAAGGACGAGCGCATTCTGGACATCTATCTTGGAAGGCGAGAGCATGTTCGAGATCTGTGAAGCGACCGGCGGATACCGGAAGACCGTCATTGTGCGTGACGTGAGCCTGACCGTTGCAGAGGGCGAGATTGTTGCCCTCCTCGGGCGCAACGGGGTCGGCAAAACGACGCTGTTGAAGTATGCGATGGGCCTGACAGCGAACTTCGGTGGCCGCGTGATACTCGGCGGAGCCAGCCTGGCTGCGGATCGGGCAAAACGGGCCAAAGCCGGCCTCGGATATGTACCTCAAGGTCGCTTCGTGTTCCCGAGGCTCACAGTCGTTGAGAACATCGCTTCGGCGGCTGTCGCCTGTGGGCACAACCATCGCGATGCCGTGAAGAGGATACTGAGCGAGTTTCCGGCCCTCCAGGAAAAGGCTCATGCGCTTGCCGGCACCCTCAGCGGTGGCCAGCAGCAACTTGTTGCCCTGGGCCGGGCTCTCGCCACGCAGCCGAAGCTTCTCATCCTCGACGAACCCACCGAGGGAGTGCAGCCATCGATCATTGATGAACTTGCTGGGACATTGTTGCGCCTCAACCGTCAGGAGGGGCTCTCAATCCTCGTGGCCGAGCAGGATCTAGACTTCTGCCTCTCGATATCCCAGCGAGCTTACATCATGGATCGTGGCACCGTGGTCAAAGAAGCCACGAAGGATGTGCTCTTGGCTGATAACCACCTTCTGCAAAACCTCCTCGCCGTATGAATTGAGATGGAGTTCTGACCATGTGGAGCCTGCAAAGACTGGATGCCCAACGAAAGGACGCCGAACTGCCACCGCTGGACGAGGCACTTGCAGAGGAGGTTGTGACCCTTCTGTCGGATCTCGAAGAAGCCTTTAAGCGCCTGCCGGCCGTTGCATTGGCGGATCCAACGAAAGAACTGTGTGATGAGTGAAGCCGTGCCAAGCAACCTCACAGCGACCGCGCTTGCATCCGCCATTCGGCGCCGCGAGGTCAGTGCCGTTGAGGTGGTCCGTAGATCTCTCGCGGCCATCGATCGCAGCCAGAGTCGGACAAACGCGTTCACGATGATCGATGTTGAGGGAGCATTGAACCAAGCGACCGATGCCGATCGGCGATTGGCATGCGGACGGATTTCAGGTCCACTCCACGGTGTCCCGATCGCCGTGAAGGATAACTATCTGACCCATAACCTGCCGACCACCGCGGCCTCACGGGTTCTCGGCGATCGTCCTCTTTTAGGTGAGGCGACGGTCGTATCCCGGTTGCGCCAAGCTGGGGCCATCATCATTGGGAAGACCAACATGCATGAATGGGCCTACGGCGCGACAAATGAGGTATCCGCCTACGGTCCCACACGCAATCCCTGGAATCTCGAACACATCACCGGGGGATCCAGCGGCGGGTCGGGAGCCGCCGTTGCGGCCGACATGGTAACGATAGCGCTGGGTAGCGATACCGGTGGATCGATCCGAATCCCGGCAGCGGCTTGTGGAATCTCAGGCATCAAGCCGACCTATGGTACACTCAGCCCTGATGGCTTGCTGCCGTTGTCCTGGTCTTTCGACTGTGCGGGCCCCATGGCGAGAACCGCCCAAGATCTAGCTGTTGCACTCCAGATCATGGCCGGCGTCAAACGTCCAGAACGGATCGTTCGTACGTTTTCTGGGGTACGCCTGGGCGTGATTGCCGGCAGGGGCTTCGAATGTGCGACGGATGTGGCGGCTCGGGTAAACGACGCCATAGAGGCCATAGTGCGCGACGGAGCCCTGAGGTCCAGCGTTACAATCGTCGACGCAGGTCATGGTTTTAGTATGTGGAAGGCGATCATGTTCGCTGAAGCCTCCGCTTATCATAAAACCTATCTTACCGAAGCTCCGGAAGGCTATGCGCCGGGGGTTCGCAGTCAGCTCGAGGCGGGCCGATGCATTGCTGCAATTGATTATATCGCGGCTCAGCAGTTTCGGACGGTGTTCGTCCAGCAGGTTAAAGCACTGCTTGAGAGCGTCGATATCCTGGTGATGCCAACCTTGCCGGTCACGGCACCCCGTGCCGGCGCAAACTGCGTCACGATAGCCGGAAGAGAGACGTCGACTCAGGATGCGATGACATGCATGCCGTGGCTGGCCAATTTCACCGGTTTGCCAGCCGTCAGCATACCGTGTGGGCCAGGAAGCAGTAACTTGCCGGTTGGCATGACGCTCATAGGCCGGGCTGGGTCCGACTTCACGCTCCTCGATATGGCCGAGCGTTTTCAAGCCCTCACTTCCTGGCATGATCTTCGGCCGGAGATGCAATAATGTACAAATCCGTCATATCAACGTCTGCCTCTGACACCGCTATCGATAGGGTGATCCACGTCGGGGTTCTCTTTGCCCAGACAGGCACCATGGCTGTGACTGAGCGGGCCCAGTTGAGCGGGACCCTTCTCGCAATCGAAGAGGTCAACAGCCGCGGCGGAATTGCCGGCCGTATGATTGTTCCTGTCATTGAGGATCCGGCATCTGAGCTCTCGCGCTATCGGGAGATTGCGAAAAGGATGCTCGCGCGTGATGAGGTTCCAGTTATCTTTGGATGCTGTTCCTCAGCCAGCCGCAAAGCCATCCTTCCTCTGATCGAGCGGCATGGCGCCCTGCTGTTCTACGGGTCAACGTACGAGGGCTTCGAATACTCTCCCAATGTAATTTATACAGGCGCCACTCCGAGCCAGAGCATTGTTCCTCTCGCCGTCTATCTGTTCCGTCATTTCGGAAAGAGGTTCTTTCTCGTGGGATCGGACTATGTGTTTGCCCGCGAGATTAACAGGATTACCCGCGAGTTCCTCGCCGAGAGTGGCGGCGCGGCCATAGGCGAAGAGTATGTGCCCCAAGGGGCTGGACCGGCAGCGTTCAAGGCGATTGCGGCGAAGATTGCGGCTGCCGAGCCGGATGTTATCCTCTCCACGGTCGTTGGCGGAGACACGGCTCCCTTCGTGGAAGCATGCCACGCTATGGGCGCTACCAACTTGGAACGCCCAATTGCCGGCCTGACCGCGACCGAGGACGAGTTGCAGCCCTTGCTGCCTGAAGCCCGTGTCGGGCATCTCACTGTATCGTCCTATTTCGCCGGCCTTAGCACTCAGGGAAACAGGGCATTTCTGGCTCGCTACAGGGATCGTTACGGTCCGGAGAGCCGTCCCTCTGTTTACTCGGAAACTGCCTACTCACAGGTACACCTGTTTGCCGACGCCGTGAACCGTGCCGGCGGTGCAGATCCCGAACTCTTGCTGCAGTTGCTCAGCGGCGCACGTTTCGATGCTCCGCAAGGAGAGATCATGATCGATCCCGAAAACAATCATACGCATCTGCGCCCACGGATTGCCCGCTGCAATTCAAGCGGCGTTTTCGAGGTTGTCTGGGAGGCCCCAACGCGTATTGCACCCGATCCGTACCTTGTGGCTTATAATCGGAGCCTCGCGGGATGATTGACGCCGATACGTTAGGGAATGATGGACATGGCCTCGGAACAAGCGCTTTTTCGGTCGCTGCGGGAGCTATCTATTGTGGTCATTCATCCCGAAGACGAGGACGGTCGCACCCTTCGGGACCATCTCAAGCGGATCGGCTGCCGGACGCGGCTGGTCTGGCCCTCGCCCCGCCAACTGCCGGAGGATACGGATGTCGTGTTCTTTCTTCTCACCGGCGCGTCGGAAAGTGGACCTGCCTGGCTCGATCCGCCGACGCGGGCGGTGCCGATCGCGATCTTGGCCTACGAGAACCCTGTGATGCTGGAGGCCCTTTCCGAAGCGAACGCCTACGGGATTGTCACCAAGCCAGTGCGCCCGTTTGGAATTCTCGCAAACCTTTTTCTCGCTCGCTCCCTCTTCAAGTACCAGGAGCGGCTGCACAGCCGTATCACCAAGCTGGACGAGACCTTGAAGGGGCGACGAGCAATCGAGCGGGCCACAAAGCTCTTGTCGGACCGTTACAAGGTATCGGAAGACGAAGCCTACGGTATGATCCGGCGCGAAGCCATGCGCAAGCAGCTATCTGTGACTTCGATGGCAGAGGCGGTCGTTACTACCGAGTCGTTCTACTCCGCTCCAAAACAGGACATCTGATAAGCGGATCTCCGCCCAACTCGCTATGGGGGCGGACATGACCGGGGAGACTGATCCGGCCGCTCATGGCCTGTGGCCTCTCGAGCGGCCGGCCCGGGGCGCGAGCGCACTTCTCTCAGGCCTACGTTTGACCACCAAGGATGTCTTTGACTTGGCTGGACTCCCGACCGGCGCGGGCAATCCCGACTGGCTTCGGACACATCCATCGGCAGATGAGGACGCGCTGGTCGTCAGGCAATTGGAGCATGCGGGCGCGGTCCACGTTGGACGGACCGTGAGCGACGAGCTGGCATTTTCGCTCAACGGCGAGAACATGCACTATGGGACACCGCGTAACCCGCGGGCTCCAGGCAGGATACCGGGGGGCTCCTCGAGTGGCGCAGCATCATCCGTGGCGGCCGGACTCGCAGACATCGGGCTGGGAACCGATACGTCAGGATCCATCCGAGTACCTGCATCCTATTGCGGATTGTTCGGGATCCGCCCGACCCATGGGCTGGTTTCCGTGCGTGGGGTGGTGCCGCTTGCTCCTGAGTTCGACACGGTCGGGTGGCTCACGCGCGATGCTCGGGCCCTGGCACAGGTGGGCGAGGTCTTATTGCCGCCTGCCGGGCCTGAAAAGCTGACGGATCTTGTCCTCCTCACAGATGCTTTTGACTGTGCTGATCCACGAGCACAGAAAGCGTTGGCGCCGGCGCTTGCGCTCATAAGCCGTGAGTTCCGATCGGTCGCTTCGAAGACTCTCGCAAGCGAAGGGCTCGATCGCTGGGCAGGGATCTATCGAATCGTTCAGTCTGCAGCGGTCTGGGAGACACATGGTGCTTGGTACCGCCGTACCAACCCCCGAATACACCCCAATATCGCTGAACGCATCGAGTTCGCATCCGCGATCTCCGTCGAGCAGGTGAACGACATGCGAGCCCAGGCTCGCTTGATCCGGGAGTCCATTCGGAGCCAAGTTTATGAGGGACGGGTTCTGTGCCTTCCGACGACGCCGTCGATTGCTCCGCATATAGGAGCCGCGGATCAGAGGACCCGCCAGCGCTTGCTTGCACTGACCTGCATCGCAGGGTTAGGCGGATTACCCCAGATCACAGCTCCAGCCGGCGATATTGAGAACTGTCCGTTTGGGCTGTCGCTCATCGGACCTCCCGGCAGTGACCGGGCACTCCTGTCGCTGACAGCCCGCCTCTGGCGGTAGTCACGACGCTTACATCCAACCCTGGTTCAAATCTCAGTCAACCCAAACGAGGTTTCTTCATGGACTACGACATCTATTCGCTCGGCGCGGTCACCTTGCAGAACGGCACTACACTCGAAGACTGCAGACTCGCTTACAAGACCTATGGAAACCTGAGCCGGAAGCGGGACAACGCCATCGTGTTCCCCACATGGTTCGCAGGCGATCACACGCACAACGAATGGCTCATCGGCGCGGGCAAGGCGCTGGATCCGGACCGGTATTTCATCATTGTTCCGAACCTTCTTGGGAACGGGTTATCGTCCTCGCCGAGCAATACCTTGGCTCCCCAGAATGCCGATCGGTTCCCGAATGTCACTGTGTACGATAATGTCAGGCTGCAGTATCGCTTAGTGACTGAGAGGTTTGGTATCGAGCAGTTAGCGCTTGTGGTCGGCTCCTCCATGGGAGCGATGCAGAGCTACCACTGGGCCGCTTTGTTCCCCCATATGGTGCAGCGACTGGCCCCCTTTTGTGGCTCGGCGCGGTGTGCCCGCCATACCCAGGTGTTCATCGAAGGCATTCGGGCTGCTCTCACGGCGGACAGTGCCTGGAACGAAGGTCAGTACGACACGCCGCCAATCCGGGGCCTGCGAGCTATGGCTCGTGTGTACGCCGGGTGGGGGTTCTCGCAGGCCTTCTTCCGCGAGGAACTCGATCGCAAGTGTTTGAATTTTCTTTCGATCGAAGAGTACATCACGGGGTTCTGGGAGAGGGCATTTCTTCCGCTCGACGCGAACAACCTCCTTGCCATGATGTGGACTTGGCAGAACGCGGACATCAGCGCGAACCCGCTCTATGATGGTGACTTCGATCGTGCGTTACGGGCCATAACCGCAAAGGCTGTGGTCATGCCGAGCCGAACCGATCTCTATTTTCCACCTGAGGATAGCGAACACGAGGTTGCATCCATGCCCAACGCGAGACTAGCCATCATTCCGTCAATATGGGGGCATTTTGCAGGAGGTCTTGGACGCAACCAAGATGACGTGACGTTCATTGACCACCAAATCAAGCAGTTGCTGAGCGACTAACCAGTGGAGTGGAAGCACGGCCCTCAGAGGAGATCCGTTCAGTGTCCAGGATTTCTCTCACTGAGGCATTATGACCATGATAGAAACCATCGAACATTTCCGAATCGATGCTCCCTAGGGTGGGCTCCGGGACCTGAAGGAGCGTCGCATGCGAGCCCACTGGCCTGATACCGAAACGGCTCCGGACCGTGCGCAAGGAGTGCCTCTCGCCTGCATGCAAGACCTGTGCGGCTATTGGGCTGATTGCTACGATTGGCGAGCCGCGGAGGCACGCTTGAACGGGCTGCCGCAGTTCCGGACCTTCATAAATGATGGGGTGGACGGCGCCTGCTCCCGGCAGTGCCCTTCAGGTAGGGTGATTGCCTCAGCGCCAGACAGGGAGCCGCTCCAATGCATGTCACGACAGTAGGTCTCGATCTCGCCAAGCACGTCTTCCAAGTCCACGGCATCGATCAGGATGGACAGGTTCTGATCCGCCGTCAGTTCCGCCGGGGTGAGCTCATCGGCTTCTTCCGGCGCTTGCCGCCCTGCCTGATTGGCATGGAGGCGTGTTCCACCGCCCACTTCTGGGCGCGGGAGTTGGCAAGCCTTGGCCATGAGGTCCGGCTCATGCCTGCGGCCTATGTGAAGCCCTATGTCAAACGCAGCAAAAGCGATGCCCTTGATGCGGAAGGCATCTGCGAGGCAGTGACCCGCCCGACCATGCGCTTTGTTGCGATCAAGAGCTCTGAGCAGCAGGCCGCGCTCATGCTCCACCGCACCCGTGACCTGCTCGTGCGGCAGCGGACCATGCTGGTCAATGCTCTACGAGCTCACCTTGCCGAGTACGGCGTCATCACCCCTCAGGGGCTTCCCAGCGTTCCCAAGCTCATCGAGCTGGCCGAGAAGGCACGCGGCACGGCCTTACCGGAGCTGGCATGGCGCTGCATCCGCTTGATCCTCGCTCAGATCGAGGACGTCCATGGCCGCATTGGTCAGGTTGAGCAGGAGATCCTGGCGTGGCATCGCACGAATGAGCTGAGCCAGCGCCTGAAGACGATCCCTGGCATCGGCCTGATCACCGCCAGTGCCTTGGCGGCCACCATCCCGGATCCGAGCTCCTTCCGCTCAGGCCGCCAAGTGCCGGCCTGGATCGGGCTCGTGCCACGGCAGAGCGGCACTGGCGGCAAGGTGCGGCTGGGACACATCTCCAAGCAGGGTGATCGGTACCTGCGACGGCTTCTGGTGTTGGGAGCCTCCACGCTGATGCGACATGCGCGCGGCCGGACCTCCGTGACGGCAAGGTGGATCAACGGGCTCCTGGCGCGCCGCCCGGCCAGCGTGATCAAGACCGCCATTGCCAACAAGCTGGCGCGGGTCGCCTGGGCGGTCCTCCAGGACGAGCAAGGATATCGCGCTCCGGCTGCTGCGGCCGCATAGGCGGTCTCGGGAGCTGGACGAGACGTTTGCAGGAAGGATGAGGTGGTGATGGTGTGATGACGAACCGGTCGAGCCGGGGATCAGAGCAGCCCGAAAAGGCCGTTGCGCTCAGACGCAGCATAAACGATAGGGACCTGATCCGCGAACTTCATCAGGGCCAGCAGCCATGCGGGCTGCATACCAAGGCCGAACACATGGCTGCACCCGACCAAAGCGTCAAAACATCGGTAGCCCTCTTGCCACGCAGGCGCCGTCCACACAGGTCTTAGGATCCACTTCGTTCATGTGCGGTCGCTTCACGCCGGTGCCTTGCCCGTCATCCTGACCAATGGGTGGCCCGGCCCCATTACGGAGTACCTGGGTACCTGAAGGTCATCGGGCGCTCACGGATCCCACAGCCTACGGGGTTGGAGCAGACGACGCCTTTCATGTCATCTGCCCCGCCCTGCCGGAGTATAGCTTCAGCGACAAGCCCCGTGAGGCCGGCTGGGATGACAAGCGCATCGCCAGAGCCTGGATCGAGCTCATGGCGCGGCTAGGCTATGAGCGATACAGCGCCCATGGCAGCGATTGGGGCACCAGCATAACAATGAGCATGGGTCAACATGCCCCTGAATGGCTGGTCGAGATTCATCTCAGCCCGCCGATCGCGGCTCCGGACCCCGACACCTTCCATGACCTAACTGCCCGGGAGCAGGGGGCAATCGATGCCCTGAAGCATACCGAGGAGTGGGAGTCGGGCTACTCTGCTGAGCAGTCGACCAAGCTACAGACCCTGGGCTACGCGCTTGTCGACTCACCAGCCGGTCAGTGCGCATGGATTGTCGAGAAGTTCCGGAAATGGATGGAAAGTATGGCAACCCCGAGAATGTACTCAGTCGCGACGAACTACTCGACAACGTGATGCTTTACTGGCTTACCGGCACCGGCGCCTCATCGGCTCGCCTTTATTGGGAGAGCATCCGGCAGGTGTCAGCAGGGTTCACCAAAGCGACGACTGATCACGTGGCTGTGCCGACAGGCTGCTCCCTGTACCCGAAGGAAATCCCGCGTCCCTCGCGCCGGTGGGCGGTCAAGCGCTACAACAACATCATCTACTGGAATGAGCTTGCTCCCGGCGGGCACTTTGCAGCACTCGAGCAGCCGCATATCTTCGCAAGCGAACTTCGATCGTTCGTCAGCCTAGTCCGATAAGAGGCAGGCTCATGAGAACAGACGCGTTGCCTCTAGGGTGAGATTGTCCGCTCGCCAAAGAGACCGCACCGGATCATATCTCGCAGTCAGATTGCTCAGGGATACTTCGGCCGCTACCGAAGTAGAGAGACGTTCATCTGCATTCCGATGTGCAAAGTCTGGCATGAGCATACTATATGTGAGGCCATTCTGCCGATGACCGATTCTCAGGCGCCCGAACGCACCGTCCCGTCCCATCGTGTGATCAATCCGTCCGTCCTCTATGTTGGATCGCCAGTCGCTCTGATAACCTCGCTCAATACCGACGGCAGCCCCAACATCTCCCCCATGTCGTCCGCCTGGTCTCTTGGAGATCGTGTCATTCTAGGCCTGTCGACCGGAGGCCAAGGCAGCGAGAACATCGTCCGTGAAGGCGAATGCGTGATAAACTTCGCTCCAGCCCATCTCTGGGAGATGGTCGAGCGCCTAGCCCGAACCACTGAACGCAATCCGGTGCCGGCCCACAAGGCTGCAATGGGCTACTATCACGAACCTGAGAAATTCGAAGCCGCCGGCTTGACCCCGTTGCCGTCCGACCTTGTGGCTCCGCCGCGCATTGCGGAATGCCCGCTTCAGTTTGAGGCTAAGGTCGTGGTTGCCCGTGCTCCGGGAGGAGGTACCTGGGAGATCGGATCGGAGCATCCGTTCGCGATCGTCGAACCCCGCGTGATACGGGTTCACGCTCATGAGGATGTGACCATCCCCGGCACAAACCATATTGATGTCAGCCGGTGCCACCCGCTGCTGTATGTATTCCGGCACTATGTCGCAGCGGACAGAGACCTGGGCCGAACCTTCAAGGCAGAAGTATAAAACTGGTGGACGAAAGCTGATGTAGGCTTCCATATCACCCATTTGTTGTGTGTCTTCAGGAGTGCTTGGACGCGAGCACGCGCGCTGCTGCCATGCTGACCAGAATGAATGGCAACGCGACCGCAAAGGACCAGCGGATACCCCAATGCTCGGCTACGAACCCGAGGGCTGCAGGTGCGACCAGGAAGGTCACAAAAGAAATCTGTGCAAGGGCCGCGACATTCACCGCAGCAGGGCGGTCGGTGCGCAAGGCCGCGGCGGACATCGCTATCGGATAAACAGCGCTGATCCCAACGCCGATCAGCCCAAAGCCCACGAGCGCAATCCACTCGTGTCCTGCGGCTACGACCAGCGCGGTGCCAAGGCCAGCGACGGCTAAAAGGATCCTGGCTACCATTACCGGATTGTTTCGGCCGACAAACCCATCAGCGACAAAGCGCACTAGAGCTTGAGCGCCCGCTCCAATGGCAACCGCGAGCCCGCTGAGAAAGGGAGACGCGGCAAACTGCTCACGCATATAGATGCCTGACCAATTGAAGCCCGCCCCCTCCAGCACCATCGCCGGCAGGACGATGCAAACCAGGATCAGAATGGGGCCGCTCGGGCGCACAAAGGCGGGCAATGGTTGGACGTTTGCGCAAGCTCGCTCCGGGGCCGCTTGGAAGGATCGCAGAACAAGCCACGTTGCTGCCGAGACAAGCACTGCAGCCAGGCCCAGATGCCATCCACGCGTCAGGCCTAGTTGAGCCAAAGCGGCGCCCGCCAGGCTTGAGACGAAGAACCCGAGGCTCCAGAAGGCATGGGCGCGGCTCATAATACGTCGTCCGGTGGCATGTTCTATCCGGCCGGTCTCCAGATTCACGACGATCTCGATTACCCCGAGAGCCAAGCCGGCGGGGACGAGCGTCAGGAGCAGCATGAGAGGTGTAGGGGCGAGAGTTGCAGCGGCGTAGAACATCGACAGAAGGGGCAGGCACAGGAGAAGCGTGCGCCGATGCCCGACACGTTCCACGATCGGTCCCGCAAAGGTCAGCGCGACCAGCGTTCCCACGGAGGTGCCGACGAGCGCTCCTCCAAACGCGCCTTCACCAGCGCCTAAGGCCAGCTGCAGATCCGGTACTCGGGCAAAGAAGGTGCCCGAGCAGGATGCGAACATGAAGAACAACACAAACACACGCCGCTGCGGAGTTAGGCTGGCGGGAGCACGTCTCCAACGAGTTCTCGGGATGTCCACCTTCATTACTGATTGCTTCTCCGGGTCGACGATGGCGCCGGATGTCGGTTCGGCTACCTCACGAGTAATCGTTTCAGTTTTCACTCAAACACTCATCTTCTCCTTTACAACATGAAGCTTGCTCGGGCACATATTTTGCTCGCGTGGATCGAGGGTGTTGCAGGACGCGAAGTTTATGAGCCAGACAACCAGCCAGTCGGCAGTCATTGCCGTCATCATGCTTGTGTGCCTGTCAGCTGGCCTGGCCTATGATCGGTTCATGGGAGCTAATGGGCCTCTGATTTCCATCATATACGCGCTTTCAATGGGCGCGCCGCTCGCTGCCTACGAACTTGGCGCTCTCCTGCCGAAGTGGCGTTATCGCTTGCGGCGAATGCCGATCCTGGTGTCTGTTCCCCTTGCAGAGATCACCTACCTGGCTCTCGTCTGCGCCGGTCACTTCGCAGCTGGGTCGTCCCTATGGGGCGTTGGATTGCTTTCGGATGGGTTTACGGCGGCAGCCATTCCAAGCGTTGGCGTACTCGTCTACGCCCTCGTCGTATCGGCGGTGATCGTCTCGATCATCAAGGTTCGTGACCTTCTCGGGAGCGAAGTTCTGGTGAACCTGCTGGTCGGGCGATACCATCGGCCGGTCAGCGAGGAGCGCGTCTTTCTTTTCGTCGATATCGTCGGCTCCACGGGTTTTGCAGAAGCCCATGGGGCGCTGCGGGCGCAGGAGTTACTTGCAGCCTTCTTCGCGGTGCTGGCTGATCCTGTGGCAACTTGTGGAGGAGCGATCGATGACTACGTGGGCGACATGGCCATCGTTTCATGGCCACTCAGTCGCGGGGTGGAGAGGGGCCGATGCGTTCAGTGCATCTTCGCTATCCAGGATGCACTTGCTCAAGATGCTCAATGGTGGATCAGGAGGTTCGGGTGCTTGCCGAGATTTCGCGCCGCCCTTCACGGCGGGCAGATCGTGACCGCTGAAGTCGGCGTTGATCGTCACAAGATTACGTATTTCGGCGACACCATCAACACGACAGCCCGGCTTGAGGCACTTTGCCGTGAGATAGGTGCGGATGTGCTGATTTCGGCAGACCTCCTTTCCCGGTTGGAAGACCTCCCGCCACATATCCATGTTAGAGCGCTTGGCGAATACACGATCCGGGGGCGTGGGAAGCCAGTCGTGGTATCCGCATTGGAGCGGCGGATATTGGAGCAGGTTGCGGCATGACTGTGACCTGCCAGTTGTTCGGTCGATCGCACGAGCATGAACTGAGATCATCGCGCGATTGCTGCGGCTGACGGCGCAACGTAATGTAACTACAGTTCGCCGAAGGGTATGTCATGCAATCCGCCGATCAAGCGCGAGCCGCACCGCCAACCCTGTCAATACGCTTGCCATAACCCAGCGCTGTGCCGTCAGCCATTGAGGATGGGTGCGAAACCACGCTGCGACGGAACCGGCGGCAAAAACGATGCAGAGATTGACGGTGAAACTCACGGCGATCTGGGTGGAACCCAGCAAGATGCTCTGGAGGAGCACCTGACCTTTCGCTGGATCGACGAACTGCGGCAGGAGCGAAAAGTATAGAACCGCGATCTTCGGATTGAGCAGGTTGGTGACAAACCCCATTGCAAACAGCTTGCCGGGCCGGTCGGCCGGCAGGTCCGAGCGCGACTCAAGCACCGAGCGGGCTCCCGGTTTGATTGCGTTCCACGCCAAGTAGAGCAGGTAGGCGGCGCCCGCCCACTGGATCGCTTCGTAGGCGAACGGCACGGCAAGGAGCAGCGCCGTCAGACCGAAGGCAGCGCATAGCATGTAAAACACGAACCCGAGGATGACCCCGAGCAGCGAGATGAACCCGGCCAGACGCCCCTGCATGATTGAGCGCGTGATGAGATAGATCATGTTGGGCCCGGGAGTGAGCACCATTCCGAGGGCGACGAGGGCGAAGGCGACCAGACTGGCGGCGGGAACCATTGCGATGCGTCTTCCTGCTTGCTTCGGCGATGACATTGCCGCAGGTTCCTCACTCGGAGCAATCAGAACATTGCCCTCGGAGCAATTCTGCCGTGAACGACTATCGCGTGATCGCCGATACAGTGGCCGCTGATATTCTTAGTGGGTGTCTGAAGCCCGGTGATCGGCTCCCGCCACAAAGGGAGTTCGCCTACCGCCGCGGGATTGCTGCGTCGACGGCCAGCCGCGTCTACGGAGAACTGCTCCGTCGTGGGTTGGTTGTGGGCGAAGTTGGCCGTGGAACATTCGTGCGGTACGTACAGACCTCGTCCGGTGCGGCCCTCGCAGAGCCGGCCGAGGCCCCGGTTGATCTCGAATTCAACTTCTCCGCACTGCCGGACCAGAATGCGATCCTTGCAGCCTCTGTCGCTGATCTCCTGAACTCGAAAAGGATGGGTGGAGTTCTGCGCCCGATGGGCGTACGCGCCACGGAACACGCGCGAACGGTTGCCGCCGGCTTCCTCGGACGGGGAGCCTGGGCTCCCAATGCTCCTAGTGTCCTGTTCACTGGCAATGGACGACAGGCCATTGCCGCAGCAATGGCCTCGCTGGCAGGGCCGGGAGAGCGCGTCGGGGTGGAAGCGATCACCTATCCCCAGGTGAAGGCGATTGCCGAACAGCTTGGCATTCTCCTGGTGCCGCTTGCCATGGATGGGCAGGGCCTGCTGCCCGACGCCATTCTCCGGGCGCACGCGGCGACTCGTCTGAGCGGCATCTATCTCCAGCCGACCCTGCACAATCCCCTCGGCAACACCATGGACGTGGCACGCCGTCAGGACATTGCCGCAGTCCTTGAGACAACAGGGATCACCGCGATCGAGGACACCATCTACGGTTTCCTGGCGGACGAGAGACCTCTGGTGGCCTTCGCGCCAGAACGTGTCATCCTCGTCGACAGCCTATCGAAACGGTTGTCGCCGGGGCTCACCCTTGGGTTCATCGTCGCCCCGCACGCCCTTCTCGATCAACTTATTGCAGCTGTCCAGTCGGGTGCATGGGCCGCCCAGGGATTCGCCGTAGCGGTGGGCGTGCGATGGATGATGGATGGGACGGTGATGCGTTTGCAGCGGGCCAAGAGAGCAGATGCCTCTGCCCGACAGGCGCTCGCTCGCAAAGGCCTCAAGGGCTTTTCCGTCAGGAGTGACCCGCGGGCCTATCACCTCTGGCTGGACCTGCCGGAGGCCTGGAGAGCGGAGGCGTTTGCCGCGGCGGCGCGGCGGCATGGCATCGCCGTCGTAGCGGGAGAGGCATTCGCGGTCAGCCCTGGCCATGTCCCCAATGCGGTTCGGCTCGCGCTCGCATCACCATCTCGGGTTGCACTGGCGGATGCGCTGAAGACCCTGCGTCGACTTCTCGTGAGTCCACCTACGCCTTAGCAGCATCGGACACACAGGACAGCTCAGCCGGTTGCAGGAGCATCAAATGCCTGAAACTTGCACTGTCGTCGTGCCGAACCGACCTGTCTGGTATTGATCGCATGACGTTCACAGGGTCCTGAGAGCGATGATCGGATCGATATAAGGGATGCGAAAGTTGGAGTATTCGGTCCGTCTTGAAGAGCGCGATGCGCATAGAATCCGCCAGATTACGGGAGTGTTCTTGGCGGTCGCGGAGCATAGCAGCGGCACCGAAAGAGCTATGATCGACACTCTTCGCATGGCTCACGCTCTTACGGTGTCTCTTGTGGCCGCCAGAGATGGAGATATTGCCGGACACGCAGCCTTTTCACCAGTTAAAATTGATGGGCTGGACGTTGGGTGGTTCGGCCCTGGACCTGTATCGGCAGTGCCGGGTCTTCAGGGGAAGGGCATCGAAGGAGCTCTGATTGAAGAAGGGCTGAAGCGATTGAAGGCGGGTGGTTCGAAAGGCTGCGTTGTCCTCGGCGACCCAAAATTCTATTGAAGATTCGACTTCGAAAGGGATGCAGCCCTGAAGTTTGCGGAAGTCCCAGCGCAGTACATCATGCGTATCTCGTTTGATGGCTGCCCTGCCGCGGGCGGTGTCACCTACCATGACGGTTTTACCATTCCTGATGACGGTAGCTGGATTGGCCGGGGAGCCCCTTGAGATTGTTGGCTCTATGCTCAGTGAGGCAGCGGCGCTTTCGCGCCGACCCTGCCGAGCCTTTGGACTGAGATGCCGAATGAACCGATCTTGTCCACGAGATCATGCTGAGTGCTAGCGCCTGTCGGATGGTGCCCCCAATCGGTGTAGCGGCATGCAGCCAATCGTGTTGGCGAAGGATCTTCTGATGGACCTCGACTCGTTCTTTGCTGCTCCGGAAGGTCTCTTGCCTTGCCTCAAGGCTTAGGGGTCTCCACAATTGCCGCGACGATCCGCCTGACCAGCGGCATCACAAGAAGGGCCGTGGGAAAGGCGATAACATATGACATACCCCAGGCTTCCAAGATCCGCGCCCCAACCCCGGGCGTGATGCCAACAGCTCTGAGTGTCGCGATCGTGGAGACGATACCCGACATGAGCAGCGACAGGATCATGGGAAACACGACTGCCTGCGCCCGTGCCGGAAGCTTCCTAGGCCGCAGCGTGGTCGAGATTTGTGGTGCGTGTGTGATGGGCATCTCCAATCTCCTTGGTGATGGCGGGACTTTGCCAGACCACGTTGCTGTGCGAAATTCCCTGAGTTCTCACATGAGGTGTGCAGGAATCGGGAATGTTCGACTGGGATGATCTTCGGCATTTTGCGGTGCTGGCCGACGAAGGGAGCCTGTCGGCTGCCGCACGACGGCTTCGTGTCGAGCATGCGACAGTGGCCCGCCGGGTCGCGGCCCTTGAGGCGGCTGTGGGGGTTAAGCTGGTCGACCGGAGGTCCGGGCGCTACGTCTTAACCCCTGATGGGGACCGGGTGGCCGAGTACGCTCGGAGGATCGAGGCCGAGACCCTTTCGCTGGAACGGATGGTGCTGGCGCGCCGGACGGGCTTCCCTGCCGAGGTGTCCGTGAGCGCCCCGCCACTCGTTGCCACGTTGTTGATTGCACCGCGTCTCGCACGCTTGCGACAATCCCATCCAGACCTGCGGCTTCGCCTTCTTGGCGAGAACAGGACCGTCTCATTGCAGCGCCGGGAGGCGGACATTGCCCTGCGCTTGGTCCGCCCCAGTGACAACACGCTCGTGACGCGGAAGGTCGGGTCGATCATCTATGCGCTCTACGCCTCTCGGCGCTATCTTGCCTTGCGAAGAGAGTGCGACTTCGAGTTCATCGCTTTTGACGAAGCTCTCGACAACGCTCCCCAGCAGGTCTGGCTGAGGAGGATCGCAGGGGATCGGCCGATCGTGCTCCGGACCAATGATCTCGCCATCCAGCGTGCCGCGGCAGAGGCCCAGGTTGGAGTTGCCGTCCTGCCCACCTTTGTCGGCGATAGCGGCGACTTGCAACGGCTGGAGACGGGGCAAGCCCCAATCGTGCGAGACGTCTGGCTCACCCTCCATCGCGATCTTCGGGCGAACGCTGCGGTAGCCGCAACCGCGGCGTTCATCGCCGACTGCCTGCGTCAGGAGAACAGATCAGCCGAGCGTTCTGTGACTGACATGAAAAAGCGAGGCATAGACTGGCCGCGAGCGGGGGAGTGATGGCGCAGTATCTTAAGGAGAGTGTCCGCAACGATATTGCGCAAGCGGCGCTTCGGGTCTTCGCCCGTGACGGCTATGAGGGCGCCAGAATACCGGACATCGCCGCGGCGGCCGGCATATCTACCGGTAACGTCTACCGTTACTTCAAAAGTAAGGACGAGCTTTTCTATTCTGTCGTCGATCAGAAGTTTGCCGCATCCTTCCTGAGGGTGCTCCGCCGGCGCGTTCGAGCGTTGCAAGCAGTAGACAAGGCTGACGATTTGACGTCGAAGAACGCAGCGGACGCGCTGCTGGAATTCTGGATCGAGCACCGGCTTAAGGTCGTCGTCATTCTTTCGTGTGCGCAAGGTTCGGCCTATGAGAGTTTCCCCCGCAAGGTCGTTCGCGAGCTCGCCCGCCTCACAACGGCTCACTTCGCAAGGGTTGGCTTACCTCCCTCTCTGGATCAGCATCGCACTTTTGTGCTGGAGCATATCTTTCAGAATACTGTGTTGATGATCGTCGCAATCCTGCGGGACTCACACGACGAAACGACGCTCCGCGCGCGGTTCGAGGCGTTCTGGCGCTATCAGCTCGCGGGCCTGCACAGTCTTTTTACCGCCTGAGTTGCCCTCCTGCCGGTGGTGACCGACGCCCCTACGGTTGACAGGTTTATGACCTTGTCCAATAAATGAACTTGCGATTCACTATTCGGCAATCATCGGGATGTCTGAGTTTGCGCTGCCTGCCTCGAAGAACAGTTTGCCGCCTGAGAGGCTAGGCAAGATCGGACAGTCATCCGAGCTGTTCAAGCTGGATGCGACCGCACAGGCGGAGCTCATCGCACGAGGCGCGATCAGCCGGATTGAACTGGTCGAGGCGACGATCCAGCGGATCGAAGCGCTTAACCCCGAGCTCAACTTCCTGGCCGGTTATGATTTCGATCGTGCACTCGATTTCTCGCGGACTGATCAGCGCACCGGTCCGTTCGCGGGCGTGCCACTCCTGATCAAAGATACCCTGGCTTATCCGGGGCTGCGTCATTCCATCGGTTCACGTCTGCTATCCGGACAGATCGCCAGCGAAGCGTCGGACTATGCTCGCCGGATCGAAAACGCTGGGTTCGTGATCCTCGGCAAGAGCACGACATCTGAATTCGGTCTACTTGGCTCGACGGAGAGCCTGCTTGAGGGTGTCACCCGCAATCCGTGGGCGCTCGATTGTTCACCTGCCGGCTCCTCGGGCGGCGCTGCCGCAGCTGTCGCCAGTGGCGCGGTACCGATAGCCCACGCTTCCGATGGTGGCGGATCCATCCGCATTCCGGCCTCCGCCTGCGGCCTATTCGGCCTGATGCCAAGCCGCGGGCGCAACGTTTCGGACCATGTCGGGCCAAGCCCTTTTCCAGTCGAACTGATCCCACAGCATTGTCTCTCACGCAGTGTGCGGGATAGCGCCCGTCTTCTCTCACTGACCGAGAGGCAAGGGGCGAGCGCGTGGCTCCCACCAGTCGGTTACGTTGCCGGCCCAGATCGCCGGCGGCTGAAAATCGCGCTCTACACGACCACGCTCTGCGGCGACGAACCCGATCCTCAGGTCCTCCAGGCTGCCGAGGAGACAGCGTTGCTATGCGCAAGTCTCGGGCACGAGGTCGTGCAGGCGCGCCCGCCTGATGTCGACGGTGATGCCATTGGAGACGCGTTCTTCACCATCGCCGGATCTTTGCTCAGCGGACTGGAGCAGCAGGTCAGCCGGAACCTCATGCGGGCTGTGGACGACACGCTGTTCGAGCCCTTCACGCTGGACCTAGTCGACTGGTACCGGCGCCGGCCTCGGGGAGCCTTTGAGCGGGCGCTTCAGACCTTAGAGGAGGGAGCACGTGTTATCGAGGCATACTTCGAAACCTACGATGTGGCGCTCAGCCCGACGCTCGCCCTCCCGCCGCAACCCATAGGCTTCCTGGCGCCCACGCTCAGCTTCGAGGAGGTGTTCCGGCGTACGAAGCGGTTTGTCGGCTACACGCCTATCCACAACCAAGCAGGTGTGCCGGCGATGTCGGTCCCACTCCATTGGACACCGGAAGGACTGCCCGTCGGCAGTCATTTTGCGACTAAGCTCGGCGGCGAGGCGTCCTTGCTCGCGCTCGCATACGAACTTGAAGAGGCAAGGCCCTGGCGCGATCGTTGGCCAAGGCCCGCCGCAGCTTCCAAGACACCCGCAGGCTGATGAACCTAAATCGCTGAACAGTCAGTCACAGCCCTGATTTCCATTACCTGTGGCGTAATCGACGCCCTGTGCGGTCTCAGCAATGGTGCTCGTGCCGGGGCTGATCCCGCGACCTACCAGGAGACTTCCCATGTCGGATTCTAACACCATCGCTCATCGCTACATCGCCCTCTGGAACGAAACCGACCAGGACCGCCGGAAGGCACTCCTGGCGGATCTTTGGAGCGAGAACGGCTGCTACCTCGACCCACTTATGCAGGGTCAAGGCCATGAGCAGATCGATGCCTTGATTGCGGGCGTGCACGACCAGTTCCCCGGCTTCCGGTTTGCCCTTGTCGGCAAGCCCGATGGTTACGCCGATCAGGTGCGCTTTTCCTGGCAACTCGGGCCTGAGGGCCGCGATGGCCCCATCAAGGGCACCGACTTCGCCACCCTGGAGAACGGCCGCCTCAAAAGCGTGGTCGGCTTCCTTGACCAGGTGCCGGCTGCCGCCTGAACCGATGTATGTGCCCCAAGCCAAAAGAGAACGCGCCAATGACTGCTGCAATCAGGCCCGCCCATGGTCTGTGCCCGAACACCATCGTGACCGCACAAGGCGCCGTCCTGTTCTACCGGGACTGGGGCGCCGGGTCCCCGGTCCTGTTCCTTGCGGGCTGGACGCTCAATTCGGACATGTGGGCCTACCAGATGGAGCCTCTGGCCCGGCAGGGCTTCCACTGCATCGCCTACGACCGGCGGGCGCAT
>NZ_SPJX01000163.1 GCF_004458765.1 Microvirga pakistanensis | reverse complement strand
TAAATCTTTCTGCTCTCGCACGTATCCGGTATTAGCCCAAGTTTCCCTGGGTTATTCCGAACTGAAGGGCACGTTCCCACGCGTTACTCACCCGTCTGCCACTGACCCCGACGGGCCCGTTCGACTTGCATGTGTTAAGCCTGCCGCCAGCGTTCGTTCTGAGCCAGGATCAAACTCTCACGTTTAAAGAGAATTCGATCTCGACTATGTCACTACGCAAATT
>NZ_SPJX01000018.1 GCF_004458765.1 Microvirga pakistanensis | reverse complement strand
GTGACCACCAGCGTCAGCCATACTCTGGCGGCCGGGAAAACGGACCTGACCGCCACCGGGTCCGCCTCGATCAGCCTCACGGGCAACACCGGCAACAACACGATCACGGGCGGCGCCGACAGGGATGCGTTTGTGTTCGACACCAAGCCGAACGCGATGAGCAATCGAGACGAGATCGTCGACTTCAATCCGGCGTACGACAGCATCTGGCTTGACAATGCGGTGTTTGCTAAGCCCGGCTCGGCCAGCCAGCCTGCGACCCTGAACAAGGATTATCTGGCTTTGGGCACGAGGGCCAAGGATGATAACGACTTCATCGTCTATGACCAGAAAACGGGCAAGCTGTTCTGCGATGCTGACGGCTCCGGCCGCGGAGCGGCTGTACAGATTGCCGTCCTCAGCAAGGGTCTTGCTTTGACTAGTGAGCATTTCTTTCTTGTCTGAGGACGCTGCTTCGGCGTCATAGAACGCCGTTGGCAATTCCTGACCTGATGGTTTGCCCTGGACCAAGGTCCTGCAACATCATCAGACCTAAGGCAGATCTCACCCTTGTTGTCTGCGGCTTGGCTCAGGACCTAACACTTTGGCCTGAGTTCTGACTCAGGCCTCCCTTTCGAAGAGACTCTGAATGGGTGGGCTGCTTCTGCTGATGTTGAGCGAGCGTCAGATAATGTGGACCTCACCGTGCTTCCGGCTGGCTCGTGGCGTACCGCGCGTAGACGACCGGGAGGTGGTGAGTGGGATTGTGTACGTCATTCGCAAATGTCCTGCAGTGGAACGGTCTGTCCAAAAATGTGCGGGCCGTACAAGACGCTTCACAGCAGGTTCATGGATGGAGCGGGTTGGGTCTACTCGATAGGGTTTCTTCCGTCAGGCGGTTGGTGAGGGGCCAATGTTTCATCTCCAATTTTGAACTTGATCGTGAAGTCAGCTTCAAAGGCAGACAAGAAGCGCTCCGTGAAAGGCCGGGCCGGACGCTCCCTGTCCGAGAGCTATCCTCTTTGGATGTTTCGACGCGATTGTCTGAAGAGGGATAGAGCCGGCTTTTCAACAAGCACGTGATAGGCAATGCCGCCTCCAATCCCAAGAGCCGCGCACAATGCCAGGCTTATCGACCACGACGTCGGGAAGCCAATACCGCCAACGACGCGCGCTACAAAAGCCACCAATGGATTGTGAACCAAATAGATCGCATAGGAGGCATCGCCAAGGAGCATGAGCCAAGCAGGTGTATGGATTCTTCCCAGCTCTTCGAGCCAGACAGCCGCGACCAATACGAAGGCCACGGAGAGACCGAACCATGCTCGGGTCAAGGCTAAAGGGTTAGCATCGGACAGAGAGAAGAAAAAGGCGACAATTCCTACCGCACCGATTGGAAGTGCGAACGACCATAGTTGCGATGGCATGCGCCTAGCCGCAACCGCCGCAACCATCCCGAAGATGAATTCGAGATTGAGCGGAGATAGGATCACCCTGAGGCTCTCCTGTACGACTGCTGGATACTCAGCGCAGCAACTTTCTCCGACAAGGACGGAAAACCCGACGATTGAGACAGCCCACGCTGAAGCTAGAGCGGCAAAATGACGCGTGAAATAGGAAACTGCGAAGATTGAATAAAAGAGGAGTTCATGCGTCAGGGTCCACGCCACGGAGAGCGCCGGCGCTCCAGCAGGCATGAGTGTCAAGGAGGTTATCAAATTGAAGCTGAGGCCTACCGATGCATAGTAAGCGGCCATCGCTAATCCGATTGGGAGATAGGGGACGTAGATGCGAGTCAGGCGCCTCTTCGAATAAACAATCGCTGCCCTTGGCCCTTGCTCATCGTCAGCGTGTGCGTGCAGGATAATGAATCCGCTTAGGACAAAGAAAAAATCAACACCGAGAAAGCCGAAGTGAAAGAACACCGCCAACCATTGTGGGAGAGCTTCGACGCGCAGCTCGGTGCCCAGCGCAGCATGATGAAACACCACAGCGCAAGCTGCTATGGCGCGTCCGCATTGCAGGATACGGATGGTGTGCATCGAGCGATGCATCTGCCGCTCAAAAAGACGACTGAGTGCGAACTTCGCTGATGCCTGCGCGACTACGATGGGTCTCTTGATGATCTCATCCTCTTAGAGATGGTCGTCAGTAAGGGAAGACTATCGCGAGTCATGCTTGTCTATGTTGGGTTATACCCGGCAACAGGGCGAGGCTCGCAGTCAGGATATCTGAATGGAGCCTCCTCTCGTCTCCGACAGACTGCGCGTAAGCATACCCACACTCCGCAATGCTTGTCCGCAGCTCATCATCTTCCCACAATCTTCTTATAGCCTTTGCCAGTTGCTCAGGATCTTCCGGCTCAACAATGACAGCCTGTCCTCCGGTTAGCACATCATCATGCCCGGGACCTTCACTGAGAACACAACATCTTCTTCTGATCATGGCGCTGAGGTATGTAGCAATCCCAGCTGGAGCAATGTCGTCTCGGAACCTCGGAATGACGACGATCCGGGCGTTCGAGATGTAGTTGATGAATGCCTCCTTACAATCGTCGATGATATAGGTGAGGTTCTCCGGGATCTCGCCTTGCCAAGTTGCTGTCCCATGAGAGTTGATGATTGCAGCACTCTCTTGATGGAGGAGGCCCGGGCAGCCCGATAGCCGGATGGCCTCGACAAACGTCTTCACATCCCGCCGAGTCCGACCGGTGCAGAGTACGTAGTCCCCAGCCGGTGAGGGTGACATCTTAGGGTTGGGAATCTCGTTGACCTTGAACGGTATGTACACCGAACGATCATGAGAAATTCCATAAATGCTTTCGTATCCTTGTAGGTGACGGAAATGATTTATGAAAAGATCAACTTCTGATAATATTATCCTCCGTAGTTTGGCTAAAAAATGTTGCTTCATAGTTCGCGGCTTTTGGAGGATTAGATCTATCGAAACGAGCTTGTAGCTCACATTCGGGATAGCGAATTTAAATAAGCACAAGTTGATTAAATCGCCAGGAGATCCTGAAAGAATAACTATGTTTGCATTGCGGACACTATAGAATAATTTGATTGCTCTTTTGAAGCGGAGATAGATTTTTTGTGCAATTGAGCCTTGAGAGAGTCCGAGATCCTCCCCGGGTATGGCATGTATATCGACGAATGCTTTGAGGCTATCGTCAAGTGCATCGTTCAGCCGATCCAAATTAGAGGCAATTTTGATCAAGTCCTTGTCTGCCGGACACGCTTGCTCCGCAGGAAGGCTCCCGCTCTCGGAAACTGAATGCGCAGAGGTTCGAGTCCTGGGACTCGGCCAGTATTGCATGTACTACATCCTAATCTACCTAACCGAGTTCCGATCCAGGTAACGTCTAAGGTTCATAGATTTCCTCTTAAGAGCGTGTTTCAACCTTGAGAGGGTATCTCCATCGGAGGTCTGCGGAAAGGCGTCCAGAGGCTGTGTGCCGCTCGAGGACTTGAAGACGGATCTGATCTGAATTTCGAACATCAGCATCGGTCAATCCAAGAGTTTCGAGCCCGTCACGGATTGCCCGCACCGTCTCGACCAGACTCATGCGCGGTTGGTAATTCGGCGTCAGTATGCGGTACTTTGTGAAGTCTGCCTGATACGAGCGCCTGTCCGGTGGAGCTTTCTCGTTTAATGAGACGGCTGTTCCTGGTATCTCTGCTGCCACCGCGGCCGCGAGTTCGTGCACCTGATAGTTCCATTCGTTCGAGCCGACATTCACAATGAGATGCTGACCACCAGTTGGGGGACGACGAAGTACAGCCCACTCGACTGCGCGCGCCATATCGCTGACATCGATAAGCGGCCGCCACGGAGAGCCGTCGCTCAGAACAGTGATTTCCCCGCTCGACAGAGCACTTGCCACGACGTCGTTGAGCACGAGGTCGAGTCGCAAGCGATCCGACATGCCGCAGGCCGTCGCGAAACGCAGGGATTTCACTGCCATGTGGACTGAGAGAATCTTCTTCCTTCCGCGGTGGACCTTCGGCAGCGCCATAGACACTGCAACTTGATGCGAAGACAAAGCCTTTGACACCGACGATACGCGCACGCTTCGCGATCTCGATGGCTGCGCGGAAGTTGATTTCCTCCGTCTGAGCTGCGAATCGGTTGCCCATTGGATCATTCGATATGGCCGCGAGTTGTACCACAACGTCCACCGATTCAAGGATCTCTATAGGGAGATCACGTACATCCCCGAACACCTGCTGTTTCAGCCTCAGTTCGGGAAGTCCGTCGTGAGTCGTTAAACAATGTGCGAAGAATCCGGTATCATATCCGGTGAGCTCAACACCTGGAAGTGTAGCATGCAGGCGGCGAACGACCGCAGATCCCACATACCCCATGTTGCCCGTGACCAAGATCCTCAATCGACATTCCTACTCGAAAGGTCATTGTTCAATCGTGACGCTTTGTAAGGAGCGTCTAGGTGCGAGTCTCCGTTCGATATGTCCTGCTTTCCCGAGGAAGAGCATCAGCGCGCTCATGTGGCGGTTGTTCAAATTCAAGCTCAGAAGGATAACCCAAGCTGAACTTCTTAGCCTGTTCGATTCGCAACAGGTCCACCAACCTGCCGGTTGGTAACTCCACATCAGAGTAGGTCAGAGGCGTGTCCTTGGGTAGATCATGCCGGAGCCGGCATCCCTCAGCCACACCGATCGGCAAAAAGTTGCTTGCGGCAGTTATGCTCGCATTCTCAGCCTGGCCGTAAGTCATATACCCGCCGAGCTTGTCGAGTATCTCGCCAGCTTTCAGGTCACGCTTGGCTATACTTATGACTTCCACGCGAGGCCCGCCCAGTGGCTGCAGCACGGCGTCACCAAAGATCGCGACCCGCGCTGCGGAAAGTGGAGCTTCGAAATGGCACAGATGATAGGGAGTGTAGAAACTGTAGAGAGGACCCTCACCAAGTTTGTAGAGATTCAGGTAATGTCGCTGCTTTGGATCGTCATGGGCCGCGAGCACGAACACTCCTGGTCCAGGCTTTGCTCCTACAACGTAATCGACGATGCCTCCGAGTTCGCGCAATTCCTCGACATCATATCGGGCCGTGAGCTCGTCCACATGGCCATCGTGATTGTATCCCAGCATGCCACGCCTAGCCACGCACATTCCGGTCGCGTTGGCGACAACAGCCTGTTCGAAGCTGATTTTTGTGCCGTCGGCGAAGCTCGTGACCATATGGGGATTCTGCCCCCACCTCTCTGCAAAGGCTTTCTGTGTGCTGGGGGTACGGTAGGGATCTTGAAGGCCTTTTATGTTGCCGCAGAGGAGGGGCGTCAGTCCGATGCTTTTCACGAAGCGGTAGAGGTTCATTTGCACGCCGGGCTGGTCACCGTCTGAACCGCTGACGATGACGCCGGCCGTCTGAGCCTTTGCCTTCAGGATTGGACCGACTGTACCATCGACCTCTGCATTCATGAGGATGACGTGCTTCCCATGATTGATTGCATCGAGGGTGACCCTGGCGCCGTACTCGACGCTACCCGTCACTTCGATGATCACTTCAATGCCCTCGGATCGGCAGACGAGCGTCGGATCACCTGTCACGACATAGCTTCCACGCGCCACGGCGGCTGAAAACTGCGAGGCTGTCTCTACCTCGGCCACATCAGTAACGGGCACACTCGCTTCGGTGTAACAGCGCCAAGCCGATGCGAGGGTGCGGTTCGCGACTGCAACAAGTCTCATACCGGGAACGGAGTTAATGATTTGGTTGGCGATGCCGCGGCCCATAAAGCCGGCCCCAATCAATCCTACTCGGACGGGATTCTTTGCATCCGCACGCGCTTTGAGCGCTTTATCGACGATTATCATTCTCGTTCCCACCACGCGTAGATCCGGTGCCAATAGTATGGTCCAATGCACTTGCTTGGGCTTCGTAGGCTGTGCCGGCTGATTCCAAGTCCAGCGGAGGCCAGGCCGCGTCTTTCTCGGAAACTGCAGTGACCGGAATAGGCCAGCCAATTCCGAGCGCTGGGTCGTCATACCGGATACCGCGCTCACATTCAGGTGAATAGGCCGCACTCACTTGGTAGATCACTTCGGCCCCATCTGTCAGGGCTTGATAACCATGGGCGAACATCACGGGGACGTATAGGGATAGGCGGTTCTCTTCAGATAGCTCAATGGCAAAGTGCTGCAAGTATGTCGGTGATCCGCGGCGCAAGTCCACGATCACATCATGAATTGCGCCTCTCGTACAGCGGACCAGTTTGACTTCGGCTGCCGGTGCGACTTGGTAATGCAGGCCTCGGAGCGTGCCGCGGCAATAGTTGAATGATAGATTCGACTGGGAAATTGTAGGGTCGAGGCCGTTGAGCGCGAACTCGTCAGCGCAGAACGCTCGGGCGAAGAAACCACGCGAGTCTTCCCGTCGATCTAGCTCAATAACGAATGCCCCGTGCAAGGGAGTCCTGGAGAAAATCATGACAACTCTCCGAGCTTGGGAGATCGAGATTCGACGTGTCGTATCGAAGTCGCCTCTGATCCTAATGCTTAGATAATCTGTGTGCCTAAAACGGTTACTGTGACTGGAGTGGTCTCGAACGAATCTCCTTCAGAGTCCGCGCGTTGATCTTTCTCATCTCATCATGCGCCCTTCACCTTTCTGGTCTTCTGTTCTTTTCTCGACAGGCAGCTGCTGCTGATCGTCCCATACCTTCCAAGGCGGTTCCCCGGTTGCCCACAAATCTTCGAGCAGTTTTCTATCCCGCAAGGTGTCCATAGGCTGCCAGAAGCCGTTGTGCCGGAAGGCGGCAAGCTGCCCGTGAGACGACAGGTGCTCAAGTGGCCCGAGCTCCCAGATGGTTGCATCGTCAGCTATATAGTCGATGACGCTGGGGTGAAGCACAAAGTATCCCCCGTTTACCCATGCGCCATCACCTTCGGGCTTTTCGCGAAAACTGGTAACGAGCCCGTGGCCAGGTTCGAGAGTAACTGCTCCGAATCGGCCTGGCGGGCGAACCGCGGTGAGTGTCGCAAGACGTCCATGCCCTTTATGGAACTCTACCAAGCGCCGTATATCAATATTTGCGAGACCGTCACCGTAGGTCATGCAAAAGCACTGATCTTGGTTTAGGTGCTCGCGCACTCGTCGCAAGCGACCACCGGTCATGGTCTCAAGACCTGTGTCGACCAAGGTCACTCGCCAAGGCTCGCAACGGCGACGATGAATAATAACTTGATCGCTCGACATATCAAAAGTGATATCCGAGTTACGAAGTGCATAATTGGCGAAGTATTCCTTGATAACGTCGCCACGGTAACCCAAGCAGACGATTACGTCGTTAATGCCGAAATATGAGTAGATTTTTATGATATGCCACAGGATAGGTTTCCCGCCGATCTCGACCATCGGCTTCGGCTTGACCCCAGTCTCCTCTGAAAGGCGGGTTCCTAACCCCCCCGCTAGGATAACTACCTGCATGGTTGTCTAATTTCTCCGAATGTACTGCTTGATGGAAGCGCGTGACTATTTCGAAATTGCCTCTTGATAAAATACCTAAGTGCCCCAAAGAGAATTTTGTCCCGTATCAAAGTAGCTATATGCATCCCCTTGGTTTAAGATCTATAAGTCGCCCGAGGTACATCCGACTAACTCTTCCGGATTAAGTTAAGGGGCTGGCTCATCAGGGCCTTGTAACGTCAACTCGGACATGAGAGCGAGTGTTGTAGATGTTTTGGCATGAGCCAGCTCGTCGGCTACGAATGATATCGGTCTCCTCCTGAGATCATCGCTTATGCTATTTCGTTGTACCTCAGGTTTCCTCTGAACCTGCAGCTCAACGAGGAGATGCTGCTGGAGAGCGGTATTCTCGTCTCCTTTGACACTGTCCACGGGTGGGTGCTGAAGTTCGGGCCGGCTTATGTTCGCAGCCTCAAGCGCAACCTGTCGAAACCCTGGCTGATCTTTACCGGGATAAAGACATAACCAAGACTGAGGCCGGGGTGAGAACGGTGCCAGTTGGCGCAGCCGTTATATGGGAGCTCCGGCTGTGGCGGCTCAGGTCGAGATTTCCAAGGTTGAGGATTTCGTGTTTCCAAATTCCACGGGCGGTTATGTCAACCAAGATAACATGTCGAGCTGGGTTTGCGGATGCTGTGCGAGAAGGCGCAGCTGAGCGGGATCAACTGTCACAGCCTCCGGCACTGCGCGACCAGCTGTTGATTGAGGTGGGTTTTAGCCGCAAGTCTGCGAGTCACCTCGATCAGTATGGGCATCTCTTCCCCTGCGAGGCTTCCAAGCAGGGAATAGACCAGATCGTGAACAACCTTCTTGGCTGACTGGCACACGGATGTCACTCGGTCCATTCTTCGGGCTTGACGGCAGCCCCCTAAACCGTTGTAAATCGGGAACTGCGCGGGCGTAGTTCAGAGGTAGAACGTCAGCTTCCCAAGCTGAATGTCGTGGGTTCGATTCCCATCGCCCGCTCCACCTAACTTATTGGTGGATAAGGCTTTCCGACGCTCTGCCACTGATCTCGCGTTCCCCACGTTCCCCGTCGCGTTCCCCATAGGCTGTTCAGGCCCCGTTCTTCGCGGTCCGGTGGCCGATTCGAAGCTCGGCTACTTTCCGCGACTTCCCAACCGCTCCCTGCGAATAGCGGGAGTTGGTGGATGCTTGAGCATGAGCGGCTGACGCCTGGGTAAGGTCTAGATCCGCTCCTGCATCTTCTGCTTCCATGATGGCTCCAGCCCTGGCGTCCATGTTCCACACATGGTCCGGGATGCCTGCGGGTCGGACGACAAGCCGCGTTCCCGGCCATAAGCGGACTCCGCATACGGCCTCCCGGTAGTTTCATCGATGATGACTGGTCCGACCCGCTGGTCAGACGGCACAAGATCAAGACACTGGAGCACCAATGGGCAAAGTTTCAGATCATGGGCCACATAGGCGCCCGTTTTTGTCATTGCCTTCCGAAGGACTATATCGGTTAGCAAGTCGCCCCAGAGGAGCCCGCTAGTCCATCTTCGGCCATTGGAGTGACCGAGACGGTGAGCACGCTGTCGCGCCGACGGTCGGCGAGGGCCAGTCCGGCGGAGATCTCCGCGAAGCCGGCGCTGAGATAACGCAGGACCTCCTGCCCGAACGGTGTCGGTCTTAGTCCCTTCGGGTGGCGCTCGAACATGGGGCGGCCGAACTGCTCCTCGGCTGCCGCCCGCAGGCTGCCCAGGCGTCCCGCAGCCTCGAGGGCGCGAAGGCCATTCAGGTGGAAGCGGTTCAGGTTGTGCATATAGCTTTCCTACACTTACGTGCAGGAAAACGCCATTTCATTGTTGGAGCACTTTATGTGGGTCAACTGCTTCGCCCTTTGGCTGTTACCGACGAATATCGGCTCGGGCTCTCGCCGGAGCAACTTGGTCGGAACCTCCACCTAGCGCTGACCTCGGCCTGCTTAGGGGAAGGCATAGAGCCAGATAGCGAAGTCCGCAAAATCGGCGAACTGGTCGCCAGGTGACGCCCAGCTGGGGTCACTCCCCCCGAAGAACGTTGAAAAAAGGAGACCATCGATCAGTGTTGCGGACGAGGATCTGAGCTGCAGTTTGTACGGCACGGTGTTTCCATCGATACTAAGAAGGATCCTGTCGCCCGACTCAAGGGAACCGGTCAGGTCTATCTCCTGTGAAACCGCAATCCATCGGCCCGTCTGAAAGGTCCAAGCACCTCGGCTGAGGCTTTGACCGCAGGCGGTGGCACGATCCGGCGCATAAGCATATAGCTCACCCGCCCCTCCAGTTCGCCACATAAGTCGCGCGGAGAACCCCTTGTTGACCTCCCGTGGGGTGCACCCACGTGGAGCATCGCCGCCGAAAAGCCCTGGGAGCTTTCCTCCTTTGACAAACGCGAACCCATCGGGAAATCTTACCTTGTAACTCAGGCAAGCTCGCGTTGCACCGCGGCGCATTCTATAGATGAACCCGGCACCGCCCTGCGGGGCAGCAGCATTGCCCGGGTTCACGGATCCCTTTGGATAGGCGACGCGGAGCACCGGCCCGGCAGTCTCGTCCTCTCGAGGCAAAAGCAACAGCCGTTCTCTGCCCCAAACATTGCTCCATGCTTCATCCCTGCCGCCCCCATTTGCCAGAGATGTTAGATCTATGACGATCTTCTCCGAACTCGCTGCTGGGCAGCCTGCGGTCGCGGCGCGAGCTTGCGCTGAGTTCAAGAAAATAGCCATCAAGATGGTCGCAACACACGCCCAGGGGATTCTACATTCATCAGACGACACGCGAAATTGCGCGGGTTTGGAATTCCGGGCAGTCAATTGGGAGCTCCTAAACTGATCGATGCCCCCGATACGATGACAACGAATATCGCGATCGACATGTATCGGAGCAGGTTCGAGGATACATCCGACCATAGATTATGAAGTCCTCCCGCAGGACTGCCGATCGCCTGCCTCGTCCACCGTTGCCTGTGAGGGCTGAACACAGCTCTCAGCTTGAGCCAAGCGCCAATAATTTGATTGTAATAGATGATCGCAGCAAAAAGCGGGTGGAATCTGCCGGTGACGGCCCAGAGAGCGATGCTGACTGCGGTTCTGCTCGCGAGGACCCATAGGAGGTATAAGAATAAGTACGAGGTTTCGCCGGAGATCATGCATGCGGACAATGCACATACCGGCCCAACAAGCGGCGTCCACATCGACAGGCGCTGGTCGACCAAGCAGATCCAGGTGAAGAAGCCGCACCGAGTTGGACCGAGGGCTATGGCACGGGCGCTGTTACGAACCATGTTCCCGAACCAGCGGGACATCAGCGATGTGGTTGCGGAAAATACGCCGCCTGGTGGAAGCTCCTCGATTGGATGCACCACTGCGTCGGGAATATACAACATCTTCCAGCCCCGACGAAGCACAGTGAACCAGGTACTCTTGTCGTCTCCGGTTAACATCTCAATCGTTCCGAGACGCCAATGAGGAATGGAATCTTTCTCGACTGCTTGGACGAAATCTTCCCCCGTAGCGATCTCCGACCGGAAAACGGAGAACCGGCCTGTCAGCACCAGCAATCTCCGCGACAGGCTCATTGAGCACATGGTGCTATGTCGCTGGGCCATTCGAAGTCGATACCACTCCCGCACTAGGGTGGAACCTTTCACCAGTGGGATGTTCTCGGTTGTGACCGCCCCTACGTCATTCTCTGAACTCAGAATTTCGCAAGTATTTCGGAGGGTGTTGCGACCGAGTGCGCTGTCTCCATCCATCAGCGCGACAAAACTGAAAGGCGGCGGATGTCGCTCGATGATGACTCTCAGGGCTTGGCCTAAAGCATGACGCTTGCCTCGGCCAGCCTGCGGGATGAAAATGATCGAAGAGCCTTCGACGAGATTTGCTGAATTGAACAGCCGCCCAACCAGCTTGATGTCAGCTGGATCGGTGAAACAAGAGACGATTGTTGCCGGGACATGAACCGCTTCAAGTTCCTCGATGAGACGCTGGTATACGGTATACGTAACCTCGGGCTGAATTCGATAGCTCGTCACGATGATGAAAAGATGCGACGGGAGCGGCGCATTGGAAGCCCGGCGTCGAATTCGTGGGAAGACCATTCTCTCGTAGATGACTGCACGGACGAGATGCATTCCTGCCCATGACCATCTCCAGAGCCCTAAAGCGCCAACAACAATCAAGGCGCCGGAATTCGCCGATAGAGCAGACGTCGGGCTTGCGAGGATAACCAACAGCGCGAGCGTAAGCGCATGGATGCTCCACCAGCCGATGGCTGCCGTGCCTGACGACCTCTTGCTGTACCCTTGGGATGAGAGTCCACTGAAATTCAACACGTTGCTCATTCCTGGCTTTTCACCTCAACGACGTTTGAGATACATGCCGTGGTGTGCCTGAACGTGGATTGAGGCATCCCGGCGACCTGGCGGGATACCTTCGGAGACGTCATCGAACGTCGGTGGAATTTTTGAGACTCGACGTTATCGGCGAGGCCTTTGCTGCAGTGGCGTGCGCCGAGCCGAGTGAGACTAAGATAAATTCCCGCAGCTTCCTGAGGTTCTCAGAACTCCAAGCCAGCCAAGTGGAAGGAGCGGATCCCTCCCACAACCCCGGAATTGCTCGAAACGAGACTCTGGCAGGCACGCCCGGCTGAGGAACTTGCGTGAGAGCTACTCTTTCGAGCGCGACAGTGACAACCGCGTAACCGGGGCGTACCCTTAACGCGTCTGGCAGGCCCGCCCTCGCGTCGGGGTGGAAGCTCACAGAATTTATGACTCCAGCCACGCCGGAAGTATGATCCGCGGTTTGAACGTCCGCTTCACCACCTATGGCGAGGCGGTGGGCGGCACTGATCGGAACAAGCGCGTCGATTTCCACGATCGAGGGATCGCGCGGTTGATCAATCGGAGATGCAATGAATAGCTTTGCACCTCTTTCTACAAACTCGCCTGAGCGCACTGCGGTGGACTGAACAATACAGGTGCACGGACTTTTGACAGGGGTCCCTTGAACCAGCGCGGCAAAGGTTGCGCGAGCGGCAGAAAGCTCCGTATCTATTTGCTGGATTTCGTATTCAATCTCGGCTGGGGTGCGCTCGGTATTATGTTGCCCCACGGCGTAGGCACCTCGGCTGGCGCTCTCCAAAAGCGCTTCGAATTCGGCGATCGAAGCGTCGATTTGCGAAATGAGACGGCGCAATTCAGAAAGTTTCAACTCCTCCTCGTCGACTTGAGTCTGAGTTACCGCGCCGTTTTTCGCCAAGCCTGTCAGTCGATCAACCTTCTTCCGCTGAATCCTCGTCTGGCTTTCCAAGATCTGACGTTCTTCTTGAGCCTTGGCGAGTCGTGTCGCTGTGGCTCGGCTAAAGCTTTCCATGGCTGAGCGGGCACGCTCATGCGCCTGGCGCTGTCCGTGCAAGCGAGCCTCCAACGCGACGATCTTCCCTTCCCAATCTGCCCTCAACGCACTCGGAATGCTGGATGATATCGTTCCAAGCTCATCGCCCTGCTTGACCAGGGACCCTGCCAAAACCTCACCAGAGAAATAGCCAGTTTCGGCTGCCCTAAGCGCAACTGAAGCGCCCGCGACTGCTGCATACTCCGCATGTATACTGGTAAGCCGGTCAGCTACAACTGAGTACAGGACTTTTGCGCCAACAGCTGAAAGGGAGAGAATGACGATGATGCGGGCAGCGAAACCAGCTCTTCTGAGCAGGAGCGATGGTTCTCGGAAGCGTTTACTTGTCGACAGCGTCCCACTGAGTGGGAGAATGCCGCTCACATCCGCAACACCGCCATACATGGACTTGTCAAAGATACTCTGAAGCAAGCGCGCGGGCTCTTTTTCGAGGCCAACAAAGCGGAGCGCTATGACCTTCTGATCCTCATTCAGCCGTACGGCTTCAGCTTTGAGGCTGACGATCAGACTGTAGGACTCGAACTCAAAGCAGACAGCGGCGTCGTACACATTGCCCAGGACCGCTGTAGGCACTGGAGAAGCCAATGCGACTCCCCCGAGGCTGATGTCTTTACCGGGATACCGGACGCCGTTGATCTCGACGATGAACGGAATCGTGAAACGAGGGTGTGACCGCTTCCCGCTCCGGGTCGCGATAATAGCTGCCTCCGCAGCGTCAAAATTAGCTCGTACAAAGTTTATATCGGATATACATGTTCCGTTTTCCTTTTTGACTTCGTCGTTGCCAATTAAACTTGACGAATTCGCAGGCGCCACGGCAGTCTCCAATTTAGTATGTACTTATATTTGCTGTACGAATGTTATCCTGACAAAGCACTCGATTTGAATAGCAAATCTCTCTATAAAATTGTCATGAATAAGGCTGCTGAACTCAGTTTCGCCCTCATGGGCCTCTCGCGGACTTGCATCTGAGACGCATACTTCTTTTGAAGTATCCACTCCTAATCATGCACTGCTACTTTAAGGCTATCCGTCTGCCGACTGGATGCGCACCAAAAGTTCGGAGAATCAGCGGGGCCAATTCCTCGCAGCTGGTGTTGTCGACTGGGAGGCAATCCATGGCAGCTCTTCTGCTGCTTGGAGATCAAAACGTTTTCGAAGGCCGTGAGTGTGATGCCATTCTGGACATGTCCAGACCAGTCAGCATCATGCGGATCCCGCCTTTACCGCATATCGGATGATGTTGCTGCATATAGCCACGCTGCCGTTCGCCGGCACACTTGCAAGCGGTAGCGTTTTCGCCGGAAGCCCGGTTGGGAACAGCCATGCATGCGTAAAACGTCAGAGCATAAGGCTGCTCATGGCGACAAGGTCCCGGGCGGCGATGCCTCGCTGCACTGCGCGTTGCCAGGCATAGAAGAAGCGGCCCGCACACACGCGAGGGCTGCTTCAGCAATGACCTGCGTTAGACCACGATGATGTCCGAGGCCGTCAACTTGGCCAGGTTCTCAATCGTGGCAAAGTGAACTGCCGCTTTGGAACCGGACCCATCGGCATCGTAGTAGAGAGTGCCCGACTTGCTATTGTAGATGAGGTAGTCATTGGTATCGACCGCTTTATCCCCCGCTCTGAAATAGCTGGACGACAGCGTGCCGGACTTGGTCAGCTTGGTGAAGATCGAATTCTCGAGGCGGATGGTGTCGGCGATAGGATCTAGATCAACGATAATGTCCACGTCCCTACCGATGCGCTTGTTGAAGGCAAAGGCATCCTTGCCGGAGCCGCCAATCATGATGTCCTCTCCGCCGTAGCCCCAAAGCACGTCATTGCCAGCCTTCCCGTTCAGCAGATCGTTGCCCGAGCTTCCCTTAAGTGTATTATTCGCGCTGGAACCATTGACTGTCTTCGTCGTCACTGGCCGTTGGGACACCTGGTTTTCGGTTGGCGTCGGGTGCGAAGGAGTGGGAGACGGCGTAGGAGCGGGAGTTGAGGTGCCGTTATGGTTGAAGGTCAGGCTGTAGAACGAGGTTTGCCCCCAGCCTTTGGCGGTCGACTCGTTCTCGCCGAGATATGTGCCAGCCTTGAAGTAGAAGACGTTGTCGTTCCAGGCGTCCGGGATGTCGATGGTCGAGGTGTAGGTCTGGCCATCGGCGATGACACTGACCTTTAGATTACTGCCATGCACGTCGATCGCATATGAAAATCGCTCATCGAGAGAAATGCTCGGCGTCTGACCAGAGCCATTGTTCAGCGCATACTTCGTGTCACTGTCTTGTGTGCTGGTTCTGCCGTTGATGTAGTAGACAGTACCATTTTCCCAGTAAACGCGAACCAGTTGTCCGTCGCCACCATGGACTTGGCCGATCACGACACGGCCGAGAGTGCCATCGAGTTTCGTCGGAACAGCATCGACTTCGAGCGTCGCCGCCATGTATCCACCCCTGGTGAGATCCCACGCGGCATTCGCGGCGCCATTCATCTCGCGCAGTTCGGATCGGGCATATTTGGACCCGCTGGTGGTTGCGCCTTCGACAGGGGCGGCCAGGACCATAGCGCCATCGCCGCCGGTGTAAAAATACTCCGAATGCTCGTAATTGGTGAGATCTTTGACTTCACGCGCCGAGGCGCTGAACGTGCCGGAGGAATCGACGGGAAGCTGAAGCTTCCAATTGGATAAGTCAAAGTTTCCGCTCGGCGCGGCGTTAAGAATGTAGGTCATAGGATTTGCCCAAAATTGATCGAGCCTTTTGAGAACAAGGCTTCTAGGTTTTGTGATTTATTAAGTATTATTCTAGTGATAAACGGGTTAATCGACATGATATAAAAGGTTATATCCTACAATAACTCCTCCGTATAAGCTATTCTTGTGTGTTCAGAATGGCACCGCTGCGTTATGGGCCAATATTATTCTTTATGAATAAACAATGTCGTGACAGAGAAACGAACCAACAGTTGAGCGAAGTGAGGGACGGAACCTTATTGCCTGAGTTGCTTGCTGTCCATTGACATTTTGGTTCGAGACGTCGTGGTGAGCGGTTGCAAGCACATCGCTCTGAGTCTCGAATGTAAGATTGTAATTTTTTGTTTGGGATGGTTGTCTCCCGACGATGGCGTCGATCCCAAGGGCAGAGTCGGCGACGTCAGGAACCGCGCGGAAATTCAGGGCAACTGTTGGAGGCGCATGCAGGCATCCTGAACCATTCGGTGATAGATGAGCGCGCGTGGAGACTGACCCGCATTGCGCACGCAGCAAGCCTGGCTGTGTTTCCATGGCGGTGCGCCAGCCCGCAAGCGTCGTTCTCGGCATTGCTCCCTGGAACGTCTCGTCATCCTGGGTGCGCGCGCCATCGCAGCGCCGCTCGCCTGCGGCAACACGGGCGTGCTGAAAGCATCCGAAATCTGCCCCGGCACCCATCAGCGGGACGAAGCTGACCTGCCACCCCTTGATTGGCGTGCAGATATGGTCAACCACTCAGCAGGCGGTGGTCAATCGCCGGCGGAGTGGTCTGATCATGGGGGACGGACATGGATGGCAGGCAGGGAGCTGGCATAGCTGAATGGGTCACGAGAGCTGGGCTGACAGGAATGACGGAGCTGGAGCTTCTCCATGGCTTCTGCCATCGCCTTGTCACCGAGGGCGTGCCCGTCACGCGGGTGAACATCGTCATCGACACGCTGCATCCGATCCATGAGGGCCGTGTCTTCCGTTGGCGCCGCGACGATCAGGGGGACCTCGATCATGTCGTCGAGTATGGCCGCACCAATGTCGGGGGCGAGGAGGCCGCCAACTGGCGCAGGAGCACCTATTATCATCTTTCGGTGAGCGGAGAGGATTTCCTGCGGCGGCGGATCGGCCCGGAGCATGCCGATGACTTTTCCGTTCTGGCGGATCTGCGTGCTGAGGGGCAGACGGATTATCTCGCCCTGATCCATCGCTTCGAGGCCGAGGGCATCATCGGAGAAATGGACTCCTTCTATTCGTCCTGGACGACGGACGCGGAAGCCGGTTTTACGGACGAGCAGGTCTCTCTTGTCCGTGAGTTGGCATCGCCCCTGATGCTCGCTGTCAAATGCTCCTCGCTCACGCGGATCGCCACGACGCTCGTCGAGACCTATCTTGGCCGCGACGCCGGTCACATGGTCTTGAAAGGGAGAATCGCCCGTGGCGTCACCGACCGGATCCAGGCTGTTCTTTGGTTCAGCGACCTGCGCAGCTTCACCCATATCACCGAGACTGCGGATCCGGAGCAGATCATTCCTTTCCTGAACGACTATTCGGAAGCCATCATCTCGTCGATCTATGAGGCCGGGGGTGATGTTCTAAAGCTGATCGGGGACGGGACGCTGGCGATCTTCAAGGAAGGGGATTCGAGCCGGGCCTGCCAATGCGCTCTTCAGGCTGAGCGATTGATGCGGTCGCGTATTCGCACGCTCAACCAGGAGCGCCTGGCCGCAGGCCTGCCGGTCACCGGCGCCTATTTGGGGCTGCACATCGGCGCCGTTTTCTATGGCAATATCGGCAGCCAGGATCGCCTTGACTTCACGGTGGTCGGCCCAGCCGTGAACGAGGTGAGCCGGATCGCGGCCCTCTGTCGATCGGTCGAGAGGGATGTTCTCGTCTCCTCGGCCTTCTTTGCGGCGACAAATGAGCAGGAATGCCTCGTTTCTGTCGGCCGCTACGCCTTGAGAGGAGTCAACCGGCCGCAGGAGCTGTTCACGCTCGATCCATCCTGGGAGACGGCCGAGGAGCCCAGGTAAATGACAGCGACGCCTTCGCAAACGACGGGAGCAGCTGATCTGTAGCCGTGGGCTATGTTCTCCTCAGAGCATCCCCGCGTTCCGGCCGACCAGTTCCGGTTCGCGGAAGGGTCGATCTGCCATCCGCAGGTCTAAAAACTCTGCCCAATTCAGCGCGGGATCGGACATCCAGGTTGACTAGGGCATGAGTTTGGATATTTTTGTATACAAACGTGCTCGAAGTTCAAGCCAAAGGCTGGAGCAGCCAAGAGGGACGCGAACCCTAACGTTTGCGCCTTCAGGGGCAACCGAACAGACACCATCAAAGGTGATGAACGAGGTGCTCGGCCGACGCTGCGGCGTTGCTTCCCGATCTGCGAGCCTGGGTTCGTGGGCAAAGGGTCTGCTTCGGGCCTGTGTCAGATGGAGTTCCGGCTGGTATGCCAGGGGTTGGAGAGATGAAGGTGGGAACTGCGGTCTCGCGAGACGTTCCGCCGGAGCAGGTGAAAGCGTCCTTGCGTCCAGACGCGCAGGCCGGAGCCGTTCCGGTTGAATTGGCACGCAAGCACGACGTTTTGGTGATCGGCGGGGGCAATGCGGCACTATGCGCCGCCATCAGCGCGCGCCGGTCCGGCGCTTCCGTGCTCGTGCTCGAGGCCGCTCCCAAGTTCTACCGAGGCGGCAACACGCGCCATACCCGCAACATGCGCTGCGCGCACGATACGGCCACGGAGATCCTGACCGGGCCCTACACCGAGGAGGAGTTCTGGGAGGACCTTCTGCGGGTCACAGGCGGTCAGACGGACGAGGAGCTCGCCCGCTTCATGATCCGCGAGTCCAAGGAGATCCTGAACTGGATCGTCGAGCAGGGCGTCCGTTGGCAGCCCTCTCTGGGCGGAACGCTCAGCTTGGGGCGCACGAACTCGTTCTTCCTCGGGGGAGGGCGGGCGATGCTCAATGCGCTCTACCGCACGGCGGAAGACCTGGGCGTCGACATTCTCTACGATGCAGAAGTCGTCGACCTCGATATTCAGGATAGACAATTCCGATCGGCCACGGTGGCCTATGGCGGGCAGCGGCACAACGTGCATGCGTCTGCCCTGGTCGCGGCTGCGGGAGGGTTCGAGGCCAACATCGAATGGCTGAAGCAGTACTGGGGAGACGTCGCCGAGAATTTTCTCATCCGTGGCACGCCCTACAACCGCGGATCCGTGCTCAAGATGCTGCTCGACAAGGGCGTGCAGCAGATCGGCGACCCTACCCAGTGTCATGCGGTGGCGATCGACGCACGGGCGCCGAAGTTCGATGGTGGCATCATCACCCGGCTCGACTGCGTCGTCTTCGGCATTGTGGTGAACAAGAATGCCGAGCGCTTCTATGACGAGGGCGAGGACATCTGGCCCAAGCGCTACGCCATCTGGGGACGGCTCGTCGCGGCCCAACCCGACCAGATCGCCTACATCATCTTCGATGGGCCGTCGCTTGAGATGTTCATGCCGTCTCTCTACCCGCCCGTGAAGGCGGACAGCATCCGGGAGCTCGCCGGCAAGCTCGGGCTCGACCCGCAGGCGCTCGAGACCACGGTCGAAACCTTCAACGAGGCCGTCCGCCCCGGCACCTTCGACCACACGATCCTGGACGATTGCCGGACCGAAGGACTGAACCCGCCGAAGACCCATTGGGCCAGACGGATCGAGACGGCGCCGTTCTACGCCTACCCGGTGCGCCCGGGCATCACCTTCACCTATCTCGGAACACGCGTGAACAAGGAGGCACGGATGCTCATGGCCGACGGCTCTCCTTCGGCCAACATGTTCGCCGCAGGCGAAATCATGGCGGGCAATGTCCTGGGCAAGGGCTATGCCGCCGGCATCGGAATGACAATCGGCAGCGTCTTCGGACGGATCGCCGGACGGGAGGCTGCGAACAATGCACGCAACTGACGCCCTCAAAGAGGCCGACCGTCTGATGACGGTCTGCAATTCCTGCCGCTACTGCGAAGGATTGTGTGCGGTCTTTCCGGCCATGGAGATGCGGCGCGCCTTCTCGGACGGAGATCTCAATTATCTGGCCAATCTCTGCCACAGCTGCGGCGCCTGCTATACGGACTGCCAGTTCTCGCCGCCGCACGAGTTCAACGTCAACGTTCCGCAGACGCTCGCGAAGGTCCGGAACGACTCCTACAAGTTCTATGTGTGGCCGCAGGCGCTGGCGCCGCTGTTCGAGCGCAACGGCCTGGCGATCAGCCTCATTGCGGCGCTGAGTGTCGGGATCTTCTTCTTCGGCCTCATGGCCATCAACGATCCCGCGGTGATGTTCGGCGTGCAGACGGGACCGGGCGCGTTCTACCGCATCATGTCGCACAACGCGATGGCGGGCGTGTTCGGGGCTGCGTTCTTCTATGCCATCGCGGCCTTGATCATGGGCTTTCGCCTGTTCTGGCGCGACATCGGCGAGACGCGGGAGACGCTGACGAATGGCGTGTCGGTCTGGCAGGCCATGAAGGACACCATGGCGCTGCGCTATCTCGATGGCGGCGGACCCGGCTGCTTCAACGAGGACGAGCGGCCGAACGACCGTCGCCGGCTCTATCATCATCTGACCTTCTACGGCTTCTTCCTCTGCCTCGGCGCGACAAGCACGGCTACACTCTACCACTACCTGCTCGGCCTGCAGGCCCCCTATCCGTGGTACGACCTGCCGGTGGTCCTTGGAACTCTGGGTGGCATCGGCCTTGTCGTCGGACCCGCGGGCCTCATGTGGGCGAAGTTCAAGCGCGATCCTGCCCTGCGGGACGAGAACGGACGCGGCATGGAGATGGCTTTCACCGCCATGCTGTTTCTGGTGAGCCTGACCGGCCTCCTGCTGCTCGTGCTGAGGGCAACACCTGCGATGGGCACGATGCTCGCGCTGCACATGGGCTTCGTGTTCGGCTTCTTCATCACCATGCCGTACAGCAAGTTCGTTCACGGCATCTACCGCTTCGGCGCCCTCGTTCGCTACGCCAAGGAGCGCCGCGCACTTCACGAGCCGACGCCGTCGAAGGCCAAGGCTCTTGCCATCCCTGACGCCAAAGCTGGGGCGTGATCGTGTGACCCGCCGAGCCTGGACTGGCTCCAAGAACGGCCCAACGCCACGTCGGCGTCGGGCATGACCATTGATCCAAGGAGGATAACCATGACGTTCAACCGCAGAACACTTCTCGGCCTGGCCTTGATCGCAGGCGCAACCCTACCGTCCGCTTCCTTCGCGCAGGCGCCCAGCCTGAAGATCATGGCGCCCGCGGCTCCCGGCGGCGGCTGGGACCAGACTGCACGCTCGGTGGCACAAGGCCTCTCCGAGGCAGGTCTCGCCCAGAGCGTGCAGGTGACGAACGTGCCGGGCGCCGGAGGAACGATCGGCATTGCCCAGTTCGTGAACGGCGCCAAGGGTGACCCGACCCAGTTGATGGCGAGCGGATACGTGATGGTCGGCGCGATCAATCTGAACAAGTCGCCTGTCACGCTCGACCAGGTTACGCCGATCGCGCGGCTGACCGGTGAATGGCAGGCGGTCGCGGTCCCGGCGACTTCGCCGATCAAGTCGATGAAGGAACTCGCCGAGATGATCAAGGCCGATCCGGCCAAGGTGACCTGGGCGGGCGGATCTGCCGGCGGTCCGGACCACATCCTGGCTGCCCTCATCACCAAGAACGTTGGCGCCGATCCGTCGAAGACCAATTACATTGCCTTTTCCGGCGGAGGTGAGTCTCTCGGGGCGCTCCTGGGCGGCAAGGTGACGGCGGGCATCAATTCCCTCGGTGAGTTCACGAGCCAGATCCAGGCCGGCAAGCTACGCCTGCTGGCCGTTTCCTCTCCCGACCGCCTGCGGGACGTCGACGCGCCGACCCTGAAGGAGAGCGGGATCGATCTTGAGCTGTCCAACTGGCGCATGATCGTCGCGCCTCCTGGCATCTCGGAGGATGACCGTGCGCGGCTCACGAAGATGTTCGAGGATCTCGCCAAGTCCGAAGCCTGGAAGAAGATCCTGGCTGCGCGCGGCTGGGAGGACATATTCCTGACGGGATCCGCACTCGACGAGTTCGTCAAGACGGAGCAGGCCCGCACGCGAGACGTGCTGACGTCTGTCGGGCTGGTGAAGTAGCCGTTCGATAGGCTCGGCAGGATCTGCGGAAGGGCGCCCCGGAGGCGCCCTTCATGCTATGGAATTGAAGGGGCTCTTTTGGGTGCCCCAGCAATGCGATGCGGGGTGTCGTTCGCCTTCGCTTCAGAATGGAGCCTATCGGTCGTCCCGGCGCGGCTCGCCTTTGCTCAAGTCCGACAGAAGAAATCAAAGTCGTACATTCTTCTCACTGCCCCGCTGAAACCGGATCCGGTGCGCACGAGTTGCGATTAACATGTGTTAGCCGTGATGCTGAATGGATGTCGAGAATAATCCCATGCAATGGAACGATAATCTTGGGCTTATGGGTCTTGTCCCAAATAGCCTGACCTTTTCGCAGCAGCAGGTGAACTTCATCCTCGGCCATTCCTTGAGGAGTGTCTATCAGGATACTTTGGACTCACCTCTGCCGGAGCCTCTCAAGACCCTTGTTGCTCAACTGGAAGCAAAATTTCAGTCGTGACAGGATCGTCGCCGGCTCGGCGGTTTTTCTTTCTGTTCGGCAGCCTTTTGCGGCGGCGATCCTTCATGCCGGTCGCCGCCGCGCTCCGGTTCTTTGACGTTAATGATCGCAATCATCTGCTATGGTCCGCGTGCAGTGACTCGTGACATCAAATCACCGGCAAGCTCCAAGCGCGTCGATCACATCCGGACATCTCAAGGCAACACCACGACCCTGGTTCCGACTCGTGTCCGGTTGTAGAGGTCGATGACATCGGCATTGGTCATGCGGATGCACCCGGACGAGACCGCATAACCAATGGTCTCCGGCTCATTCGAGCCGTGGATCCGGTACATCGACGAGCCAAGATAAAGCGCCCGGGCGCCGAGAGGGTTGCCCAAGCCGCCTTTCATGTAGCGCGGCAAATCGGGGCGCCGCCGCAACATCGCTGCTGGCGGGCTCCAGTCCGGCCATTCCCGCTTCATGCTCACCGTCTTGGTGCCGGTCCAGGTGAAGCCCGGTCGACCGACACCGATCCCGTATTGGATCGCTCGGCCCTGACCCAGCACGTAATAGAGCCGGCGCTGGCTGGTCGAGATGACGATCGTGCCGGGTCGATGCAAACCACGCCAGACGACCATCTGCCGGGCTGTCGGAGAGGCCTGTCCGCCGAACAGGCGTTCGAAGAAGCCGGCCGGCCCGCCGCTGAGCGGGGCGGGCGATAGGGCTTCAGCCGAACTGACCGACAGGACGCTGCACATCAGCCCCGCGAATATGGCGATGAAACGGGACATGCGGACCTCCCTAGGCGGCATGGCACAGCTTTAACGCCGTATGCTCAGTTTGGGATCCTTGGGACCGCTCTCGCTTCGCTCTTCGGCTCGAGCATTTTTCGGCGAAGTGGATCCGGGTCGCCTCTCAAATTGCGACACACCAAGGAAGAGAGATGATTCTACGCACGTGGAAACAGCTCTTAGGCGCCAGCCCCGGATTTCGAGAGGGGAGGGGGAGTCACTGTCGCTCGGAAGTCCCGCCCGGCGGGTTCAGGCGATCTGAACCCCGCTTCGGCAGCCGCGGCCTAGGCACAGCGCGAGCTGTCATAACCCGCATGAGCCCAGACCCGGCCGGCAGCCTGCCGGACCATTCGTGCAGCCTCTGCGAGGTCATCGTCGGCCCTTGCCTCTGCCCGGCTCTCTACACTCTCCAGCACCAGCATGACCTGATTGCGGTGCTCCGAGGGCAACGCCGTGAGCGTAGCTTCCAGGTCCGACGGGTCGCCCAGCGTGGGTTCTGCATGCCGTGCCATGGCATAAAGGCGCTCGACGATGATGGTGAAGGCTCCCGAGGTTTCGGGCCTGGCGGTCTGAGAAAATGCGTGCATGAATGCTCTTGCAGGTTTTTCTGGGCTGCTGGAACAGCCGCTCTTCATTGTGGCTTGAGGCCTGATGCCCTCAGGTCGAGCCCACATAACGCCAAGCTTCCGCAAAAGTTCCCGCTCGGCAATGAGCCTGGCTGTTGTCGAGATCCCATTCCCGGCACCTGCGTGGGCTCACGGGCCGCTCCTTGTGCGAATGAAATTCCACCCGGGGAAGTCATGCGGATTGGCGTCACATCCGCTCCGCCATCCGGATCATCAGGGGTCGAACGGACCCCCGGTGAGGTCGTCGTGAGGGCGTCAGGATGGGTGATCGAGATGCGCAGCCCGACTCCAAGCTCGCTGTTCTTCAGATCTGTCGGATCAGGGGTGCGCTCGGGCAGGTCTTGGCCGAGAGCGCGGCACCGCACAGCGGTTCCGGCGGCAAGTCGCCCTCCCGCGACTCACGACTTCGCATGAGCCCTGCATCGCCCAAACTGACGGCGCAATTCTACATGCCCCTTCAGACCATCCTCGTGGTCGAGGGTGCTATTCTGGTCTGCTTGGCACGTTTCACTGTCAGCGGCCTTGTTAGGCAGACGTTCATAACTGACTTTGTAACATTGTTTGTCACGATGGAGGAAGCTCATGACACGTGCGATGTTGGCGGGGATGGTCATTGCCTCAGGTCTCATCTTTGGAGCAGCGTCAGAGGCTCAAGCTCAGGGATTGATTCCCTGCGCGCGAGAGGGCGGATTCTGCCGGGTGCCCTATCCGACCAATGTGATCTACGGGGTTCCAGGCAGGAGCGTTGAAGTTTTTGTGCGAGGGGGCGGGATTGCCTGCTCGAACAGCGTCTTCGGCGACCCTGCTTATGGCGTGCCCAAACGCTGCGCCTTCGTCGCCCGCAGGCACAACAGAGGGCCACGGCGATGGGAGGACGGGCAGCGTGGCCCTCCCCATTGGGAGCCCGGGTACGGACATCACGACGGCTATCGTCCTCCATACCGTACCTATTACAGGACCTATTGATCTGACGTACGGGGACAACCTCGCGTGATTGTCCCGCTGGCGCGGCCGGTTCGTTGTATCTCACCGAGATCGGCGGCCCCGCGCCGGAGGACGATGGGTCCGGAGCCCTCTACCGCCTGTGAGGGAACGCGTTCTGTGCCCCAATGAACAGAGTCCAAGACCATCTTCTCGTCACGCGGGGACGGTCTCGGCTCGCTTTTCTCCTTCTGGCAGAGTTGATGGCCACCCGCTAGGCACGGGTACGTTGCTCCGGGAGGAGAAATGCAGATTTCGCTCGGTCGAGCATTGACAACGCGCCGGCTAATTGACATATCCGCAGCCCCGCCGGACTTCAGGTCCCGGCAGGACTCATGTCACAGACGCCGCATTGGCCGGGCTCCTTCTGGATCCTGCCGAGTGCCGGGTCACGCGGGACCTCTCGCAGGTCCTGATCGACGCCACGAGCCGAGGTAGCCAGTAGATGGCAAGTTTCCTCGGCTCCTCTGACGCAAAGCAGAAGCTGTCGGATGATTTATGTCGTCTGAGACAAAGAAGACGCAAAGACAATATTCGTCTTTGTGAACGATAAGCTATGGCCTGAACGGCAAAGATGGGCCAGGAATAGAAATTCGATCCGACAGAAACTTCAAAATTGTTGTTGACACCGGGGGTTGGATTGGCTAGAACGGCTTCATCGACGGCGGCCACTGCGGTGGCTGGCCTGACGGGGCCTTGAGGGCTCTGGCGCCGTGAGGCGGCCGGGGTGG
>NZ_SPJX01000242.1 GCF_004458765.1 Microvirga pakistanensis | reverse complement strand
TAAATCTTTCTGCTCTCGCACGTATCCGGTATTAGCCCAAGTTTCCCTGGGTTATTCCGAACTGAAGGGCACGTTCCCACGCGTTACTCACCCGTCTGCCACTGACCCCGAAGGGCCCGTTCGACTTGCATGTGTTAAGCCTGCCGCCAGCGTTCGTTCTGAGCCAGGATCAAACTCTCACGTTTAAAGAGAATTCGATCTCGACTATGTCACTACGCAAATT
>NZ_SPJX01000464.1 GCF_004458765.1 Microvirga pakistanensis | reverse complement strand
CTCACGCAAGTCTCGGGACAGAGGAGCTGGCATGGGATGCCTCCCGGCCGATCACAATCAACCCTATGGAATCAGCTCTCCCGATTCCACGCAAATGCTGCACGCTCTAGCGCCTCACATCAGGCGGCGAGCCGCCGCCTGCTCGGGGACACGATGCGGCGAACCTCGTCGCCCTCGATGGTCTCGTGCTCCAGGAGCGCATCGACGAGAGCGTCGAGCGCCTCGCGATTGTCCTCGATGCAGGCCTTCGCGGCCGCGTACATCTTTTCGACGATGCGGCGGATTTCCTGCTCAACCTCGCGCGGGAAGCTCTCGCCCGAGCGGGCTACCCTCACCATGCCGATGGTCGGGCTCATGCCCCATTCCGTCACCATGCGGGTCGCGATGTTGGTCGCATGCGCGATGTCGCTGGCGGCGCCCGTCGTCACCTTCCGGGGCCCGAAGACCACTTCCTCGGCCGCGCGTCCGCCCATGGCGACGATCAGGTCGGCCTCGAGCTTCTCCACCGGGATGCAGTATCGGTCGTTCTCCGGCAGGCGCATGACCAGCCCGAGCGCCTGGCCGTGCGGAATGATGGTGGCGCTGTGAACCTTGTCGGACCCGGGAGTCAGGCAGGCGCAGAGGGCGTGTCCCGCCTCATGGACGGCGACGAGCCTGCGCTCCTCGGGACTGATCACGAGCGAGCGGCGCTCCAGACCCATGATGATCTTGTTGCGGGCGGCCTCCAGGTGATCGCGGCCGATCTCGGTCACGCCTTCGCGGGCGGCGAAGATCGCCGCCTCGTTGAGAAGATTGCTCAGATCGGCGCCTGAGAACCCGGGGGTTCCGCGCGCGATGGAGGCGAGGTCCACGCCGGCCGCCAGCCGCACGTTGCGGGCATGGACGGCGAGGATGGCCTCGCGGCCCGTGATGTCCGGCAGACCGATATGGACCTGCCGGTCGAAGCGGCCGGGACGCAGCAGCGCGGGATCGAGCACATCGACCCGGTTGGTCGCGCCGATCACGATCACGCCGGAGGTGGTGTTGAAGCCGTCCATCTCCACGAGGAGCTGATTCAGCGTCGACTCGAACTCGCGATCCGCCGCCGACCCGCCGCCGCCGCGCTTGCGGCCGATGGCATCGATCTCGTCGATGAAGACCAGGCAGGGAGCCCGCCGGCGGGCCTGCTCGAAGAGCTTGGACACCCGGCTCTTGGCGATGCCGATCAAGGGCGCCGAGAAGTCGCTGCCCGACACGGCCATGAAGGACACCCCCGCCTCGCCGGCGAGAGCCTTGGCGATGAGCGTCTTGCCCGTACCGGGCGGGCCGACCATCAGCACGCCCTTCGGGATGCGCGCCCCCACCTTCTCGAACGCCTGGGCGTCGCTCAGGAAGGCGATGACCTCCTGCAACTCGGCCTTGGCCTCCTCCTGGCCCGCCACGTCGTCGAACCGGTCCGGAACGGCCTTGACCGCACGCGGCCAGCGGGATGTCGGCTTGAAATCGACCTGGACGGCGACGAGAGCCAGCACCGCCGCCACCATGATGAGGGAGATCACGAAGCTCGCCACATGGGCGGCGTCGATGCCGGACGGCTGGAAGACGACCTGGGCGCCGGCGGCGGTCGCCCGGTCGACGGTCTGGGCGCTCAGATGCGAGCTCGGCAGGCGCACGAAAGCCTTGCGGTCCTCGACCCAGACCGAAAGCCCGCCCTCCTGCACCTGGACCTTGCCGACCTTGCCGGCGGCCAGTTCGCGGGAGAATTCCGAATAGGCGATCTCGTTGACTTTCTCGGAGAACAGGAAGGGCACGGAGACGGCGGCGGCGACGACTGCCAGGGCGATAACGGCAGCCGCGATGGCAACACTTTTCCTGCGCAAGATCCTTCTTGCCTTCTCGATCACACCAGACACGGACGCCCCCTGTCGAACTTCATTTCTTGTTCGTGAAGTTCGACCTGTAGTCCATTTTGACGCAGTCCGCAGTACGGCGAAAAGGCACACCCTCGGCCAAGGGAGCCGAGGGCTGGGGGCCGGGCGTCAGCCCATCAGGTCCCGGTATTCCTTGTGCCGGCGCAGCCACGCGTAGGCGTAGCCGCACAGGGGCGTGATCGTTCTCCCCTCGGCGCGCGCGATCTCCGCGACGCCTCGCATCAGCTCGCCGGCAGCTCCCGTGCCACGCAGGGGGAGCGCCGCCTCGACGTGCCGGATCACCAGCGAGGAGCCGCGGCGCTCGTAGTTCGCGAAAGCGAGGTGTCCGCTGCGCTCGAGCTCGAAACGGTGACCGGCTGCGTTGTCGCGAACGGCATCGCCCATGCATCGACTCCTGACGTTCCCTTCTTCGGGGACAACGTGACGTCCCATCCCGCGTTCCCCCTGCGGCATGTTCGGGAAGGCCCGGACGCGCGGGGGAACAACCGGCATGCCTCATGGTTCGGTCAGGCAGGAGGTTGCCCTGCATGCCCACGGTCTTTCTCGATTGCGACGGCGTTCTCGCGGATTTCGACCAGGGAGCGGCCAGGGTTTTCGGCATGGCTCCCGGAGAGTTCGAGCGCCGATACGGCCTCAAGCGGTTCTGGGCGGAACTCGCCGGAACGAAGGACTTCTTCAACACGCTCGATCTGCTGCCCGATGCCATGGAGCTGTTCGAGGCGGTTCGCCATCTCAATCCGGTGATCCTCACCGGACTGCCCCGCGGCAACTGGGCCGAGCCGCAGAAGCGGCGCTGGGCGGAAAGGCACTTTCCGGGCGTCGAGGTCATCACCACCACGGCGGCCCTGAAGCGGGAGCATTGCAGACCCGGCGATGCCCTCGTGGACGACCGGGACAAGTACCGCCCTCTCTGGGAGGAGGCCGGCGGGATCTTCATCCATCACCGGAACGCGGCCCGCTCGATCCGCCGGCTGCGCGAGCACGGCTTCCTGCCGAAGGACTAAAGCATCGTGCGGACCCAGAGGGCCGCGCCCAACGATGCTCTTGTCTCAATGAGAGAAAGCATCGGATTGATCCCAATAGCGCAAGTCCACTTTCGGGTCCGATGCTTTAGCCCGTCAAGCGCCGCTCCAGGCGCGCCTTCACCTCGGGCCATTCCTCCGCGACGATGCTGTAGACGGCCGTGTCGCGGATATGACCATCGGGCATGATCATGTGGCGGCGCAGGATTCCGTCGAGCCTGGCGCCCAACCGTTCGATGGCGGCGCGGGACTGATCGTTCTGCGAATGGGTCCGGATCTCCACCGCGTTGCAGCCCAGTTCCTCGAAGGCATGGCGGAGCATGAGGAACTTGGCGTGCGTGTTCACGAAGGTGCGCTGCCAGGACTTGGCGATCCAGGTCGTCCCGATCTCGACCCTGTGATTGGCCGCGTCGATGTTCATGTAGCGCGTCGAGCCCACGATCCGGTCGCCGTCCCGCACCACCGTGGCGAAGGGCAGCGCGAGGCCCGCGGCCTGAAGTTCGAGGGCCTTCCGGACGTAGTCGGCGAAACCTTCCGGCCTCGGGACCGTGGTGGTCTTCTTCTCCCACAGCGCCCCGTCGCTGGCGGCCTCGCCCAAGTGCGCCACGTCCGCAAGGCTCAACGGGCGCAGCACGAGCCGGTCGGTCGAAAGGGTGACGGGCTGGACTCGAAGCATGGATGACGGGCCTTCGGCGACAGGTTCCACCCTTCATCGCCGAACTCGTGAGCGCAGTCAAACGGCCCCGGCCGGGGATGCCTGTCGGCGCCCCGGCCGGGAGAGCATGGCCGCCCCGGCGCTCAGCTCAGCAGGTAGACGAGAGCCGGCAGGCCCATCGCCAGCCCCGCAAGCGCCCAGGCTCCGATGGCCTGCTGCCAGGCCACGTCTCCCGTCGAGTTGCGCAGACGGCGGGCGAATGCGCCGGATTCCGCCATGTGCCCGCTCAGGCACGAGCATAGAGCGTAATGCGCCTGCCCGTCGGAGAGCCCGAAATACCGCATGGCATCGCCAAGCCTGTCGCTCGCAAGCCCGTCAGCCCGCAGGATCGGGTCCTCATAGGCGATCGTCAGCGGGGAATTGTCCTCCCGCACCAGGGCGCGCTCCGCCGGCGGCTTGTACTCGATTTCACCCAGGGAGTTCAGACGCCGCGCCGGATCGCGCTCGAGGAGGCTGATCCACCGATCGAGCCGCTCCCGACGGGTGAGAGGCTTCGGCTGAACGTCGGCTACGCTACGGAGATAGTCGAGATCTTTGTGTTCCATCGATCCCCTCCTTGCCAATATCCCGGCCATCCGCTGGGATGAGCCGGGACAAGGAATGGTGCGCTTGGCCCACGGCAAAAGTGCGACAAGACGGGCGTCGAAAAAGGAAAGGCCGGACTACTCCTCAGGAGCCTCGACGATGGGATCGTACTGGCTCGTGTCGAAGCCGAGCAGGTTGAAGCTCTGCTGCATGTGCGGCGGCAGCGGCGCCGTGACGTCGATGGGCTTTCCGGTTCTCGGATGCGCGATCACGATCCGCCGCGCCAGAAGGTGGAGCTTGTTCTGGATGCCGCCCGGCAGCTCCCAGTTCTCGATGTCGAAATACTTCGGGTCGCCCACGATGGGATGGCCGATATGGGCCGTGTGCGCGCGCAGCTGGTGCGTGCGTCCGGTCACCGGCTTCAGGGACAGCCAGGCGAGCTTCTGCGCCGCCGTGTCGATGACGGCGTAATAGGTCAGCGCGTGGCTTGCGCCCTCGTCGCCGTGGCGGGCCACCTTCATGCGGGCATCGCCCTCCTCGCCCTCCTTGGCGAGATAGGTCGAGACGCGGCCCTGGCGCACGCGCGGCACGCCGGCCACGAGCGCCCAGTAGATCTTGCGCGTGGTGCGGGAGCGGAAGGACTTCGCCATGGTGGACGCGGCAAAGCGCGTCTTGGCGATGACGAGACAGCCCGCCGTGTCCTTGTCGAGACGATGCACGAGGCGCGGCTTCTGGCCCTCCGCGTCGCGCATGCATTCGAGCAGGCCGTCCACGTGGCGCGTGGTGCCCGAGCCGCCCTGTACCGCCAGCCCCATGGGCTTGTTGATGATGAGAACGTCCTTGTCCTCGTAGAGCGTGACGGATTTCAGGAAATCCCGGTCGTCCTGGTCCTTGGCGGCGCTGCGCGACACGGGCCGGGGCTGGTCCAGCTTGAGCGGCGGAATGCGCACCTTCTGACCCGCGCTCAGCCGCTCGTTCGGCTGCGCCCGCTTGCCGTCGACCCGCAATTCGCCCTTGCGGACGATGCGCTGGATGTGGGTGAAGGCGAGTTGCGGGAACCGGGCGACCAGGAAGCGGTCGACGCGCATGTCGGCCTCGTCGGGCTCGACCACGAGGGTCTGCACGCCGGTCGCCAGAACGTCCTGCGCGGCGGCCTTGGCCTGGGCGCGGGTCGGCTGGCGGGGAGCCTCCGCGGCGGGTCGCGCCTGGGTCCGAGCCGCAGGCTTGTCGCCGCGGGCGGCCGCTGCCGGTCGGGGCGCCTTGCTGGCCGCCTTCGCAGGGCTCTTCTTCGGAGGGCGCCCGGCATGCGCGGGCTTGTCCTCGCGGGAGCGAAATCCCTGCCGGGACCCCGCACGGCCGCCGCGGCCGCCGTTATTCTGACCTGAACTGCTTTTTCTCATGGAATCGTGGGTACCAGAGTGCCGCACGGGCGGCAATCGAGCTCTTACGCCGCAAGCGTCCGCACGAACGCGAGGCCGGCCGCGAGGCTCGCGATTGACAGGATCACGGAAGCCGCCACGTAGCCGAGCGCGAGCCCGGCCTCGCCGCGCTCCCAGAGCAGCGCCGCATCGAGGGAAAAGGCCGAGAACGTGGTGAAGCCGCCAAGGATCCCCGTGGTGAGGAACAGGCGCAGCGGCTGACTCCACCCCTCGCCCGCCTTGAAGGCCAGCCAGCCCGCAATGGCGCCCATCAAGAGGGAGCCCACCACGTTCACCGTCAGCGTGCCCCACGGAAAAGCTGTTCCGCACATGCGGGCGCAGGCGACATTCACCCCATGCCGGAGAGCGCCGCCGATGCCCGCACCGAGGAAGACGAGAAGATAGGAGCGCATCGATTAGTCCTGCCCGGCTTCCCCGCGCCGCTCCCGGCGCAGCCGCTCCCACCAGTCGAGCCGCTTCTTCACCTCGCGCTCGAAGCCCCGGTCCACGGGTTCGTAGAAGTGCTGGCGCCCCAGCTTTTCCGGCCAGTAATCCTGGCCCGAGAACGCGTCCGGCTCGTCGTGATCGTAGCGGTAGTTCTCGCCGTAGCCGATCTTTTTCATGAGCTTGGTCGGCGCGTTCAGGATGGTGCGCGGCGGCATGAGGGAGCCATGCTCCTTGGCCACCGCCATGGCGCCTTTGTAGGCGGTGTAGAGCGCGTTCGATTTCGGCGCGGTGGCGAGATAGACGGCGGCCTGCGCCAGGGCGAGCTCGCCCTCGGGAGAGCCCAGGAAATCGAAGGCGTCCTTGGCCGCGTTCGCGATCACCAGCGCCTGCGGATCGGCGAGCCCGATATCCTCCACCGCCATGCGCACGAGGCGGCGGGCGATGAAGAGACGGTCCTCGCCGGCATCGAGCATGCGGGCGAGGTAGTAGAGCGCCGCGTCGGGGTCCGAGCCGCGGACGGTCTTGTGCAGGGCGGAGATGAGATTGTAGTGCCCCTCCTGGCCCTTGTCGTAGATCGGCGCGCGGCGCTGGATGATCTCCTGCAGCTGGGCCGCGTCGAAGACCTCGTCGGGCTTCGCCGAACGCCAGACCTCCTCGGCGAGCGTCAGCACGGCGCGCCCGTCGCCGTCGGCCATGCGCACGAGGGAGGCCCTCGCCTCCTCGTCGAGGGGCAGGCTCTTGCCGGTGATCGTCTCGGCCCGGGCGAGGATCCTGCCGATCGCCTCCTCGTCCAGGGACTTGAACAGCAGCACGCGGGCGCGCGAGAGCAGAGCCGCGTTCAGCTCGAAGGACGGGTTCTCGGTGGTGGCGCCCACCAGGGTGATGGTGCCGTCCTCCATCACGGGCAGGAAGGCATCGAGCTGGGCGCGGTTGAAGCGGTGGATCTCATCCACGAAGAGCAGCGTGCCCTTGCCGAGCAGACGGCGCTGCCGGGCGGCCTCGAACACCTTCTTCAAGTCGGCCACGCCGGAGAAGATCGCCGAGATCTGGTCGAAATGCAGGTCGGTTTCGTGCGCCAGCAGCCGCGCGACCGTAGTCTTGCCGGTTCCGGGAGGGCCCCAGAAGATCAGCGAGCCGAGGGACTTCGAAGCGATGAGCCGGGTCAGGATCCCGTCGGGTCCGACGAGATGATCCTGCCCGACCACCTCGGACAGCTTGCGGGGCCGCATCCGGTCGGCCAGGGGCCTGGGTGCGTTCTGGTCGAGACCGGCGGATGAAAACAGGTCGCTCATGACGGTTGAGAGCTTAGGCGCGCATAGACGTCCGGGTCCAGCCGCGCCATCAGCCTTTCCGGGTTTTCCAGTGGCCCGAAGCCGAAGGGGGCATAGAGCCCGTGCGCATCCTGGGTCGCCAGCATCCACCGGCGCAGATTCTGAAGCTCGGGATGCGCCATGATTGCGCCGATCAGGGCCTTCCCGCCCCCCTGCCCCCGCGTGCCGGCGCACACGAAGACGTCGCAGAGATAGGCGAAGGTGGCCTTGTCCGTCACCACGCGGGCAAAGCCGCGCAGGCTGCCGGCGGCGTCGCGAAGGGCGAAGCACAGGGAATTCGCTACCGAGCGCTCGAAGACATCCCGCGGCAGGCCTTTCGACCAGTAGCTTTCCGTGGAGATCCAGCGATAGGCCGTCTCGATCTCCTTCGGGGAAAGCGCGTTCGAGGTGGTCCAGCGGCTCATCGGCCGAGAACCGTCGTGAAGACGCGGCCGCCGCGATTGATCGTGATCTCCCAGTAGCCGCCTGCCCGGTCGATCAGGCGCTCGGCGTCCTTGGTGGAGGCGAGCCGATCACCGTTGATGGCGACGATCAGGTCTCCCTTCTCGAAGCCCACGCTGGCGGCAACGCTGCGCTCTTCGAGCTCGGCGATCACGACACCCTCGTCGGCGACCTGGATCTGCAGCTCGTCGGCCACCGCGGGCGAGATGTTGACCAGGGTGGCGCCCGCGAACGGGGTGCGGGCCCGCCCGCGCACCGGAGCGCGCGGCGGGGTTTCGGGCGGAGGCATCAGCTTGACCTGGAGCGTGGACTGCTTGCCGTCGCGCAGCACCGTCAGCGGCGTCTGCCCCTGCGTGCCCTTCAGGGTGAACCGGTAGCCGAATGAATCCGGGTTCTCGACCGGTTGGCCGTCGACCTGGAGGATCACGTCGCCGCGCTTCAGGCCTGCTTCGGCGGCCGGGCCTTTGTCGTAGACGGATGTGACGAGAACGCCGGTCGGACGCTCGAGGCCGAGACCGGTGGCGATGTCCCCGTCCACCGGCTGCAGCCGGGCTCCGAGCCACGGACGCACCACGTTGCGCGCGCCGCCCTTGGCCGAGTTGAGGACGACCCGCACCATGCTGGACGGAATGGCGAAGCCGATGCCGATGCTGCCGCCGGAGCGGGAATAGATCGCCGTATTGATGCCGATGAGCTGCCCGCTCATGTTGATGAGCGCGCCGCCGGAATTGCCGGGATTGATGGCCGCGTCGGTCTGGATGAAGAACTGGTAGTCCGAGATCCCGACCTGCGTCCGGGCCAGGGCTGAGACGATGCCCTGCGTCACGGTCTGGCCCACGCCGAAGGGATTGCCGATGGCGAGCACGATGTCGCCGACCTGCAGGGCTTCCGAATCGCCGATCTCGACCGCCTGGAGGTTCGAAGCCCCCTTGAGCTTGAGCACCGCGATATCCGTGCGGGAATCGCGCAGCAGGATCTCCGCCTCGAACTCGCGCCTGTCGGCGAGCGCCACCTTCACCTCGTTCATGTTCTCGATGACGTGGTTGTTGGTGATCACGAGGCCCGATGGGTCGACGATGACGCCGGACCCCAGCGAACTCTGCGACCGTCCGCGCGGCACGCCGGGGACATCGTCACCGAAGAAGCGGCGGAAGAACTCCTCCATCGACTGGTTCTGCCGGCGGTCGCTGCGGCTCGCATAGACGTTGACCACCGCGCCGGTCGTCTGGCGGACGATGGGCGCGAAGGAGAGCTGCACCTGGGCCTTGCTCTCCGGCACGACCCGCTGCGTTTGAGCGGCTGCCCTCCCGGACACGAGGACTCCCGACCCCAGCACCAGGGCGAGTACGATCGTGGAGAGGCGGAACGGAGAAAAGCGCATGGCGGAGAATCCCTTCAACTGCGGCGATCACCGATAGAACGCCTGCATGGAAACACCAAGTTCCGCAGCCCCTCAAGCTGCCCTGCCCCACAAACAAAAAGGGCGGCCCGAAGGACCGCCCCTGATGGATTGGCTGAAGCCGAGCAGTTACTCGGCAGCCTCGACGATTTCTTCCTTCTGGGTCGGGCCCGAATCCTGGCCGCGCGCATCGACGTCGCGGTCCACGAACTCGATCACGGCCATCGGGGCGTTGTCGCCGTAGCGGAAGCCGGCCTTCAGAACGCGGGTGTAGCCGCCGTTGCGGTCCTGATAGCGGGCGCCCAGGACGTCGAACAGCTTCTTCACCATGGCCTCGTCGCGCAGCTTCGACATGGCCTGGCGGCGGGCGTGCAGGTCGCCGCGCTTGCCGAGGGTGATCAGCTTCTCGACGACCGGACGGAGGTCCTTCGCCTTGGGAAGCGTCGTGATGATCTGCTCGTGCTTGATCAGCGCAGCCGCCATGTTGGCGAACATTGCTTTACGGTGCTCGGTCGTGCGGTTGAAGCGACGACCACGGAATCCGTGACGCATTGGCTCTCTCCTTGATCTTACGGCCGCCGTGCCAAGGGTCGACCGTCTCTCTTGATTGACCGCTCCGTGAGCGGGGCAGTACCGAAGCCGCCCTCCGGTGGGAGCGCGGCTTCAGGGATCTCAGTAGTGCTCTTCGAAGCGCTTCGCGAGGTCTTCGATGTTTTCCGGCGGCCAGCCCGGCACGTCCATGCCGAGGTGCAGGCCCATTCCGGCCAGAACTTCCTTGATCTCGTTGAGCGACTTGCGGCCGAAGTTCGGGGTGCGGAGCATTTCCGCCTCGGACTTCTGGATGAGGTCGCCGATATAGACGATGTTGTCGTTCTTCAGGCAGTTCGCCGAACGGACCGACAGCTCGAGCTCGTCGACCTTCTTGAGCAGGGCCGGGTTGAACGGAAGCTGCGGCGCGGCTGCGGCCGTCTCTTCCTTGCGCGGCTCCTCGAAGTTGACGAAGACCTGGAGCTGATCCTGCAGGATGCGGGCGGCATAGGCCACGGCATCCTCGGGCGTCACGGCGCCGTTGGTCTCGACCGTCATGATGAGCTTGTCGTAGTCGAGAATCTGGCCCTCGCGGGTGTTCTCGATGCGGTACGACACCTTCTTGACCGGGCTGTACAGCGAATCGACCGGGATGAGGCCGATCGGCGCATCCTCGGCGCGGTTACGCTCGGACGGGACGTAGCCCTTGCCGGTATCAACCGTGAACTCCATGCGGATCTCGGCGCCCTCGTCGAGGGTGCAGAGGACGAGCTCGGGGTTCAGGATCTGCACGTCGCCGACCGTGTTGATGTCGCCAGCCGTCACGGCGCCGGGACCGGTCTTGCGAAGCGTCATGCGCTTCGGACCCTCGCCCTGCATCTTGATGGCGATGGCCTTCACGTTCAGGACGATGTCCGTCACATCCTCGCGGACGCCGGGGATCGACGAGAACTCGTGCAGCACGCCGTCGATATGGATCGACGTCACGGCCGCGCCCTGGAGCGACGACAGGAGAACGCGACGCAGCGAGTTGCCGAGCGTCGTGCCGAAGCCACGCTCGAGCGGCTCGGCCACGACCGTCGCGATACGCTTCGGATCGTCACCGGGAGCGACTTCGAGCTTGTTGGGCTTAATCAGCTCTTGCCAGTTCTTTTGGATCACAACCACACCTCTTGAAGGTACGGCTTGAAGGGAGGCATCGGGCCAGCCCTTTAAACCGAAACGCGCGTGGGCGGGGCCCACGCGCCGGATGATCTTGATTAGACGCGGCGACGCTTGCGCGGGCGGCAGCCATTGTGCGGGATCGGCGTCACGTCACGGATCGACGTGACGGTGAAACCGGCCGACTGAAGGGCGCGCAGCGCCGACTCGCGGCCGGAGCCGGGACCGGACACCTCGACCTCGAGGGTGCGCATGCCGTGCTCGGCGGCCTTGCGGGCGGCGTCCTCGGCCGCAACCTGCGCGGCGTACGGGGTCGACTTGCGCGAGCCCTTGAAGCCCATGGCGCCGGCGGAGGACCACGAAATCGTGTTGCCCTGGGCGTCCGTGATGGTGACCATGGTGTTGTTGAACGAGGCGTTCACATGCGCCACGCCGGAGACGATGTTCTTGCGTTCGCGGCGGCGGACGCGGGTCGCTTCTTTAGCCATTCCAAAGATCCTTCAAACGCGCCCGTGATTCCAGGCGCTCGGGAGAGAGGGCCACCCAGGCGGGTGGCCGCAGAACATTACTTCTTCTTGCCGGCGATCGGCTTCGCCTTGCCCTTGCGGGTGCGGGCGTTCGTGTGGGTGCGCTGACCGCGAACCGGCAGGCTGCGGCGGTGACGCAGGCCACGGTAAGCGGCGAGATCCATCAGGCGCTTGATGTTCATGGACACTTCGCGGCGAAGGTCACCTTCCACGATGTAGTCGCGGTCGATGGTTTCGCGGATGGCCAGAACCTCGGCGTCGGTCAGCTGGTTCACGCGGCGCTCGGCCGGGATGTTGACCTTCTCGATGATCTCCTGGGCCTTCTTGGGCCCAATGCCGTGGATGTACTGAAGCGCGATCACAACGCGCTTGCCGGTCGGGATGTTGACGCCTGCAATACGGGCCATCGTCCGTCTCCATGTAATGAAGCCTGAGCTTCGTTGATGTTTATCGCGCGTCCGGTGGAGGCCGGCCCCTGCGCGGGCTTATTGCGAACACAGCAATCCAGAGAGGTTTCTCACGAAACCCTCCGGATATGCAGGTTCTTGTGCAAGAGGCATGCCCCTAGCGGGTTTCACCCCGCTCGTCAAGCCCCTATCGATCAGCGGCCGAGGATTTCCTTGACAGCGTGGGTTACGTCGTCGATGGGCTTCATGCCGTCGACCGTCTTCAGCATGCCCCTGCCCTGGTAGTAGGACGACAGGGGCGCCGTCTGGGCCCGGTAGGCCTCGAGGCGGGTCTTGAAGACTTCGGGGTTGTCGTCCTTGCGGACCTGCTCGCCGCGGGCCTCGGTTTCCCTCGCGCGCTTCACGATCCGGTCGACGAGTTCGTCCTCGTTGACCTTGAACTCGATCACCGCGTCGAGCTTGAGGCCCTTCTCGGCCAGCATGGCGTCGAAGGCCTCAGCCTGGGCCACCGTCCGGGGGAAGCCGTCGAGGATGAACCCCTTCTTGGCGTCGGCCTCCTCGACGCGGTCGGCGATGATCCCCACCACGACCTCGTCGGAGACCAGCTCGCCGCGATCCATGACGGCCTTGGCCCTGAGGCCCACCGGCGTGCCGGCAGCCACCGCTGCCCGGAGCATATCGCCGGTCGAAAGCTGGGGAATCCCTAAGCGCTCGACCAGACGCACGGCCTGGGTCCCTTTACCGGCCCCAGGCGGCCCCAGCAGGATGATCCTCATAGACGTTCCCCTCACCTTGAACGGCCCCCGCCTTGCCGCGCGGGGAACCTCGACTCTTACCGCCGCCGTGCACCCTTGAGCTTCGCCTTCTTGACGAGCCCCTCGTACTGGTGGGCCAGCAGATGCCCGTGCACCTGAGCGACCGTGTCCATGGTAACAGACACAACAATCAGAAGCGAAGTGCCGCCAAAGTAGAATGGCAGTGCGGCGTAGGACACCAGAATCTCGGGAATCAGGCAGATGACGACGAGGTACGCTGCGCCGAGAACGGTGATGCGCGTCAACACCTGATCGATGAAGTCCGCCGTCCGTTCACCGGGACGGATGCCGGGAATGAAACCGCCCTGCTTCTTGAGGTTGTCCGCCGTCTCCGTGGGATTGAACACGATCGCCGTGTAGAAGAAGGCGAAAAACACAATGAGAGCGGCATAGAGGAACATGTAGGCCGGCCGTCCGTGGCCCAGATAGGCTGTCAGCGTGGCGATGAAGCCGGTGCCGTCCGTGCTGCTCTGAAAGCTCGCGATGGTCGCCGGGAGCAGAAGCAGGGACGAGGCGAAGATCGGCGGAATCACGCCCGAGGTGTTCAGCTTGAGCGGCAGGAACGAGGTCTGCCCCTCGTACATGCGGTTGCCGACTTGACGCTTTGGATAGTTGATCAGCAGGCGGCGCTGGGCGCGCTCCATGAACACCACGAAATAGATGATGCCGATCGCCATCACGATGACGCCGAGGATCAGCCCTGTGGAGATCGCGCCCTGGCGGCCGAGCTCGAGCGTACCGGCGATCGCGCTCGGCAGGTTGGCCACGATACCGGCGAAGATGATCAGGGACGTTCCGTTACCGATGCCGCGCGACGTGATCTGCTCGCCGAGCCACATGAGGAACATGGTACCGCCCGTGAGCGTGATCACCGTCGAGATCAGGAAGAAGGGACCCGGCACCAGCACGATGTTCCCGGAGCTCTGGAGCCCGACCGCGATGCCCCAGGACTGGAACACGGCCAGGAACACCGTCAGGTAGCGGGTGTACTGGTTCAGGATCTTGCGGCCGGACTCCCCTTCCTTCTTGAGCGCCTCGAGGGACGGCAGAACGGAGGTGAGCAGCTGGATGATGATCGACGCCGAGATGTACGGCATGATGTTCAGGGCGAAGATCGCCATGCGCTCCACGGCGCCGCCCGAGAACATGTTGAAGAGGCCCAGCACGCCGCCGCTGGCGTTCTGGAAGCTCTGAGCGAGGGCTTCCGGATTGATGCCGGGCAGCGGAATGTAGGTGCCGAGGCGATAGACGATGAGCGCACCCAGGGTGAACCAAATGCGCTTCTTCAGTTCCTCGGCCTTGGCGATCGAGCCGAAATTGATGTTTGCGGCGAGTTGCTCGGCTGCTGAAGCCATTTTTCGTCCCCGAAATACCGAGGCATGATCGACGTCGAACCGGAGCGGGCTCCGCACGGACCATGCGAAAACTTGTAAAGGCAGGAGCTTGATCGCGCCTTCGCGAAGCGCAGTCAAACTGAAACTTCCATAACTCACATCACACAAACGGCGGCCGCGCGATCAGACGCGGGCCGCCGCTTGGATCTAGACTAATGTGGGCTCAGGCTCACGCCTGTGCAACGGCGCCCAGGAGGGTCACCGATCCGCCCGCCTTCTCGATCGCCTCGACGGCCGACTTGGACGCGCCGTGGACCTGGAAGGACAGCTTGGCCTTCAGCTCGCCGACGCCGAGGATCTTCACGCCGTCGCGCGCCTTGGAGACCACGCCCGCCGCGACGAGCGACTCGACGGTCACCGGAGTGGCCGCGTCGAGCTTGCCGGCCTCGACGGCCTGCTGAATGCGGCCGACATTGACCTCGTTCAGCTCGATGGCGTTCGGCTTGTTGAAGCCGCGCTTCGGCAGACGACGGTGCAGAGGCATCTGACCGCCTTCGAAGCCCTTGATCGCCACGCCGGTACGGGCCTTCTGACCCTTCACGCCGCGGCCACCGGTCTTGCCCTTGCCCGAGCCGATACCACGGCCCACGCGCATGCGGTTCTTGGTGGAACCTTCGTTGTCACGAATTTCGTTGAGTTTCATGACCGCTCTCCTCACTGCCCGTCGACAACGCGCACGAGGTGCTTGACCTTCTCGATCATGCCGCGAACGGACGGCGTGTCTTCCAAGGTCGAGGTGCGATGAAGCTTGTTGAGCTTGAGGCCGATCAGCGTCTGGCGCTGCTTGGCCTCGCGGCGGATCGGCGAGCCGATCTGCTCAACGGTGATGGTTGCTGTAGGCTTCTGTGCCATTGTCGAAGCCTCCCTTACGCGTCAGCGCCAGCATCGGCGCTGGCATCGGCATCGCGGCGGCGAGCCTGCAGCGTCGAGACCTTCAGGCCGCGACGGGCAGCCACGGCGCGCGGGCTGTCCTCGTTCTTGAGCGCGTCGAACGTCGCGCGAACGAGGTTGTAGGGGTTCGACGAGCCGAGCGACTTGGACACCACGTCCTGCATGCCGACCGCCTCGAAGACGGCGCGCATCGGGCCGCCGGCGATGATGCCGGTACCCTGGGGAGCAGCGCGCAGCACGACCTTGCCGGCACCGTGGCGGCCGTTCACGTCGTGGTGCAGGGTGCGGCCCTCGCGCAGCGACACGCGAATCATGGAGCGCTTCGCGGCGTCGGTCGCCTTGCGGATCGCCTCCGGAACCTCGCGGGCCTTGCCGTGGCCGAAGCCGACGCGACCTTTCTGGTCGCCGACGACCACGAGAGCGGCGAAGCCGAAGCGACGACCACCCTTCACGACCTTCGCGACGCGGTTGATGTGGACCAGGCGATCCACGAATTCGCTGTCGCGCTCTTCGCGATCAGCACGTTCTCTTGGTTCTCTTGCCATGAGACCTCTCACTTGCGCGGGCGGCGGGCCCGCTCGCTAGGGGTTGTTATACGATACCCGCCGTAAAGCACGACCGGGACGGGAGGTAAACCACTCCCCGCCCCGCTCATGAGTTTTCGATCGATCAGAACTCGAGACCGCCTTCGCGGGCCGCGTCGGCGAGAGCCTTGACGCGGCCGTGATAGAGGTATCCCGAACGGTCGAAGATCACCTGCTTCACGCCGGCCTGAGCCGCGCGCTCCGCAACGAGCTTGCCCACTTCCTTCGCCGCATCGACGGTGGCGCCGGTCTTGAGCTTGCCGCGCAGATCCTTCTCGATCGTCGAAGCCGAAGCCACGGTCACGCCGCGCTCGTCATCGATGACCTGGGCATAGATCTGCTTGGACGAACGGAACACCGACAAACGCGGGCGGCCATTCGCAGCCTTCTTGATCGCACGGCGCACACGAGCCTTGCGGCGATCTTCGGCGCCTTTCTTCTCAGCCATGGTACGTCGTCCTTACTTCTTCTTGCCTTCCTTGCGGAAGATGAACTCGCCGGCATACTTGACGCCCTTGCCCTTGTAGGGCTCCGGACCACGATATTCGCGGATCTCGGCGGCGGTCTGGCCGACCTTCTGCTTGTCGATGCCGGCGACGATGACTTCCGTCGGCTTGGGCGTCGTGATCGTGATGCCGGCCGGGATCTCGTAGTCGATGTCGTGGCTATAGCCGAGCGACAGCTTCAGCACCTTGCCGGCAACGGCAGCCTTGTAGCCGACGCCGTTGATCTCGAGGCGCTTCTCGAAGCCGCTCGACACGCCCTGGACCAGGTTGGCAACCTGGGCGCGGGACAGGCCCCACTTGGCGCGGGCGTCCTTGGACTCGTCGCGCGGGGTCACCGTCACGGCGCCGTCCTCAAGAGCAACCGACACTTCCTCGGGAACGAGGAACGACAGCTCGCCCTTCGAACCCTTCATCTTTACCATCTGACCGTCAACGGTCGCCGTCACACCCGACGGAACCGGAACCGGCTTCTTGCCTACTCGTGACATTCTGGAATCTCCGTGGTTCTGTGCTGTTGCATTAGGCCTTAGAAGACCTTGCAGAGCACTTCGCCGCCCACGTTCTTCTCACGGGCCTCATGGTCGGCCATCACGCCCTGGGGCGTCGAGAGAATGGTGATGCCGAGACCGTCGGCCACGCGAGGCATGGTGTCGACGGAAGCATACACGCGGCGGCCCGGCTTGGAGACGCGCTCGATGGAGCGGATCACCGGCTGACCGTCATAGTACTTCAGCTCGATCGAGAACTCGGTCCGGCCGTTGCCGAACTCCGTCTGCGAATAGTCGCGGATGTAGCCCTCGCTCTTGAGAACCTCGAGAACGCGAGCACGGAGCTTCGAGCCAGGGGTGGTAACGACTCCGCGACGGCGCATCTGCGCGTTGCGGATACGGGTGAGCATATCGCCCAACGGATCGTTGATCATATGATGCTCTCCCTCTTACCAGCTGGACTTCACGAGGCCCGGGATCAGGCCTTTGTTGCCGAGTTCGCGCAGGGCGATGCGCGACATGCCGAGCTTGCGGTAGTAAGCGCGCGGACGACCCGTGATCTCGCAGCGGTTGCGGATGCGGGTCGGGCTCGCGTTGCGCGGCAGCTCAGCCAGCTTGAGGCGCGCCTCGAAGCGCTCCTCCATGGACTTCGACTCGTCGTTGGCGACCGCCAGCAGGCGCTCGCGACGGCCGGCGAACTTCTTCACCAGCTGACGACGATGCTTGTTCTTCTCAATAGCGCTTTTCTTAGCCATTATCTTATCTCCAGTGTCCGCGTCTGAGGACAGCTATCCTCACTGCCGGAACGGGAAGTTGAAGTGACGCAGCAGAGCACGGGCTTCGTCGTCGGTCTTGGCCGTCGTCGTGATGATGACGTCCATGCCCCACACCTGCTCAACCTTGTCGTAGTTGATCTCAGGGAACACCAGGTGCTCCTTGATGCCCATCGCGTAGTTGCCGCGGCCGTCGAACGACTTGGGGTTCAGGCCCCGGAAGTCGCGGACGCGGGGAAGCGCGATGGTGACGAGACGATCGAGGAACTCGTACATACGCACCTTGCGGAGCGTAACCTTAGCGCCGATCGGCATGCCCTCGCGGACCTTGAACTGCGAGATCGCCTTGCGGGCCTTCGTGATCACCGGCTTCTGGCCGGCGATGAGCGCGAGATCGGCAGCGGCGACCGACGCCTTCTTGGAGTCAGCGGTCGACTCGCCAACGCCCATGTTCAGCACGATCTTGTCGATCTGCGGAACTTCCATGGGGTTCTTGTAGCCGAATTCTTCAATCAGCTTCGGACGCACCACTTCCTCGTAGTGCTTCTTGAGCCGCGGCGTGTAGCCGTCCACCTGAGCCTTAGCCATCGATCAGGTCTCCCGAACGCTTGGCGAAGCGAACCTTGCGGCCGTCTTCGAGAACTTTGAAACCAACCCGGGTCGGCTTGCCGTCCTTCGGGTCCGCATAGGCCAGGTTCGACAGGTGGATCGAGGCCTCTTTCGAGATGATCCCGCTCTCCTGGGTCGCGGTCTGGCGCTGGTGGCGCTTCACCAGGTTGACGCCGCGGACGACCGCGCGCTCTTCCTTCGGGAGCACCTGCACGACTTCACCGGTCTTGCCCTTGTCGCGACCGGTCAGGACGACGACCTTGTCGCCCTTCTTGATCTTCGCGGCCATTAGAGCACCTCCGGCGCAAGCGAAATGATCTTCATGTGGTTCTTCGCACGCAGTTCACGCGGAACCGGGCCGAAGATACGGGTGCCGACCGGCTCCTTCTGATTGTTGATCAGAACGGCGGCATTGCGGTCGAAACGGATGACCGAGCCGTCAGCGCGGCGGATGTCCTTGGCGGTGCGCACGACGACCGCCTTCATGACGTCGCCCTTCTTCACGCGGCCGCGCGGGATAGCCTCTTTCACGGATACGACGATGATATCGCCCACGGAAGCGTATTTACGCTTCGAACCGCCGAGAACCTTGATGCACATCACGCGACGGGCGCCGGAGTTATCGGCGACGTCAAGATTCGTCTGCATCTGGATCATGGCTTTGATCCTTTCCTTTGTTTCAGACAGGTTTCCGGGTCAAGGCACGATTGCCCCCCGGACTACGCCTGACGGGGATCTGATGTCCCCTGCCCTTCATATGTCGAGAAAGGCGGCCGTATACACGAGCCGCCCTCGTAAGACAACCCCAAAAGAAGACTTTTTACGCCTTCGCTTGGTCGACGAGCACCCAGGTCTTGAGTTTGGAGAACGGCTTGGTCTCTTCGATGAAGACCGTGTCGCCCACCTTGGCAGTGTTGTTCTCGTCGTGAGCGTGGTAGTTCTTCGTCTTACGCACGGTCTTCTTCAGAACCGGGTGCGTGAAACGACGCTCCACCTTCACGACGACCGTCTTGTCCTGCTTGTCGCTGACAACGACGCCCTGCAAAACGCGCTTCGGCATCTTGATTTCCTCTTAAGCCTTAGCCGCAACGGCCTTCTGGCGCTGCAGCGTCTTGACGCGGGCGATGTCCCGGCGGACTTCACGGACGCGTCCGGTGTTCTCGAGCTGGCCCGTGGCGCGCTGGAAGCGGAGGTTGAACTGCTCCTTCTTGAGGTTGAGCAGCTCGTCCGACAGCTGGTCAGCGGACATTGCCTTGAGGTTCGAGAATCTTTCCTTGGACTTCATGATCCCCTCTCCTTACTCGGCGATACGCTGGATGAAGCGCGTCTTGATCGGGAGCTTGGCAGCGCCGAGACGGAGCGCCTCGCGAGCGATCTCCTCGGACACGCCGTCGATCTCGAACATGATACGGCCGGGCTTCACCTTGGCCGCCCAGAACTCGGGCGAACCCTTACCGGAACCCATTCGGACTTCCGTCGGCTTGGACGAAACCGGCACGTCCGGGAAGATGCGGATCCACACCCGGCCCGCGCGCTTCATGGCGCGGGTGATGGCGCGGCGGGCCGCTTCGATCTGACGAGCGTTGATACGCTCCGGTTCCATCGCCTTCAGGCCGAACTGGCCGAAGTTGAGGTCCGTACCGCCCTTCGCAGTGCCGGAAATGCGGCCCTTGAACTGCTTACGGAACTTGGTTTTCTTCGGTTGCAACATGGCAAACCTCTCCTGACCTCTCCGTTACGCCGCCTGCTCGCGGCGGCCACCAGAGCGGCCTCCTTCCTCGTTCATCCGCTTGTCCTGGGCCATCGGATCGTGCTCAAGGATTTCGCCCTTGAAGATCCAGACCTTGATGCCGCAGGTGCCATAGGTCGTAAACGCCGTGGACACGCCGTAATCGACATCCGCGCGCAGGGTATGAAGCGGAACGCGGCCCTCGCGGTACCATTCCAGGCGGGCGATCTCCGCGCCACCCAAACGGCCCGAGCAGTTGATGCGGATGCCTTCGGCGCCCAGACGCATGGCCGATTGAACGGCCCGCTTCATGGCGCGGCGGAAAGCGACGCGGCGCTCCAGCTGCTGCGCAATCGAATCCGCCACCAGGGTGGCGTCGACTTCCGGCTTACGGACTTCGACGATGTTGATCGCCACGTCCGCGTCCGTCATCTTGGACACGATCTTGCGGAGCTTCTCGATGTCCGCGCCCTTCTTGCCGATCACCACGCCCGGACGGCCCGAGTGGATGGTGACGCGGCACTTCTTGTGTGGACGCTCGATCACGATCTTCGAGACGGCGGCCTGCTTCAGCTGCTTCATGAGAGCTTCGCGGATCGCCATATCCTCGTGCATCAGCTTGGCGTACTCGCCCTTGCCGGCGAACCAGCGCGAGTCCCAGGTCCGGTTGATGCCGAGCCGAAGACCGATCGGGTTAACTTTCTGACCCATCTGGTTCTCCTTTATGCCTGTTCGGCGACTTCCCGAACCACGATCGTGAGGTTCGAGAACGGCTTTTCGATACGAGCACCCCGGCCACGGGCCCGGGCGTGGAAGCGCTTCATGACGAGCGCCTTGCCGACATAGGCCTGGCTGACGACGAGATCGTCCACATCGAGATTGTGGTTGTTCTCGGCGTTCGCGATGGCGCTCTCGAGGCACTTCTTCACGTCGCGAGCGATGCGCTTGCGGGAGAACTCGAGGTCGGCGAGAGCCGCAGAAACCTTCTTGCCGCGGATGAGGGCCGCAACAAGATTGAGCTTCTGGGGGCTGACGCGCAGCATGCGAGCGACGGCTTGAGCCTCGTTATCGCTCAATGCGCGAGGAGTCGCGGCCTTACCCATCTTACTTCCTCTTCGCCTTCTTGTCCGCCGCGTGGCCGTGGAAAGTGCGGGTCGGCGAGAACTCGCCGAACTTGTGACCCACCATTTCCTCGCTCACGAGAACGGGAATGTGCTTCTGACCATTGTAGACCCCGAACGTGAGGCCCACGAATTGCGGGAGGATCGTGGAGCGGCGGCTCCAGATCTTGATGACCTCGTTGCGGCCCGAAGAACGGGCAGCCTCGGCCTTCTTGAGGAGGTAGCCGTCGACGAACGGGCCCTTCCAAAGCGAACGTGCCATGACGTGCCTCTATCCTTACTTCTTCCGAGCGTGGCGGCTCGACACGATGAACTTGTCGGTCCGCTTGTTCGAACGGGTTTTCTTGCCCTTGGTGGGAATGCCCCACGGCGACACCGGATGGCGGCCACCGGAGGTACGGCCTTCACCACCACCGTGCGGGTGGTCGATCGGGTTCATCGCGACGCCGCGATTGTGCGGACGCTTGCCCAGCCAGCGGTTGCGACCGGCCTTGCCCACCGAGGTGTTCATGTGGTCCGGGTTCGACACCGCGCCGATGCTCGCGAAGCACTGGCCATGGACGATGCGCTGCTCGCCGGAGTTCAGGCGAACGGTCACGTAGCCCTGGTCACGACCCACAATCTGAGCGTAGGTGCCGGCGGAGCGCGCCAGAGCGCCACCCTTGCCGATCTTCAGCTCCACGTTGTGGATGATCGTTCCCACCGGCATATTGCCGATCGGCATCGCGTTGCCGGGCTTGATGTCGACCTGCTCGCCCGCCGACACCTGATCGCCGACAGCCAGACGCTGCGGGGCCAGGATGTAGGAGAGCTCGCCGTCGGCGTAGCGGATGAGCGCGATGAAGGCGGTGCGGTTCGGATCGTACTCGATCCGCTCCACAGTCGCCACATCGCCCATGCGGCCGCGACGCTTGAAGTCGACCAGGCGCAGGGTGCGCTTGTGACCACCGCCACGGAAGCGGACGGTCACGCGACCCAGGTTGTTACGGCCGCCGGAGGAGGTCTTGCCCTCCGTCAGCTTCTTGACCGGCTTGCCCTTGTAGAGCTCGCTGCGGTCGACGATCACCAGCTGGCGCAGGCCGGGGGTGATTGGTTTGAAGGTTTTCAAAGCCATCGGATCACTCTCTCAACCGATCAGAGGCCCGTCGTGACGTCGATGGTCTGGCCCTCTTCGAGGGTCACAACCGCCTTCTTCACGTCCGACCGCTGGCCGCGGGTGCCGCGGAACATCTTCACTTTGCCCTTGGTGACGAGCGTGTTGACGCTCTTCACCTTGACATCGAACAGCTTCTCCACCGCTTCCTTGATCTGCGGCTTCGTTGCATCCGGGCGCACCTTGAACACGACCTTGTTCTGTTCGGACAGAGCGGTCGCCTTCTCGGTGATGACCGGGCTTACGATCACATCGTAATGGCGCGGGTCCAGGCTCATTTGAAGCGCGCCTCCAGCGCATCGACAGCTGCCTTCGTGAGAACGAGCTTCTCGCGACGCAGGATGTCATAGACGTTGATGCCCTGCACCGGCAGGACGTCGATATTCGGGATGTTGCGAGCAGCCCGCTGGAAGTTCGCCTCGATCTCGGCGCCCCCGATGATGAGAGCGTTGCCGAGGCCGAGCTTGCCGAAGCGCTCTACGAGAGCCTTCGTCTTGGGCTCGGAGAGCGTCACGTCGTCGAGAACGACGAGCGAGGCGTCCTTGGCCTTGGACGAGAGCGCATGCCTCAGAGCGAGCGCGCGGACCTTCTTGGGCAGGTCGTGGGCATGGCTGCGGACCTGCGGGCCGAAGGCACGACCGCCGCCCCGGAACTGGGGAGCGCTCGCGGCGCCGTGACGGGCGCTGCCGGTGCCCTTCTGCTTGTAGACCTTCTTTGTCGTCCGGTCGATGTCCGAACGATTCTTGACGGCGTGCGTGCCGGCCCGGCGCTTCGCGAGCTGCCAGCGCACGCAGCGGGCCAGAAGATCGGCGCGCGGCTCGAGACCGAAAATGGCCTCGTTCAGCTCGACCGAACCGGACGTGTTGCCCTCAAGCGTGGTGATATCGAGCTTCATCACGCATTCTCCTCTTGGGCCTGTTCAGCCTGGGCGGCCGGTGCGGCATCGTTGGCCGAACGGAACGCGCCGGGCATCGGCACTTCCTTCGGCAGCTTCCGCTTCACCGCGTCGCGCACGAAGATCCAGCCGCCGGCAACGCCGGGAACGGCGCCTTCGACGAGGATCAGACCGCGCTCGACGTCGGTCGAAACGACACGCAGGTTCTGCGTGGTGACGCGCTCGACACCCAGGTGACCTGGCATCTTCTTGTTCTTGAACGTCTTGCCCGGATCCTGGCGGCCACCGGTCGAACCGATCGAGCGGTGGGAGATCGACACGCCGTGCGAGGCGCGCAGACCGCCGAAGTTCCAGCGCTTCATACCGCCCGCGAAGCCCTTACCGGTCGTGATGCCCGTGACGTCCACGAACTGACCAGCAACGAAGTGATCGGCGGTGATCTCGGCGCCAACCGGGATGACAGCATCCTCGGAAACGCGGAACTCCGCGAGCTTGCGCTTCGGCTCGACCTGAGCGACGGCGAAACGCCCGCGCTCGGCCTTCGAAACGTTCTTCACCTTGGCCTTGCCGACGCCGACCTGCAGCGCGGTGTAGCCGTTCTTTTCCTTGGTCCGGTGGGCGACGACCTGGCAGTTGTCGACCTTTAGAACCGTGACCGGGACATGTTCGCCGGCATCCGTGAAGATGCGGGTCATCCCGACTTTCTGTGCAATGACGCCTGAGCGCATGTGCGTATCCTCTCGGCGTGTCTACCGAAAGCTCCAAGCCCAACGGCTCAGAGCTTGATTTCCACGTCCACACCAGCAGCGAGATCGAGCTTCATCAGAGCATCAACCGTCTGCGGGGTGGGGTCCACGATATCGAGAACACGCTTATGAGTGCGCATCTCGAACTGCTCGCGCGACTTCTTGTCGATGTGCGGCGAGCGAAGCACCGTAAAGCGCTCGATGCGCGTCGGGAGCGGGATGGGCCCGCGCACCTGGGCGCCGGTCCGCTTCGCGGTCGACACGATTTCCCGTGTCGAAGCGTCGAGGATCCGGTGGTCGAACGCCTTAAGGCGAATACGAATGTTTTGACCGTTCATGGCTTATCCATTCAACAAGGGAAGCGGCCGGACCGAGACCCGGCCGCTGTCCTTTGATCCTCTCTTGTTAGTCCATCACGGCGGCGACGACGCCGGCCCCGACGGTGCGACCGCCTTCACGGATGGCGAAGCGCAGCTTCTCCTCCATGGCGATCGGAGCGATCAGCTCCACTTCCAT
>NZ_SPJX01000633.1 GCF_004458765.1 Microvirga pakistanensis | reverse complement strand
TCCGTCCCGCCGGGAAGCCCGCCAGCAAGGTGAGGATCGTCAGCTACCGGCGCAACTCCGTCACCCTGGAGGTCGAGACCGCGGAGCACGGCGTCCTCGTGCTGCACGACAGCTATTATCCGGGCTGGGAGGCCCGGGTCGACGGCGCGCGCCGGCCGGTGCTTCGCGCCAATCTGCTGTTCCGTGGCGTGGAGGTGCCGGCAGGCACGCATCGCGTCGAATT
>NZ_SPJX01000333.1 GCF_004458765.1 Microvirga pakistanensis | reverse complement strand
AAGATCTCGGCGCGGTCGTAGTAATTGGCTTCGTCCCAGGCAGAGCCTTCCAGGCTCCAGTGCTGGGCAGCGTATTTCACGAAATTGGATTCGTAAGTGCTGTACACACCGCCCATCGCCGACACGGTGCCGACGGCAATTTTGGGCGCAAGAAGAGATGCAAGCGAAATCGAAGATGTAGCCATAGGATTTGCCCCAATACTTTGGTGTTTTGGTTTTTAAGATTTTTAATGTTGCATAAGGCGCGCCGCGCCTCAGCTCAAGCTCGGATTACTTGTGTCGACAGCTCCTTTCCAACGAGAATTGAGTGGCGCACTTGTCGGCCAATATGAATAAATCATAGGTGATTAGACGTGAGCCTGTTTAAAAAAGGGTTACGTCTACGTGAAAACTATTAACGCAATAAGATCAATCAGAGTCGATTGATTTGGAATAAAACAACTAGCGTAAAAACTTTGGAACCATTGCTCGCTTTATTCTGGTGAACAAAACTCGCTTGCTCCGGATCTTCGAGCCTAAGCTTGTGGTGGGTTTAGATATATCAAGTATGGCGAAAAAGAGGCTAAGCCTCCAGAGATTGCACCAAGTACGGTAAACGGAAGGGTAACTGGGCTGCTTCTGTCTTATCTTTTGGCCTTGTTCCCAAGGGGGCAGGAGAGCTTCCCTGACATATTGCCGCAGACCCACCTTCTGAACGCCCGGCAAAAGTTCCCTGGCTGTCCGAAAGCGTCAGCGTCTCTTTATTCCCATTGATTTTGCAGTGTTCGCACCCTGTAATCCATAGCACTCAAGACCGGCTAACGGGATAAGGGATGCGCCTCCACGGAGTGCGCTCACGCGGGGAAACCGAAGTCGGACGGCGAAAAAAACAACCAGAACAACCAGAATAGAAAATCAAATCATAACGCCGGACGAGAGACGGGGTGTGCTGAAACTTTGAGGTACAGTCTGTGATAACGAAGTTCTCCGAAAGTATTAAAAATGTATACACTACCCCGGAGAGGGTATGCCTGACAAAAGTGAATGCTGAACAACTTTTGGAGGCGACCGCCTCGCGGAAGCTGTACTGCGCTGCAAAGCGGGCGCTCGACATCCTGTTCGTTCTGCTCGCAGGGCCTGCGGTTCTCCTCGTCATCGCTATCGCCGCGTTGGCGATCCTTTACTGCATGGGAGGCCCGGTTTTCTACGTTCAGGAGCGGATCGGATACAGAGGACGCGTTTTCCGGATCTGGAAGCTAAGAACCATGACGTCCGCGCCGGACAAGGTTGGCGTCGCGACAGCAATCAACGACTGCAGGATTACCCCTCTCGGGCAGTTCTTAAGGACGACTCATCTGGATGAGCTGCCGCAGTTCTGGAATATTCTTTGCGGCGATATGACCCTGATCGGACCCAGGCCTGAGCAGGTTCCGCTGGTGGAAAATTACCGCACCAACCTTCCCTGCTACGACCTGAGGCACCTCGTGCGGCCGGGGCTCACCGGCTGGGCGCAAGTCCGCTACGGCTACGCGGAGACGCTCCACGACACCCGACACAAGCTGGAATACGATCTCTTCTATCTTCTCAATCAAGGGCCCGTGCTCGATCTCTGGATCCTTGCGCTCACCGTCTCGGTTCTACGTGACCCCAAGATGGTTCGCTGATCGTGACGGCCGCACCTGCGGCTTCTGAAAATCACGATGGCGCAAGGGAGGATCATGAGCGTTACGCGTCATAGAGCCATTTTGAACGTGGGGACGACAGCCACCACTGCCGTCCTCCGCGCCCTCGAGGGTCTGTTCACCGTCGCCTATCTGCTCAAGGTTCTGGGGCCTGAGAACTTCGGGATCTGGGCGTTGATCTCGACGATGACGGCCTACCTCATGATCCTTGATCTTGGTGTCGTCGGCGCTCTCGGCAGGCTCCTTGCCGGGTGCAGGGGCGCCGACGACATCGAGGGGTTCAACAGGACCCTGTCGACGGCTCTCACGCTGCTCATCGGAGCGGGGGTCGTCACGTTGATCGCCGCTTTCGGCATATCGCGGATCTTTCCGCTTCTGTTCCAGGTGCCCGACCATCAGCTCGCCGATGTGCAGACTGCGTTGATGATCGCGGGCATCTGGGCCGCGCTATACTTCCCCACGTCGATCTTCGACGTGGTTCTTTGGAGTCATGAACGTTTCGATCTCACCAACCTGATCGAGATGCCGGTCATCGCGCTGCGCCTCGCCCTGATCATCCTGCTGATCCATCAAGGTTCGCCCCTGGCGCATCTGGCGAGCATCGGCCTTGCAGCGAACGTGACGATCGTCCTTCTGACGGCTGCGTGCGCCTGGTGGGTCGAGCCCCGCCTCAGGCCCATTCCAGGCGTCCTGAGCCGCGCTGCCCTCAAGGAGATCTACCCAGTCGGCATCTGGTTCTCCGCGCTCACGGTCGCACGGTCCCTCACCCAGCAGATCGGCCCGACGCTCATCGGGTACAGCCTCGGCAACCGGGCGGTCGCGACCTTCACCATCGCAAGACAGCTCACCACGTACTGCTCCACCGTGCTGCTCTCCCTCACCCAGATCGCGGCGCCCCGGGCCGCGGTCCTGTTCTTCGGTCGCCAGGGCGATGAGCAGAGGACCCTTTTCATCGGCGGGGGACGCGCCGCCATGGCTCTGACGCTGTTCTTCGTAGGCGGCTTCCTGAGCCTGGGCGCCTCATTCATCTCCGTCTGGCAGGGAGGCCGGCAGGACGCTTCGTTCCTGCCTCTCGTGGTGCTCCTGGTCGGCGAGGCCTTTCCCATGGCCCAAGGGGTGACCTACAGCATCCTGACCGCCATGGGCAGGCATCGGACGCTGGCGCGGTTTGCCATCATGGAGGGCCTCTGCACCCTCTGTCTTGCGGCCGTGATGGTGAGGCCCTTCGGAATTCTGGGTGTCTGTTGCGCCATTGCGGTCTCGGCGACAGTTCTGCGCGGTTTTTTCCCCTGGCTGCTCGCCTGCAGATTGCTGAACGTGAGGCCACTCGCCTATCTGCGGGATGCGGTAGCTCCGACCGCCGCCGTCTGGATCGCGGCGGTGCTTGCGGTCTCCCTGACGGCCTATGAGTGGCCGCCGCGCGGATGGGTCTCCCTGATAGGCTATGGGGCTCTCTACGCGGCGCTCTACCTGCCTGCCGGCGCTTTCATCGTCCTGGGTCGGGAAGCCTTCAACCCCGCGCGGAACCTCATCCGCCGCCTGCGGATCACGTAGACACGCCCTGCGGCCGGGACGCGATCTTCGTTCCCGGTCGGATCGTCACTCGGCGGCCTCCAGGGCCGTGCCCGCAGAGGCTGCGCCCGTGCCGCCCGAGCCCAGCCATCGGTCAAGGATCAGCAGGGCGTAGAGCCGCTCCCCGTGGTCGCGGGCTCCCGTCATATGCTCGTGGACCAGCCTGCGGATGCCGTCCGGGTCGAGCAGCCCGAGGCTGCCCAGGCGCTCGCTGCTGGCGAGCGCTTCGATCTGCGGGCGCAGCATGCCGCGAAACCACGGCCCCAGCGGCACCGAGAATCCCCGCTTGGGCCGCTCCACGAGATCGCGCGGCAGGTGCCGCAGCAGCAGGTCGCGCAGGATGCGCTTGCCGCCGCGCCCGTCGAGCAGGTACGCGTCCGGCAGCGAAAGTCCAAACCGGACGACCTCCTGGTCGAGGAGGGGAGCGCGGACCTCGAGACCATGCGCCATGGAGGCCACATCGACCTTCGGCATCAGGTCGTCGGCCAGATAGGTCTCCATGTCCGCGTAGCGCATCCTCCGCAGGGGCGGGCCCGATGCTCGTTCAAACGCCCTGCTGATCAGGTCTTCCGCGCCCCGGCGCCGGAAGTCCTTGCGATAGAGGAAAGCCGCGTCCCGTGCGCCGAACCAGCACCGCAGGGCTGCAAAGCGCGCTCCGAAATCCTCAGCCGCCAGGAAGCCGAGGCCCCGCGCGAGACGTCCGAGGCGATGAGAGGAGCCGAACAGGCCCGAGGCGGTGGATGCCGCGCCTGAGGCCACGCGGACGATCCCGGCCGGGACCTTGTCCGCAAGGGCTCCGAGCCGCGCCGCCGTCCTGTACCATTCATATCCGGCAAAGCCCTCGTCTCCGCCGTCCCCGCCCAATGCGACGGTCACGTGCCTGCGGGCGAGGGCGGAAAGGACCCAGGTCGGCAGCGCGGACGCATCCGCGTAGGGTTCGCCGAAATGGGCTATGGCCTTCGGGATCAGATCGATCAGATTGCTTTCGAGGCGCAGCACATGGTGGCACGCGCCGAGATGGCGCGCGACCTTGGCAGCCTGGGCGCTCTCGTCGAAGCCGCTTTCCCCGAATCCGATGGAGAACGTGTCCACCGGCTCCTGGCTGTGCCGCATGGCGAGCGCCGTCACCAGGCTGGAATCGATGCCGCCGCTGAGCAGGACGCCGAGCGGCACGTCGCTGCGCAGGCGGATCTTCACCGCGGTCTCCAGCAGGCTCTCGAGACGGTTCATGGCCTCGTCATAGGAGCCCTCGAACGGTTCGGTTTCCCTGGCCAGGTCCCAATATCGCCGAAACGCGAGCGATCCCTCCTGCGAGATCATGAGGGTCGAGGCGGGCAGCTTGCGGATGCCGCGATAGATCGTGCGCGGCGCCGGGATATAGCCCAAGGTGAGGTACTGATCGATCGCGTCCTCGTCGATGGGGTAGGATCCGCCGACGCCCTCGCGCAGGGCCCCCATGGACGAGGCGAAGTACAGGCAATCGTCCTCCACCACGAAGAACAGAGGCTTCTTGCCGATGCGGTCCCTCGCGGCGATGAGGACGCCTCTTTCGTCGTCCCAGGCGACGAACGCGAACATGCCTCTCAGGGCCTCCACGCATCCTTCGCCCTCACGGGCGACGAGGCGCAGAAGAACCTCGGTGTCGGAGGACGTGCGGAACGTTTCCCCCTCGCGCGTGAGAGCGTCGCGAAGCTCCAGGTAATTGTAGATCTCGCCGTTGAAGACGATGCCGCATGTGCCGGAGCTGTCGACCATGGGCTGACCGCCTCCGGCGAGGTCGATGACGGACAGACGACGATGGGCGAAACACGCCCGGCCCGAGGGCGATATCCACAATCCTTCGCCGTCGGGTCCGCGATGGGCGAGGAGGCCGGACATCCTTCTCACCGTCTCCGGATCCGGCCGCCCGCCCTCGGTGAGGGCGATTCCTCCCGCGATGCCGCACATGCTCAGGCCTCTCTTCGAATGAGGCTGGCGTGTTGTCCAACAGCCTGCCTGTATAGTTGCTCATAGGCGCGCACCATGGCGGCGTGCCCGAACTCCTTCAGAACCCGCTCTCGCGCGCATCGCGCCATCCGGGCCCGACCCGCCGGATCGATCAGGAGCCTCCGGATGGCCTCCGCCATGGCCGCAGGGTCCCCGGACGGCACGAGCGTCCCGCAGGCTCCGCCGTCGAGCAGCCGGGGGGTCCCGCCCACAGCCGTCGCCACCACGGGAACCCCGCTCGCCATCGCCTCGAGGATGCTGATCGACGTTCCCTCGGACACGGACGGGAGGACGAAGACGTCGAGGTCTCGATAGGCCGGCGCCGTGTCGGCGAGCGTGCCGGCGAGCAGGAGCCTTCCGCCGAGGCCCAGGGTTTCCGCTTGCTCGCGCAGAGAGGCGCTGAGCGGCCCGTCCCCCACCAGGACCAGGTGAATATCCGGGATATGAGGAACCAGGAGCGCCGTCGCCTCAAGGAGAAGGGCGTGGTTCTTGATGGGGTCGAGCCGGGCCACGCAGCCGATGAGGGGGGTTTCCGGCCCGATGCCGAGCGCCTTCCGCAGGATCCCGCTCCTGCGGGTCGGGGCGAAGCGGACCGTGTCGATGCCGTTGATCACCGTGACCACGCGCGAGGCGGGAATCCTCGCCGTGTGGACGAGATGGTCGCGCAGGGAGGCCGACACGGCCACGATAAGATCGGTGCGCAGCCCGGCCCACCAGCGCAGCACGTCCCCGAACCAGGGCTCGTCGATGGAGAACCCGTGAGCCGTATGCACGACCGCCGGCACCCCTGCCGCCCGCGCGGCCAAGGCGGCCTTGGCCCAGACGCCGTTGTGGGCATGGACCACATCGGGCGCCCGCGCGGCGAAGTGGGCCCGCAAGGCCGGATGGGGGCGAACGAGGGGAGACGTTCCGGGACAGGGGACGAGCGTCACCGGGATCCCCTTGCGCCGCAGCCCTTCTGCAAGCTCCCCCTCCTTCTCCAGGCAGGTGATGCCGACCCGATGCCCCCGCGCGGCCAGGGCTTCGGCCAGGGCCGCCGTCATCGTTTCCATCCCGCCGGTCTCGAGCGAGGGAAGAATCATCTCCACCGCGATGGCGGCGCCTGCTCTCATGGCGCCGCCGCCGGTGCTGCTGCGCCGCAAGGCACCGGGGCGAGCAGGTCGGGCCGCATTTCAGCATACAGCGCCAAATGGGCTGCCACGCGACGCTCCACCGAGAAGCGCTTGATCGCCTCCGCTCGGGCGGCCACAGCCTCCGGCTCTCGCCCGCGGGTGAGAGCCGCCTCGATGCCCTGGACCAGCGCGTCGACCTCCCCTGGTTGAACGAGCTCACCGGATCCGGGAACGGCCAGCACGTCCGGCACCGACCCTGCCGCGGTGGCGACCACCGGGACGTCTGCCCGCATCGCTTCGAGGAGCACGTTCGGTAGCCCCTCGCGGCTCGGCCGCGACGGCAGGACGACCACATCGACCTCCGAATAGAGCGATGCCACGTTCTGGACCAGTCCAAGGAAGTGAACACGGTCCTGAACCCCGAGAGCCGCCGCCTGCCGTTCGAGCGCATCACGCTCCTGGCCATCGCCGGCCACCACCAACGAGATAGGCCGTCCGGCCGCCGCCAGGCGAGCGACGGCCTCGATCAGGAGGTCGAGCCCTTTCTCGGGGCTGAGCCGGGATACCGCCGCGATGAGAGGCTGGCCGCCCTGGCGGAGATGGCCGAGCCGGACGGGCTCTCCGTCCGGTGGGATCGGAAAGGAGGCGTTGTGGATCAGCCTGACCCGCTCCGCGACGTCCCTGAACGCGTTGCGGTTCTCTTCGGAGAGAACGACGAGCCGGTCCGCCCGCCGCAGCAGCGCTCTGTCGATCACGTTGTAGAACTGGACCTTCCAGTTTTCGTCCGTGGATCCGTGGAAGAATGCGACCCATGGAACCTTAAGGCCCGCGAGCCGCAGCAGGAAAGCGAGCGTGGTCATGCGATAACCGTGGGTCTGCACGATGTCCGGTTTCCATGCTGCCAAGGCTTGGCGGAGGCGGCCGGGAAGAGCAACGTCCAAGGGGCCGCTGTCGGGAATGACCTCATAGGGAACGCCGGCGCGTTCGAGATAGGCGATGAAGGGTGATGGGGGGCGGCCCGAGCGCTGGAACATGAAGACGCGAAGCTCTACCCCCTGTGCTTCGAGAGCCTTGGAGAGCGCGCAGATCTGACGTCCGGGCCCCGAGACGATCCAGGTGTCCATGACGGCGGCGACGCGCAGGCGGGGAGCGCTCGGCCCGCGCGGGGCAATCGTTGGAGCAGTCTCAAATTGCATCGTCCAGCTTCTCCTTAATCGCGTCACCGGTGCATGCACCGCGACAAGCAATTCGCTGATCCCCTCGGTCGTGAGCGACGGCACTCGAACCGAGCCTGCGGGGCCGAATCTCCGTTACGGTGGCGATGAGACCATCACAGCATGGCGTCGGCCGGGGTCCGCGAAACCGGGACGGAGCGCCTGCGGGTGTTTCGTCTGCAATCATGTTTGACGGAATGTCTCCGGTGTAGTCGCTGCCCGCATCCGACCTTGTCTGCATGGACACACGGCGAGCGGATGCCAGCGTGCCTCGCCCAAGGTTACAGACCATGGCTGTTCAACATGTCACAGATTATAATGTCTTGGGCTTGGACTTGTCGCAGGGTCGATGCTGGCGATTGCGAGTATCTTGTCCCCGCGCCAGCCGGGCCTATGTCGCTTGTCTGCTATAGGGCAAGCAATGATCGACGTGGTCTTCTGGATATCCGCTGTTCTGATCCTGTATCACCATCTTGGGTATCCGATTGCGCTCCGTGCCATCGCAGCGCGGCTCAGTCGCCGATCTGTTCGCTCTGATCCCGAGCTCGCCGTCCCGCCAGAGGTCACGATCATTATCCCGGCCCACAACGAAGAGGCCGTGATCGCCGCCAAGATCCGCAATCTCGCGATGCTCGATTATCCGCGCGGCAGGCTGAGTGTCGTGCTGGCGCTGGATGGCTGCACCGACGGAACGGCTGCGATTGCGCGAGGGCTCCTGGGAGAGATCGACGGTTTGAACCTGCAGATCGTCGAGTACCCGTCCAACATCGGCAAGGTCGCCGTACTGAACGATCAGATCGCCAGGGTGGCGTCCGGCATCGTTGCGCTCAGCGACACGTCTTCGCTCCTCGATCCGGATGCCCTCATCCGAGCGGTTCGCCATTTCGGTCTCCCGTCCGTCGGTGTGGTCTGCCCGACTTACGCGCTCATTCGCCCGGGAAGCGAAGGGGAGCGAGCCTATTGGGATTATCAGACCCGCGTGAAGGCCGCGGAAGGCGCGGTCGGTGCGCCGATGGGCGCACACGGAGCCTTCTATCTCTTTCGGCGGGAGCTTTGGGAGCCTTTGGAGCAGGATACGATCAACGACGACTTCATCCTGCCGATGAGGATCGTGCAGCGCGGATACGATGCGGTCTACGATCCGCAGATCGTCGCAACGGAACTTGAGACCAGCACGGCCCGCCAGGACTTCCGCCGCCGCATCAGGATTGGCGCGGGCAATCTCCAGCAGGTGCTGCGTGTCGGCGGTCTTGCCAATCCGATGCGCCCTGGGGTCGCGTTCGTCTTTCTCTCCGGCAAAGCCCTGCGCGCCTTCATCCCTTTCCTTTTGTTGATCAACGCCGCTTCTCTTCCGTTTCTCGCCGTGCAGGAAGGAGGGATTTACCTCTATGCTCTTGCATCAGAGGTTTTCGTTGGGCTGACGGCACTCGCGGGTTATTTCGGAGTACCTCGTACGTTGCCTCGCCAAGCTCGGTGGGCTGCCTATTTCCTCCAAGGGCATGTGGCAGGATTCATCGGAGCCTTGATTCTGCTTGGCGGCCTGCGGGGGCATGCGTGGAAGCTCTCCGCTGCAGCCAAGGCCAAGGCTTGAACGGTGAGACCTAAATTACTGTCCCTGACGATGATAGCCTTTGACGCTACATACCATGAGTGACCGCATGCGCAGCCTGCCTCTTCTCGCACTTTTGGCGTGCCTCTCCGGCCCGGCATTCGCGCAATCCGCGCCTGGGCCCGATCCGGCTCCGGAACAACGCGGCAGCGATCTCGCCAATGCCGAAAAACTCACCCTGAGATTTCCCGGCAGTCAGGAAATGACCGGGGACTACCGGATCGGCGAGGACGGCACGATCTCGGTTCCAATCCTGGGCCGCATGTCGGTGGGCGGATTCTCAACGGCGCAACTCGAGGAAGCCCTCTCCAGACGCTTGGAGCAGATGACCGGGCGGTCCAATTCCGTCACGGTTGAGGTCGCCGCCTACAGGCCCGTGTTCGTAACGGGTCTCGTGACACGGTCCGGGGCGGTTCCCTGGCATCCAGGCATGACAGTTCTGCAGGCGGTCGCCTTGTCGGGTGGGCTGTTTCGCCCGACGGGTCCGAATATCGGAGGGCCGGCTGCCGGCGAGGCAGAGATGGCCCGGTACCGCCGCGCCACGGAGGATCGGAAGCGGGCGCTTGCGGCTCTCGCCCGCCTGCAGGCTGAGCGCCAGGATTCAACCGAGATCCAAATCCCGCCGGCTCTCGTCGCCATCGCGGGTCAGCAGGAAGCGGAGGGGTTGATTGCAGCCCAGAAAACCCTGCTGCTCAGTCGGCAGAAATCGCTCACGAACCAGCTGGCATCACTCAAACGCGGCATGGAGCTCGCGGCCCAGGAACTCGATGGCCTGCGCGAGCAGAGCCAGCGCGTTTCCGAGCAGCTCAAGATGCGGCGTGATTCACGCGCGCGCCTCGGCGAGTTGCAGCAGAAGGGGATCGTGATTGCCCAGCGCGCCTTTGAGGAGGATCTGAAAGTGTCCGAACTGGAGGAGAAGACCGCGAATGTGGCGGTCTCGACCGCCCGCGTTCAGGCGACGGTCGCTGCCCTGCAGCGGGACACGGTCGCGCTCACGGAAGAGCGCAGGGCCTCCGTAGAGGCTGAGATCGACCGCCTGCAGAAAGAGGTTGCCCAGCTGGCCGACGAGGCGGCTTCCGCCCGTCAGTCATACAACGCCATCGCGGGCGCCTCCCTCGACGCGCAGCGCGGCGATAGAACCGAAATCGTTTATGCGGTGGTCCGCCGCGAGGGGACGGGTGAGACGACGGAGAGGGCCGCCCAATCGACTTTGTTGAAGCCTGGGGATGTGCTGGTCGTATCCCAGGATCTCAGAAGCGGAGGATGATAAAGGGCGCGGCCCTTCGTCAGGAGAGAACATGGACGATGCCTACATGCGAGCCGCAGAACAGGCCATCCTCGCGCTGAGGAGGGCCGAAGTGCGCACGATCGCTTTTGCGGCCCCCGAGCCTGGGTCCGGCACCAGCGCCTTCGCGGCTCTTGCCGCGAGCGTTCTGGCAAGGTCGGGACAGCCGACGCTTTTGGTCGACATCTCCAGGACGCCGCAGGATCCAACCGGCGGTATGGCCTGGATCCCTGGTCAGGAAGAAGCGAAGCTCAAGACCACCCGAACACGGGCCGACTTTGCTCGACTTGTCGTCCAGACCGGCGCGGATGTGCGGTTCTTCTTCGACAATGCGGAGTGGTTCAGGAACGTGCTCGAAAGCGATCTGTCGTCCTACGACTATATCGTCTTGGATCTCGCGCCTCTGTTCGACAGGCCGGACGACACAGTCAATCCGCTTGCCGTGGCAGCCGCCTGTGATGCTCTTGTTCTGGTCTGCCGAAGAGGGGGGCTTACCAAGGAGAGGCTCAGGAGCGCCGTCGATATGGCCCGTACGACAGGGGCCAGGCCTTTCGGCATCCTGATGACGCAGGGCGGCTACACCTCGCCCGGGGAGGAGATCGCCCGCAGCGTACGAAAGCTGCTCTTCTTCGCGCCCTGGCTCGCAAAGCGGATCGGACGAAGAGCGAGAGCAAGCGAGCTCCTGGATTGACCGCGCTTAGGAGCGCTGGGCAATTCACTGACTGAGTTTCCTGGGACGAAAACGTATGAGGTTTGCGGATCATGCGCCAGAGCGTCGACTTCAACCGAGTCCTTGAGCAGAACCGCCGGTTCCACGACGAGGTCGAGGCCGAGGTCTATGACAACCGGATGGGTATCATCAACGATGCCTTCACCACCCAGCAGATGATCGCGGAACTCGAACGCGTGCTGGGCCGTCCGCTCCCCAGCGGCGGCACAGTTGTCGATGTGGGCGCCGGGACCGGCAACGTCGCGGTCAAGCTCGCCATGAGCGGACGGTTCGATCGCATTATCGCGGCCGATATCAGCACGGGCATGCTCGCGCAGGCGCAGGAGAATGCGCGTAACGTCGGCTGCAGCATCGAAACCGTTCAGACCGACATGGTGCGCTTGCCCTTCGAGGATGGAACGATCGATCTCGTCGTCGGCTGCGCCGTGCTTCATCATCTGCCCGATCCCGTGAGCTTCATGGCCGAGGTCAGACGGGTTTTGAAGCCGGGTGGTTCCTGCATCTTCATCGGGGAGCCCTCCAGATGGGGTCTCGCCATCATCGAGACGCTCAAACTGCCGCTTGTCGCCGCAAACAGGGTTTACAAGCGCGTCAGCGGGCGGCCCGGGATTCAGTGGGAGCACGACAACATCGACGTCCATACCTTTTCGGTCGGCGACGTCATGCGGATGACGGCAGGCTACGAGAACGTGCGCTTGGTGCCCGAAGGTTTTCTGGAGACAGTGCTCGACCAGTCCTTCTTCACGGCAATCCGCTACATGCAGGGGAGTGTTCCGGGGGTGACCCCTGCCGTGACGGTCATCCGTCGGGCTTGCCGCGTCCTCGATCAGACCCTGCTCAACCGGGTTGTTCCGAGAAACCTTCGCACGGACATGAAGTTTTCTGCAGCCAAGCCCAAGTCGACGGAGGCCGGTTCCGTCGATTGAGATCGCGGGCCAAAAGGGCACTCGAACCTGCGGCCCTCATGAACGATGCGCTAGCGTTTTCCTTCGCCCTGCTTGCGGAAGGCCGCATATTTATAGGATGTGGTATAGGCCTGGTTGAACTGCTTGCTGCCCTCGAGCCATGCTCCCTTGACGGCTCCCGCAAGCACCGCGTCACCCCTGTCCCGGTAGGTCTTGTCGCCGGTCTGTCGATAGACCCAGCCGAAGCCGCTCACGATGAGGTTGTTCAGGTCTGGCGCCGGATCCGTGCTGTTGTCTTCGTTGTCCAAGCAGGATCCTTCGAGATAGACGAAAGCCTGAGCCTTCGGGTCCCAGTTCTTGTCCCAGAGATAATCCAAGGCCTGCTTCACGGCCGCGAGGATGCGGGGGGACGCTTCGAACTGGTCATGGTATTGAATCAGGGCATCATTCAAAATTCCCACCATGAAGGGCAGGTTGTAGCCGCATTGGATCTGCTTGAAGCGGTAGGCTCCTTCCGGTGACTGGCTGGAGAGGATACGCTCCAACGCCAGCCGAAGCAGGCGCGCCCAATCATTGCCGCCGGGAATTCCCCAATCCGATCCGTCCGGCTGCTTGTCCGGAATGCCGAGGCTTGGAGCGCCGATCTGCCAGGCGAGCAGGAGGGCTTCGAGGGTGCGGGCCTGGATACGGTTGTCCATCTCGCCAGCGAGGTCTGCAAGTTCTGCTATGTTGTCCGGAAGGGAGAACAAGTCGGCGACGCGACCCACCGCCTCGCCACTCAAGATGTCGCCCGTCACCAGGCAATGCAGGGCAAGACCCGCCATCTGCGACCAGTGGGCGCTCGGACGAAAGCCGTTTGCCTCGATGTAGTTGCGCCGGTAGTCGACGGCGATCTCGTTGGCGCGCTTCAGGAAAGCATCATTTCCCGTCCGCGCCCACCAGACATAGAAGATTTTTGCCCTGTCATAATAGTTCGCAGCTTCCCAGCCGGCTCCGTCAGACCGCCAGTGGCGCTCTGCAAAGGCTTGAAACTCCCTCTCATATTGCTCGAATGCCGGGCCCAGCGAGGCAGCCTCCTGGACTGGAAGTGCAGGGCCTACAAGGCGAAGGATGAGCTCCCGCGCCTCCTGGGCTGGCCGTGGAGCCGCTCCATTCCGTGCGCATCCTTGGGAGCTGATTGGGGCCTTGGTTTCGGCCGCCGACGGTCCGATCCCCGCGCACAGGAGCGTCGCAACGGCCACGATTGCGATCTTGATGCTGCGTCTACCTCTTATTGGTGATGTGGGCCGACGCATAAGGCCAATAATCGTTACGATCTTGGCGCGGAAGCCGTTTCCCTTATATGCCATCAGGAATCTATCCAGCCTATGAGCGGGTACGTTTATGCGGTTCTACTTTGAATTGACCGGCAACATGTCAAGCCTGTTGCCGCCTGCTATGAGGTAGGAATGTCGGTTGTCGTCCGTCATTGGCAGGTGACCGCCGCCTTCTTGGCGTGCGCGGCAGCGTCCCTGCCATGGCTTGTGACCTCATCGCCGGTTGCGCCTCTGGCCGTTGCCGGAGGATGTGTGGCTCTGCTGATCGCCATTCATCGGCCTCTCCTGGTCTGCATCGGGTTCGTGGCGTTTTCGCTGATGCGTCTGCACGAAGCCTATCCGTGGCTGATGCCGCTGCAGCCGCTGCTAGGCTTGGCAGTCCTTACGGCCATCGCCCTGTTCTGCAATGCCCTCACGGGCCGCATCAGGATCGCATGGCCTGCCGAGATCCGGCTCTTCATAGCCTTTTTCAGTCTCGTCACCATCGGCAGCGTCTTCGCCGTGAGCCCAGGTCTCTCCTTCGCTTACTGGAACGATGTCTTCGTCAAGATCGGCCTGATGACGCTGGCTTTGGCGTGGCTTCCCCGAACGGAGGACGACTTCCATCTCATCGCGCGCGTCATCGCTGTCAGCGGCCTCCTCGTCGCTGCCGTTGCGATCAGCAACAAACTCAACGGCATCGATCTTGTCGAGGGGACCCGCGTCACCGTCGGTCTGAGAATAAAGTCGATCCTGTCCGATCCGAACGACCTTGCCTTCCTGCTTCTGACGACACTGAGCTTGTCGATCGCTCTATTGACCGGCGGAACCGGCTGGACGAACAGGTTCATCGGCGCCGTCTGCGTGCCGGCGGTGCTCGTCGCCATCGTTTACACGCAAAGCCGGGGAGCGGTGCTCGGAGTGCTCACCGTCTTCGCCGTCTACGGGCTGCGTTTCGTGCGCTCGCGAACGGTTCTCGTCATCATCTGCCTCGCCGGAGCAACGGCTCTCTACCTCGCCATGGGGATCTCCGAGCGCATGTCGAAGGTCGCTTCGCCCCAAGGCCTCGACGCTTCAGCCGCAGGTCGACTGGAGTTCTGGATCACCGCGTTGAAAGCCGCCGCCGTGCGCCCCTTGACCGGGGTCGGCCTCGCGAACTTTTCGTGGTTCAATTATCTCCAGACCGGTCAGTACATGACCACTCACAACACGTGGCTGCAGGTTCTCGCCGAAACCGGAATTCCTGGCCTGACCCTGTTCGTGCTGATGGTGGCCCGCGCGTTCCGCAGCAGCTTGCGGGCGCACCGCCTCTTGAGCGCCGCAGAAGCCCGCTCTCCCGTCCAGCCGGTCGCGTATGGCCTTGTCGCCGCCATCGCGGGGTATTGCACCGCAGGGCTCTTCCTGTCGCAGGGGTTCACTTGGCCGATCTACGTCATGATCGCTCTCGCTGCCGCAATTGGCCGCTACGTCGACGACAATACCCAATTGAGGCGCGGTATCCCGGAAGGCGCGCCTTCCAACATGGTTTCATATAGAGGATGACTGGATGCACTATGTGACAAAGGTCCAAGGTGGAAGGTCGGACGGGAGGGTGGCGGCGCTTGCTGGGCCGTCCGCTACCACGGATTCCCCTAAGCGCGTGACGCGGGTCATCCGTGACCTCGTGCAGGGGGCGTGGCGCCGGCGCCTGCTGATCGTGCTACCTATCCTTCTGATGCTCCCCGTCAGCATCGCGGCCGCGTACATCCTGCCCAAGGCGTATATCGCGCGTTCGCTCATGCAGCTGCAGGAAGCCGGACGTGAAAATCCGTTCTCGCGCGAGGGAGATCAAGCCGGGATGATCTACCGTGTCCAGGAGCGTTTCGAAGGATTGCGGGCGCTCTTCATGAGCGAGAGTGTTCTGGCCAGGGCTCTCGGTGAAAAGATCGATCATCTTCCGCCTGCGGAGCGCGAGGCCAGAATCGGCGAATTGCGCCAAGCGCTGTCCCTCGATCTCATCGGAGGCGACTTCATCGAAGTGAAGCTGGCGGGCGCGAAACCCGAGGGTCTCGGCAGGACCCTAGAGGCGGTGATGGCCAGCTTCCTGGAGGCTCTCGTTCCGGAGCAGGGCGGCGCGACGGCCGCACAGCTCATGGTGAACGCCCGCCGCCAGGAACTGGATGCACTGACGCGCTCACGGGACGATGCTCAGCGCGAGCTCGCCACCCTTCTTCCCAACGGCACCGACGATGCCGCACGGGAGCTTGCCACCCTTGAAATGAACCGTCGCGGCAAAGGAGACACACTCGCTCGTGTTGACACGGAGATCACCCGCCTGCGCGAGCTGCTCGGCAACCCGAACGACAAGCAACTGGAGCAGGACATCGCGGCTCTGCCCGCCCGCTCAGACCAGTCCGTGGACGAGCGCACTCGGAATCTTGCAGCTCTCAAGTCGCTGTTGTCCCTTCGCCAGAAACTCTCTGCGGAAGCACAAAACCTCGGGGCGGATGCGAATGCCCTGAATCAACGCCTGACCCGCTTCCGCGATCTCCAGGAGCGGCTGGCCGGCCTGGACAAGGAGATCGCCTCCGCACGGGAGAGCTACGAGAGCTACCAGAAGCGCTTCTCGAGCAGCAATGCCGTGCGAAGCGTCGGTATTCTCAAGGCTCCGGAGCTGATCCGGATCGTCGATCCTCCGCGGGACCCCGCAACCGCGAGCCGCTCCCGCGTCATGTATTTCCTCTCCGGCATCATGGCCGGCGGCCTTCTCGGCCTCGGCCTCGCTTTCGCGGCTGAAAGGCTCGATCAGCGCATTCGGCACGCGGACGAGGCTTCCGAGGCCACTGGCCTTCCTGTTTTGGCTGTCGTGCGTGATCGGGACGGCGGCACCGAGCACATGAGGAGCCGATCGATCGGAGACGGCAAGCCGCCCGGTCTCTCTGCTGCGGCAAGTTGATCATCCCGGTCGCGGGTTTTCCAAGCTCCAGTGATCTGTCTTCCACATGACAGGTCAGCGGAGACGGTGATCATGGCACACAGGTGCCTGGATGCGGCAGCATGCCCTACGCCTTTGTTTGATGTCTGAGAACCCTCCAGCTCACGTGCTGGAGGGTTGCTGGCGGACGAAGGTCACATACCAGTCTAGGGCGCTGTCGAGGCCTTGGCGTACATTGAACTGAGGGGCATATCCAAGGAGCCGGCGGGCCTTACTGATATCGGCCTGGGAGTGGAGGACGTCGCCTGTCCTGAATTCCCGGTAGAAGGGCTTTTCTTGCTTGACCCGCACCTGTCGAATTTCGAGAAGCTCCCGAATCAGCCCATACAGCTCGTTCAATGTCGTTCTATCGCCGACGGCGACATTGTAGACCTGGTTGACGGCATCCTCCGCATCCGTCGTCGCAGCGAGGATATTGGCCTGCACGGCATTCTCCACGAAACAGAAGTCGCGGCTGGTTGTGCCGTCACCATTGATGAACACGTCATCCCTGCCGATCATCGCCGCGACCCACTTTGGGATGACGGCCGCGTAGGCCCCTTCGGGGTCTTGCCGCTTTCCGAACACGTTGAAATATCTGAGGCCGACATAACTCGTCCCATACGTCTTCGCGAAGACATCGGCATAAAGCTCGTTGACGTATTTCGTGATGGCATAGGGAGATAAGGGCTTGCCTATGGTATCCTCAACTTTTGGAAGACCAGGATGATCGCCATAGGTTGAACTGCTGGCGGCGTACACGAATCGCTTGACCTTGGCGTCTCGTGCCGCAACGAGCATGTTGAGAAAGCCGTCGATGTTGTTCGCATTCGTAAAGAGAGGGTCCTTGATTGATCTCGGAACGCTGCCTATCGCGGCCTGATGCAGAACATAATCGATTGTCGGATTGGCCTCATCGCGAGGGCCCCTTACGCCACCTGCCTGCATGGCGATTTGGCAAGTTTGCAGGTCCCGAATATCGCCCTCGATGAAATGAAACCGGCTCCAGGCTTCTGGCGAAACTGAAGCATGCACTTCGTCCAGATTGCGCCGATGACCCGTTGCGAAGTTATCCAGGCCGACGACGTACTGCCCTAAATTCAGGAGCCTCTCCAAGAGATTGCTGCCGATGAAGCCGGCAACGCCGGTCACGAGCCACGTTTTGGGAGATCTCAGAAGATGATCGCACCGCGCCTGATATGCATTCATACGATGGCTGCTCCTACTCGATGCCCTGCAAAGAAAGGGGATTCTCCGGTTCCACGAATTGCTGCGGCCCGGGGGCTCTTCAGGCCTTGATCACGCGATCGCTGGTGATGCCTGATTTCGCGAAGACATTGCGTGTATCGATGATGAGCCGCGCGTGCTCGACCACGAGGCGGTAGTCGACCTGGTCGTGATCGGTTGCGATCACGATGGCGTCGTAAGCGCTTAAGGTGCTTGGGGACAGGTCGATGGAGCGGCGTCCCACAAGGGGACTGTGCTTGCGTGTCAGTGGCAGCTCCGGAATGTAGGGATCGTGGTAATCCACCTGTGCCCCCCGGGTCTCGATCAGCTCAATGAGCTTGAGGGACGGGCTTTCGCGAATGTCGTCCACGTTCTTCTTGTACGCCACGCCCAGGATCAGAACCCGCGATCTGCTGAACGGCCGCCCGCTTCGGTCCACCGCCTCGGCCAGCCTCTCCACCACGTAGGAGGGCATATGGGCGTTCACCTGGCCGGCGAGCTCGATGAAGCGGGTCGTGATGTCGTATTCCCTGGCCTTCCAGGTGAGATAGAACGGATCAACCGGAATGCAGTGCCCGCCGAGACCGGGCCCGGGATAGAATGGCATGAAGCCGAAGGGCTTGGTCTTGGCGGCGTCGATGACCTCCCACACGTCGATGCCCATGGCGGCATAGACCACCTTCAGCTCGTTCGCGAGGGCGATGTTGACCGCCCGGAAGATGTTTTCCGTCAGCTTCACGGCCTCGGCCGTCGCCGTCGAGGAGACCGGCACGGTCTTGACCACGAGCTGGCTGTAGAGCGCATCCGCCAGCGCCAGCGCCTCGGGGCCGTCGCCTCCCACGACCTTCGGGATCGACGAGGTGCCGAAATCCGGGTTGCCGGGATCCTCCCGCTCCGGCGAGAAAGCCAGGAAGAAGTCCCGTCCGCTCCTCAGCCCTGTCGCCTCGAAGATCGGCTTAAGCACTTCGTCCGTGGTGCCCGGATAGGTCGTGGATTCGAGAACGATGAGCTGCCCCTTGCGAAGGCGCGGCGCGATGGCGCGAGCGGTGTTCTCCACATAGGACAGGTCCGGCTCCCGGTGCTTGGTGAGCGGCGTCGGAACGCAGATCAGAATGGCGTCCGGCTCCGCCAAGCGGCTGAAATCATCTGTGGCCTCCAGGCGTTTCTCGGCAATGGCGGCTGCAACAGCCTGCGGGGGAATGTGCTTGATGTAGCTCTCGCCCTGGTTGATCCGCTCCACGTAGGAGGCATTGATGTCGAAGCCGAGGACGCTGAATCCGGCCTTCGCGGCAACGAGTGCGAGCGGCAGGCCCACATAGCCCATGCCGACGATGCCGACCCTCGCTTGCCGCCCCTCGAAACGCGCCAGCAGATCGCTGGTAGTGATGGTGTGCTTCGCCTGTAAAAGCTGATCGGCCGGCATTTTGGCTCCGACTAACGTTTTCAACGGGTTCGGAGTTGGTACCTAGTTCAGCATGGAAAGCGCCCCATTCTTCTTAATATCTTTAAAGAATGGAATTTCGGAGTAGGGCATCCTTCCTCAAGAGTGGCAGGGTCTATGGTCCTGTTTTAGGGCCCTGCTATCCTGCGCAGGGCGCAGGTGATCGGGCTTGTCGGCTCACGCGAGCAGCCAACGATCGACGTGTAACTTTATATTCTAGTTTCGGCATTAAGGTTGGGTTGGGCGGCCTCGGGGACCGGTAAACCGAGCTTGGCGCTTTCGGCGCCCAAGCGAAAGCGCCTCAGAAAGCGCCTCAGAACGCTCCGGCATTTCGTGGACGGCACCTTGGCAGACATGTTGCCAGGGTCTAAAACCGCCCTCGATCCGTCGGCGCGGAACAGAGAGGGCAGCGGCATGGCATCTGAGGCGAATGTTCTTCGGGATTATCTGCGTCTCGCGCCCGTCATTCCGGTGGTCACCATCGACGATGCGCGGATCAGCATCGACCTGGCCCATACCCTGGTTCGCGCTGGACTGCCCGTCATCGAGGTGACACTCAGGACGCCGGCCGCACTGGATGCGATCAGCGCCATTGCGAAGGCCGTTCCCGAAGCGGTCGTTGCGGCCGGCACCGTGCTGTCGAGAACTCAGATCGAAGAAGTTGTCGATGCAGGAGCCAAGTTCATCGTCACTCCGGGAACCTCGCTGAAGCTGGCGGAGCACCTGCGCGAGGCGGAGATCCCTGCCATGCCCGGCTGCGCCACCGTGTCGGAGGCCATGACTCTGGCCGAAATGGGCTTCCGGGCTCTGAAATTCTTCCCGGCCGCGGCATCCGGCGGCCCGGCTTGGCTGAAATCGATCCATGGGCCTCTCCCGGATCTCGTGTTCTGCCCCACCGGCGGCATCGACCGCACGAGCGCAGCCTCTTATCTCTCTCTCCCGAACGTTGCCTGTGTGGGCGGCACGTGGGTGACGCCCGCCGCGGCGATGAAGAACGGAGACCTCGCCGAGATCGGGCGTCTTGCCGCCGACGCAGCCCCCTTGCGCCGAGAAACCTGAACCATTCTCCGAGACCTCCGTTGTGTTCTTGCTTTGGCATTGAACCGGCAGGAGGAGCCCATGGTCGACTACAGAAAGCTGTTGGACGCGTTCGTCGGGGCGATCGGCCGCGCCGAGCCGGATCAGGGACGCCAGGGCTCCTCCGTCATCCGGGACGCAGGGCAGAAACCGCCGGAGAGAAGCCTGACGCAGCTTACCGGTCAATCGCCCGATCAACTCCTGCAAAAGGCGAAGGATCTGGCGGCTCAGCATCCGGGCGTGGCTCAGGCGGCCCTCATCGGCCTGGCTGGTCTCCTGTTCGGGCGGCGCAAGAAGGGCAAGCTCACGGGCAATCTCGTGAAGCTCGGTGGTCTGGCGGTCATCGGGGGGCTGGCCTACCGGGCATATCAGAAGCAGCAAGGCAGCGTGGTCGCTGCTCAGCCTGAAGGTCATGCCCCGGGCGAGGGCGACAGGGCCGATGGCGGGGCCGTGGCCCAAGCAGCGCTCAGCCTTCCCGAGACGTCGCGCTTCCATCCCGTTTCGCAGACCGAGGACGACGCCCTGCTCTTCCTGAGAACCATGGTCGCCGCCGCGGCATCCGACGGCAGGATCGACGAGGCCGAGCGCGCTCGCATCGTCAAAGGGCTTGTCGAGGCCGGCATCGATCCCCAGGCCAGTCGCTGGCTGGAGCGGGAGATGGCGTCGCCCGCGGACGTGGAGGAGCTGGCCGCCAACGTCAACGACCCCGAGAAGGCCGCACAGGTGTATGCGGCTGCCCGCATCGCGATCGATCCCGACACGATTCAGGAGCGTGAATTCCTTCACCAGCTAGCCGAGGCCCTTGATCTGGATCCGGCGACCCGGACCCAGATCGACGAGACGGCGAGCGCCCTGGGCTGACCTGCCGCCAAGCCCAGGTGCTTGATTGGAGACCATATTCCAGGAATGTGGTCCGGAACCGGGGTCGAGGTGAACCCCGGCACAGCCGCCCGTAGTAATGTTTCACGCATTGATTTGTATGATTAATCCAAAGTCGCCTTGCGTTGCGAGCCATTTCGCTTTCGAGTGCTTGCCGAAAGATTCGAAAAACGCAGGCAGATTCCGCTGCATTCATTGGACGCGGAATCGGCTCTGCACCACATATGGCCGCAGCGCCTGACACATCTGAGAGGATCCAAGAATGGCTGACAGGCCCCATCGCCGCTCTCCCGATCAGCTTCGCTCCCGGCTCTGGTTTGACAACCCGGACAATCCCGGCATGACGGCGCTTTATCTTGAGCGCTATCTGAACTTCGGTCTGACCGGCAAGGAGCTGCAG
>NZ_SPJX01000317.1 GCF_004458765.1 Microvirga pakistanensis | reverse complement strand
AGGTACTCTGGAGCACTATCGGAGAACTGCTCGATCGCTTCCCCGCCGAGGAGTGCCAGAACTATCTCAGTAACTGCGGATACGAGTTCACCTAAATCGAATCCGCTCTAGAGCACTGAACGCTAAAGTGGGCCAGGTTTTGCGTAGAAGAATGCTCACCAATCAGGAGCTGAAAGCTCCGACGAGGCCGAGATGCGACGGCGGACGCGGTGACTGCAGTGACCGTCATGAGCGTGGGGAACGAGGCTCAGCGAAGAGCCGTTGACCCGCGCCACCGGCCAACGGCCTGACCGGCACCCTTCCCGAATGAGGCCGACTATTGTCTAAGCTGCAAGAGGAAGCCCCACCTTGACTTGCCCGAGGACGGAAACCAGTGTTCGACCTCCTGTCGGAGACGGGCTGGGCTTCCGCCATCCCTTGCATGTAGTATATTGCCTTGACCGCTATCTTCCCCTGTGGACGCCCGTTCTTGAAAATGCACGGTCTTGGCAACGATTTCGTCGTCGTCGATGCTCGCAGCGAGCCGTTCCGGCCCCTGCCGGATGAAATCCGATGGATCTGTGACCGGCATGTCGGCGTCGGCGGGGACCAGTTGCTGGTGATCGAACCGGCTACGGTACCCGGAGCCAATGACCGCATGCGGATCTACAACGTCGATGGCGCCGAAGCTCAGACATGCCTGAATGCGACCCGGTGCGTCGCGTGGCTTCTGCTGCGCGAGAGCGGCAGCGATCGCCTCGTCCTGGAAACCCTGGGAGGTCTCGTGGAGGCCGGGCGGGCGGGCGAGCGCGACGTCTCCCTGCGACTGGCCGCGCCCCGCTGGGATTGGCCCAGCATCCCTCTTGCATCCGCGGCCGACACCCTCGCGCTCCATCTCGTCTCAGGCCCTCTCGCGCATCCCACGGCGGTGAATGTCGGCAACCCACACCTCGTCTGCTTCGTCGAGAGCCGGGATGCGGTCGACGTGCCGCGCTGGGCTCCCGCAATCCAGAACCATCCCATGCTCCCGGAGGGGGCCAATGTGGGCGTTGCCGAAATGGCCGCCCCGGACCTAATCCGGTTGGTGGTGTGGGAGCGTCCGGGCATCCTGACCCGCGCCTGCGGCAGCGGAGCTTGCGCCGCCGCGCTCGCGGCCCGGCGCCGCGGGCTCACGCGCGAGAGCCGGATGACAGTCGATATGCCGGGAGGACAATTGCGCATCGAGGTTCATGACGATGAGAGCATCACCCTCACCGGGGCGGCGGCCGTCGCATTCGCCGGCCAACTCCCGATTGACCTGAAAGTAGCATGATGGCCGCCAACCCCATTGTCGTCGTCGACCAAGTTTCCAAGACGTTTCGCCAGGCTCACGGGCGTGGCGAGCATCGCGCCCTCGACAAGGTGTCGCTGTCCATCGAGCCGGGACAGGTGCTCGTCATCATTGGCCCGTCTGGCTCCGGCAAGAGCACACTGCTGCGCACCCTGAACGCCTTGGAGAGTTTCGACAGCGGCCGCATCATCATCGATGGTGTTTCGCTGAGCGACAAGAAGACGGATCTCAACCGCCTGCGGGCCGAGATCGGCATGGTGTTCCAGCACTTCAACCTGTTCCAGCACAAGACGGCGCTCGACAACGTCGTTCTACCCCAGGTAGTCGTGCGCAAGCGCTCTCGCGAGGAGGCGGTCGCGCGCGCCCGTGACCTGCTGGCGAAGGTCGGCATCGCGGATCGCGCCAGTCACTACCCGAGCCAATTGTCCGGCGGCCAGCAACAGCGCGTCGCGATTGCGCGCGCGCTCGCCATGGATCCGAAGATCATGTTGTTCGACGAGGCGACCTCAGCCCTCGACCCGGAAATGGTCGGCGGCATTCTGGATCTCATGCGCAAGCTCGCGGACGACGGCATGACAATGGCAGTGGTGACCCACGAAATGGGCTTCGCCCGCGAAGTCGCGGATCGCATCGTCTTCATGGATGAGGGACGGATTGTTGAAGAAGGAGAGCCCGGCTCCTTCTTCGCGTCGCCGTCCCACGAAAGAACCCGGGCGTTTCTAGACCAGATCCTCTGAGCCGCGGCTCCGGAGGAACACGCCCTACGACTGACAGAGGGAGACCACATGATGAAACTACGCAACTTGATCATGGCTGCCGTAACGGCTTGCCTGGGTTTCGCCAGCGCCGCTCAAGCGGACGAGATGGACGATATCCTGAAGCGCGGCGAGCTTCGTGTCGCCGTTCAGACGCAGGGTGCCCCGGTCAGCTTCGTCGATAAGAACGGAGAGAGAACCGGTCTAGCGGTCGAGCTTGCCAAGATGATGGCGGCGGATCTCGGCGTGAAGGTCACGTTCCAGGACTACGACTGGAAAGGCCTGATTCCGGCGCTCCTGTCCGGCAAGGTCGATATGATCGCCGCCGACATGACTCCGACGCCCCAGCGCGCCGCGCAGCTCCTGTTCTCCCGCCCCATGTTCTATCAGGAAACGGTCGCGGTGGTTGCCAAGGATGCGCCGTACAAAACCTGGCAAGACATCAACAAGGAAGGCCTCAACATCGGTGCTACCCAGGCCAGCTCCTATGGCGATGCCGTGAAGAAGTTCATGCCCAAGGCGAACCTCAAGGAATTCGCCGGCGGAACGGCGGCCGTGGCTCAGGCCCTCTCCAGCGGCCGTCTCGACGGCGCGGTGTCGGACCTCGGCAACGTCACTAACTTCGTGCGCGAGTTCGGCAACCTGAAGATCCTCGAGGGCGTCATCACCCGCGAGCCCCTCGCTTTCGCCACCCAGGCCAATGCCTTCCACCTGAAGCTCTGGCTCGACAACTATGTGGAGCTGATTACGGCCGACCGCCGTCTCGAAAACCAGGTGAACTATTGGTGGAACTCCAGCGACTGGGAAAAGGACCACAAGTAAGCGGCTCATCTGCCGGCAGCCGGCCTTCAGGCCGGCTGCACTCCTCGCACAAGAATTCCCAAGGCAGTGATGACCTGGCTCCTCGAATATTACAATTACCGCATCGTGGCGCAGTATCTCGGCCGCTTCGCAGAGGGGCTGAGCAACACGTTGACGGCTGCCGGGGTGAGCCTCGTCCTCTCCCTTCTGCTTGGCACGTTCGTTGCCCTCGCGCTCCTGTCGAACCGCACGGGTCTTCGCAAACCGGTCGAGGGCTATGTGGCCTTCGTTCGCGCGACTCCGCTCCTGGTCCAGATCTATCTCGTCTACTACGGCCTCCCGGCCCTTCTGCCTTTCGCGAAGAGCTGGAACGACATGTATTTCGGGATCGCCGCCCTGACCCTGAACAGCGCTCCCTATATGGGCGAGATCATCCGCGCAGGCATCGAATCCGTACCTCACGGCCAGATCGAGGGCGCCAAGGCTGTAGGAATGAACTACGGCCAGCGTATGCGCCATGTGGTCCTTCCGCAGGCCTTTGCCAACACGCTTCCTCCCCTGATCGGCCAGACGGCGGTTCTCATCAAGGACACGTCGCTCTTGTCGATCATCACGGTATTCGAGTTCACGAGCGCCGGCATTCTCCTGAACAGCGAGCGGGTGCGACCCAACGAGAGCTTCCTCACCATCGCTCTCGGCTACCTGCTGATCTATCTCCTGATCCTCCTCCTCTCCCGCGGTGTGAAGCAATGGCTCGCCGGCCCCGCCTGGAACGCGCAGGGCTAATGCGATGCTCGAACGCTACTGGTCCATCACCTCGTCCTTGCTGCCGTTCCTATGGAAGGGCTTTCTGGAGACGCTCTACGTCTCCCTCGTGGCCATTGTCGCCGGCTCGCTGATAGGGGCCGTGATCGGCCTTGTGCGCAGCCAACGCGTGCCTGTCCTGACTGGGCTTTTCGGCCTCTACATCCACGTTTTGCGCGGAACACCGTTCCTCGTTCAGCTCTATGTCTTTTACTTCGTGCTGCCGAACACGGGTGTTTCATGGCTCAGCTGGGATTCGCGCACCGCAGCCTTCGTGGCCCTCTCGGTCTACACGTCGAGCTATGTGGCCGAGATCGTGAAGGGCGCCATCGAGGCCGTGCCACGCGGTCAGTCGGAGGCGGCGACCGCGCTCGGCATGAACCGCCTGCAGCGCCTCTGGTACGTCGTCATCCCGCAGGCGCTGAAGCTGACCGTGCCGCCGATGAGCGGCGTCTACGTGATGATCATCAAGAGCACTGCAATCCTATCCGTCGTGGGCATCTCGGAACTGACCCGTCAGGGCGAGGTATCGATCCTGCGCTTCCCCAGGGACGTTCTGTTCATCTACGGACTCATTGCATTCATCTACTTCCTGTACTGCTATCCCGTCCTGCGGTTCGCTCGCTGGGCCGAGCGCCGCGTTGGCGCGGCCCGGATCGTCGATCTGGATTGACCGGATGCTGGACGCCTTCCCACGCGTATCACTCCTCCCGGCGTCGACGCCCCTTGAGCCTATGGCGCGGGCTGGCGCCCATGCCGGACATCCGCAGCTCTGGGTCAAGCGCGACGATTGCATGTCCCTCGGCTTGGGCGGCAACAAGGTGCGCAATCTCGAATTCTGGGTCGGCCAAGCGCTGGAGCGGAACAGCGACCTGCTGGTGATTGCAGGCGCGGCCGCATCGAACCAGATCAGGCTGACGGCGGCGGCCGCGGCGAAGTTGGGGCTGGAATGCTTGGTGCTCTATGCCGGTCCGGAATCCTCGCCCGCGCACAGTAATCGCCTGCTGACCGAAATGATGGGAGCGCGCATCCGCCACCTGGGCAACGTGGACGAAACAGAGCGCGCGAGGCTTGCAGCCAAAGCCGTCGCGGAACTCGCAGCTGCCGGGCGTCGTCCCTATCTGGTGGGAGATCCGGTGATCGGCGCGCTAGGCTATGTCCGCGCCGCTCGGGAACTCCACGAGCAGGCCGTCGCCATTGGTCTCGACCTGCGCCACATCGTTCTCCCGGGCTCCATGGGCATCACGGAGGCAGGAATTGTCCTGGGCGCAGCCATGCTCGACCTGCCATGGACCTTTCATCTCATCAGCGTCGAATATGAAGCGGATGAACTCGCAGCGCGGATCGGGGCCATCATTGCGGATCTTTGCCGGTTGACAGGGTTCGAGCCCGCGCACGACATACTGGGATGCTTGCGCATTCACATGGATCAACTGGGCGCGGGATACGGCAGCCCGACGGATGCGTCTATCGAGGCCAGTCGTCTCTTCGCGCGCCTTGAGGCTCTCGTGCTCGAGCAGACCTACGTGGCGAAAACCTTCGCGGGGCTGCTCAGCTGCGTCGATCGCGGGGATATTCCCGGCCATGAGGCGGCATGCATCGTCCATACGGGCGGCACGCCAGCCGTCTTTGGCCCATCCTCATCGCTCATCGGGTGAGGGCAGGAGCGTAGCGCGCGGCGGTCACAAGATCGGCAAAGACACTTCCCGTCGATAATATGGCGGCAGCTCGACAACACCAGGATCGGGACGGCCGCATCCTTGCCCTGGAGCTCGGTTAGTCGATCCATGCCGTTGCGGCCTGGAAGGCTAAGATCGAGCAGCATCACATCCGGGCGACCGCCTTGATGGCACTGAGGGAACTGTCGCAAACAGTTCGGTAACTCAGTTTGGTCTATGCTTCCGGGCGGCTCCGGAGGTTTATGATGTTCAAAGGTTCCGTCGCAAACCTTTTGTTTCATAGTTTCCGCTAGGGTGGCTGCCGTCACAGCAGCGGGGACAGGATGTTCAAGGGCAGGCTTTTAATCGAACCGTGATCCTGCTCTGCATCCGTTGGTATCTGGCTTACAACCTCAGCCTCCGAAATTTGGAGGAGATGGTGGCAGAGCGCGGTGTCTCCGTCGATCACGCAACCATTCACCGGTAGGTTATCCGGTACTCGCCCGAATTGCTGAAGCGCTTCAACTCACGCAAGAGACTTGTCGCCAGCAAGTGGCACATCGACGAGACATACATCAAGGTCCGCGGGCGTTGGATGTATCTTTACCGAGCAATCGACAGCAATGGCGATACGGTCGAATTCTGGTTCAGCGAACGGCGTGATCTCACCGCTGCATGGAGTGAAAGAGAATGACATGTGCCATGGGGCGGCCGGGGCCCTTAGAGGAGGGCTCGTGAGAGACAAACCCTAGGAGAGTTCCGCAAGTCAAGCAATGGGAGCGGGTGTCAGCGCTCATTAGACAAGTCACCGATTGTGCTCGTTAGAGATGTCACCCTTGAGCTTTCGCGCAGCCGCTCTGATCAGGCTGGCAACATGAGGGAGCCTAGAGCCGATTGCATCAGCACTCGTGATTGTATCCGATGCGCCGCCGCTCCTGAGCATGCAACCAGAGACCTGGATGTGGGGGGCCCAGTCTCTGCGCGAGGATAGCTTCGGGTCGGCCGCTTCTCTGCCGATCCGATCCCTTCACCCCATGATTGCTCCACGCCGTTGATCGGGAGATGATCCCGCGTATGGTTGAAGGAATACGGATGCCTCTTCTGAACGCCACCCGCGCCTATGCCCTCTTCACGTTCCTATCGTTCACTCTGGTGGGTGTCGGAATCGTCCTGCCGGCATGGATGGCATTCCAGGTAGGGGGCTCACGACTGGTGGGATGGTTTCTCCTGGCCTCAAGCCTGTCCGGCGTGGCGCTGGCTCCCTTGGCAGGACACCTCGTTGACCGCAGCAACCGGAACCACATGGCGATGGTCGGGCAGGCCATCCGATCCTTGGGCATGGCTGTCACTGCCGCAGCGTTGTTCCTGCCGGAAGTCCAGGCGTCGGCTGCGCTGGTGGTCGCCGCAGCCATGGGCTCATTCGGCTTTGCCGTCCTCTCGGGATCGTTAAGCGGCATTCTCCAGGAACTCATCCCGGCGGGGCGCCGCACCAGCTTCGTTCTCCGGTTGTCCGTTGCCCGACAGGTTGGGATCGCATTCGGAACAGGAATTGCGGGACTTGCCATTCACCAAATAGGGGCCAGCCCAACCGCAATCAGCTTCGCGGTCGTCGGCAGTGCTTGCATCCTGCTTCTGCGACACATGCCGACAACGACCGTTGCCACCGGGACGTCCGTGCGACAGGGCCTGTTGGCCTCGAACCTCAAGGCACTGCGGTACCTGATCGCACACCCGGCGTGCATGATCGCCGCGATCACTGTTGGCCTAGCGTACTCGGTTGTGCAGGTCACCAACCTGCTGCTGCCTGGATTTGTGGCCCGCAGCCTTCAAGGCGGCAGCGCACTGTTCGGAACGCTCGAGATGACGGCGGCCATTGCGGGAGCCGTATCGGTGATGGTGGCTTCGACCGGACGGATCTCCAGGTTGCTCCAGGAGCGTACTCTGGCGGTGCTTGCCACGGCCGGGTTTGCCCTAGTCGCATTCTCGCTCACCACGACAGATTGGGGGGCCATCGTCGTCTATGCCCTTGCCGGCATGTTGTGGAGCATCTCCCGGGCGCTGGCCCATGCCTATCTGCTTCTGGTGGTGGACAATGCGATGATCGGCCGGACCCAGGCATTCACAACGCTCATCACGAGCGCATGGGGCGGACTGATCTTTCTCCTGCCGACCTTGGCTCCTGCGGCCAGGGAAGCCGACCTGTACTTTGGCTGCGGGGTCATGATTCTGATTTGTGCCATCACCCTGAGCTTTTGGGGGTCATTGCCACGCAGCTCGCAACACCTTTGAAAGGTGAGAAGGCATACCAAAGCTCAGCCGACCTTGAACAGGTTCTTGGCCTGCCTGCGACGGCGAGGGGCGCTCTTGCTGCGGCTCATGTCGAGATCCTTCTGCCGCTCGGCAATGTAGGCCAGCGCCGGGCCGGGCCGCTTGTTCTCGACGATCGCCCCTGGCTCACCTGCGGGCGGCGATCAAAGGTCCGGTAGGGCAACTCACGGCCCTGGTGCTTGATGGCAAACCGGCCATCCGGATAGTCGTAAATCATCACCCGCTGACGAGCGAGAGAACGGGTGATGGCATTCGGCTCCAACAGGAACAGCACCTGGTCGTATTGCAGCGTCAGGTCTTTGGTGACGGTCCGCTCCTCCTGCCAGGCGAAGGTGTCGTCCAGATCATCGTGCTCGTTCAACGGCCGGTGCAGGTCTTTGTCACTGAACGCCACCTTGGCGAAGCGGCGGTTATAGTCGTCCATGAACCCAGGCAGGAATGCGTTGGCAGCCTCAATCGACGAGATCCCTTCCAGGCGCAGCTCCTTGACCAGCCGGTCCTGTAGGGTGCCGTTGGCGCGTTCCACCCGTCCCTTGGCTTGGGGCGAGTTGGCGCAGATGATGTCGATGTTGAGCTGGTGCAGAGCCCTGCCGAACTGGGTCATGCCGTCACATCCCGTCGCCCTTCTGCTATTGACCCGGAACACGGCGTGCTTGTCCGAGTAGAACGCGACCGGCTTGCCATAGCGCTCCAGATAGACCCGCGCCGCGGCAAAATAGTCGAAGGTGGACTCGGTCTCGACAAACCGCAGGTGCATCAGGCGGCTGGTGGCGTCATCGATGAAGACCAGCAGGGTGCACTTGGGACCATGCTCCTCGAGCCACCAGTGCTGCGAGCCATCAATCTGGACGAGTTCGCCCAGACAATCCCGGCGATGCCGGGGCTGATGCACCGGTTTGAGCCGCTGCTTGCGATCCTGTCAGAGGCCCTCGGCCAGCATCCAGCGCCGGACCGTCTCGACGCTCAGACGAATCCCATGCCGTTCGGCCAGCTTCTCACAGGCTAATGTCGGACCGAAATCGGCATCGTTGGCTTTGATGAGCGCCAGTACCTCGGTTCGCAGCGCCGCCGGATAGGAACGGTTGCTGGGTTTGTCACGACGGGTGGGCACGAGGGCTTTGGGACCATGAGCCCGGTAGGCCTTGAGGAGGCGGAAGACCTGCCGGCGGGTGAGCCGCAGGAGCTGGGCAGCCTGATGAATGGTGATGCGCTCTGCCATCACGTCGCGCAGAACATGCATCCGATCAATCTCGGGACGGCTCATGGCAAGGACCACCATAGAAACGAAGCTCTCTGCTGCAAACGACACCGTGAGGAGGTGACATTTGTAACGAGCAGAGCGGTGACATCTCTATCGAGGGTCTACAGCGGGATTTCGCAGAACGGAGGCTTGTGGAACATGGACTCGGACGGGAGAACTGAATCCGGGAAGGTCCGGAGTGGGTCAAAGCACGAAATTCCAACGGTACGGGGAACGTCAGGTCTCCCGCTTATACCAGACCTTCGAACAAAGGACGTCGGATTGGCTCCGATAGGGCAACCCCCAGCTACAAAGCGTCAAGAAGCTCCTTGAAAGCTACTGTACAGCCCAATTGCTCGTCCCAGCCCCCAGAGCACTGAAAGCTGCCGATCACCCTCAATTCGCATCGCAGACAAGAACCGACAGGACGTCTCCCCTCGCACTCATTCGAGGATTAGCATATGTCGTAATGTAATAGCGAGGATCGTCGTAGCCCAGTGCTCGGACGATGGAGTGGAGCGTCCTCTACTCTCCCTCAATCACCGCTCCGATGTGATCGAATGTGCGCACATTGTGGCCTCCTATCGCCTCAACGAGCATCGACCACTGCGTCCTCATGCACGTGGCCGCCGAGGAAAAGCTGACCAACGCGCGGATCGATTAGCAACTTCTTGGCATCGTCGTGCATGCGGGTCTGGCCAAGCTCAAGCACCAAGCCATAATCTGATAGCGTGAGCGCGGCTTTGGCGTTCTGCTCCACCATCAGGATCGTCACGCCGCTGTCGCGCAAGCGGATCAGGGTTTGGAAGACCTCCCGCACCATGTTCGGCGACAGGCCGATAGAGGGCTCATCGATGAGCACCAACTTAGGGTCGAGCAGAAGCGAGCGGGCCACCTCGAGCTGCTTCTGCTGACCGCCGGAAAGCTCGATCGCCTTACGATTCCTGAACTCCCGCAGCATCGGGAACTGGTCCATCACCGCTTCGATGCGCTGGCGCACCTTGGCTTGGTCGGACGCGGTGATCCCACCAAGCTCGAGGTTGTGATAAACTGAAAGTTGCGGCACCACATTGCGGCCCTGCGGAACATAGGTCACACCATGGGCGATCATCTGGCGCGGCGTCTGGCCCGTAACCTCTTGGTCGTCCAGAAGGATCTGGCCCGAGTGGATCTGCAGCAGGCCGAAGATCGCCTTGAACACGGTGGACTTACCCGCACCGTTGGGACCGATCATTGTGGTGATCGACGCCTTCGGGATTCTGAACGAGACGCCGTTCAGAATCGTAATCTTACCGTAGCCGCCATGGACGTTGCGCAGTTCAAGCATCAGTCAGCCACCGAGATAGGCATCGATTACAGTTTGGTTCGACCGAATCTCGTCTGGTGTGCCCTCGGCGATGATAGCACCTTCGGCGAGCACGATCACCCGGGTGCAGAGGCTCATCACGAACTCCATATTATGCTCAATCACCACGAATGTCGTACCATGCTCGGCATTGTACGCGGCGAGTCGCTCCCTCAGGTGTGCGAGCATCGTTAGGTTCACGCCGCCCGCCGGCTCGTCGAGCAGCACGAGGGCTGGACCCGCCATGAAAGCCATAGCAGCATCCAGCAGCTTTTGCTGACCGTAAGACAGCGAGCCCGCCAGCGTGCCGCGCAAATGGTTCAGTCGAAAGAACGAAATCATCCTCTCAGCGTCTGCCGCGAGGCCAGCATCAGAGGGGCCAAAGAGTCGGGACAGCATTGTGCCGCGATGCTCCTGCCCCGCTAGGACGATGTTGTCGAACACGCTCATCTTCGGGAAAACAGAGAGCTGCTGGAAGGTGCGGCCGACGCCGAGCCTGTTCAGCTTCGATGGCCGTAGGCCGGAAACATCGCGGCCGTTGACGTGGACCTGGCCTGCATCAGGTTCGAGCTGACCGAGGATGCAGTTGAAGAGCGTCGATTTGCCGGAGCCGTTCGGCCCAATCAGGCCAAGAATCTCGCCCTTGTGCACATCGAAGGACACACCCCTGACGGCCTTGATGCCCCCGAAGCTCTTCTCGATGCTGCGGACAGAAAGGACTGGCTGGCTCATTTGAGCTGCGCCCCTTGCTGGAGATCAGCGCGGGCGACAGGCCGCGCGATGAATCGGTCGCGGATGCGGCCCCAGACGCCGATCATGCCTGTCGGAACGAAGATGAGCATGACGATCACGAGTACCGCGTAGATGATGAGATAGTAGCCTTCGGTGAAGCGGAGGATCTCGGGCAACAGGATCACGACGCCCGCGCCTAGGAATGGGCCGAAGAAATAGCCCGCACCACCGACCGCGACCATCAGTAGGATGCGCAGCGAATGGGCGAGCCCGAAGGAGCCCGGCTCGATAAACTGCACGAGCGATGCAATCAGTGCCCCGGCAAGCCCGCCGTACATGGAACCGATAGCGAAAGCCAGAAGTGTGATGCGGCGGGTGTCAACCCCTAAGCTCTCGGCTCGGATCGGGTTCTCGCGCAGCGCTCTGAAGGCGCGGCCCCAGGGCGAGCGCACGATGCCCCACATCGCAAGTGCGGCGATGATCGTCACCACCAGCGTGAAGTAGTAGAAGGGCAGCGACCGCATCGTCGAAAAAAGACCGAGGTTTGGCCGTGGAATGCCGACGAGCCCGTAGGTCCCACCTGTCAACCACTCCTCGTTGCGCAGCACGAGGAAGACCAGCGTGTTGAACGCGAGCGTCACGAAGGCAAGGAAATGACCCTTCACGCGCAGAGCCGGATAGCCCAGCCCGAACCCGATGACGAAACAGGCCAGCACGCCGAGCGGCATGGCCGCAAGCCAATGCCAGCCTGCAAGCGTGAGGAGCGCCGTCGTATAGGCCCCGATAGCCATGAAGGAAGCCTGCGCCAGCGAGATCTGGCCGGCATAGCCCAGCGTCAGGTTGAGACCCATCGCGGCGATCGAGAAGATCAGCCAAGAGGTCAATACGTAGATGATGTAGTTGCCCTGTCCGAGGGGCGCGGCGATCGCGAGCGCGATCAGTGCCAGGATCAGGATGCGGCGAAGCCAGGCGGCCATCAGACAGCCCTCCCCTCAGGCGTGCCCAGAATGCCCTGCGGTCGGACCAGAATGATGAGGATCAGAAGGATCAGCGGCAGCGCAGCGCGGTATTCGGCAGTGACGTAGGTAGCCACCAGGTTGTCCAGGACGCCGATCAGCAAGCCCCCCACCAGCGCGCCGCGGATCTGGTTGAACCCGCCGACAATGGCTGCGATGAAGGCGATGAGGCCAAGGGTTTCGCCATTGGAGAATTTGGCGAGATAGACTGGCGTGATGAGGAAGGAGGCGAGCGCCGCGAGCGCTGCGTTGATCAGGAACGTATAGAGGACCATTCTCTTCACATCGACGCCTAGGATCTCAGCCACAGCCGGATTCTGTGCGGTTGCCTGCATACAGCGGCCGGTTCGGGTGCGATTGAGGAAGAGCGTCAGCAGGACAACGATGCCCAACGAGAGAAGGAGGTTCAGGATGTCCTGCAGTGAGACGACCGCGCCGAAGATGTTAATCGGGTCGCTGGGGAGCACGGATGGGAAGGGCTGCCCCTCAGCGCTGTAGAACTCCTTCACGCTCTCCCTGATTAGAATGCCGAGCGCGATCGTGGCAATGACGAGTGTGATGCCGCCATGCGGCAGGATAGGCTCCACGACCAGCTTCTTGAATGCTGCTCCCAGTATGAGGACCGACATGCCGAGGCCGAACAGCAGCGCGCCCCAGAGCGGCAGATCGAAGTAGTTAAGGCCGACCAAGACCAGGAACGCCGGAAGCATGACGAACTCGCCCTGGGCGAAGTTGATCGTCTGGGCGGCCTGCCAGACCAGCGCAAAGCCGATCGCCACAAGCGCGTAGATAGATCCAGTCGCGAGACCGGACAACAGTACCTGCAGGAACTGGGACATCATTTGTTTTTGCCTGAAGGCTGTGGCGACCGGCGCGGCCGGTACGAGAGCATCGAACCTAAAGGTGGAGCCCACATTCTAAGCCCAATGCCCCCTTGGGAGCGGTGCAACGTTCAGGGAAGAAAAGCCTCTACTTTCCCGATGATGCGCTAGTGATCAGTTGGCCGGAACGGTGCCGATCACGACCGGCGAGCCATTGCGGACCTGCACCATGAAGCTCGGACGGGACATCTCACCGCGGTTGTCCCAGCAGGTATCGAGCAGGATCCTCGGATACTTAGTGGCTGGCAGGCACAAGCCGTGCATCTTCTCCGAGAAGGCCTCGCCATCAAACTTGCCGACGAGTTCGGTCACGTACTTGGTTGTCCAGGCTCCGATATAGCCCTTGATCGCATCGTGGGTCGGAACTCGCTTAAAGGTCTTCACGAACTTCTCTCTGAAGGCCGCAATCCCTTCGACCTGATCGGCAGTGGCCGTGATGCCGACGTGAGCGATGGCACCCTCAGCCGCAGGGCCGGCAAGCTCAATCACCTTGGCCTCCGTCAGCGTTACCTCGCCAATGAGCGGCATGGAGAGGCCCTGCTTCTTCGCCTCGATCAGGAAACGGGCGGACTCCTCTTGGTTCATATAGACGAACACAGCGTCGGCACCCGACTGCTTCAGCTTGGAGACGTCCGACGCATAGTCGGTCTGCGCCTGCTCGGATGGCACGTCGGCGACAACCTCGATCCCAGCCTTCTTCATTTCGGCGATAAACACGTTGCGCCCGCCGCGACCGAACTCGTTGTTAACCCAGGCGACGCCAACCTTTTTGGCCTTCAACGTGTCCTTGAAGTAGGGCACCAGGGCCGGGACACCCTTCTGAGCGCCGGAGGAGGTACGGAAGACGAACGGGTTGCCTTTCTCGACGATTGTAGGCGCCTCAGAACCGACGAATTGCGGCACGCTGTTCTGCTGCGCTACTAGCATGTTGACCAGCGTTGAGCCGGAGTAGATCGTGCCCCAGATCGCGTAGGCGCGCCCATCGATCGCCTTCTGCACCAGCGCACGCGATATCTGCGGATCGGTCTGCGTGTCGTACTCGGTGACCTTGACCGGCTTGCCGAGAATGCCGCCTTCCGCATTGATCTCGTCCACGGCGATCCTGATGCCGTCACGCCAGTTAGTGCCCGCCGGTGCGCCAGCACCGGAAAGCTCGACGACGACGCCAATCTCAACGGCCTCTTGGGCCTGCGCCGCCCCGACGAGGGTCAGCAGCGCCGTGCCAAGCGCAAGAGCGAATTTGGAATACATTGGTGATCCTCCCTACCCTTTGTTAGGCCAGCGTTGTCTCATTCGCGCCGTCCGAACCGTTTCAGCGACCAGACAACAAAGATTAGCCGTCCTGAAATTTTGTTGATCCTTTTACGACCTAAGCCGTAACGTCAATCGCAAATTTCGCCCGATATTGATATATAATGATAAGACCGCCTAAACATAGTAACGTTATCGCACTGTGAGGAGATTGCTGGGGCAACTTTCGCGATGAAAGCTGGATATCCGACTACGCCAGTCGAAGTTTCGATATGAGCAGAACAGACTAAAAGGTTCTGGGTGCAACAAAAGCGAGATTCCCACAATACAGGGGACGCCATCTCTCGCTCATACCTGGCCCGCTAAAGAAGGTCGTTCTGAAAGCTCCTGGAGAATGAACCCTCTCAACCAAGCATCAATACGTTCCTGAGATGCTCATATACAGTCGAACTATTCTCCACTGCCTGTAGCTCTTGTGCGTAACACTCACAGATTACAGGCCGAGATAAGCCTTACGGATCATCGGATGCCCCTGTAACTCCTCTGATGGGCCATCGAGCACCTGTTTGCCATTCTCGAGCACGTAAACGCGATGACTGACAGCGAGCACCTGCTTCACATTCTGCTCTACCAGCAGGATTGGAAGACCAGTCTCGGCGACCCGCCTGATCGCTGCCATCACTTCTTTGACGAGAAGCGGCGACAAACCGAGACTTGGCTCGTCCATGATGAGCATCTTGGGTCCGAGCATAAGAGCGCGCGCAATAGCCACCATCTGCTGCTGGCCACCCGATAACTGACCAGCCATCGCGTTGGCGTAGCGAACAAGGTCCGGGAAAAGCGTTTCAACCTTCGCCATATTTTCGTCCCGGGCAGCCTTTGCTTCCGGCAGATAGGCGCCCAGCATGAGATTTTCCCGCACGGTCATGTTCGGAAACAACTGACGACCCATAGGCACGTGGGCCAATCCTTTACGAGCCATCTGGTGAGGTCTTGCTCCCTTGAGCTCCTCGCCATCGAACAGGATGCGTCCACTCCACGGAGCAATCATGCCTGAGATCGCCCTTAGGATCGTCGACTTGCCGCTACCGTTTCCTCCGACGAGGCCGACCAACTCGCCGCGATTCACATGTAGGGACGCACCAAACACGACCTTCAGCGCGCCGTAGCCAAGGTCGACATTGTCAACCTGCAGAATTGCCTGCCCCATCAGTCGGTCCCCAAATACGCTTCGATCACGCGCTCGTTTCTCGTTACCTGATGCGGGGTTCCCTCCGCGATCTTCTCGCCGCTAGCGAGTACGATGACATGGTCGGACAACTCGATGATTGCCTCCATGATGTGCTCGACCATCAGGACCGCGAGACCTTGCCCGCTTAATGATCTCACGAAAGCGATCATCTCCCGCAGCGCTGGAGGATTCAAACCCGCCATGATCTCGTCGAGAAAGATCACCTTCGGCTTCACCGCAAGCGCCTTCGCCAACTCCAGCCTCCGTCGGCGCGCGAGGTTGAGATCTAGTGCGGGCTGGCGAGCGCGATCCGCCAGCCCTACCTGCTCGAGGACACTCATGGCGAGGCGCTCCGCCTCGCTCCGCCGTCCGACTGTCAGGAATGCGGCAATGAGCACATTCTCCAAGACTGTCAGCTCCTCGAAAGGCCGTTCGGTCTGGAAAGTCCGGCCGAAGCCCAAACGCGTCCGCTTAAATGCCGGCAACGCCGTGATGTCCTTGTCGAGCAAGGTTATCCTACCTGAATGCATGGGGGCAAAGCCCGTCACCGCATTGAACAGGGTGGTCTTGCCGGCGCCGTTCGGGCCGATCAGCCCAAGGATCTCACCGGAGCCGAGTGACAGGGAAACGTTGTTGACGGCCGTTACCCCACCAAACTTTACGGTAATGCCATCAGCCCTGAGCACGTTTGGCATAGAGCCTCCGAATATGTCTGCGGGCTAACTCCCCGACGATGCCGCGGGGAACAAAAAGCACGACCACCAAGATCAGGATTCCGTAGATCAGCATGTTCGCCTCGGCGAACGTAGTGCGGAATATCTCCCCCGCCCCAATCAGCACGAGTGCGCCGACGGCGGGTCCCCAGATCGTCCCACGCCCACCGATGATGGCTGTGAGGGCGATCTGCACGGACAGGAGAAGAGCGAAAATGACGTGCGGCTCGATGAAGGCGAGTACGATCCCATAGATTCCGCCGCCAATTGAGGTGAGCGCGGCGGACAGCATAAACGCCTTCAGCTTCGTGGCCGTCGGATCGATGCCCGCCGCCATCGCCGAGTCCTCGTCTTCGCGGACAGCCCGTAGCTGATAGCCAAACCGGGCCCGAGAGATCACGATGATGGTCGCAATCACGACTGCCGCGAAAGCGAGCGCCATATAGAACTGGGCGGTTCTGGAGAAGAGGTCGACCCCAAATGGCTCGGGGAGGGTTGCAATGAACACGCCCGTAGCGCCGCCGGTTAACCACTCCTCGTTGATGGCAACCAACCGGAGGATCTCCGCAACCGCGATGGTGGAGAGCGAAAAGTACGGCCCTCGCAGGCTGAAGGTCAGCCATCCCCAAAGATAGGCGAGGACTGCCGCAACAGCGGCTGCCATGGCCATCGTCCACCATGGCGCAAGTCCGAACTGGCTCTGGCCGATGGCGACAAGATAGGCTCCGAGGCCTACGAACGAGGCGTGACCAAGGCTCACCTGGCCATTCCATCCGCCGAGCAGGTCCCAGGATGTCGCCCAGCCGGCGAACAGCAAGACAGAGATCGCAATAGTCAGATTGTTCGGAAAGATGGCCGGGTAGGCTATGCCGACCGCGAGCAGCACGCCCAGTCCAATAAGATGCTTCGTCATACGCGCTTCACCGTCCGTCCGAATAGGCCCTCAGGCCGGAAGAGCAGGATCAGCAGGAACGCGATCAATCCATAAGCCTCCCGGTACTCGGACATGAAGTAGGAGGCGCCCAGAACCTCGACGACGCCCAGCAGAATGCCCCCGGCGATCGCCGCACCGACGTTCCCCAACCCACCAAGGACCGTTACGACAAAGGCCTTCAAGGTGAACACGGCTCCCGTGTTGGTCGGAGTTGCGAACAGAAGCGGGATGAGCGTGACACCTGCCATGACGGCCAGCATCACACCGAGACCAAAGACGATGCTATGGATCCGCCGGGTATCGATGCCAACGAGCTCGGCGCCAAGCCGGTTTTCCGCAGTGCCGCGGATGGCACGTCCAACTTCGGTCCGGTTGAGCAGCGCATAGAGCGCCGCGATCATGATGACCGTAGCGATCCCAGCGAGGAGCAGGACCATAGAGATGTTGACCCCAGCAACAGAGAAAGTTGATGAGGCATACGGCACCTGCACGGAGCGCGGCTCGCCACCAAAGGTGAGCAGGATCGCGTTGCCGATGATCAATGAGATCCCGAGCGTCGCCAGAAGCGCCGATTCCGGCGGCGCATCGATGACGCGTGAGAGGATGAAGCGCTCAACGATGACCCCAGCAAAGAAGCCGATCGGCATCGCGAGAAGCAGCGAAAGGTATGGATCCCATCCGAGCAGAGCGTTGAAGAGGACGGCACTGTACATGCCCAGCACGACGAAATCGCCGTGCGCGAAGTTGATCGTGCGCATGACCCCGAACACAAGGGTTAGGCCGATTCCGATGAGGGCATAAACGCCTCCCATCAGAACGCCGTTAGCAATGTTCTGGAGGAAAATATCTAACCCGGCCATTCTCGTCCCTGATTGCTGTCACGCGTTCATCCACCGCAAGAACATACGTTGTGGTAAGCCAGCCCTGTTATGGGATTGCAGCACTGGCTGGAGCCGGCGGATGTACCGCCGGCTCCTTTATGTTAGCGGGTCGACCATTCTGGCGTGGGGTGCTGCGGCTGCTTCGCAGCAAGATCATCCGGGAACACCGTGACGTGCTTGCCGTCCTGGATCTGCAAGATAAGGCTTCGGATCGGGTTCTGGCCCTGGAACCCGTCAGCACTCTTAAAGCTCACCGTCGTTACAGGCGTCGTGATGTCGGTGGCAGCCAGCGCCTCGCGTACGGAGTCACGCGACTTGGGGTCGGCACGGCGCAGGGCATCGGCCGCGACCATGAGCGCGAGGTACCCTTCTGCCTCATAGAACGAAGGCTCACCACCGGCCTTGGCTTTCAGGCGTTCATAAAGTTCCTGGGCACCAGGATACTTCACGTCCTGGCTCCAGCTTACGGCCGTTGCAACATAGTCGGCCGATTTTCCGACTTGCTGAACAAAGCTCGGAAGAGCTGCGGACGTATCGATGGCGATGACCTTGGCGTTGAGGCCAACCTCACGCATCTGCCGGGTGATCGCGACACCATCCTCTGCATAGGACACGATATAGAGGATATCCGGGTTGGCACCACGGAAGCGGTTGAGGATCGGCCGGAAGTCAGTGACTCCCTGATCATACGATTGGTCACCAACAACCTTGTACCCGCGCTCTGAGGCGAGACGCTTGCCCTCTTTTGCCAGTGAGGTCGGCCAAGCACCGTTACCGTACAGCATGGCGACCGTCTCAAGAGGCACATCTTTCTTTGTGTTCTTGAGGTGATCAAAGTAATCGAAATATGCCTTCCCAACAATCGTCGAGTTGTGCTTGGCGCGGAACACCCACGGCGAACCCGGCTTCGTGATGCTGTCGTCGGCGCTGCCCAGAACGATCATCGGCACTTTCTGGCGGGTCAGGAACTGGGCAAGAGGCCCCGTGATTGAGGACGCATAGGAGCCAATGACAAGCGGAACGCCTTTGCTGGCAAAGCTCTCAGCTGCGGCAAGCGCACTCTTCGCTTCAGACCGGTCGTCCTGGATTGTTAGGGTGAGCTGCTGCCCCTTGATGCCCCCGTTTGCATTGATCTCGTCAAGTGCAACCTGAAGGCCTGTGCGATAGCGTTCGCCGAATGCAGCGAAGTTACCTGAAAGGCTGTTGATAACACCGACCTCAACCTGCGCCTGAGCAGGAGCGCCGGCGATAGCCAGAGTGGCTGCCAATGCAGCGGCGATAGCAATCCTCATGTTTCCTCACCCTTTTATCTGCTTCGCTAGGAAGTCTATCACTGCAAAAAGAGACTCATTCTGCAGTGGCTTAAACCTAGTGCGCGTTCCCGCCCCGCCAAACACTTTTTCTCTCGACAGAGCTTAGCTCGATATTATCCTCCACCGCGAAATGACATCCGTCATGGTTCGCATAAATATGCTGCGGAAAGCGGCCATGTTTTAATATTGCGAGGGACGCTAAATGGTCGTGTTGGAAGATGATCCCGTTGGTCAGGGAGGGCTCTCTGATTTCGCCCGACGGTTTCGAACCGGCGAGATAACATCCGAACGGGCGACGCGGGCTTATCTCTCCCGCATCGAAGTGCTTGACCCACGACTCGGGGCATTCCAGCATGTTGCCGCCGAGCAGGCGCTTGAGACCGCCCGCGCAATCGACGCACTCTATTCGGCCGGCACGGATCTTGGTCCGCTTATGGGAGTGCCGGTCGCTGTGAAGGATCTGTTCGTTGTCAAGGGTATGCCCACGACAGCGGGCACCAAAATGAACATCGACGACATCGCTGGACCAGAAGGCCCCCTGGTCAAAAGTCTGCGTCAAGCAGGATGCGTTATCCTTGGGAAGACCAAGACTGTCGAGTTCGCCCTCGGCATTACCGGGGTATCCAGCGCCCAAGGAACACCGATCAATCCATGGGATGCCCAAACGCCACGCCTGCCTGGAGGCTCGAGCTCCGGTTCAGGCGTTGCAGTTGCCGCCAGTCTGTGTGCTTTCGCCATTGGTTCGGATACGGGCGGCTCGGTCCGCGTCCCCGCCGCTTTCAACGGGATCTTTGGGTTCAAGACGACACCCGGTTTCTTCTCGACCAATGGGGCCTTCCCCTTGGCTCCTCATTTGGATACGCCTGGCCTGCTAACGCGCAACGCCCGAGACGCTGCGATTGCTGTGGCTGCGCTCACGGGCGAGCCGGAAGCACGGCCTCTTCCGGTCGAGGCGCTTCGACTTGGTGTTCCGCAGGAGTACTTTTTCGATAACCTTGATCCGGTTGTCGAAGCGCAAATTAAGGGTGCGATGGAAGCCCTGTCGTCTGCAGGGTGCCGGTTGAGGCCTGTGTCTGTTCCCGAGGCAAGTGAACGCGAGCGCTATTTCCCCGCTGTTCTCCCGGCTTGCCTCATTGCGACCCTTGGCCGAGATCGCTTCCTTGCCAGTCGCGACCAGATGGATCGGATTGTTGCCAAGCGTGCAACCTCTGGCCTTGATGTGACAGCAGCGGATTATCTGGCTCTTGAGGCAAAGCGAACCAAGTCCCGCCAGAGCGTATCCGAGAAGTTCTCAGGGCTCGACGGTTGGATCACTCCGACAACCGCAACGCCTCCCCCTTCCGTGGCTGACCTGGATGATGAACAGAAGGCTCTTGACCTCGCTCTGGGCATGACCCGCAATACGCAGCCTGCGAATTATTTCGCATGTCCCGCTGTTAGCATCCCTCTGCCGCAGAAGACTGGGAGTCTCCCAATAGGACTGCAGATCATTTGTCCTGAAGGGGCTGATGTGCAGGCACTGTCGGTTGCACTAGCGATTGAGGAAGTGCTCGGCACTCCTGGGGCTCCGAACTTGGCCAACTTCCTGAGCTGACCACGTGCAGGACTGCTAGAGGACACGTCCAGGCATCGTCACATTAACTCAGGCATGAGAGCAAGCCGTGTAGATGGGCCGGCATGATCAAACCTGTCAGCTACAAGCGCCATCGCTTCCCATCCGAGATCATTGCCCACGC
>NZ_SPJX01000503.1 GCF_004458765.1 Microvirga pakistanensis | reverse complement strand
TCCGTCCCGCCGGGAAGCCCGCCAGCAAGGTGAGGATCGTCAGCTACCGGCGCAACTCCGTCACCCTGGAGGTCGAGACCGCGGAGCACGGCGTCCTCGTGCTGCACGACATCTATTATCCGGGCTGGGAGGCCCGGGTCGACGGCGCGCGCCGGCCGGTGCTTCGCGCCAATCTGCTGTTCCGTGGCGTGGAGGTGCCGGCAGGCACGCATCGCGTCGAATT
>NZ_SPJX01000378.1 GCF_004458765.1 Microvirga pakistanensis | reverse complement strand
CAGGATCTCGCCCTTCACGTCGACAGTGATCTTCTTGGACAGGTCACCCCGAGCCACGGCGGTGGTGACCTCGGCGATGTTGCGCACCTGGCCGGTGAGGTTCGCCGCCATCATGTTCACGTTCTCGGTGAGATCCTTCCAGACGCCGCCGACGCCCCGCACTTCCGCCTGGCCGCCGAGCTTGCCTTCCGTACCCACCTCGCGCGCCACGCGGGTCACCTCGCCCGCGAACGAGTTGAGCTGATCGACCATGGTGTTGATGGTGTTCTTCAGCTCGAGAATCTCGCCCTTCACCTCGACGGTGATTTTCTTCGACAGGTCACCCATGGCCACGGCGGTGGTGACCTCGGCGATGTTGCGCACCTGGCCGGTCAGGTTCGCGGCCATGAGGTTGACGTTGTCGGTCAGGTCCTTCCAGGTGCCGGCAACGCCCTTCACCTTGGCCTGGCCGCCGAGCTTGCCTTCCGATCCCACCTCACGCGCCACGCGCGTTACTTCCGAGGCGAAGCTGCTGAGCTGGCCGACCATGGTGTTGACCACCTTGCCGATGCGCAGAAACTCGCCGCGCAGGGGGCGCCCGTCGGTTTCAAGCTCGATGTTCTGGCTCAGGTCGCCCTTGGCCACGGCACCGATCACCCGGGCGACTTCGACGGTCGGCTGGACGATGTCGCCGATCATGGAGTTCACGGAGCTGACACAGTCGCTCCAGCATCCCGTTGCTCCGTCCAGCTGGCCGCGCTCGCTGATGCGGCCTTCCTTGCCGACGACTTTCGCCACCCGGTCGAGCTCCCTGGCGAGACCCTGATTAAGGTCGGCGATGTCGTTGAAAGCCTCCGCGATCTCGCCGTCGATCCCGATCAGGTCTGAGGGCAGGCGGACAGAAAAGTCGCCTTTGCGGAACGCGCGCAAGACTTTGAGCAGCAGCCTGGGATCAAGCTGCGATACGGCAGATTCGACTTGTGGCATGAAGCCCCCCGTAACACCATTCCAGGCGAACAGCCCGGATCCCCTTGCTCTATCGGCGTCCGATGGGTGTTCTCACCGCTCTGGACGGACGCCAACCATCGCTAACGTAGGCGCGCGAAAAAAGTTCCAAGAGAGCAACGGGTCGTTTTCAGACTTATTTTTGCAAGGTGAGCCGAGGCCGAAGCCGCGCCATCGCACCCCGGGCGACCGATCCCGCGGCCCGGAAGATTCCTCCGGCAGGCTATAGGCAGGAGCGCTTTTCACATCTATATAGAAGCAATAAGTTATTTCACACAGAAAGTTAGTTGAATGGCTGCCCGTGGAGCCTTGGACCTGATCGGTCACACGCCTCTCGTCGAGGTGACGAGCCTCGATACCGGCCCTTGCAGGCTGTTCCTGAAGCTCGAGAGCGCCAATCCGAGCGGCTCCATCAAGGACCGGCCGGCCCGGGCGATGATCGAGGCTGCCGAACGGAACGGCAGCCTGAAGCCAGGGGGCACGATCATCGAGGCGACGGCCGGCAACACGGGCGTCGGCCTGGCCCTGGTCGGCGCCAGCAAAGGGTACCGCACGCTTCTCGTCGTGCCCGACAAGATGTCTCGGGAGAAGGTGCTGCACGCGAAGGCCCTCGGCGCGGAGGTCGTGATCACGCGCTCGGACGTGGGCAAGGGCCATCCCGATTACTATCAGGACCTCGCCCTGGAGATCACCCGCAAGACCCCGGGAGCCGTCTACATCAACCAGTTCGAAAACCCGGCCAACCCGGCCGCGCACGAAGCCAGCACCGGTCCGGAGATCCTGGACGGGATGGGGGGCGACGTGGATGCCGTCGTGGTCGGCGTCGGCTCTGGCGGGACGCTGACGGGAATCGGACGCTATCTCAAGACAGCCTCCCCGAAAACCGCGATGGTCCTGGCCGATCCCGCAGGCTCCATCCTCGCTCCCCTGGTGGAGACGGGGGAGATGACGGAGGCCGGTTCCTGGGCCGTCGAGGGTATCGGCGAGGATTTCGTGCCGCCCAATTGCGACCTGTCTCTCGTCAGGAAGGCCTATTCCATCTCCGACAAGGAGAGCTTCTCGGCCGCCCGGGAATTGCTCCGCAAGGAAGGCATTCTCGCCGGCTCGTCCTCCGGCACCCTGCTGGCGGCTGCCTTGCGCTATTGCCGCGAGCAGAGCGAGCCGAAGCGCGTCGTCACCCTCGTGTGCGATACGGGCGCCAAGTACCTGTCGAAGGTGTTCAACGATGCCTTCATCGCCCAGGAGGGCTGGCTCGACCGCACGCCCACCGGCCGCGCACGCGACGTGGTCATCAACCCCTTCGGCGAAGGCGCCACGATCTTCGTCTCTCCCACCGAGACGCTTCGCTCCGCCTTCGCGCGCATGCGCTCCTCCGACGTCTCGCAGCTGCCGGTGATCGAGGACGGCCGTGTCGTCGGCCTCGTCGACGAGAGCGACATCCTCGATGCCCTGGTGGCGAATGAGAGCGATCCGCAAGGCGTCTTCAACAAGCCTGTCCGTGAGGTCATGGTCACGCGCCTGCAGACCGTGTCGGCGGATGCGCCTGTAAAGGATCTCCTCCCGCTCTTCGCCGCCGGTCTCGTGCCGGTGATCATGGACGGCGACACCTTCGTCGGTCTGGCCACCCGCATCGACCTTATCAACTTCTTCCGGATACAAGCCTGATGAACGCCCGCAATCAACTCGCCTTCGCCACCCGCTGCATTCATGCGGGCCAGACGCCGGACCCGACCACGGGTGCGGTGATGATGCCGATCTACGCCACCTCGACCTTCGCCCAGGAGAGTCCCGGCGTCCACAAGGGCTTCGAGTATGCGCGCTCGCAGAACCCGACCCGCATGGCCTTCGAGCGCTGCATCGCCGACCTTGAGGGCGGCTCGGCAGCCTTCGCGTTCTCGTCCGGTCTCGCCGCGAGCGCGACAGTGCTCGACATGCTGGAGCACGGCTCCCATATCGTCGCCTCGGACGATCTCTATGGCGGCACGCGGCGGCTCTTCGAGAAGGTGCGCAGGCAATCGGCCGGCCTCGACATCACCTATGTCGATCTGGGCAACGCGGATGCCGTCAAGGCGGCCCTGCGCCCCAACACGCGCCTCGTTTGGGTGGAGACCCCGACCAATCCGCTCTTGAAGCTCGCCGATCTGGAAGCCATCGCGCAGGCGACCCGAGAGCATGGCACGCTGCTGGTCGCCGACAACACCTTCGCAAGCCCCTGGGTGCAGCGCCCGCTAGAATTCGGCTTCGACATCGTCGTGCATTCCACGACCAAGTACCTCAACGGCCACTCCGACATGGTCGGCGGCGTCGTGGTGGTCGGCCAGAACCAGGACGTCCGCGAGAAGATCGCATTCCTGCAGAATGCCGTCGGCTCGATCTCAGGCCCCTTCGACAGCTTCCTCGCCCTTCGCGGCCTGAAAACCCTGTCGCTGCGCATGGAGCGCCACTGCACGTCGGCCCTGAAGATCGCCGAGTTCCTCGAGGCGCATCCCGGGGTGGACGGGGTGATCTATCCAGGTCTTGCCTCGCACCCTCAGCACGAATTGGCGAAGCGCCAGATGCGCGGCTTCGGCGGCATCATCACCGCGCGCATCAAGGGCGGACTCGATGGCGCAACGCGCTTTCTGGAACGCTGCCAGCTCTTTACCCTGGCCGAGAGCCTGGGCGGCGTGGAGAGCCTGATCGAGCATCCGGCGATCATGACCCATGCCTCGGTGCCGCCGCAGGTGCGCGCAGAGCTCGGGATCGATGACGGACTGGTTCGCCTCTCCGTGGGCATCGAAGACGCCGACGATCTGATCCAGGATCTCCGCTCGGCCCTCGCTTGAACGAGCGCTGGATCCGGAGGGTGGCTCAGGCTGATCGTGAGCCCCCTCTCAGTGGAGCTTCGATGTCATCCGCTTGATGGTCGCGTCGAGCAAGGCCATGGTCGCATCCCTGCTGGCCGCCGAGAGGGCGCTCACGCCGACATCTCCGCAGCCGGCGCTCACCGTCTCCAGCACCGCGTAATAGGCGAGGTCCCGCTTCGGACCGCTCGCCTCGGTTTTGAGGGCACTGATCGCCTCGATGATGCCCGCATAATGGCCCGCATCGACGAGGTCGCGAGCCTTCTTCAAAATGCCGAGAACGGTAGCCTGGTGATCCATGGCCGCATGCCCCATCCGCAGCCCGGTTTGTGGTTGTGAATGTCGGCTGCCTGTGCAGCATGGTCGAATTGAACCTGACCGACAAGCGCCCGCCGGAAATGGTCCCCTGCGACGTCTCACCTCAGCAAGGCCGACGCTGGATCACCCCTCCGGCGGCCGCTCATCCCCGAAAACGGAGCGGCCGCCATAGGCATGCGATTTCGCTCGCTCCTCGCTCAGGATGTCCTCAAAACCCGGACCACCGGCATAGCGCTCAAGGGCGCGTGCCTGATCGTCGAGCCTCTTCAGAGCGAAGAGTTCTTCCTGCTGACCGAGTTTCGCTTTCTGAACGGCGGATTTCAGAACCCTGATGGTCTGGTCGTACACACGCACCGGAACCGGGAAGGGATGACGATCCTTTCCGCCGTGGGCAACGGAAAACCGCGCCGGGTCGCTGAACCGGCACGGTGCTCCGTGGATCACCTCCGCCACCATGGCCAGCGCCTGCACGGCGCGCGGCCCGACGCCGGGAGTCAGCAGGAGATCGGGAAAGTCCTCGGGTCCACGGTCGGCCGCGGCCGCGAGGCTGCCATGCAGACGCCGCAGCACAACGTCCTTGGAGCGCACGTCATGGTGCTCCGGCATAACGAGATGGGGCAGCATGGGCTGAGGCGCGACGTCGGCTTCCGTTCGCCGCTCGTCCAGCGCCAGGAACCGGCGCGCGACGCCGTCCGGCCCCAGGGCGTCCAGAACCTCGATCTGCGCCCGGCGCGAGGCTTCCGCACGCCGGTCGGTGAGGTTGACGATCTCCCCCTGCCCGATCCCGTCGATGCCCGTATGCGGCTCATCGACGAAGCTCTTGAGATCCTCGGACAACCAATGATAGCGGCGCGCCTGCCGACGCGCATCGTTCATCCCCTGCTGGACCACGGCCCACTTGCCGTCATCCGTGACGATGAAGCCGTGGAGATAAAGGTCGAAACCGTCCTGGATCGCCGCGCTGTCGACCTTGGCGACCAAGCGGCTGGCTCGCGCAAGAGCCGAGCCGTCGAATCCGACACGCTCGCCGATCGACATCAGTTCCAGAGGTGTCTGCCGCGAATGGCGCCCTCGCCCGCCGCAAACATGAATGCCGAGTTCCTTCGACAGCGGCGTCAGGCCGCGCTTCAAGGCCCCGATCACACTGGTGGTGATCCCGGACGAGTGCCAGTCCATCCCCATGACGGCTCCGAAGGACTGGAACCAGAAGGGATGCGCCAGGCGGCGCAGCAACTCATCGCGGCCGTAATGGTGAACGATGGCCTCGCTCATCACGGCGCCCAGCCGTGTCATGCGGTCCGCAAGCCATTTGGGCACGTGCCCGCTGTGCAGCGGCAGGTCCGCACTGCCTGCTTTTCTCGCCATGAGGGAAAGCCCCTTCGCGAAGTCCGATCACCCGATGTGATGGACCAGCCTAGCTAAGCCTAGGCATTGGTCAGATCAAGCGTGCTCTCCCGACCCAGGGCATCGAAGTTCTCCGCGAGCCAGCGACGGGCGGAGGATCGGCCCAGATTCTTCAGCTTCTTGAAGAAATCCCAGCGCGCGTTGAGACGAGATGACGCAGCATAGGCGTCGAGGGCGGCACCGCCATGAATGCGGTGCATCAGCACCCGTTTATAATCATCCGGCGAGAGCTTTCCCTCGTCGATCAGCCGCCTCACGAATCCGATGGCGCGCAATTCATAGAGAAGATTCGCGTTGAAGGTGATCTCGGTCAGCCTGCTGTGAATCTCATCAGCCGTGCGCGGCGTCGAGCGGCGCTCGACGGGATTGATCTGGACCAGCACGATGTCGTTAGATTCCGCCTCGTAGAAGATCGGAAAAAGCGCGGGGTTTCCCGTATAGCCCCCATCCCAGTAGGGCTCGCCGTCGATGTCCACCGCCTTGAAGACGGTCGGCAGACACGCGGAGGCAAGAACATGATCGACCGTCAGCTCAGGAGCCGAGAAGACGCGGATCTTCCCCGTCCAGACATTTGTCGCCGAGACGAACAGTTTCATTTCCTTGCAGGACCTGACACGCTCGAAATCGATCAGTTCGTTGAGCGCATCGCGCAGCGGGTTGATGTCGAGCGGGTTCAGGTCATAGGGGCTCGTGACATTGGCCCATGCTCCCGTCAAGAGTTGCGTCGAAGCCCGGGTGCCGCCCCAATAGCTCAGGAAGTGGTCGAACAGGGAGCGCTGGATGGGAGAAAGGACACCATCGAGGCTGACGCGCTTCCAGAATTTCCGCAGATGCTCTCGTGCCTCGTCCCGGCCTCCCTGGATCCAGCCCTCCGCGAGAACGACCGCATTCATGGCGCCAGCGCTTGCCCCCGTGATCGCCTCGATGGCCAATCGCCCGTCCTCGAGCAGGTAATCCAGGACGCCCCAGGTAAATGCCCCATGGGCTCCCCCTCCTTGAAGAGCAAGTGAAACGGTCTTCTCGGCATTCGGCCCGACCAGACCGAGGAGCTTCCTGGAGTGCTTTGCCGCGCGGCCCGTCATCCCGACCTCCTGCTATTCCAGCTGAGCTGGTTTCTTAGCGCATCGCGCGGAAAAGTGGCCCCGGTTTTCTACATCGAACGATGCGCTCTCCCAAAAGTGGGCCCACTTTTGGGTCCGGTGCTCTAGCACTGGTCCGGACCGCCGGGGTAAAGAGTGAGGAGTGTCACCTCAAACGCCGCATGTCGGCCATGACGGCGCGGGCGGCGTTGTGGCCCGGCGCGCCGGTGACGCCCCCGCCCGGATGGGTGCCCGCGCCGCACATGTACAGCCCCGTGATCGGCGCGCGGTAATCCGCATGCCCCAGCATCGGCCGGGCGCTGAAGATCTGGTCGAGTGTCAGGGCGCCATGGAAGATGTCTCCGCCGACGAGCCCGAAGGTGCGCTCAAGGTCGAGCGGGCTCATGATCTGCCGTCCGATGACGCTCTCTTTGAATCCGGGGGCGTAACGGTCGACGGTGGCGATCATCAGATCCGCCACCTCCTCGCGGTGATCGTCCCACGAGCGCCCGTCCGAGAACTGGGGCTGGACATGCTGGCAGAACAGGCTCGCCACATGCATGCCCTCGGGGGCGAGAGTGCTGTCGAGAGTCGAGGGGATCAGCATCTCGACCACCGGTTCACGGCTCCATCCGAGCTGCTTCGCGTCGTCATAGGCGCGGTCCATGTAGGCCAGCGACGGAGCGATGATGATTCCGGCGGTATGATGATCCGCAACCTCCCGGCCGGGCAGCGCCGTGAAGCTCGGCAGCGACGAGAGCGCCACGTTCATACGAAACGTGCCGGAGCCCGACTTCCAACGCCGCATGCGGCTCAGGAAATCCGCCGGCAGGGCCTCTTCGGGCACCAAGCGATCGAACAGCAGCTTGGGATGAACATTGCCAGCTACCGCGCGCGAGCGAATCGTCCGCCCATCCTTCAGCACGACGCCGGCCGCCTTGCCCTTCTCGACGATCACCTCGCGTACCGGCGCATTGGTCTCGATCTCGACCCCGCGCTCGCCCGCCGCCTTCGCCATGGCTTGCGTGATCGCGCCCATGCCGCCGATGGCGTGCCCCCAGGCGCCTTTCTTGCCGTTCACCTCACCGAACACATGGTGGAGCAGCACATAGGCCGTATTCGGGGTGTAGGGACTCGCGAAATTGCCCACGATGGCATCGAAGCCGAACGCCGCCTTCACGCAATCCGTCTCGAACCAGCCGTCGAGGTAATCGCCCGCGGATTTCGCGAAGAGATCGAGCAGGGCTCGCCTGTTCGCCATGGACAAACCGCGGAGGCGGTTTCCTGTCGTCAGAGCGCGCCAGCCCTCCGCCAGGCTGGCGCGCAGGCCTCCTGCGACCAGGTTGGGGGGCTGTTGAAGAACGAGGTCGCGCAACACGTCCGCAATTGCGTCGATCTCGTTCGCATAGGCCTCGTAGCGCTCCGCATCCCGGGCGCTGAACCGCGCGATTTCGGAGCGCGTCACACCCTCGCCGAGCTTCAGGTACTGGCTACCGGGAAGAGGCAGGAAGTTCGACAGGCGGCGCTCGACCACCTTGAGCCCATGGCGAGGAAGATCGAGATCGCGAATGATCTTGGGGTTGAGGAGGCTGACGGTGTAGGACGCAACCGAATTGCGAAATCCAGGATGAAACTCCTCCGTCACCGCCGCACCGCCCACGACGGCACGCTGCTCGAAGACCTTCACCTTGTATCCCGCCGCGGCGAGGTAATAGGCGCAGACGAGCCCGTTGTGCCCCGCCCCGATAACGACGACATCGCAATCCTTCGCCATGCTTTCCCCCTTTCAAACCATCGGCTCTTGTTGTTTTTCGAGCCTAGAGCTGTTTCCACTGGCGCAGAATCATCTCTCTTCTTGGGTGTGTCGCATTTTTGGCGGCGAACCGGAGCCACTTCGCCGAAAACTGCTCTAGCTTAGTGGAGAATCTGACTCAGGAAGGCTCGCGCGCGTGGCTCCTTCGGGTTGGAGAAGAACTCGGAGGGCGAGCCCTGCTCGACGATCTCGCCCCGATCCATGAACACGACCCGGTCGGCCACCTGACGGGCGAAGCCCATCTCGTGGGTGACGACCGCCATGGTCATGCCCTCTCCCGCCAGCTGCGTCATGGTGTCGAGCACCTCCTTGACCATCTCGGGATCGAGCGCCGAAGTCGGCTCGTCGAACAGCATGATGTCGGGCTGCATCGACAGCGCGCGCGCAATGGCCACGCGCTGCTGCTGTCCGCCGGAAAGTTGCGAAGCGTATTTGTGCGCCTGTTCGGGAATGCGAACCTTGCCCAGATAGTGGAGCGCCCTCTCGTCCGCTTCCTTCTGCGAGACGCCGCGCACGAGGCGCAGCGCTAAGGTGCAGTTCTCGAGCACCGTGAGGTGAGGAAAGAGGTTGAATTGCTGGAACACCATGCCGACCTTTTTCCGCACGGCCTCCACCGCCTCGGGCTTGCGCGTCAGCTCGATGCCGTCGACGATGATGCGCCCCTCCTGGAAGCTCTCGAGCGCATTGATGGTTCGGATGAGCGTCGATTTTCCGGAACCTGACGGACCGCAGATGACGAGCTTCTCGCCGCGCGCGATGGTGAGATCGACGTCCTTCAGGGCCTGAAAGCCACCATACCATTTCGACAGGCTTTTGATCTGAACGGCCGGAACGGCCCCCACGGGCTCAGGGGGCGCTTCGACAAGAGAGAGCTTCTGCTTCTGGATCACGAATGCATCTCCTCTGGCACGTGCCTGACTTTGACCATCTCGTTCGTCATCGCGTCTGCGCCTTATTGAAGCGCCGCTCGATGCGGGCCTGGATGAGTTCCAGAACGATGGACAGGATCCAGTAGATCAAGGAAGCCGTGATCATCATCTCCACGTGACGGAACTCGGTCTGCCCCTGGGTGCGGGCGAGATACATGAGCTCCCAGACGCCGACCACCGAGACCAGCGAGCTGTCCTTCAACATGGCGATGAACTGGTTGCCGGTCGGCGGGACGATGATGCGCATTGCTTGAGGAAGGATGATGCGGGTCAGGGTATCCTTCGGCTTCAGCCCCAGGGCGCGCGAGGCTTCCCACTGGCCTTTCGGGATACTCTCGATGCCTGCGCGGAAGATCTCGGTCATGTAGGCGCCGTAGCAGAGCGACAGCGCCAGGATGCCGGCTGGCACGGCGTTGATGACGTACCCGAGCTGCGGCAGACCCAGATAGATCATGTAGATCTGCATGAGCAGTGGAAGACCGCGGAAGAGCGACGTATAGAAATTCGCGATACCGAGTGCGATTCCGTTGGACGACAGCTTGGCCACCGCACCGATCATTGCCAGGATCGAGGCGATCATGATCGAGATCGCCGAGACGTAAAGCGTCGTCACCAAACCCTGCGTCAGCAGGAAGCCGATCTTGCGCTGGATGAACTCGAAGCTGAGATCGAAGGAATAGAAGAACAGCAGGACGAGAACCGCCAGCTCCGCCCAGACCGCATAGACCTGATGCTTCAGGCTGAGCCGCATCACCACAGCGACATTGATGGCCACGACGGCCGTGACGGCGAGCGCCATGACAAGGTTCGCCGCGAGGGGAGATCCGTCCGCTAGGCCCAACAGCCCGGCGAGCGCCTGACCCAGGGATGTCGCCCCCGCCTGTGCGTAAAGAAGCACGCCGAAGAGGATTGCGAGCCCCGGACCATAGATGGAAGGCCGGGACAGCAGCCTTGGGTAATCGACATTGTCGGCGTAATGCATCGGGCTCTCCCTCTCTCGAACCTCTTGTTGTCGCGACCGAATAGTCTAGGCCGATTTCCTCTCCCGCAGGAAGTCGGATGCCTGATAGGCCCAGTAGGTCAGCTGGACGGCGGCGCGGCCGGCGATCCAGCCGTTCCAGGCAAGGCCGAAGGGCGCGAACAGCTTGTAGCGATCGCTTTCCCCCATAACCGCTTCCGCGATCACGCGGCCGCCGATGGCGGTGGTATTGAGCCCATGACCACCGAATGCCGTGCAATACCAGACACCCGGCTGCAGCCGTCCGAGCTGCGGCATCATATGCCGGGCATAGGACATGAGGCCGGACCATACGATCTCGACATCAAGGTCCTTCAGTTGTGGATAGGTGGAGACCATCGTCTTGTGAAGCAGGCGGCCGAGAAGACGGGGCTCGGTGGTACGCGTCGTGATCTTGCCGCCCCAGAGGATGCGCTCTCCTCCGTCCACCAGCCGGTAATAGTCGCCGGCACGGCGATCGTCGCCGATGGCCGCATTGGTGCGGATCGCGCTCGCGATCAACTCGCGAGCGGGCTTGGTGAGCATCACGTAGGTGGCAATCGGCAGATAGCTGCGCTTGAGCTGAGGCACCAGGTTTCCGGTGTAGCCGCCCGACGCGATCACCAGATGATCGGCCTCGACCGAACCGTAGGCCGTCTTGGCCACCTTGGTCTTGCCGTTCAGGGCGGTCTCGACCACCGGCGAACCTTCGTACACCACCCCGCCCAAGCGCTCGATCTCCACGGCAAGCGCACGTGCGTAGTTCAGGGGGTGGAAATGGAAAGCGTTGGGATCAAACAGCGCCTGATAGTAGCGCGGCGAGACGAGCATCTGCCGCACCTCGTCCCTGGTCTTGAACTCGACTCTGTAGCCGAATTCCCGTTCCAGCCAGTCGCGATGGGTCTTGAGATCGTCCGTCGCCTCGTAGCGCACGGCTCCCATGATGCCATGGGTCGGCTTCGCATCCTGAATTGCGAGAGCGTGGACGTTGCTCAGAACCGCCTCCATGCCTTCGATGGAAAGGCGGTGCAGTTCCTTCGCATGATCGGCTCCGACCATGCGCTGAATGTTCTTGTAACGGGCCGCCCAGCCGGGGCTCACGAAGCCCCCGTTGCGCCCGGACGCTCCCCAGGCCACGCGGTTGGCCTCCAGCACGCAGACCTTGCGGCCCTTGCGAACAAGTTCGAGAGCGGCGGTCAGTCCAGCCAGTCCTCCACCCACAACACAGACGTCGACCTTCAGCGCCTCCTCGAGAACGGGTCTCTGAACGGCATCGGGACCAAGCGCCCGTCGATAATAGGTTTCGATGTAAGACATAATCGATCGTTTGGTGGTGCGGGTGGGGGATAATTCGAGAAGCGGTCCGATTACTTGCTGTAGTCGCTGCCGTACCACTTGGTGGTCAGCTTGCTCAGGGTGCCGTCGTCCTTCATGCTCTGGATGATGCTGCCGAGCTTGGCAGTCCATTCCGGATCACCTTTGTCCGTCACCACCACGAGCGGCTCCTTGAAGGCTGCCTCGCCCGGCAGGATCTTCACCGGGTAACGGTTCTTGATGGCGTTCTGCGCAGTCTGCTCCGGTGCGATGACCGCGTGAATGCGCACGCCGTCGCCCAGCCGCAGATCGTCGAATGGCAGCATCGAGTCGGCGTAGGTCTTCACCTCGCCGGGCGTGAGCGTGTACTGGATCGGCGGAAGGCCCGGGGCGTCGATCTCGAGACGGCGATTGATGTAGTCTTCGGAGGTCGTTCCCGTCTCGACGCCGATCTTCTTGCCGTTCAGATCGGCACGGGAGGCGGCCTTGCTGTCCTTGTGCACCACGAAGACATAAGGGCTGTAATAGTAAATGCCTGCGAAGTCGATGACCTGGGAGCGCGCCTTGGTCGGCGTGACGGAGCCGACGGCCACGTCGAAGCGGCCATGCCAGCGGCCGCCGGTCATGACGTTCCATTCGGGGGTTTCGAAACTCACCTTCACGCCGAGACGCTTCGCGATTTCGTTGGCGACATCCACGTCGAAGCCGACCAGCTTGTTGTTGTCGTCGAGAAAGCTCTGCGGAGGCCACCCGCTGTTCGTCGCGACCTTCATCTCGCCGGCCTTCGTGACCCGGTCCATAGTGGGACCGGCCTGAGCCGTTGCATTCATGGCCGAGACGAATCCCAGCGCCATCACTGTTCCAAGAAAGAGCTTACGCATCCCTCATCTTCCCTCTTCTGATGATTGCACAACAAGGCGATAGGTTATTCCTATTCTTGGAGCCGCAGCTCACGCCCAGCTTTACTGAGCGCCAAAAAGGTCTGGGTCGCGACATGCGAAAAAGACCCTGAAAAAATCTTTGGAGAAGCCGGGCTTCTGAGGGCGACTGGAAGAGCGACGCCGGCTCAACGGAGGAGTTGAACTCGTATAGCCGCACACCTCCCATAAAGCCCAAGCAAGCAATCAAGCCCGCTTGCGGGCTCACCTGCCAATGAGCGCTGTAATCCGCAACCGATGAAACGGCCCGATAGCCAGTGAATAAAAATGCTTCACGTTCAGTCCCTTAGCCATCGTTCCCGGTTTCCGGGCACCTCCACCATTTCTTGTTGTCTGACACCAGACGACCAATCTTTGCGATTGTCAAGTATACTGACGTTGAGGAAGAGCACCTTTCAACGGCCGATGCCTCAGCGCTACCCAAGTACCATTACAGCCGCGCTTCTTTGGAGGCCATCTCATCTGCGTGCAAACTGTACGAGAACGGGCTGCCGCGATGGTAATCCTTTGCAATAACAACAGAGACGCCGGTCGGCGTGAAGGCCGTCTTGGTGATCAGGAAAGCCGGGCCGAAATCATGCAAATCGTTTCGCTCGCTGACATCGATCCGGAGCATGACCGCGGCGGCAAGAGCTGTTGACATGCGCGGCGCATCCCGTGATCCTCCAGGAGGTCAAACAAGGACCCACCCCACTCGATATCGTGAAGGCGTCCAGGGATGATCGTGCGCGGGATATAGTCCAGACAATAGACCATCACCTCCTCTCCCTGCAGTCGTAGACACTCCAAACGGATCACGCGGGTGCCGGACTCAAGGCGCAGGCCAGCCGTCACCTCCTCTGAGGTCATCTCTTCGGAGATTCACAGGACCTTGTTGGTCGGACGGTAACCGAATTTCTGGATCATGTCGGAGACGCTCTCGGAGCAGGTGATCGGCCGCTCGACCTGGAGCGCTGCCGCGGCGGATACAAAGCGGCCTTTTCCATGTTTCACGTAGATCGCGCCATCCTGCTCCAGAAGCTTCAAGGCCTCGCGCAGGGCGGGCCGGGAAACCTGGAACCTTCATGTTAGCTCCGCCTCCGTCGGCAGCTGGTCACCCGGCTTCAGTCCCTGTTCCTCGATCAGGGTACTGATCGCATCCCGCAATCGCAGAACCAGAATCCGGTCGTCATGGAGCGGTGCAATAAGAGACATGGTAGGTTCAGACTGCTCCGTGAGCGTCATCAGTTTTCCAGTCTAGAAGTCTGGACATCTCGGAGGCAAGCGCAAGCCCGAAACCAGCCGCGGATCTAGTCAGGAGGCACGGAACTCGACGTCGGTGCCCCTCGTCGAGCGGATCGGCGCCCATCCGGACGTCAAGTGCACTCATCCGCTGACACGCGACGCTCCAATAAGCGCACCACCTGTCGAGAGCCGCGCAGGCATACTGCATCGGGAAGAAGCGGGACGCGATCCATCACACCTTGTGCAGCGAATCACGAGTCGCGTTACCCGCCTGAATGGCTCTCGATGCGCTCCCAACCTGCAGACGCTTCGGAGCGCCGGAGGGCATCGAGGATGCGGAGGTTTTGAACAGCATCATCGAGGCCGTAGGCTAAGGGCTCCACGCCGCGAATGGCTCGACCGAAGGCTTCGCCCTGGAGCTGATATTGATCCACCACCGGAAACTCGATAGCCTGGGCCGATCCTCCTCCTGGCTGACTGCCGTCGTCCAAGAAAATCCGAGTTGTTTTGTCGGCTGGAGCATTGAAAGGGATCTCGATGTCGATGCGCCCCCTCGTGCCATAGGCATGGATGCGCTGCGACGGAACGAGCTGGGTCGAGACCGTGAAGGTCAGCTGCCGCCCAGCACCGAAATCCATCAAGGCGCTTGTGGCCCGGTCGGTGCCAAACGTTGGATCCCGTTCGATCAGAGAGACGACACGGTCGGGTTCCGCTTCGAAGAAATAGCGCCCGGCCACCACGGCATAGCAGCCGATGTCAAGCAATCCGCCGCCGCCGATGTCAGGCCGGTTGCGGATGTTGTCGGGATCCGCGTTGAAATACGAGAAGATCACTTGAATGGCACGCAACTCACCAATCGTGCCCTCCCTGATCAAGGTCCGGGCCTGTTGCCATTGCGGGTGATGTCGGACCATGAAAGCCTCTGCGATCAGGACCTGAGACGCGGCGCCCCTCAGGCTCTCCGCCTCCGCGGCCGTGATGGCGATGGGCTTCTCGCACAGGACATGCTTGCCGGCCGCCGCAGCCGCCAAGGTCAGTGGCACATGCAAGTGGTTCGGGAGGGGATTGTAGATCGCCTCGATCGTCGGGTCGGCCAGGAGGGCCTCGTAGGAGCCATAAGCCTTCGCGATCCCCAGTTCCTCGGCCATTCTGCGGCTCGAACCCTCATCGCGAGAGGCAACCGCCATCACATGACAAAGAGGACTCTTCATCAATCCGGGCACGACCTTCGTTCTGCCGATCTTCGCGGTACTCAGAATTCCCCAGCGCACGGGTTCCATGTCATCCTCCCAACCGTCTCATTCACAGGGAAGGCCACTGGCCCGCTGCCGACACCTGTGGCCACTCGTCGCTCGAAACAGCTTTGTCATCCCACGCCAGGGACCCGTCAAGGCCAAGTTCTGGACTTGCGCCGAAGGGCCTTTTCGAAATCGAACTTTCCGGCACGCCTTTCACAAACCAGCATCCCCGACTGCAATCGGAACAATTCCTCCCGGCTGAATGTTGGGGGAGAACGCGTCTCCTCTCGCTTCGATACCGCCCACGCCGTGGGCAGGAGGCTTTCATGGCTGAAAATCGTCCTCTCGCCATCGTCACGGGAGCCTCCACGGGGATCGGATACGAGCTGGCGAAATGCTGCGCCGAAAACGGCTTCGACCTTGTTGTGGCCGCGGATGAACCGAGGATCAACGAAGCGGCTGGCGATTTTCGCAAGCTCGGCGTGCATGTGGAAGCCGTAGAAGTCGACCTGGCAACGATAGAGGGGGTCGATAAACTCTACCACGCCGTCACGGCCCTGAACCGGCCTGTCGAGGCCCTTCTGGCCAATGCTGGTCGGGGATTAGGTAAAGCGTTCCTCGACCAGGATTTCGATGAAGTGCGCGATGTGATCGATACGAACATCACCGGCACGTTGTACCTGATCCAGAAAATCGGCCGCGACATGCGGTCCCGCAACTCAGGACGAATCCTGATTACCGGCTCGATCGCCGGTTTCATGCCGGGCAGTTTCCAGGCGGCCTACAACGGCAGCAAGGCCTTTCTGGATTCCTTCTCGTTTGCCCTCCGCAACGAACTCAAAGACACCAGCATCACGGTCACATGCCTGATGCCGGGAGCAACTGAGACTGAATTCTTCGAACGCGCCGACATGGTGGACACGCAGGTGGGGCAGTCCAAGAAGGACGATCCGGCCGATGTTGCCAGAACCGGGTTCGAAGCGATGATGAAGGGTGAAGGCGACGTCGTGACGGGCTGGAAGAACAAGGTCATGACCGCAATCGCCTCAGTCACGCCCGCAGGCCTTTTGGCTGAACAGCATCGGAAAATGGCGGAGCCCGGCACGGGAGAAAAGTAGCCCCCAGCAGATGGGTCGACACCGGCGCGAACAGATGCAATCCGCCAAGCCCCTTGAGACCGGCTAGGATGGGCGGGATCATCACGCCTGCAGGCGACCGCAGGTGTTCCGTCGCGACCGGATCGCTCAAGCGATGCCGAGCAGACGGATCAGGCCGAGGCTGATGGCGATCAGGATGATCAGGGAGAGGACGACCGCGAGTGTTACCCGCCCGCCGATGCGGCCGAGCACCCGCAGATCGACGCCGAGGCCCAACGCCGCCATGGAAACGATGGTGAGGAACACCGTTGTCGGGAACACACCTGCAGCACCGGTTCCGCGATGAGATCCAGAGAACGCAGCACGGCAAGCCCCAGAAAGCCGGTGATGAACCAGGGGACGAGACGGCCGGGCGACAGGCCGGGTTCGTCACCGGCTGCGCTGCGCTGCGCGATGATCGACAACAGGACGACGGGACCGAGCATCAGGACACGCACGAGCTTGACCAAGGTGCCGAGCTGCGTGCTGACCGGCAGCGTTGCGGCCAACACCTGCGGCACGGCATAAACCGTCAGCCCTGCAAGAACACCGTACTCGGTCATCGATAGGTCGAGGAGCGGCACCAGCTGCGGCAAGGTCAAAACGACGATCACGCCAAGAATGGCCGTGATGGCAATCGACGAACCCACCTCGTCCGGCTTGGCCCCCGATCACGGGCGCCACCGCCGCGATGGCCGAGTTGCCGCAGATTGAATTGCCACGGGCCGCCAGGATCGCCATGCGTGCGGGCAATCCCAGCAGGCGGGAGACCCCATAGCTCGCACTGATCGCAAGCGCCATCACCACGGCAATTCCGACATGAGGCCCAGTCCTGCCTGCAGCACCGCCTGGAAGCTGATGGAGGCGCCGAGCAGCATCACGGCGACTTCAAGAAGGGTCTTCGCGGAAAGACCGATGCCGGGCGTCCAGCGGGAGCTCGGCACCCAGACCGTTCTCACGATCACGGCGAGCAGGATCGCGATGACCAGTGCTTCGAGATACGGACGTTCGGTCCATTGCTCCTCGAGCCATTGGAGGCCGATGGCGACCAGTGAAATTACCACGCATAGGCCGACTCCAGGAACCATCCGGATCTAAGTACTGACGGTCACGTCTCTCATCCTCACAGTGGCTCGAATGATCTCCCGCAAATGCATTGACCGAACCGGATTCATAACTCAAGTACCGGTTGACAAACCTTCGACATCGCCCGTCAATCGCCGACCCTCAGGAGCAGAGCGATGAAAATCTTCGATCTCACCGGCCGCCTCGCCCTCGTGACCGGCTCCTCGAAGGGCATCGGGCTGGCGATCGCCCGTGGTCTCCTGGAGGCTGGCGCCATCGTGATCCTCAACGGACGAGACCGCGAGCAACTGGAGAAAGCCCGCACGACGCTTGCCGCAGGAGGCGGCAAGGTCCATGCCCGCTCCTTCGACGTGACGGATGCTCGGGCCGTCGAAGCATCGATCGCGGAGATCGAAGCGGAAATCGGCCCGATCGAGATCCTCTTCAACAATGCCGGCATTCAGTTTCGTGCTCCGCTGGAGGAGTTCCCCCTCGATGCATGGGAAAGGCTGAAGGCGACCAATATCGACAGCGTTCTCTTCGTGGGAAAGGCCGTGGCCAAGCGGATGATCCCCCGTGGCCACGGCAAGATCATCAATGTCGCTTCCGTGCAATCCGAACTGGCGCGGCCCGGCATCGCGCCCTACACGGCAACGAAGGGCGCGGTGAAGATGCTGACCAAAGGAATGGCGGCCGACTGGGCGCGCTACGGTCTCCAGGTCAACGCCCTCGGGCCGGGTTACTTCAAAACCGAACTTAACGCCGCGCTGGTCAACGATCCCACATTCACGGCCTGGCTCGAGAAGCGCACGCCCGCCGGCCGGTGGGCGAACGTGGAGGAACTCATCGGCGCGGCCGTGTTCCTGGCCTCCGATGCATCGAGCTTCGTCAACGGCCACGTCCTCTATGTAGACGGGGGGATTACGGCGAGCCTTTGACGATTGCAGCCGCACCGCACGATCCTCAAGTGATCAGGCTTGCGGCGAATCTGGCGCAGACGAGGATGAGGAAGATGCCGAAGGCGAGCTCGAGGCGGCGCTTGGAGAGGCGGTGGGCGAGGCGGGCGCCGAGGGGGGCCATGAG
>NZ_SPJX01000588.1 GCF_004458765.1 Microvirga pakistanensis | reverse complement strand
GGCGAGTAACGGCGATCTCGCCAACTGGATGATCCCCGGCAAGATGGTGAAGGGCATGGGCGGCGCCATGGACCTGGTCGCGGGCGTGAAGCGCGTGGTCGTGGTGATGGACCACGTGGCCAAGGGCAAGGATGGTTCGGAGGAGCCGAAGCTGCTGAGAGAATGCACGCTGCCGCTCACCGGCGCCGGCGTGGTCGATCTGGTGATCACCGATCTCGGCGTT
>NZ_SPJX01000006.1 GCF_004458765.1 Microvirga pakistanensis | reverse complement strand
GGCGAGTAACGGCGATCTCGCCAACTGGATGATCCCCGGCAAGATGGTGAAGGGCATGGGCGGCGCCATGGACCTGGTCGCGGGCGTGAAGCGCGTGGTCGTGGTGATGGAACACGTGGCCAAGGGCAAGGATGGTTCGGAGGAGCCGAAGCTGCTGAGAGAATGCACGCTGCCGCTCACCGGCGCCGGCGTGGTCGATCTGGTGATCACCGATCTCGGCGTT
>NZ_SPJX01000306.1 GCF_004458765.1 Microvirga pakistanensis | reverse complement strand
CGCCAGAACCTTCGTGATCGCCGCCGTCAGCGACGTCTTGCCATGGTCAACGTGACCAATCGTCCCGATGTTGCAGTGCGGCTTCGTCCGCTCAAACTTTTCCTTCGCCATCGTGGCACCCGTTCCTTTGATATTTCAATATTCGCTTTAGTGGGTTCAGGCGTACTTCGCCTGAACCTCGGCAGCCACGTTCGACGGCACCTGCTCGTAGTGGTCGAACTGCATGGTGTAGCTCGCGCGCCCCTGGCTCATGCCGCGCAGGGTGTTCACGTAGCCGAACATGTTGGCGAGCGGGACCATCGCATTGATGACCACGGCGTTGCCGCGCATGTCCTGGCCCTGAATCTGGCCGCGGCGAGAGTTCAGATCGCCGATCACGGAGCCCGTGTAGTCCTCGGGGGTCGTGACCTCGACCTTCATCACCGGCTCGAGCAGAACCGAGTTGCCCTTCTGGAGGGCCTCACGGAGAGCAGCGCGAGACGCGATTTCGAACGCCAGAGCCGACGAGTCGACTTCGTGGAACGCACCGTCGATGAGCTCGACCTTGAGATCGACCACCGGGAAGCCGGCGACCACGCCGGCGCCAACCACCGACTGGAGGCCCTTTTCGACGCCGGGGATGTATTCCTTCGGAACCGCACCGCCGACGATCTTCGACTCGAACGAGAAGCCGGCACCCGGCTCGTTCGGCTGGACGACCAGCTTCACGCGGGCGAACTGACCCGTACCGCCGGTCTGCTTCTTGTGGGTGTAGTCCACCTCGGTCTTCTTCGTGATCGTCTCACGATAGGCCACCTGAGGAGCGCCCACGTTCGCGTCGACCTTGTAGGTGCGCTTCAGGATGTCGACCTTGATGTCGAGGTGAAGCTCACCCATGCCCTTCAGGATCGTCTGGCCCGACTCGGAATCGGTGGAGACGCGGAAGGACGGGTCCTCGGCAGCGAGCTTGGAGAGGGCGAGACCAAGCTTCTCCTGGTCGGCCTTCGACTTCGGCTCGATGGCGATTTCGATCACCGGCTCCGGGAATTCCATGCGCTCGAGGATCACGGCCTTGTTGGGGTCGCAGAGCGTGTCGCCGGTGCGGACTTCCTTGAGGCCCGCGAGAGCGACGATGTCGCCAGCATAGGCCTCCTTGATGTCTTCGCGGTTGTTCGCATGCATCAGAAGCATGCGGCCGACGCGCTCTTTCTTGTCACGCGAGGAGTTCAGGAGCGTATCGCCGGCGTTCACCTTGCCCGAATAGACGCGGCAGAAGGTGATCGTGCCCACGAAGGGGTCGTCCATGATCTTGAAGGCGAGCATGGAGAAGCCTTCGTCGTCCGCGGGCCTACGGGTCGTCGGCTCTTCGGTCTTGAAGTCGATGCCCTGGATGGCCTCACGGTCGGCAGGCGACGGCAGGAAGTCCACGACCGCGTCGAGAAGCGGCTGAACGCCCTTGTTCTTGAACGCCGAGCCGCAGAGCACCGGGTGGAAGGCGCGGCGCTGCACGGCCGTACGGACCAGGCGGCGCAGGGTCGCCTCGTCCGGCTCCTGGCCGTCGAGGTAAGCCATCATGGCCTCGTCGTCCATCTCGACGGCGGCTTCCACGAGCTTCGCGCGGTACTCGAGCGCCTGATCCTTCAGGTCGGCCGGGATCTCGATCTCGTCGAACGAAGCGCCGAGCGCCTCACCCGACCACACGAGAGCCTTCATCTTGATGAGATCGATGACGCCCTTGAAGTCGCTCTCGGCACCGATGGGGAGCTGAAGGCAGACGGGCTTGCCGGCCACGCGCTTCACGATGTCGTCGACGCAGTTGAAGAAGTTCGCGCCGGTCTTGTCCATCTTGTTGACGAACACGACGCGCGGAACGTCGTACTTGTCGGCCTGGCGCCAAACGGTCTCGGTCTGGGGCTCGACGCCCTGGTTGCCGTCGAGCACGCAGACGGCGCCGTCGAGGACGCGCAAGGAGCGCTCCACCTCGATGGTGAAGTCCACGTGGCCGGGGGTGTCGATGATGTTCAGACGCTTGCCGTTCCAGAAGCAGGTGGTCGCAGCGGACGTGATCGTGATGCCACGCTCCTGCTCCTGTTCCATCCAGTCCATGGTGGCGGCACCCTCGTGCACTTCACCGATCTTGTGGGACTTACCGGTGTAGTAGAGAATGCGCTCAGTCGTCGTCGTCTTGCCGGCATCGATGTGAGCCATGATGCCGAAGTTACGGTAGTCCTCAATCGCGTGCGTGCGGGGCATCGCTTAAGCTCCTTACCGTTACCAGCGGTAGTGCGAGAACGCGCGGTTGGCTTCAGCCATCCGGTGGGTGTCTTCGCGCTTCTTTACGGCATTGCCGCGGTTGTTGGAGGCATCGAGCAGCTCGGCGGAGAGGCGCTCGACCATGGTCTTGTCGTTGCGGCCGCGGGCGGCCTGGATGATCCAGCGGATCGCGAGAGCCTGGCGGCGCTCGGTGCGGACTTCGACCGGAACCTGGTACGTCGCGCCGCCGACGCGGCGGGAACGAACCTCGATGGCCGGGGCAACGTTGTCGAGGGCCTGCTTGAAGACCTCGAGCGGGTTGGCCTTGGCGCGGTTTTCGACGACGTCGAACGCACCATAGACGATGCGCTCGGCGGCGGACTTCTTGCCGTCGTACATGATGGAGTTCATGAACTTCGTGACGACGACATCCCCGAACTTGGGATCCGGGATGATCTCACGCTTTTCGGCGCTGTGGCGGCGGGACATGAGCGAGCTCCGACCTGAATGGATGTTGACGGCTTACTTCGGCCGCTTCGCGCCGTACTTGGAACGACGCTGCTTACGATTCTTCACGCCCTGGGTGTCGAGGACACCGCGGAGAACGTGGTAGCGAACACCGGGAAGGTCCTTCACGCGACCGCCGCGGATCATGACCACGGAGTGCTCCTGAAGGTTGTGACCCTCGCCGGGGATGTAACCGATGACTTCGAAGCCATTGGTCAGGCGAACCTTGGCGACCTTACGGAGAGCCGAGTTCGGCTTCTTCGGGGTCGTTGTGTAAACGCGCGTGCACACGCCGCGCTTCTGCGGGCAGGCCTCAAGCGCGGGGACCTTATTCCGGCTCTTTTGCGCCGTCCGCGGCTTGCGGATCAGCTGAGAGATCGTTGGCATCCTGTGCCCTCTTTCACCAGCCACCGATCCGGTGGCCTTTGAGTGTCTTCAACGGTTCAACGCCGCACATGACGTTTCATGCGGGCCCATCAGGCTGCACAAAACGAAGCCACGCCATTGGCTGGAAAAGCCCTTGGCGCGGTGCGATTGCAGAGGACCACGATGATCTGGCACCGCGGTCGTGCCCTAAATCTGACACGTGTCAGTCAAGGTTGAGTTCGGCAGCGTTTAGGTGGCATCGGTCGAAGCTAGGCGCTTCGACTGGCGGAAACCTACGGCCAGCCGGAAAGTCCGGTCTCTGTAGCGTCCGAGTCGCGGAAAGTCAACAGGTTTCCGCTAACGAAGCGGAAAGGATGCGTCCGATCGGGCGTCGTTGCCGGGTTCGCGAGCTATGTGGGGGCTCCTGGGCTGTCCGCAAGGGCGGAGCGCCCTGCCCCGCCTGCGTCCCTCGGGTAGGAAATTTGGGGCGAGGACCCACTTGGCGGCGGCATCCGCCCCTGCCCCGCTCAAAGAAAAGGCCGCCCTGAAGGCGGCCTTTCCGGTCTTGTTGAGCTTGAGCCTGCTTACTCGGCAGCCGGGGGCAGCTCGTTGACCTGAGCAGCGGACTCGGAGCGCTTCTGCTGAAGGATCAGCTCGTCGCGGTGGGTCGCCACGGCCTTGATCTGGGCCGTCAGAGCGCCCGTACCGGCCGGGATGAGGCTGCCGACGATGACGTTCTCCTTGAGGCCCTCGAGGGTATCGACCTTGCCGTTGACCGCCGCCTCGGTGAGGACGCGGGTGGTCTCCTGGAACGACGCCGCCGAGATGAAGGAGCGGGTCTGCAGCGAAGCCTTCGTGATACCGAGCAGAACCGGCACGCCTTCGGCGGGCTTCTTCTTCTCGGCCACGAGACGCTCGTTGATCTCCTCGAACTCGAGACGGTCGACCTGCTCGCCGGAGAGGAACTCGCTGTCGCCTCCCTCGGTGATCTCGACCTTCTGCAGCATCTGGCGGACGATCACCTCGATGTGCTTGTCGTTGATGAGCACGCCCTGGAGACGGTAGACCTCCTGGATCTCGTTCACGAGGTAGGCGGCCAGCTCCTCGACGCCCTTGATGGCAAGGATGTCGTGCGGGGCCGGGTTGCCGTCCACGATGAAGTCGCCGATCTCGACCACGTCGCCGTCCTGCAGGTGGATGTGCTTGCCCTTCGGGATCAGGTACTCCACCGGCTCCGAGCCATCGTGCGGGTTCAGCGTCAGGCGACGCTTGCTCTTGTAGTCGCGGCCGAACTGGATCGTGCCGGACTTCTCCGCAATGATGGCCGCATCCTTCGGACGACGGGCCTCGAACAGCTCCGCCACGCGCGGCAGACCGCCCGTGATGTCGCGGGTCTTGGCGCTTTCGGTCGAGACACGGGCCAGAACGTCACCGGCTTTGACCTTCGAACCGGGATCGACCGCCAGGATCGCGTCGACGGGCAGGAGGTAGCGGGCATCGCCACCGCGGGCGAGCTTGGCCACCTTGCCACCGGCGCCCTGGATGACGACCGCGGGGCGGAGGTCGGCGGTGCGGGCGGAGCCGCGCCAGTCGATGACCACGCGCTTGGCGATGCCGGTGGACTCGTCCATCGACTCGATCATCGACGCGCCGTCCACGAGATCCTCGTAGCCGACGGTGCCGTCGATCTCGGTCAGGATCGGGCGGGAATAGGGATCCCACTCCGCAATGCGCTGACCGCGCTTGATCGTGTCGCCCTCGTCGACCTTCAGGCGCGAGCCGTATTGCAGGCGGTGAACCGCACGCTCGGCGCCGTCCGAACCGGTGATCACAACAGCCACGTTGCGGCCCATGACGACGAGATCGCCGTCGGAGTTGCGCGCGATGTTCTTGTTGCGGAACCCGATCGTGCCCTCGAAGCTCGACTCGATGAAGGACGAGTCGGCGATCTGGGCCGCGCCGCCGATGTGGAACGTACGCATCGTGAGCTGGGTGCCCGGCTCGCCGATGGACTGGGCGGCGATGACGCCGACAGCCTCGCCGTGGTTGACGGGAGTACCGCGGGCCAGGTCGCGACCGTAGCAGGTGGCGCAGACGCCGTTCTTCGATTCGCAGACGAGAACCGAACGGATCTTCACTTCCTGAATACCGGCAGCGCCGATGGCCTCGAGGTGATGCTCCTCGATCATCGTGCCCTTGGGCACGATCACGGTGCCGTCCTGGGCCATCAGGTCCTCGGCCGTGGAACGGCCCAGGATGCGCGACGCCAGCGACGCGACCACCTGGCCGGCATCGATGATGGCGCGCATTTTGATGCCCCTGTCGGTGCCGCAATCCGTCTCGCGGATGACCGCATCCTGCGCGACGTCCACGAGACGGCGGGTCAGGTAGCCCGAGTTCGCGGTCTTGAGCGCGGTGTCGGCCAGACCCTTACGGGCGCCGTGGGTCGAGTTGAAGTACTCGAGAACGTCGAGGCCTTCCTTGAAGTTCGAGATGATGGGCGTCTCGATGATCTCGCCCGAGGGCTTGGCCATGAGGCCGCGCATGGCGGCGAGCTGCTTCATCTGAGCCGGCGAGCCACGGGCGCCCGAGTGGGACATCATGTAGATCGAGTTGACCTGCTTGTCGCGGCCGAGATCGTCCTTCTGGACCGTCGAGATGCGGTTCATCATCTCGGCGGCCAGACGGTCCGAGCACTTCGCCCAGGCATCGACGACCTTGTTGTACTTCTCACCCTGGGTGATGAGGCCGTCCTGGTACTGCTGCTCGTAGTCCTTCGCGAGAGCGCGGGTCTCCTCGACGATCTGCCACTTGTTCTCCGGGATCACCATGTCGTCCTTGCCGAACGAGATGCCGGCGCGGAAGGCATTGTAGAACCCTAAGCCCATGATGCGATCGCAGAAGATCACCGATTCCTTCTGACCGCAATGGCGGTAGACGGCATCGATCATGCCCGAGATCTCCTTCTTCGTCATGAGCTTGTTCACGACGTCGAAGGACAGGGCGGGATGCTTGGGCAGAAGACGCGAGAGCATGACGCGACCGGGGGTCGTGTCGACGATCTTGGTGTAGGGCTTGCCGTCCTCGCCCACGCCCTCCCAGCGATACTTGATCTTGGTGTGGAGCGTGATGACCTTCTCGTTGAGGGCATGCTCGATCTCGCCCATGTCGGCGAAGGCCTTGCCCTGACCGGGCTGACCGTCGGACACGATGGAGAGATAGTACAGGCCCAGAACGATGTCCTGCGACGGCACGATGATCGGCTGACCGTTGGCCGGGTGCAGGATGTTGTTGGTGGACATCATCAGCACGCGGGCCTCGAGCTGAGCCTCGAGCGAGAGCGGCACGTGGACGGCCATCTGGTCGCCGTCGAAGTCCGCATTGAACGCGGCGCAGACGAGCGGGTGCAGCTGGATCGCCTTGCCCTCGATCAGGGTGGGCTCGAAGGCCTGGATGCCGAGGCGGTGGAGCGTCGGGGCGCGGTTAAGCAGCACCGGATGCTCGCGGATGACCTCGTCCAGGATATCCCAGACCTCGGGCTTCTCCTTCTCGACGAGCTTCTTCGCCTGCTTGACGGTGGCGGAGAGACCCCGGGCGTCGAGCTTGGCGTAGATGAACGGCTTGAAGAGCTCGAGAGCCATCTTCTTCGGCAGACCGCATTGATGCAGCTTGAGCTCGGGACCCACCACGATGACCGAACGGCCCGAGTAGTCGACGCGCTTGCCCAGCAGGTTCTGGCGGAAGCGGCCCTGCTTGCCCTTCAGCATGTCGGCGAGCGACTTCAGCGGACGCTTGTTGGCGCCGGTGATGACGCGGCCGCGGCGGCCGTTGTCGAACAGGGCGTCGACCGCCTCCTGCAGCATGCGCTTCTCGTTGCGGACGATGATGTCCGGAGCGCGCAGCTCCATGAGCCGCTTCAGGCGGTTGTTGCGGTTGATGACGCGGCGGTAGAGGTCGTTCAGGTCCGAGGTCGCGAAGCGGCCACCGTCGAGCGGCACGAGCGGACGCAGGTCCGGCGGGATCACCGGAACGACCGTCATGATCATCCATTCGGGCTTGTTGCCCGACTGAACGAACGCCTCGATGATCTTGAGGCGCTTCATGAGCTTCTTGGGCTTCAGCTCCGACGTGGTGACCGCAATCTCCTCACGGATGTCGGCCGCGGTCTTCTCCAGGTCGAGTTCCTGGAGGATCCGGCGGATGGCTTCCGCGCCGATCATGGCCGTGAACGAGTCCTCGCCGTACTCGTCCTGAGCGCGGATGTACTCCTCCTCGGTCAGCAGCTGACGGTCCTTGAGGGGCGTCAGGCCGGCATCGACGACGATGTAGGATTCGAAATAGAGGATGCGTTCCAGATCCTTCAGGGTCATGTCGAGCAGCAGACCGATGCGGCTCGGCAGGGACTTGAGGAACCAGATATGCGCGACGGGCGCGGCAAGCTCGATATGGCCCATGCGGTCGCGGCGGACGCGCGCGAGGGTCACTTCGACGCCGCACTTCTCGCAGATGACGCCCTTGTACTTCATGCGCTTGTACTTGCCGCACAAGCACTCGTAATCCTTGATCGGGCCGAAGATGCGCGCGCAGAACAGGCCGTCGCGCTCGGGCTTGAACGTACGGTAGTTGATGGTCTCAGGCTTCTTGATCTCGCCATAGGACCAGGACAGAATCTTCTCGGGGCTCGCGATCGAGATCTTGATCTGATCGAAGCTCTGCGGCTGGGCCGTCTGGTTGAAGAGATTCATGACCTCTTGATTCATCGCCGTCTCCTGGGCTGGAGGGCGCTAGATAAGCACCCTCACCGGCAATTGCATGGGGCCGCGGCGTCATCGCCGCGGCCAAACGTCAAACTTGAAGCGTAGCGCTTACTCGGCGGCCTCCGACGGAGGCAGCTGATCCGCCTCGTTGGCCGCCTTCTTGGAATTGGTGAGCTCCACGTTGAGGCCGAGCGACCGCATTTCCTTCACGAGAACGTTGAAGCTCTCCGGAATGCCCGACTCGAAGGTGTCGTCGCCACGGACGATGGCTTCGTAGACCTTGGTGCGGCCGGCCACGTCGTCCGACTTGACCGTGAGCATTTCCTGAAGGGTGTAGGCAGCGCCGTAAGCCTCCAGCGCCCAGACCTCCATTTCGCCGAAGCGCTGGCCGCCGAACTGGGCCTTGCCGCCCAGCGGCTGCTGGGTGACGAGGCTGTAGGGGCCGATGGAGCGGGCGTGGATCTTGTCGTCCACGAGGTGGTGCAGCTTCAGCATGTAGATGTAGCCCACCGTAACCTTGCGGTCGAAAGGCTCGCCGGTCTTGCCGTCATACAGCGTAACCTGGCCCGACGGGTCGAGGCCGGCCTTCTGAAGCATGGCTTCGATGTCCGCCTCCTTCGCGCCGTCGAAGACGGGCGTGGCGAAGGGAACGCCGCGACGCAGCTTGTTGCCGAGCTCCGCCAGCTGCTCGTCGGACGCCTGCTCGATCTCGGGCAGATTGCCGTAGATCGACACCAGCTGCTCGCGCAGGCCGTTGGACTGGCCGGACTTCATGTACGCGTCGACCGCCTGGGCGACCTGCTTGCCGAGGCCAGCAGCGGCCCAGCCGAGGTGCGTCTCGAGGATCTGACCCACGTTCATGCGGCTCGGCACGCCCAGCGGGTTGAGCACGATGTCCGCATGGGTGCCGTCCTCGAGGAACGGCATGTCCTCGATCGGAACGATGCGCGACACGACGCCCTTGTTGCCGTGACGGCCGGCCATCTTGTCGCCGGGCTGGATCTTGCGCTTCACGGCCACGAAGACCTTGACCATCTTCATGACGCCGGGCGGAAGTTCGTCGCCGCGCTGCAGCTTCTCGACTTTGTCGAGGAAGCGCTGTTCGAGGCGCTTCTTCGACTCGTCGTACTGCTTCTGCATGGCCTCGATCTCGGTCATCAGAGCATCGTCTTCGACCGCGAACTGCCACCATTGCGAGCGCGGATACTCGTTGAGCAGCTCGCGGGTGATCGGCGCGTCCTTCTTGTAGCCCTTCGGCCCGGCCACGCCCTTCTTGCCGGTCAGGATCTCGGCCAGACGCGCATAGGTGTTGCGGTCCAGGATCGCCTGCTCGTCGTCGCGGTCCTTGGCGAGCCGCTCGATCTCCTCGCGCTCGATCGCCTGGGCACGCTCGTCCTTGTCGACGCCGTGACGGTTGAAGACGCGGACCTCCACGATGGTGCCGGTCACGCCCGGAGGCACGCGCAAGCTGGTATCGCGGACGTCGGAGGCCTTCTCGCCGAAGATGGCGCGCAGGAGCTTCTCCTCCGGCGTCATCGGGCTTTCGCCCTTCGGCGTGATCTTGCCGACGAGGATGTCGCCCGCATGGACCTCGGCGCCGATATAGACGATGCCGGCCTCGTCCAGGTTCTTCAGCGCCTCTTCCGACACGTTCGGAATGTCGCGCGTGATTTCCTCCGGACCCAGCTTGGTGTCGCGGGCCATCACTTCGAATTCCTCGATATGGATCGAGGTGAAGACGTCTTCCTTCACGATCCGCTCGGAGAGCAGGATCGAGTCTTCGAAGTTGTAGCCGTTCCACGGCATGAACGCGACGAGCACGTTCCGACCGAGCGCGAGTTCGCCGTACTCCGTCGACGGACCGTCGGCGATGATGTCGCCCTTGCGGACCATGTCGCCGGCGCGGACCAGCGGCTTCTGCGTGATGCAGGTCGACTGGTTGGAGCGCTGGAACTTCTGCAGGCGGTAGATGTCGACGCCCGGACGGGTCGGATCCGTGTTCTCAGTCGCGCGGATCACGATACGGGTCGCGTCCACCTGGTCGACGATGCCGGTGCGGCGGGCCGCGATGGCGGCGCCGGAGTCCCGGGCCACGACCGCTTCCATGCCGGTGCCGACGAACGGAGCGTCCGCCTGAACCAGGGGCACGGCCTGGCGCTGCATGTTCGAGCCCATGAGAGCGCGGTTCGCGTCGTCGTTCTCGAGGAACGGGATGAGCGCGGCCGCAACCGACACGAGCTGCTTCGGCGACACCTCCATGAGGTCCACGCGATCGGGCGCGACCACGATGTTGTCGCCGGCCCGGCGGCAGATCACCAGCTCTTCGGTGAGCGTGCCGTTGGCGTCCAGGGTCGAATTCGCCTGGGCGATGTTGTACTTCGCCTCCTCCATCGCGGAGAGGTACACGACCTCGTCCGTGACGCGGCTGTCGCGCACGCGGCGGAACGGCGTCTCGATGAAGCCGTACTTGTTGACGCGGGCGAAGGTGGCCAGCGAGTTGATCAGACCGATGTTCGGGCCTTCCGGCGTCTCGATCGGGCAGATGCGGCCGTAATGCGTCGGGTGCACGTCGCGCACCTCGAAGCCGGCGCGCTCGCGGGTCAGACCGCCCGGGCCAAGCGCCGAAAGGCGACGCTTGTGCGTGACCTCGGAGAGCGGGTTGGTCTGGTCCATGAACTGCGAGAGCTGCGAGGAGCCGAAGAACTCGCGCACGGCGGCGGCGGCGGGCTTCGCGTTGATCAGGTCCTGCGGCATGACGGTGTCGATATCGACGGACGACATGCGCTCCTTGATCGCGCGTTCCATGCGCAGCAGGCCGAGGCGGTACTGGTTCTCCATGAGCTCGCCGACGGAGCGGACGCGGCGATTTCCGAGGTGGTCGATGTCGTCGATCTCGCCCTTGCCGTCGCGCAGGTCCACGAGCGCCTTCGTGACCGCGAGGATGTCCTCGCGACGCAAGGTGCGCACGGTGTCCTCGGCGTCGAGGTCGAGACGCATGTTCATCTTCACGCGGCCGACGGCCGAGAGGTCGTAGCGCTCGGCATCGAAGAACAGCGAGTTGAACATCGCCTCCGCAGTCTCGAGGATCGGCGGCTCGCCCGGACGCATGACGCGATAGATGTCGAACAAGGCGTCCTCACGGGAGGAAGCCTTGTCGATGGCGAGCGTGTTGCGGATGTAGGGACCGACGGTGACGTGGTCGATGTCGAGAACCGGGATCTCGGTGTAGCCGAGGTCGATGAGCTCGGCCAGCTTGCCCCTGCGGTCGCCGGTCTTCGGATCGACGCTCATGTCGAGCTCGTCGCCCGCCTCGGCATGGATCTCGCCTGTCCGCGGGTTGACGAGATCCTCGGCCACATATTGGCCGACCAGATCCTCGTCGGTCACGCGCAGATGCGTGAGGCCCTTTTCGGCGAGCTGGCGGGCCGCGCGGGCGGTCAGCTTCTTGCCGGCCTCGAGCACGACTTCGCCGGTCTTCGCGTCGATGAGGTCGACCGTCGCCTTGAAGCCCTTCATGCGCTCCGCGTCGTAGGGAATGGTCCAGCCATTCTTCGTCTTGGTGTAGACGATGCGGTTGTAGAAGGTGTTGAGGATCTCCTCGCCGTCGAGACCGAGGGCGTAGAGCAGCGACGTGACCGGGATCTTACGCTTGCGGTCGATGCGCGCATACACGATGTCCTTGGCGTCGAACTCGATGTCGAGCCAGGATCCGCGATACGGGATGATGCGGGCGGCGAACAGCAGCTTGCCGGAGGAGTGCGTCTTGCCCTTGTCGTGGTCGAAGAACACGCCTGGCGAACGGTGCATCTGCGAGACGATGACGCGTTCGGTGCCGTTGACGATGAAGGTGCCGTTGTCCGTCATGAGCGGCATGTCGCCCATGTAGACATCCTGCTCCTTGATGTCCTTCACCGAGCGGGCGCCGGTATCCGGGTCCACATCGAACACGATGAGGCGCAGCGTCACCTTGAGCGGCGCAGCGAAGGTCATGCCGCGCTGGCGGCACTCGTCCACGTCGTATTTCGGGGGCTCGAACGTGTACTTCACGAATTCGAGCAGAGCAGTGTTCGAAAAGTCCGAAATCGGAAAAACCGATTTGAAGACGGCTTGCAAGCCCTCTTCCGGCCGGCCGCCCTTTGGTTCTTCGACCATCAGGAACTGGTCGTAGGATGCCTTCTGAACCTCGATGAGGTTCGGCATCTCCGCCACTTCCTTGATTTTCCCGAAGAACTTGCGAATGCGCTTCCGGCCGATCAGTGTATTGGCCATCTGGACCTCGTTCCTCATACACGCCTAATCAAGAACCCCGGGGATCGGGACCCTGGATTAGCCGCCCGGCGGCAGCGCCGGCGCTGGACAATCCGGACTCGTTGCGAGCCCTTGTGGGAGGCCGCCAAAGAAGTCCGACCTCTTTGACGACACAACGGCCCCAAGCGAAAATGCCTGGGACCGTGTGTTGTTGAGCCCCGATCACTCGGGGGTAACCCTGCGGCCGGAAGGCCGCGGCATTACTTAAGCTCGACCTTGGCGCCGACCTTCTCGAGGGTCGCCTTGATCTTCTCGGCTTCGTCCTTGGCAACGCCTTCCTTAACGGGCTTGGGCGCGCCTTCGACGAGGTCCTTAGCTTCCTTGAGGCCGAGGCCCGTGATGCCACGGACTTCCTTGATGACCTCGATCTTCTTGTCGCCGGCAGCCGCGAGAACGACCGTGAACTCGGTCTGCTCTTCAGCCGGAGCGGCGGCGGCAGCGCCCGGAGCAGCAGCGACGGCAACAGCCGCAGCAGCGGAAACGCCCCACTTCTCTTCGAGCATCTTCGAGAGCTCGGCGGCCTCGAGAACGGTCAGCGACGACAGATCGTCAACGAGCTTGGCAAGATCAGCCATTTTCTACTTCCTTAAGTTCGGTTCGAACAGTTTGATGGTTGAGGTTACGGCCTCACGCCGCTTCGCCTGTCTTGGCATAGGCCCCGAATACGCGGGCGAGCTTCGCCGCCGGCGCAGTGCTGAGCTGAGCGATCTTCGTAGCCGGAGCCTGGATGAGGCCGACCAGCTTGCCGCGCAGTTCATCGAGGGACGGCAGAGTGGCTAGCGCCTTTACTCCGTCCACGTTCAGGGCGGTCGCTCCCATTGCTCCGCCGAGGATCACGAGCTTGTCGTTACCCTTGGCGAAATCAACAGCGACCTTGGGCGCCGCGACCGGATCGCTCGAATAAGCGATCAGGGTCGGACCTTTCATGAGGTCCGTGATGGACGCGACGTCCTTGCCTTCGAGAGCGATTTTGGCGAGGCTGTTTTTTGCGACCTTCACGGTGGCGCCGGCCTGCTTCATCTGCGTGCGCAGCTTCTGCATGTCGGCGACCGTGAGGCCAGCATAGTGGGCGACGACGACAACGCTCGTGCTCGAGAACACGTCGTTGAGAGTCGAGACGAGCTCGCGCTTTGCTGCTCTATCCACTGGGCTCTCTCCGGTTGGCGGAAGATTTCCGCCGGTTGCACTTGCCGTTCAAGGCCCAGGCCTGCACCTGAGGCACCGGAACGGCGCTCTCGCAAGCCCTGTCCCCCTACCACGCCTGGCGGCGCAGAGGGTGAGATGGTTCGAACCGATACTCGCTGCCTGCGTTGAACAGGCATGAAACTCGGCTTCCCCGTCTATGCAGGCCCTCTCGAATTAAGCCGGACAAGCCGGCGCCTGCAGTCTCGGACAGGACATAGCCGGAACGCGCCAAAGGTTGCCCCTTGACCCGCCGGCCTGTCACCGCCCCGTCTCCAGGGCGGATTCGCAGCCGGAAGCACGCGCAAAAACGCAGCTCCGGCGTATGTTGGAAACTCAACGCGTTCTAATAAGCCTTCCCGGCGCGGTTGCCAAGAGGCTTTTCCATGGATTTTGGCAATTTATTTACGTAACGTCGTATCGCGAGTGCTGCCAGTCAAGGCTGCGTCATGGAAAAAGCCCGGCGCTGGACGCCGGGCTTTCTGTCTAGGTTCGGTCGACGGTTAGCCGTTGAGGACGGAGGACGGATCCACCTTCACGCCCGGGCCCATCGTCGAGGAGACGGCGATGCGCTGGATGTAGGTGCCCTTGGCGCCCGTGGGCTTCGCCCGGGAGACCGCGTCGGCGAAAGCCTTGATGTTCTCAACGAGCTTGCCCTCGTCGAAGGAGGCCTTGCCGATGCCGGCATGGATGATACCAGCCTTCTCGACGCGGAACTCGACGGCGCCGCCCTTGGCCGCCTCGACGGCGCCGCGGACGTCCATGGTGACCGTGCCGACACGCGGGTTCGGCATCAGGCCGCGCGGGCCCAGCACCTTACCCAGACGGCCGACGAGGCCCATCATGTCCGGAGTGGCGATGCAGCGATCGAACTCGATCGTGCCGCCGTTGACGGTCTCGAAGAGATCTTCCGCACCCACGATATCCGCACCCGCCGCCTTGGCTTCATCAGCCTTGGCGCCGCGGGCGAACACGGCCACGCGGACCGTACGGCCGGAGCCGTTCGGCAGGTTGCAGACGCCACGGACCATCTGGTCGGCGTGACGGGGATCGACGCCGAGGTTCATCGAGATCTCGATGGTCTCGTCGAACTTCGCCTTGGCGCGGTCCTTGATCAGCTTCACCGCATCCTGGAGCGGATACAGCTTGTTGGCATCGATGCCCTCGCGGGCGGCGCGGATGCGCTTACCTTCCTTAGCCATCGTGCCCTCCTTAAGCCACTTCCATGCCCATCGAGCGCGCGGAGCCCTCGATCATGGCCATGGCGGATTCAACGGTGTCGCAGTTGAGATCGACCATCTTCTTCTCGGCGATCTCGCGGATCTGGTCGCGGGTGACGCGGCCGACGGTGCCGCCCTTGCCGGGGGTCTGCGACCCCTTGTCGATCTTCGCGGCCTTCTTGAGGAAGTACGAGACCGGGGGCTGCTTCATCTCGAAGGTGAAGGAACGATCCTGATAGGCGGTGATGATCACCGGGATCGGCGTACCCTTCTCCATCTGCGCGGTCTTCGCATTGAAGGCCTTGCAGAATTCCATGATGTTCAGGCCGCGCTGACCCAGCGCAGGACCGATCGGCGGCGACGGATTGGCCGCGCCGGCGGGCACTTGCAGCTTAACGTAGCCCGAAATTTTCTTTGCCATAGGACTGCTCCCAATGGTCCACCCGCCCGGAGCCTACCGAACGGAATGGAAGTTGCAGATCGCGGTGCAGCCTGTTCCTCCCGGCTGGCGACCGGGCAGACCTCCCGCGGATGAAGGCTCTTGGAAAAGAGCCGAAGGGCGGGGCCTTTCGGCGCCTCCCCTTAACGGGTCAGATCTTCTCGACCTGGCCGTATTCGAGCTCGACCGGCGTCGCGCGGCCGAAGATGGACACCGCCACCTTGAGGCGGGCCCGGGCATCGTCGACTTCCTCGACGACGCCGTTGAAGGAGGCGAACGGGCCGTCCGAGACGCGCACCTGCTCGCCGATCTCGAAGCTGACGGACGGCTTCGGGTGATCGACGCCCTCGGCCACCTGGCCCTTGATGCGCTCGGCCTCGCGATCCGGGATCGGGACCGGCTTGGCCTTGTCGGCGCCCAGGAAGCCGGTCACCTTCGGGGTGTTCTTGATCAGGTGGTAGACTTCATCGGTCAGATCGCACTTCACCAGGACGTAGCCGGGGAAGAACTTGCGTTCCGTGTCGACCTTACGGCCGCGGCGCACCTCGACCACCTTCTCGGTCGGCACCATGACTTCCTCGAACTTGTCCTCCAGGCCGCGCTGAGCCGCCTGGTCCTTGATCGACTGAGCCACCTTGTTTTCGAAGTTCGAGTAGGCGTGGACGATATACCAACGCTTCGTCATGCCATCCACCCCTTAACCGCCAAACCCGAGGATCACCGAACGGACGCCCCAGCCGATCGCCTGATCGACGACCAGAAAGAATACGCTCGCCACCACGACCATCACGAACACCATGGCGGTCGTGATCATGGTTTCCTTGCGCGTCGGCCAGGTCACCTTCGCGGCTTCCGAGCGGACCTGCTGTATGAAATCGAACGGGTTCGTCTTCGCCATTTTGCTTGCATCCACAGGCCGTGAGAGGCTGCGGACGTCCCTAGGGCACGCTTGGGCCCAAATTGAAGGGGCGCGAAGCTGCCCAGAGCCTCGCGCCGCCTGTTCAAACCATCTTCGGGACGCCTCATAATCGAAAACGTCCGCTTTGTCGACCCGCCGGCAGGAGTGGAGGGACTCGAACCCCCAACCCCCGGTTTTGGAGACCGGTGCTCTAGCCGATTGAGCTACACTCCTGCGAGCGGGTCGACAGGTGGCGGCGAACCGCCACCCTCTTCTCGGTCTTAGTCCATCACGGCGGCGACGACGCCGGCCCCGACGGTGCGACCGCCTTCACGGATGGCGAAGCGCAGCTTCTCCTCCATGGCGATCGGAGCGATCAGCTCCACTTCCAT
>NZ_SPJX01000391.1 GCF_004458765.1 Microvirga pakistanensis | reverse complement strand
ATCGCGGATGAACGCGTAGAACTCTTCGACGATGGCGGCGAACACGGGCTTGTCGGCCAGGAACGCGTCGCTCAGCCCGTGCACCGCGAAGGCGCCGGGAGAAACCGGACAGTCCGGATTAATGTAGACGTGATAGCTCTTGCCCGTCGGAATGTGGTTGAGGAGTTCGACGCAGCCGATCTCGATGATCCGGTCGCCCTTGGCGTGATCGGTGCCGGTGGTT
>NZ_SPJX01000456.1 GCF_004458765.1 Microvirga pakistanensis | reverse complement strand
GCAGGGTATCGCCGCCGATGACGCTCTGCTGCACCTGAGCCGCCCGCCAGAGGTCCTCGCGCACGAAGCGCATCTCCTCGCCGCCCTTGGCCGCCACGATCGCGCCCACGGTGGGAGCCTGCCGGGGAACCGGTGCCTGGGCATGCGCTGCCCCCAGGCCCAGCGCCAGGGCGCTCGTCCCGGCCAAGAGCCAAGAATAGCAATGGTACATAGCAGATGATCGCCGATGCCGACTGATAACGTTTCGTGAAAAGTGACTATAGCCTAGCTTAGTGCCCTTACGGAAGCCTGCCTTAAGTCGATCTGACACCAACTGCTTTGCGTCAGAACTATTGAGCCGAGCCTGGTCGGGGACAGTACCGCCGTCACCGCCGGCTCTCCCGATCGCCCGATGATCTTCGGTGCCTCTTTGCGGATGTCACAGCCGTCCGGGTGTCTTTCCACACTTCTCCTGGGAAAGTTGTCGTTCATGGTACGGCAGGATCCAAACCGGGATGGCATCCATCCATGCGATCAAGGAGCTGACAATGATCACGGCTATTGTGCGCTTTCCCCTACCCCACGGTCTTTCACCGGAGGATGTGAAGATGGCCTATGAACACTCCGCTCCTCTGTTTCGCGGGGCGCCAGGGCTCGTCCGCAAGTACTACCTGCACGGGGCGGATCAGACCGGGGGCGGCGTGTACCTCTGGGAAAGCCGGGACGCCGCCGAGAACATGTACTCCGACGCATGGCGCCAGGGGATTGCCGAGCGCTTCGGCACCCCTCCGAAGATCGAGTATTTCGATACGCCCCTCATCATCGATAACGGCACGGGAAACGAATGATCGCAACTGCCCGCTGGTGTTAATCTAAGTTGTATTGGTCGCCCGAAACCGTCGATATCGCGTTGCCGTCGTCATAGGATCCCAAGGCTGTCATGCCGTTCTCAGCCTCAAAAGTCCACCATCACAGGAATCGGCTTCTGGCTGCCTTGGAGCCTGAGGATCTCGCCTATCTTGAGCCGTACCTGGAGATCGTGTTCCTGCCGAAAGGCACGATCCTCTACGAAGCCGGTGACCCGATCCGCTATACCTATTTCCCGCATGACGCCATCGTGGGCCTGATCAACATCATGGAGGAGGGCCAGTTCGTCGAGGTGGCGTCCTTCGGGCGGGAGGGCCTGTTCGGCCTGATCAGCGCCATTGTCTCACGGGAGGCCTTCGGGCGCTACAAGGTGCTCGTCCCCGGCACCGCCTCCCGGATCAGCCTCGACAGGATGCAGGACGCCCTGCGGACCCGTCCGAAGGTGCAGCGGCTCGTGCTCAGCTACAGCGAGGCCATGCTGGCCCAGACGTTCCAGACGGTCTCCTGCAACGCGATCCATACAGTGGAGGCCCGCTGCTGCAACTGGATCCTGAGCACGCGGGATCGGATCGACGAGAATATCCTGCCCCTGACGCATGCCGATCTGGCCGAGTTGCTCGGGGTACAGCGCTCCACGGTCAGCACCGTGCTTCGCACGTTTCAGATGCAGGGCCTGATCACCCAGCAGCGTGGGGGGATCATCATCGCGGATCGTGCCGGTCTCGAGGAAATGACCTGCGAGTGCTATGGCAGGATCCGCCGGACCTTCGCTCGCCTCCTGCCGATGCCCTGACATCCGCTTGAGAAGCGCTGGGCGCCCGGCACCGGGTCCCGCGGCCGGAAAGAAGGGCGGGATCCGCGTGCCGTCAATCACATTTGACGAGCGTGCTGATGCTGTTGCCGGTCTCGGCGAGATCGGGAGGCGAAAGACGCATCGTCTTCGCGGTCGCCCGGATCTCGATCCTGGCGCTCTCCAAGAAGGTCGCAAGGGCTCCCGCCTTGATCGCGAAATTCACGTTCTGGGGAACATCGCCGATCGCGACGACGGCTGTCAGTGCATTGAGCTTTGCGGTCACCACGCCGACGACATTGCCGTTCTCGTCCAGCAGCGGCCCACCGCTGTTTCCCGGCTGGACGGGAGTCGAGATCTGGAGGAATCGCGTATCGTCCCCAATGCCCGCCAAGGCCGTCACGTTGCCGAGGGTGAAATTGCCCGAGCTCGCCAGGACGCTGTTGAGGGGATATCCGAAGGCTGCGACGGCCTCACCCAGGCGAACGCCCGCTCGGACGGCGGCCACCTTGTCCGTCATGTGGTCGACCTTCAGCAGCGCGAGATCGTTGGTGGTGTCGCGCTCCAGAATCCTCGCAGGAAGGGGCGAGCCGTCAGCGGGCTTGATCTGGACATTCGCGCAGCCCTCGACAACGTGGTTGTTCGTCACGAGATGCCCCTCCCGCGTGACGAAGAAGCCCGTCCCTGACGAGGACGAGCGCTTCTCCTCTTTCAGCACGGGGGCCGGCGCGACGGTCTCGGGGCGCGCAGCGGGCCCGCTCTTCAGGATGTATCCCTCCTCTTCGAGATGCTTGCGCAAGGCCACGGGAAACGCGATGGTGCGCTCCTTCCCGTCGGGACAGGACCCATCCACTTTCGCGACCGTGCATTCCGTCAGTGGCCAATCGGCGGAACGGTCGTACAGGGGCAGCATCCGGTTCCAGGCATCGTCGAACTCGCCGAGGATGGACTTCGTCGCCACCCAGGCGGCCAGGAACCCGTTGGACCGCCACAGGCTCGGCTCCCGGCCGGCGAGATACTCCATCCGGAACAGTTCCTGGCGCATGTAGGTCCGGAAACTCGGATGCGCCGTCACATCCACGATGCGATCGCCCGACAGCTTCGCGATGCTCTCGGGCGCCCATGACATCGAATACGGCGCAAAGGCGTAGAGGAAGCTCTGATCGACGCTGAGCAGCTCGGCGGCACCGTCGCCGTCGATATCGTCGAAGGTGTAGCCTCCATCGCCGTCAATCGTCTTGCCCTGGACGACACGCCACTCCGTTCCGACTTTCGTGGCGATTATCGTCACGGTGCAGCAATGCGCGCCGCCCCAGAAGGACGAGAAAACAATCTGCGGTTCGGGCGTGGCCGGATCGAGGCGCACGACCGCAATCTCGGCGTTCGGCACCTCGTTCGAGCTTTCCTCAAGACGGGCCGTGAAGGCGAGGCGACCGTTCGCGTGGCCGGACAGGACCGGGAACCGCCCTCCCCCGGGATCGCTCGTGAGACTCGAGACGTTGAGCACCAGTTCGCCGGAACGCAGGGTGACCTGCCTGGATCCGTCAAATTTGGCCTGAGTGACGGGCTTGAAGGTCGAGGGCCGCCAAACCTCTGCAACATATCCCTGCCCTTTGGTGATGATCGTATCCTCGGGGATCTCGCCCGACCGGACCAGGGCTTCCTTGTACGCCCGCGGGCTCGTAATCCGCTCAGGGCCGGCGACGATGGCGTACCACCCGTTCGCTGCCTGCATGACCCTCACGGTTGGAAAGCGCCAGCGGTAGGCGTGAGCGACGCCGATTGCCTCGTCGAGGCTCTGTCGGCTCGCCAGCGCGATCCAGCGGGCATCGCCCGACAATGTATAGGAGTTCGCCAGGGCCGATGAACCGAGCGCGCACATGCTGATGGTCGCGGCAATAAAGACAGTACGCATCGAGAACCCCCATGGCCGCCACTCAGCCAATCCCTTGCAGAACTGTCAACTCGGAACAAAGATAACGAAGCACGTGGCAAACCCGGTTGGCGGGAAGTGTCATCCGGCGGCAGACGATCGTGCATGGAACCTTAACCGTTCCTGGCCGCTATCCTGGAAACACCCCTGGTTGGGGACCTGGAACACCCTGGAGGCAAAGTCGATGCGGGAATGGATCTTGTCCACCTGCCTCTTCATCGGAGCCGTTGTCCCGTCCGTTCCCACGGCGAGCGCCGAAGTGTCCATCGTGGTCAACAAGACAACTCAGCGGATGACCGTGTCGGTTGATCGTGTGGAACGCCATTCCTGGCCTGTTTCAACAGGGATGATCGACTACTCCACTCCCACGGGGGTATTCACACCGTCGCGCCTGTCCAGGGCGCACTATTCCAGGGAGTGGGACAACGCGCCGATGCCGCACTCGATCTTCTTCACGGATGCCGGGCATGCGATCCATGGCAGCCGAGCCACGGGCCGCTTGGGCTCCCCGGCGTCGCATGGCTGCATCCGGCTGTCGCCGGGCAATGCCCGCATTCTCTTTGATCTCGTGCAGGCCGAAGGAATCGGCAACACCACAATCGAAATCGCCGGAGTCGATCCCATCGGGATGGCTGTTGCCCATGGGAACGGCGCCCCAGGCGATTACAGCCGCTTGACCAGTTTCGATCCGCTCACCACCGGGATCATGGCGGGCAATTCCGAGACCCGACGGCAGGCGGTTCGAAAGCAGCCATAGACATCCTCCCGGCATCGCTGGATCTTCGGGCTGTTTCAGCGACTTGGCCACAGGTTCAGTCCCCGCGCGCAGGAACGCCGGCCATGCAGGGAGGCGGGAGCGTCCGCAGGATCAGCTTGCCCGTCGTCTTGCCCGACTCCAGGGCTCGATGGGCATGCGCCACATCCGCAAGAGCAAATGAACGGACTTTCGGCACGGCGATCCCTCCTGCCTGCACCCAGGTGATCAGGTCGTTGACGGCAGGGTGCAGAAGGTCAGCCCGATCGAACAGAAACGACAGGTTGAACGCCACCACGCCCTTGTTCTCGGTGGTCATCGACAGGGGATTGAACCGTGGCATTGTCACGAGGCCGACGGCGGCTTTGAGGAAATTGATGCGACCCCCGCGCTTGGGCAGCAATGTGTGAAAACCATAGACCAGCAGCTTGCCCGTTGCCTTGAGATGGGCGTAGCTCTGTGCCAATGTTTCCGGGCCATTCGCGTCGAAGACCAGATCATACCCGCCGGGACAAAGCCGCCGGGCCTCGTCCCAGAGAGACTGACGCGATTTGTCGATGACGGCATCGGCTCCGAGCTGGCGCACATATTCAACCTTGTGGTCCGATCCCACCACGCCGGTCACCTGCAGATCATGCAACTTGCACAATTGAACGAGGGCCGAGCCCACGCCGCCTCCTGCGGAATGCACGAGCACGCTCATGCCGGGGCGGATCACCACGTTCTGCAGAAGGCCATGATAGGCCGTGAGGTGGACGGCGAGGAAACCTGCGGCAGCCTCGAAGTCCAATGCATCGGGCTTGGGCCAGACAAGATCCGCAGGGGCGCAGACATGCGTGGAATAGCCATTGAAGAACGTCAGGCCGAAGACCGGATCCCCTGGCTTCAGGTGTCGGACCTCCCGGCCGACCTCTGCCACCCGGCCGGCGTACTCGAAGCCCGGCGTGATCGGCCAGCCGACAAAGCGGCGCGCGGACTCATACACGCCCCAGCGCACGCAGACATCAGCATAGTTCACCCCCGCAGCCTCGGTGCGGATCAGAACCTGCCGATCGCTGGGGATCGGGACCGTATGGGTTTCGAGTGTCAGTCGCTCGTAGCCGCCGGGTTTGTGGATGACCACCTTGCGCATCAACTCGGACGGTCCACCGCCGAAATGACCTGCCATGATGAAGGCTCGAAAATCGTGTGCGCAGAATGCTGAACGTCAACGGTCCCGGGCTCGGACGACCATCCGATCCCGGGCCTCACAGCGGCTGGCCCTAGTCCCAAACAGACGTGGGCAGGGCGCCGATCGGAATTTTGAGATAGCAGGTGCCATTGCTCTCCGGATCGGGCAGGCGTCCGCCCGCCATGTTCACCTGGAGAGCATGGAGGATCAGCTTCGGCATCGGCAATTGCGCATCACGGGCTTGGCGCAGGGCCACGAACTCGTCCTCGGTGCGGGCTTGCACGAGGTGAACATTTCGAGTCTTCTGATCGGCGACGGTGCTCTCCCAGGCCGGCGCCCGACCGCCCGGCATGTAGTCGTGGCCCGAGAACAATCGGGTGTCGCCGGGCAGGCTGAGAATGCCCTGGATCGTGCGCCAGAGAGCCCGTGCGTCCCCACCTGGAAAATCGCACCGCGCCGTGCCGAAATCGGGCATGAGCAGCGTGTCGTGAATGAAGGCGGCATCGCCGACGACATAGGTGACGGACGCAAGGGTATGGCCTGGGGAGAAGAGAACCCGCGCGTCCATTTCACCGATCCGGAACACATCCCCGTCGGCGAACAGCCGATCCCATTGCGAGCCATCAGCCTGGAAGCCGTCTCGATGATAGATCCGCTTCCAGAGACGCTGGACGTCGACGACCCGTTCGCCGATGGCCGTTTTCGCGCCGGTTCTGTCCTTCAGGTAACCGGCAGCGGAGAAATGATCCGCGTGGGGATGGGTGTCAAGGATCCACTCCACCGTGAGCCCATGCCCGTCCACGAAGGCAAGAAGTGCATCGGCGGATCTGGTCGCAACGGATCCGGACTTCTCGTCATAGTCGAGGACTGGGTCGATGAGCGCGCAACGGTGAGTCGCCGGGTCAGAGACCACATACTGTACGCTGCAGGTGCGCCTCTCGAAGAATGCATCGACTTGCGGAAGGCCGATGGCATCGGTGGCAGCAGACGGATTCACGACTACTGTACTCATCGCTTCTGCTCCCTGTGTTGCGCGTCACGGACGTCGGAAATGCTCTAGACCGAAAGCTGTTCTGTCTGCGCTTGACCCATCCTCAACCCGGCAAAGGCAGCCGGCGCCGGCAGAGCGGGAGACGATCGGTTTCAGGTCCGCGGCTGCGGCACGATACGAATGTACGGCTTTGGCGCTTTCCAGCCCTGCGGGTAGATCTTTCTCGCCTCCTCGTCCGAGACCGAGCCCGCGATGATCACGTCCTCACCCTGCTTCCAGTTGACGGGCGTCGCGACCTTGTGGCCAGCCGTCAACTGGAGCGAGTCGATGACACGCAGCACTTCGTCGAAATTGCGGCCCGTCGTCATGGGATAGACGAGCACGAGCTTGACCTTCTTGTCAGGCCCGATGACGAACACGTTGCGGACCGTTTGGTTATCCGCCGGCGTCCTGCCCTCCGATGTGCCATCTGTGCTCGCGGGCAGCATGCCGTAGAGCTTGGAGATGGCAAGGTCAGGATCGCCGATCATCGGATAATTGGGCGCTGCGCCCTGCGTCTCCCGGATGTCCTCGGCCCAGCGGGCATGGTTGTCGACGGGATCAACGCTCAGCCCGATGATCTTCACGTTGCGGCGATCGAACTCCGGCTTGATCCGCGCCATGTAGCCCAGTTCGGTGGTGCAGACGGGAGTAAAATCCTTGGGATGAGAGAATAATACGCACCAGGAATCGCCGATCCAGTCGTGGAAGCGAATAACCCCTTGTGTCGTGTCCGCCTCGAAATCCGGTGCAACGTCGCCGATCTGGAGTGGCATGAAAACCTCCTGTCATGAGAATGCCCCCGTGTCCAAAAGAGAAATTACGCTTGGAAGGGATCAGGGGGAAGCCGCACGATCTGGAGGACCATCTCCCAAAAGGGGTAAAGGCAGTCGGCGCCAACCTGATGAAGCATCAATGGAGTATTCATAAAGGATAAAGTCGCTCCGCACCGTCCGTTGCGCACGTGCCGGCATCTGATGCCAGGCTCGGCCAGAGCGCCCTGGAACGGCATCGACTGCACGTGTTCGATGGTCTCGCCGATAAGCGGACGTTCTTCCTCCTGCTGCATTATTAAGCGCTCACGCGGGCCGGAACCATGCGGCTCCTCGGATCAGCCGAGTCTTACGAGATCGACACAAAAGAGGCTCCCGGAAAGGAGCCTCAGTCGGGGAGGACCAATGTCCCCAGCCGAAGACGATTCTGAGCCTTCCGCTTGCACCGGTCAATCCAAGAATTCACCTCTTTCAACACACCTGTTGGGCGGCATCAGCACACAAACGATGCTTCGCTATCTCGCTAGAGCATTTTTCGGCGAAGTGGGTCCGGGTCGCCAGCAAAATACGGCACACCCAAGAAGAGAGATGATTCCACGCACGTGGAAACAGCTCTAGAAGCCGCACCTGACGCAGCACGGTCGAGATGGCTTGGGAACAGGTATTCCTTTCGGAGGCTGCTGCCGACGCAATCAAGCCTGTCCCACTTGCATGGCTCGAGCGACCGCGCGAAGACGGGAAGGATCACCCGGCGTCACTGCCAAGCTGGCCTACGGTTCCAGGGCCGGCAATCTCCTTTTCGATTGGACTTCTCCCCGTTTGCAGGTTCGACATCGCCTTGACGACGAGCGGATCGAGGCCTTGGCCGCTATGGCCCGCATGCTCCAGGAGCGTCCTGCGCATGCCTGGAGTCCAATATGCGACAAGGTGATCGTGAATTCCTTTAAGGGCTTGATCTTCCGGATAGGAGCGGAAAAACGCTGCAATCTGGTTGGCCATTCGAACGAGCTTCTCGGTGCTCATGCCACATCATCCTGTCCGTGAACCGCGCGGGTGTGCTCATTCTGCATCTGCTTGCTCCCGAGCCTGAAGGTGCGCCTTGACATCGTCGATCCCATAGGACCCGCACCTGATAATGCCTCCAACCACCACAGGCGTTGCTTATTCAGCGGCATTGGCACTGATACGTTTCAGCTCCTGATCTTCGGCGAAGAACCGGGCCTGCCAATCGGAGGGCCGGTTGGTGCGGCGCACCTGCACGGCCGTGACCTTGTACTCCGGACAGTTCGTCGCCCAGTCGGAGTAGTCGGTCGTGATCACATTGGCGCCGGTCTTGGCGTGATGGAAGGTCGTGTAGACCACACCCGGCTGCATGCGCTCGCTGATCAGGGCCCTCAGGGCGATGTCGCCGGAGCGGCTCTCCAGGGAGACGAGGTCGCCGTCGAGAATGCCGCGGCTTTCAGCGTCGAACGGATGGATTTCGAGAACATCCTCCTCATGCCAGCGGCTGTTTTCGGTGCGCCGTGTCTGTGCCCCGACATTGTACTGCGAGAGAATGCGACCCGTGGTGAGGATCAATGGGAAGCGCGGTCCCGTGCGTTCCTCGGTCGGCACGAACTCCGTGATCATGAACTTGCCCTTGCCGCGCACGAACCGATCCACATGCATCATCGGAGTGCCCTGCGGCGCGGCCTCGTTGCACGGCCACTGGATGGAGCCGAGCTGGTCCAGCTTCTCGTAGGACACACCGGCGAAAGACGGCGTGAGACGGGCGATCTCGTCCATGATTTCGCTGGGGTGCGAATAGCTCATCGGGAAGCCGAGCGCATTTGAGAGCGCGACGGTGACCTCCCAATCCGCGAGCCCCCCGAGCGGAGACATCACCTTGCGCACGCGGTTGATGCGCCGTTCCGCGTTGGTGAAGGTTCCGTCCTTCTCGAGGAAGGAGGAGCCCGGCAGGAAGACATGGGCATATTTGGCGGTCTCGTTCAGGAAAATGTCCTGAATGACAACGCATTCCATGGCTTTCAGGCCGGCCGTCACATGCTGCGTGTCCGGGTCGGATTGAGCGATGTCCTCACCCTGGATGTAGAGACCTTTGAACGTGCCGGCCACCGCCTCGTCCAGCATGTTGGGAATGCGAAGACCCGGCTCGCTCTGCAGCGGTACGCCCCAGAGAGTCTCGAACATGTTTCGGGTGGCATCATCGGAGACGTGCCGGTAGCCGGAGAACTCGTGCGGGAACGAACCCATATCGCAGGAGCCCTGCACGTTGTTCTGCCCGCGCAAGGGGTTCACCCCCGCGCCGGCCTTGCCGATGTTGCCGGTCGCCATGGCGAGATTGGCCATGCCCATGACCATGGTCGAGCCCTGGCTGTGCTCGGTGACGCCCAGACCATAATAGATCGCCGCGTTGCCGCCCGTGGCGTAAAGCCGGGCGGCTCCACGCACATCGGCAGCCGGAACACCAGTCATCGCTTCCACCGCCTCGGGGGAATGGCGCTCCTCGGCGATGAAACGCGCCCAACTTTCGAAATCGCCCAGGTCGCAACGTTCGCGAACGTAATCCTCGTCGATGAGCCCTTCCGTCACGATCACGTGAGCGATGGCGTTGATCATGGCGACGTTCGTGCCGGGCTGCAGGGGCAGATGGTAGTCAGCCTGGATGTGGGGCGACCTCACCAGATCGATCCGCCGGGGGTCGATGATGATCAGCCGCGCGCCCTCGCGAAGCCTCCTCTTCATGCGTGAGGCAAAGACAGGGTGCCCATCGGTGGGATTGGCCCCGATGACGACGATGACATCCGCCTCGTCGACCGATGCGAAGTCCTGGGTGCCGGCGGAGGTGCCGAGCGTCGTCTTCAGTCCGTAACCTGTGGGCGAATGGCAGACACGGGCGCATGTATCGACATTGTTGTTGCCGAAGGCTGCGCGAACCAGCTTCTGGACCAGGAACGTCTCTTCGTTGGTGCAGCGGGACGACGTGATGCCGCCGATCGAGTCGCGACCGTATTTCGCCTGGATGCGTTCGAACTCGCGCGCGGCGTGGTTCAGCGCCTCGTTCCACGAGACCTCGCGCCATGGATCCGTGATTTTCTCACGGATCATCGGCTTGGTGATGCGGTCCCTGTGCGTGGCATAACCCCAGGCGAACCGGCCCTTGACGCAGGAATGGCCCTCGTTGGCCTTTCCATGCTTGTAGGGCACCATTCGCACGACCGTCGACCCCTTCATTTCGGCCTTGAAGGAGCAGCCGACGCCGCAATAGGCGCAGGTCGTGATGACCGAGTGCTCGGGCTGTCCCAGCGCGATGATGCTGTTCTCGTTCAGGGCCGCCGTCGGGCAGGACTGCACGCAGGCGCCGCAGGACACGCATTCGGAGCCGAAGAAATCGGTCCCGCTCGGCGAGACGCGGGAATCGAAGCCCCTCCCCTGAATGGTCAGGGCGAAGGTGCCCTGCACCTCCTCGCAGGCCCGTACGCAGCGCGAGCAGACGATGCACTTGGAATCCTCGAAGGTGAAATACGGGTTGGAGGTGTCTTGCGGAGCATCGAGGTGGTTCTCGCCCGCATAACCGTAGCGCACCTCGCGCAGCCCCACGGCTCCCGCCATGTCCTGCAGTTCGCAATCGCCATTTGCCGAGCAGGTCAGGCAATCGAGCGGATGATCGGAGATGTAGAGCTCCATCACGCCGCGGCGGAGATCGGCGAGCCGCTCCGTCTGGGTGTGCACGACCATTCCCTCCTCGACCGGCGTCGTGCAGGAGGCCGGCGTTCCACGCCGCCCTTCGATTTCGACAAGGCAGAGACGGCAGGAGCCGAAGGCTTCGAGGGAATCCGTCGCACACAGCTTCGGAATGGCCGTTCCCATTGTCATGGCCGCAGCCATGACGGATGTGCCCGCCGGCACGGTCACCGCCACGCCGTCGATGGTCAGGGACACCGTCTTTCCGATGACAGGGATCGGCGTGCCGTAATCAAGCTCTTGGATCAGGGGCATGGTGCAGGCTCCCTTACTCTGCCGCGGCCTGAATGCGCGGCGGTTTGACGAAATCCTCAGGGAAATGGGTCAGCGCGCTTCTCACCGGCACAGGCGTCAGACCACCCATGGCGCAGAGGGACGCGTCGGTCATGAGAGTGCACAGATCGTCGAGAACCTCGAAGTTCTTCTCGGGTTCGATCCCGGCCATGATCCGGTCCATGACCTCGACTCCACGGACGGCGCCGACACGGCAGGGCGTACACTTGCCGCAGCTCTCGGCCGCGCAGAACTCGAAGGCGAAACGGGCCTGTCGTGAGAGGTCGACATTATCGTCGAACACAACGATGCCGCCGTGACCAAGAAGGCCTTTTTCGGCGGCGAGCGCCTCGTAATCCAGCGGAATATCGAGCATGGAGGCCGGAAAATAGGCGCCGAGCGGACCTCCGACCTGGACCGCCTTCAGGGGGCGCCCCGTGGCGGTTCCGCCCCCGTAATCCTCCACGATCTCGCGCAGGGTCGCCCCGAAAGCGATCTCGATGAGGCCTCCGCGCTTGACGTTGCCGGCGAGCTGGATCGGCAGCGTCCCGCGCGAGCGGCCCATGCCGAAATCGGCATAGGCTCTGGCACCCTTGGCCAGGATCCATGGCACCGTGGCCAGGGACAAAACGTTGTTGACGACCGTGGGCCTGCCGAAAAGTCCCTCGAGGGCCGGCAAGGGTGGCTTTGCCCGAACCATGCCGCGTCGCCCCTCGAGGCTTTCCAGAAGGGAGGTTTCCTCGCCGCAGATATAGGCCCCGGCTCCGAGACGGGTTTCCAGCGTGAAGGCACGGTTCGAGCCCATGATCGACGAGCCCAGGTAGCCTGCCTTTTCGGCGATGCGGATTGCCTCGGACATGGCCCGATAGGCATGGGGGTACTCGGAGCGAATATAGATGAAGCCCCTGGTGGCGCCGACCGCGAGCCCCGCGATGGTCATGCCTTCGATCAGGCAGAACGGATCCCCCTCCATGAGCATGCGGTCGGCAAAGGTGCCGCTGTCGCCCTCGTCCGCATTGCAGACGATGTATTTCTGATCGGCTTCCGCATGGAGCACCGTGTCCCATTTGATGCCTGTCGGAAAGCCGGCCCCACCCCGTCCTCGCAATCCGGAGAGCTTGACCTCATCCACGACGGCCTGCGGCTCCAGGGAGAGCGCGTATCCAAGACCGGCATAACCGCCATGAGCGCGATAATCCTCGATCGAGAGAGGATCGATGATCCCGCAACGGGCGAAGGTGAGCCGCGTCTGGCGGGAAAGATAGGCCTGATCCTCCAGTCGGCCCAGACGAAGGGGATGCGCCGAGCCGGACAGGAAGTCGGCGTCGAACAATCCGACGACGTCAGACGGCCTGATCGGTCCATAGGCAATCCGGCCTTCCGGTGTTTCGACCTCGACCAATGGCTCGAGCCAGAAAAGACCGCGCGATCCCGTCGGGACAACCTCCAACGGCAGGCCTCGGGCGAGGGCCTCCGTGGCGATCATGCTGGCCATGCGGCCAGCTCCGAGTGACAGGGAGGCCGCATCGCGGGAGATGAAGACGCGGGTCATGCTCCCCTCACCTCCTGCACCACGGCCTCGAGCAGCTCCGCATTGAGCCGTCCGATAGGCTCGCCATCGTAGAGCCCGGAGGGCGCGCAGGCGCACAAGCCGAGGCAAAAGACGCCTTCAACCGTCAATGCGCCGTCCGGCGTGGTCTCGCCCCAGGTGATCCCAAGCTGCGTCAGGAGAGCTTCAGCGATCTGAGGACCGTTCATCGCCTGACAAGCCTCGGCCCGGCAGAGCTTGAGCACGTGCTTTCCGGCGGGCTTGCTTCGGAAGTCATGATAGAAGGTAACAGTGCCGTGAATCTCTGCTCTCGACAGATTCAGAGCCGAGGCCAGCAGGGAGAGAGTTTCCTCCGGAACATAGCCGAACTCCTCCTGGAGCGCATGAAGGATCGGCACCGCCGGCCCGTCCAGAGAAGAGTGCGCTGCAATGATCTCGCTCACGCGCTTCAGATCAGCTTGGGAAAGCTGAGGCATTTCCTCACCTAGTCTTAATCCATTTTCCCAAGAGTGAGCGCCTCGGGCCAGTAATGCAACCGAGATCTTTTCCGCCATGCAAACATGAGGATACTTTGTAGCCGAGGAAGCCCTCGCTCAGCGACCGAACGGCGCGTCGCTCTGCCCGCGCAGAAGAACCAACGCTGCAATGCCCCTGAAAGGCAGCGCTGGTAAACGTCAGGGTTTAGGCAGCGGCCGCCTGTCTGGACTTGGCCGTATGACTTGCGATCAAATCCATCAGTTCCGGTGACAGGCAATCGTAAGGCTCCAGACCGAGCTCCCTGAGGCGCGCCCGAATTTGCGGCATCTGCGCCGGATCGGCTCCAGACTCGATGACGGAAGACACGAAAGCGGCAAACCCGGGAGCCGCCCAGCCGTTCTCGGAAGACAGTTCCGTATGAATGAAGTCGAGCCCATAGAAGGGATGATTGCGATTCTCGATGCGCCCGAACATGTGAACGCCGCAAACCCGGCATGCATGGCGTTGGATTGTTGCGCTTTCATCGACGACTTGGAGCTTGTCGGCATTCGCCGTGACGGTTACGTTCTCGCGCGGTACGACAGCGACCATGGCAAACAGCGCGCCCTGCGGCTTCCAGCACTTGGTGCAGCCGCAAAGATGGTTATGGGCGCTATTGCCCTTGATCTCCACGGTGACCGGATTGTCGGCACATTTGCACATGAGTCTGCCGCCAGCGAAATTCGCATCGCCGGGGGTTACGCCATCATCAACAGCTGGATGAATCGAGAGAGATGCAGTCATTGAGCTCTCCTTGTGCAGTATAGGTCTGATCAACAGACGAATACAGTTTATCATGAAGCGCCTCCGCCTGCAGACGAAAAAAAGGTATCGGTGCAAGAGCGAAAGGTTCAGGGAGCCCGCACAACGAACGGGATCAATCTCAGATCTGTCCGATACTTTTGATACGATACGCTTCGGACCTCACGTTTCGCCGAACTTTTCCGCGTGCCAATTGAGGTGGAGGTCGATGAAGGATGCGATGAAGAAGTAGGAATGGTCGTAGCCGTGCTGCCGGCGCAGGGTGAGCGGCTGGCCGGCCTTGGCGCAGGCCTCCTCGAGCAGG
>NZ_SPJX01000375.1 GCF_004458765.1 Microvirga pakistanensis | reverse complement strand
ATCGCGGATGAACGCGTAGAACTCTTCGACGATGGCGGCGAACACGGGCTTGTCGGCCAGGAACGCGTCGCTCAGCCCGTGCACCGCGAAGGCGCCGGGAGAAACCGGACATTCCGGATTAATGTAGACGTGATAGCTCTTGCCCGTCGGAATGTGGTTGAGGAGTTCGACGCAGCCGATCTCGATGATCCGGTCGCCCTTGGCGTGATCGGTGCCGGTGGTT
>NZ_SPJX01000432.1 GCF_004458765.1 Microvirga pakistanensis | reverse complement strand
CCGCAGGACCGGAGCAGATCGGGCCAGCAGGGTTCCCCAGATCAGACCTCACGCCGCCACGGGATCAGCCCGGTCCACCTCGACCGTCAGGGACCGGGCGATCCGCATCACGGAACGGATTTCATCGACGAGTCCAGGATTTCACCCGAGCCGGGCTCCAAGATTATGAATTTCAGAAACGTTCATACCTGTATTTAGGAGAACTCAAATTCGAGGGCACGATCCGCTAGCGCGAGCGCAAAGCGGCTGCGGCGGCGAAGCAAAAGGGAAGGAAGCCGAAGAAGCCCTGATCCGGCTTCAACCGGCACGGTCTCTCGGACGGCTTCTCAACCATCCAGGGACCGTGTCCGATCATGAGCTTCCAGATCAGGCGGCCTCGACGACAATCTCCTTAGCTTGCAGCCGCCCGGCCCGCAGAGTCGAGTAGTAGGACGACCTGGAGATACCGAGGATGCGGCAAGTCTCGGGTACCGTGGTTGCCGGGTCATCGTGGGCCAGAAGCACCTGCCGGAACAGCGACGGCGTGAGCTTCGGAGTTCGTCCGAACCTCACCCCGCGTTCACGGGCCAGGGCAACGCCACTTTCATCGGCAATTGCTCAGACGTTCAGAGCCGACACTTCTGTTCTCCGCAGGCGCTGAGACGCCCACATGGCAGCCTGGGTGCGATTGGACGCCCCGATCTTGCGCAGGATGGTTTTGACGTGGACCTTGATGGTCGCTTCCGTGATGTCGAGATTGCGGGCGATGGCCTTGTTGGACGCTCCTTCGCGCAGGCAGTCCAGAACCTCCATCTCCCGCGTCGAGAGCTTGCAAGCCTTCAGGTCAGACAGGCTCGCCTCGGCCACGCTGTTGTTCTGGGCCGACCGGTTCTCAAGCTGAGCGGTGTCAAGCGCGATAGAGTCAAGGATTGCAGAGGGCACCATACCCTGACCGAGCATAACCAGTTCAAGGGACTTGATCAGAACTTCAGGAGCACTTGCAGCCGAACAGAAGCCCGTGATCCCCGCCTCATGGCCCCTCAGCACAAACCCGAGATCAAACTGGTCCGCCAAGGCAACGATACTGACTGCTGGAAACTGCTCTTTTGCCTGCTTGGCAACCTGAAACACACGACCGGTGGTCCTGTTCGCATCGATGATGACCAACGCAGGCTCCAAAGCTAAATTCTGAAGCCGGTCCAGATCGGCAACAGAAGCCATCTCGGCGAGAACGAACGGTGTTCCTTGCAAGATGTGCTGGAGGCCAGAACTGAGCAGAAGGTTGTCGGAGATCAGAGCGGTTCGGATGACAGGGTCGGGAATGCTGAACGGATCGTCGATCTGAGATGAGCGGTCGCGGACAAGGCTAATCGTTCGTGCAGTCATCTGTGCCCCCTGCTCAGTTTCTCTAGGGCAAGAACAATAATCAGGCTGAGGGAACCTTGTCTGTCGCCCAGCCGACAGAAGCCAGTTAGTCGAAAGTCCTAACGGCAGGCCAAAATCGCATCATCATTGCTTAGCCGGGCGACCAGAATTGCTGATCTGCTTGGGATCGAAAACGCGGACGCTATAGGGGCAGATCGGGCGTTCAAAGCGTCCATCCCCAGCTAGGCATTCGCTCAAGAGCAGCCTCCCTGACAGGAACACCCTCTGACCTCCCGCCGATAATGCGGAAGCTCAGGATCATCCAGCGTGGGAAGGAGAATTAAGTGCCGGGGTCCAGCGCTCATTCGCCAGCGGATCAGTCACGTTCGCCCCAAGGGTCGGGGATGCTCTTTCGCAACCCTCGTATTGTCTGATCCGGTTCGCCGCTTCGCGCCATGCGGCCTTCCGACGTTTCTCAAGAGAACGGACACTAAAGACTAATCTAAGTTATATTTCGCGCTGTACTTAGCACAAAAATTATATCGTAAGTTAAAGTACTCGTATAATTACGCGATTCTCAAAACTTTTCGGAACAAACTTGATGTAGAGCGGTTTTGCTCAGACTTCATGGTCATGCTCCTCATCGTTGCGTTCCTCCCCGACTGGCGGGAAGCTACAGCTTCCCGCCTTTTTATGAGAGCACCCTATTCATCGGATGCTAAGCATCGCTCTCACCGACAGCTACCCCCGCATTGCCCGCGCCCTGTGGTGGAGCACACTTGTAGACGAGGCAATCGCCCGCGAGTGGGTCGTGAACCTGGGGCAGCGCGATGCCCTACCTCGGGTGGCGCATCTCATCTGCGAAATGTTCGTACGCCTCCGGGCTGTCGATCTGGTTGAGGGCGCGAGCTTCGAGTTTCCGGTGACCCAGACTGAGTTGCGAGATAGGACTGGGCTCACGCCGGTTCACACCAACCGGACGCTCAAGGAGGTTCGCGCGGTGGGGCTGATTTCCCTCAAGGGGCAGAGGCTGACGATCCTCGATTCTCGACCGGCTGGTGCATCTGTCGATGTTCAGCCCAAATCACCTGCATTTGGGGCATGAGGGGAACGGGCGGAACAACCCGCTGGGTGTCCCTTAACAGCCCGATCTTCGCCTCATGGGAGGAACCAAAAAAGAAGCGCCCGCTGGGGGCGCTTGGAGGTTCCGGCTCGTAGGGGCAATGGGAGCCGGTGAAGTCGAAAAGTCGGATCAACCCGTCGCCTGGAGATCGTCCCGTGCGCCGGGCGAAAGATGCTTCTGAAGTTCAGCGACGAGCATCACGTAGGGCTGCCGCCGTTCGCGGTGTCTTATCGTCAGGCTTTCGGCGATCTGTCGCTTCAGCACCGGATCGGTCCTGCTGGCCTCCAGCCGTTGCATCTCGTGGCGATACTCAAAATCGAGGTTGGACAGGGTGCGGGCCGTGTCTTGCAGAAGAGCACGTAGATCAAACCTTCTGTTTCCACCAACGACCAACCGGTCGAGTGCGGACGATCCATGCTGCTGGTTCGGCATTGTTCCACTCTAGTGTTGGTTTGCTTGTTGTTGATCAGCATCGTCGGGATGCTTCAAGGGAAGAAAGCCCTGGCATGAGCCCAGGAGAACAGTTTAGCAATAAACTATCTAACTATTGCAGCACTCCTCGTTCGGAATCAGGCAATTGCATCCAGTGATATTGCTAAGGTTTTCCTCAAAAGCGGACTGATCGATACATCAGTTGAGCGCCGAAAGTCTGTTGGGTACCCGACACATCGCCTAGTCCTTTGGTGGTAAGCCATCCTTGAACTTCCAGGCTCATAGAGCACCCTGTCTCGTACAAGCTGCACAATCTTCAAGTGCGACTTCAGATACGCAAAGTCCTCAAGCGCCAGAGCAGCCAGAAAACAGTTGCGGCACGATGATCGGATTGGGGACCTCTGGTCATGGCACGACTTGGAGAGATTTCGAGCCTCCTGCCCGTGCTAACCATTCTGAGATGTTTCACCTTCGGGCGGTTTGAGATGCTCGATGGACACCCACCCGACGTTTTTCCCCAGGACTGGCGTCAAATAAGCCCGGTCGCCACGGAGTTCCACCACGCGACAGGTATAAGCCCTTCGGTCTCCTGGGGGACGGTAGATCACGCTGTCGCCAGGAGAAATGTCTTGGCCTTGGCGATAGGCGGTGGTCACCTCCTCCGAGGCCCTGCCGCTTTCCTGATCCAGAGAACCGCCCAAGTCCCGCCCTGCCCGAAACCGGTCAAGGGCAGCAATGGAAGCCCGTGCCCGGTCGCGATAGCGGTCCGCGACGACTCTTGTGATCGCGTTCGGCTCGCTCCCATGATGCCAAGCCATGCCTCCCGCCTGAGCAAGTGCCGCCGCAACGACTTCAACCTCCTCATCAGTCATGACGCGATGTCACCTCGTAACGCGAAGAACTCTTGTAACGACTGCGTTCGCCCATTTTCCCTCCACACACCTCCCCGTTATTTTGGTGAGTTGTGAGCATTGGCGCATTCCACATTTGTGATACGCCCTTCGGAGAAGATCAGGATGGCTTGCTGGTGCCTAACGGATCGGAGCACCGGCTGCCTCCTGCCTTAGCTTGGTTCAGGCAACGATCCGAGCTTGGTCACAAGCGCCACCAGTTGGCCTTGGCGCGAGATATCGAGGCGCTGATAGACGACCTTGAGAACCGTGCGGATCGTCCCATCCGTGAGCCCTAACTGCTCGGCGGCTTCCTTCGAGGACAATCCGCTGCCGACTGCCGCCGCCACACGGGCTTGCCCCTTTGTGAGGCCGAGGCGGATAAGGCGCTCTTGGAGGACTTCCGCAGCCGGGGCTGAAAGCCCGTTAACGAGCATGAGAACTCCGGGTCGCAGAGCAAGTTGCTCGAAGCCGGTATGCTCATTGCCGCTGATTGGAACGGCCTGGATAAAGACCTTCTGCTCGCCACCAGCCTGACGGGCGAGAACCAGCGGCGGACGAACCAAGGTTGCGTGTCCAGGCAAAGCGGAGATGATCAAGGCATCCAGAGCCTTCTGATCTCGTGCCGTTGCCGCCTTGAGCCGCCCACCAGAGACGTTGAAGCCTGTTCCCAGCATAGATTGGGCGACCTCATTGATCGAAACCACACTGCCATGAGCGTTTAACAGAATGACACCGCAAGTGAGGCGATCAAGAGCACCTCCAAGGAGACGGGAGGCGCGTCTGCCTTCCGCGATCTCCGCCGCTGCTGCGAGAGCCCGCGCCGCGTGGGGGGCAAGCCGGGCGAAACTCGCCTCATCGGCTTTCTCGAAGGAGCCCCGGCGAAGGTCCCTGTGAATCCCCACCGTGATGACCTGTCTTGACGGCAGAACGGTCGCGTACCCCATGTAAGCGCCAAGATTGTGCGGCCTAAGGAACTCCTGACAGAAGGGGTGGCTCCGCAGGGTTTCCTCATCAAGGAGATCAGCATCGGTGATTAGCCCTTCTGAAATCCCGCGTGCCAGTCCTCGCTCGTTACGAACATCGTAACGCCACCACTCCTGACCGTAGTCTTGATTGGCCTCATCCAGGCTGGAGGAGGAGATGGTTACCATCTTGGCAGTCGCTGCGACGGGTACGATCACCGCTCCGATTCCGCCAGCAACCTGTGTCATGTGGCTGAGAGCATCCGGCCAGCGTTCCGGGTCGAGGGCAGCAGCGTAGATTGCATCTATGGTGGTGAGCAGGTCAGGTTTGCCCATATCGATACCTTGGCCTCATAAGGACATGTCACCAGAAATCGTTGTCGTGGAGCGACCGAATTCCGTAATTTTTGGCAAGTCGTTAGTATAAGAAGCTCTGCGCATTCGCATCAATATTTTGGCTTGCCCCAATCTATAGCGCCGGATGGTCTCGTGTGCGACGTAACCACAGTTGTGGGATTGCAACATTCTGGGAAATCACAGAAGTACATGTGCTTTCCACCTACTCGCCAGTCTTGACTTGCGGTTGCCAGCCTTGCTTAGCTGCCATGCAGAGGCTTCGCGTTTCGAGCATTAGAGCGCAAAGAGCCAGGATGCCGCGAAGGTGCTAAGTAAGACGTAATGAGACGCCTGCTATCAGAACTCGCCCTTCAACTGATTGCAGGGATGATCGCGCTCAGTATCCTCGCAATCTCAGCTTTCTCCCTATGGAATGATCGCCAGAACGCATGGCTCGATGCTGAGCGAACGCTGCGCAACCTTCTGACCGCCCTGGCGCAGGATATTGGCGGAAACATTGAGGCCCTCGACTTCGCCCTCAAGGAGATCAGCGTTGATGTCGCCGATGAGGCGCTGCTCCATCTTCCTCCACTGGCCCGGCACCGTATCCTCTTCGACCGCGCACGAACCGTGGACTACATGGGCGGCGTGGTAGTTCTCAATGAAGCAGGCAACATCATTGCCGATTCCGAGTCCATCCTGCCGCGCCGGTTTAACGGCGACCACCTGGATCACTTTCAGGCTCACCGAGACCGCGCCGATGTCGGGCTCTATGTGAGCCGCCCCTTCCAGAGCACCCTCAGACAGGGTGATTTCAGCATCGCGATCAGTCGGCGCTTGTCCCGCCCGGATGGCAGCTTCGCGGGTGTGGTTGCCAGTCGGATATCCCTGTCCAAGTTCAATGCCCTGTTCCAGAACCTCGACCTGGGACAGGAGGGTGCGCTCGCATTCCTTCGGGATGACGGCATCTTGCTCACCCGCAAGCCGCTCAACGAAAGCCAGATCAACCAGGACCTGAGCGGCACGCCAAATGGCAGACACTTCTTCAAGGAGAGGTCTGGCAGTTTTGCGTCAACCGGAGCGCTCGATGGCATTCAGCGGTTCTATGTGTTCGGGCGTGTGGACGGCTTTCCTCTCGTGCTCGTCCTGTCCAAAAGCGTCGATGAACTTATGGCAGCGTGGAGGGCTAAGGCGGTTGTCCAGAGTAGCATTACGCTGCTGATCTGTGGCGCATTGATTGGGCTGACGGTTCTGTTCCAACGCGAACTGCGCCGCCGCACGAGAGCCGAGGCAAAGCTCAAGCGGATTGCCAGGACCGATGATCTCACCAGCCTGCCGAACCGCCGCGCCTTCCGCGAGGCGTATGAGCGGGTATGGCGGCGAGCCACCCGTGTGGGCGCACCCCTGTCAGTGCTGTTCGTGGACGCGGATTACTTCAAGAACTTCAACGATCAGTATGGTCATGCAAGGGGCGATGAGGCGCTTTGTGCGATTGCTCGTGTGCTCGACGCGAACATCCGACGACCGTTTGACTTGGCGGCTCGGCATGGCGGCGAAGAGTTCATTGTCCTCCTTCCAGATACGGACCTGAAGGGTGCCCGGATGATCGCGGAGAATATCCGCCACGCCGTCCTGTCCCTCGGTATCTCCCACGTGGGGAGCCCTTATCAGGTGGTGACGGTGAGCATCGGTATCGCCTCGATACGACCATCTCAGGGAGGCGACAGAGACGCCCTCCTCGAAGCAGCCGATAAGGCGCTCTATGAAGCCAAAGCGAGTGGGCGAAGCTGCATCTGTGAATACGAGATGCCTATTGTCTGCCATGGGCAGGGGCTGCCGAGTGTAGTGGCCTGAACGCGTATCTTGGGAGGCGCTATGAACATCTTTGCACTGACCGGCGCTGGTGTGTCAGCCGAGAGCGGCTTGGGGACGTTCCGAGACAAGGACGGGCTCTGGACCCGCTTTGATCCGATGAAGCTCGCCACTCCCGAGGCGTTCGTCCATAATCCCGATGAGGTACATGCCTTTTACAACTTACGCCGTCAGAACCTCCTATCGGCAGAACCGAATGCGGCTCATTGGGCTCTCGCGCGACTAGAGACTGGTCTGGCCGAGCGCGGCGGCAGCCTGTTTTTGTGTACGCAGAACATCGACGATCTCCACGAACGGGCTGGCTCGCGGCAGGTCATTCATATGCATGGGGAACTGCTCAAAGCCCGCTGCACAGCCTGCGGCGGGATAATGCCATGGCGCGAGGACCTGGGCACTGAGGTCCTCTGCCCGTCCTGCCGCCGTTCCGGAGGCATGAGACCTCACGTGGTCTGGTTCGGCGAGATGCCTCTGGAGATGGATGCGATCTATGACGCTCTGCTCGGGGCTGACCTATTCGTCTCTATCGGCACGTCGGGCTCGGTCTACCCAGCAGCCGGATTCGTGTCGGAGGCGCGAGGGCATGGTATCCGTACCTGCGAGATCAATCTGGAACCCTCAGACAACGCCCGGCAGTTCGACGAGGGGCGGTATGGACCAGCGGGTGAGGCTGTCCCAGCCTGGGTCGAGCAGGTTCTCACGAGTTGAAGAACGTAGGGAGTGACGCCGCCTCGTTCGGTCCTCTAAGGCACCTCATCCAGAATAGTCGCATCGGTACGTTGGCGCACCGCATGATCATGCGCATAGTTGATGCTGAGCAATGTTGTCATTTGCATCCTTGGGTGAGGTGCTCATGCCCAGCCTCCTTGTCCACGTCACCTGCGGACCTGAGAAACCGACCAAGGCGACCCTCGCCTTCTTTGTCGCAGCATCGGTGGTTGAGGCGGGACATGAGGTTCATGTCGTTCTGGCAGGCGATGCGGTCCAACTCCTGCGCGAACCCGTGCGGAATGCCCTGACGTGGCTCGGCACAGGTGCGCTGAACGAACACTATTCTAAGGTCATCGCGGGACGCGGTCGTCTCTACCTCTCGGGCGGGTCCTGCGCCGCACGAGGCGTGACCGATGAGGACATCCAAGATGTTCTCTATGAGAAGGGAGCCCCGCCAACCTTGGTTCGGCTGATCATGGAGTGCGACCGGAACATCGTCTACTGACCTAATGAGAACACGAGGTAGGATAGGAACTCAGATGCCCAACACCGTTTCCAATTCATTCCTCGACGACTTTGCGACGGCTTGGAACCGGCACGATACGAATGCAATCCTGTCGATGATGACCGAAGACTGCGTGTTCGAGGCCAGTCGTAGACCTGACATGAAGGGGACCGTTTATACAGGTCAGAGCGAAGTTCGCCGTGGGATAGAGGAGGTCTTTGCTACCTTTCCGGATGCGCGATGGAATGGTCCCAAGCATTTCACCGCTGGGGATCGTGGCGTCTCAGAGTGGGTCTTTACGGCAAATGGGCCAGATGGCGCTCGCATAGAAGTCCAGGGCTGCGATGTGTTCACGTTCCGGGACGGCAAGATTGCAGTGAAGAACTCGTATCGAAAACAGCGGACCGACTGATCCTGGAAATTTCATTGCTCAGCATCACTGCATCGGTACGAGTGTGCGGCAAGGAAGAGTACAAGCATGGACGACGCCACTGATCATCGGAACCTCTGGTTCCTTGATACCCACGTCACCATCCGCATCTCGTCACGAGATGGTTCAGACGGCATCTCGGTACTGGAACACCGAGCCTCGCAGGGAGACTCCCCGCCCCTTCATATCCACCATGACGAGGATGAAATCTTCCACGTGCTCGAAGGTGAGGTGCGCTATCGCGTTGGGGACCAGGAGCACAGGGCCAAGGCCGGGGAGACGCTGCTGACGCCCAAGGGGATTCCCCACACGTACAGGGTCGAGTCGGCTCAGGCCCGGATGCTCACCGTTACGCGAGGCGAGTTCGAGAGCTTCATCCGTGCATTTGGCCGTCCTGCTGAGCGACAGGGGGTGCCTGATCCATCTGGTCCGCCCACTCCCGAGCAGGCTGAGGCCCTTGCCCGAGCCTGCCAGCAGTTTGGCATCGAACTCGTCGGCCCACCTTTGGCGTGAAATCGGAGAACTCGACTCATATCTCCATATTCCTTGGGCGGCTGTCAGGGACCGGTGATCTCAACCGTGATACCGTTAGGGTCCTTCAGAAAGCACGGACGGAGGTTGCTCTCCGGGATGGGCCGCAGCCCATAGTAGTGAACACCCATGACATCGAGGCGGGCCAATGCAATGTTGCCCTGAAACTCATGCAGATGAGGGTCCGATCTGCCTACCGACCCGAATGGCACCCCGGATTGAATATGGTAAGTCAGTATGACGATGATCCGAAAACCTTTTGAGATGCCGTTCCTTCACACCATGCCGAATGACTTCGGCCTGGGGGATCGCTTTACCAATCGGGAACATCTGGAGCGCCTCCTGGCGACTCCGTGTAAAGTCATCCACCAGGATGACACCGTCCTTCTGGCTGTTACCGCCAGTCAGGACCGCCACGAGGTTTTCATGTACAGAAAGGATGAGCACTCTCTTACCTATTATCTGACTTACAAGGTCGAACAGATAGAACCGCTGAGGGTGGTTGCGACGGAGGTGGCGCTCTGGCGTCGGTCGGCTCCTGGGTTGGAGCGGAGCACGGGTCGCATCTTCGATTACCTATTCAAACGGATCGATAGTGTCGTAAGTGCCCCAACGGGGTTTGAGGGGGAACGCTTCTGGATCGACCGCATGGCCGAGGGACATGCAAAGGGGCTTGCTGTTGGCGTAATGGATGGTGATAGCCCAATTCCGTACGACGATAGCAGACATCTGCTCGACTGGGTTCAGGCACTGGACGCCTCGGGTGGCAAGGATCAATCCAAGCGTAGGCGCTACTTTATCTCAAGGGCGGCTACCAAATCCGGTAGCCGAAACTCTCCTTGAACTTTTCGGCATCGTGCAGTTCGGCGAACCGAATATATCCATCCTGATTAGGGTCGATGTCGATGAACCACACCCCCTCGGTATGACTGGGCACCCAACTGACGATATCATCGTAAAGCCGCTGCCCGAGAAACCGGAATGCATGCGGGAGGGTCTCGTCGATCCATAACAGAACATCCCCATCAAACTCGTGATCAGGATGTACGCGGACTTGCCGCTGGTCCATGCTTATCGTCTTTGGCTGCATTGTCCAACTCGCTGATCGAAGACACCTCAATCGGTCATTCTTCTACCAGTTGTCGCGAGGAAGTGCTCCTGGAGTTGCTACTCTGTCCAGTCGGTCACGTCGATAGCCCCGAAGCTGCCGTCCTCGATTCCACGGGCGAGTGCAAGGAGCCGGTCGTAATCCTGGCGGGGGATCAAGCCGCCCTCGGCGATCTCGACCATCGTAATGGTCTCGCCTTCGTTCGTCTCAATATCATATACAGGTGGCCCGCCGTTCTCTCGCTCGTGGACCTTGATGATTAAGCCCCGGCGGTCGGCGGGGAGTCGAACACTTGCGTAGAGGTTATCGTCAGTCATAGAGGCTCTCCCTGATCCGGCCATTATCGAACCCGTTTAGCTTCTCAGGCGGGCAGTCCAAGCGCTTCATTGAAGATGGTTTCATCCACCGCGTTCCAAAACAAGACCCCGAGGAGATCGACACGTTCAACGCGGGCCTCCGCCTCGATAAGTTCAATGAACTCTTCTATTTGCGCCTGCTGCTTCGGCGTTCCGATAACGACGTTATCGTAGAACTCCACCTCGCCAGCTACGGCAGTTGCGACGTAGGTGAGGTCTCGTTCGTCGGCGAAGCAGAAGCCATGGAACGGTTCTGGCAAAGGCTCACAATGAAGAAGCCCGCGATCACATACTATGTCTACCGCCTTGTCGTAGGCGCATCCGTAGGTGACGAGTTTAGGGGTGCGATTCTTCATGAATTCCTTTCGTCTTAGATCAAGATTGGCATAGGCTCGATGTTCAGGGTTGGCAGGTGCTCGCCTCTTACCGGTGGTGTTTTGGTGCGAGACCGCTGCGGCCATATCGAGAGCTTCAAGGCTTGGTAGCGACCGTGAGGTGATGGCGAGAGCGCAATCACGCCTGGATCAATGAATGCACTGATCTCCCTGCGCAGATCGGTGGGTTCGATGGGCCGGATGCCTGTCCTCCAACGTGCATCGAAGGCGGATAGGACCTCGGAAGCGGTTAACGACCCGAGGCTCACGACTCCGCGTACGCTACGGTCTGCGGACCACCAGACTGCTATGATGAAGCCCGCCCACCACCGATTCTCTCTGCGGCGGTAATCTACGAGGTTCCTAGCTTCGACGCGCCACGCCCAGAAATCAGTATACTGGGATGCCGTGATGTCTATCTCGATTACACGCAGGCTGCCCGTAGCTTTGGTGAGCAAGCGGCGAGTTATCCGACATGCATACCGGCGGGCACAGTGCTCACAGGTGATCTGTTCGCAGCGGTTACTGGAGCACCAATTGGTCCTCATATGAGGATTTATCAATTTGAGATCAGGATGTGCAGTATCGTGAGACGGCGGTCCGTCGAAGAATAATCATGACTGACCCTAAAGAACGGCGGCAGCTTAGAGGCTGCCGCCGTTGCCAATTAAATTGATCTACAGGGGCCAATCTCAACGATTGATCTTCGCGCCAACAGCTTGGAGCGCTTCGACAGCATCGACTGTTTTGCCCCCGTAGGCAGACCAATACCGATTCACTACCTCGATGATAGCGATCCTTTCTCCAACACCCATCACCTGGAGACGGTTGCAGAGATCATCCCCATTGAAATTCCAGCGGCCAGCAAGATCGTCCAGATCAATTGCATCACGGATGCTGTGCTCAAGGTGATGCACCAATGTAGCGTTGCGGATCGTACTATTCCAGCAATCAATCATAGCCATCCACTCGTTGACTTGAAAGGACGGCATGTAGAAGCGGACGATATCTTGATGCTGCTCGCACACATCGTTAATCCGATCCGATATATTTCCAGTGGGATTTGTGCTGAGCACGTCCTGGACCGCTTTACTCGGATAGAACATGACACAGTTCGATTCGTCTTCGGACATTCACATAGTTCCTCTATTGTCGTGCAGGAATCTGCGCGAACAGGTTGTTGATGAGTAGCGGCCTATGTAGGTGCCGCCTCGCTGGACCTATGAAAATTGCCTGCGGCTACAGCCAAGCACTCGGCGCAGCGAATACGCTGCCCAAAATCATGAGCAGCCATCAAATAGAGGCTCGTCCAATGACGCCTTAAATAGGTGTCCCACGATGAACGCCGTGAGACACGATCCTCATCTGTAAGAGATAAGGATTCGGGTACATATTGTTCGCAGGGTCGTCTGTCAATGAAGGGCGGCGGTGTCTTTCTACTCTGCGACGTTATCTGGTCGCCTGGGCTTCATCTCGACGCCGCTTCCACTCTTATCTGCCACGTCCACACCGTCCTAGCGGTCCTTCCGCCCTGTACCAAAAACCTCCTTGAACTTCGCGGCTGGAGCGGTCCAAAAAATCCTTATTTTCCGGGACCTGCGCAGGCGTACGAAGTTCGCGTACGAGTGTCTCTGCAAACATCTGTTTTTCTGACGCCATTCGTTGACTGATCCCGAAGCTATGGCACGGTGGCGGCATGACGAAGCGCGTGGCGATCTATGGACGAATCTCGACCGATAAGAAGGCTCAGACCGTCGAGAACCAATTGAGGGAATTGAACGAGGTGGCGGTCCGTCTCGGTTGGACAGTGGTCGCCGTCCATACGGATGAAGGCATCTCGGGAGCCAAGGGAAGAGATCAACGTCCTGGCTTCGACAATCTGCTGAAGGGCGTTGCTCGCAAAGAGTATGACATGATCGCCGCCTGGAGCGTGTGTCGGCTGGGCCGGTCCCTCCAGGACCTCGTCGCCTTCCTCGCCGATATCCAGGCGCGAGGGATCGACCTTTATCTGCACCAGCAGGCGCTCGATACGAGCACGCCATCTGGGCGTGCCCTGTATCAGCTTATGGGCGTCTTCGCGGAATTCGAGCGAGCTATGGTGGCGGCCCGAGTAAAGGCCGGATTGCAGCGGACCCGTGAGAAGGGCACCCGCCTGGGCCGCCCGCCGATGTCTGACGAGAAGATCGAGCAGATCAAGATGGCTCTGGAAGCAGGTCGAGGTATCAGGGCGACGGCCCGCGAGACCGGGGCGAGCACCACCTCGGTGATGCGGATCGCCCGGTCCCTGACGGTCGAGGTGGACCGGGCTGATCCCGTGGCGGCGTGAGGTCTGATCTGGGGAACCCTGCTGGCCCGATCTGCTCCGGTCCTGCGG
>NZ_SPJX01000041.1 GCF_004458765.1 Microvirga pakistanensis | reverse complement strand
AGGTGAAATCCACATCGTGTCCGGCCGCCGCGAGCGCGCGCACGATGGCCGCGCCCACGCCCTTGGCCCCCCCCGTGACGAGAACGCGCGTCATGGATGCAACTCCGATAAGTCCCTCCCCCTTGTGGGGAGGGCTAGGGTGGGGGTGTAAGCGCGCCGCTCTGGGATGGTGGCGCTTGCACCCCCACCTCCATCTCCTCCCCACAAGAGTGGGGAGGGCTTT
>NZ_SPJX01000608.1 GCF_004458765.1 Microvirga pakistanensis | reverse complement strand
AGGTGAAATCCACATCGTGTCCGGCCGCCGCGAGCGCGCGCACGATGGCCGCGCCCACGCCCTTGGCCCCCCCCGTGACGAGAACGCGCGTCATGGATGCAACTCCGATAATTCCCTCCCCCTTGTGGGGAGGGCTAGGGTGGGGGTGTAAGCGCGCCGCTCTGGGATGGTGGCGCTTGCACCCCCACCTCCATCTCCTCCCCACAAGAGTGGGGAGGGCTTT
>NZ_SPJX01000457.1 GCF_004458765.1 Microvirga pakistanensis | reverse complement strand
CGCCGGAGCCCGAGCCGGACGAGAAGACCGCGACCACCCCTGCCCCGCAGGTTCCCCCGGCGCCCGCCGCGCCCCTGCCCCCGCTGCCGCCCCAGCCGAAGAAACCGGTGGGTCCGCCGCTCGCTCCCGTGGAACGCAAGACCCTGGCAGCCCTGCGCCGGGGCCGGAAGGACGTGGACGGGGTCATCGATCTCCACGGGATGCGTCAGGAGGAGGCGCATTT
>NZ_SPJX01000259.1 GCF_004458765.1 Microvirga pakistanensis | reverse complement strand
TCCGGAGCCTCTTCCGCCACATGGCCAGCTCTCACCCGATCATCCCCGGCCTTGAGCCGGGCCCCCACGTCTTCGAACTGCAACGCGAAAAGACGGAGATGGCCGCAACAAGTGCGGCCATGACGGGGAGAGGCACGGCTCCGACACCCCCTGGTCCCAGCCTCTCCCATGCTATCACCGGCTTCGTGCCGGTGAGCCCTTTGGGGTGAAGCGCGGCGCGCT
>NZ_SPJX01000671.1 GCF_004458765.1 Microvirga pakistanensis | reverse complement strand
TGTTGCGGCCATCTCCGTCTTTTCGCGTTGCAGTTCGAAGACGTGGGGGCCCGGCTCAAGGCCGGGGATGATCGGGTGAGAGCTGGCCATGTGGCGGAAGAGGCTCCGGATTCCCCCCGCTTAGGCGCCGGGCGATGATCAATGAAGCATCAGATTGTGCGGGGAGAGATTCTCCAGCATGTCCCGCAGCTCCTCCATGTGCGGGTTGATCGCGAGCGCGAT
>NZ_SPJX01000233.1 GCF_004458765.1 Microvirga pakistanensis | reverse complement strand
TGTTGACACCGGGGGTTGGATTGGCTAGAACGGCTTCATCGACGGCGGCCACTGCGGTGGCTGGCCTGACGGGGCCTTGAGGGCTCTGGCGCCGTGAGGCGGCCGGGGTGGTTTGAGGTTCCGTTTCTTGTCCGGTTCGGGCGAGATTTGCTCTTTGACAAGTGAAGAAGGAAGAAGAAGCGTAGGCGGCGGTGTCCTTGCGCCGGTCCGGATGGACCGG
>NZ_SPJX01000312.1 GCF_004458765.1 Microvirga pakistanensis | reverse complement strand
TCGAAGGCGGAGCGCGAGGCCGCGCTCGACGCGATCCTGCGCGAGATCCTCGACGATCCCGAGGCGGCCTTCCGGTCGGTGGCCGTGCTCTATCAGGATTTCCTCGTGCGGTGCCGCATCCGCCGCGTCTCCGGCGAGCCCCTGAACCTCAACGCCTTCCGCCGCCGCCTTGCGGTGGCGCGCGCGGGCGTCGACACAGCCACCGCCGAGGGCACGGA
>NZ_SPJX01000237.1 GCF_004458765.1 Microvirga pakistanensis | reverse complement strand
GGCGCAACTTGGCGATGATCTGCTCCGAACTGAACCTCTTCTTCGGCATCTTGAGCTCCTTGGTTCCAGGTCAACTCTCTCAATCAACCTGGTCCAATTCCACCCAGTCAGATCACAACACGGTAGTCTGCAGTTTGTTTCCAAACGATGCCTGCCTCAGGCGACGCTCCACAGCCACACCGAGGAGATCAGATCGCCACGCAGTTTGGACCAGTCTAGGCGATCTGTTATTCCGAGCCGATCAGGCGGCCCTGCTCAGGTGCCGTTTAAGTTCGGCAATTTCCGCCCGCAGGGACCCGATTTCGGCGATAAGTCGCTCATCGATCCCAGGTGGGTGGGTCAGCTTCGGCGCATCCTCCGCCGTCTCGGCATCGATCGCATTCACGATCACGCCAATGAACAGGTTCAGGGCCATGAAGGTCGACAGCAGGATGAAGACCAGGAAGAAGGCAATGGCATAAGGATGGTGCTCCGCCAGCGGCTTCACGATGCCCCCGCTCCAATCGTCGAAGGTCATGACCTGAAAGAGCGAATAGGCGGTGGCGCCAAGCGAGCCGAACTGCTCCGGGTGGGTCTGGCCGAACAGCTTTGTCGCCATTACGGCAAAAACATAAAGGATGAGCGCTAGGAGGAGCGTGATCGAGCCCATGCCGGGCAAGGCGGAGACAAGCCCGCCAACCACCCGCTGGAGCGAGGGTACGGCGGTGATCAGGCGCAGCACCCGCAAGACCCGCAGTGCGCGGAGCACCGACAGGGCTCCCGTTGCAGGCACCAGCGCGATCCCGACCACTGCAAGGTCAAACACGCTCCAGGGATCGCGGAAGAAGGAGAGGCGGTGGACCACGAGGCGGGCAGCCAGCTCCAGCACGAAGATGGCTAGAACAATCCGGTCGATGGAAATCAGCACAGGACCGAACGCCGCCCTGGCCGAGGGGCTGGTCTCGAGGCCCAAGGTGACGGCATTGATGATAATGAGCGTCAGGATCACGCGCTCGGTCCGAGGGTCTTTCAACAATCGTTCCAGCATGGTCGTCTTCTCAGAGTCGTAAGGGATGGAGCCTGCCTGGCAGCCTGCAGGACGCGGCACCTCTATAGGTAAGCGTGGCCTTAGCCCAGCGGAAGGGGCGCTAAGCGTCTTTGTAACGAGAGGTGCTCCGGTCAGGCGGCTGGGTTGGAACGGTCGGTATTGTTGTCACTGGATTCCAGCAGGCACACCAAGGCAAAGAGGCTGATCACCGCCACCAGTTCAGCCCCGGACTGAACCCACGTGGGTGCGCTCTCCCGCAGGGGGCCGACTGCCACGAGGGAGATGAGGAATGCAACAGCTGGAGCCCAAACAAACATAGCCACCGTTCCCGAGAACGGGACGGAGCTTTAGATCACGGCAGATGAACAGCTGATGACGCACGATCACAACGGAGACGGGTATCGTCAGACGATGCCCCATGCTCTGTAGTGGGTACGGCCGGTGAGCTCCCTTGGCAGGGCGCACCGAGTTGCGCCAGCATCCGGTCGACGGCCTTGGGGGTGACCTTCAGTAGCTTGGCCCCGAGCGGCACCGTCACGAGCGGGCGCGACAGAAACAGCTCGACCAGCTCCGGCAGCGGTGTTGTCACGTTAACTCGGGTGTGAGAGCGAGGCGTGTAGACCGGCTGCCATGAGCGAGCCCGTCAGCTACAAACCGCGTAGACGAAACCCATAGCAAGGCTTACTTACCGCGGCTGTTCCTTCGCCCTTCCCGTGTTCACCTTGCCTGTCCGGCGGGCGACCTCAACGGCTACCTCTGACCAGAACCGGCAGCCTGTCTCGCTCCCTCGACTGAGACAGTACTCCGCCTGCTCCCGCGCTCGCTCGTAAGCAGCCCTCCCCTCATATGCAATCAGAGACACGGCCTCGTACTCGATCACTGTCAGGTCGGAAGCGGGCGGCCGCCGGCGGAACAACTGTCGGATGCGATGAAGGAGTTTGAGCATGAGGCAATCCTCGTTCCCGACGACAGGTCGAGCAAGCGAGAATCCTGTCGCATTCACGTCGGACAGTCAGGTTCTCGGCCTTGGTCCGATTGGTGAATCATAAAGGCCCATCCCTGCCTGTCCCAGAGAGGGCCTGTTCAAGGGATGACCCGCGGTGGGATCTAGAACACCGCGGGATCAGAGCCCAGGCAGCTGTTTTCCCGGTCTCCCAAGGTACAATGGGTCGCTAGCTCCGCCCAACCTCTGATACGGCGGTTGCCCCTCTTCCTGAAAAGAGCGCTGACGGACCATTTCTCTGGACCGCCCCAGTCATTGACCGACCTCAGCCCAAGAGGCAGTGTTCTCTTTTCGTTCCGATCAAGCTGCCCCGGGTCATGACCACTCATTCAGCATCGCGCACCCTGTTCTTCTTCGAGAAGCCCTCGGCTATGCGCCGATTGCAGCGGTTCTTCAAATCGCCGAGCACGATCTGTGTTTCGGCCGAGGGGCACCTCCTGGCGGCCGAGGAGCCCGGCACCATACGGGACGAATGGAAGTCGTGGCGTTTCGATACCCTCCCGATCGTGCTCAAGCGTATTCCGGTCACATACGACACTAACCGCTCCGGCCAGTCGCACAAGCCCAAGGTCGAGGCGATCGAGCAGGCGCTCCAGGGCGTGAATCGGGTGATCATCGCCACCGATCCGGGCCGGGAGGGCTCGATGATTGCCTGGGAGGTGCTCGAGCATCTCGGGTACAGAGGTCGGGTGGGTCGTCTCAAGCTGGGGGCCCTCGATGAGGTCTCGATCCGCCGAGCCTTCGCGGCGATGGCCAAGGAGCCTGACTCCGGCGAGCGGGATTACGCCGCCTACCTGGAGGCCCTCTGCCGCAAATATGAAGACCACCTGGGGCTCAATGGCACCCGCGCCATCTCCTTGCGGCTGCGCCCGCCTGCCTTCGGGAGCCCTGGCGCTTTGGCGGCGTGCAGACGCCAACGCTTGCAATCCTGGCGGATTTGGAGAAGCACTTCCGCGACTTCGTCCCGCAGGATTATTTCAAGATCGCTCTGACCGTCATCACGGACGCTGGTGCCGAAAGACAAAATCCTCGACAAGCAGGTCGCCGAGACCATCCAGCAGGCCGCCGCCTCCTGGTTGGGGCCGCTCGGGGTCGAGCAGAAGGATGTGCGCCGGTCGCCCCCGCGCCTGTTCTCCAAGGACACTCTTGCCCGCCGCTGCGCCAAGCGGTTCGGCTGGGATCCACAGCACACGGCCAAACTCGCCCAGGACCTCTATGATCAGGGTTACCTGACCTATCCCCGCACCGAGTCCGAGCACCTGCCCGAGTGTCAGACTGGAGATGCAAGCACGGTCATTGAGAGCGTCGCCGGCATCTTGTCCGATCTTGCAAGTCTCGTACCAGCCGCGGGTGACCCCGTGTTCCGCAAGGGCAACAAGGGTCACTACGTCAAGGATGCCGGCGAGCACCACGCCATTGTGCCGCTGCGCAAGGTGCCCCAGCCCGGCAGCATCACCGGAGATCACCTTCGCCTATGGGAACTGGTGGCCAAGAGCTTCCTGGCGGCCCACCTGCCCGACGGCATCGATGCGCGCACCACGATCGCTGTGCAGGTCCCAACACCACTTGGCCCCAAGCGGTTCTCGGTCAGCGGCAGCGTGATCAAGTCGCCGGGCTGGCGGGCCGTCTATGGGGCCAAGGCCGACGAGGACAACGAGGCTGTTCCGGGCAAAGCCAAGCCGGATGAGGAGCCCACCACAACGGGCGCCTGCCGCTCGTCCGCGACAGTGAGCCTGGGAGAGCAGCCGATGTCTGGATCGAGACAGCCAAGACCGAGCCGCCACGCAGGATCACCCGTGGCGAGCTGCCGGTCGTCATGGGGCGCCTCATCGATCAGGTCGAAGACCCGATGCTCAAAGCCGCTCTGGAAAATCCCGTAAACCCGAACGAACCCAAAGGCCTTGGGACTGCGGCGACGCGTGACACGATCCTGCCAAAGCTGCAGAAGAGCCAGTATGTTGACCTGCTGAAAGGCAAGGATCCGCCGATCCAGGTCACGGAAGTCGGGCTTGCATTCATTGCAGCCGTTCGTCGCGTCTTCCCCAGCTATGGTGACCCTGTCGGCCGGGCAATGTTCGAGGCTGATCTCGCCGAGATTGGACGAGCATTCACAACGGACGAGGCCGTTCGTCGGGCCGCCTCCTATCAGGAGCGGACGCGTGCCCGCGTGCAAGAATTGATCGGGGCCATCGCGCGGTCGCAGACGGTTGCCGTTGATCCTACGACAGTTCCTGTGAGTTTTGCGCTGGCTGAGAAGCCACCAACCAAGGCCATGATTGCCTTTTCCACGTCCCTTGCGGCCCGCAAGGGGCTAAAGCTGCCTCGTGGTCTGAAGAGCAATGCTGCCATCTGCCGGTCCTTCCTGGACCAGCATGCGCCAGCACGATCATCGGAGGCGGGAGAACACTGGCCTCAGAATGGCCCTCGCCCTCCAAGTGAAGCGATGGTGCGCTATGCACGAGCATTGGCTGAAGAACACGGTGTGGAGTGCCCACCAGCGATCGCGACAGACTTTGCAGCCTGCAGGGCTTTTCTCGACGAACATGCCTCACGTCATGCAATGAAAGCAGAGGACGGGAGTAAAACCACAACCCGCAAGAACCGTTCACCTGCGGTTGCGAGTGATAGTCCTCGCAAGAGTCGTACTGAAACTCCCGCAACCAAGCGATCCATAGCAGCCAAAGGTGGATCGACCCGAGGCCGTGCACGAGCGCGTCCTGCCAGTCCTACCCAACCATCAGGATAAGCGTCGCCCCACACGTCTGCCGAAGAGATCGAAAGAGTGCGTGATCCAGGTGTTAATGAATGTATCGAGCTGCTTTAGGTTTTGAATGACTCACTGCGGGGCAACAGGCCATAGTGAACAGCAAGCCAGATCGTCGGCTCCGTCACGTCTGTCCATTCAACCCGATGGCGTCTCCCCGCCGGAATCAGCAGGTAATCCCCCCGTTTCAGTTCTCTGGGAGTGGGTTCGCCCTCGAACAGAAGACCAGTGGATCCAGAGAGCAACAGCACCCACTCGGACCACTCTTGCTCGTACCAGAATCCGGGCGGACTTGCCTGCCCTGTAGAGACAATGCGCTCGATTCTAACACCTTCCGCGGCAATGAGCTCCGTGAATTCCTCGTCCACCGCATCGCGAAGGACGTGTTCGAAGATGTTTCCGGCAGCAGTCAGCATCGCTGATAAATCCGTTCTCGCACTTGAGGCGCTTCATTTACTTGTCTCATTGGCCCGGTTGAATGCACGCCGCTCACCTTCCTACCAAATCCCATGTGGTGAGCCAAGAGGCGGGAGTCGAAGTGCCATATCATCTGCCGGTGGGGAAACAGGTCATCGTCCAAACACGCCTTGCCCCGACAACATTGACCTATCAATCGGTTTCACTCTCCTCCTCCTTGCTCTCGAGAGGCTCACTCGTTTCCATGATGAAATTGTAGTTGGCGGCGGAGACGTACAGCACGTCGTTCCCGAACAAAGAGAATGTCACCGTTCCGCTGCTGTCGATGCTCACGGCATCCACCTCGAATTGGATGGACTCCCAGGAGACAAAGTTGACGGTCCAACCTTTTACTTCGAGCACGGCTCGCGAGCCTCGTCGCTGTGTTGCGCCTCTATTGGCTCCCCGTTTCACAGCACCTCTTTCCACGCCTTCTCGCCGAGCGGCTGCTCGTTTGCCGGTGCCTTTCTTGGAAGCTCCCCGCTCTGCCGTACGGGTTCGGCTGACTGACTTGGTAGTCCTCGCCATGACTTGCTCCTCTCGGCTGATATCTACTCGTTGACGTAGAGAGTTCCCTCGGGTCCGCAAATACATCTTCGCAGCGGCCAAGACCTATCGAGGTTACAGGTGGAACTGTGGTGCGTGGTCAGGCTGAGTGGTGACCACAGCAACGGGCACAACGGGTCGCGTCGTCATCAGCTCGATCCGGAACGAGCGCATGAGCTCAGCCAAAACCGAGTGGCCTCTGTGAGGGCGAAGTGAGCGCCAACGCACACGCGAGGCCCGACACCAAAGGGCAGATACGCGAACCGGTCGACCGCTGGGACGCTCGGCAGAAAGCGCTCCGGGATGAACGCATCCGGCTCCTGCCAGCGCTTGCGGTGCCGGTGTAGAAGCCAGGGGGCGACGATCGCGAGATCGCCGGGCTTCATTTCAACACCGGCCACTGTATCCCGTTGTCGGGCCGCGCGTACGATCACGTAGGCTGGCGGGTAGAGACGCATGACCTCATCCAGCACCGCCCGCGTGTAGGTCAGGGCATCGTCACATTAACTCAGGCATGAGAGCAAGCCGTGTAGATGGGCCGGCATGATCAAACCTGTCAGCTACAAGCGCCATCGCTTCCCATCCGAGATCATTGCCCACGC
>NZ_SPJX01000665.1 GCF_004458765.1 Microvirga pakistanensis | reverse complement strand
CCGGCAATCCATCAACCGCCTTGCGGAACGCCGTCTTGGCCTTTCCGGGAATTCTCCCTTGGTTAGGGATGTGTTGGAGGGCATACAAAAGGGGCGCTCCCTTTTCACGCCCCACCCCCTCCTCCCGGCACGGTGGACCCGCAGCTTGCCGCCTATTGCGCCCGCAAATACCGCTCCTACGATCCGGTGACGGGGACCTTCCTGGCCTCGAACGGCAT
>NZ_SPJX01000179.1 GCF_004458765.1 Microvirga pakistanensis | reverse complement strand
GAGATCTGTCTTCTGGGAGCGGTGTTGCTCGGCCTGATCTTGGCCTGTACTTGCTTGGGCGGGGCCGGATCTCGAAAGGAAGCTGCAAATTCTTTTCGAATGCTGTTGACACCGGGGGTTGGATTGGCTAGAACGGCTTCATCGACGGCGGCCACTGCGGTGGCTGGCCTGACGGGGCCTTGAGGGCTCTGGCGCCGTGAGGCGGCCGGGGTGG
>NZ_SPJX01000162.1 GCF_004458765.1 Microvirga pakistanensis | reverse complement strand
GGCGCAACTTGGCGATGATCTGCTCCGAACTGAACCTCTTCTTCGGCATCTTGAGCTCCTTGGTTCCAGGTCAACTCTCTCAATCAACCTGGTCCAATTCCACCCAGTCAGGTCAATGGGACTTACGGAATGATTGGAGACTGAGGCCTCGGCGTTCCAGCTGTCTCAAGGTTTCGGTTCAGATTGCGCAACCTGGTCCATTGATACGCCACAGGCGAACATCGCTCCGGCTTTGCGGCGTCATCACCGACCAGGCAATCCGCGCCATCTTGTTGGCCAGAGCCACTGCCACCACTTTCGGCGGCCGCTGCCGGAGAAGGCCTGCAATCCAGGGCGAGGGCTGGCTGCCCTCCCGCCTCAGATAGCGCAGCACCGATGCCGCACCCAGAATCAGCAACTGGCGCAGGTACTTGTTGCCCTGCTTGCTGATCCGCTCCAGCCGGGTCTTGCCACCGGACGAGTTCTGTTTCGGTACCAGCCCGAGCCAAGCCGCAAAGTGGCGTCCTGATCGGAAGGTGCTTGGGTCTGGGATGCTCGAGGCCAGAGCCGAGGCGGTCACAAGGCCGATGCCCGGGATTGTCTCAAACTGGTGGAGAGATCATTGGTGTAGTGCCAGTGCGCCAACTGCTTGTCGATCGTCCGCAGCCGCTCCTGAAGGTCAAACACGAGCTGGGCCAAGGTCTCCAGCACCACGCGGGCAAGATCGGGCAGGTCGAGGGGTTCGCCCCGAACCAGAGCTACAACCATCTTCGTGACCTGAGAGACCCCAGCCCCGGTCGCGATCCCGAGTTCGGCCAAGTGGGCACGGATCGCATGCAGGAGCACGGTGCGTTGTTTCACCAGGGGAGCCCGGGACCGGTGCAACATAGCGGCAGACTGCTGCTCGGGCGATTTGACCAGCACGAAACACATAGTCGGGCGGGTGACCGCCTCGCAGATCGCCTCGGCATCGGCAGCATCGTTCTTCTGCCGCTTCACGTATGGTTTCACATAGGCTGGGGCATGAGCCGGACCTCATGGCCAAGGGCGGCGAGTTCTCGGGCCCAGTAGTGGGAGGTCGCGCAGGCTTCCATGCCGATCAGGCAGGGCGGCAACCCTGCAAAGAACTTCACAAGTTGGGTGCGCCGGACCTGCCGGCGCACAACAACCGACCCTCGGCATCAACGGCATGGACCTGAAACACCGATTTGGCGAGATCCAGGCCGACTGTTGTGATCTCTACCATGATCTTCGCTCCCTTTTGTCCACCTTAAACGGGCTTACCTTGGCACTGTCGGGAGCGGGAGCCATCCCCATCGGTTTTGGAAGCAGTTCTTGTTCCGCCCCCATGTTGCAGAAAATTGGATAAGGCACAGTAATCCTAACTCGGAGCTAGGTTGGCGGTTCGCGATCAGATCAATAGTTGTCCACAACCACCCGACTACGTAGAATGCGCGGAGATTCACATGACCTTGGGCGGGCCCTGGCGTTCCAGGGCCCGCGCAGATCTCTGATTACCCAAACTGAAGGACGACCTTGCCGAAGTGGCTCCCGCTCTCCACGTGACGAAGCGCACTGACCGCCTCCATCCAAGGATACACGCGGTCGACAACCGGCCGCAGCTGGTTCACCTCAATGGCCCTGTTCATCGCCTCGAAGGAGGCGCGGGACCCGACTGGGATGCCGCGGACGCGCACCTGACGGCGGAAGATATCGAGCGGGTTGATCGTGCCCTCCGTTCCCCCGAGGTACCCGATGACGTTGATCTGTCCACGCACACGCACGGCACGCAGCGACTGGGCAAAACTCTCGGGTCCACCGACCTCGATAACATGATCAACCCCGCGCCCACCGGTTAGATTCAGAACGGCGTCGGCCCAATCCGGCTGACGGCGATAGTTGATGCCGGCGAACGCACCAAGAGCTCTGGCCCGTTCGATCTTCTCGTCACTGCTCGATGTTACGATCACCAGCGCGCCTGAGGCAGCCGCAAACTGAAGCGCAAACAGGGAAACTCCTCCCGTCCCCAGAACCAGCACACTCTCCCCAGCCTTGATTGCACCCTCGGTCACGAGGGCATGCCAGGCCGTGACGGCGGCGCAGGGAAGGGTCGCTGCCTCGACATCGCTCAGGTGCTCCGGAGCAAGGACAACCCCCTGCTCGTCCAAGCGGGCATATTCCGAGAGGAGACCGTCGATCGGCCCTCCGAGCTGAGAGGAGGGTTCAGCCATATCGAAGCTGCCTGCCGCCCATCGCTGCCAGAACGTGCTGCAAACCCGATCTCCCACTCTGACGCGGGTCACATCCTCTCCGACGGCAACAACCTCCCCGACACCGTCCGAGAGCGGCACCAGTGGAAGCGGGAACCTTGTGTGGTAGGTGCCGCGGACAATCTCGACGTCGCGGTAATTCAGCGCCGTCGCTCTGACGCGGACAACCACCTCCCCCCGGCGCGGCTTCGGGATCGGCCGCTCGACCACTCGCAGGTTGTCGAGCCCATATGCCCCATCGATTACAAGTGCCTTCATCTGCATCTCCTCTTCACCAAGCGAGATGCAGTAATGCCCTTGCCGAGGCGCGCTTTCAAATTCATAATAATCAAAATTATTATGCACGAGAGTATCATGCTGGACGAGATCCGCACTTTTGTTCTGCTGTCGGAAGAGGGCTCAATCCAGCGAGTAGCAGAGCGGGTTCGCCTGACACAGCCGGCGGTCACCCGCCAGATCCAGCGACTGGAGCACGCTTTGGGCGTTGAGTTGCTGGACCGACGCCTGAAGCCGCCCCGGCTGACGCCCGCCGGAGCCGAAGCTCTCGCGCGCTGCCGACAGATCCTTTCCGCTTATGCCGACATGCGGCGCATCGGAGTTCGTGGCGAGCCCGAAGGCCTTCTGCGCGTCGGGATTACCCATGGCCTTGCAGACGACCGCCTCGCAGCAATTGTGAGCAGCCTGCGGGAGACGTTTCCGAGGGTCGTCCTTCAGCTGACTGCAGGATGGAGTGACAGACTCGCCGAGAACCTCCAGCGCGGAATGCTGGATGTTGCCTATATCTTGTCTGGCTCACCGGAGCGTGCGTCGCTCAGCGACAGCACAACTCTCGGCCAGGAGCCTCTGGCGATCATTGCTTCAAGCGATCTCGCGAACGCTCGAGAGTACAATACAGCCGCCATCGCCAGCCATCCCTGGATCCTGAACCCTGAACCGTGCGATGCGAGACACCGCCTCGCCAAGGCTCTGGCCCCTTATAGCCGCTGCCTGACTGTTGCGGCAGAGGTCCAGGATGCGAGATTGCAGATTGCGCTCGTGCGAGAAGGCGTCGGCTTTAGCCTGATGCCCCAGCGTCAGCTTCGCTCCGGCCTTCCCGACGGAATTGCCAAAGTCGGCATCCCGGACCTGAATCTGATCCTCGCCATCGAAGTTCAACGCTCGCCACATTTAGCCAACCTCAAACTAGTCGAGGATGCTCTGACGGCCCGGTTCGCCGCGATGATTTGCGACCAGGAGGCTAGCCCCTGACAATGCCGGATCCGTTCTACTCTCATGACATGGTGCGGAGCAATTGCTGGAGCAGCTTGAACCTTGAAACCCGAGTTGTCGACGCTTCACCACTGCCAGAAACGAATTCCATCATCGCAGCAACTCGGCGTACGTTCAGAGCACGGCTGACCATGCATAGACCACTAACTGTACGAGTTTCCGAGTGTACTTCCCGTCAGGGTCGAGGCCCGGATCCAAGATCATAAGTGCCAGCCCCGCACATTGTGGCGACAGCAACGAGTGCAGGATTATCACCACTTCGCCCATTTCCAACCCGGAGCGCCCCGGCGAGTTAATCGCAGACATCACGTGTTGGTGGAGGACGTCAACATCCAGGTGGAGCCAGTAGCGCCAATTGACGCGGTCGAACACCGTGGATCAATTACCAATAGGGAGTAAGGCTAGGCGACAGATAACGGAATCGGGGTTTAATCGCCTCAGTTTGCTGGTCGGTCATTGGCTCATGTGGAATCGCACCGCAGATATCGGTTGCGAGGTAGTCAGACGCAGCCTTACTCTGGAGGGGCTACATGCCACGATCGTCGATCCGAGTCTTCTTGAGCTGAAACCAGCCCGATCTCGCGCAACTGATATTCGTTGAGGTGTCCTGGATCTGCCAAGATGACCTGCCGTGGACGGTGCCATCGAGAGACGAGACGGTATGCAAACTTAACAACTAAGCGAACCTTCATGCTAGCCCGGTTGTTTCGAGTTCTTACACTCTGTGAAGTCAATTCAGCAGAGCCTTAAATCGCGTGTTTCTGAACACGATCTCGACAGCGCTTATGTGTGCATCGTCGTCGAACTCGAAGCACCCGCACCTATCGATCGTGGCGTTCGTGACATGGCAATAAACTTCGAGCCAGAATGGTGGAAAGCTGGCGTCAGTCGAATCAAGTTCTGTGAGATGCACCTCGTATGTGCCAATCCGGCCTAGAGAGACGGTGCGGCGATGATGCGCCCTGGGGGCGAAGATCAGCCGTACATAGGTTTGGATGAGACGTTGCTCTATTCTGTCTCGCGGACGAAGTTTGCGATGTCCTGGTTCAGGCGCTTCTTGTGGGTGAAATAGAGCCCGTGTGGAGCACCCTCGTACACCACCAGGCGGGCACCAGGGATCAGGGCTGCTGCGGGGCGTCCGG
>NZ_SPJX01000159.1 GCF_004458765.1 Microvirga pakistanensis | reverse complement strand
GGAGATCGTGCTCCGAACCGTGTCGGTGCCGCTTGCTGCGCTCTCGACGACCACGTCACCGGCACTGTTGACCGTGTATGTGTCGTTGCCAAGACCGCCAGTCAGCGTGTCATTGCCCAGACCACCATCCAGAGAGTTGGCTGCGCCATTGCCCGTGATCCGGTTGGCAAGGCTATTGCCTGTGCCATTGATCGCGGCCGCGCCGATGAGAG
>NZ_SPJX01000096.1 GCF_004458765.1 Microvirga pakistanensis | reverse complement strand
CGGCTGGCAGCGCGTCGGCGTCATTCCGAACTATGCCCTGTGGCCGCAGGGCGGCCTGTGCGACACGACTTACTTCCACAAGCAGATCACGCCTGCTTGAGGGGGGGGGGGGTGAACTGAGCCTCCCGGCCTCTTGCGGGAACCCGGATGGTCGATCAAGATTTAGCCTTGAGCATAGGGCAGGTGATCGCCCTTTGATCGGGTGGATGCCT
>NZ_SPJX01000504.1 GCF_004458765.1 Microvirga pakistanensis | reverse complement strand
CGTTCTCCGAACCGTTGAGCCCACCGTCAAAAAGGCGGAAAAGGCAGCGGTTTCCAACGGTTTCGTTGAGCTTCGCGCCTTGTCCGCAGGAGAAGAGTAATGATCCCCCGTCATAGGGGTCAAGTGGAGCTTTGCCGTTTTCAGCCAGCCGGTTGGAATAGCTGCGGATGACGAAGGGCCACCATCGAGTCACCAGAGCGGCAGGTTTTTG
>NZ_SPJX01000638.1 GCF_004458765.1 Microvirga pakistanensis | reverse complement strand
TCCCGCATGCACGGGCACGGTCTCGCCGTCCTTGATCTCGCCGGCGAGGATGGCCTCGGCCAGCGGGTCCTGCACGTACTTCTGGATCACGCGCTTCAAGGGGCGCGCGCCATAAGCCGGATCGTAGCCCTTGTCGGCGAGCCAGTTGCGCGCGTCGTCGTCGAGCTGCAGCACGATCTTGCGATCCTCCAGCAGCTTCTGGAGACGGCGGATCTGGATGTCCACGATTGCGCCCATCTCCGACCGTTTCAGCCGGTGGAACAGGATGATCTCGTCCACGCGGTTGAGGAACTCAGGGCGGAAGTGCGAACGCACCACGCCCATGACCTCGTCGCGCACCGCATCGGTATCCTGACCTTCCGGCTGGTTCACCAGATATTCGGCACCCAGGTTGGAGGTCATGATGATGAGCGTGTTGCGGAAGTCGACGGTGCGACCCTGTCCGTCCGTGAGGCGTCCGTCGTCGAGCACCTGAAGCAGGACGTTGAACACGTCCGGATGCGCTTTCTCGATCTCGTCGAACAGCACCACCTGGTAGGGCCTGCGGCGAACGGCTTCCGTCAGTGCGCCGCCCTCCTCATAGCCCACATAGCCGGGAGGCGCGCCGATGAGACGGGCGACCGAGTGCTTCTCCATGTATTCCGACATGTCGAGGCGCACGAGCGCGGTCTCGTCGTCGAACAGGAAGTTCGCCAGCGCCTTGGTGAGCTCGGTCTTGCCGACGCCCGTGGGGCCGAGGAACATGAACGAGCCGATGGGGCGGTTCGGATCCTGCAGCCCGGCGCGGGCGCGCCGCACGGCCGTTGAGACGGCCTCGACGGCTTCGCGCTGGCCGACGACGCGCTTGGCGAGATCCTGCTCCATGTGAAGCAGCTTCTCGCGCTCGCCTTCGAGCATCTTGTCGACGGGCACGCCGGTCCAACGGGAGACGACCTGCGCCACGTGGTCGGGCGTCACCGCCTCTTCCATGAGGCCGCCGCCGTCAGCCCTGGCCTCGACCTCGGCGAGCTGCTTCTCAAGGCCCGGAATGACCCCGTAGGAGAGCTCGCCCGCCTTCGCCCAGTCGCCGCCGCGCTGCGCGCCGGCGAGTTGGTTGCGGGCCTCGTCGAGCTTCTTCTTCAGCTCCGCGGCGGCGCCGAGCTTGTCCTTCTCGGCTTTCCAGCGCGCGGTGATCGCGGCCGACTGCTCCTCCAGCTCCGCGAGTTCCCGCGTGAGGCGCTCGAGGCGGTCCTTGGACGCCGCGTCCGTCTCCTTCTTCAGGGCCTCTTGCTCGATCTTGAGGCGCACGATCTCACGGTCGATGTTGTCGAGCTCCTCCGGCTTGGAATCCACCTGCATGCGCAGGCGCGACGAGGCCTCGTCCACGAGGTCGATGGCCTTGTCCGGCAGGAAGCGGTCGGTGATGTAGCGGTTCGAGAGGGTCGCTGCGGCGACGAGCGCCGAGTCGGTGATGCGCACACCGTGATGCTGCTCGTACTTCTCCTTCAGGCCGCGCAGAATCGACACCGTGTCCTCCACGGTGGGCTCGCTCACGAAGACCGGCTGGAAACGGCGGGCGAGCGCCGCGTCCTTCTCCACGTGCTTGCGGTATTCGTCGAGGGTGGTCGCGCCGACGCAGTGCAGCTCGCCACGCGCGAGCGCGGGCTTCAGCAGGTTCGAGGCGTCCATCGCGCCGTCGGCCTTGCCGGCACCCACCAGCGTGTGCATCTCGTCGATGAACAGGATGATGCCGCCCTCGGCGGACGTGACTTCCTGCAGCACCGCCTTTAGGCGCTCCTCGAACTCGCCGCGATATTTCGCGCCGGCGATCAGCGCGCCCATATCGAGGGCAAGCAGTTGCTTATCCTTCAACGACTCGGGCACGTCGCCGTTGACGATGCGCAGCGCCAAGCCTTCCACGATGGCGGTCTTGCCGACGCCAGGCTCGCCGATGAGCACCGGATTGTTCTTGGTGCGCCGGGACAGAACCTGGATCGTGCGGCGGATCTCCTCGTCGCGGCCGATCACCGGATCGAGCTTGCCGTCACGGGCCGCTTCGGTGAGGTCGCGCGCATATTTCTTCAACGCATCATAAGCGTTCTCCGCCGTCGCATTGTCGGCGGTGCGGCCCTTGCGCAGGGCATTGATGGCCGTGTTGAGGCCCTGGGCCGTCACGCCCGCCTGGGCCAGGATCCGGCCCGCCTCCGTGTCCTTCTCGACAGCCAGCGCCAGCAGCATACGCTCGACGGTGACGAAAGAATCGCCCGCCTTCTCGGCGGCCTTCTCGGCCGTGTCGAAAAAGCGCATCAGGTCGCGCGTCGCCTGCGGCTGCGCGGCCGAGCCCGAGACCTTCGGCTGCTTGGAAAGCCATTGCTCGACGGCTGCGTGCGCGTCACGCGAGCGCCCGCCCGCGCGGTCGATCAGACCAGCGCACAGGCCTTCAGGATCATCCAGCAGAACCTTGAGGACATGGCCGGGGGAGAGCTGCGGGTGTCCTTCCCGCATGGCCAGATTTTGCGCGGCCTGGACGAAACCCCGGGCGCGCTCGGT
>NZ_SPJX01000423.1 GCF_004458765.1 Microvirga pakistanensis | reverse complement strand
CGGCTGGCAGCGCGTCGGCGTCATTCCGAACTATGCCCTGTGGCCGCAGGGCGGCCTGTGCGACACGACTTACTTCCACAAGCAGATCACGCCTGCTTGAGGGGGGGGGGGTGAACTGAGCCTCCCGGCCTCTTGCGGGAACCCGGATGGTCGATCAAGATTTAGCCTTGAGCATAGGGCAGGTGATCGCCCTTTGATCGGGTGGATGCCT
>NZ_SPJX01000628.1 GCF_004458765.1 Microvirga pakistanensis | reverse complement strand
GTGCAAGCCGGTTTTGGCGAGGCCTTTCGGCCCCGATGCGCATCTGCAGGGCGCTCCGGCGGCGTTGTGAGGCTGTGCTCGACGGGCGCTGAACAAGCAGAAGCGCTTAACGCTGTTGGACCGCCGGCAGCTCTGTGGGGGGTGAGGCGCGGGCGTGTGATCGGGCCCCTGATACGCCAAGCCCCCTGACGCGGGTTGCGTTCAGGGGGC
>NZ_SPJX01000723.1 GCF_004458765.1 Microvirga pakistanensis | reverse complement strand
TTCCTTACAGAATCCCCTCTGTCTTGAGGTTAAGCATAATTTAATCTATGTATTGCTCAAGGCTGACGCAGGGCAGCCCCTCCAATCAGCGTTGCATCGAACTCTACGGCATTCATCCCCTGACCCCGTCAGGGCCATCGGGCCAAAACTTGTCGAAGCACCCCGTCCATCCCAACCAGGGCTGGCGCTGGTGCTCTTCGTGAGGACCTT
>NZ_SPJX01000111.1 GCF_004458765.1 Microvirga pakistanensis | reverse complement strand
GCGCCAGCCGGACGGGAGCTGGAGCCTCAGCCCGTCCGACCTCGCACACCTGACCATCACACCTCCCCATGACTTCTCGGGGACCATCAATCTCACTCTTCGTGCGACGTCTTCGGAAGGACCGAACAGATCGAGTGCCACGAGCAGCGCAACGCTCCAGGTTCACGTGGAAGCTGTCGCGGACGCGCCGTCTGTGACGGTGCACGACGTGTCCGGCCTCGAGGACCAAAGCATCGCGTTGAACCTTTCGGCAGCTTTGACTGACACGGACGGTTCCGAACTGCTCTCGGTCGTTATCCTTGGAATTCCGGCGGACGCATCGTTGTCGCGCGGGACGCGGCGGAGCGACGGCAGCTGGGACGTGAAACCGGCCGATGTGCCGCATCTCGTTCTAACACCGCCCGATGACTTCTCCGGCAGTCTTGATCTTACGATCAGGGCCGTGTCTCGGGAAGGTGCGAACGGGTCAACAGCCACGACGAGCGCCGGTTTCAAGGTGCACATCGGGGCTGTTGCCGATGCTCCTGTGCTGCACGCGACGGACCGGACCGGAGACGAGGATACGGCGATATCGCTCGACCTGTCGGCGGCCCTGGCCGATACGGACGGCTCTGAGATTCTCTCGGTGAGGATCCTGGGCGTGCCCGAGGGAGCGTCCCTCTCCCGCGGCATTCACCAGGCGGACGGCAGCTGGACGGTCGATCCGGCGGATCTTGCTGGCCTGACCCTTACACCCGCGCATGACTTCTCCGGCACATTGGATCTGACGCTGCGGGCAACCGTTCGGGAGCATTCGAGCGGTTCCACGGCTACCAGGGACGCCACGTTTGAAGTTCGCGTGAACGGCGTCGCGGATGCGCCAGTTCTCCATGCGGGTGATGTCTCAGGCACGGAGGATCAGCCGATTGCCCTCGATCTTGCGGCTGCCTTGACGGATAAAGATGGATCGGAGAGCCTTTCCATCAGCATTGAGGGCGTGCCTGCCGGTGCGTCGCTGTCCCATGGAAGCCGCCAGGCGGATGGAACATGGAACGTGAACGCCGCCGATCTGCCGAAGGTCACCCTGACGCCTCCGTCCAACTTCTCCGGCACCATTGAACTGACGGTGCGGGCAACCGCGCAGGAAGGATCGAATGGATCCCGCGCGACAACAGGCGCTGTGTTCCAGGTGCACGTTAATGGCGTCGCGGATGCGCCGCTGCTTCATGCCGCCGACGTCACCGGCAAAGAGGATCAAGCAATCGCGCTGGATCTCTCTGCCGCTCTTGCCGACGGCGATGGCTCGGAAGTCCTGTCCGTTGCAATCCTGGGCGTCCCCGAAGGAGCGGCCCTTTCTCATGGCACGAAGCAACCGGATGGCAGCTGGAGCGTCGACCCGGCGGATCTCGCCCGTCTGACGATCACGCCGCCGCGCGACTTCTCCGGGGCCATCGACCTGACCCTCGAGGCGACGTCGCGGGAGAACGCGAACGGCTCGTCCGCAGTTACGCGCGCCTCCTTCCAGGTCCAGGTGGATGCGGTAGCCGATGCGCCGGTGATCGTGGCTCCCGTTGCGACGGGCGATGAGGATGCCGCGGTTCCGCTCAATCTTTCGGCGACGGTTGTAGACGAAGACGGTTCGGAGGCGATCTCCTCGGTGACGATTGCTGGCGTTCCGGACAACTTCTCGCTGTCGCATGGCAGCCGCAGCGCTGACGGCAGCTGGAGCATCGATCCGAAGGACTTGCCGGACGTCGCCCTCGTTCCCCCGCATGATTTTTCCGGGACGGTTGATCTGACCGTGCGGGCGATGTCGCGGGAGACGTCGAACGGATCGGAGGCGGAAACCCGCACCTCGTTCCAGGTTCACGTGAAG
>NZ_SPJX01000068.1 GCF_004458765.1 Microvirga pakistanensis | reverse complement strand
GTGATGCGGATCGCCCGGTCCCTGACGGTCGAGGTGGACCGGGCTGATCCCGTGGCGGCGTGAGGTCTGATCTGGGGAACCCTGCTGGCCCGATCTGCTCCGGTCCTGCGGGTGCTCCTCCGTGGCTCCGATCCGCACGAACGCCGCTTACCCATTCATCTGCGAGGCGTTGATCTCGATGTGTTGCTCGCTGTCGAGTTCATGGCCGAGCGGAACGCGCGGCTGTTGCTCTCGTGTTCATCCTCGACCACGGGCAAAAAGCCTGTTCTTCCTATTGAACAATTACTCTTTTCATGAGTCGTTGATCAATATTGTTCAATAAGAAGAGTCTGAAGTTCGCGCTTCCCATTATGAGGATGGCAAATTTATTGCGCTAATCTGACCCAGACGGGTAAACTGATCTTATCAATTAAGAGCTTTTTACTCATGGATAATCTTAAAGAATGGCTTGAAGCGTACGTTGACGGAACTTTTGCTGCCCCGAGCACTGATGAACTTCAGATGACGACGAGCCCGCCAAAGGCGGTGAAGGTAGCCAAGAAGTCCCAGAAGGGGTCGAGCAATCAGCCCTGGTTCACGAAGTTCCCGCCCATCGAGCGGGTGCGGGCCATGCGGGCGCAGTTCTTCGACAATGGCCCAAACCCCGGCAAGGGCAACACCCAGCACACCCTTAAGCTGCGGGTTTATATCGACGACGGACTACCCTTGAACCAGCGCGAGCCCCATTGGCATCGCGTGGTCGAACTGATCGACCCGAAGAAGGTCGTGGCCTGGGCCGTGGCAGAACATGCCGAAGGCAGGCTCACGGAGGACGACCTCGCACGCTACCGGGCTGTCGCCGATGACCTGCGGGCCTGGAAGGAAGAAGAGCCTGACGGAGCATGGGCCAAGATGGGGCACATCGGCTCGCCGCCCGGCAACCACTACTTCCATGGTCAATTCGTGGCTGTCCGCTGTTCGGCTTCAGGCGAGATGAATGCCGTGCTTTACCTTGCAGATGGGCAGATCGAGATCGACCGCTTCTATGCCAACAAGCGCTCCCGCAAATCGAACGCGCCAAAGCTGCATGGCCTCTACGACCCATTCGGCGCGATCATCTCGAAGGAGGATGGCAATGGAGAGCTTTGATCCCGGCACGCTCGTCGCGGGCATGCGCAAGCTCGTAGGCGAAGTCAAGAAGCTAACCGACAAGGTCGAGTACCTAACAGAACAGAATGGCAAGCTTCAGCGCATGCACGACGAACTCACCAAGCACTTTGCGGATATGCAGCAGCACTTGGGAGGCAGGCTCCAGAAGCACATGGACCAAGTCATGGAGAAGCACAGCGCTGCTGTGCAGAGCCTCGAAGAGATTGTAGCAGGTCACGAGATGGCACTGATCGAGTTGGGCAAGGCCCCTCAGCCCATTAAGCTCGACATTGCAGAGCCCGCGCCACAGCCTCTGGCTAAACCCGAGCCGGTGAACCGTCCGCTTCCCGGCCCGGAGGAACTCAAGGACTCACTGCGCCAAAGCGAGTACGCCCGCGCACGTTCCAACCTGGGATACTAAAGGCGGCGGGCTACGGCCCGCCTCTCTCGAACGGAGTCTTATCTCCTTCGCACAATGGACCACCAAAAACCTGCCGCTCTGGTGACTCGATGGTGGCCCTTCGTCATCCGCAGCTATTCCAACCGGCTGGCTGAAAACGGCAAAGCTCCACTTGACCCCTATGACGGGGGATCA
>NZ_SPJX01000629.1 GCF_004458765.1 Microvirga pakistanensis | reverse complement strand
GCGTGCGAGGCCGGCTGCGGGACCGTGCCCGGCCCCACAACCTGCGACGCCTCGCGAGCGCGCCTCCCGGTGGGCCGGGGTGCCGAACGATATAGCCGAGCTTGAGGCGGGTGTCAAGAACAAAGACGGAACATTCTCCTGCTCCGGCCTCCTGCGGCTCCGTGCCTGCAGCCGCTTGGCTTGATCCGCCGGTTCCCACCTCCCG
>NZ_SPJX01000535.1 GCF_004458765.1 Microvirga pakistanensis | reverse complement strand
GGGTCGATGCTGTTGAAAAACTCCGCCGGTCAAGCCGCTGGGTACCCGGCGTTCGCTTCTTAGCGGCCGGGGTCGAGAGGATCAGAAGCCGAGGCCCCGGGCCTCAGCCCGTCACCTTGCTCAGGCGGCCGCTGCCGCAGTCAGTCGAGCCATGCGGCGCAGGTTTTGAGCGATGGCGGCAAGATGGAACTCGTCGCCGGCGCCCGTCAGACCTCGCAGGCGCATGCGCTCGAACCGCAGGGTGGTCTTGAGATGAGCGAATAGCATCTCGACCTTCTTGCGCTCGTTGCGCGAGGTCGCGAACTGCGGTGTTCCAGCTAACTGACGCGCCTGATCACGCGCCTCTTCATGGACACTGCGCAAGACGTTGCGGGATGCCATGTTCGGGCAGCACTGCGCCTTGAGTTCGCATGGTTGGCAGTCCTTCTGCGAGGCGCGGTACTTGCGGATGCTGTCATGAGCGCTGTCGGTGCGCGCCACCGCGTAGTTGCGCCGGAACTGCTTCAGAGTCTTGCCCGCCGGACAGGTGTACTGATCCAGATCCGCATCGAAGCTGAAATCGGAGCGGCCAAAGGTGCCATCGTCTCGGCTGCCCTTGTCCCAGACCGGAATGTGCGGCTCGATCTCCTGGCCAACAAGCCAGTCCAGGAACTTACCCGTTCCGTAGGCGGTGTCGGCCGCGAGCCTCTTCGGCTTGAGACCAAACCGCGCCTGAGTGCGCTCGAGCATGGTGGCGGTGGAGCGCACCTCATCGAAGGTCCGTGCTGGCGTCGGCTCAACATCGACAATGATGGCATGCTCGTTGTCGATCAGGTAGTTCAGCCCATAGCCGAACTGGACCCGCTTGTTGGCCTTGGCCGTCCATGCAGAGGCCGGATCGGAGGGTGAGATCACCTTCGGGGCCTTGCGGCCGGCCTCGAGCTCCTCGGCGCCGTCGAGAGCCTCAAGATACTCGCGCACGGCTCGGCTTGGCCGTTCGACAGTATTCCAGTCGATCTTCTCCGGCTCGAGGCCATGATAACGACTGGCATCGGCTTCGATGACGCTTGCGTCGACGGCAAAGCCCTCGCCTTTGATCAATCCGGTGGCCAGGCAGAGGCCGACCACGCGCTCGAACACCAGGCGCAGCAGATCGCTGTCGCGAAAGCGTCCGTGCCGGTTCTTGGAGAAGGTCGAATGATCCGGCACCGCGTCGTCCAGATCGAGCCGGCAGAACCAGCGGTAGGCGAGATGGAGCGAGACCTCCTCGCACAGCTTGCGCTCCGAGCGGATGCCGTAGCAGTAGCCGACGATTAGCATGCGCATCATCAGCTTGGGATCAACTGAGGGGCGGCCCGTGTGGCTGTAGAAGGCTGCGATCTCGCGATGGATGCCAGCCAGCGCCTGGGTGACGAAGACGTCGATCCTGCGCAGGAGATGGCCGGTGGGCACGCGATCGTCCAAGTGAAAGGAATAGAAGAACTGCGCTTGGTCGTTCCGCTGACGCCCCATCATCGCTGCGTCTCCCCGCAAATCCTAACGAGAACGGAATCATACCCCTCGCGCCGACACAACCGAGTTCTTCAACAGCATCGGTCA
>NZ_SPJX01000685.1 GCF_004458765.1 Microvirga pakistanensis | reverse complement strand
TGGCCCATGATCCCCTGCCGCTCCAGGTCGGCCGGCAGGTTCTCCGCAACCAGAGCCGGCAGCTCCTGCTCGAGATAGGAGCGCATGCGGTAGTGCCTGGCCCAGGGGGCCTCGGTGGCATCCACGTAAAAGCCGGCGCCGAGCCCCAGATCATAGGCGCCCGCGGGATCGTCCGGCACCCCTTCGCCGCGCGGGCTGGTGTCGGGCGCGATCAGCATCAGGCCGAGCTCCGCGGCAGCCCGCTGCGCGCCCGCCTTGACGGTGAAGTTCTCCTCCGTGCAGGTGAGCCCGGACAGGAACCACACCACCGGCACCTTGCCCCGTTCAGCCTGCGGCGGCACGAACACCGCAAGCCGCATGGGCGTGCCGGTCGCCTGCGAGGCGTGCCGGTAGACGAACTGCGTGCCGCCAAAGCAGCGCGCCTGCGCGACGGTCTCAAGGCTCACCCCATCCCTCCCGGTCAGTAGACGATCACCGAGCGGATCGACTTGCCCTCGTGCATCAGGTCGAAGGCGGTGTTGATCTCCTCGAGCGGCATGGTGTGGGTGATCAGGTCGTCGATGTTGATCTTGCCCTCCATGTACCAGTCGACGATCTTGGGCACGTCCGTGCGCCCGCGCGCCCCGCCGAACGCCGTGCCGCGCCACACGCGGCCGGTGACGAGCTGGAACGGCCTGGTGGCGATCTCCCGGCCGGCCTCGGCCACCCCGATGATGATGCTCTCGCCCCAGCCGCGGTGGCAGCACTCCAGCGCCTGGCGCATCACATTGACGTTGCCGGTGGCGTCGAACGAGAAATCGGCGCCGCCGCCGGTGAGGTCGACAATGGCCTGCACCACCTTGTCGGGCCCGACCTCGTCGGGGTTGATGAAGTCGGTCATGCCGAACTTCTCGGCCATGGCGCGCTTGTTCGGGTTGATGTCGACCCCGATGATCCTGTCGGCCCCGACCATGCGGGCGCCCTGGATCACGTTGAGCCCGATGCCGCCTAAGCCGAACACCACCACGTTGGCGCCGGGCCAGACCTTGGCGGTGTAGATCACCGCCCCGATGCCGGTGGTGACCCCGCAGCCGATGTAGCAGATCTTGTCGAAGGGGGCGTCCTCGCGCACCTTGGCGAGCGCGATCTCGGGCAGCACGGTGAAGTTGGCAAAGGTCGAGCAGCCCATGTAGTGGAACACGGTCTCGCCGTCACAGCGGAAGCGCGAGGTGCCGTCGGGCATCAGCCCCTGGCCCTGGGTGGCCCGGATGGCGGTGCACAGGTTGGTGCGGCGCGACAGGCAGGATTTGCAGCTGCGGCACTCGGGCGTGTAGAGCGGGATCACGTGATCGCCCGCTTTCAGGGTGGTGACCCCGGGCCCGACCTCGCGCACGATGCCGGCGCCCTCGTGGCCGAGGATGGCCGGGAACTTGCCCTCGGA
>NZ_SPJX01000265.1 GCF_004458765.1 Microvirga pakistanensis | reverse complement strand
CGCGACGACGAAGCCTGCCCCTGGCGGGCGGCGGCGGGAGGAGGGCTGCGTTCGGCCGTCACGCGGCGCGGCGTGGGGGCGGGCTTGGGGGCAGGCTTGGGGGCAGGCTTGGGGGCAGGCTTGCGCTCAGCCACCTTGGGAGGCGGCGGCTTCACGGGTTTCGGCGCGGGCTGCTCCTCCAGAGGCTGGGCGACCACCACTTCG
>NZ_SPJX01000575.1 GCF_004458765.1 Microvirga pakistanensis | reverse complement strand
CCCCCTGCTCGTACTCCTCCGGCGTGGTGGCCATCTCGATCACCATCATGGCGTCCCGCCCATCGAGCGTGCCAACGGAAAACGACGTGAGTGCGCAGATCAAGTCCATGTCGGGTTTCATTGTTTTGCCCCTACGGTACGAAACAGAATCTACCGCCTTCCGGCCCCTCTGTCTGCTCTCCGCCCAGAGAGTGGATTTTGTT
>NZ_SPJX01000016.1 GCF_004458765.1 Microvirga pakistanensis | reverse complement strand
TGACCGTGGTTTTGGACCAGGCGCATTGAGAGCCTACTGCATGCTTGCGGATGTGGGTAGCTGCTGTGTGAGCGCCTCCATTGTCATGGGTGCGGGTGGCCGGTAGCCCAAGGATGAATGAGGCCGCACGCGGTTGTAGTGATCTCGCCAAGCGCCGATCACGATCTGAGCCTCCTTCAGGCTGTAGAAGATCTCCAGCTTCAGGCACTCGTCCCTGAGTTTCCCGTTGAAGCTCTCGTAAGTCACCGTTCTCCCACGGGCTGCCCGGCTCGATGTACAGGGGCTTGGTCCCGAGCTGCGCCAGCCACTCCCGCAGAGTCCGGGCGACCATCTCAGGCCCATTATCGCAGCGCACATGTTCAGGCACACCTTTGGCCAGCATGGCGTCCGCCAGCGTCTCGATCACCCCGAAGCTGTTGATCCGCCGTGCCACCTTCAGGGCCAGGCATTCTCGCGTGAACTCATCGATGAGCGTCATGATCCGCAGGCTCCGTCCATCATGGGTGTGCCCCTCAACAAAGTCGAAGCTCCAGACGTGATTGGCTCGCTCGGGCCGCAGCCGAATGCACGAGCCATCGTTGAGCCAGAGCCGGGCACGAGGCTTGTGCTTCTTGGGAACCTTGAGCCCCTCGCGGCGCCAGATGCGCTGCACCCAATCCCGCCCCACCTTCCAGCCGATCCGCTGCAGCAGGGCGGTGATCCGTCGATAGCCATACCGCCCATACTGCGCGGCGAGTGCAACGATGGCCTGGGTCAGGGTATCCTCGTCAGCCCGGAGGGTGGGCACGTAGCGCTGCGTCCCTCGTGGCTGGCTGACGATGCGGCAGGCGTGGCGCTCCGAGAGGCCGTACTCCTCCCGGATGCGGCTGACCACCTGCCGGCGCCGCTCGGGGCTTATAAGTTTCCCGAGGCGACATCCTTGAGGATCTGTTTCTCCAGGGAGAGATCAGCCACAAGCCGGCGCAATCGGGCGTTCTCCCGCTCCAAATCCTTCAGGCGCCTAGCCTGTTCGATTTGCAGACCGCCGTACTCTTTACGCCAGCGGAAGTAACTCTGCTCCGAGATGGCGGCGTCCTTGCAGGCGAGCGCGATGCTCTTGCCCTGGGCGAGCTGCACCTCGATCTGGCGCAACTTGGCGATGATCTGCTCCGAACTGAACCTCTTCTTCGGCATCTTGAGCTCCTTGGTTCCAGGTCAACTCTCTCAATCAACCTGGTCCAATTCCACCCAGTCAG
>NZ_SPJX01000650.1 GCF_004458765.1 Microvirga pakistanensis | reverse complement strand
TTAGTCCATCACGGCGGCGACGACGCCGGCCCCGACGGTGCGACCGCCTTCACGGATGGCGAAGCGCAGCTTCTCCTCCATGGCGATCGGAGCGATCAGCTCCACTTCCATCGTGATGTTGTCGCCCGGCATCACCATCTCGGTGCCCTCGGGCAGCTTCACCACGCCCGTCACGTCGGTCGTGCGGAAGTAGAACTGCGGACGGTAGTTGCCGAAGAACGGCGTGTGACGCCCGCCCTCTTCCTTGGTCAGGATGTAGGCCTCGGCCTTGAACTTCGTGTGCGGCCGGATCGAGCCCGGCTTGCACAGCACCTGGCCGCGCTCCACGTCCTCGCGCTTCGTGCCGCGCAGCAGAACGCCCACGTTGTCGCCCGCCTGGCCCTGGTCGAGCAGCTTGCGGAACATCTCGACGCCCGTGACCGTCGTCTTCTGCGTGTCGCGAAGACCCACGATCTCCACTTCCTCGCCCACCTTGATGATCCCGCGCTCAACGCGGCCCGTCACCACCGTGCCGCGGCCCGAAATCGAGAACACGTCCTCGATCGGCATCAGGAACGGCTGGTCGACCGGACGCTCCGGCTGCGGAATGTAGGCATCCACCTCCGCCATCAGCTTGAGAACCGCGTCGCGGCCGATCTCCGGCTGACGGTCCTCCAGCGCGCACAGCGCCGAGCCCTTCACGATCGGAATGTCGTCGCCCGGGAAGTCGTACTTCGACAAAAGCTCGCGAACCTCCAGCTCAACCAGGTCGAGCAGCTCCGGATCGTCCACCATGTCGACCTTGTTCATGAACACCACCAGAGCCGGAACGCCCACCTGGCGCGCCAGAAGGATGTGCTCGCGGGTCTGCGGCATCGGGCCGTCCGCCGACGACACCACCAGGATCGCGCCGTCCATCTGCGCCGCGCCCGTGATCATGTTCTTCACGTAGTCCGCGTGGCCGGGGCAGTCCACGTGCGCATAGTGCCGGTTCGTGGTCTCGTACTCAACGTGCGCCGTCGAGATCGTGATGCCGCGCGCCTTCTCTTCCGGAGCCTTGTCAATCTGGTCGTACGCCGTAAACGTCGCGCCGCCAGACTCCGCCAGAACCTTCGTGATCGCCGCCGTCAGCGACGTCTTGCCATGGTCAACGTGACCAATCGTCCCGATGTTGCAGTGCGGCTTCGTCCGCTCAAACTTTTCCTTCGCCAT
>NZ_SPJX01000443.1 GCF_004458765.1 Microvirga pakistanensis | reverse complement strand
TTGGTCGTTCCGCTGACGCCCCATCATCGCTGCGTCTCCCCGCAAATCCTAACGAGAACGGAATCATACCCCTCGCGCCGACACAACCGAGTTCTTCAACAGCATCGGTCAAACTCGGCCGTTTAAGCGCGGCCGTGTGAAGGTCAGTTCGTCCCCACATTGCGGACGCTCGTCACCCCGCGCGATGTGAGGCGAGGCTGCCGCAGATTGCATGAAGTTCGTCTTCTGTTACCCGTGGCGTTACCCGGAAGAAAATCGGGCGCGGGTCTGCAGAGGCGGGAAATCTACGAAACTCTTACCGGTTAAGGGTTTTAGGTGGTGAGCGCGCTGGACTCGAACCCAGGACCCTCTGATTAAAAGTCAGATGCTCCGCCATACATCTTTGCTGATCCTGACTTCCTTGGCCACTTCGGATCCGAGAAGTCTGCGCTGCTCGGTCCAATCAGACGGCAACTCGGCGAAGCTCGTCACCCCCATGCCCCGCGTCAGCCTACCCTCAACGGCCGCTGTCACCAGATCAGGCGCCAGGAAGGCCAAGGACAAGGTCATCCGAATCGACCGCTCCGACAACCCCTCACGAGTCGCAATAGCATGCGTGCTCGCCACCTGTCCCGACATCAACTCGTCGACCCAGGCCCGCCCGCGGGCGATGCTCAGCAGGAGCTTGGTCCGCGCTTCGGGACGGATTGGTCGGAGGATCCCCTCCCCCGCCTCCTTCGGCACAATCAGATCGCGCTTGCGCGTATGCCGCGGCCGTGACCAGGGGATCAGGATCGATCCCGGTTCGCTCTCCTCGTCTCCCCTGAAGATGATCTCGAGCGCACCGTCTTGCACAATGACCCGCTCGAGGAACCGGCTGACGACATCCGGGTCGGATGCATCAGCTTTAGCCTGAGGCAACCGCGTTCTGACCGCCTTTACCACCGCCTGTTCAAGTTCCGGCGCAGGCACCCGCGAGACAGATCCTGCGCTCTCCTTCCGTCGCTGCAACAGCGCCTGTGAGACATAGTAGCGGTAGCGCGCTCCCCCCTTGCTGACATGGGACCGGGTCATCCGGCGGTGATGTCACGGTAACCTGAGGCGACCGCGAGAAGCCCTGCTTTGTTGAATTCAGGCGAGCACGCCCGCCGCGGACTTCCATGCCGCCATGGCTCGTAGACGGTAGACGT
>NZ_SPJX01000556.1 GCF_004458765.1 Microvirga pakistanensis | reverse complement strand
GGAGAGAAGGATGTCGGCGGTGCGCTTGTTGAGATCGATGCGGATGCGATCGCCCGTCTGCAGCAACGCCAATCCGCCGCCAGCCGCAGCTTCAGGCGACGCATTGAGGATCGACGGCGTCCCCGACGTGCCGGACTGGCGTCCATCGCCGATGCACGGCAGGGACAGCACGCCGCGTCGGATCAGCGCGCCGGGCGGCTGCATGTTCACCACCTCCGCGGCTCCCGGATAGCCGATCGGTCCCGCGCCGCGCATGATGAGAATGGTGTGCTCGTCGATGTTGAGCGACGGATCGTCGAGGCGGTGGTGGTAATCCTCCGGCCCGTCGAACACCACCACCCGTCCCTCGAAGGCGTTGGGATCCTCCGGGTTATTGAGATAGCGCTCCTGGAACTCCTGGCTGATCACGCTGGTCTTCATGATCGCGGAATCGAAGAGCGTTCCCTTCAGATTCAGAAAGCCGGCCTTTTCCTTGAGCGGATTGTCGTAGGACCGGATCACGTCACGGTCCCAGGTGAACTTGCCCTTGCAGTTCTCTCCGATGGTCGTGCCCGTGCAGGTGAGCGCATCCACGTGGATCTTGCCGGCACCGATGAGCTCCGCCATGACGGCCGGCAGACCGCCCGCGCGGAAGTATTCCTCGCCGAGGTACTCGCCGGCGGGCTGCACATTCACCAGGAGCGGAACCTCGAAGCCGATGCGCTCCCAATCATTGTTGTCGAGCGGCACGCCGATATGCTTCGCGATGGCGTTGATATGGATCGGCGCGTTGGTGGAACCGCCGATGGCCGCATTGGCGACGATCACGTTCTCGAATGCCTCGCGCGTCATGATGTCGGAGGGCTTCAGATCCTCCCACACCATGTCGACGATGCGCTTGCCCGTCTCGTAGGCCATCTGCCCCCGCTCGCGATAGGGCGCGGGGATCGCGGCCGAACCGGGCAGCGACATGCCGAGCGCCTCGGCCAGGGCGTTCATGGTCGACGCCGTTCCCATGGTGTTGCAGTGACCCACGGACGGAGCGGAGGAGCCGACGATATCGATGAACTGCTGGTAGTCGATGTCGCCCGCCGCATGACGCTCGCGCGCCTTCCACACGATCG
>NZ_SPJX01000357.1 GCF_004458765.1 Microvirga pakistanensis | reverse complement strand
GCCCGTGATCGTGTTGTTGCCGGTGTTGCCCGTGAGGCTGATCGAGGCGGACCCGGTGGCGGTCAGGTCCGTTTTCCCGGCCGCCAGAGTATGGCTGACGCTGGTGGTCACATTCGTCGATTCCTCCGGAAGCGGAGACGGAAGCGGCGTCGGCGTCGGCGTGTCGGAGGAGCCCTCGCCCAGGGTGTAGGCGAGATACTTCAGCGAGCTCGTGTACTGCTCGTTGAACTGCTTCGAGCCCTCGAGCCAGGAGCCGTTGACGCCGCCGGCGAACACCTGGTCGCCGCGCTGCTTGTAGGTGACGTCACCGGTCATCTTGTAGACCCAGCCGAAGCCGGAGGTGATCATGTTGTTCAGGTCCGGCGCGGGCTCGGGCACCTCTCCGAACGAGTTGGGCTTCTCGACATACAGGAACGACTGCGAGGCCTCGTCCCAGGTGTGGGACCAGAGATAATCCAGGGACTTCTTCACCGCGGTCAGGATGCGCGGATCGGCCTTGTAGTTCGTGTAGTAATCGATCAGGGTGTCGTTGAGGATGCCGGTCATGAACGGCACCACGCCGCCTTGGGCGAAGTGGTAGCCGCCATCGGCGCCCTGCGCGGCCAGGATCTTCTCGAGCGAGGATTGCAGCAGGCTGTCCCAGTTGTGGCCGGCCGCGCTGGGGGCATCGATCTTCTTGGCGTAGAGAAAGGCTTCGAGCGTGCGGGCCTGGATCCGGTTGTCCATCTCGGCATTCAGGTTGCCGAGATTGGCGACGTAATACTCAACGGCGAAGTTGTCGGCGACGCGCCCGACCGCGGTCCGGCTGGCCTCATCGCCGGTGGCCACGTAGTGCAGCGCCACGCCAGCGATCTGCGACCAATGCGCGGAGGGGGCGTAGTCGTTCGCCTTCAGGTAGTCGTCGCGGTAATCGACCGCGAGGGCGTTCGCCTTGGTGAGGTAGGAGCTGTCGCCGGTGCGGTTGTACCAGTTATAGAAGATCTCGGCGCGGTCGTAGTAATTGGCTTCGTCCCAGGCAGAGCCTTCCAGGCTCCAGTGCTGGGCAGCGTATTTCACGAAATTGGATTCGTAAGTGCTGTACACACCG
>NZ_SPJX01000407.1 GCF_004458765.1 Microvirga pakistanensis | reverse complement strand
GGAATCGGGAGAGCTGATTCCATAGGGTTGATTGTGATCGGCCGGGAGGCATCCCATGCCAGCTCCTCTGTCCCGAGACTTGCGTGAGCGGATCGTGCGTGCGGTGGCAGGTGGATCTTCCATCCGGCAGGCGGCCCTGCGGTTTGAGGTCAGCCCGTCGGCTGCTGTGAAGCTGATGCGGCGCTTTCGCCAGAGCGGCAGCCCGGCTCCGGCGCGCTTTGGCGGCCACCGTCGGCCCATCCTCGAGCCGCATGAGGCGCTTGTGCGAGCTCTCCTCAATACCAAGTCAGACATCTCGCTCGTCGAGATCCAAGCCGAGTTGCGCCAGCACGGCATCGTGGTCGGGGCGACCTCCACCATCAGCCGCTGGCTCAGGCGAGCCGGCCTGACGCATAAAAAAAGAGCCTGAGAGCCGCCGAGCAGGATCGCGCCGACGTGGCGCGCGAACGGAAACACTGGCGCGTGTGGCAGCGCTATATGGATCCGGCCCACTTTGTGTTCCTGGATGAGACCGGCACCTCAACCAACATGGTGCGCCGCTACGGGCGCTGCCCCAGAGGCGAGCGGCTGGTGGATGCCACGCCATGGGGTCACTGGAAGATCACCACCTTTGTGGCCGGCCTGCGCGCCAGCGGGTTGATCGCCCCGATGGTGCTGGATGGGCCGATGACCGGTGAGGTGTTCCGCGCCTATGTGGAGCAGGTGCTGATACCAGAGCTCTCGCCCGGTGATGTGGTGGTGCTCGACAACCTGGCCGCTCACAAGGTGGCAGGGATCCGCGAAGCCATCCGTGCTGCCAATGCCAGTTTGTTGTACCTGCCGCCGTACTCGCCCGACCTGAACCCAATCGAGCAGGTGTTTGCCAAGCTTAAGGCGCTGCTGCGCAAGGCGGCGGCCCGCACCAAGGAGGTACTCTGGAGCACTATCGGAGAACTGCTCGATCGCTTCCCCGCCGAGGAGTGCCAGAACTATCTCAGTAACTGCGGATACGAGTTCACCTAAATCGAATCCGCTCTAG
>NZ_SPJX01000161.1 GCF_004458765.1 Microvirga pakistanensis | reverse complement strand
TGTGCACCGGAGCGCCCAGGGCCTTGGCGGCGGAGAGCGCCTTGTGGGTGGCGTCCTTGACGTGAGCGTTGTCGTGCTCGGCAATCAGCAACGTGGTCATGGGTCTTGTTCCTTCTTAGAGCACGCCGGCTTCGACTTTCAGCTTCTGGACGAGTTCGGCCACCGACGCCACCTTCACGCCCGCCTTGCGGCCGCCGGGCTCGGCGGTCTTGAGCACCTTCAGGCGCGGGGAAACGTCGACGCCGAGCGCCTCAGGGCTGGTCTCGTCGAGGGGCTTCTTCTTGGCCTTCATGATGTTGGGGAGTGAGGCATAGCGCGGCTCGTTGAGGCGCAGGTCCGTGGTCACGATGGCCGGCAGCTTCAGGCCCACCGTCTGCAGGCCGCCATCGACCTCGCGGGTCACGTCGACCGAGCCCTCGCCCACATCGACCTTGAACGCGAAGGTGCCCTGCGGCCAGCCGAGAAGCGCCGCCAGCATCTGGCCGGTCTGGTTGGCATCGTCGTCGATGGCCTGCTTGCCCATGATCACCAGATCGGGGTTCTCCTGCGCGATCACGCCCTTGAGGATCTTGGCGACGGCAAGCGGCTCGACGGTCGCGTCGGTCTTGACCAGGATGCCGCGGTCGGCCCCCATGGCGAGCGCGGTGCGGATGGTCTCGCCGGCTTGGCTCGGGCCGATGGAGACGGCCACGATCTCGGTGGCCTTGCCCTGCTCCTTCAGGCGCACGGCTTCCTCCACGGCGATCTCGTCGAAGGGGTTCATGGACATCTTGACGTTGGAAAGCTCCACCCCGGACCCGTCCGCCTTCACGCGGATCTTCACGTTGTAATCGACAACCCGCTTCACACACACCAGAAGCTTCATTCGT
>NZ_SPJX01000447.1 GCF_004458765.1 Microvirga pakistanensis | reverse complement strand
GTCAACTCCTCCTTGAGTTCTGGGAGGATTGCGAAGAGGTCTCCGACGAGGCCGTAATCGGCGACCTGGAAGATCGGCGCCTCCTCGTCCTTGTTGATCGCCACGATCACCTTCGAGTCCTTCATGCCGGCCAGGTGCTGGATCGCCCCTGAAATGCCCACGGCGATGTAGAGATCGGGCGCCACCACCTTGCCGGTCTGGCCCACCTGCCAGTCGTTGGGCGCATAGCCCGCATCCACCGCCGCCCGCGAGGCGCCCATCGCCGCCCCGAGCCGGTCGGCGATCGGCTCGATATAGGTCTTGAAGTTCTCCGCCGAGCCGAGCGAGCGCCCGCCCGAGATGATGATCCGCGCCGAGGTCAGCTCCGGGCGATCCGACTGGGCGATCTCCTGGCCCTTGAAGGTCGACACCCCCGGATCCTCACCGGACCCCACCGTCTCGATCGGGGCCGAGCCCCCCTCGGCGGCGGCCGGGAAGGCGGCCGTGCGCACGGTGATCACCTTCTTGGCATCGGTCGCCTGCACGGTCTGGATGGCGTTGCCGGCATAGATCGGCCGCTCAAAGGTGTCGGGCGACACCACCTTGGTGATGTCGGACACCTGCATCACGTCGAGCAGCGCCGCCACCCGCGGCAGGGTGTTCTTGCCGTTCGAGGTCGAGGGCGCCACCACGGCATCGTAGGAGGCGGACAGCTGCACGATCAGCGCCGCCATCGGCTCGGCGAGCTGGTGCTCGTAAGGAGGCGCATCGGCCAGCAGCACCTTCTCCACGCCCTCCAGCTTGGCGGCCGCCTCGGCCGCCGCGCGGGCGTTGGAGCCGGCCACGAGA
>NZ_SPJX01000431.1 GCF_004458765.1 Microvirga pakistanensis | reverse complement strand
GGGCGTTGTCACATTAACTGATGGCGGACGCACTGAGGCAAATGCGTTCAACTGACGGGCTCACGCGGCAACGCAGGTTACAGACTTCCACGCCGCCGTGGCATTGAGGCGGTGAAGGTGGGTAGCAAGGGCAGAGCGGCGGGAACGGGGCGGAACGAAGAGATTGCGGACGGCAGAGAATACGCTAACAAATCTCTGCAGGCCGCCTAGTGATCGGAACCCCTGCATTGCGTGCTCACGTTTTCGCAGTGGGAGATGCGAGTTCTCCGCGCGATTGTTGAGGCCCTTGTGCGAGCGATGCTCAACCGCCGGCATGATCTGGCGCCGGGCGGCCGCATAGGAGCCCAGCTTGTCCGTAATCATCCGTCGAGGGGGGCAGCCCTGCTTCTTCAACAGACGCTTCAACAAGCGTTTGGCTGCTTTGGTATCGCGCCGCGTCTGGACGATCTCATCGAGGGTACAGCCATCCTGATCGACGGGCTCGCCACAGCCAGTGCTTTTGGCCGGCAATGGTGATTACAACCTCGTCGAGATGCCAAATGTCGCGTCGGCTTGGCTTCTTGCGTTTCAGGCGGCGGGCGTAATCGGGCCCAAACTTCAGAGCCCATCGCCGGACAGTCTCATAGGAGACGAGAATGCCGCGCTCCAGGAGCATCTCCTCAACCAGCCGCAGGCTCAATGGGAACCTGAAATAGAGCCATACCGCGTGGGCAATGATCTCGGATGGGAAGCGATGGCGCTTGTAGCTGACAGGTTTGATCATGCCGGCCCATCTACACGGCTTGCTCTCATGCCTGAGTTAATGTGACGATGCC
>NZ_SPJX01000470.1 GCF_004458765.1 Microvirga pakistanensis | reverse complement strand
GACGTCGCACGAAGAGTGAGATTGATGGTCCCCGAGAAGTCATGGGGAGGTGTGATGGTCAGGTGTGCGAGGTCGGACGGGCTGAGGCTCCAGCTCCCGTCCGGCTGGCGCGTGCCGTGCGACAGGCTCGCGCCATCGGGCACCCCGAGGATGCTGACCGTCAGCGCCTCGGAGCCGTCGGTGTCGGCCAGGGCAGCCGACAGAGTGAGCGCGATCGCCCTATCCTCGTCGCCGGCCGCGCGGGCTGCATGCACCACCGGTGCATCGGCCACCGCCTCCACCTGGAGGTGGAACGACGAGACCGTGGTGGCGCTCGAGCCGTTCGAGCTTTCCCGGGCATGCGCCTGCACGGTCACGGTCGCCTCGCCGCTCCAGTTCTCCGGCGGGGTGAGCGTCAGGCCGGAGAGCTGGGCCGGCGTGAGGGTCCATGTGCCGTCAGGGTTCTTCGTGCCGGCCGACAAGCGGCTGCCGTCGGGCACGCCCAGCAACACGATCGAAAGGACCTCGGAGCCGTCCGTGTCGGTCAGGGCCGCGGCCACATCGAGCGCGATGGGCTGATCCTCGCGGCCGCTCGCATCGTTTGCGACCAGCGTGGGCGCATCGGCCACCGCCTTCACGTGAACCTGGAACGAGGTGCGGGTTTCCGCCTCCGATCCGTTCGACGTCTCCCGCGACATCGCCCGCACGGTCAGATCAACCGTCCCGGAAAAATCATGCGGGGG
>NZ_SPJX01000602.1 GCF_004458765.1 Microvirga pakistanensis | reverse complement strand
GTGCCGATATCGACGCCGCGCGTCGGCTCATCGATGACGATGATGCGCGGATTGAGCAGCATCATCTTGGCGAGCAGGAGCTTTTGCTGATTGCCGCCGGAGAGCTGACCCGCCAAAAGGTCCCGGCTCCGGGTGCGGATGTCGAAATCCTTGATCGCTCCGTCGAGGGCCTTCTCCTCCGCCCCGACATCGATGAAGGAGCCGCGACTGAATTTGTCGAGAGCGGCTAGCGAAAGATTGACGCGCAGGTTCTGGTGCAGCAGCAGGCCTTTGCCCTTGCGATCTTCGGAGAGATAAACGATGCCCGCCGCCATGGCCTCGCGCGCATCGCGAAAGTGCACGTTCTTTCCGTCGATGGTGACGGTGCCGTGACTAGGACGAAGGCCGACGATGCCTTCGAACAGCTCCGTGCGGCCCGCGCCGATCAAGCCTCCGAAGCCGAGGATCTCGCCTCGCTTCAGTCTGAACGAGGCGTTCTCCACGTAGCCGGGCACAACCATGTCGCTCACCGAGAGGACGACCTGGTCGGATGCGGTGGCCGGCTTGTCCGGGTAGAGCTTCGACATGTCGCGACCCACCATGAGGCGCGCCATCTCGAGCGGCTCGAGGCCCTCGGTGTCGCGTGTCGCGATATGGCGGCCGTCGCGCAG
>NZ_SPJX01000087.1 GCF_004458765.1 Microvirga pakistanensis | reverse complement strand
TGTTCTCGGACATTGACTTAGGAGGGCGGGATGGATGCGATCTCGCCCACCAGGCCCTCAAGGCACAGCCGGGGCTTGCGGTAGTGCTTACCTCAGGCCGCTCGCGCAGGTGCCACGCTGATCGCCTTCCGCCCGGAGCCGCTTTTCTGGCCAAGCCTTACCGCCTGCCGCACTTGGTCGACGAAGTGCTTCGCGCTGGAGAGGCCACGTCGTCTTACTAGCAGCCCGGACCCAATCCGCGACAGGATCTATCGCCGGACCTTCACCGCAAGGGAGAGACCCATGCGCCTTGCACGTGCCGTTCTTGGGGGCACCCTTCTGGCATCTTCAGCCCTTGCTCAGGTACCAGCTGAGGTCGAGGCCTGTCGCCTGTCAGGACTGGCGGCCCTCCAGGAGCGTTCGCCCTCGATCGAGCATCTCACTTTTGACATCCAGTCGCTGGCCATCTCCAAGGCAGACACCAAAGTCGAGGATACGCCGATCCGCATGGTGGTCATGGGAGAGGCCTATCTCCAGCGCGAGAAGAGCGACAAGCCAAACCGCTTTGTTTGCCTTGTCAGTGACAAGGGCAAGGTGGTGCTCACCTTCTTCACTGAACAATAGGCCCCCT
>NZ_SPJX01000380.1 GCF_004458765.1 Microvirga pakistanensis | reverse complement strand
TCCGAGCCGCCTTCCCCATCGCCGATCATGTAGGTGACGGTCGGGACCGTGCCGTTCCAGCTGGCGACTGGCGTGAAGCTGTAAGCGCCATCGCTGCCGAGCGTGAACGTGCCCACGCCAGCGATCAGGACGCTGTCGCCGGGATTGTGCGGCGTCGCGTCGCCCGCGATCATGAAGCTGGTCACGCTCAGGCTGTCGCCGTCGGGATCAGCGTCAGCGACGTCACCGGAGCCGCTGGCGGCGATCACATTGCCGGTGACGGCGGTGTCCTCATTGGTTGCTGCCGTGTCATCGTTGGCGATCGGAGACGGATTGGTCACTGTCCAGGTGAAGGTGCGATCCACCGAGAGGCCGCCGCCATCGGCGGCCGTGACGGTCACGCTATAGACGCCATTGGTGCCGTCCTGGCTGGCCGAATGGTTGATGGTGCCGCTGATGATGCCGGTGGCCGGATCGATCGACAGACCATCGGGCAGGTTGCTGGCGCTGTAGGTCAGCGTGTCGCCATCTGGGTCGGAGAAGAAGGTCGAAACGTCAAGCGGCGTGATGCCCTGCGCATCCTCATTGGCCTGATCGGCAATCGTGCCG
>NZ_SPJX01000696.1 GCF_004458765.1 Microvirga pakistanensis | reverse complement strand
CGTGTCCAAGTCCTGCAGGACGGACGAGATTGTCGCTGCCGCGAGGGCCGTGACCGCGGGGGACATCTACATCTCCCAGAACTTTGCAAGCGAGGTGATTTCGGCCTTGAGGAACGCCTCGGTACGCCGGATCGCCATGCAGGCCCTGAGGCTGAGCGCGCGCGAGGACCAGATCGTCCAGTTCCTGCTCGCCGGGAAGACCAACAGGGAGATCGCGTCCAGCCTCGGGATCACGGAGAGGACGGTGAAGCACTACATGACGGTCCTGATGCAGAAGCTGAATGCGCGCAACCGCGTCGAGGTCGCGATGGCAGCGCAGCATCTCCGGCACACCCGGGTCAGCCGGCACGACGCCGAGCCTGGTAGCCCGGGCGGCGCCCACCCCTTCACCTCGGGTGGCAGCAGGTACTTCTTGTGATGTCCTGTCCGGTTCACGCTCGATTTTGCCGGCCACATCGGCAGCCGGACCTGACATGTCCAACCCGTCCGAGTGCGTCCGCTTTACCCCGCGCAGCTGACAAGATTGTTCTGTTTTAGGTGTGCCGAT
>NZ_SPJX01000052.1 GCF_004458765.1 Microvirga pakistanensis | reverse complement strand
GAGCGTCACTGTGGTGGCGCACTCCTTCGCCAGCGGTGAGGTCGTGCGCTATCTGACCCGGCATGGCTCGGGCCGGATCGCCCGGGTGGTGCTGGTCGCCCCGGCGGCGATCCCGTTCCTGCTGCAGACGGACGACAATCCGGTCGGGGTGCCCGCACAGGTGTTTGAGCAGGCACGAAACACCTTCCTGAGCGACTTTGCCGGCTGGGCCGAGGACAATGCCGAGCCCTACTTTGTGCCCGGCACCTCCCGGGCCATGGTCGCGTGGACAATCCGGATGATGACCCAGACCTCGCTGCAGGCCGCGGGCGAACTGAACCGGATCCAGGTGGACACCGACTTCAGGCCGGAGCTGGCCCGACTCGATGTGCCGGTGCTGATCCTGCATGGCGACCGTGACGCCTCGGCGCCGCTCGAGATCACCGGACGCCCCGCAGCAGCCCTGATCCCTGGTGCCCGCCTGGTGGTGTACGAGGGTGCTCCACACGGGCTCTATTTCACCCACAAGAAGCGCCTGAACCAGGACATCGCAA
>NZ_SPJX01000698.1 GCF_004458765.1 Microvirga pakistanensis | reverse complement strand
CGCAGGCTCATGTAGAACAGCATCTGCTCCCGGTCGTTCGGGCTCACGAGCACGAATTTGGTCGGCGCCTGCCCGATGGCGGCCACCGCGCCCTCGCCCTGACGCACCGTCACGGCGCCCTGCGCATTGCGCAGCTCCACCACCCCTTCGAGCACCATGAGGGAGGTGCGGCCGCCCTCGACCGACAGGGACCAGTCGGTGCCGCGGATGGCGGCCACGGCCGCAGGCGTCTTCACGTCGACCCCGGTGCCGCCGCGGGCGGCGCGCGCCCAGAGCGTGCCGGCGTCGAGATTGAGAGCGGTCGTGCCGCTGGAAGCGCCCGCCAGGCCGCTCACCGTCAGGGTGGAGTTGCGGCCGACCCGGATCTGGGTCTGGTCGGCAAACAGGATCGCGAGATTGCCGATGGCGTTCGTGCGCAGGGTATCGCCGCCGATGACGCTCTGCTGCACCTGAGCCGCCCGCCAGAGGTCCTCGCGCACGAAGCGCATCTCCTCGCCGCCCTTGGCCGCCACGATCGCGCCCACGG
>NZ_SPJX01000420.1 GCF_004458765.1 Microvirga pakistanensis | reverse complement strand
AGGGCACCGTCAGGTTAACGGGATGACATTAGAGAGCTCCCTCAGATCAGCTCGTCAGAAGGCAGCAAGGCCTACCATTTCGGCCCAAGTCATCAAGGCTTGGGCTCGGGCCTTGCGCTGATCAGCGGCGTTGATATTTGCGGGCCGGCGGAAGAGGTTTCCAACTTGGTCATGAACGGAGAGAAAGCGCTGGGCCTGGCCGGCTGATTTGAAACGCTTCATGATGCGCTCCCGTCGTCGTGTCGGTCGATGAGAATTTTCGGCCCGGTTATTGAGCCTCCTGTGCTGACGGTGTTCGACACTCGGCATGATTTCACGCTTGGCTGCGCCATAGCTGGCCAGTTTATCGGTGATTAGCACGCGCGGTGCCACGCCTTGCTTCTTGAGCAGCTTGCGCAGCAGACGCTTGGCGGCTTTCGCGTTGCGACGGCTCTGAACCAGGATGTCGAGCACCATCCCATGCTGATCGACGGCGCGCCAGAGCCAATGCTTCCGGCCTGCAATGCT
>NZ_SPJX01000257.1 GCF_004458765.1 Microvirga pakistanensis | reverse complement strand
GCGGGGGTGTTCGGGGTTGGCGGCGGGGCCGTGGCGGTGCCGATCCTCTACGAGCTGTTCCGGCTTCTGGAGGTGCCCGAGGCGGTGCGCATGCCCCTGAGCGTGGGCACCTCGCTGGCCATCATCGTGCCCACCTCGATCCGCTCCTTCCAGGCGCACCGGGCCAAGGGCGCGGTCGACATGTCGATCCTCAAGCTCTGGGCCGTGCCGGTGGTGCTGGGGGTGGTGCTCGGCAGCCTGGTGGCGCGCTTTGCCCCGGCCGACCTGTTCAAGGCGGTGTTCGTGATCGTGGCCGGCGTCTCGGCGATCCGGCTGCTGTTCGGCCGCGACACCTGGCGGCTGGGCCTCCACCTGCCGGGCCGGCCGGTGATGCTGGCCTATGGCGGGCTCATCGGCCTGCTGTCGGCCCTGATGGGCATCGGCGGCGGCCAGCTCTCGAACCTGTTCATGACCTTCTACAGCCGCCCCATCCACCAGGCGGTGGCCACCTCCTC
>NZ_SPJX01000499.1 GCF_004458765.1 Microvirga pakistanensis | reverse complement strand
CCCGATCAGCTTCGCTCCCGGCTCTGGTTTGACAACCCGGACAATCCCGGCATGACGGCGCTTTATCTTGAGCGCTATCTGAACTTCGGTCTGACCGGCAAGGAGCTGCAGGGCAAGAAGCCGATCATCGGCATCGCGCAGACGGGTTCCGATCTCTCCCCCTGCAACCGTCACCACCTCGATCTTGCCAAGCGCGTCCGTGACGGCATCACGGCGGCGGGCGGCGTGGCCTTCGAGTTCCCCTGCCACCCCATCCAGGAAACGGGCAAGCGCCCGACCGCCTGCCTGGACCGCAACTTGGCCTATCTCTCCCTTGTCGAGGTTCTCTACGGCTACCCCCTGGACGGTGTCGTTCTGCTGACCGGCTGCGACAAGACCATGCCGGCCTGCCTGATGGCGGCTGCGACCGTGAACATCCCGGCGATCTCGCTCAATGTGGGTCCCATGCTCAACGGCTGGCACCAGGGCGAGCGCACCGGTTCCGGT
>NZ_SPJX01000139.1 GCF_004458765.1 Microvirga pakistanensis | reverse complement strand
GGCCGCCGGCGTGGCGCTGGGCGGCCTCGACATGTGGCTGACCGAGCTGTTCGGCTGGTCGCCGTTTGGCACCATGAGCCACGGCAAGCCGGACCATGAATGCCTGCTGCCGCTCGAGAAGGTGAAGCCGATCCGGTACGAGAAGCCGGACGGGGTTCTGACCTTCGACAAGCTCTCGTCGGTGTTTTTGTCCAACACCAACCACGAGGAGGACCAGCCGGTCCACCTGCAGGTGAGGGACATGGGGCTGCAGAAGGCGTCGGAGCACGACGTGTATGGCGGCCCCTCGCAGCGCTACTGCCCGGCCGGCGTGTATGAGTGGGTGGAGGGCGAGGGGGGCGTGCGCTTCCAGATCAACGCCCAGAACTGCGTGCACTGCAAGACCTGCGACATCAAGGATCCCAACCAGAACATCACCTGGACCACCCCCGAGGGCGGCGGCGGGCC
>NZ_SPJX01000461.1 GCF_004458765.1 Microvirga pakistanensis | reverse complement strand
GAGGCTCGTCCGAAGTCGCCGCCGCGGCTGATCTGGCCCGGCTCCTCGTCGCCATACTCCGACGCGCCGCCGCCCTGGCGCCCGTCCAGGATCGTCAGCTCGCCCCGGAAGCGCTGCAGCACCACCTCGGTGGTGTACTTCTCCTGGCCCGACTGGTCCGTCCACTTGCGGGTCTGAAGCTGGCCTTCCACATAGACCTTCGAGCCCTTCTTCAGGTACTGCTCGGCCACCCGCGCCAGGTTCTCGTTGAAGATCACCACCGAGTGCCACTCGGTCTTCTCCTTGCGCTCGCCCGTGGCCTTGTCCTTCCAGGTCTCCGAGGTCGCCAGCCGCAGGTTCACCACCGGCTCCCCGTTGTTCAGGCGCCGCACCTCCGGGTCACGCCCCAGATTGCCCACCAAGATCACCTTGTTCACACTGCCCGCCATCGGACATCCTCCTGTTC
>NZ_SPJX01000154.1 GCF_004458765.1 Microvirga pakistanensis | reverse complement strand
CGGGTCGTGGTCATGCGCAACGGGCGTATCGCAGGCGAAGTCCAGCAGTCCGATCTCTCCGAGGATTCCATCGTTTACCTCGCCACTGGCGTTCACGAAGAAAGGGCGGCGGAAATCGCCGCAGGCCACGCATGACCGAAACCGTGCTTCGCACCGGCGCCGAAAAGCGCAGATTCAACATCGACATGCGGGCGCTCTCACCCTTCATCGCCCTCATCGTGCTGGCGATTGCCGGCGCGCTCATCAATCCAGATTTTCTGACGACCTCGAACATCCTCAACGTCGTCACACGATCGGCTTTCATCGCCATCATCGCGGTGGGGGCCACCTTCGTGATCGCCGGTGGCGGTCTCGACCTCTCCGTAGGCTCCATGGCGGCCCTCACGGCGGGCGTGATGATCCTGACCCTCAACTCGCTCGGCGCAGCGGATGTGAGCACGCT
>NZ_SPJX01000401.1 GCF_004458765.1 Microvirga pakistanensis | reverse complement strand
TGCCCACCCCAGCCGGGGTGGGCACCAAATGGTCAGAACTTCAGGACTTCGCCGTCGGCGGGAATTCGCACACGATCCTGCATGCCGTTCTGCTCAACGTATTCCCGCAGGTCCTTGCGGCTTAACGCCATGTGGTTGATCGCATCCATGTGGACGGCCAGGATGGTGGCGTTCGGCGCAGCCTTGTACGCGCGGAGGACATCGTCCTTGCTCATGATGATCGATCCGGCAAAGCCCAGCATGCGGGCCTCGCCGGCGTTCAGGAGGATCACGTCAGGCTTGAACCTGGCCAGGCTCTGATCGACTTCGTTGCGCCAGATGGTGTCTCCGGCGAGGTAGACGGTCGGCGAGTTGGGCGCCTGGAAGACGACACCCATGGCCGCGCCCAGACCTTCCGCCAACTGCCTGTTGGCGTACATCTCGTCCGTGCCG
>NZ_SPJX01000228.1 GCF_004458765.1 Microvirga pakistanensis | reverse complement strand
ATCGACATTTGGCCGGACAATCGGGCCGTACCGCCTTGGCATGCCGGGCGCACGTTCAGACACTCTCCCAAACATCGACGAACCGAGCAGGGGCGCGCTTTGGCGCGGGCCGACGCTCACGTGCACTGACGCAAACCAAGGAAGACTGCCATGATCACGGGCACCGTGAAGTTCTACAACGACCAGAAGGGCTTCGGCTTCATTCAGCCGGACAACGGCGACAAGGACGTGTTCGTCCACGCCACCGCGCTTGAGCGCGCCGGCATCCGCGGCCTGCGCGAAGGCCAGAAGGTGTCCTTCGACACGGCCGAGGACCGCCGCTCCGGCAAGGTCGCGGTCAACAACATCCAGACGGCCTGACGCGCCGTCTCCCGCGGGCGGCGGGCTCACCCAGGCCGCCCGCCAAAGCCGCCCTTCGGGAGCGGCTTTTT
>NZ_SPJX01000541.1 GCF_004458765.1 Microvirga pakistanensis | reverse complement strand
AGCCCTGTTGTTCAAGCCCTTGTGAGACCGGTGCTCAACCCTCGGCATGACCTTGCGCCTGGCAGCCCCGTAGGAGGGCAGCTTATCGGTGATGATGCGCTTGGGCACCATACCTTGCTTCTTCATCAGCCGGATCAGCAGGCGCTTGGCCGCCTTGGTGTTGCGGTGGCTCTGGACGATCTCGTCGAGCACGTATCCGTCCTGGTCCACAGCCCGCCACAGCCAGTGCCTCTTACCAGCGATACTGATGACCACCTCATCCAGATGCCAGATGTCCCGTGAACTCGGCTGCTTGCGGTGGAGGCGCCGAGCATAAGCCGGCCCGAACTTCTTACCCCAGCGCCGGATCGTCTCGTAGGAGACGACGATACCGCGCTCGAGCAGCATCTCCTCGACAAGCCGCAGGCTCAGGGGA
>NZ_SPJX01000013.1 GCF_004458765.1 Microvirga pakistanensis | reverse complement strand
TGGTCTTTCAGCGAACGGGTTTTTCACCCGTTTTGTCGTTACTCACGTCAGCATTCGCACTTCTGATACCTCCAGCATGCTTCTCAACACACCTTCATCGGCTTACAGAACGCTCCCCTACCACGTATACAAAGTATACATCCGCAGCTTCGGCATATAGTTTTAGCCCCGTTACATCTTCCGCGCAGGCCGACTCGACTAGTGAGCTATTACGCTTTCTTTAAAGGGTGGCTGCTTCTAAGCCAACCTCCTAGCTGTCTATGCCTTCCCACATCGTTTCCCACTTAACTATAATTTTGGGGCCTTAGCTGGCGGTCTGGATTGTTTTCCTCTTGACTACGGACGTTAGCACCCGCAGTCTGTCTCCCGGATTGTACTCATAGGTATTCG
>NZ_SPJX01000222.1 GCF_004458765.1 Microvirga pakistanensis | reverse complement strand
GACGCACCCGATGGTGCGCGACGTGTTCGAGGGGGCAAAGCGCATCGGCTACGGGGCCCGCGCCATCATGGAGGGCGGCTGGCAGTCGGTGCCGCGGCTGTCGTTCCCGGGTGGCTGCCTGGTGGGCGACTCGGCCGGCTTCGTGAACGTGCCGCGCATCAAGGGCAGCCACAACGCGATCCTGTCGGGCATGCTGTGCGCCGACCACGTGTTCGCGGCCCTGCAGGCGGGGCGCTCCCATGACGAGGTGGCGTCCTACGAGGAGGCCTGGCGCTCCTCGCCGATCGGCTACGATCTCAAGCGGGTGCGCAACGTCAAGCCGCTCTGGTCGAAATACGGCACGGCCGCCGGCGTGGCGCTGGGCGGCCTCGACATGTGGCTGACCG
>NZ_SPJX01000114.1 GCF_004458765.1 Microvirga pakistanensis | reverse complement strand
GTGATCTTCTTGGACAGGTCGCCGTTGGCGACAGCCGTTGTCACCTCGGCGATGTTACGCACCTGGCCGGTCAGGTTCGCCGCCATCATGTTCACGTTCTCAGTGAGATCGCGCCAGACGCCGCCGACGCCCTCCACCTGGGCCTGGCCGCCGAGCTTACCCTCGGAGCCCACCTCCTTGGCCACGCGGGTCACCTCGGAGGCAAACGAGTTGAGCTGGTCCACCATGGTGTTGATGGTGGATTTCAGCGCCAGGATCTCGCCCTTCACGTCGACAGTGATCTTCTTGGACAGGTCACCCCGAGCCACGGCGGTGGTGACCTCGGCGATGTTGCGCACCTGGCCGGTGAGGTTCGCCGCCAT
>NZ_SPJX01000398.1 GCF_004458765.1 Microvirga pakistanensis | reverse complement strand
GTTGCTCCGGCTGTTCGGCTTTGTGTTGAACACGAAGATGTCCTTGCCATGGTTGCCGTAGAGCGTGTCGATGCCGGCTCCGCCATAGAGCCAGTCGTTGTGGTTGCCGCCCGTCAGCCGGTCGGTGCCGGCCCCGCCCATGAGGGTGTCGTTGCCGTCGCCGCCGCTCAGGCGGTCGTTGCCCGCATTGGCCAGGATCCGGTCGTGGCCGACCGTGCCGGCGGCGGTCTCGCTGGCCCAGTCGGACACCTGGATCGTGACGTCCTGCAGGAACGAGAGATCGGTGTCGCCGTTCTCGACCGTGACCTTGAGCCTGAGCCCGTGGCTGCGGGCCTGCTCGTA
>NZ_SPJX01000547.1 GCF_004458765.1 Microvirga pakistanensis | reverse complement strand
AGGGAAATCTTATCTTGAGGTAGGCTTCCCGCTTAGATGCTTTCAGCGGTTATCCCTTCCGAACATAGCTACCCGGCGATGCGACTGGCGTCACAACCGGTACACCAGAGGTTCGTCCACTCTGGTCCTCTCGTACTAGGAGCAGATCCTCTCAAATTTCCAACGCCCACGGTAGATAGGGACCGAACTGTCTCACGACGTTCTAAACCCAGCTCGCGTACCTCTTTAAATGGCGAACAGCCATACCCTTGGGACCTGCTTCAGCCCCAGGATGAGATGAGCCGACATCGAGGTGCCAAACACCGCCGTCGATATGAACTCTTGGGCGGTATCAGCCTGTT
>NZ_SPJX01000266.1 GCF_004458765.1 Microvirga pakistanensis | reverse complement strand
GTAGTTCACTGTGATAAATCACAGAAGTTAATAAACTCTATAAACTTCAGTTCATTAATTTCTATAATCAATCTTTTTTTAATCAGGTAACTGCGTAGTAGTGGTGGAGACTAGGAGAGTCGAACTCCTGACCTCCTGCGTGCAAAGCAGGCGCTCTACCAACTAAGCTAAGTCCCCAGCTTAAGATCTTAATATATCTGCTCTGCTGTGTTCAGTAGACTTGGTGGGTCTGACAAGACTTGAACTTGTGACCCCACGCTTATCAAGCGTGTGCTCTAACCAACTGAGCTACAGACCCTCAGATACATCAATGAAGAACAACTTGTTGTGGATTCTTAC
>NZ_SPJX01000249.1 GCF_004458765.1 Microvirga pakistanensis | reverse complement strand
GAGATCTGTCTTCTGGGAGCGGTGTTGCTCGGCCTGATCTTGGCCTGTACTTGCTTGGGCGGGGCCGGATCTCGAAAGGAAGCTGCAAATTCTTTTCGAATGCTGTTGACATCGGGGGTTGGATTGGCTAGAACGGCTTCATCGACGGCGGCCACTGCGGTGGCTGGCCTGACGGGGCCTTGAGGGCTCTGGCGCCGTGAGGCGGCCGGGGTGGCTTGAGGTTCCGTTTCTTGTCCGGTTCGGGCGAGATTTGCTCTTTGACAAGTGAAGAAGGAAGAAGAAGCGTAGGCGGCGGTGTCCTTGCGCCGGTCCGGATGGACCGGATG
>NZ_SPJX01000506.1 GCF_004458765.1 Microvirga pakistanensis | reverse complement strand
GGGTCAGCTCTCCGGCGGCAATCAGCAAAAGCTCCTGCTCGCCAAGATGATGCTGCTCAATCCGCGCATCATCGTCATCGATGAGCCGACGCGCGGCGTCGATATCGGCACGAAGGAGCAGATCTACCGTTTCATCGCAGGCCTTGCCGAGAACGGCCTCTCCGTCATCGTGATCTCGTCCGAGATGCAGGAGCTGATCGGCCTGTGCCATCGGGTCGTGGTCATGCGCAACGGGCGTATCGCAGGCGAAGTCCAGCAGTCCGATCTCTCCGAGGATTCCATCGTTTACCTCGCCACTGGCGTTCACGAAGAAAGGGCGGCG
>NZ_SPJX01000489.1 GCF_004458765.1 Microvirga pakistanensis | reverse complement strand
GGGTCAGCTCTCCGGCGGCAATCAGCAAAAGCTCCTGCTCGCCAAGATGATGCTGCTCAATCCGCGCATCATCGTCATCGATGAGCCGACGCGCGGCGTCGATATCGGCACCAAGGAGCAGATCTACCGTTTCATCGCAGGCCTTGCCGAGAACGGCCTCTCCGTCATCGTGATTTCGTCCGAGATGCAGGAACTGATCGGCCTGTGCCACCGGGTCGTGGTCATGCGCAACGGGCGTATCGCAGGCGAAGTCCAGCAGTCCGATCTCTCCGAGGATTCCATCGTTTACCTCGCCACTGGCGTTCACGAAGAAAGGGCGGCG
>NZ_SPJX01000221.1 GCF_004458765.1 Microvirga pakistanensis | reverse complement strand
GTCGCCATGGGGCGGGCGATCGTGCGCGACCCGCAGGTGTTCCTCTTCGACGAGCCGCTGTCCAATCTCGACGCCAAGCTGCGCGTGCAGATGCGCGTCGAGATCAAGGAACTGCACCAGCGCCTCAAGACCACGACGATCTACGTGACGCACGATCAGATCGAGGCCATGACCATGGCCGACAAGATCGTGGTCATGCACGACGGCATCGTGGAGCAGATCGGCGCGCCCCTCGAACTCTACGACCGGCCCAGGAACCTGTTCGTGGCTGGCTTCATCGGATCGCCGGCCATGAACTTCATCGAGGGAC
>NZ_SPJX01000340.1 GCF_004458765.1 Microvirga pakistanensis | reverse complement strand
TGGTCGCCGCCACTTAGGAGCCCACTACCTATGATGTGGTCACAGGGGCGAGGATCCATCGTCATCACCTACCTGCAGACACGCTCGTCGGCCTCGCGCCGGGCTTCACGCCCATGCGCAATCTTATGTTCTGTGTGAAGGTTCAGCTTGGCTGCCACCCACTGCGATCGTCATTCTTGCTTCAGCCCGCCTTTGGCGGACCGACCGGTTGCTGCGATCGACATGGCGCTCTTTTGGCTGAAGAACGGCGGGATGCCTATATAACTGATGGTATACAGCTGACGAATAATTGCTGGTCTCTGGGCTG
>NZ_SPJX01000010.1 GCF_004458765.1 Microvirga pakistanensis | reverse complement strand
CGTGAGCGAGACAATGGCTAATCAGCGGAGCCGTGTGACCAGTCTCCAGGCGGTCCCGGCACCGCCCGTTGACGAGAGCACGGCATCGATGATCGACCTGTTGCAGGAGCATCTGCGGCTGGCTCGTGAAGGCAAGCTGCGCTCACTTGCTGTGGTGTCCGTGTCTGCCGATGGATCCGCCATTGGGACCCAGTGGTCGTGCGATCCCAGCGACATGGCATCCCTGATCGGCAAGCTCACGGTGCTGACGCATGACCTGATGGCGGCCCGCAAGTAGCGAGACCTCATCG
>NZ_SPJX01000070.1 GCF_004458765.1 Microvirga pakistanensis | reverse complement strand
GCGGCTTATCGCTTCCTGCGCAAAGCCTTGAAGGCAGTGAGTATCCGAAGGCAATTCGGCGCTTGCAGAATGAAGGGTTGCTGTCGAAAGACGTCGAGCATCGGACGTCAAAGTACTTAAACAACATCATCGAGGCGGATCACGGCGCGATCAAGCGGATGATCCGGCCGGCTCGCGGGTTCCAGCGAATGAAGACCGCGTCTACGACCCTGAAGGGGTTCGAGATCATGCGAATGGTCCGCCGAGGTCACTGCATGCTGAGGCATGCGGGCGTGCTAGATG
>NZ_SPJX01000091.1 GCF_004458765.1 Microvirga pakistanensis | reverse complement strand
TTGCTGGCGCTGTAGGTCAGCGTGTCGCCATCTGGGTCGGAGAAGAAGGTCGAAACGTCAAGCGGCGTGATGCCCTGCGCATCCTCATTGGCCTGATCGGCAATCGTGCCGTTTGCTTCCGGCGCGTCGTTGACCGGAGTGACGGTGATGACGAGGCTGGCTGTATCCGAGCCGCCTTCCCCATCGCCGATCATGTAGGTGACGGTCGGGACCGTGCCGTTCCAGCTGGCGACTGGCGTGAAGCTGTAAGCGCCATCGCTGCCGAGCGTGAACGTG
>NZ_SPJX01000045.1 GCF_004458765.1 Microvirga pakistanensis | reverse complement strand
GGCTTGGGCATCCTGATCTCGATCCCGGGCGCGCTCGGCTACGTCTATGCCGGCTGGCCGCACATGGCCGAGTACCCCGACGTGATCGCCTTCCAGCCGCCCCTGGCGCTCGGCTACGTGTCGCTGATCGGCTTCCTGCTCTTCATCCCCACCAGCACCCTCATGGCCCCCCTCGGCGCCCGCCTCGCCCACCGCCTCTCCAAGCGCCGCCTCGAGCTCGCCTTCGGCATCTTCCTCATCCTCGTCTGCGCCAGATTCGCCGCAAGCCTG
>NZ_SPJX01000618.1 GCF_004458765.1 Microvirga pakistanensis | reverse complement strand
GCGTGCGAGGCCGGCTGCGGGACCGTGCCCGGCCCCACAACCTGCGACGCCTCGCGAGCGCGCCTCCCGGTGGGCCGGGGTGCCGAACGATATAGCCGAGCTTGAGGCGGGCGTCAAGAACAAAGACGGAACATTCTCCTGCTCCGGCCTCCTGCGGCTCCGTGCCTGCAGCCGCTTGGCTTGATCCGCCGGCTCCCACCTCCCGCCCGTCATGGCCGGCCTTAGCGGGGCATCCACGTCTTTGCCCAGGTGCGGTTCTCAAGACGG
>NZ_SPJX01000440.1 GCF_004458765.1 Microvirga pakistanensis | reverse complement strand
ATCCTGGCGGAGCTCGGCACGCGGATCGATCCGGATATCGAGGTTCGACGTCTCTCCATCGCCGACCGCCAGCTCGTGCAGATCGCCCGTGCGCTGCTGGTGCCTCACAAGCTCGTCGCTTTCGACGAGCCGACGGCTGTGCTCACGCCCATTGAGGCGGAAAGCCTTTTCACCATCATCCGCAAGCTGCGCGAGCATGGTGTGGCCGTGCTCTACATCTCCCATCGGCTCAACGAGGTGAAGGCCATTTCGGACCGAGTCACGGT
>NZ_SPJX01000382.1 GCF_004458765.1 Microvirga pakistanensis | reverse complement strand
GGCATTGGGCTCGCCGTTGCGGCTGACGCCCATGTCGCCGGTGGCCACCCCCACCACCCGGCCGTCCTCGACCAGCACCTCGGAAGCCGGGAAGCCCGGATAGATCTCCACCCCCAGCTCCTCCGCCTTGCGGCCGAGATAGCGGGCGAGGTTGCCCAGCGAGCCCACGAAGTTGCCGTGGTTGTTCATGAGCTTGGGCATGAACACGTTGGGCAGGCGCACGCCGCCGGCATGGCCCAGATACATGAACTCGTCGGCG
>NZ_SPJX01000067.1 GCF_004458765.1 Microvirga pakistanensis | reverse complement strand
GGTGATGTCACGGTAACCTGAGGCGACCGCGAGAAGCCCTGCTTTGTTGAATTCAGGCGAGCACGCCCGCCGCGGACTTCCATGCCGCCATGGCTCGTAGACGGTAGACGTGGGTAGCGAGGGCAGACTGGTGCGAGCGGGGCGGAACGAACAGATTTCTGGCAGCCGAAAAGACTGATGTGAACCGCTGCAGGCCTTCCACAGACCGAAAGCCCTGCATCATTCTCTCCCGCTTTCGCAGCGAGAGATGCGAATTT
>NZ_SPJX01000214.1 GCF_004458765.1 Microvirga pakistanensis | reverse complement strand
TTTTGCGAGAGCAGGAGGCGGTGTTTTTCCGGACAGGCTGGCTGTCGGATCCCGGGCTTTGGCGCGGGAGGGCAGCGGCGTGTGCGGACGGAGGGTCGGTCGAGCCTGACGGTTCGAAGGCCTGGCTGGAGGCTCTGCTCTCTGGCGTGACCATGAGCCTTGTTCTGTGGAGGGATCTGCGGTCTGGGCTCCTCTGGAGCGAACATCCCCGTATTGGCCGAGGCGCTTTGGCGTTTTCGGCGGGTTCAG
>NZ_SPJX01000276.1 GCF_004458765.1 Microvirga pakistanensis | reverse complement strand
TACCGGCTCGGGAATCGATGGAGTTTGACGTTGTGATTGTCGGGGCCGGCCCTGCGGGGCTTGCCGCGGCGATCCGGCTCAAGCAGCAGGCGGCGCAAGCCGGCGCGGACATCTCCGTGGTGGTGGTGGAGAAAGGCTCGGAGGTGGGCGCCCACATTCTGTCCGGCGCGGTGATCGACCCGATCGGGCTCGACGGCCTCCTGCCCGAGTGGCGCACCGATCCCGACCGGCCGCTCAAGACG
>NZ_SPJX01000021.1 GCF_004458765.1 Microvirga pakistanensis | reverse complement strand
GGGCCGGAGCGGGCGGCCTGGCGGGACTACGATGCCTGCGCGCTGATCGAAGGCGGCGCGCGCGTGAGCGACATCCTGGTCGACCAGGGCACGGCCGACGGCTTTCTGGACAGCCAGCTCAAGCCGCACCTGCTCGAGGAGGCCTGCGCCAAGGCCGGCCAGCCGCTCACCCTGCGCCGGCAGCACGGCTACGACCATTCCTACTTCTTCATCGCATCCTTCATCGACCTCCACCTCAA
>NZ_SPJX01000610.1 GCF_004458765.1 Microvirga pakistanensis | reverse complement strand
TCGATCCGCACCTCGGTGCCGGACCACTTGCCGAACAGAACGCGGTCGCCGGCCTTCACATCGAGAGCAGCGATCTTGCCGCTCTCATCACGGGCGCCCGGGCCGACGGCGATGACTTCGCCCTCTTGCGGCTTTTCCTTGGCGGTGTCCGGGATGATGATGCCGCCGGCCGTCTTCTCTTCGGCCTCGATGCGGCGGACGACGACGCGGTCGTGCAGCGGACGGAACTTCATGG
>NZ_SPJX01000636.1 GCF_004458765.1 Microvirga pakistanensis | reverse complement strand
GGGCGTTGCCGGCACCTGGAAGGACCTGACCGACAACGTCAACCTCATGGCCGCGAACCTGACCGGCCAGGTGCGTAACATCGCCGAGGTCACCACCGCCGTGGCGAACGGCGACCTGTCGAAGAAGATCACCGTCGAGGTGCGCGGCGAGATCCTCGAGCTGAAGAACACCATCAACACCATGGTGGACCAGCTCAACTCGTTCGCGGGCGAGGTGACCCGCGTGGCGCGC
>NZ_SPJX01000544.1 GCF_004458765.1 Microvirga pakistanensis | reverse complement strand
AGGTTGCCCAGCGAGCCCACGAAGTTGCCGTGGTTGTTCATGAGCTTGGGCATGAACACGTTGGGCAGGCGCACGCCGCCGGCATGGCCCAGATACATGAACTCGTCGGCGGTGACTTCCGTCTTGAGCGGCCGGTCGGGATCGGTGCGCCACTCGGGCAGGAGGCCGTCGAGCCCGATCGGGTCGATCACCGCGCCGGACAGAATGTGGGCGCCCACCTCCGAGCCTTT
>NZ_SPJX01000702.1 GCF_004458765.1 Microvirga pakistanensis | reverse complement strand
TGTCAACAGCATTCGAAAAGAATTTGCAGCTTCCTTTCGAGATCCGGCCCCGCCCAAGCAAGTACAGGCCAAGATCAGGCCGAGCAACACCGCTCCCAGAAGACAGATCTCTTCTGAGCTGAACCCGCCGAAAACGCCAAAGCGCCTCGGCCAATACGGGGATGTTCGCTCCAGAGGAGCCCAGACCGCAGATCCCTCCACAGAACAAGGCTCATGGTCACGCCAGAGA
>NZ_SPJX01000172.1 GCF_004458765.1 Microvirga pakistanensis | reverse complement strand
CGCGAGGCGTCGCAGGTTGTGGGGCCGGGCACGGTCCCGCAGCCGGCCTCGCACGCCGGTTGGCGGGAGGCCCTGGCTCGATCCAGGCGCCCGGGCATGCACAGCCGCCCGCCTTGCTGCCTCACCGCAGCCAAGGCGCCGCCGCCACAGGCATGATCTCCCGGAGCCCGCGTCGACAGTCCGCCTAAAAGAACCGTGCGCGGGGAGCCGACAGGCTTCTCCCTT
>NZ_SPJX01000551.1 GCF_004458765.1 Microvirga pakistanensis | reverse complement strand
ATGGTGCCCAAGCGCATCATCACCGATAAGCTGCCCTCCTACGGGGCTGCCAGGCGCAAGGTCATGCCGAGGGTTGAGCACCGGTCTCACAAGGGCTTGAACAACAGGGCTGAAAATTCGCATCTCTCGCTGCGAAAGCGGGAGAGAATGATGCAGGGCTTTCGGTCTGTGGAAGGCCTGCAGCGGTTCACATCAGTCTTTTCGGCTGCCAGAAATCTGTTCGT
>NZ_SPJX01000302.1 GCF_004458765.1 Microvirga pakistanensis | reverse complement strand
GGGCCTTAGCTCAGCTGGGAGAGCGGTAGCTTTGCAAGCTTCAGGTCGTCGGTTCGATCCCGACAGGCTCCACCATTCCTTAAGGGGTGGGTTCCGGAATTCTTTGCGCTTGGGCGCGAAGGATCTTGTCATGAGGTTCGCGCCTCCCCTCTTGTGTGCGGGAAGCGCGGATGTTTGAAATCGTAAAGAGGCGGCATATTCGGCAAGCGGACGACCTAGTTCC
>NZ_SPJX01000458.1 GCF_004458765.1 Microvirga pakistanensis | reverse complement strand
GGCGAAGCTCTTCGCCTCCGAAGTGCCGGAGATCTATGACGGCATCGTCACCGTTCAGGCGGTGGCGCGCGATCCGGGTTCCCGCGCCAAGATCGCCGTGACCTCGCGCGAGTCCTCCATCGATCCGGTCGGCGCCTGCGTGGGCATGCGCGGCTCCCGCGTCCAGGCGGTTGTCGGCGAGCTCCAGGGCGAGAAGATCGACATCATTCCGTGGTCGCCCGAC
>NZ_SPJX01000148.1 GCF_004458765.1 Microvirga pakistanensis | reverse complement strand
GGCGAAGCTCTTCGCCTCCGAAGTGCCGGAGATCTATGACGGCATCGTCACCGTTCAGGCGGTGGCGCGCGATCCGGGTTCCCGCGCCAAGATCGCCGTGACCTCGCGCGATTCCTCCATCGATCCGGTCGGCGCCTGCGTGGGCATGCGCGGCTCCCGCGTCCAGGCGGTTGTCGGCGAGCTCCAGGGCGAGAAGATCGACATCATTCCGTGGTCGCCCGAC
>NZ_SPJX01000497.1 GCF_004458765.1 Microvirga pakistanensis | reverse complement strand
GGAAAGCCTGCCCGCAAGATCATCGTCGTCCCCCAAAGGATCGTGAATGTCGTCGTTTAATCTGAAGAGCATGGCCCGCATCGCCCGCGTCGCGGGCCTCACGGCCGGCCTGTCCCTCGGCCTGACCGCCTGCTTCAAGCCGCTCTACGGGCCCACGGCCTCCGGCGAATCGCTCCAGACGGTCCTGGCTTCCATCGACGTTCCCGAGATCGCCTGGCCGGAC
>NZ_SPJX01000356.1 GCF_004458765.1 Microvirga pakistanensis | reverse complement strand
GGAAAGCCTGCCCGCAAGATCATCGTCGTCCCCCAAAGGATCGTGAATGTCGTCGTTTAATCTGAAGAGCATGGCCCGCATCGCCCGCGTCGCGGGCCTCACGGCCGGCCTTTCCCTCGGCCTGACCGCCTGCTTCAAGCCGCTCTACGGGCCCACGGCCTCCGGCGAATCGCTCCAGACGGTCCTGGCTTCCATCGACGTTCCCGAGATCGCCTGGCCGGAC
>NZ_SPJX01000188.1 GCF_004458765.1 Microvirga pakistanensis | reverse complement strand
GGCCGCGATGGCCGGCGCCATGCTGACCTTCGGCGGCCACAAGGGCTCGGCCCTCTCGGCCATGATCGAGCTGATGGCGGGCCCTCTGATCGGCGATATGACCAGCGCGGACTCCATGGCCTTCGATGAAGGCGTCGGCGCCGCTCCCTGCCATGGCGAGCTGATCCTCGCCTTCGATCCGAAGGTGTTCCTCGGCGCCGATGCCGCGCAGCACGTGGCCCGC
>NZ_SPJX01000247.1 GCF_004458765.1 Microvirga pakistanensis | reverse complement strand
GGCCGCGATGGCCGGCGCCATGCTGACCTTCGGCGGCCACAAGGGCTCGGCCCTCTCGGCCATGATCGAGCTGATGGCGGGCCCTCTGATCGGCGATATGACCAGCGCGGAATCCATGGCCTTCGATGAAGGCGTCGGCGCCGCTCCCTGCCATGGCGAGCTGATCCTCGCCTTCGATCCGAAGGTGTTCCTCGGCGCCGATGCCGCGCAGCACGTGGCCCGC
>NZ_SPJX01000559.1 GCF_004458765.1 Microvirga pakistanensis | reverse complement strand
GGAGAGAAAGCATGTCACCCAGGAGCTTGGCACGAGCCGGTCGTGCCGAGCACCACAATGCACGCAGGACGGCCTTTTCCTTCTGCTATGAATCTACGACTGTTTCGGCCGGTCCTCTTGGGAGATCGACCGCCCTCCTGTCGTATTCAGTGCTGGAGGATCAATCGTCGCGACGGTCATGTCGCATGATCGTGACGCCAATCGGCCTTGCGGATCGCGCCGC
>NZ_SPJX01000132.1 GCF_004458765.1 Microvirga pakistanensis | reverse complement strand
GGAGAGAAAGCATGTCACCCAGGAGCTTGGCACGAGCCGGTCGTGCCGAGCACCACAATGCACGCAGGACGGCCTTTTCCTTCTGCTATGAATCTACGACTGTTTCGGCCGTTCCTCTTGGGAGATCGACCGCCCTCCTGTCGTATTCAGTGCTGGAGGATCAATCGTCGCGACGGTCATGTCGCATGATCGTGACGCCAATCGGCCTTGCGGATCGCGCCGC
>NZ_SPJX01000124.1 GCF_004458765.1 Microvirga pakistanensis | reverse complement strand
GGCGCCATTTCCGGCCGCGCGCTCTATGACGGGCGCATCGATCCGGAACAGGCGCTGGCGCTGCTGCGCTCCGCCCGCAAGGAAAATGCCTGATGCTGAAAGTGCGTCTCAGTCCCTGCCTCGACGTGAAGGACGGGCGCGTCGTGAAGGGCGTGCAGTTCGTCGATCTCGTCGATGCGGGCGATCCGGTGGAAGCGGCCAAGGCCTATGACGCGGCAGGCGC
>NZ_SPJX01000496.1 GCF_004458765.1 Microvirga pakistanensis | reverse complement strand
GGCGCCATTTCCGGCCGCGCGCTCTATGACGGGCGCATCGATCCGGAACAGGCGCTGGCGCTGCTGCGCTCCGCCCGCAAGGAAAATGCCTGATGCTGAAAGTGCGTCTCATTCCCTGCCTCGACGTGAAGGACGGGCGCGTCGTGAAGGGCGTGCAGTTCGTCGATCTCGTCGATGCGGGCGATCCGGTGGAAGCGGCCAAGGCCTATGACGCGGCAGGCGC
>NZ_SPJX01000548.1 GCF_004458765.1 Microvirga pakistanensis | reverse complement strand
GGGGCAGGAGAGCTGCGCGCCCGAGCACATGACCAAGGGCCTCCCGGCAATCTACAAGCGGCTGCTGGAACTGAGGATCCGCTTCTTGCTCGGCAGTGCGATCGGCGAGGACGAATTCGCTCAGCTTGAGGCGAGCCAGTCGCGCACCAATCCAGACGAGACGGTGAGCCCGGGGACGGACTACAAACCGCCTCCGAGCACGGACGACTGGCACGTCGGCAGC
>NZ_SPJX01000495.1 GCF_004458765.1 Microvirga pakistanensis | reverse complement strand
GGGGCAGGAGAGCTGCGCGCCCGAGCACATGACCAAGGGCCTCCCGGCAATCTACAAGCGGCTGCTGGAACTGAGGATCCGCTTCTTGCTCGGCAGTGCGATCGGCGAGGAAGAATTCGCTCAGCTTGAGGCGAGCCAGTCGCGCACCAATCCAGACGAGACGGTGAGCCCGGGGACGGACTACAAACCGCCTCCGAGCACGGACGACTGGCACGTCGGCAGC
>NZ_SPJX01000299.1 GCF_004458765.1 Microvirga pakistanensis | reverse complement strand
GCGGCACGGTGCTCGGCGAGCGGGCCTGGCCGTCTCTCGAGGCGCTGCCCGGACCAGTGGATCACGCCTATATCCTTTCCGGAACCGAGGGGGCGATCGCGGCAGTCGAGACTTGCGCAAAGGTGGGGGTCAAGGTCGCCTCGATCCTCGCCACTGGTTTTTCGGAGGCGGGTGAGGCTGGTCAGGCCCACGCCGCCTATATCCGAGACCTGGCGCGCGAAGC
>NZ_SPJX01000430.1 GCF_004458765.1 Microvirga pakistanensis | reverse complement strand
GCGGCACGGTGCTCGGCGAGCGGGCCTGGCCGTCTCTCGAGGCGCTGCCCGGACCAGTGGATCACGCCTATATCCTTTCCGGAACCGAGGGGGCGATCGCGGCAGTCGAGAATTGCGCAAAGGTGGGGGTCAAGGTCGCCTCGATCCTCGCCACTGGTTTTTCGGAGGCGGGTGAGGCTGGTCAGGCCCACGCCGCCTATATCCGAGACCTGGCGCGCGAAGC
>NZ_SPJX01000611.1 GCF_004458765.1 Microvirga pakistanensis | reverse complement strand
GCGCCATCGGCGACGTGATTGCGTTCTGCCCCCCGCTCATCATCTCCGAGGATCAGGTCCACGACATGGTGCGGCGCTTCAAGGCCACTCTCGAGGATACTGCAGCTCTGCGGAGATGAGGTAGCGCCTGATTGAGGTGACATGGCCGAAGTGGTCCAGCCGCTGTATTAGAGCACCGGACTGGTGAAGCGCTTGGGTTTGGTGGTCCAGGCCCAGCGTTAGC
>NZ_SPJX01000542.1 GCF_004458765.1 Microvirga pakistanensis | reverse complement strand
GGGTTGCCCATGCCGATGGCGGACGGGTTCTCGAGCTCCGGCGCTTCCGGCAGATGCGTGTCCAGCGCGATGGCGCGGGTGTCCGGATAAGGATCGCGCAGGGGAATCTCGGTCCACGCCAGGCGCGGCGGACCCATGTCGACGGTGAACGTGGTGTCGGAGACTTGGCTCACCGGCAGAAGGCCCGCCCTCGTCTCGAGCACCAGCCCCCGGCCTGCCGGGC
>NZ_SPJX01000335.1 GCF_004458765.1 Microvirga pakistanensis | reverse complement strand
GGGTTGCCCATGCCGATGGCGGACGGGTTCTCGAGCTCCGGCGCTTCCGGCAGATGCGTGTCCAGCGCGATGGCGCGGGTGTCCGGATAAGGATCGCGCAGGGGAATCTCGTTCCACGCCAGGCGCGGCGGACCCATGTCGACGGTGAACGTGGTGTCGGAGACTTGGCTCACCGGCAGAAGGCCCGCCCTCGTCTCGAGCACCAGCCCCCGGCCTGCCGGGC
>NZ_SPJX01000460.1 GCF_004458765.1 Microvirga pakistanensis | reverse complement strand
GCCGTGCGCATCCTGCGCGACCCCGGCGCCGGCGAGCCCCTGGACCAGGCGCTGGTTCTGTGGATGCCGGGGCCGCGCAGCTTCACCGGCGAGGACCAGGCGGAGCTCCATCTCCATGGCGGCCTCGCCACGCGGGCGGCGGTGCTGAAGGCTCTGGGCGCGATCCCCGATTGCCGCCCGGCCGAGGCGGGCGAGTTCACCCGCCGGGCGTTTCTCAACGGGC
>NZ_SPJX01000634.1 GCF_004458765.1 Microvirga pakistanensis | reverse complement strand
GCCGTGCGCATCCTGCGCGACCCCGGCGCCGGCGAGCCCCTGGACCAGGCGCTGGTTCTGTGGATGCCGGGGCCGCGCAGCTTCACCGGCGAGGACCAGGCGGAGCTCCATATCCATGGCGGCCTCGCCACGCGGGCGGCGGTGCTGAAGGCTCTGGGCGCGATCCCCGATTGCCGCCCGGCCGAGGCGGGCGAGTTCACCCGCCGGGCGTTTCTCAACGGGC
>NZ_SPJX01000298.1 GCF_004458765.1 Microvirga pakistanensis | reverse complement strand
GCGATGGAGCGAATGATCCAGGCAGGCGCCAGACCTATGACATCCTTGCAGTACCTGCTCGAACTCCAGCGCGACTGGGCTCGTACCGAGACCTACGACATGACCACCGGTCTCGCGAAAAGGTTTGGCGGCGCCTATGGGCTCGGCATCATCTACGCCAAGACGATGTTCGGCGCGAGCGAGGGTTCCCACGCTCAGGCCGCTGAATAATCTGGTTCAGGGC
>NZ_SPJX01000621.1 GCF_004458765.1 Microvirga pakistanensis | reverse complement strand
GCGATGGAGCGAATGATCCAGGCAGGCGCCAGACCTATGACATCCTTGCAGTACCTGCTCGAACTCCAGCGCGACTGGGCTCGTACCGAGACCTACGACATGACCACCGGTATCGCGAAAAGGTTTGGCGGCGCCTATGGGCTCGGCATCATCTACGCCAAGACGATGTTCGGCGCGAGCGAGGGTTCCCACGCTCAGGCCGCTGAATAATCTGGTTCAGGGC
>NZ_SPJX01000311.1 GCF_004458765.1 Microvirga pakistanensis | reverse complement strand
GGTAAGACCAACTCCCATGGTGTGACGGGCGGTGTGTACAAGGCCCGGGAACGTATTCACCGTGGCGTTCTGATCCACGATTACTAGCGATTCCGCCTTCATGCACTCGAGGTGCAGAGTGCAATCTGAACTGAGACGGCTTTTTGGGATTAGCTCCCCCTCGCGGGTTCGCTGCCCATTGTCACCGCCATTGTAGCACGTGTGTAGCCCAGCCCGTAAGGGC
>NZ_SPJX01000644.1 GCF_004458765.1 Microvirga pakistanensis | reverse complement strand
GGTAAGACCAACTCCCATGGTGTGACGGGCGGTGTGTACAAGGCCCGGGAACGTATTCACCGTGGCGTTCTGATCCACGATTACTAGCGATTCCGCCTTCATGCACTCGAGTTGCAGAGTGCAATCTGAACTGAGACGGCTTTTTGGGATTAGCTCCCCCTCGCGGGTTCGCTGCCCATTGTCACCGCCATTGTAGCACGTGTGTAGCCCAGCCCGTAAGGGC
>NZ_SPJX01000369.1 GCF_004458765.1 Microvirga pakistanensis | reverse complement strand
GCCCGGCGGCTCCATGCGCGACGACGAGGTGATCAAGGCCGCCGACGAGGCGGGCCTTGCCATGGTGTTCACCGGTCACCGCCACTTCCGCCACTGAGAACCAATCCCCACCTCAGGGTCTCCAGCCATGGAGACCCTGATGATCGTCACCACCACGCCTACCATCGAAGGACGCCGGATCGCCGCTTATCGCGGCATCGTCTCGGGCGAGGCCATTCTGGGC
>NZ_SPJX01000014.1 GCF_004458765.1 Microvirga pakistanensis | reverse complement strand
GCCCGGCGGCTCCATGCGCGACGACGAGGTGATCAAGGCCGCCGACGAGGCGGGCCTTGCCATGGTGTTCACCGGTCACCGCCACTTCCGCCACTGAGAACCAATCCCCACATCAGGGTCTCCAGCCATGGAGACCCTGATGATCGTCACCACCACGCCTACCATCGAAGGACGCCGGATCGCCGCTTATCGCGGCATCGTCTCGGGCGAGGCCATTCTGGGC
>NZ_SPJX01000468.1 GCF_004458765.1 Microvirga pakistanensis | reverse complement strand
GGTGGGCATCGCGGAAGGCGGACGCGGCTTCATCCTCACGGGTGCCCGGCCGGGAGCGTTCACGGTGCTCCTCCGCGACGGCTACGACGTGACGGACCTGGCGTTCCTCGAGTCCGGCGAAGCGCTCATCCTCGAGCGCCGCTTCTCGCTGTTCGGCGGCTTTTCATGCCGCCTGCGCCGGATCGCGTCCCATGCGGTCAAGCCCGGGGCGAGCCTCGATGGC
>NZ_SPJX01000106.1 GCF_004458765.1 Microvirga pakistanensis | reverse complement strand
GGTGGGCATCGCGGAAGGCGGACGCGGCTTCATCCTCACGGGTGCCCGGCCGGGAGCGTTCACGGTGCTCCTCCGCGACGGCTACGACGTGACGGACCTGGCGTTCCTCGATTCCGGCGAAGCGCTCATCCTCGAGCGCCGCTTCTCGCTGTTCGGCGGCTTTTCATGCCGCCTGCGCCGGATCGCGTCCCATGCGGTCAAGCCCGGGGCGAGCCTCGATGGC
>NZ_SPJX01000590.1 GCF_004458765.1 Microvirga pakistanensis | reverse complement strand
GGTGATCGTCCACGGCATCGACGATGCCGAGCGCGCGCAGGCCTATGCGGCCGACATCACCTACGGGACCAACAACGAGTACGGCTTCGACTACCTTCGCGACAACATGAAGTACGAGATGGCGCAGATGGTCCAGCGCGGCCACGCCTTCGCCATCGTGGACGAGGTGGACTCGATCCTCATCGACGAGGCGCGGACGCCGCTGATCATCTCCGGTCCCCTC
>NZ_SPJX01000323.1 GCF_004458765.1 Microvirga pakistanensis | reverse complement strand
GGTGATCGTCCACGGCATCGACGATGCCGAGCGCGCGCAGGCCTATGCGGCCGACATCACCTACGGGACCAACAACGAGTACGGCTTCGACTACCTTCGCGACAACATGAACTACGAGATGGCGCAGATGGTCCAGCGCGGCCACGCCTTCGCCATCGTGGACGAGGTGGACTCGATCCTCATCGACGAGGCGCGGACGCCGCTGATCATCTCCGGTCCCCTC
>NZ_SPJX01000482.1 GCF_004458765.1 Microvirga pakistanensis | reverse complement strand
GCAGGTCATTGTTAGTCAGGCGGGCGCCGGGCAAGACCTCCTCCTGACCATCGGCACCGACAAGGTCACTCTCGACCAGACGGCTTACAGCTCTCTGTATCGGATCGAGGACGTGCACTTTGCTGACGGCACGATGTGGACCTATGATCAAATATTCACCATGGCCACGACCGCAACCGCGGGCAACGATGTCTTCTACGGTGATGAGCGCGCCAACAACCTC
>NZ_SPJX01000130.1 GCF_004458765.1 Microvirga pakistanensis | reverse complement strand
GCAGGTCATTGTTAGTCAGGCGGGCGCCGGGCAAGACCTCCTCCTGACCATCGGCACCGACAAGGTCACTCTCGACCAGACGGCTTACAGCTCTCTGTATCGGATCGAGGAAGTGCACTTTGCTGACGGCACGATGTGGACCTATGATCAAATATTCACCATGGCCACGACCGCAACCGCGGGCAACGATGTCTTCTACGGTGATGAGCGCGCCAACAACCTC
>NZ_SPJX01000433.1 GCF_004458765.1 Microvirga pakistanensis | reverse complement strand
GTTCGGCCGCGCCCACGGCCTCAAAGGCGAGGTGCGGCTCAAATCCCATACGGGCGATCCCCAGGCGATCGCCGGTTACAGGCCGCTCATCGCGTCGAACGGCAAAACTTAGTCCCTCAAGTCTGTGCGCCAGGCTCCTGGCGGCACGCCCGATCTCCTGATCGCCGTCGTCGAGGGCGTGACCACCCGCGAAGCCGCGGAGGCCTTGAACCGCGTGCAGCTC
>NZ_SPJX01000594.1 GCF_004458765.1 Microvirga pakistanensis | reverse complement strand
GTTCGGCCGCGCCCACGGCCTCAAAGGCGAGGTGCGGCTCAAATCCCATACGGGCGATCCCCAGGCGATCGCCGGTTACAGGCCGCTCATCGCGTCGAACGGCAAAACTTATTCCCTCAAGTCTGTGCGCCAGGCTCCTGGCGGCACGCCCGATCTCCTGATCGCCGTCGTCGAGGGCGTGACCACCCGCGAAGCCGCGGAGGCCTTGAACCGCGTGCAGCTC
>NZ_SPJX01000600.1 GCF_004458765.1 Microvirga pakistanensis | reverse complement strand
GTCCCGAGCAGCTGGGCACCGCGACCGAGCGCGATGCGGTTCTCGCCATCAGCTTCACGCCCTATGCGCCGGTGACCGCCGAACTCGCCGCCGCCGCCGCCCGCAGCAACAGTCCCGTGGTGGCGATCACGGATTCCGCCTTCAGCCCCCTGGTGACGAGCGCCGACATATGGCTCGAGGTGGCGGAGGCAGATTTCGGCGCGTTCCGTTCCCTTTCCGCATC
>NZ_SPJX01000519.1 GCF_004458765.1 Microvirga pakistanensis | reverse complement strand
GTCCCGAGCAGCTGGGCACCGCGACCGAGCGCGATGCGGTTCTCGCCATCAGCTTCACGCCCTATGCGCCGGTGACCGCCGAACTCGCCGCCGCCGCCGCCCGCAGCAACATTCCCGTGGTGGCGATCACGGATTCCGCCTTCAGCCCCCTGGTGACGAGCGCCGACATATGGCTCGAGGTGGCGGAGGCAGATTTCGGCGCGTTCCGTTCCCTTTCCGCATC
>NZ_SPJX01000523.1 GCF_004458765.1 Microvirga pakistanensis | reverse complement strand
GCAGGGCGTGAGCGCCAGAACGCCGTGGTCCATCGTCCTTAAGAGGAAGCTGTGCAGGTCGACGAAATCGCCGGCGACATGGATGGCCGTGATCTGACGCCGCCCGTTGGACAAGATCTTGTAGCGCGCGGCAAAGCCGTCGAGCAGCAGGTTGCTCTCGGAGGGATGCTCGCCCTCATGCACGATGTCCTCGTCCGCCTCGACCACGCGAACGCGCGAAATC
>NZ_SPJX01000662.1 GCF_004458765.1 Microvirga pakistanensis | reverse complement strand
GCAGGGCGTGAGCGCCAGAACGCCGTGGTCCATCGTCCTTAAGAGGAAGCTGTGCAGGTCGACGAAATCGCCGGCGACATGGATGGCCGTGATCTGACGCCGCCCGTTGGAAAAGATCTTGTAGCGCGCGGCAAAGCCGTCGAGCAGCAGGTTGCTCTCGGAGGGATGCTCGCCCTCATGCACGATGTCCTCGTCCGCCTCGACCACGCGAACGCGCGAAATC
>NZ_SPJX01000419.1 GCF_004458765.1 Microvirga pakistanensis | reverse complement strand
GAGATCTCTCCGGAGCTCGTCCCGCAGGATGCCGCAGGACAGATTCAATCGACGGAAGCAATGATCGGACCCTACGCCCTGCAGGATTTCAACCTCTATTATCTCACGCGCGTCGGCTATCGCCCGTCGAAGATCGCGTACCTGTCCTGGCATGCCTGGAGCGACGCCGAGGCGGGCCCATGGCCGCCGCACCTTCCTGCCAGCGCGCACCGGTCCTACGATC
>NZ_SPJX01000381.1 GCF_004458765.1 Microvirga pakistanensis | reverse complement strand
GAGATCTCTCCGGAGCTCGTCCCGCAGGATGCCGCAGGACAGATTCAATCGACGGAAGCAATGATCGGACCCTACGCCCTGCAGGATTTCAACCTCTATTATCTCACGCGCTTCGGCTATCGCCCGTCGAAGATCGCGTACCTGTCCTGGCATGCCTGGAGCGACGCCGAGGCGGGCCCATGGCCGCCGCACCTTCCTGCCAGCGCGCACCGGTCCTACGATC
>NZ_SPJX01000478.1 GCF_004458765.1 Microvirga pakistanensis | reverse complement strand
GTCCCACAGCCTGAGTGCCGGCTCGCGGAGGCAAGCCGCACCCGTGTTCTCGTCGTTGAGGATGACCTGCTTGTTGGGGCTGTGGCAGCCGAGGCGCTCGAGGAGGCGGGGTTCACAGTTCTGTCCGCCGCCAGTGCCGAGGAGGCCAGCATCATCCTCACTGAGGAGATCATTGACGTGCTGTTCTCGGACATTGACTTAGGAGGGCGGGATGGATGCGATC
>NZ_SPJX01000577.1 GCF_004458765.1 Microvirga pakistanensis | reverse complement strand
GTCCCACAGCCTGAGTGCCGGCTCGCGGAGGCAAGCCGCACCCGTGTTCTCGTCGTTGAGGATGACCTGCTTGTTGGGGCTGTGGCAGCCGAGGCGCTCGAGGAGGCGGGGCTCACAGTTCTGTCCGCCGCCAGTGCCGAGGAGGCCAGCATCATCCTCACTGAGGAGATCATTGACGTGCTGTTCTCGGACATTGACTTAGGAGGGCGGGATGGATGCGATC
>NZ_SPJX01000149.1 GCF_004458765.1 Microvirga pakistanensis | reverse complement strand
GGCCTATAACGGCGGGCCCGCACGGGTCTCCTCGTGGCTGGAAGGACGGGGCGAGCTGCCCGCCGAGACGAGAAACTATGTGGCCTCCATCACGGGGCGGTCGGCAGAGGACTGGGCGGAGGATCTGAAGAAATCCCGTGCGCAGGAGCCGGAAGAGAGGCAGCCGGAAGGTTGCCTGCAGATCGTCGCGGTCCTGCGTCAGCCCGGACGTGGCGACGAGATC
>NZ_SPJX01000536.1 GCF_004458765.1 Microvirga pakistanensis | reverse complement strand
GGCCTATAACGGCGGGCCCGCACGGGTCTCCTCGTGGCTGGAAGGACGGGGCGAGCTGCCCGCCGAGACGAGAAACTATGTGGCCTCCATCACGGGGCGGTCGGCAGAGGAATGGGCGGAGGATCTGAAGAAATCCCGTGCGCAGGAGCCGGAAGAGAGGCAGCCGGAAGGTTGCCTGCAGATCGTCGCGGTCCTGCGTCAGCCCGGACGTGGCGACGAGATC
>NZ_SPJX01000080.1 GCF_004458765.1 Microvirga pakistanensis | reverse complement strand
GCGGGTGCGCACGCTCACCTACATCATTCAAGGCATCTGCGTCGGCATCGCGGTGCTCGTCTATGTACCCCGCCTCGGCTCCGCCACACCAACCACCGGTCTCCTGTGGGACCTGCAGGCCATCACCGCCGTCGTCATCGGCGGCACCGCTCTCAGGGGCGGCGTCGGCCGTATCTGGGGAACCGTCGTCGGTGCGGTGATCCTCGAACTCGTCGCCAATATC
>NZ_SPJX01000359.1 GCF_004458765.1 Microvirga pakistanensis | reverse complement strand
GCCATCGCACCGCCAATCCTGTCTCATGGTGCGTCACGAGAAGGCCCGCGCCGTGCAGGGCGTGGGTGCCTCCCCAGGAGCTCGGCCTGGGCCGGGGCAGACCAAGAGGGACGATGACGCGCCCATCGGGCTTCAAGCGATCGATCCAGGCATCGGCGGGCTTTTCGACGGAAAAGTTCACATAGACCGCATCGACATCCTCGCGCGGCCATCCGGCGCCGTC
>NZ_SPJX01000627.1 GCF_004458765.1 Microvirga pakistanensis | reverse complement strand
GCCATCGCACCGCCAATCCTGTCTCATGGTGCGTCACGAGAAGGCCCGCGCCGTGCAGGGCGTGGGTGCCTCCCCAGGAGCTCGGCCTGGGCCGGGGCAGACCAAGAGGGAAGATGACGCGCCCATCGGGCTTCAAGCGATCGATCCAGGCATCGGCGGGCTTTTCGACGGAAAAGTTCACATAGACCGCATCGACATCCTCGCGCGGCCATCCGGCGCCGTC
>NZ_SPJX01000545.1 GCF_004458765.1 Microvirga pakistanensis | reverse complement strand
GCGCGAGCTCCTTGGATTCCTCCTCGGATTCACGCATCAGCGTCTCGTAGGCTAAAGCAATATCGCCCAGATGGCGAGGCCCCGTCGCGCCCGGCTGCTCGGGGGCCGGGACGGAGAGCACGTTTGTCGGCTTGTCCTTGCCCCGCCAGGTGCGGTTCAGCTCCCGGATCTGGGCGTCGTCGGTGAGCATCACGCTCACGTCGAAATCCCCGTCCGCCTCGTC
>NZ_SPJX01000668.1 GCF_004458765.1 Microvirga pakistanensis | reverse complement strand
GCGCGAGCTCCTTGGATTCCTCCTCGGATTCACGCATCAGCGTCTCGTAGGCTAAAGCAATATCGCCCAGATGGCGAGGCCCCGTCGCGCCCGGCTGCTCGGGGGCCGGGAAGGAGAGCACGTTTGTCGGCTTGTCCTTGCCCCGCCAGGTGCGGTTCAGCTCCCGGATCTGGGCGTCGTCGGTGAGCATCACGCTCACGTCGAAATCCCCGTCCGCCTCGTC
>NZ_SPJX01000403.1 GCF_004458765.1 Microvirga pakistanensis | reverse complement strand
GCCATTCCACGAGCTTCGCGCCGATGCTGCCGCCACCTTCGAAATCGAGCGGGCGCGAGCCCGGCAGCTCCACCGGGCGACCGATCCAGAACGGATGATCGGCGGCGCGGACTAAGGCTTCGCGGCCGTAGGTGCCGTCAATCAGCATGCCGAAGCCGGAGCGGCCGTTGGCCACCTTCGCGGCCGCCTGCACGGCGAGCACTTTGAAATCGGGAATGCGGTC
>NZ_SPJX01000485.1 GCF_004458765.1 Microvirga pakistanensis | reverse complement strand
GCCATTCCACGAGCTTCGCGCCGATGCTGCCGCCACCTTCGAAATCGAGCGGGCGCGAGCCCGGCAGCTCCACCGGGCGACCGATCCAGAACGGATGATCGGCGGCGCGGAATAAGGCTTCGCGGCCGTAGGTGCCGTCAATCAGCATGCCGAAGCCGGAGCGGCCGTTGGCCACCTTCGCGGCCGCCTGCACGGCGAGCACTTTGAAATCGGGAATGCGGTC
>NZ_SPJX01000703.1 GCF_004458765.1 Microvirga pakistanensis | reverse complement strand
GCAGGCGCGGCATCGCCCGCGTCGATCCGGCGGCCTGCAAGGGCGGCGACTCGTGACATTGGGCCTCCTGCTAAACCGCTACTGCGGGGCTGCGCTCGCCATCGTGCGGGACGCGCGAGAAATGATCCGGCTTCACCTTGATGGCAGCCGCCCGTCCCACGCGGCGCAGATCCGGGACACCCGCCACGGAGTCGAGCTTCTGCACAGTCTCAGGCGCAATGTC
>NZ_SPJX01000326.1 GCF_004458765.1 Microvirga pakistanensis | reverse complement strand
GCAGGCGCGGCATCGCCCGCGTCGATCCGGCGGCCTGCAAGGGCGGCGACTCGTGACATTGGGCCTCCTGCTAAACCGCTACTGCGGGGCTGCGCTCGCCATCGTGCGGGAAGCGCGAGAAATGATCCGGCTTCACCTTGATGGCAGCCGCCCGTCCCACGCGGCGCAGATCCGGGACACCCGCCACGGAGTCGAGCTTCTGCACAGTCTCAGGCGCAATGTC
>NZ_SPJX01000632.1 GCF_004458765.1 Microvirga pakistanensis | reverse complement strand
GGCGTCAGACGGCAAGCCACGGACGTAGATCGCGCACTGTCGGGAGTTCCTCAAGCTTGAGGATTCGATCGATCAGCTCGGTCGCGCGGTTGGAGCCGATGATCGGCGTCAGGAGATCAAGAGCCTTTGCCTGGATTTCATGGACTTCCATCGGGTTCTCCGGCGTGCCGCGAACGGCCTTCGCATGGTGGCGAAGGTGACGGCCGTCAGCCGTCTCGATGTC
>NZ_SPJX01000125.1 GCF_004458765.1 Microvirga pakistanensis | reverse complement strand
GGCGTCAGACGGCAAGCCACGGACGTAGATCGCGCACTGTCGGGAGTTCCTCAAGCTTGAGGATTCGATCGATCAGCTCGGTCGCGCGGTTGGAGCCGATGATCGGCGTCATGAGATCAAGAGCCTTTGCCTGGATTTCATGGACTTCCATCGGGTTCTCCGGCGTGCCGCGAACGGCCTTCGCATGGTGGCGAAGGTGACGGCCGTCAGCCGTCTCGATGTC
>NZ_SPJX01000084.1 GCF_004458765.1 Microvirga pakistanensis | reverse complement strand
GGTTTGAGGTTCCGTTTCTTGTCCGGTTCGGGCGAGATTTGCTCTTTGACAAGTGAAGAAGGAAGAAGAAGCGTAGGCGGCGGTGTCCTTGCGCCGGTCCGGATGGACCGGCTGGAATAGACATCGACCTGATCTATGCTTTTGGTGAGTACACCGCTTCGGTTTTGGCCGGAGTGAGATGGACTCTGTCAATTTGCGTAGTGACATAGTCGAGATCGAATTC
>NZ_SPJX01000220.1 GCF_004458765.1 Microvirga pakistanensis | reverse complement strand
GGCCGTGATCGACCGCTTTACCCAAAGCTATCTGGCGGGCGAGACGCCGATCCCCTGCGTCGAGTGCAACCGCTCCATCAAGTTCCGGGATCTTCTGGAAACCGCCAGGGACCTTGGGGCCGACGTGCTGGCCACGGGCCATTACGTGGCGAGCCGCCGCCTGCCCGACGGGCGTCGGGCCCTGCACCGGGCCGCCGATCCGGACCGGGACCAGAGCTATTTC
>NZ_SPJX01000612.1 GCF_004458765.1 Microvirga pakistanensis | reverse complement strand
GGCCGTGATCGACCGCTTTACCCAAAGCTATCTGGCGGGCGAGACGCCGATCCCCTGCGTCGAGTGCAACCGCTCCATCAAGTTCCGGGATCTTCTGGAAACCGCCAGGGAACTTGGGGCCGACGTGCTGGCCACGGGCCATTACGTGGCGAGCCGCCGCCTGCCCGACGGGCGTCGGGCCCTGCACCGGGCCGCCGATCCGGACCGGGACCAGAGCTATTTC
>NZ_SPJX01000408.1 GCF_004458765.1 Microvirga pakistanensis | reverse complement strand
GCCGGCGCTCTTCTCGATTGCGCATGGGGCATGGTAGCATGAGCCTTCAGGAATTGCGGAAGGTCATGTCTGAACCCAAGCCCCTCAGCCTTCATGTACCCGAACCGGCCGGTCGCCCGGGCGGGAGTCCCGACTTCTCGAATGTGAAGATTCCCCGGGCAGGGGCGGTTCCCCGCCCGGACGTGGACGTGGATCCGGAAGCGATCCGCGAGCTTGCCTTTTC
>NZ_SPJX01000486.1 GCF_004458765.1 Microvirga pakistanensis | reverse complement strand
GCCGGCGCTCTTCTCGATTGCGCATGGGGCATGGTAGCATGAGCCTTCAGGAATTGCGGAAGGTCATGTCTGAACCCAAGCCCCTCAGCCTTCATGTACCCGAACCGGCCGTTCGCCCGGGCGGGAGTCCCGACTTCTCGAATGTGAAGATTCCCCGGGCAGGGGCGGTTCCCCGCCCGGACGTGGACGTGGATCCGGAAGCGATCCGCGAGCTTGCCTTTTC
>NZ_SPJX01000092.1 GCF_004458765.1 Microvirga pakistanensis | reverse complement strand
GGCCTGCCAAGGACAAACCGCCTCTTTACCTTTTTGACAATCACACCGCGGTGTCTCCTCCCGAGCCACCGCGGTTTGTGTTTGTAGGCCGCACGGCGTGCAAACGCCGACCTGGCCAGGATTGCCGGCAATCCTGGCCCGCATGGCGCGGGGTGGAGCAGCCCGGTAGCTCGTCAGGCTCATAACCTGAAGGTCACAGGTTCAAATCCTGTCCCCGCAACCA
>NZ_SPJX01000676.1 GCF_004458765.1 Microvirga pakistanensis | reverse complement strand
GCATTCGAGGATTTCGTGACCGAGGAGGTCCTGAAAGGACGCTCGATCCTCGGCCTCTATCCGGCGACTGACGAGCAGACCAACATCGACTTCGCAGCCTGGCGCGAGAGACCCGGCCGCTGATGGGTAGTTGACGAAGAGCCACGACACCACGAACCTGCAACCTGCCTTGCGCTTCAAAGCGCAGGGTGAAGGTCGTTTGGAGGCACAATGAAGGCGAACA
>NZ_SPJX01000260.1 GCF_004458765.1 Microvirga pakistanensis | reverse complement strand
GCATTCGAGGATTTCGTGACCGAGGAGGTCCTGAAAGGACGCTCGATCCTCGGCCTCTATCCGGCGACTGACGAGCAGACCAACATCGACTTCGCAGCCTGGCGCGAGAGAACCGGCCGCTGATGGGTAGTTGACGAAGAGCCACGACACCACGAACCTGCAACCTGCCTTGCGCTTCAAAGCGCAGGGTGAAGGTCGTTTGGAGGCACAATGAAGGCGAACA
>NZ_SPJX01000347.1 GCF_004458765.1 Microvirga pakistanensis | reverse complement strand
GACCGGAGCTGGTATTCCGGCTACATCAACTCGCTCACCTACGTGCTGATCAACACGGTGCTGTCGATCGCCTTCGCATTGCCGGCGGCCTATGCGTTCTCGCGGTACCGCGTCCTCGGCGACAAGCACCTGTTCTTCTGGCTTCTCACCAACCGCATGGCACCGCCCGCGGTCTTCGCGCTGCCCTTCTTCAACCTCTACTCGGCCATCGGTCTGTTCGACA
>NZ_SPJX01000285.1 GCF_004458765.1 Microvirga pakistanensis | reverse complement strand
GACCGGAGCTGGTATTCCGGCTACATCAACTCGCTCACCTACGTGCTGATCAACACGGTGCTGTCGATCGCCTTCGCATTGCCGGCGGCCTATGCGTTCTCGCGGTACCGCTTCCTCGGCGACAAGCACCTGTTCTTCTGGCTTCTCACCAACCGCATGGCACCGCCCGCGGTCTTCGCGCTGCCCTTCTTCAACCTCTACTCGGCCATCGGTCTGTTCGACA
>NZ_SPJX01000324.1 GCF_004458765.1 Microvirga pakistanensis | reverse complement strand
TGGTGCGGGCGTCCTTCAGGCGGTCGACGTAGCGCTTCTCGTCGCGGAACTTCAGCGGGTCGACGGGCACCTCCGGCAGCGCCACGTCGAGCCAGGTGCCGCCGTCGAACAGGAGCTGCAGGCGCTGCGTGGCCGAAAGGCGCATGTGGTGGTTGGAGCCGGGGATCACCCATTGGTTCGCCTCCACGTCCTTGTGGAAGACCACCTGCCCCGTATCCGGACA
>NZ_SPJX01000688.1 GCF_004458765.1 Microvirga pakistanensis | reverse complement strand
TGGTGCGGGCGTCCTTCAGGCGGTCGACGTAGCGCTTCTCGTCGCGGAACTTCAGCGGGTCGACGGGCACCTCCGGCAGCGCCACGTCGAGCCAGGTGCCGCCGTCGAACATGAGCTGCAGGCGCTGCGTGGCCGAAAGGCGCATGTGGTGGTTGGAGCCGGGGATCACCCATTGGTTCGCCTCCACGTCCTTGTGGAAGACCACCTGCCCCGTATCCGGACA
>NZ_SPJX01000160.1 GCF_004458765.1 Microvirga pakistanensis | reverse complement strand
GGCTGGGACGCCTTCGGCATGCCGGCGGAGAACGCCGCCATGCAGAACAAGGTCCACCCCAAGGAATGGACCTACGCCAACATCGCCACCATGCGCGCCCAGCTGCAATCCCTGGGCCTGTCGCTCGACTGGAGCCGCGAGGTCGCCACCTGCGATCCGAGCTACTACAAGCACCAGCAGCGCATGTTCCTCGATTTCCTCGAGGCGGGCCTCGTCGACCGCA
>NZ_SPJX01000078.1 GCF_004458765.1 Microvirga pakistanensis | reverse complement strand
GGGGTTTTGGCGGCAGGGGCTTGAGCCCCAGGGATCTTGGCCTCGGGAAGGGTGGCCGTCTTCGTCCTCGTGTCCTTGGCCGGGTTCTTCGGCGTCGATCCCGTGACGGGACTGTCGACGGCGCTCGCGGCAGCCACGACGATGGCGCTGTCAGGCCGCGGCGGCGGCAGGGGGGCGGAGCTTGCCGCCGCAACCTCCGTGACGCCGCGCGGCTCGCTCAGCA
>NZ_SPJX01000131.1 GCF_004458765.1 Microvirga pakistanensis | reverse complement strand
GGGGTTTTGGCGGCAGGGGCTTGAGCCCCAGGGATCTTGGCCTCGGGAAGGGTGGCCGTCTTCGTCCTCGTGTCCTTGGCCGGGTTCTTCGGCGTCGATCCCGTGACGGGAATGTCGACGGCGCTCGCGGCAGCCACGACGATGGCGCTGTCAGGCCGCGGCGGCGGCAGGGGGGCGGAGCTTGCCGCCGCAACCTCCGTGACGCCGCGCGGCTCGCTCAGCA
>NZ_SPJX01000289.1 GCF_004458765.1 Microvirga pakistanensis | reverse complement strand
GCCGATGTTTCTGCTGGGCCGACCTGGAACTGACGCTCGGTTCATGTCGAGTAGCCACTCTTTTTCAACCACATGGCTGTAGGAATGCTGGACCGGCCGAAAAGGGGGGCAGCGTGAGCGAGACAATGGCTAATCAGCGGAGCCGTGTGACCAGTCTCCAGGCGGTCCCGGCACCGCCCGTTGACGAGAGCACGGCATCGATGATCGACCTGTTGCAGGAGCA
>NZ_SPJX01000448.1 GCF_004458765.1 Microvirga pakistanensis | reverse complement strand
GCCGATGTTTCTGCTGGGCCGACCTGGAACTGACGCTCGGTTCATGTCGAGTAGCCACTCTTTTTCAACCACATGGCTGTAGGAATGCTGGACCGGCCGAAAAGGGGGGCAACGTGAGCGAGACAATGGCTAATCAGCGGAGCCGTGTGACCAGTCTCCAGGCGGTCCCGGCACCGCCCGTTGACGAGAGCACGGCATCGATGATCGACCTGTTGCAGGAGCA
>NZ_SPJX01000328.1 GCF_004458765.1 Microvirga pakistanensis | reverse complement strand
TGCTTCATGCCGCTGACCAGAAAGGGCAGCGATGCGGGCAGGATCACCCGCGTCCACTTGTGGAATCCTTCCGACCCCATGGTGCGCGCGGCGCGGGCGAAGATCGGCGGACTGTTGCGCGCGCCGTGATCGGTGGCGATGATCACGGACCACACGGTGCCCATGATCACCACGAAGAGCATCGCGCCCTCGGTCTGGCCGAACCACACGAGGGCGAGCGGCA
>NZ_SPJX01000390.1 GCF_004458765.1 Microvirga pakistanensis | reverse complement strand
TGCTTCATGCCGCTGACCAGAAAGGGCAGCGATGCGGGCAGGATCACCCGCGTCCACTTGTGGAATCCTTCCGACCCCATGGTGCGCGCGGCGCGGGCGAAGATCGGCGGAATGTTGCGCGCGCCGTGATCGGTGGCGATGATCACGGACCACACGGTGCCCATGATCACCACGAAGAGCATCGCGCCCTCGGTCTGGCCGAACCACACGAGGGCGAGCGGCA
>NZ_SPJX01000122.1 GCF_004458765.1 Microvirga pakistanensis | reverse complement strand
GCGCGGCCCTCGCCCTGCGCATCGTCGAAGCCGTCAGCATGCCCTACGATCTCGAGGGGCAGGAGATCGTCATCGGCACCAGCATCGGCATTGCCGTTGCCTCGGAGGGGACCCTGTCGCCCGACCAGCTCCTCAAGCAGGCCGATCTTGCGCTCTATCGCGCCAAGGCCGACGGGCGCGCGACCTATCGCTTCTTCGAGCCCGAGATGGACGCGGAGCTGCA
>NZ_SPJX01000236.1 GCF_004458765.1 Microvirga pakistanensis | reverse complement strand
GCGCGGCCCTCGCCCTGCGCATCGTCGAAGCCGTCAGCATGCCCTACGATCTCGAGGGGCAGGAGATCGTCATCGGCACCAGCATCGGCATTGCCGTTGCCTCGGAGGGGAACCTGTCGCCCGACCAGCTCCTCAAGCAGGCCGATCTTGCGCTCTATCGCGCCAAGGCCGACGGGCGCGCGACCTATCGCTTCTTCGAGCCCGAGATGGACGCGGAGCTGCA
>NZ_SPJX01000053.1 GCF_004458765.1 Microvirga pakistanensis | reverse complement strand
GCCTGAGCCCGGCGTCCTGCGCGGCCGGCTCGCTGCTGGTAATTCGCAATTCCGGGCGGCACGTTGCGGCAGAGCACGGCCTCAAGATCACCAAGATCGACGCCCATCTCCCTGGTCGTCGTGCAACTCAAGAGATTGACCTTCCCTTCCCGAAATAGCTCCTCGATCCGCTCACGGCGCTCCGTGCCGATAGACGCCGTGTGCTCGCGGGCAATGCCGCTCA
>NZ_SPJX01000487.1 GCF_004458765.1 Microvirga pakistanensis | reverse complement strand
GCCTGAGCCCGGCGTCCTGCGCGGCCGGCTCGCTGCTGGTAATTCGCAATTCCGGGCGGCACGTTGCGGCAGAGCACGGCCTCAAGATCACCAAGATCGACGCCCATCTCCATGGTCGTCGTGCAACTCAAGAGATTGACCTTCCCTTCCCGAAATAGCTCCTCGATCCGCTCACGGCGCTCCGTGCCGATAGACGCCGTGTGCTCGCGGGCAATGCCGCTCA
>NZ_SPJX01000428.1 GCF_004458765.1 Microvirga pakistanensis | reverse complement strand
GTTAGGTGACCCTGAGGAAGGTCTGCTCTGGCTGTATCAGCTGTCCTGCACCAAACTTCTCAGCAGTGCCAAGAAGAGACCTTCCTGGAGGTAGCGCCTGCCAGCAGCAGACTAGCGCTAAATCTTGAACGCGGACCCCGTGGGCAGTCACCACCCCTTGATCACGAACCGAATGAAGTTGCGAAGCTCTGTTAATCTGCAATCCACCTCAGTGACCTGCTCA
>NZ_SPJX01000217.1 GCF_004458765.1 Microvirga pakistanensis | reverse complement strand
GTTAGGTGACCCTGAGGAAGGTCTGCTCTGGCTGTATCAGCTGTCCTGCACCAAACTTCTCAGCAGTGCCAAGAAGAGACCTTCCTGGAGGTAGCGCCTGCCAGCAGCAGAATAGCGCTAAATCTTGAACGCGGACCCCGTGGGCAGTCACCACCCCTTGATCACGAACCGAATGAAGTTGCGAAGCTCTGTTAATCTGCAATCCACCTCAGTGACCTGCTCA
>NZ_SPJX01000238.1 GCF_004458765.1 Microvirga pakistanensis | reverse complement strand
GATTACTGGCCGCCACTCCTCCTCGCCTTCAAGGCGAACCGATAGATCGGCAGTCCAGACTCCTTCGGCGAAGACGCGACGATCAATCCGTAGCCTTAAGTCCGTTCGGTCCGCGCGGGTTTGGGTGACCGTGATACTGTCACGATCAGGATACTGGACAGGGCGGCGGCCGACGGCCGCCTCGATCACGAGCTGGTCACCATTGATGGTATGGACGAGATCA
>NZ_SPJX01000255.1 GCF_004458765.1 Microvirga pakistanensis | reverse complement strand
GATTACTGGCCGCCACTCCTCCTCGCCTTCAAGGCGAACCGATAGATCGGCAGTCCAGACTCCTTCGGCGAAGACGCGACGATCAATCCGTAGCCTTAAGTCCGTTCGGTCAGCGCGGGTTTGGGTGACCGTGATACTGTCACGATCAGGATACTGGACAGGGCGGCGGCCGACGGCCGCCTCGATCACGAGCTGGTCACCATTGATGGTATGGACGAGATCA
>NZ_SPJX01000591.1 GCF_004458765.1 Microvirga pakistanensis | reverse complement strand
GTCGAGGGTTCGCCGTTGAGCGCGTTGAAGGCTGCCATGAAGCTCGCCGAGCCGGCTTCGGCGGCGGCCCGGAAGGGAGGCAGGTAGGTATCGTGCATCTCCGCACGGGGACTGTAGGTGGTGTCGTAGTCGCGACCGCCCTGCGGCGCGCCATAGCCGGCGAAATGCTTCGTGGCGGCGGCAAGGCCGCCCTTGCGGAAGCCTTCCACGCGAGCGGCCGTCA
>NZ_SPJX01000316.1 GCF_004458765.1 Microvirga pakistanensis | reverse complement strand
GTCGAGGGTTCGCCGTTGAGCGCGTTGAAGGCTGCCATGAAGCTCGCCGAGCCGGCTTCGGCGGCGGCCCGGAAGGGAGGCAGGTAGGTATCGTGCATCTCCGCACGGGGAATGTAGGTGGTGTCGTAGTCGCGACCGCCCTGCGGCGCGCCATAGCCGGCGAAATGCTTCGTGGCGGCGGCAAGGCCGCCCTTGCGGAAGCCTTCCACGCGAGCGGCCGTCA
>NZ_SPJX01000585.1 GCF_004458765.1 Microvirga pakistanensis | reverse complement strand
GAGAGGCCTATCTCCAGCGCGAGAAGAGCGACAAGCCAAACCGCTTTGTTTGCCTTGTCAGTGACAAGGGCAAGGTGGTGCTCACCTTCTTCACTGAACAATAGGCCCCCTCAATCGGTTGTAAGGCTCCGCTTCGGAAGAGCACGCGCATAGGGATGCGGATCTACCCGAAGCCCCGCGATGAGGTCTCGCTACTTGCGGGCCGCCATCAGGTCATGCGTCA
>NZ_SPJX01000711.1 GCF_004458765.1 Microvirga pakistanensis | reverse complement strand
TGCGACGTCGGACGGGCTCCATCCCTTCTGATGCAGGAGTTCCCGCATCTGAGCTTCGATCACCTCGACGAGGTGTGGTGGCATAACGAGGGCGAGCCGGACCCGCGCGGAGTCGTCTACGAGCCCAGCCACATCTTCGAGGGGCGGGTCGAGCAGTTCCGGCGGTGGCTCCAGGACCGGCCGGAGCAGATGATCGCCGTCGTAGGGCACGGCACCTTCTTCA
>NZ_SPJX01000042.1 GCF_004458765.1 Microvirga pakistanensis | reverse complement strand
TGCGACGTCGGACGGGCTCCATCCCTTCTGATGCAGGAGTTCCCGCATCTGAGCTTCGATCACCTCGACGAGGTGTGGTGGCATAACGAGGGCGAGCCGGACCCGCGCGGATTCGTCTACGAGCCCAGCCACATCTTCGAGGGGCGGGTCGAGCAGTTCCGGCGGTGGCTCCAGGACCGGCCGGAGCAGATGATCGCCGTCGTAGGGCACGGCACCTTCTTCA
>NZ_SPJX01000434.1 GCF_004458765.1 Microvirga pakistanensis | reverse complement strand
GAAGCGCTTAACGCTGTTGGACCGCCGGCAGCTCTGTGGGGGGTGAGGCGCGGGCGTGTGATCGGGCCCCTGATACGCCAAGCCCCCTGACGCGGGTTGCGTTCAGGGGGCGTTGGTGTGTTGGTTGCGGGGACAGGATTTGAACCTGTGACCTTCAGGTTATGAGCCTGACGAGCTACCGGGCTGCTCCACCCCGCGCCATGCGGGCCAGGATTGCCGGCAA
>NZ_SPJX01000722.1 GCF_004458765.1 Microvirga pakistanensis | reverse complement strand
GATGCATGATCAGAACGTCCCCGGAGGAGAGATCGGCCAGCAGATACTTGGCCCGGCGGCCGAGAGCCCTAACCTCCTGTCCTTCCAGACGCTCCGCGAAGCGTTCGGGGACCGGAAAGCGCAGGTCCGGGCGGCGTTGCACCACCTTGGTGAAGCGGGCGCCCACCATGGCGGGCTCCAGGCCCCGGCGCACGGTTTCGACTTCGGGCAGTTCAGGCATCAA
>NZ_SPJX01000660.1 GCF_004458765.1 Microvirga pakistanensis | reverse complement strand
GATGCATGATCAGAACGTCCCCGGAGGAGAGATCGGCCAGCAGATACTTGGCCCGGCGGCCGAGAGCCCTAACCTCCTGTCCTTCCAGACGCTCCGCGAAGCGTTCGGGGAACGGAAAGCGCAGGTCCGGGCGGCGTTGCACCACCTTGGTGAAGCGGGCGCCCACCATGGCGGGCTCCAGGCCCCGGCGCACGGTTTCGACTTCGGGCAGTTCAGGCATCAA
>NZ_SPJX01000245.1 GCF_004458765.1 Microvirga pakistanensis | reverse complement strand
TGGGAGCGACTGCATCAGAGCGGGGTCGTTTGTCATAACCTGTCCTGCTAAGTCGACCGCGGTCTGCGGTCGCTAGAGGTTCAGGTCAGGCGGGCAGAAGTTGAGAGGAGAGACCCGGTGCCAGGTATAAAGGTGCGCAGCTTTCGTGGCTTCAGAAAAGTCCTGGCTTTCCAGCCAGGAAGGTACCTCTCCTATGGGAGAGGGTGTTCGCGAATATGGCAAA
>NZ_SPJX01000360.1 GCF_004458765.1 Microvirga pakistanensis | reverse complement strand
TGGGAGCGACTGCATCAGAGCGGGGTCGTTTGTCATAACCTGTCCTGCTAAGTCGACCGCGGTCTGCGGTCGCTAGAGGTTCAGGTCAGGCGGGCAGAAGTTGAGAGGAGATACCCGGTGCCAGGTATAAAGGTGCGCAGCTTTCGTGGCTTCAGAAAAGTCCTGGCTTTCCAGCCAGGAAGGTACCTCTCCTATGGGAGAGGGTGTTCGCGAATATGGCAAA
>NZ_SPJX01000023.1 GCF_004458765.1 Microvirga pakistanensis | reverse complement strand
GTAGAGCGGGATCACGTGATCGCCCGCTTTCAGGGTGGTGACCCCGGGCCCGACCTCGCGCACGATGCCGGCGCCCTCGTGGCCGAGGATGGCCGGGAACTTGCCCTCGGACTCGAGCCCCGAGAGCGTGTAGGCGTCCGTGTGGCACACCCCCGTGGCCATCACCTCCACCAGAACCTCGCCCGCCTTCGGACCCTCCAGCCGGATCGTCTCAATCGTCAAA
>NZ_SPJX01000532.1 GCF_004458765.1 Microvirga pakistanensis | reverse complement strand
GTAGAGCGGGATCACGTGATCGCCCGCTTTCAGGGTGGTGACCCCGGGCCCGACCTCGCGCACGATGCCGGCGCCCTCGTGGCCGAGGATGGCCGGGAACTTGCCCTCGGAATCGAGCCCCGAGAGCGTGTAGGCGTCCGTGTGGCACACCCCCGTGGCCATCACCTCCACCAGAACCTCGCCCGCCTTCGGACCCTCCAGCCGGATCGTCTCAATCGTCAAA
>NZ_SPJX01000520.1 GCF_004458765.1 Microvirga pakistanensis | reverse complement strand
GAGCTCGCGGCGCATGGTATTCAAACGCAAATCAGTCTACCTGCCGTGGGTAAGAACTTGCAGGATCACGTATCAGTGATTCTTATGTACCGTCGCCGCAATCCGGGCCCGGTCCTACGGAACATGCGTGCGGACCGGATCGGCTTCGATTTCGTCAAAACCTATCTGACGGGGAGAGGTTTCTCGGGGGATGTGCCCGGCGGAGTTGTCGCTTTCCTGAAAA
>NZ_SPJX01000140.1 GCF_004458765.1 Microvirga pakistanensis | reverse complement strand
GAGCTCGCGGCGCATGGTATTCAAACGCAAATCAGTCTACCTGCCGTGGGTAAGAACTTGCAGGATCACGTATCAGTGATTCTTATGTACCGTCGCCGCAATCCGGGCCCGTTCCTACGGAACATGCGTGCGGACCGGATCGGCTTCGATTTCGTCAAAACCTATCTGACGGGGAGAGGTTTCTCGGGGGATGTGCCCGGCGGAGTTGTCGCTTTCCTGAAAA
>NZ_SPJX01000150.1 GCF_004458765.1 Microvirga pakistanensis | reverse complement strand
GACGTTCGAGTCGTCCCAGGCCCACCATTGTCAACGGGGCCTTAGCTCAGCTGGGAGAGCGGTAGCTTTGCAAGCTTCAGGTCGTCGGTTCGATCCCGACAGGCTCCACCAGTCCTTAAGGGGTGGGTTCCGGAATTCTTTGCGCTTTGGCGCGAAGGATCTTGTCATGAGGTTCGCGCCTCCCCTCTTGTGTGCGGGAAGCGCGGATGTTTGAAATCGTAAA
>NZ_SPJX01000412.1 GCF_004458765.1 Microvirga pakistanensis | reverse complement strand
GATCGCCGAAGCGATCGGCGTCTCCAAGGCCGATGTGGCCCTGATGGATGCCCGCCTTTCGGCCCCCGACACATCCCTCAACGCACCGGTTCTCGATGCCGATCCGTCCAAGTCCGCCGAGCGCGTGGAATTTCTCGTGGATTCGAGCCCGCTGCCGGACGAGAGCGTGAGCGACGTCATCGACACCGAACGCCGCGTGCGCTGGCTCAAGCAGGCGCTCGAA
>NZ_SPJX01000484.1 GCF_004458765.1 Microvirga pakistanensis | reverse complement strand
GATCGCCGAAGCGATCGGCGTCTCCAAGGCCGATGTGGCCCTGATGGATGCCCGCCTTTCGGCCCCCGACACATCCCTCAACGCACCGGTTCTCGATGCCGATCCGTCCAATTCCGCCGAGCGCGTGGAATTTCTCGTGGATTCGAGCCCGCTGCCGGACGAGAGCGTGAGCGACGTCATCGACACCGAACGCCGCGTGCGCTGGCTCAAGCAGGCGCTCGAA
>NZ_SPJX01000051.1 GCF_004458765.1 Microvirga pakistanensis | reverse complement strand
GTGAAAATCCAGGGCGCGAGGGCGAGTTGGTTCTTGGCTTTCATGGAGAAATTCACGCTGCCCTGCGCGCCTGCGCGATATGTCCGCGCAGCTCGTGAACGAGCGCGGAGACTTCCGGAGTATAGGTGATCTCGAGATCGCGCGGGCGCGGGAACGGCACCTCCCGCTCGGCCACGATGCGGCCCGGCCGGGCGCTCATGCAGAAGATGCGGTCCGCCAGGAA
>NZ_SPJX01000687.1 GCF_004458765.1 Microvirga pakistanensis | reverse complement strand
GTGAAAATCCAGGGCGCGAGGGCGAGTTGGTTCTTGGCTTTCATGGAGAAATTCACGCTGCCCTGCGCGCCTGCGCGATATGTCCGCGCAGCTCGTGAACGAGCGCGGAGAATTCCGGAGTATAGGTGATCTCGAGATCGCGCGGGCGCGGGAACGGCACCTCCCGCTCGGCCACGATGCGGCCCGGCCGGGCGCTCATGCAGAAGATGCGGTCCGCCAGGAA
>NZ_SPJX01000404.1 GCF_004458765.1 Microvirga pakistanensis | reverse complement strand
GGCTGCTCCACCCCGCGCCATGCGGGCCAGGATTGCCGGCAATCCTGGCCATGTCGGCGTTTGCACGCCGTGCGGCCTACAAACACAAACCGCGGTGGCTCGGGAGGAGACCCCGCGGTGTGATTGTCAAAAAGGTAAAGAGGCGGTTTGTCCTTGGCAGGCCCGGCAATGACCTACTCTCCCGGGTCTTGAGACACAGTACCATCGGCGCTGAGGAGTTTAA
>NZ_SPJX01000639.1 GCF_004458765.1 Microvirga pakistanensis | reverse complement strand
GAGCAGGCCGGTTCGCTCGGCGATGCGGCCGAGCTTCAGCGCAGGGTCCAGGCCGATCCGCTCGATCATCAGGCGCGCTTCGATCTGGCGATCGCGCTCAACGCGCGGGGACAGCGCGAGGAAGCGGTCGATCACCTCCTTGAAATCGTTCGGCGCGACCGCAATTGGAACGACGACGGCGCGCGCAAGCAGCTCGTCCAGTTCTTCGAGGCCTGGGGCCCGA
>NZ_SPJX01000011.1 GCF_004458765.1 Microvirga pakistanensis | reverse complement strand
GAGCAGGCCGGTTCGCTCGGCGATGCGGCCGAGCTTCAGCGCAGGGTCCAGGCCGATCCGCTCGATCATCAGGCGCGCTTCGATCTGGCGATCGCGCTCAACGCGCGGGGAAAGCGCGAGGAAGCGGTCGATCACCTCCTTGAAATCGTTCGGCGCGACCGCAATTGGAACGACGACGGCGCGCGCAAGCAGCTCGTCCAGTTCTTCGAGGCCTGGGGCCCGA
>NZ_SPJX01000565.1 GCF_004458765.1 Microvirga pakistanensis | reverse complement strand
GCCCGGAGTCAAGGAAAGGGACTGTCGCATACGGAGCGGGCACCCGGGTCCGGTCGGCGCACACGCGACCACCGATCTCCGCAGCGTCGCCGCCCAGCGCCCTTCCCGGGACGGTACCGGGGCCGGCCGGGGGCGTTCCCGAGGCTTTGGGGCGGAGAGGCTCCGTCCGCGTTGAAACCTCCGAAGCCGCAGCGTCCTCACCTGAGGCTGTATCGGACGCCGA
>NZ_SPJX01000361.1 GCF_004458765.1 Microvirga pakistanensis | reverse complement strand
GCCCGGAGTCAAGGAAAGGGACTGTCGCATACGGAGCGGGCACCCGGGTCCGGTCGGCGCACACGCGACCACCGATCTCCGCAGCGTCGCCGCCCAGCGCCCTTCCCGGGAAGGTACCGGGGCCGGCCGGGGGCGTTCCCGAGGCTTTGGGGCGGAGAGGCTCCGTCCGCGTTGAAACCTCCGAAGCCGCAGCGTCCTCACCTGAGGCTGTATCGGACGCCGA
>NZ_SPJX01000451.1 GCF_004458765.1 Microvirga pakistanensis | reverse complement strand
GAACAAGACCCATGACCACGTTGCTGATTGCCGAGCACGACAACGCTCACGTCAAGGACGCCACCCACAAGGCGCTCTCCGCCGCCAAGGCCCTGGGCGCTCCGGTGCACAGTCTCGTGGCCGGCTCCAACGCCCGCGCGGCGGCCGAGGCGGCCGCCAAGCTGGAGGGCGTGGAGAAGGTGCTGCTGGCCGATGCGCCTCCTTACGAGCACCAGCTCGCCGA
>NZ_SPJX01000169.1 GCF_004458765.1 Microvirga pakistanensis | reverse complement strand
GAACAAGACCCATGACCACGTTGCTGATTGCCGAGCACGACAACGCTCACGTCAAGGACGCCACCCACAAGGCGCTCTCCGCCGCCAAGGCCCTGGGCGCTCCGGTGCACATTCTCGTGGCCGGCTCCAACGCCCGCGCGGCGGCCGAGGCGGCCGCCAAGCTGGAGGGCGTGGAGAAGGTGCTGCTGGCCGATGCGCCTCCTTACGAGCACCAGCTCGCCGA
>NZ_SPJX01000518.1 GCF_004458765.1 Microvirga pakistanensis | reverse complement strand
GGCTCAGCGCCGCGATCACTCTCGCGCGGGCCGGACGCTCCGTGCAGGTCTTCGACAAGCTCCGGCCAGGTGAGGGGGCCGCGACGCGCAACGGCGGAATCACAAGCGGGACTCTTCGCCTCAGCCATGCGGAGATGGCCCGGCGCTTTGGCGAAGCAAGGGCCACCGCGCTCGAGGCCGAGGCGAAGGTCGCGCGTGAGGATCTCTATCGGTTCATCGCCGA
>NZ_SPJX01000563.1 GCF_004458765.1 Microvirga pakistanensis | reverse complement strand
GGCTCAGCGCCGCGATCACTCTCGCGCGGGCCGGACGCTCCGTGCAGGTCTTCGACAAGCTCCGGCCAGGTGAGGGGGCCGCGACGCGCAACGGCGGAATCACAAGCGGGAATCTTCGCCTCAGCCATGCGGAGATGGCCCGGCGCTTTGGCGAAGCAAGGGCCACCGCGCTCGAGGCCGAGGCGAAGGTCGCGCGTGAGGATCTCTATCGGTTCATCGCCGA
>NZ_SPJX01000399.1 GCF_004458765.1 Microvirga pakistanensis | reverse complement strand
GATCGGCATCCGGCCTAAATCTGTCTCGGAACTGTGCACGGCATGGCCTCTGAACGACGCTTTGCAGATGGGAATGTCACGGCAGGTTTGAGGCAACGGCCCGGCTCGGGACCCGCGGCATGAGCAGATCCGTCATCTACAGGCGCCATCGCCTTTCGTCAGAGATCGCCGATCACACCGGATGGTTCCATCTCAGGGTTCCATCGAGCCTGTGGCTGGCCGA
>NZ_SPJX01000024.1 GCF_004458765.1 Microvirga pakistanensis | reverse complement strand
GATCGGCATCCGGCCTAAATCTGTCTCGGAACTGTGCACGGCATGGCCTCTGAACGACGCTTTGCAGATGGGAATGTCACGGCAGGTTTGAGGCAACGGCCCGGCTCGGGAACCGCGGCATGAGCAGATCCGTCATCTACAGGCGCCATCGCCTTTCGTCAGAGATCGCCGATCACACCGGATGGTTCCATCTCAGGGTTCCATCGAGCCTGTGGCTGGCCGA
>NZ_SPJX01000094.1 GCF_004458765.1 Microvirga pakistanensis | reverse complement strand
GAGCGGCCCACCACCTTCGACGCCAGGATCACCTTGTCGCGGGTGCCGCGCGCCTTGAACCAGGAGCCGATGATCCGCTCCGTGGACCCTTGGGTCTCGGGCCGCGGGGGACTGGAATAAAGTTCGGCGGTATCGAAGAAATTGATGCCCTGGTCGAGGGCGTAATCCATCTGTTCATGGCCTTCGGCCTCGGTGTTCTGCTGGCCCCAGGTCATCGTGCCGA
>NZ_SPJX01000592.1 GCF_004458765.1 Microvirga pakistanensis | reverse complement strand
GAGCGGCCCACCACCTTCGACGCCAGGATCACCTTGTCGCGGGTGCCGCGCGCCTTGAACCAGGAGCCGATGATCCGCTCCGTGGACCCTTGGGTCTCGGGCCGCGGGGGAATGGAATAAAGTTCGGCGGTATCGAAGAAATTGATGCCCTGGTCGAGGGCGTAATCCATCTGTTCATGGCCTTCGGCCTCGGTGTTCTGCTGGCCCCAGGTCATCGTGCCGA
>NZ_SPJX01000435.1 GCF_004458765.1 Microvirga pakistanensis | reverse complement strand
GGACTCGCGATCCTCCTGGCATTGGATTGGTACTTCGATTTTTCCGCCGTCATGGCGCTCATGGCTCCGGTTATCCTGATCGGCGGCATGACGCTCGGCATCTTCACCCCACCGGAAGCGGCCGTGGCGGCGGTGATTTGGTCTCTGTTCCTGGGGCTTGTACGCTATCGCTCCATGACGTTCAGGAGCCTTGCGAAGGCGACCTTCGACACGATCGAGACGA
>NZ_SPJX01000465.1 GCF_004458765.1 Microvirga pakistanensis | reverse complement strand
GGACTCGCGATCCTCCTGGCATTGGATTGGTACTTCGATTTTTCCGCCGTCATGGCGCTCATGGCTCCGGTTATCCTGATCGGCGGCATGACGCTCGGCATCTTCACCCCAACGGAAGCGGCCGTGGCGGCGGTGATTTGGTCTCTGTTCCTGGGGCTTGTACGCTATCGCTCCATGACGTTCAGGAGCCTTGCGAAGGCGACCTTCGACACGATCGAGACGA
>NZ_SPJX01000002.1 GCF_004458765.1 Microvirga pakistanensis | reverse complement strand
GATCCAAACAGCAAAAAGCCCGCCGGTGCGGCGGGCTTTTGGTTTTGAAGCAGGCTCCCGGCTCAGTTCCGGACCTGAGCCACCTTCACGCCGGCTGACGCCTCGGCGCGCGTCTGGGGTTTCGCCGGGGTTCTGGCGGCTGGAGCAATGGCGGGAACCGTGAGGGGCGTGGCCTGGGCCGTTTCGGCGGTGGGCTGCGGCGAGGCGCTGAAGAGATCGGCGA
>NZ_SPJX01000199.1 GCF_004458765.1 Microvirga pakistanensis | reverse complement strand
GATCCAAACAGCAAAAAGCCCGCCGGTGCGGCGGGCTTTTGGTTTTGAAGCAGGCTCCCGGCTCAGTTCCGGACCTGAGCCACCTTCACGCCGGCTGACGCCTCGGCGCGCTTCTGGGGTTTCGCCGGGGTTCTGGCGGCTGGAGCAATGGCGGGAACCGTGAGGGGCGTGGCCTGGGCCGTTTCGGCGGTGGGCTGCGGCGAGGCGCTGAAGAGATCGGCGA
>NZ_SPJX01000538.1 GCF_004458765.1 Microvirga pakistanensis | reverse complement strand
TTCAGGCCAGCGGCGTTGTGTGGAAGCGCCTCAAGAAGATACTTGCTCTCGGAACAATCATGATCGGGAGCGGGAGCGCCGTGGCCTACGGACTCTCCGGAGACAAATTTGGTCTCACCGCGGACGGCTTTGTGAGCCAGGAGAAGGTGGTCGTGGCCTCACCGTTTGACGCCCGTGTCCGTCAGGTGCTGGTGAAGCCCGGCGATCGTGTGGAAGCGGGCGA
>NZ_SPJX01000318.1 GCF_004458765.1 Microvirga pakistanensis | reverse complement strand
TTCAGGCCAGCGGCGTTGTGTGGAAGCGCCTCAAGAAGATACTTGCTCTCGGAACAATCATGATCGGGAGCGGGAGCGCCGTGGCCTACGGACTCTCCGGAGACAAATTTGTTCTCACCGCGGACGGCTTTGTGAGCCAGGAGAAGGTGGTCGTGGCCTCACCGTTTGACGCCCGTGTCCGTCAGGTGCTGGTGAAGCCCGGCGATCGTGTGGAAGCGGGCGA
>NZ_SPJX01000043.1 GCF_004458765.1 Microvirga pakistanensis | reverse complement strand
TCGGCGGCCGCCATCAGGCCGTCCGCGAAGGGGAAGAATGCGTCCGAGGCCACGACCGAACCCTTGGCCAGCGTCTCGGGCAGGCCCGCCGCCTTGGCGGCCTCCGCGGCCGTCCAGGCGGCGATGCGGGAGGAATCGACGCGGCTCATCTGGCCCGCGCCGATGCCTACGGTGGCGAGGTCCCGGGCGTAGACGATGGCGTTCGACTTCACGTGCTTGGCGA
>NZ_SPJX01000502.1 GCF_004458765.1 Microvirga pakistanensis | reverse complement strand
TCGGCGGCCGCCATCAGGCCGTCCGCGAAGGGGAAGAATGCGTCCGAGGCCACGACCGAACCCTTGGCCAGCGTCTCGGGCAGGCCCGCCGCCTTGGCGGCCTCCGCGGCCTTCCAGGCGGCGATGCGGGAGGAATCGACGCGGCTCATCTGGCCCGCGCCGATGCCTACGGTGGCGAGGTCCCGGGCGTAGACGATGGCGTTCGACTTCACGTGCTTGGCGA
>NZ_SPJX01000177.1 GCF_004458765.1 Microvirga pakistanensis | reverse complement strand
TGTTAGACCTTAGTATGATGGTGGTCACGCGTTATTCCGACGGAGCAGCTATGCATAGGATGAACGTCTTCGTTCATCTTTCCGTAATCATCCTGTGATCAGTTCGGCCGAGGTCCGACTCCGCGCCATCGAGCAAATCCTCCCGCATCGTCTCCTGGGGGCTCCATACCTACTGGCGGTTCTCGCGGGGGATGACCTTGGGAGTCCGAGGCGTGGTTCTCGA
>NZ_SPJX01000065.1 GCF_004458765.1 Microvirga pakistanensis | reverse complement strand
TGTTAGACCTTAGTATGATGGTGGTCACGCGTTATTCCGACGGAGCAGCTATGCATAGGATGAACGTCTTCGTTCATCTTTCCGTAATCATCCTGTGATCAGTTCGGCCGATGTCCGACTCCGCGCCATCGAGCAAATCCTCCCGCATCGTCTCCTGGGGGCTCCATACCTACTGGCGGTTCTCGCGGGGGATGACCTTGGGAGTCCGAGGCGTGGTTCTCGA
>NZ_SPJX01000607.1 GCF_004458765.1 Microvirga pakistanensis | reverse complement strand
TGCGCGCGCGAGAGCGGCGGATCGTCCGTCGGCCAGGCGGTCTGGATCCCGGGCAGGCCCTTCATGCGATCGCCCAGAAGCGCGATGGCGAGGCCGTAGGATTCGGCGGCAGTGTAGGAATAGACCGCGTCGAAATTCCGGGTGACGAGGAAGGCCGGGCCGTCCACGCCCGCCGGAATGATGATGCCCGCCTGATAATCGCCCGAGAGCGGACGACCATCGA
>NZ_SPJX01000474.1 GCF_004458765.1 Microvirga pakistanensis | reverse complement strand
TGTCGCTGATCGGCATCGAGAGCCGCCATGCGGAAGACGAGGCAACCAGCCGCGTGCTGGGGCGCATGAGGGAGCGCCTTCAGGCCCTCGGTGCGGCCCATCGCGACCTCTCTGACGGAAACGGCTCATCCCGGTTCGACGTGACTGGCTTCGCGCGCGGACTCTGCGAGGAGCGGATCGCTGCGATCGATGATCCCGTCATCACGCCCGAGTTCGACATCGA
>NZ_SPJX01000533.1 GCF_004458765.1 Microvirga pakistanensis | reverse complement strand
TGTCGCTGATCGGCATCGAGAGCCGCCATGCGGAAGACGAGGCAACCAGCCGCGTGCTGGGGCGCATGAGGGAGCGCCTTCAGGCCCTCGGTGCGGCCCATCGCGACCTCTATGACGGAAACGGCTCATCCCGGTTCGACGTGACTGGCTTCGCGCGCGGACTCTGCGAGGAGCGGATCGCTGCGATCGATGATCCCGTCATCACGCCCGAGTTCGACATCGA
>NZ_SPJX01000587.1 GCF_004458765.1 Microvirga pakistanensis | reverse complement strand
TTGATGGTGCGCATCTTCGTCCGGTGGACCATGACCTCCGAGACGGTGAGGTCTTCCAGATCGAGCAGCCCTCCCAGCATGTCGCGCTGCACCTTCGCGACGCCGCCCTCCGTGTGCAGCAGGGCGACCTGGCCGCGGATTTCCTCAGACGCGGACAGGATCGGCGTGTTCTCTCCGATGCGGATCCCGAAGGGCCGCAGCATCAGGCGCGCCAAGCGTTCGA
>NZ_SPJX01000349.1 GCF_004458765.1 Microvirga pakistanensis | reverse complement strand
TTGATGGTGCGCATCTTCGTCCGGTGGACCATGACCTCCGAGACGGTGAGGTCTTCCAGATCGAGCAGCCCTCCCAGCATGTCGCGCTGCACCTTCGCGACGCCGCCCTCCTTGTGCAGCAGGGCGACCTGGCCGCGGATTTCCTCAGACGCGGACAGGATCGGCGTGTTCTCTCCGATGCGGATCCCGAAGGGCCGCAGCATCAGGCGCGCCAAGCGTTCGA
>NZ_SPJX01000189.1 GCF_004458765.1 Microvirga pakistanensis | reverse complement strand
GGCATGGATGAGCGCGCGCATCCGCTCTCTCAGCTGCACGGCGTTGCCGATTGGAGTATCGCCAAGGTTCCCAGAGGTGGTGCGAAGAGACGTGACATCACTCATTCGAGGGTCCCTCCAGAGCAAGGGTGCGCCTACGCGTCTGCTTGAGCAACGTGCTGTGCTCCGCGACGATCACAGGTTTCTCACCGATGAATTCCACGATGAGCCGAACGGCCCCAGA
>NZ_SPJX01000425.1 GCF_004458765.1 Microvirga pakistanensis | reverse complement strand
GGCATGGATGAGCGCGCGCATCCGCTCTCTCAGCTGCACGGCGTTGCCGATTGGAGTATCGCCAAGGTTCCCAGAGGTGGTGCGAAGAGACGTGACATCACTCATTCGAGGTTCCCTCCAGAGCAAGGGTGCGCCTACGCGTCTGCTTGAGCAACGTGCTGTGCTCCGCGACGATCACAGGTTTCTCACCGATGAATTCCACGATGAGCCGAACGGCCCCAGA
>NZ_SPJX01000112.1 GCF_004458765.1 Microvirga pakistanensis | reverse complement strand
TCGCCCAAGTCATGGGGCGATCCTCTGCAAAAGCATGCACGGCCAAGAGCCATGGCCTTCGCCATAGCCTTCGCCCTTGCTCTCGCCGTAGCCGGAGCCTCCGGCTGCGGACCGCGAATGAGAACCCTTTTGGGGAGGAAACCAATGAAATCTCTCGTTACCGGCCTCGTTGCCGCCGCAGCCTTGACCGTTGCCGCCGCAGCCCCCGTCTCGGCCCAGCAGA
>NZ_SPJX01000604.1 GCF_004458765.1 Microvirga pakistanensis | reverse complement strand
TCGCCCAAGTCATGGGGCGATCCTCTGCAAAAGCATGCACGGCCAAGAGCCATGGCCTTCGCCATAGCCTTCGCCCTTGCTCTCGCCGTAGCCGGAGCCTCCGGCTGCGGAACGCGAATGAGAACCCTTTTGGGGAGGAAACCAATGAAATCTCTCGTTACCGGCCTCGTTGCCGCCGCAGCCTTGACCGTTGCCGCCGCAGCCCCCGTCTCGGCCCAGCAGA
>NZ_SPJX01000609.1 GCF_004458765.1 Microvirga pakistanensis | reverse complement strand
GCGAGGGGCTCGACTGGGCCATGGCCGAGGCGCTTGCCTTCGGTTCGCTCCTGCTCGAAGGCCATCGCGTGCGCCTGTCCGGCCAGGATGTGGAGCGCGGCACCTTCTCTCCGCGCCACTCGGTTCTCACGGACCAGGAGAACGAGGAGCGCTACACGCCGCTCAACCACATCTCGGAAACCCAAGCCCGCTATGAGGTCATCAACTCGATGCTCTCGGAAGA
>NZ_SPJX01000531.1 GCF_004458765.1 Microvirga pakistanensis | reverse complement strand
GCGAGGGGCTCGACTGGGCCATGGCCGAGGCGCTTGCCTTCGGTTCGCTCCTGCTCGAAGGCCATCGCGTGCGCCTGTCCGGCCAGGATGTGGAGCGCGGCACCTTCTCTCAGCGCCACTCGGTTCTCACGGACCAGGAGAACGAGGAGCGCTACACGCCGCTCAACCACATCTCGGAAACCCAAGCCCGCTATGAGGTCATCAACTCGATGCTCTCGGAAGA
>NZ_SPJX01000129.1 GCF_004458765.1 Microvirga pakistanensis | reverse complement strand
TCGATGGTCGTCCGCTCTCGGGCGATTATCAGGCGGGCATCATCATTCCGGCGGGCGTGGACGGCCCGGCCTTCCTCGTCACCCGGAATTTCGACGCGGTCTATTCCTACAATGCCGCCGAATCCTACGGCCTCGCCATCGCGCTTCTGGGCGATCGCATGAAGGGCCTGCCCGGGATCCAGACCGCCTGGCCGACGGACGATCCGCCGCTCTCGCGCGCGCA
>NZ_SPJX01000578.1 GCF_004458765.1 Microvirga pakistanensis | reverse complement strand
GGGGAGCGCACGAGCGGATAGACATGCTCGATGGCGGCCACGCCTTCATACTGCGCCACCACGGCGCGGGCGACGGTGATCAGGGTCTCGCCCGTCGAGTCGGAGACGAGGGGGAGATGAAAGTAGCTGCGTCCCGGCACGACGGTTCTCCCGAGCATCCGTCCTGAAAGTGGACACCATTGTTGTGACCGATGCCCACTGGTCAATGAGCAAATCGCGCGGA
>NZ_SPJX01000007.1 GCF_004458765.1 Microvirga pakistanensis | reverse complement strand
GGGGAGCGCACGAGCGGATAGACATGCTCGATGGCGGCCACGCCTTCATACTGCGCCACCACGGCGCGGGCGACGGTGATCAGGGTCTCGCCCGTCGAGTCGGAGACGAGGTGGAGATGAAAGTAGCTGCGTCCCGGCACGACGGTTCTCCCGAGCATCCGTCCTGAAAGTGGACACCATTGTTGTGACCGATGCCCACTGGTCAATGAGCAAATCGCGCGGA
>NZ_SPJX01000307.1 GCF_004458765.1 Microvirga pakistanensis | reverse complement strand
GGCCGTCTTTCGACTCTGCTCGACGTGTCAGTCTCGCAGTCAAGCGGGCTTATGCCATTGCACTCAGCGAGCGATTTCCGACCGCTCTGAGCCCACCTTCGCGCGCCTCCGGTACTCTTTGGGAGGCGACCGCCCCAGTCAAACTGCCTACCATGCGCTGTCCCGGACCCGGATAACGGATCGCGGTTAGACATCCATGTCTACAAGGGTGGTATTTCAAGGA
>NZ_SPJX01000136.1 GCF_004458765.1 Microvirga pakistanensis | reverse complement strand
GGCCGTCTTTCGACTCTGCTCGACGTGTCAGTCTCGCAGTCAAGCGGGCTTATGCCATTGCACTCAGCGAGCGATTTCCGACCGCTCTGAGCCCACCTTCGCGCGCCTCCGTTACTCTTTGGGAGGCGACCGCCCCAGTCAAACTGCCTACCATGCGCTGTCCCGGACCCGGATAACGGATCGCGGTTAGACATCCATGTCTACAAGGGTGGTATTTCAAGGA
>NZ_SPJX01000073.1 GCF_004458765.1 Microvirga pakistanensis | reverse complement strand
GACAGGTCCTGCCGGCGCTCGGCAGGCGTCAGCGAACCTTCGCCGTAAGCGAGAAGCGACAGGCCCGCCACATAGATCAGGGCCACGAGCGCCTGGAGGCGCGGCTGGTAAGGGATGGCTGCGGCCGCGATGGTGATGGGCACCACCCAGGCGGCCGGAAAAGCCGCGAAGAGGTTGCCCGGAACGCCCAGGATGCCGTGGCTGTAGCCCAGGTTGCCGAGGA
>NZ_SPJX01000543.1 GCF_004458765.1 Microvirga pakistanensis | reverse complement strand
GACAGGTCCTGCCGGCGCTCGGCAGGCGTCAGCGAACCTTCGCCGTAAGCGAGAAGCGACAGGCCCGCCACATAGATCAGGGCCACGAGCGCCTGGAGGCGCGGCTGGTAATGGATGGCTGCGGCCGCGATGGTGATGGGCACCACCCAGGCGGCCGGAAAAGCCGCGAAGAGGTTGCCCGGAACGCCCAGGATGCCGTGGCTGTAGCCCAGGTTGCCGAGGA
>NZ_SPJX01000098.1 GCF_004458765.1 Microvirga pakistanensis | reverse complement strand
TGCCGTCCAGCAGCCATGGGGGTGGAGGTGGCGTGGTGCCGATCACGGATGCGTCATAAGGGTAGCGCGACAGGATCCTCCCCCTCTCTAAGGTGCTGACCATCACGATCGGTCCCTGGGAGCCGAGGTCGATGCGACCGAAGAAATTCGCGAAGTAGCGAGGCGGAATGCTGACCTGGACGACGCCGGCGAAACTGCCGTCGGGCCTGTCGAGGCGACGGGA
>NZ_SPJX01000514.1 GCF_004458765.1 Microvirga pakistanensis | reverse complement strand
TGCCGTCCAGCAGCCATGGGGGTGGAGGTGGCGTGGTGCCGATCACGGATGCGTCATAAGGGTAGCGCGACAGGATCCTCCCCCTCTCTAAGGTGCTGACCATCACGATCGTTCCCTGGGAGCCGAGGTCGATGCGACCGAAGAAATTCGCGAAGTAGCGAGGCGGAATGCTGACCTGGACGACGCCGGCGAAACTGCCGTCGGGCCTGTCGAGGCGACGGGA
>NZ_SPJX01000709.1 GCF_004458765.1 Microvirga pakistanensis | reverse complement strand
GTGCCCGAATGGTCCGGATGAGACATGCCCTTCCTGGTTGCACGAGGGGCGCAGTCCATTATTGAATCAGAGCAGATAAAGATGTTATAAGACGTCTTATATTGTTGGCCAGTCCACCGAGTGTCAAGCATGAGGAGCGCGACATTCCTCGTACCTGGAGTGTGGCTGCGGTGTCAGAGAATGAGCGTCGCCGATCCTGATCCACAAGGACCCACCAAAGGGA
>NZ_SPJX01000426.1 GCF_004458765.1 Microvirga pakistanensis | reverse complement strand
GTGCCCGAATGGTCCGGATGAGACATGCCCTTCCTGGTTGCACGAGGGGCGCAGTCCATTATTGAATCAGAGCAGATAAAGATGTTATAAGACGTCTTATATTGTTGGCCATTCCACCGAGTGTCAAGCATGAGGAGCGCGACATTCCTCGTACCTGGAGTGTGGCTGCGGTGTCAGAGAATGAGCGTCGCCGATCCTGATCCACAAGGACCCACCAAAGGGA
>NZ_SPJX01000046.1 GCF_004458765.1 Microvirga pakistanensis | reverse complement strand
GCTGCAACGCTCATGCGATCCACGGCGGAAGCCATCGTGTACGATTACAAAGTGGAGCGCGGCGAGCTTGCGGAGATTCTGGCGCGGGCCGTGGAGGTCCAGCCCAATCTCCTCGGCATGACGCTCGCCTTCGAGCCCGACGCCATGGACCGGCAGGACAAGACGTTCCTGGCGGATCCCTATTCGGACCCGAGCGGCCGGTTCAGCCCCAATTTCTACTGGA
>NZ_SPJX01000082.1 GCF_004458765.1 Microvirga pakistanensis | reverse complement strand
GCTGCAACGCTCATGCGATCCACGGCGGAAGCCATCGTGTACGATTACAAAGTGGAGCGCGGCGAGCTTGCGGAGATTCTGGCGCGGGCCGTGGAGGTCCAGCCCAATCTCATCGGCATGACGCTCGCCTTCGAGCCCGACGCCATGGACCGGCAGGACAAGACGTTCCTGGCGGATCCCTATTCGGACCCGAGCGGCCGGTTCAGCCCCAATTTCTACTGGA
>NZ_SPJX01000524.1 GCF_004458765.1 Microvirga pakistanensis | reverse complement strand
GCTCCGATCTCCAGAACCTGGGCCGAGGCTGCGGCCATCGCCGCCACCATGAAGCCTGCGCCGACTACGCCGCGCAACGTTGACCTGAACATGCGTCTTTTCTCCCTCGGACGCCGCGGGAAATTTATAGAGCAGGTCGCACCCCCTGTCATGGTCCAATCTCATACCACTCTGGACCACTTGGTGTCCTGTGCTATGGTCCGGAAATGGCCGGAAATCTGGA
>NZ_SPJX01000481.1 GCF_004458765.1 Microvirga pakistanensis | reverse complement strand
GCTCCGATCTCCAGAACCTGGGCCGAGGCTGCGGCCATCGCCGCCACCATGAAGCCTGCGCCGACTACGCCGCGCAACGTTGACCTGAACATGCGTCTTTTCTCCCTCGGAAGCCGCGGGAAATTTATAGAGCAGGTCGCACCCCCTGTCATGGTCCAATCTCATACCACTCTGGACCACTTGGTGTCCTGTGCTATGGTCCGGAAATGGCCGGAAATCTGGA
>NZ_SPJX01000569.1 GCF_004458765.1 Microvirga pakistanensis | reverse complement strand
TCGGCACAGCGCTGCAGAAAGGTGGGCAGCAGTTGGGTGAAGCGATCGTGAGGCGCCCTCAGCCCCTGCCGCCAGAGTGGCAGGCGGGCGGCTCGCCGGAGGCCAACGCTGGTCCCGGCGGCACCTCCGTCGATCTAGCCGGATTCGTGCGTATCCACGTCCCATCCACAGAGGCCGTCGAGGTGGTGGTGTGCGGGATCGCTCCGCTCGGCGAGAAGATGGA
>NZ_SPJX01000216.1 GCF_004458765.1 Microvirga pakistanensis | reverse complement strand
TCGGCACAGCGCTGCAGAAAGGTGGGCAGCAGTTGGGTGAAGCGATCGTGAGGCGCCCTCAGCCCCTGCCGCCAGAGTGGCAGGCGGGCGGCTCGCCGGAGGCCAACGCTGTTCCCGGCGGCACCTCCGTCGATCTAGCCGGATTCGTGCGTATCCACGTCCCATCCACAGAGGCCGTCGAGGTGGTGGTGTGCGGGATCGCTCCGCTCGGCGAGAAGATGGA
>NZ_SPJX01000572.1 GCF_004458765.1 Microvirga pakistanensis | reverse complement strand
GCGCGCCTGCCAGCGAAGAGCCGGGCGATGGCCTCGCCCGAGAGTTCGTTGCCGAGGGGCTCGATGCCCATGCCGGCAAAATGCCGGCAGGTTTCGATCCCGGAGCGGGGACCGAGGTCCATGAAGCCGAAGCGGCGGGCGTCGTTGTAGGTGACGCTGGCTCCGTTCGACAGCGCGAAGACCACGTGATCGTGGGCGCCCAAGCCCCCATGCTCGTGGTGGA
>NZ_SPJX01000145.1 GCF_004458765.1 Microvirga pakistanensis | reverse complement strand
GCGCGCCTGCCAGCGAAGAGCCGGGCGATGGCCTCGCCCGAGAGTTCGTTGCCGAGGGGCTCGATGCCCATGCCGGCAAAATGCCGGCAGGTTTCGATCCCGGAGCGGGGAACGAGGTCCATGAAGCCGAAGCGGCGGGCGTCGTTGTAGGTGACGCTGGCTCCGTTCGACAGCGCGAAGACCACGTGATCGTGGGCGCCCAAGCCCCCATGCTCGTGGTGGA
>NZ_SPJX01000552.1 GCF_004458765.1 Microvirga pakistanensis | reverse complement strand
GACGAGAATCTCGCGGCCTTCGCTGCTGATGGTGGACGAGCTCACGGCTCCGCCCCTGGCGGCCTGCTCGCAGGAGAAGGAAGGCGGCATGTTCCGCGTCGGCGCGCGCAAGTCCGCTCCGTCGCAATAGCCGATGGCGAGAACCCGTTCGTCGGAGGCGATTCGCTCGAAGAAACCCGCGAGCCGTCCCGCATCGTTGCCCGCCAGGAGGCCGGCGACCTGA
>NZ_SPJX01000576.1 GCF_004458765.1 Microvirga pakistanensis | reverse complement strand
GACGAGAATCTCGCGGCCTTCGCTGCTGATGGTGGACGAGCTCACGGCTCCGCCCCTGGCGGCCTGCTCGCAGGAGAAGGAAGGCGGCATGTTCCGCGTCGGCGCGCGCAATTCCGCTCCGTCGCAATAGCCGATGGCGAGAACCCGTTCGTCGGAGGCGATTCGCTCGAAGAAACCCGCGAGCCGTCCCGCATCGTTGCCCGCCAGGAGGCCGGCGACCTGA
>NZ_SPJX01000240.1 GCF_004458765.1 Microvirga pakistanensis | reverse complement strand
GGCGCGGGCAAGACGAAGGTTCTGACCGACCGCGTGGTGCGCCTGCTGCTGAGCGGTTCCCTGCCCGGACGCATTCTCTGCCTCACCTTCACCAAGGCCGCGGCGGCCAACATGGCGATCCGCGTGTTCGAGCGGCTGGGACGGTGGGTGACCATGGACGAGGAAAGCCTCGTGGCCGAGCTCACGGAGCTCGAGGGCGTCAAGCCCACGCGCCAGCAGCTGA
>NZ_SPJX01000682.1 GCF_004458765.1 Microvirga pakistanensis | reverse complement strand
GGCGGCAATGCGAACTTCAGGCTCACGCTGTCGGAGCCTCCTGCGGAGCGGCTGACCGTCACCTACCAAGTCATCCATGGCTCGACCTCGACGGGTGACGTCTCGGTGGGACCGTACACCCTGAACATCGCCGCCGGTTTCGTGGGCACGCGCGGCTTCAACGTGCCAACGATCGAAGAGCTCGCCTTCGAGCCCGACGAGACCTTCACGGTGAAGCTCGTGA
>NZ_SPJX01000037.1 GCF_004458765.1 Microvirga pakistanensis | reverse complement strand
GGCGGCAATGCGAACTTCAGGCTCACGCTGTCGGAGCCTCCTGCGGAGCGGCTGACCGTCACCTACCAAGTCATCCATGGCTCGACCTCGACGGGTGACGTCTCGGTGGGAACGTACACCCTGAACATCGCCGCCGGTTTCGTGGGCACGCGCGGCTTCAACGTGCCAACGATCGAAGAGCTCGCCTTCGAGCCCGACGAGACCTTCACGGTGAAGCTCGTGA
>NZ_SPJX01000110.1 GCF_004458765.1 Microvirga pakistanensis | reverse complement strand
TCTTCAACAGTCTGATCGCGGCCTATCTTCTGCCCTCGATCCTGGCGGCTGGCTTGGCCTCTGTGGAGCGGAATACGCGGCCCGCTTCCTATGCCGTCGCTTCGGCCATCCGGAGCTTGGTGCTGCAATGGGCCTACGTGGCGATGGAGATCCGACGAATCTTCCAAGGCCCCAGGGTAGGCATCTTCTGGCGCGGCTTCACCCAGGGCGAGCAGTGGAGCTA
>NZ_SPJX01000396.1 GCF_004458765.1 Microvirga pakistanensis | reverse complement strand
TCTTCAACAGTCTGATCGCGGCCTATCTTCTGCCCTCGATCCTGGCGGCTGGCTTGGCCTCTGTGGAGCGGAATACGCGGCCCGCTTCCTATGCCGTCGCTTCGGCCATCCTGAGCTTGGTGCTGCAATGGGCCTACGTGGCGATGGAGATCCGACGAATCTTCCAAGGCCCCAGGGTAGGCATCTTCTGGCGCGGCTTCACCCAGGGCGAGCAGTGGAGCTA
>NZ_SPJX01000206.1 GCF_004458765.1 Microvirga pakistanensis | reverse complement strand
GCAAGCGAGCGCTTGGATGTAACCCGCTCCGCCGTCAGCCAGGCTATCCGACGGCTTGAGGAGCGGATGGGTGTTGCCCTGATTCAGCGTACGACCCGCAGCCTCCATCTCCCCGAGGCTGGGGAGAGGCTCTATCAGTCGGTGCGACCGGCGCTCGATGATCTCGGTGCGGCAATGGAAGCCGTAGGCGAAATGCGTGGTCGGCCGAGCGGCATGCTGCGTA
>NZ_SPJX01000294.1 GCF_004458765.1 Microvirga pakistanensis | reverse complement strand
GCAAGCGAGCGCTTGGATGTAACCCGCTCCGCCGTCAGCCAGGCTATCCGACGGCTTGAGGAGCGGATGGGTGTTGCCCTGATTCAGCGTACGACCCGCAGCCTCCATCTCACCGAGGCTGGGGAGAGGCTCTATCAGTCGGTGCGACCGGCGCTCGATGATCTCGGTGCGGCAATGGAAGCCGTAGGCGAAATGCGTGGTCGGCCGAGCGGCATGCTGCGTA
>NZ_SPJX01000490.1 GCF_004458765.1 Microvirga pakistanensis | reverse complement strand
TCGTTGCTAAAGGCGCATTTGCACTCTATGATTTGAATTGGCTTCGGTTTTTAACGGCTTCGCTTAGGGAGGCGAGGCTCTTCGCAGACTCCGTAGCTTCTTCCCGGGCCCGTGCGGACCGGGCGTGGTTGCCGGTCGCGATGTGGTGCCGAGGCTCTCGAGTCCCCCAAACTCTAAATAGAGGGTGCTCAATGTGCTGCTTGTGCAAGCAGCCGCATGAGTA
>NZ_SPJX01000383.1 GCF_004458765.1 Microvirga pakistanensis | reverse complement strand
TCGTTGCTAAAGGCGCATTTGCACTCTATGATTTGAATTGGCTTCGGTTTTTAACGGCTTCGCTTAGGGAGGCGAGGCTCTTCGCAGACTCCGTAGCTTCTTCCCGGGCCCTTGCGGACCGGGCGTGGTTGCCGGTCGCGATGTGGTGCCGAGGCTCTCGAGTCCCCCAAACTCTAAATAGAGGGTGCTCAATGTGCTGCTTGTGCAAGCAGCCGCATGAGTA
>NZ_SPJX01000377.1 GCF_004458765.1 Microvirga pakistanensis | reverse complement strand
GACGTCCGCCGCCGCTGCCGCCCCGCCTTTTGCAGGCGCGCGCGGGCCGTCGATCTCGATCACCCCGTGCTGCTGCAGCGCACCGGCTTTGGCGAGCGCCTCCACATCGACGGAGATGAGCTTGTCGAAACCCGCGACGGGGAGCCCCTGCAAGGCTAGAACGATCTCGCCGTCGATCTGGCGCTGGCGCTGCGGTGCGCGCCGCACGATCTCGCACACCCCG
>NZ_SPJX01000262.1 GCF_004458765.1 Microvirga pakistanensis | reverse complement strand
GACGTCCGCCGCCGCTGCCGCCCCGCCTTTTGCAGGCGCGCGCGGGCCGTCGATCTCGATCACCCCGTGCTGCTGCAGCGCACCGGCTTTGGCGAGCGCCTCCACATCGACTGAGATGAGCTTGTCGAAACCCGCGACGGGGAGCCCCTGCAAGGCTAGAACGATCTCGCCGTCGATCTGGCGCTGGCGCTGCGGTGCGCGCCGCACGATCTCGCACACCCCG
>NZ_SPJX01000418.1 GCF_004458765.1 Microvirga pakistanensis | reverse complement strand
GAGCGCCAGGGGCGGCTGGAAGGCGATCACGTCGGGGTACTCGGCCATGTGCGGCCAGCCGGCATAGACGTAGCCGAGCGCGCCCGGGATCGAGATCAGGATGCCCAAGCCTGAGGAGGTGGCCACCGCCTGGTGGATGGGGCGGCTGTAGAAGGTCATGAACAGGTTCGAGAGCTGGCCGCCGCCGATGCCCATCAGGGCCGACAGCAGGCCGATGAGCCCG
>NZ_SPJX01000409.1 GCF_004458765.1 Microvirga pakistanensis | reverse complement strand
GAGCGCCAGGGGCGGCTGGAAGGCGATCACGTCGGGGTACTCGGCCATGTGCGGCCAGCCGGCATAGACGTAGCCGAGCGCGCCCGGGATCGAGATCAGGATGCCCAAGCCCGAGGAGGTGGCCACCGCCTGGTGGATGGGGCGGCTGTAGAAGGTCATGAACAGGTTCGAGAGCTGGCCGCCGCCGATGCCCATCAGGGCCGACAGCAGGCCGATGAGCCCG
>NZ_SPJX01000601.1 GCF_004458765.1 Microvirga pakistanensis | reverse complement strand
TGAAGCCGCCGATCCAGACCACCGGCGGCCCCTTGCCCTCCCGATGGAGCACGGCGATCCGGCGTTCGTCGGAACCCGACCCGACTGTGACGCTTTGCTGCATGGTTAACCGGTCCTCAACTGCTTTGAAGCAAGGGTTTGAAGCGATTCTGTCATTTCTTTCGAGAAGGCTCTTACATCGGTGAGTTTTTCAGCGCGACCCGGCGGAGGAGCATCTTTCCCG
>NZ_SPJX01000099.1 GCF_004458765.1 Microvirga pakistanensis | reverse complement strand
TGAAGCCGCCGATCCAGACCACCGGCGGCCCCTTGCCCTCCCGATGGAGCACGGCGATCCGGCGTTCGTCGGAACCCGACCCGACTGTGACGCTTTGCTGCATGGTTAACCTGTCCTCAACTGCTTTGAAGCAAGGGTTTGAAGCGATTCTGTCATTTCTTTCGAGAAGGCTCTTACATCGGTGAGTTTTTCAGCGCGACCCGGCGGAGGAGCATCTTTCCCG
>NZ_SPJX01000453.1 GCF_004458765.1 Microvirga pakistanensis | reverse complement strand
GGACTCGTTGCGGCTCATGCCGCTCGCGGTCCTGGATTGTCGTCATCGGGCTTCGGCGGTTCGTGGGTCGTTCCGGGCGCTGCACGCTGTCGCGGGAACAGCGGGATCACGGTCCCGCCCATTGGCTCCGCCTCCTGCCGGATGTGCTCCGGCCGCGAACCCTCCGGCGGCGAGCGCATGACTGGCGTCTCCTCGGCGTGATGGTGCTTCTGAGCCATCGCCG
>NZ_SPJX01000208.1 GCF_004458765.1 Microvirga pakistanensis | reverse complement strand
GGACTCGTTGCGGCTCATGCCGCTCGCGGTCCTGGATTGTCGTCATCGGGCTTCGGCGGTTCGTGGGTCGTTCCGGGCGCTGCACGCTGTCGCGGGAACAGCGGGATCACGTTCCCGCCCATTGGCTCCGCCTCCTGCCGGATGTGCTCCGGCCGCGAACCCTCCGGCGGCGAGCGCATGACTGGCGTCTCCTCGGCGTGATGGTGCTTCTGAGCCATCGCCG
>NZ_SPJX01000095.1 GCF_004458765.1 Microvirga pakistanensis | reverse complement strand
GGCGGAAAGCCTTTTCACCATCATCCGCAAGCTGCGCGAGCATGGTGTGGCCGTGCTCTACATCTCCCATCGGCTCAACGAGGTGAAGGCCATTTCGGACCGAGTCACGGTGCTGCGCGACGGCCGCCATATCGCGACACGCGACACCGAGGGCCTCGAGCCGCTCGAGATGGCGCGCCTCATGGTGGGTCGCGACATGTCGAAGCTCTACCCGGACAAGCCG
>NZ_SPJX01000350.1 GCF_004458765.1 Microvirga pakistanensis | reverse complement strand
GGCGGAAAGCCTTTTCACCATCATCCGCAAGCTGCGCGAGCATGGTGTGGCCGTGCTCTACATCTCCCATCGGCTCAACGAGGTGAAGGCCATTTCGGACCGAGTCACGGTCCTGCGCGACGGCCGCCATATCGCGACACGCGACACCGAGGGCCTCGAGCCGCTCGAGATGGCGCGCCTCATGGTGGGTCGCGACATGTCGAAGCTCTACCCGGACAAGCCG
>NZ_SPJX01000183.1 GCF_004458765.1 Microvirga pakistanensis | reverse complement strand
GAGCTCGCGCCAGCATTCCTGCGGGAACTCGAGCACGACCTTGCCCAGGGTCTCGGGTGCGGCGTCCATGACGCCCGTCAGCGACCACAGGAAGCCCGGCTCCCGAACGGACTGGGGCGTCAGATTCACTCCGACAATGGCCTCGCTGCCCTTGGTAATGAGGTGGTAGGCCACCGCCATGGCACGGTTCAGGACACGACGGTCGAATTCCGTGGCGCGGCCG
>NZ_SPJX01000675.1 GCF_004458765.1 Microvirga pakistanensis | reverse complement strand
GAGCTCGCGCCAGCATTCCTGCGGGAACTCGAGCACGACCTTGCCCAGGGTCTCGGGTGCGGCGTCCATGACGCCCGTCAGCGACCACAGGAAGCCCGGCTCCCGAACGGAATGGGGCGTCAGATTCACTCCGACAATGGCCTCGCTGCCCTTGGTAATGAGGTGGTAGGCCACCGCCATGGCACGGTTCAGGACACGACGGTCGAATTCCGTGGCGCGGCCG
>NZ_SPJX01000462.1 GCF_004458765.1 Microvirga pakistanensis | reverse complement strand
GCCGGAGAGAAGCCGCGCGCCCGTGATGAAACGCATCTGCCGGGCCGCGTCGCGGGCGCGGTCGAGGAAGTCCTCGTAGTTCTCGGGATTGCCGATGATCTGCAGCAGCTGGTCCTCGATCGCCGATTCATCCACCAGCGGAATGCCGAAGGCAGGGTCGATGAGCACGTCGAGCACATGCGGGGATTGCGCCACCGTGTTGGCAAGCCGAGGAGCCGTGCCG
>NZ_SPJX01000115.1 GCF_004458765.1 Microvirga pakistanensis | reverse complement strand
GCCGGAGAGAAGCCGCGCGCCCGTGATGAAACGCATCTGCCGGGCCGCGTCGCGGGCGCGGTCGAGGAAGTCCTCGTAGTTCTCGGGATTGCCGATGATCTGCAGCAGCTGTTCCTCGATCGCCGATTCATCCACCAGCGGAATGCCGAAGGCAGGGTCGATGAGCACGTCGAGCACATGCGGGGATTGCGCCACCGTGTTGGCAAGCCGAGGAGCCGTGCCG
>NZ_SPJX01000436.1 GCF_004458765.1 Microvirga pakistanensis | reverse complement strand
GAGATTCAGATAAAGATCGATGGACTCGTCCGTGAGCGGCCGCATGGTCAGAGTCGCCGTGGCCACGAAGCTCTCCACCACCGTGCCGGCGATGGCGAGCGCAAAGGCGGACTGGAGGGTGTGGCTCGTTCCGGAAAGCGCCAGGAGCTGGCGGCGCGCGGCTTCGCGATCGGGCGCCTTGTGGAACACGATCGATCCGCAGGCGAGAACCTGGTCGGCTCCG
>NZ_SPJX01000230.1 GCF_004458765.1 Microvirga pakistanensis | reverse complement strand
GAGATTCAGATAAAGATCGATGGACTCGTCCGTGAGCGGCCGCATGGTCAGAGTCGCCGTGGCCACGAAGCTCTCCACCACCGTGCCGGCGATGGCGAGCGCAAAGGCGGAATGGAGGGTGTGGCTCGTTCCGGAAAGCGCCAGGAGCTGGCGGCGCGCGGCTTCGCGATCGGGCGCCTTGTGGAACACGATCGATCCGCAGGCGAGAACCTGGTCGGCTCCG
>NZ_SPJX01000212.1 GCF_004458765.1 Microvirga pakistanensis | reverse complement strand
GCCGACGGCCGCCGAAGCCAGGCCGTTCTCCTTGGCCGTGAAGCCCAGCACGAGGGCGACCTCGTTCTTCACGTTCTCGGCCGGACGGAAGGACACGAAGAGATACGCGGGCTCGCGATTCAGGTTTTTCGGCAGGCGTTCCTGGGGCTGGCTGAGCGCATAGCAGATCTTCGATCGCCCGGTCTGGGCCGTGTAGACGCCCCAGTCGCCATAGGAACTCACG
>NZ_SPJX01000605.1 GCF_004458765.1 Microvirga pakistanensis | reverse complement strand
GCCGACGGCCGCCGAAGCCAGGCCGTTCTCCTTGGCCGTGAAGCCCAGCACGAGGGCGACCTCGTTCTTCACGTTCTCGGCCGGACGGAAGGACACGAAGAGATACGCGGGATCGCGATTCAGGTTTTTCGGCAGGCGTTCCTGGGGCTGGCTGAGCGCATAGCAGATCTTCGATCGCCCGGTCTGGGCCGTGTAGACGCCCCAGTCGCCATAGGAACTCACG
>NZ_SPJX01000498.1 GCF_004458765.1 Microvirga pakistanensis | reverse complement strand
TAGAGCATCGTGCGGACCTAGAGGGCCGCGTCAGCGAAAAGTGGTTCCGGTGTCCCGCTCAGCGATGCTCTCATTCAAGAGAGGAAGCATCGGATGGGCCCTAATAGTGCACGTTCACATTTGGGTCCGATGCTGTAGCCCTTATTTCGGCTGCATGCGCAGGGCGCCGTCGAGGCGGATCGCTTCGCCGTTGAGCATATCGTTGGCAATGATGCTCTCGACG
>NZ_SPJX01000281.1 GCF_004458765.1 Microvirga pakistanensis | reverse complement strand
TAGAGCATCGTGCGGACCTAGAGGGCCGCGTCAGCGAAAAGTGGTTCCGGTGTCCCGCTCAGCGATGCTCTCATTCAAGAGAGGAAGCATCGGATGGGCCCTAATAGTGCAAGTTCACATTTGGGTCCGATGCTGTAGCCCTTATTTCGGCTGCATGCGCAGGGCGCCGTCGAGGCGGATCGCTTCGCCGTTGAGCATATCGTTGGCAATGATGCTCTCGACG
>NZ_SPJX01000721.1 GCF_004458765.1 Microvirga pakistanensis | reverse complement strand
GGCCCTGGAGATGGCGCTGCTGCTCGCCCTCCCGGCGGGCGCCGCCCTGCTGATCCTGAGTGTCCCCGTCACGACGGTTCTCTTCGAACGCGGAGCGTTCCTGCCGGCCGAGTCCGCCGGTACCGCGCAGGTGCTCGCGGCGCTCAGCCTCGGCCTGCCCTTCGCCACCGCCGGCAAGGTGCTGAGCCAGACCCTGTTCGCGCGCGGAGCCCTGCGCCAGACG
>NZ_SPJX01000372.1 GCF_004458765.1 Microvirga pakistanensis | reverse complement strand
GGCCCTGGAGATGGCGCTGCTGCTCGCCCTCCCGGCGGGCGCCGCCCTGCTGATCCTGAGTGTCCCCGTCACGACGGTTCTCTTCGAACGCGGAGCGTTCCTGCCGGCCGATTCCGCCGGTACCGCGCAGGTGCTCGCGGCGCTCAGCCTCGGCCTGCCCTTCGCCACCGCCGGCAAGGTGCTGAGCCAGACCCTGTTCGCGCGCGGAGCCCTGCGCCAGACG
>NZ_SPJX01000480.1 GCF_004458765.1 Microvirga pakistanensis | reverse complement strand
GTCAAAGTCGCAGCCTTCATGGGCCTGGCGGATGTGCTTGGTGAACATCCAGCCGTAGCCGCGCTCGAAGCGCGGCTTGGGCGGGGGCAGCAAGGCGCGCCTCATCTCGAGGTCCTCGTCGGAGACTTCGAGGGTGATGCGGCGTGCGGGAATGTCCACGGTGATGATGTCGTCCGTACGCACGAGGGCGAGCGGTCCGCCCACATGCGCCTCCGGTGAGACG
>NZ_SPJX01000657.1 GCF_004458765.1 Microvirga pakistanensis | reverse complement strand
TCCGCCTTCTCGACCTCTGCGATGTATGGTGCGGGATCGATGATGAAGAGGAGATCGCCCTTCTTCACCAGTGACCCCTCCCGAAAATGGATCGACTCGATGGCGCCGGGACCCCGGGGACGCAGCTCCACCCGCTCGACCGCCTCGAAGCGGCCCGAGAACTCCTCCCACAGCAGGACATTCTGACTATCGACGGCGGCAACGGTGGCAGGCGTCGCGGACG
>NZ_SPJX01000540.1 GCF_004458765.1 Microvirga pakistanensis | reverse complement strand
TCCGCCTTCTCGACCTCTGCGATGTATGGTGCGGGATCGATGATGAAGAGGAGATCGCCCTTCTTCACCAGTGACCCCTCCCGAAAATGGATCGACTCGATGGCGCCGGGAACCCGGGGACGCAGCTCCACCCGCTCGACCGCCTCGAAGCGGCCCGAGAACTCCTCCCACAGCAGGACATTCTGACTATCGACGGCGGCAACGGTGGCAGGCGTCGCGGACG
>NZ_SPJX01000669.1 GCF_004458765.1 Microvirga pakistanensis | reverse complement strand
GGCGCGGGCCAGCACCGTGATGCCGGTCTGATCCGCCTCCAGCTCCTGCGAGCGGGAGAAGCTCGCGAGCGTCGACCGGGCCTGGTCCTGCACCACCGCGGCCTCCCGGGACTCGTTCAGGACGTTCTCGGCCACGCGCTCGATCAGCTCCGAGCGCGCCTGCAGCTCGCTGCGCTGCGACGCATGGCGGAGGGTGACATGGGCGATCTCATGCGAGAGGACG